>CAVRKU010000001.1:0-14344 GCA_963721695.1 uncultured Microthrixaceae bacterium
CGGCCGAGAACCTCCTCGCCATCACGATCCCGACCTGCCGCAGTTCTCCGACCCAGCCGTCGCCGAGAGCATGGGCTTCGTGTCCATCGGGGACGGCTTCCTCGGCCACGAGCACTACCTGAACAACGTGAACATGAACGACGACAAGATCCTCGATCCCGACTACCCCGAGTCGCTCGTCTACGACACCAGCGTCACGCCGAAGAAGCTGGTGGCGGCCATGTTCATGATGAACCCGGGCGACACCCTCGCGGACGTGCCGGAGGTGGGCGGCAAGCTCACGCAGTGGCACGTCCACGACAACCTGTGCTTCGCCGGGCCACGCGTCGCTGGCCTCACCGATGCCGAGGGCAACTGCGCGGCTGGTCTGACGAAGGGCAACGAGACCCCGATGATCCACGTCTGGACGGAACCGCACCCCTGCGGTCCCTTCGCCGCCCTCGAGGGCGTCGCCGGGGGCACGATCAAGGAGGGCGAGGAGCGATTGTGCGACCACGCCCATGGAGCGAGCTAGCCGCCCAAGGGCCCGGAGCATCCACCACGCCGTGAAAACGGCATTTTAGCGTGACCGTCGCTAGTACTGCCCCTAAGGAGGGCCCTCGATGAACAAGGCCGAACTCGTCAGCGCCGTTGCCGAGAAGTCAGGTCAATCTGCGGCTGCGGTTGGCTCCGTGCTCGCCGCATTCGAAGATGTCGTCACCAGCACCGTCGCCGGTGGCGGCAAGGTGCAGATCCCCGGGTTCCTGAGCTTCGAGCGGGCCGAGCGCGCCGCTCGTACAGGGCGCAACCCGGCCACGGGGGCGGAGATCCAGATCGCCGCCGCCACGGTGCCGAAGGTCAAGGTCGGCAAGTCCTTCAAGGACGCCGTCAGGTAGTTCCGTCGCGGGTCACCGTCACGGACACCGTGGCGGTGACCCGACACGGGTACGGTCGGAGGTGATGGATCCGGCCGGTGTCGAGCGCGACACGCAGACGCTCGCTCGCCGCATCGCGGAGCTGGGCGATGGTGAGCGCTCCCGGGTGTTCCGCATGTCGTGGTGGAGCGACCGGATGATGGACTGGGCGATGTCGCGCCCCGCCTTCAAGACCCAGCTGTTCCGCTTCGTCGACGTGTTCCCAGCCCTCGATGGGCGCGAGGACATCGCGCGCCACCTCACTGAGTACTTCGACGGGGTCGACATCCCGAAGGCGCTCGACCTCGGCGTGGACCTCGCCGACCGGGTGCCCTTCGGCGCCGCCGTCGAGTCACGCGTCGCCCGCAAGAACATCGCTCGGATGGCTGAGCAGTTCATCGTGGGCTCGACGCCGGCCGAAGCCGTCGACGGGTTGCACGCGCTCTGGCGATCGGGCAGCGCCGCCACCGTCGACCTGCTCGGCGAGAAGACGGTCGTCAGCCGCGAGGCCGATCGCTACCAGGCCCGAGTGCTCGAGCTCCTCGACGCTCTCTGCACCGCGGCCCCGTCGTGGGCGCCCGACGATCACCTGGAGCGCGACGACATCGGGCTCCTGCCCCGGGTGAACGTGAGCATCAAGCCGACCGCCCTGGCCACCCACTACGAGCCGCTCAGCCGGCGGGAGGGCATCGAGTCCGCCAAGGAGCGCATCCGGCCCATCCTGCGGATGGCGCGCGAGCGCGGCGCGCACGTGCACTTCGACATGGAGCACTACGACGCCAAGGACCTCACCCTCACGTTGTTCCGGGACCTGCTGTCCGAGGACGAGTTCGCCGACGTGGCGGCAGGGATCGTCATCCAGGCCTACCTGCGCGACGCCAGGGACGACCTCGCCGACCTCATCGCCTGGTCCGGTGGCCGCCGCACGCCCATCACGGTCCGGCTGGTGAAGGGTGCGTACTGGGATGCCGAGACCGTGCACGCCCGTGCCGCGGGATGGCAGCCACCCGTGTACGAGAACAAGGACGAGACCGACGCGAACTACGAACGATGCGTCCGGCTCCTCCATGACCACCACGGCGCCGCTCGAGCCGCCTTCGGATCGCACAACCTCCGTTCGCTGGCCTACGCGGTGAGCTACGGACGCCACCGGGGCGTCCCCGACCACGGCTACGAGGTGCAGCTCCTCTACGGCATGGCCGAACCCGTGCACGCGGCGATCAAGCGGCTCGGGCTGCGGCTGCGGGTGTACGGCCCGGTCGGCGAGCTGGTGCCAGGGATGGCCTACCTGGTGCGTCGCCTGCTCGAGAACACCTCCAACGAGAGCTTCGTCCGGCACCGCTTCGCCGAGGGACGCGACCTCGATGAGCTCGTGGCGTCCCCGTCGGCCGTTGACATCCCCGGGCCGACCCAACCGCCGGTCGTCGAGCCGACCGATCCGGACGCACCGTCGCCCTACGACCCCGAGCCCCTGCGCGAATGGCGACGCAGCTCCGCTCGCGGGGGCTTCTCGGTGGCGGTCGATCGGGTCCGCGACGGCCTTGGCTTCCGGGTGCCGGCGGTCATCGCGGGGGAGCAGGTCCACACCGCGGCAACGATCGTCTCGGTCGATCCGGCCCAGACGAGCGTGGTCGTCGCCACGTCCTCCTCCTGCACCGCGGCCGACGCCGACTCCGCCGTCGCGGCCGCGGTCGCCGCGGCACCCGGGTGGCGGCGAACCCCCGCGAGCGAGCGAGCTGCCCTCCTGTTCCGAGCGGCCGACTGGATGCGTCAGCGTCGCGACGAGCTGGCTGCCCTCCAGTGCTTCGAGGCGGCCAAGCCATGGGACCAGGCCGATGGCGACGTGTGCGAGGCGATCGACTTCTGTGAGTACTACGGGCGTGAGGTGCTGCGCCTGGCCGCATCCGCCGCTGACCTCGTGCAATCGCCCCCGGGCGAGGCGAACCGCATGACCTACCAGGGCAAGGGCGTCACCGTGGTCATCGCGCCCTGGAACTTCCCGCTCGCCATCCCCTGCGGGATGACGGTGGCCGCGCTGGCGGCCGGCAACCCCGTGATCCTGAAGCCCGCGGAGCAGACCCCTGGCGTGGCGTGGCGCCTCGCGGAGGCCCTCCTCGCCGCCGGGCGCGCCGACCGGGGTCTTCCAGCTCCTGCCAGGGCTCGGCGAGGACGTCGGCGCTCGGCTGGTGGCCCACCCCGACGTCGCCGTCATCGCCTTCACCGGTTCCAAGGCCGTCGGCCTCGAGATCAACCGGGTGGCGGCCATCGTCCAGCCCGGCCAACGGCACATGAAGAAGGTCGTGTGCGAGCTCGGCGGCAAGAACGCGCTGATCATCGACGACGACGCCGACCCCGACCAGGCGGTCCCGGCGGCGGCGTACTCGGCCTTCGGCTACGCCGGGCAGAAGTGCTCCGCCGCGTCGCGCCTGATCGTCGTCGATCGCGCCTACGACGCGGTCGTGGAGCGCCTCGTCGGTTGCTCGGAGGAGCTCCTCGTGGGTCACCCCGCCACCACCGGGGTGCAGGTCGGACCGGTCATCGACGGCGACGCCCACGAGCGTGTCCGTCGCTACATCGACCAGGCGGCGGCGCACGGCACGGTGCTCCTGGCCCGGGACGACGTGCCCGAGGGCGGGTGGTTCGTCGGGCCGACCATCGTCGCGGTCGACGACCCGGCCGCTCCGGTGGCCACCGACGAGATCTTCGGTCCGGTGCTCGCCGTGCTGCGAGCGCGCGACTTCGACCACGCCCTCGAGCTGGCCAACGGCACCGACTACGCCCTGACGGCAGGCTGCTTCTCGCGCTCCCCGGTGAACCTGAGGCGAGCCGCGGCGGAGCTGCGGGCCGGCAACGTGTACCTGAACCGCCACATCACCGGCGCCGTGGTGGGGCGTCAGCCCTTCGGCGGCTACGGCATGAGCGGCCTCGGCTCCAAGGCGGGCGGGCCCGACTACCTCCACCAGTTCCTCGACCCGCGGGTCTCGACCGAGAACACCCTGCGTCAGGGCTTCGCACCTGAGTAGTTGTCTTCGTCGCTCGCCTGCGGCGACTGCTTCAGTCGGTCGCGGCGGTCACGGCGTCGCCGGTCTGGACCCGCCACAGGGCGGCGTACAGGCCGCCGAGCTCGACGAGCTCCTCGTGGGTGCCCGCCTCGATGACCTCACCCGCTTCCAGCACGTGGATCCGGTGGGCATGGCGCACCGTGGAGAGCCGATGCGCGATGACGATGGTCGTGCGGTCGGCCGACACGCGCGCCAGCGACCGCTGGATGGCGGCTTCGGTCTCGTTGTCGACGGCCGAGGTGGCCTCGTCGAGCACGAGGATGGCCGGGTTGCGCAGGATCGCCCGGGCGATCGTCAGCCGTTGGCGCTGGCCTCCGGACAGCTTCTGGCCGCGCTCGCCCACGATGGTGTCGTAGCCGTCCGGCAGGGCGCTGATGAACGTGTGGGCTTCGGCGAGGGTGGCAGCCTGGATCACGTCCTCGTCCGTGGCGTCGGGCCGACCGTAGGTGAGGTTCTCGCGGACCGTGCCTTGGAACAGGAAGACGTCCTGGCTGACGAACCCGATCGAGCCGCGCAGTGACCCGAAGGTGAGCTCGTCGATCGGCACCCCATCGATGGTGATCGACCCGGCGGACGGCTCGTAGAGCCGCAGGAGCAGCTTCACCACGGTGCTCTTCCCGGCCCCGGTCGCGCCGACGATGGCGTGGGTCTCACCGGGGGCGATGTCGAGGTCGAGGCCGTGCAGCACGTGGGCGACCTGCCCGTAGCCGAACCAGACGTCGTCGAAGCGCACCGCGCCCCGGACCGGTGCCGCGAGCTCCCGCGTGCCGGGCTGGATCGACGGGTCCACGTCGAGCAGCCCGAAGATCCGGCGGCACGAGGCCATGGCCCGCTGGTACAGGTCGAGCGTCTCGCCGAGGCGGGTCAGGGGCCAGAGCAGGCGCTGCGTCATGTACACGAGCGACGAGTAGAGGCCGATCTCGAGGTCGCCGTTCAGCACGGCTCGTCCACCCACCAGCAGCGTCATCGTGAAGCCGGCGAGGATCGCCATGCGGATGAGCGGGATGAAGGCGGCGGAGTAGCGGATCGCCTCGCCGTTGGCGTCGCTGTAGGCGCGGCTGTCGACCGCGACCCGCTCCACCTCCCGTGCTTCGGCCGTGAAGGCCTTGATGGTGCTGATGCCCCCGAGGTTGTTGGTGAGCGTGTCGGCGATGCGTCCGGCCGCCGCCCGGACGGCGTCGTAGCGCTTCTCGAGCGTGCGCTGGTAGCGCAGCGACCCCGCGATGATCACCGGGATGGGAACGAAGGCGAGGAGGGCGATCTCGGGCGAGATGAGGAAGAACGCGATCCCCACGAACACCACGTTGCTGGTGGTGAGGATCACCTCGTTGGCGCCCATGTCGAGGAACCGCTCGAGCTGGTTGACGTCGTCGTTGAGGACGGCCATCAACCCGCCCGCCGAGCGGTCCTCGAAGTACGCGAGCTCGAGCTCCTGGACGTGCGTGTAGGCCTCCATGCGCACGTCGTGCTCGATGTCCTGGGCGAGGTTCCGCCAGGTGCGATCGGCGATGTAGTCGGTGACCGACTCGAGGATCCACACCACGACGGTGATCCCGGTGAGGATGAGCAGCTGGGTGTACGGGTCCTCGACGCCGAAGAGCGAGCCGATGAACGACTGGTCGGTGTTCACCACCACATCGACGGCCGCGCCGATGAGCAGCTCCGGCATGATGTCGAAGATCTTGTTGAGCACCGAGAAGACGGTGGCCAGGACGATCCGCGGCCGATGGCGGCCCGCGTGCACCCACAGCTGGCGAAGCGGCGGCGCCGACGAGAGCGGCACCGAGCTGGTGTCGGGTTCGAGCATCCGATGAGCCTACGGACGGGCCCGACGGGTCCCGCAGACCATTGCGAGCGCGGTCAGCGGGTGGCGCGCTTCTTCCGCGCCGGGGGCCGGTCGGTGGCTTCGTCGATCACCTGTGCGACCAACGGCAGGACGCGGTGGCGCACCTGCTCGCTCAGCGCGATCTGGGTCGTCGTGCGCATGATCCCCGGCACCTCGAGCACGCGTCCGAGGACCTGCTGGAGGTGGGCGTTCGTGCGGGCGACCACGCGGCAGTGGAGGTCACCGGGTCCGGTCGTCGCGTGGGCCTCGAGGACCTCCGGGATCGTCTGGAGGTGCTCGATCACGTCGTCGAGACGTCCCTGCGCGATCTCGAGGGAGACGAACGCGAGGACCTCGTACCCCATCGCCTGGAGATCGAGGTCGGGATCGAACCCGCTGATGATGCCGCGCTTCTGGAGCTTGTCGAGGCGGGCCTGTACGGTGCCGCGGGCAACGCTCAGCTGACGGGCCAGCTCCATCACGCCGGCCCGTGGCGTCTCGCACATCGCCTGGATCAGCTTGGCGTCGAGCGCGTCGATTCCGCTGGGCAACATGAGCAGGATGTCTACCACATGGCGGGGGTCGGTGGTCGTTCTGTGCACGAAATCACGAGATGCTTGACCTGATCGTCGGCGGCGGCTTCGCTGAGGGGCGCAACTCGTGCACCAAGGAGGGTCGCCGTTCGTGATCACCACGACCCAGCCCACGCTCGACAGCTTCCGGAAGCGGATCGACGCGCTGGTCGCGCACCACCCGATCGTCGAGCACAACCCCTACACCTCGTGGTTCGCCTCGGGCGACGCGACGCGGGGCGAGGTGCGCCACCTGACGGTCCAGTTCTCCGTGTTCAGCCACCTCTTCGTCGAGGCGCAGCTGCGCAAGGTGATCAACGCCGCCGATCTCGACACCTATCGGGCGGGCAAGGAGATCCTCCTCAACGAGCTGGGCGTCGTGTTCAACGCCGGCGCCGCCGCCGCGGCGGCAGGCACCGATCCCGAGCTCGTGGCCACCGAGGGCACGGTGGACGGAGGTCGCTTCCGCTTCGGGGCCGCCCACTTCGAGTGGTTGCTGCGCTTCGCGGCCCCGCTCGGGCTCGGCTTCGACGAGCTGGGCAAGCGCCGGCACGGCACCGAGCCCACCCTCTTCTTCTGCGATGAGCTCCTCGAGGTGTACGGCTCGGAGGACGCGTCGGTCGCCGAAGGGGCCAGCTTCGCCGTCGAGCACTGGGCCGCGGCGGGGTTCTGGAAGGAGCTCATCGCCGGGCTCGAGGCCTACCGGGCTCGCGAGTGCCCCAAGCTGCCACTCGCGTTCTGGACGTGGCACGACAAGGTGGAGGACCAGCACGCGGCCCACACCGCCGACGAGTTCGAGGAGGCGTTCGCCCAGCCGTGGTTCGACCCTGAGGCCTTCGCCCACGGGGCCGACCGGATGCTCGACGGGGTGCAGGCGTTCTGGGCCGGGTTGTGGGCCGACCACGAGGCGGGCGTCGAGCGATGACCACCCTTCCCGCGGCCCCCACCCTCGGCGGCATCGATCACCTCGAGTGGTGGGTGGGCAACGCCAGGGCGTTCGCCGGGTTCCTCGCCTCCGCCTTCGGCTTCGACCTCGTGGCCTACGCCGGACCCGAGACCGGGCGCCGCGACCGCGTCAGCTACCTGCTCGAACAAGGCCGAGCTCGCTTCATGGTGTCCGGCGCGCTCCATCCGGACAGCCCCATCGCCGAGCACGTCCGGTCGCACGGCGACGGGATCCGCGACATCTGCTTCCTCGTCGACGACGTCCCCGGGGCCTACGACGCCGCGCTCGCCCGGGGGGCGACCTCGTTGCGAGAGCCGGCCAAGGACGAGGACGAGCACGGCGTCGTCCACCACGCCGCCATCCGCGCCTACGGCGACACCGTCCACACGTTCCTCGACCGATCGGCCTACACGGGTCGGTTCGCGCCACAGTTCGAGCCGTCCGACCTCGTGCGGCCGGTGGGCCCCGATGTGGGCATCACCCGGTTCGACCACGTCGTGGCGAACGTCGAGCAGGGCCACCTCAGCGACTGGGTGGCGTACTACCAGGACGTGCTCGGGTTCGACGAGCTCACCCACTTCGACGAGGAGCAGATCTCCACCGAGTACTCGGCGCTCATGTCGACCGTCGTCTGGAACCACGACAAGGTCGTGCTGCCGATCAACGAACCCGCCGAGGGCCGCCGCAAGAGCCAGATCGAGGAGTACCTCGACTTCTACGGCACACCCGGCGTGCAGCACATCGCCCTCCACACCCCCGACATCGTCGCCGCGGTGCGGGCCCTGCGGGCTCGGGGCGTGCGCTTCATGGACGTCCCCGACGAGTACTACGACGAGGCACGCACCCGCCTGGCCGGGGTGGAGCTGCCCTGGCCGGCCTTGGCCGAGCTCGGGATCCTCGTCGACCGAGACCACGAGGGCCACCTCCTCCAGATCTTCACCGAGACGCTCACCGACCGCCCGACCGTGTTCTTCGAGATCATCCAGCGCGAAGGCGCCACCGGGTTCGGCGAGGGCAACTTCAAGGCCCTGTTCGAGTCCATCGAACGCGCCCAGGCTCGCCGCGGGAACCTCTGAACACGTGAAGCTGGCGCGGTATCGATCCGCCCGGGATGGCTCCATCTGGGTGGGGTTGGTGACGGAGGAGCTGATCACACCGGTGGCCGATGGCACCGGGCGGGGAGGGCAGGGTCGGCTCATCGCCATCGCGTCGAACCGACCCACCGTGCCGCCGGCCCTGGCGGAGCCGGAGCCGATCGATCGGGTGCAGCTCCTGGCTCCCGTCCCGGAGCCGCCGTCGATCCGCGACTTCTACGCCTTCGAGGCGCACGTCGCCACCGCCCGTCGCAGCCGGGGCCTGGAGATGGAGCCCGACTGGTATGAGCTGCCGGTGTTCTACTTCACCAACCCGGGCGCCGTCCTCGGCCCCGGCGAGGTGGTCCGGACGCCGGCGGACACGAAGGAGCTGGACTACGAGCTCGAGGTGGCGGCGGTGATCGCGCGGGACTGCGAGGACGTCGACGCGGACGACTGGCTCTCCGTGGTCGCGGGGTTCACGATCATGAACGACTGGTCGGCCCGCGACCTGCAGCGTCGCGAGATGGCCCTCGGCCTGGGACCGGCCAAGGGCAAGGACTTCGCGACCTCGCTGGGACCGTTTCTCGTCACCCCGGAGGAGCTGCTCGACGCTGACGGGGTGCCGGCGGGAACGATGACGGCCAGCGTCAACGGCGTCGAGTGGAGTCGAGGCGAGCTGGCCGACCTGCACTTCGGGTGGGGGGCACTGGTGGCGCACGCCGCTCGCTCCACGCGCCTGCGGGCGGGCGACGTGATCGGGTCGGGCACCGTGGGCACAGGCTGCATCCTCGAGCTGGGGCTCGTCCACGGGCGGGATCGCTACCCGTGGCTGGCCCCGGGGGACGAGGTCGTCCTGTCCGTCGACGGCATCGGTGAGCTGGCCGGGCGTATCGCATGAGCGATCCCGGGGAAGGCACCCGGCATGTCTGACACCGGAGAGACGCCCGAGGACCTGCGCGAAGAGGTCGAAGAGGAGCTCGACGAGCTGGCTGAGGAGACGGCCGCCGAGGAGCGGGAGCGCATGGCCGAACGAGACGTCGAGGGCGTCGACGAGCCGCGCCGCGAGGCGGACGACCGCACGTAGCCGGCTTCGGCCCGACGAGGACCGGCTGCTAACGTCGCTCCCTCACGGGCCGTTAGCTCAGTTGGCTAGAGCACCTGCATGACGCGCAGGGGGTCAGGGGTTCGAGTCCCTTACGGCCCACCCGTGAATGTCCTGGTCAGCCCCGTGGTGGGCGGCAGCCAAATGCGGTCACTCGCCTTCGAGCTTGTGAAGCGAGGGGAGGATCATGGCCGCGCTCGATCTGTCGATCGTTCCCGAGGAGCACAGAGACCTCGTGCTCGCTGTGATCGACTCGGCGTTCGGCACGACTGCGCGAGAGATGTCGCTTGTCACGGGCGGCTGGTCCGGTGCGCTCACGTATCGAGTGGATGCAACGGACGGCCCCTACCTGGTTCGCGTCGAGGTGTTGCCGGGCGCCATGCGGAACCCGTACCAGTACGAGTGCATGCGGATCGCGGCGGACGCGGGCATTGCTCCCCCAGTCCGACACCTCGATGCCGAGGCGGGCGTCGTGGTGATGGGCTTCGTCACCCAGCGGCCGCTGTCGGAGCATCCCGGCGGGTCGCCGGGGGCGACCCGGGACGCGGGCCGGTTGCTGACCCGGCTGCACGAGACGACGCCCTTCCAGGCTCATGGGGACTACTTCGACAATCTGGACAGGATGTTCGCGTTCTTCGAAGGGTCCGGGAGGGTGGCACCAGGGCTCCTGAACGCCCATCGGGACGGCTTCGAGCGGATCCGGGCCGCCTACCCGTGGCAACCCGACATGTTCGTGTCCTGCCACAGCGACCCGAACCAGCAGAACCTCCTCTTCGATGGTCACCGCCTGTGGTTGGTCGACTGGGAGACAGCAGCGCGGAGCGACCCGTTCATCGACGTGGCGATCATCGCGAGCCACCTCGCCCCCACGACTGAGCTGCGACACCTTCTGCTCAGCTCGTGGCTCGGCCGGACGCCGGACCCGCTCGATCAGGCCCGCCTGTCGCTCATGGCTCGGGTCACCCGGCTCTACGTGGGGTGCGCCCTCCTGGTGATCGCCGTCGACCCGGCCACGCCAACTCACACGGACCTCGGGTCGATGGGTCTCGACGAGCTCCACGCCGCCTTCGCCCGGGGCGAGCTCGTCGGCGGGACCGCAGCCGGCACCATCGCCTTCGCCAAGACCATGCTCCGGACATTCCTGGAGAGCCTCGCGGCCCCCGACCTGGACGAATCGCTGCGGGTAGTCAGCCTCGGTTGACCACGCGTCCGACGTGGCGTCCCGGATCGAGTGCTTCGTTCGACGGCGCCGTGTGTCTGTTGGAACGGGGACCCAGTTGCTGGCTGTGGCCGGTCAGGCCGGCCGTGATCTCGCTGGCGTGTTTGCCGATGCTGGAGCTCGCACATGTCTACGCGCGACGCTTGCGAGCGTGTACGGCTGCAGCGTGGCGCGCGGCGAGCTCGTAGACCCCCATGGCTTCGAGCCGCGTCGTCCAGGGACGGTCGAGCGTCTGCCAGTACGGTCCATAGCTTGGGTACCGATCGACATCGTCACCGGCATCCCATTCGAGATCGAACAGCTTCGCATAGCTCGCGTACACCAGTGCTTCTTCGGCGCCGTTACGGGGCTCCGCGATGAAGTCGACGCGCCACTGTCGGCGCACGACCCCACCAACGCTGCCATGCGTCAGGTGCTCGTCAAAGACGATGACGTCCCCGGGGCTGGTCGCAAGCGCCACGGCGTCGGACGCCACTACGGCCCCGTCGTGGCGGTGCGAACGAGGGATCACGCGCAACGCACCGGAGGTCGCATCGAGGGGCTCGAGGTATGCGACGAAGCTGAGGCTCGGGATCGCCGCGTCGCTATCAGCGTGGAAGCCGCTTGATCCGAAGTACCGCGTGCCTTTGGCGCGCCCTGGCAGCACTGGCCGCCCCAGGAGCTTCGACGCCGTAACCGCAAACACATCGAGCAACGCGAGACTGACCGGGGTCCTCTCACACATCATCACCACGACCCGGAACTCGACACCACCGCTGCCCTGCTTCACCTCGCCATCGCCTCGTAGGCCTCGCACCAACGCGTCGTCGACCTCAGCCGAGAGCTCCGACGGATCGAACGCCTTGCGCAGCACCACGTAGCCCTCATCGTGATACCTCGCGGTCGCCTCATCATCGACCAGTCCCATAGCCATCGCGTCGCCGATCACAGCGTGATCATCGTCCATGCCTTCCACATGACGCTGGCCTTTCCGCGTATCGAGAAGGAGTGCTCGACCTCGGGGCGAACGGGCAGAGCGTCGCGGGCGCCGAAGGAACGGGTTGCTGGAGACGTGCAGGCCGATGATCAGGGCCTCAGCGGCCTCGTCAGTTCAGTCCTACGCTGCCGCCCATGACTCGGTCCGGTGACGTCGAGACCGTTGAGCGCACGATCCGCGCCGTGCCGGAGGCGATCTTCGCGTTGCTCGCCGATCCCAGTCGGCATCACGACATCGATGGCTCTGGCACGGTGAGGGAGGCCGAGAACGCTCCTGAGCGTGTCGAGCTGGGCGACACCTTCGGAATGGGCATGAAACGGGGCGTTCCCTACTCCACCCACAACGTCGTGATCGAGTTCGAAGACAACCGCCGTATCGTGTGGCAGCACGCGGCGACGGGAGCGATCGGCAGCATCGTGGGACCCGGTGCGATCTGGCGTTACGAGCTCGAGCCCGTCGAGGAAGGCACGACTGTCCGCGAGACGTGGGACTTCTCACCAGTACGAGGGTTCAAGCCGATGCTGCGTCTCACCCGATCTCGCAACGACACGGCGCGGGCATGGAGAAGACCCTCGAGAACATCGAGAAGCTCCTCGCCGGCTCCTGACGAAGCGAACCAACGCCGGTCCACGGCTGATCAGCGGGCCGCCGGGGCGACGACGCCGTCGATGTAGGCAGCGAGGAATGCGTAGCTGTCGATGGTGTCGACCCGCCATGAGTAGTCGGCGCCGTGGCAGGTGCCGCTGAAGCCGTAGGACACCACCGCGATGACATCGTTCGTGTTGTTGATGAACACGGGGCCGCCAGAGTCGCCGCTGCACGTTCCGCCCCGACCACCGACCGGGCTCGGGTTGTTGAGCGTGTGGAGGTTGCCGCCCTGCGCCTGGTTGCCGTTGCCTTCGACGATGCGGGACGTGGACTTGTAGCGGGTCGTTTCGTCCTGCGGGTTGGGCTGGACCGACTGGATCCCGTAGCCGACGTTCTCCACCAGCGCTGCGTTGCGGCCTCGACCGGTCGCTCCGAGCATGCTCTCGACCGTTCCGATGGGGGCGAGCTCTCCGTAGCCCGCCAGCGTGCCGTCCTCGTACCTCGGGACGTATGGCTCGTCGAGCTCCACCACGCCGACGTCGTAGTTCACCGGGAACTGGGCGAAGTCGTCGTAGTCGGGGTGGGGGATGGCCGTGCCGCTGATGAACCCGTTCTGCGGGTCGTTCAGCCACGCACTCCGGGCCGCGTAGAGCGCCTCCTCGGTGTCGTAGTCCGCTCGCGCCGGCCATCCGGCCAGGACGTCGTAGGCATCGAAGCTCACCCACATGTCGGTGCCGCCCGTGCCGTCCGGATCCACCGCACCGTCGACCCCGACGCCGAAGGTGCAATGACCAGCGGTGAGGAAGGTGTTCTGGTCCATCAGGGTGCCCGAGCAGCTGAACCAGCCGGGCTCTTCCGGCAGGAAGTAGATGATGAAGCCGACGTATGGGTGCTCGTCGGCGTCGAGCTCGCCGTAGGTGATGGCGCCGGCCGAGTCCGTCATCGCGACCAGTGCCGTCAACGCCAGGAGCGCTGCTGCAAGCTTCTTCATCTTGAGTCCTCCGGAGGTAGCTCGCCGTTCGGCGAAGTGGATGCCCTGGGCGGCGTCAACCCAAACTTCCGGGTGGTCACGAGCAGCGGCATGACTGCCGTTGTGCCAGCGCTGGAAGCGTCCGCAACCTTGGCGGTTCGGCTAACCGTGCCGTTGCTCGCGGCGTCGGCTGAGCCTGCTGCCTGATCGGCAGCGTTTCCCGAGCCGGTGGATTCGTCGCCGTCGCCGGCCTCGCTGCCGGTGACGATCTCCCCGGCATCAGCAGCGGGGCCACCCGCGAGCACCAGCACAGCAGAAGCTACGGCGATCTCGTTGGCGGTTCGCATGTCACAGATGTCCCTTCTGGACACTCGTCGTCGCCCACCGTTGCTATCGCCAGCGGTGAACGATGGGTTACGGCACGCCCGGCGAACCAAGATCAGCGCGCCCAGGCGCCTTGTCACCCGGGTAGAGCCGCCCGGTCGTCTGTAGGGCATACCCGCTCACAAGGAGAGCCCCATGCCTACAAACACCTTGCGCACCCTCACTGTCCTCGCCACCGTCGCCTGGATCGCCGTCGGCGGCTATGGGCTGTGGGAGGTCCTCGCCGAGGACACCGGAGACAACTGGGAGACCCCGTATGCGATCTTCGCCATCGCGCTGCTCCTCGGGACGCTCCTGACGGTCGCGGCGGTCTGGATCGTCAGTCAGTTCGAAGAGGGCTCGACGATGCGCACCGTGGGGTTCGTCGTGCTGGCGCTCGCCGTGCTGAGCACGTTCGTTGCGTGGGCCCTCCCACTGTGGATGACGCTCTCGGCGCTCGGCTACGCCCTCGTCGTGGGCGCTGGGGTGGCACCGTGGCGGCGGGCCGTCGGCCTCCTCGGCCTGGCCCCGCTCCTCGGCATGGCCGCCCTGTTCATCGGGATCGCCGCGGAGGTGGGCAGCCAGGACGAGTACGGGGATCATCCCGCTGCGTTCGGCATCGGGACGATCGTCACTGCCGCCGTCACCGTGGCCGCGCTCGTCCAGCTGCACCGCACTCCGCTCGTGCAGCCGGCCGATCAGGTGGCCGAGACCACTGGCGTCACGCCCTGAACCCTCGGGTGCCTGTGGTA
>CAVRKU010000002.1:0-38274 GCA_963721695.1 uncultured Microthrixaceae bacterium
TCATGCGTGCAGGGGGCGGGACGGGTCGGGGGTCGCCGAGCACGCAGGGCAGCGGCCCCAGTAGACGACCTCGGCCTCGTCGATCTCGTAGCCGGAGTCGTCGGACGCCGTCAGGCAGGGGGTGTCGCCCACGGCGCAGTCGACGTCGACCATCTGACCACAGGTCCGGCAGACCAGGTGGTGGTGGTTGTCCCCCACCCGGTTCTCGTAGCGGGCCGACGACCCCGCCGGTTGGATGCGACGGAAGACGCCGCGGTCGGTGAGGGCCACGAGCGTGTCGTAGACCGCCTGGCGCGAGATGGCGCCGATCTCAGCGCGCACGGCGGCATGGATGTCGTCCGCGGTGCTGTGGGGCAGATCGGACACCGCTCGGAGCACGGCCAGGCGCTGCGCGGTCACGTGCATCCCGTGCCGGCGCAGCATCATCTCGGGCAGCTCGGTCGACACGAGGCGGAACGTAGCACCAAGTCTGGACGAGATCCAGAAGTTGTTGGGCCACAGATGCTCGCCGCCGAAGCACTAGGTGCTCTGCGAGTAGCCGTCCGGTGCGGACCCGGCGCCGTACCAGAGCACATCCTGCAGCCCGTCGCCGTCGCCATCGAGGGCGAGGCCGACCGCGTCGAGCCCGATGGTCGGCTTGGACGTCGTGAACGTGCCGTCGCCCCGCGCTCGCCACAGGCTGTCCGATGCCCCGCCGGGGCCGTACCAGACGATGTCGTCACGGCCACCGCCGTCGACGTCGGCCACGACCGGGCGGTAGGTGCCCGCGACCGTCACCGCGCGAGGGCTGAAGCCGCCGGTGACGCCGCTGACCCAGAGTGCGTCCGCGGCGGCGCCCACGCCGTACCAGAGGACGTCCTGCCCTCGGCCGCCGGCGAAGTCACCGACGAGGGGCGTGGCGACGTACGGGACCGTGGCCGAACGGGACCGGAAGCCGTCCGATCCCCCGAGCCACAGCCCGTCGCGTGCCGATCCGGAGCCGTACCAGAGCACATCGGAGCGGTCGTCCTGATCGAAGTCACCGACCACGGGCGCATACGTGCCGGCGACGCTCGTGACCTTGTTCGTCCATCGCCGCGCGGGCTCCGCCAGCCAGAGCGAGTCGGGTGCCGCCCCGGCGCCGTACCACAGCACGTCGGTGCGCAGGTCGCCGTCGAAGTCCCCGGTCACGGGTTGATAGGTGCCGGTCACGTTGGTGGGGGTCGGGCGGAAGCCGGCGGTCGCGCCGTACCAGATCGAGTCGGTGGCCGAACCCGGGGCATAGAAGAACAGGTCGCTGCGGCCGTCGTGGTCGAAGTCTCCTGCGAACGGCGTGTACGTACCCGTCACGGACGTCGTCATCGAGGTGAAGGTGCCGTCGGCCCGCCCGTACCAGACCTGGTCCGCGGCCGACCCGGGGCCGTACCAGAAGACGTCGCCGCGCCCGTCGCCGTCGAAGTCGCCCCGCAGCGGCACCGCGGCGATGCCCATCGAGACCGAGCGCGCCGCGAACGTCCCTGACCCGCGACTGGTCGCCGCGATGCTCGCCGCACGCGACCGGATCCTGCCGAGCTGAGCCTGCAGGTGGTCGCCGGGGCACGCCGTGTAGCCGGTGTCGCCGTGCCCGGCGACGGCGTCGAGGGTGACCACCGTCCCCTCGGGGAAGCGGGGGTTGTCGGCGGAGATCCGGCGGACTGGAGCCGTCGGATCGACGCCGTGGAGGAAGAGCTTCCACCCCAACAGGTCGCCGAGGGCGGTGACGCTCGCGGTCGAGATCGCATCGGTGCGGAAGTCCCCGAGCACCACGACGCCGACGCTGCGCTGGTTGAAGCCCTTGGCGTGGCCGCCCTGCACGGCGCGGCTGATGCCTCCGGCGCGCGCCTCCCAGATCCGCCCGAACCGGTCGACCACGAAGTTGTAGGCGATGTCGTCCCAGCCGTTGGCGTCCATGTGGAACGCCTGGAGGCCCCGCAGGATGGCCGGCACGTCGCTGGCGAGGTAGCTCTGGCCACCGACCGCGGTGTGGTGGACGACCGCCAGGTCGAGGGACGGCGCGATGGTCGGGGTGTCCTTCTCCTTCCGGGCGCCCCACGCGGCGCGCAGGAGGATCGGCGGCGGGGTCGCGCCTCCGTCGTCGGCTGCCGCGGCGGTCATCGGGGCCGCCGAGGTGGCGATCGGGGCCTCGTCGACGAGCGGCGCGCCGACCTCGCGCACGAGGTGCACCTTCGCGCCCGCGACTCCGGGCGGCAGGTCGAGCTCGTAGGCGTCGGCGCGGTCGACCCAGAGCGGTTCGGAGCGGACCAGCTGGCTCGGGTCCACCTGGCGCCGCGACATCACTCGTCGCGTCGGGAGCGTCGTCCGCTCGCACCGTCGAGGGGCAGCCACGGGGTCCAGACCCCCTGCCACCGCACGCGCACCCGCGCCTCCGCCGGCGCCGGCGCGGTGTAGTGGACGCCGATCATCTCGAACGGCGGCACCGCCGTGCGCCGCACCTGGCCCCGCCCGTCGGCGCCCGCCACGACGGCAACTCGCTCGGTCGCGACCTCGGCCCTGCCTGAGCTGGGGTCCCCGACGACCACCGCGTGGGCGGTGGCGACGTGCGGCGCGGTCGGTACCGAGCAGCAGGAGCGCCACGAGGACAGACGTCCGCCGGACGCGACGAGGGGTGCGGGGTACGGGGGGCATGAGTCTCGGGCGCAGACCAGGAGCCTCCACCCAGGCGGACCGCCCCCATCCGGGGGTGGCGTGGTCGTGCCCGGCGAGTGTACGACGCGCCGCCGGAGCGGAGATCAGGTGCGCGGGCGCACGGCCCGGGCGGCGGCCAACGTTCGGGGAAGGTCGACGAAGGCCGCGTGCACGAGGAACAGCGCGAGGGCGGTGAGACCGACGACCACGGCGCCGTTGCCCCCGTCCCAGCGAAGCGAGGCGAGCGCCGCGCCCGGGGCGAGGACGGCCACCGCGGCCGCACCGACAGCGATCGCCACGTTCGAGCGCGACGTGGCTCCAGTGCGGAGGCGTGTCCTCCCGCCCGAAGCACCCGCAGGAGCCGACCATCGTGCCCGCCCGGAGCGCGGCCACCACGAAGGCGGCGAACGCCAGGTAGCTGAGGGCGACGAGCGCCCACGTCACCCATCCCCCGACGACCAGGGCGGCGATCCCGAGCGCGCCCTCGGCCGCGGCGCCGGCGCGCACCAGACCCGGCAGCGTGTGGCAGTCCCAACGCCCGCAGGGCACCGCTGGTCATCGTCGGATCCACGACCTTCATCGCTCCGGCGAGGACGAGGAGCGAGGACGCGAGGAGAGCGACCGGGGTCAGCGCGGGCATGGGCGAAGGCTAACGGTGTCGCAGCTCGGCCCAGCGGCGGCGCAGCCGGCCGGTGGCACGACGCCACACGACCCGGGGGCCACCGTCGCGGAGGTAGACGTGCAGGGCCCGGAGGTCCCGCCGCCAGCCGACCTCGATCCCCGCGTCGCGGGGGTCGGCTTCCAACGTGGGGCAGGCGATGTCGGGCGCCCGGCCAGGACGCTGGCAGAACGCGAGGAGGGGCTGCAGGTTGTGCGCCCAGGTGAGCTCGGCGCCCAGTCCGTCGGCTCGCCGCCGCCGCGTCAGCCGCTCGGGACGGATCCAGCAGGATCGCCTCCAACGCGGCTTCGAGCCCGGCGACGTCCTGCGCATCGACGGTGCAACCCGCGCCGCGCTCGTCGATCAAGGGCGCGAACGAGTCGCCCCGCGTGGCGACGATCGGCAGTCCGGCCCAGAGGTAGTCGAGGAGGCGCGTGCGGAACGAGAAGGCGGTCTCCACGTGATCGAGGTGCGTGCTGACGCCGATGTCCGCGTCGCGCAGGTAGCCGGCGCGATCCTCGAACGCCACCCATCCGGCGTTGAAGAAGACGTGGACGTCGGTGAGGCCCCGCTCGTCGGACAGCCGGCGGAGGTCGCTCGCCATCTGCATGGGCGCCACGCCCGGGTTCGGGTGCTGCATGCCCATGAAGTAGAGCCGCACGGTGGGCACGCGGTGGCGAAGCGCATCGACCGCCTGCACGAGGGTGAGCGGGTCGAACCAGTTGTAGACGCCGCCGCCCCAGAGGAGCACGTGGTCGTCGACCCCGATGCCGGGGACGACGCCCTTGAGGGCGCCGGCGCCGTCGGGGAACGGCTCGTCGGGCACGCCGAAGGGGACGACGGCGATCAGGTGACCCATCGAGGGGTCGACGTCGTAGGTGACCGGGTTGACGCGACCGAGCGTGGCCAGCGCTCCCAACCAGAGGTCGCGTTGCTTGTCGCTCGCGCACAGCACGAGGTCCGCCCGCCGCAGCTGTTCGTTGAGCGTGGCCGTGGCGCCGCGCACGGCCTCGACCCGCCCGCGGGTCCCACCGGCGTCTCGGCCCTGTTCGAGCTGTTCGAGGTGCATGGGGTCATAGGCGTCCACCACCACCACACAGGAGGAGGAGGCGATCCAGGGGCGCCCCACCATCACCCAGCCCTGGAGGATCACGACATCAGCCCAACCGACGAGCCCTTCGAGCGCGGCGTCGCTCACGCCCCGCACGTCGAGGTCGGGGCGCTCCAGCTCGCAGCGGGACGTCGTCACCAGGCGGACGTCGTGCTCGCGGGCCAGCGCGGTGGCGATCGCCGTGGCCCGGATGGCCGGGCCGGCCATGGAGGGCGCGAGCACATCCATCGTGACCACGAGGACCCGCCGGCGCGGGCCGGCTCGATCGAGGGCGCCGAGCCGCTCGACGAGCTCCACCGCCTCGGGCGGGCCGCCAGCGGCGGACCACTGCGCGACCCACTCGTGCAGCATCGGGACGAGCTCCCCGCTGCCGCGCTCGGCGCAGGGGGGACAGGGCGGCCCGCCGTGCCGTCACGGCCGCCAGGGGGGCGGCGGCCTCGGCGGCGCGCCAGGCCGAGCCCTCGAGGTCCTCGTCGTCGAGGAGCAGGGCGATCGCTTCCGTCAGCCGTCGCTGGAGCTCGGCGGTCCAGGGGGGCTGGGCCGCGTCGGACGGCACCCCGGCGGTGGCGACGCGGAAGCCGGTCGCCCACAGCCGTGCGCAGAGGTCGACGTCGTACCCGGCTCCGGGGGCGCGTCGCCCAGCCCGCCGACGAGGCGCAAGGCGTCCGCCCGCACCAGCAGGTCCCCGGCCGCCGGCGCGAGGGGTGCGCGGGCGCCGTCGCCGTGTGGGGGCGCCCCACGGCGCCGATGGTCGCGTCCGCGGACAAGACGGCGACCGCGTCGGCCAGGAAGGCCGCGTGGCCTCCGTCGTCGTGCGGCTCGGTCACGAGCAGCACCAGGTCGACCAGTCCCTCGGTCAAGCCGCGGTCCGCCTCGGAGTCCCACGGGCCGCCGAGGCGCTGGTGGTCGATCCGAAGGCCCTCCACGACGGGATCGGAGAGCGCGCGTCGGAGGTCGTCGGCGGCCGCTCTCCACCGGGGAGGGCGACCGCACGCACGCGGAGCGGCATGGGTGCGAGGTCGATCGGCATCGGAGGCGGCGACCCGCTACTCGGCGGCCTCGGCCAAGACCTCGGCCAAGGACGGGTGCACGAGGAGGCTGTCGACGATGTCGTGCACCCGGAGGCCGTTGGTGACCGCCACGGCGAGGACCGACACGAGCTCGGCGGCGTGCCGGCCCACGATCGAGCCACCCAGGACGACACCCGTGTTCGGGTCGCTGACGATCTTGACGAACCCGCGGCTGTGGCTCTCGATCAAGGCCTTGGGAGAGGCAGAGAACGGCACCTTGGTGACGCGGACCTTGCGGCCCTCGGCGAAGGCGTCGGCCTCCGCCAGGCCCACGTCGGCGATCTCCGGGACGGTGAAGATCGCGGAGGCGGCCTTGTCGTAGTCGAGCTTGCGCTCGCTCGAGGACTGCACGCCCATGATCTCCGCGGCGATCCGCCGGCCCTGCATGGCGGCCACCGACGACAGCGGCAGGCGGCCCGACAGGTCGCCGGCCGCGTAGATGTGCGCGACGTTCGTTCGGCAGTCGGCGTCGACGGGGACGTAGCCGCCCTCATCCACCTTCACGCTCGCCGCCTCGAGCCCGAGACCCTCGCTGTTCGGGATCGACCCGATGGCGAGCAGGGCGTGGCTGCCCCGAGCCGCCCGGCCGTCGTCGCACCGGACGGTGACGCCGTCGCCCTCGTGGTCGATCCCCACGGCCCGGGCGCCCTTGAACAGCTTGACGCCCCGGCGCAGGAGCTCGTCCTCGAGCGCGGCGGCCACCTCCGAGTCCTTCTGGGGGAGGACCTGCTGGCGGGACACGATCAAGGTCACGGCGCTGCCCAGCGACGAGAACATGTGCACGAACTCGACCCCGGTCACGCCGGACCCGATCACGACGAGGTGCTCGGGCCAGTCCGCCGGCGGGTAGGCGTCGCGCGTGGACAGCACCCGGGTGCCGTCGACCGCGGCCCACTCCGGGAGACGGGGACGGCTGCCCGTGGCGAGGACGATGGCGTCCGCCTCCAGCCGCAGCTCGCCGTCGGACCCGCTGACCGTCACCTCGTGCTCACCCGTCAGCCGGCCGGTGCCCCGCAGCAGCTGGACACCCTGCCGCTCCAGGAGCTGCGTCGTCTCCGACTCGAGGCGGTCCTCGATGGCGTCGATCCGCGCCCGCAGGACGGCGGGATCCACCCCGGCGACAGCGGGCGTCAGGCCCATCTCCGGCGAGCGCCGCACGGCCGCGAGTGCGCCTCCGGTCGCGATCATCGCCTTGGACGGGATGCAGTCGCGCAGGTGGGCCGCACCGCCGATCACGTCGTTCTCGACCATCGTGACGCTGGCGCCGAGCCGGGCCGCGTGGCTGGCGGCGGTGTTGCCCGCGGGTCCACCACCGACGATCACGACGCGCTTGGGCACCGGGCGAGGCTATCGGGAGGGACCGAGGTCCTCGATCCGCACAGTGGCCATGAGCTCGTTCACCCGCGGGGTGAGCGCCACCCGGTCGCGATGGCTCCCCAGCACCGCGTACGCGCAGAAGGCCCGGCCCGACGCGCGGAAGAAGGCCTGGGCGCCGCTCATGCCCTGGATGGTCCGCTGCATCGCGTTGGGGGCGAAGCTGCTGGGGGCGAAGGTGGGGACGCCGTCGTGCGCGAACAGGGCGGTGTCCGCGGCCTCCGAGTCGAACTCCAGCAGGCAGACGAGGACGTGACCGGGGCCCATCCGCTCGACGGCCCCGGAGCCGTAGTCGCCCCGATCGGCCGGCAGCGGGAAGTTGGCGAGGTGCGCCACGGGCTGCACCGTGCCCTCGTCCGCGGCCAGGTCCGTGACCTCGGCCCCCGCCGCGACGGCGCCGACGGCACGGCTCGCGGGCGCGGGAGCGCGTCGGTAGATGCGGCCGTCCCAGCCGCGGGGCAGGTCGACGGTGATGCCGAAGGCGCGGAGGTCACCCATCGGCGCCTGGCTCCTCCGAGCTGCTGGTGCCGTAGAGCTGCGGCGACCCTGGCTCGATGCCGGCGGCGGCCAGCTCTCGATCGGCGCGGAGCTCCCTGTCGCGACCCATGAGGAGGTCGCGCCGGCTGAGGCGCTCGGGCTCCTGCGTGATCCCGCGATCGGCGAGCGCCCGTCCGAGCAGGTCCACGACCTGCCCCCAGGAGGCGCTCGCGCCCTCCCCCACCACGCCGAGCGTGCCGTCGACCAGGAGGAAGTACGGGGAGACGGGCACGTCGTAGTCGTCCCATGCCTCCGAGGACATGACCGTGGTGACCCGGCTCGGCGCCAGCTCGGCGACCGCTCCCGGGCTCTCCTCCTCAGGACCCTTGGTGACGACGACGACGCGCGTGTCGACGCCGGGGACGAGCGACACGTCGTCGGTGCCGAAGGCCCGCCAGAAGTCCTGACAGGTCGTGCAACCGGTGGAGAGGAACGCGAGGAGCGTGGTGCCAGGGGTGTCCTCGAGGGCGATGTGGGCGACGCCCCCGTCCGGCAGCGCCCCGTCGATGTCGTGCAGGCGGCCGAGGGCTGAACGCGCGCTGGGCTCCGCCACGCCCGGCACCGTGCGGATCCCCTGGGGGGGCCGCGAGGCGGACGGGGCCTCGCCGCGGAGCTGGGCATCGCCGACCCCGAGATCGTGGAGGGCCCGCAGGATGTCGGCATGGCTGCGCAGGAGGCCCACCACGAGCACCCCCAGCAGGGCGCACACCAGGCCCAGCGCGATGAGAGCCGCCGCCATCAGGGCCAGGTGCCGATCTTGGGGTTGGAACCGGCGCCGTCGTTGATCGCGAACGCGGTGACGACGGATGACGAGCCCGCGTCGATCACCTCGTCGAAGCCGTGGCCGAGCCCGTTCCCGAACGCGCTCAGGTCGGATCGGCCGTCGTCCGCGAGCAGGCTCGCGGCGCCGGCCCCGTCGACGTAGAGGTGCACGCGGATCGGTGCGGTGGTGTTCGGGTCCATGGCCCAGCCCCGCACCCGCAGGCGCCCCGCGCCGGCCGACTCGACCGAGTCGATGCGTCCGAAGGGGTTGCTGCCGAAGGACACCGTGCGCGTGAGCAGGCGCGTGTTGCGCCCGCCGGGGCCGACGTCGATGGCGAACACCTTCACCTCGTGCGTGCCCACGGGGATGCGGTAGCGCCGGTCGAAGCCGTGGTTGGCGCCACGGTGGTGGCGGGCCTCGACGTCGGGGCGCGGGAGGTCGGCCGCGAAGCTGTCGAGCCCGTTGCCGTCGAGGTACACGTGGATGCGGATGGGGTCGTTGGTGTGCGGGTCGATGGCCCACCCGGAGACGTGGAGCTCGCCCTCCTGGATGGCGGCGACCTCGACGTTGCCGTAGGGCGACGACGCGACGGTGACGGACCGGCAGGCCATCTTCGGGTTGCCGCCGGCGCCCACCGAGATGCCGTAGGCGCAGACCTCGTGGGCCCCGGGAGTCGCCTTGAACCGCACGTCGAAGCCGTGGTTGGAACCGGAGCCGGGATAGGAGGCACCCACGTCGGGCCGCGGGCCGTTGGCGAGCACGGAGGCCTTCTGCACGCCGTCCTGGTAGATGTGGACCCGGATCGGGGCGGTGGTGTCCGGATCGATCGCCCACCCGGTGACGTGGATCTCACCGCTCGTGCCGGTGAGGGTGTTGATGGCGCCGAACGGCGTGCCGGCGAGGCAGGGCCGGTGGTGGTTGCGCGTCGCGTTGTCGACCCGCACCGCCGTGCCGCACGTCGAGTCGGTCTGCCAGGGCGGGACGCAGGTGACGACCCGGCACACGATCGGACCGAGGCAGGCCACGTTCTGGTGGCACTGGCCGTAGCGGAACCCGGTGCAGCCGGCCTTGCGGTTCGAGCAGGAGCCGCGCCCGCACCCGCAGCGCGTGCCCGAGCAGCTCCCCGAGCAGATGCCGCTCGAGCCGCAGCCGCACGTTCCGCACCGGGCGTTGCAGTCCACGTAGTAGCGAGCGCTGCCGCCGCAGTAGCTCGACCCATCGACCTTCCACCACCCGCCCGTGAGGGTTCCCGGGGGGCAGGAGTTCTGGCCGCTGATGGTGCAGCAGAACTCGGTGTAGCCGTCACAGCAGAGGGAACCGCAGGCGCACGTCGAGCCGCTGCACGAGCAGACGGCGGCGTGCGCCGTGCCCGGTCGCAGGGCGAACTGCACCGGTGCGGACACCAGCGCGCTCCCCACCACGGCCGAGCCGGCGAGGAACCCGCGCCGTCCGACGTGGCGGCCCAGCACATCCGAGGCCCGTTCGGCGAGGCGGCGGCTCATGACGGGCGATGACGAGCAGGGGCGGTACGAGATCGACAGCGGCTCCACATCGTGCGATCGAGACTACGCGACCGAGGCGGTGCCGATCGCGCGGCGGTTCGTCCGCGCCGCCTGACCCCCCTATCCTCGGGCCCGTGACCGACCCAGTGAGCCCCCAGGCCTGGCGGGCGCTCGCCACGAAGGACCTCAAGGGCGCCGACCCGGACACGCTGGCCTGGGAGACCCCCGAAGGCATCGTCGTGCAGCCGCTGTACACCGCGGCGGACCTCGACGGCGTCGAGCACGCCGACTCGCTCCCCGGGTTGAGCCCGTTCGTGCGGGGGGTGCGCGCCACCATGTACACGGGCCGACCGTGGACGATCCGCCAGTACGCGGGGTTCTCGACGGCCGAGGAGTCGAACGCCTTCTACCGACGGAACCTCGCCTCGGGCCAGCAAGGCGTGTCCGTCGCGTTCGACCTGGCGACGCACCGCGGGTACGACTCCGACCACCCGCGCGTCGTGGGCGACGTCGGCAAGGCCGGCGTGGCGATCGACTCCGTGGAGGACATGAAGATCCTCTTCGACGGCATCCCCCTCGAGAAGATGTCGGTGTCGATGACGATGAACGGCGCCGTGCTCCCCGTGCTGGCCAGCTTCATCGTCGCCGGGGAGGAGCAGGGCGTCAGCGCGGACCAGCTCAGCGGGACCATCCAGAACGACATCCTCAAGGAGTTCATGGTCCGCAACACCTACATCTACCCGCCCGAGCCGAGCATGCGGATCGTGGCCGACATCATCAGCCACACCGCCGAGCACATGCCTCGCTTCAACTCCATCTCCATCTCCGGCTACCACATGCAGGAGGCCGGGGCGACGGCCGACCTCGAGCTGGCCTTCACGATCGCCGACGGCTGGGAGTACGCCCGCTTCGCCACCGGCCGGGGCCTCGACATCGACGCCTTCGCCCCGCGGCTCTCGTTCTTCTTCGCCATCGGGATGAGCTTCTTCATGGAGGTGGCCAAGCTCCGGGCGGCGCGCCTCCTGTGGGATCGCGTGATGGGCACCTTCGAACCGCAGAGCCCGCAGTCGCGGATGCTGCGGACCCACTGCCAGACGAGCGGGGTGTCCCTCACCGAGCAGGACCCGTACAACAACGTCGTCCGCACCACCATCGAGGCCATGGCGGCGGTGCTGGGGGGCACCCAGAGCCTCCACACCAACTCCTTCGACGAGGCCCTCGGCCTGCCCACCGACTTCTCGTCCCGCATCGCCCGCAACACCCAGCTGGTGATCCAGGAGGAGACCGGCATCCCCAAGGTCGTCGACCCCCTCGGCGGCAGCTACTACGTGGAAGCGCTCACCCAGGCCCTCGCCGACCGGGCGTGGACGATCATCGAGGAGGTCGAGGAGCTGGGCGGCATGACCAAGGCGGTCGCCTCCGGCATGCCGAAGCTCCGGATCGAGGAGGCCGCCGCCCGCCGACAGGCGCGCGTGGACCGCGGCGAGGAGGTCATCGTCGGCGTCAACAAGTACCGGGCCGACGAGCCGGGGCACGTCGACGTGCTCGACATCGACAACACCAAGGTGCGCGAGCAGCAGGTGGCTCGCCTCGAGCAGATCCGCGCGACCCGCGACGCGGCCGCCTGCGAGGCCGCCCTCGACCGGCTTCGCGAGGGCGCCGCCGGTGACGGCAACCTCCTCGCCCTCTGCATCGACGCGGCACGAGCGCGGGCCACGGTCGGCGAGATGAGCGATGCCATGGAGGCGGTGTTCGGCCGCCACAAGGCGGAGATCCGTAGCATCACCGGCGTGTACGGATCAGCCTTCGATGGCGACGCGGCCTTCGAGGCGATCGCGGCCGAGGTGCGGGAGTTCGCCGAGGTGGAGGGACGCCGCCCTCGACTGCTGGTGGCCAAGATGGGCCAGGACGGTCACGACCGGGGCGCCAAGGTGGTGGGGACCGCGTTCGCCGACATCGGCTTCGACGTCGACTTCGGGCCGCTCTTCGAGACGCCGGAGGAGGTCGCCCGGGCCGCGGTCGAGAACGACGTGCACGTCGTGGGCGTGTCCAGCCTCGCCGCCGGCCACAAGACGCTGGTGCCACAGCTCATCGAGGAGCTGGCGCGCGCCGGTGGCGACGACATCCTCGTCGTGTGCGGAGGCGTGATCCCCCCGCAGGACTACGACGAGCTCCGCGAGGCCGGTGTCGTGGCCATCTTCGGGCCGGGCACGAACATCCCCGACGCCGCCACGAGCGTCCTCCAGCTCCTCCGCGAGCGCTCCGATCGCCGCTGACGGTCAGCACGGCGTGACCTCCGACGACGACGCCCTGGTCGACGCGGTCGCGGACGGCGACCGGCGGGCGCTGGCGCGCGCGATCACGCTCGTGGAGTCGACCCGCGCCGACCATCGGCAGCGCGCCGCGGCGCTGATCGAGGCGCTCCTCCCCCGCACCGGCGGGGCGGTCCGGATCGGCATCTCCGGCGCGCCAGGCTCGGGCAAGTCGACCCTGATCGAAGCGGTCGGCCAGCACGCCATCGACCAGGGGCGCCGCGTCGCCGTGCTCGCGGTCGACCCGTCGAGCACCATCTCCGGCGGGTCGGTCCTGGGCGACAAGACCCGGATGTCCGACCTCGGCCGCCACCCGGCGGCCTTCATCCGCCCGTCCCCCACGTCCGGGTCGCTCGGCGGCGTGGCTCGGCGCACACGAGAGGCGCTGCTCCTCTGCGAGGCGGCCGGCTTCGACGTGGTGCTGGTGGAGACGGTCGGAGTCGGGCAGTCGGAGGTGGCGGTCGCCGACCTCGTCGACCTGTTCGTGCTCGTCGCGTCCCCGACCGGCGGCGACGAGCTCCAGGGCATCAAGCGCGGGATCATGGAGCTGGCCGACATCATCGTGGTCAACAAGGCCGACGGCGACCTGGTCAGCGCCGCTGACCGAACGATGGGCGACCTCCGCAACGCGGTCCACCTGCTGCGGCCCAAGCGGCCCGGGTGGGACGTCTCGGTCGCCACGTGCTCGGCCCTGACCGGCGCCGGGGTGCCAGAGCTCTGGACGGAGATCGTCGCGGCCCGGGCCCGGCTCGACGGCGAACCGCTCGAGCAGCTGCGCGCTCGGCAAGGCGTCGCGTGGATGTGGAGCGAGGTGACCGACACCCTGCTCGACCGGTTCCGAGACCATCCCGGCGTGCCCGATCGCGTGGCCGAGCTCGAGACCTCGGTCGCCGAGGGCCGGACGGCCGCGACGACGGCCGCCCATGAGCTCCTCGAGGCCTTCCTCGGCCCCGACGACGCCCGCTACTGATCCTGGGGCCCAGGCCCGTACACGTAGTGCGACGGGCCGATGCCCAGCTCCAGCTCGATGCGCCGCACGCGCTCCAACGTGCGCTGCGACACGATCCGGTGGGACGCGATGAGGTCCGCGATCACGCCGAGCGCAAAGGCCTGCGCGCTCGCGACGAGCAGGACGCCCCCGACCACGATCGACTGCAGGTGGCCATCGGTGTCGCCGTTCACGACCCAGTCCCACACGAAGGGGGACCACGCCGCCATGCTGAGCAGGAGCAGGATGATCGCCAGGCTCGTGAAGACCTTCAGCGGCTCGTAGCCCGTGTAGATGCGGAAGATGGCCACGAGGTTCCGCCGGACGTAGCCCCACATCGACCCGAACAACCGCGACTCGCGCAGCTGGGGGTTGGTGCCCACCACCACGTGGTCCACCGCGACGAGGCTCTTGCCCGCCTGGATGAGCGACTCGAGCGTGTAGGTGAACCGGGACACGACGGTGAGGCCGAGGGCGGCCTCCCGGTTGTAGGCCCGGAAGCCCGATGTCGCGTCGGGCACCTCCGTGTCCGACGCTTGGCGCACCACCCAGCTGCCCATCCGCTGGAGGCGCTTCTTCACGAACGAGAAGTGCTCGATGTCCATGACGTTCCGGTCGCCGATCACCATGTCGGCCGCACCGGCCACGATCGGAGCCACGAGCGTGGGGATGTCGTCGGCCGAGTACTGGTTGTCGGCGTCGGTGTTGACGATGACGTCGGCACCGAGCTTGAGGCACGCGTCCAGTCCGGCCTGGAACGCGTAGGCCAGCCCCTTGTTGTTCGTGAGCTTGACGACGTGGTCGACGCCGAGGCCCTTGGCCACGTCGATCGTGGCGTCGGTGGACCCGTCGTCGATGATGAGCCACTCGACGACGTCGAAGCCGGGCACCTCGCGGGGCAGCGCCGCCAGCGAGATCGGCAGCTGGTCCTCCTCGTTCAGGCACGGCATCTGGATGATCAGCTTCACGATCGGTCCTCCGGGGGAGCGGTGCGGCGGATGCGACGGACGATGGCGGCGGCTCCCCGGGCGACCGCGAAGCTGAGGGCGCCCCAGGGTGTCGACACACGTGCGATCCGGGCGTGGAGCTCGGCGACCTCGCTGTCCCGAGCACGCGCCAGGGCCTCGTAGCGCACGCGCAGATCGGCGAGCGCGGTGCGGGCGAGCGCGAGCTCGCGGGCGCCGGCGACGGTCGCGCCGAGCCCGCCGCGTCCGTGGATCATCGGCTCCGCGTCGAGGCGGGCCAACACCTCGGCGAGCACCTCGTCCAGCTCGAACCCCGAGGTCGGGGAGGCCGCGAGCGCGATCGTCGTCCGAGTCCGCCCGGCCGCACCACATGACGCAGCGGGCGATCGTGGTGGCGAGATCCGCCTGGCTGGGCCCGAGGGCGCCCAGCCCCGCGTCGACCACGGCGCTCGCGGGCAGGGCGTAGGCGGCCGGGATGACCACCCCCGCCGGAGACACTCCCACGAGCTCGAACGGCGCGACCTCGAGGCGGGGCCCCTCCATGCGCTCCGCCGCGCACGCGACGGTGGCCACGTTGCCAGGGGACGCCTCGGCGATCCGGCGCACCTCGCGCGTGTAGCCGGGGCTCAGCACGGTCCCCTCGCTCACCACGACCACGAAGCGGGCCCCGACGGCGCGCAGCGCGTCGATCGGATCGTCATCCCAGGTGACGACCGGCACGCCGACCTGCTCCTCGAGATCGGCGCTCGTGTCGGGGACGAGCACGGTGAGGTCGCGATCCTCCTGGAGCCGGATGCTCTGCAACAGCGCCGCATCACCGGCGGCGGGGCCGTCGAGGACCAGGGCGATGAGGGGTCCGGCGGCCGGCGAGCTCGGTTCGACGAGCGCACCGCCGGCGGGATCGAGCTGGTAGCGGCGGACGAACTGGTAGGTGTGGCCGTGCTCGTCGGCCCGGCGTCGCACCGCCTCGAGGACCTCGCGCAGCGGCGCGCCTCGTCGCAGCTGCGGGGCGTCGGGCAGGGTGTGCTGCTCGGTGATCAGCGCCGTCACGTCGTCGGCATCGACCCCGCTGCCAGCCGGCGTCGGTCAGCAGGCTGACGGCCCGGCGACCGTCGAACAGCTGCAGGTGGGTTCGGTCCAGCAGACCGATGTCGAGCAGGTCCCAGCGCCCGAGGAGGAGCTTGCCCGCGATCTCCACGTGCGTGATGTTGGGCAGGCTGACCACGAGCTCGGTGCCGGGCCGGCGCGCGGCCAGCAGGGCCAGCGCCTCCACGCAGGCCGCCGGGTCGACGAGGTGCTCCAGGACGTCGAGGATCAGCACCACGGCGAGGGGCCGCTCCCCCACCGCGTCGTCCAGTCGAGCCGCCAGCTCGGGGGCGGAGACCTGGAGGTCGAGGGTCCCCACCTCGAACCCGCGCTGCTCGAGGTCGGTGAGGGCCTCGCGGTCGATGTCGAGGCCCACGTAGGTGAGCCCGAGGTCGCGGATGGGCTCCGACACGTGGCCGTAGCCGCACCCGAGGTCGAGCACCACCCCCTCCCGACCGGCTCGCTCCACGAGGCGGACGGCGCTGCCCGATGAGCCCGACTCGTCGTACCGAGCCTGGTACTTGGCCCGCTCAACCACGGCGCACCGCCTCCGGATCGCAGAGGAAGTCGTAGATGCCGCTCAGCGCACCCGGCCAGTCGGCGTGCCGCGCCGCGATGTCCTCGAGCCCCCGCGCCGACAGGCGCTCGCGGAGGTCGACGTCGGCGACGAGCCGGCTGATGCCCTCCGCCAGCCCGTCGACCGTGCGAGGGCGTGCGAACGCAGTTCTCCTCATGGCGCAGCAGCCAGTCGCCGGCCGGGTTGTCGAAGGCGACCACTGGCGTCCCGCAGGCCAGGAGCTCGAGCGGCAGGTACGACGGGTGCTCCGACAGCGTGAGCGCGACGCCGACGTCGCAGGTGCGGTAGAGGGCGCCCGTGTCTCGGTAGTCGAGCAGGCCGCGGTGTTCGATGCCACGACCGAGGTCCTCCGGGCGCGCCCACGAGCCGGCGGTGACGATCTCCACGTCCTGGCCGAAGCGGCGCTTCACGAGGTCGAGGGCCGGGCCGGCGAGCTCCCAGCAGTTCCGCCAGTGGCCGGGCCGGGCGTAGAGGAACACCCGGGTCGGTCCGTCGTGGGCGTGAGGCCGCCGGCCGACCGAGTGGAACACATCGGTCTGCACCGCCGGCATGAACGCGTAGCCGGCTCCGCCGTAGCGGTCGGTGTAGATGTCGCGCAGCCGCTCGGTGTTGCACAGCCCGTAGAGGCCGAGGCGATAGGTCTCCTCCGTCAGGGCGTAGAGGGAGCCGGCCGGGTAGAACATCGGCTCGAAGTCCTGGATGAGGTACATGCGGCGGGCCGTGCGGGTGAAGTGGGCCACCGAGTACGCGGTCACCCACAGGGTCGCGATCGAGACGTCCGCGGCCGGCACGGAGGCCTCCATCGACTCCACCGACCCGTCGTAGAAGGCGAGCGGCGACGAGGCGAGACGGGGGAAGGCGGCGGCCAGCGCGGACGAGAAGAACTGCTCGTTCTCGGCCGCCATCAGCACGAACCGGTTGACCACGCCGTGATCGGCCGCCAGCTGGTCGGCGATCCGGAAGGCGGTGTTGACGCCGCCGTAGAACGGGCTGTCGAGATCGGGGAGGAACCAGTTGACCGTGCGCACGTCGTGGTGGCCGGCCACGGTGGCGTGCCCGGCTTCCACCGAGGGTCGCAGCGTGGAGTCCGAACGGCAGATCGATGCCAGCCAGTCGATCTCCTTCTCGTCGGTCGTCTGACGGAAGACGCCGTAGGGCCGACCGAGCTGCTCGGACGCTCGGGCCATCGCCGGGGCCTCATCGCGCGGTCGGAGCGTGGGCCGGGTCGTCAGGAGGGAGAGGTTCGGCGAGTGGTACCGATCGCCCCCGACGAGGTGCTTCTGGTAGCGCCAGATGCTCGCGAAGAAGTCGCCAGCGGGAACGTTGGAGCCACGGGTGGCGGACTCGAGGTGCCGCACCTCGACGTGCGGCAGGACGACGTTCCTCAGGCCGAGGAAGGTCGTGTCCAGGCCGAGGACCACGTCGCTGCCGCACAGCACGAAGCGCTCGTCGAAGCCACCGATCTCCTCGAAGAGGGCGCGTCGCACGCCGACGCACGCGGCGGTCACGGAGAGCACGTCCCGGTACCAGCGCGTGGAGCCGAGGAGGGAGTCCTCGCCCGGCGCCATCCCCTGGAACAGGTGGCCGGCGAACCCCTCCAACCCCAGGATGACCCCGCCGTGCTGGATGTTCCCGTCGCCGTCGATGAGCTGGAGCCCCACCAGCCCGATGTCGGGCTGCTGCGCCCATCCCGCCACCTCGCGGAGCCAGTCGGCATCGACCGCCACGGCGTCGTCGTTCATGAACACGAGCACGTCCGCGCCGCTGGCGGCGGCGGCCACGTTGTTCACGCGGGAGTAGTTGAACGGCTCGTCCCACCACTCCACCTGGAGGTCGAGGCCGAGCGACTCGGCCTGGGCCTGGTACCACGCCTCGTTGTCCGGCGTGCGTCCGCCGTTGTCGATGATCCGCACGCCCAGACCCGGGTAGTCGGTGGACGCCAACGACGCGAGCGCGGCCGTCATCAGCGGTCGGTTGTGGCGCGTGGGGATGACGATGTCGACGGAGGGCCAGGCATCGGGGATCCACCGGACCCGCACCGTGTCGCCGGCCGCGGCCTGCACGGAGACCTGCTCGGGGGCGTGGCCGCGACGGTGGAGGTGCGCCTCGACGAGCAGGTTGCCGTCGGCGGGGGCGGCGGGTCGCCGGCCCAGGTGGAGGAGCACCTGGGGGATCCGGCGGACCTGCTCGTCGCCGAGGTCGAGGCCCAGCAGCAGGTCCCACCAGAGAGCGTCGGTGTCGGTCACGTCGGCGACGGACGCGTGCTCGGCGAGGGCTCGGCGGCGCACCGCGAACGAGCGGCCGAGGTAGTTGGCCGACAGCAGGGTGTCCGGTGACCACGACGGGCGGAACCGCGGGGTGCTGACGGAGCCGTCGGCCGCCAGCAGGTCGTCGTCCACGTGGACGATGTCGACGGTGGGCTGCTCCCACACCGCGGCCGCCACCTCGAACACGAGGTCGGGTTCGCACAGGTCGCCCGCCTCGAGCGCCATGACGAACGCGTCGGGAGGACCGGTCTCGAGCTCCGCCCGCAGGGCGACGCCTCCGACCTCCGCGCCACCTGCGGCGACCCGGGGATCGTCCGAGGGCGCCGCGGCTCCCCCGACCACGCGCGCCGTCCACCGGTGATCGGTCTGCACCTGCAGCGACCGGATCGTCCGAGCCAGGTCCCCCTCGGAACCGGGTGCGGCGATGAGGAGCAGCTCGACGGCCACCTCCGGTGCACGCGTCGAGGTGGCGACGACGTCGCGTTGGGCGACGAGCTGCTCGGGCGTGGCCCGGTGCTCGGAGATCCAGGCGGCATAGGTGCCGGCGCCGCGCGGGCGTCCGACGGCGAACGACTGGCGGAGCTCGTCGAGGTGGAGCCGCAGATCGCGTGCCGTGCGGAAGCCGACCCGGGCCACGTCCCAACGCGCGCTGCCGCGAGGGAGGAACCGCTCGGCCGCCGACCGGTAGCGCTCGGTGTCCATGGTCAGCTCGTCTCCGCTTCCACGGTGTCCGGTGCAGGGTGGGTCCAGGTGCCGAGCAGGTCGACCTTGCCGTTGAGGGGCTTCTCCCCGGGCTGGACGCGGAGGGTGACGATCCGATCGGCGAAGTCGAGGCGCACCAGGCCGTGGGCGTCGTGGATGGCCAGGCTCACGAGGTACTCCCCCGGGGCCAGCGACAGCTGCGGGATGGCGTAGTCGATGTGACCGCGGCCGGACAGCACGAGGCCGGGCTCCTGCTCGGCGGTGCGGACCTCCGGGTTCGCCATGTGGATCCCCGCCATGTCCTCGACCGCGAACGAGAAGATCGGCTGCTCCACCGGGCGATGCGCGTCGTAGGCGATCCGAAGCGTGGTGGGCGCACCGCTCATGGCCACGGACACGGCCTGACCGTCGGGGTCGACCAGCGAGGCTCGCTCGATCGTGATCGGCTTCTGGCCGCCCTCGAGGTCCAGCTGCGGGATGAGGCCCGATCGGTCGGCCGAGACGCCCGCCTCGATGCGATCGACCTCGGCCTGGTTGACCTGCTCCACGTAGGACCGGACCACCTCGGGCGCGGGCCCGTCTTCCAGGAGGTGGCCGTGGTCGAGCCACGCCACCTCGTCGCAGAGGGTCTGCATGAGCCCGAGGCTGTGGGACACGACCACGATCGTCACGCCCTGCTGGCGGATCTTGTAGAGGTGGTCGAAGCAGCGGCGTTGGAAGTCCTCGTCGCCGACGGCGATGACCTCGTCGATGATCAGGATCTCCGGGTCGACGTGCACGGCCACCGAGAAGCCCAGGCGGACGTACATGCCGCTCGAGTACACCTTGACGGGGCTGTCGATGAAGTCACCGAGCCCCGAGAAGTCGATGATCGAGTCGATCCGCTCGTCGATGTCGCGACGGGAGAGCCCCAGGATGGCGCCGTTGAGGTACGCGTTCTCGCGGCCCGACAGCTCCGGGTGGAACCCTGCTCCCAGCTCCAGCAGCGCGGACACTCGACCCTGGATCGACACGGAGCCCTTGTTCGGACGGTGGATGCCGGCCATGACGCGGAGCAGCGTCGACTTCCCCGACCCGTTGTGCCCGATCAGCCCGTAGGTGCAGCCGTGCGGCACGGTGAGGCTCACGTCGCGGACCGCCCAGAACTCCTCGTAGCGGCTCATCGACCGTCGCGTGACGAGCTCCTTGAGGCTCGACGTCCGCTCCTTGTACAGGCGGAAGCGCTTGGAGACGTCGTCCACGACGATGGCCGGCGCGGTCACAGCTCCTCCACCACGTCGCGCGAGATGCGCTCGAAGATCATCCAGCCGAACCCGAGGCTGGCCGCGGACACGACCACGAGGTACAGCCACGTCGCGGCGTCCGGGAACTCGAGCGCGTAGAAGATGCTCCGCGAGGCCTCGACGAACTGCGTGAGCGGGTTCCATCGCACGATCTCGCCCACCGGGAGCGGGCCCAACATCTCGGGCACGAAGTCGAGGGTGTAGATGATCGGGCGTCGCGTAGAAGAGCGCCTGGAGCCCGATGCCGACGATGTAGCCGACGTCGCGCAGGTAGACGTTCCCGACGCTGAGCACGAGCCCCAGGCCCAGGGAGAACGCGAACAGCAGCGCCAGCACCAGGGGGTAGGCGAGGAACACGAACGAGGCGTTCCCCACGGCCACCATGACCACCACGAGGATCCCCGTCTCGATCGCCGCCTGGTTCAGGGCCGTGAGGGCGTTGGCGATCGGAGGACAGGCGGCGGGGAAGTACACCTTCTTGAGGAGCGGCCCGGCGCCCACGAGCGCCGACATCGAACCGACCACGACCGCGTTGAAGAAGTTCCAGGACACGAGCGCCGCGAACAGGTAGAGGGCGAAGGAGTTGAGCTCACCGTTGCCGGCCACCGGCGGGGGGATGCGGATGAACGAGCCGAACACGATCGTGTAGATGATCAGCGTGAGGCCCGGGTTGAGCAGCGACCAGAGCCAGCCGAGCGCGCTGCGCTTGTACTTCGACTTGAGCTCGCGCTGCGCCAGGTTGGCGATCAGGCTGCGGTAGCTCCAGAGCTCGATGACCGGGGACACGGGACCTCTCAGGGGGCCCAGCACAGCGGCGCGCCGCGTGGGGCGCGTGCGTTGGCAGGGGACGGGACGGGCCTCGACCGCACGTGATCGGGCCGGCCAGCAGGGAGGAAGAGGATCGCACACCGGACGCGGGCCGGGCCATGCGAGCGGGGTCTTGTGACCGACGTCATGGCGGTCATGCCGGCCCCTCGGCCCCTGCGTCGGGCTCCGGGACGACGGCGTCGAGGACGCAGACCACCGCCAGCGCCACCATGACCAGCACGGAACCGGCGAGCACGAGGTCGGTGAGCAGGGCCGGCAGCGGGGACCAGGCCCGCAGGTCGTCCAGGCGGTCGTTCCACGCCTCCGCCTCGGTGCCCCAGAACCGCCGCACGATCACCCGCACGGCCATCACGTGCATGGCCACGACCAGGGCGGCGCCGAAGCCGACCACCCAGCGGTGGATCCACCGGGGCAGGGCGTCGATCGCCGAGGCGACGGCGACCACCATGCCGACGATGCTGACGAAGAGGTAGCGACCCTGGATCCCCGGGATCGGCCGTCCGACGAGCAGGTAGCGGTTCCAGGTCTTGCGGGCGAGCAGCACCAGGGAACCGGCGAACGGCACCAGCAGCACCGCGACCGGGACGCGGCGGCGACGCTGGGCCAGCGCCCACACGATCCCGCCGAGCACGAGCGCCGTGCCGAACACGATGAGCGGACGGTTGAGCTTCACCTCCAGGTACCCGAAGTGGCCCCAGAAGCGCACCGGGAGGAGGTAGAAGAACCGCTCGGCCCAGTCCCCCACGACCGGCTCGACGTCTTGGGGCACGAGGTAGAAGGCGTCGCTCGGCTGCACGGTGCCGTGCTGGATCAGGTTCTTGGCCAGCCACCACCCGCCGGCGAGGAAGGCCACGGCGCCGGTCTCGAGGACGCGCCGGACCACGAGGCGCGCGTCGCTGCGCAGGTGGATCGCGTAGGCGAGCACCACCATCGGCACGAAGGTGAACGACGTGGCCTTGGTGAGCAGCGCCAGGCCGAGCACGACCCCGAGCCACACCGCGCGGCGGCGCGTCAGGTCGCCGACGGTCACCGCGGCCGCGCCGAGGGCGGCGAGCGCACCGAGGAGCACGACGAGGTTGTCGTTGTTGACCGACGAACCGATGTGGGCGAGCTGGGGTATCGCCATCACCAGCAGGCAGGCGAAGACGGACGCGCGGACCGACACCCCGATCCGCCGGGCCGTCAGGTACGCGATGGCGGGGATCGCGGCCACGAGCGCCACGTTGAGCACCCGCAACAGGTACACGAGCCGGTCGAACGACCAGGTCGCCTCGCCGGGGATCATCGTCGTGATGAAGGTGGACGCGGCACCCATCGACGCGTAGTAGAGCGGCGGGTGCTGGGTCTGCTGGTTCCGCCCCGCGGGCCCCGGCGAGCCGAGCTCGTCGAGCGTGGGGCGCTCACCTCGCGGGATGGCCTCTGCCGACTGGCCGGTGGAGGCCAGCGCCGGGCGCCCGAGGAGGCGGGCGCCCGCCTCGACCCGGACGTCGGTGAAGGTGCTGTCGTAGTCGCCGTAGCCCGGTGAGGTGCGGCTGGCGATCACCAGGCCGACGTGCTGGAGCTCGTCGGGTGCCCGGAAGAGCGGCACGAGCAGCGAGTAGGCGAGGAGGATGCCCACCCAGGCGACGGTCGCCAGGAGGACGACGGGAGGGAGCCCGGTCCTGCCGGCCCAGTGAGCCCGGGATGCGGGCTCGCTGAACCATCGGCGGCGACGGACGGCCGCACGAGCAGGCATGCGGAGGGAGGGTAGGCGAGCAGCCTGCGCCATCGGTGCAGGGTCGCGGGCCGAGCGCGTCAACCCAGCGCCGCGGCGACGGCGGCCCGCAGCGACGGAGCGAGGATCGGGACCTCCTCCGACACCAGATCCCGCTCGACCACCTCGAGCACGACGACCTCCGACGCGGCGATGGCGTCCGCGATCACGCTCGGATCGCTGGCGCCGCTCTGGGAGTGGAGCACGGTCAGGTCGGCGAACAGCGGGTACACGAGCGGCCTTGATGCCGCCGTGAAGCTGTCGCCGAGCAGCAGCGTGGGCGGGCGGAAGAGGGCCGCGTCGGTGCTCGTGGTCTGCAACCGCACGGGGCGCGGGCCAGGCGAAGGGAGGTCGTCGGGCGGCACGACCCCCGCCCGCTGGAGCTCCCAGACCGCGTACGTGTCGATGGCGACCCGTCCGAGCAGCGCCGCCAGGTCCCCGGCTCGATCTCGCGTGCCCGTCTGCACCACGTCCGCGTAGGAGGTGAGGCCCGGCTCGAGGACCCCGAGGAGCTCCTGGCCGAACACCGCGCCGCCGCGCGGGGTCCAATGCGTGTCGTGCTGGCGATAGATGTCCACCCCGTCGGCCGCTTGGCGCTCGAGCAACGGCTCGCGGAGGTCGATGAGCCAGGACTCGCGGCCCTCGATCGCTCCCAGCGCTTGCCACATCGCCGCCTTGCGCTCGGCCGCGCACCGCTCGCCGGGGTAGGTGCCCGGCAGGTGCTCGGGCACGACGGACGACTTGTCGGGTGCCACGACGAAGACGAACCGCCGGCCACTCGCCTCCACCGTGTCCCGCAGGGCGACGAGCTCGTCGACGGTGTCACCGACGTCCCGCTCCGCCAGGCACGGGTTCTTCATGTCGCTGCCGAGGTAGAGCCAGCCATCCTCGCCCTCGATGACCCGGGGGAACAGGTTGTCGAGGGATCCGGCGCCCGCCGCTCCCGCCGACGGCCGGCCCGCTGCTCCCGCCGGTCACCGGCGCCTCGCCGAACAGGCCCTCCACGAGCCGGTCGTTCAGCTCGACCGCATCCTTGCGCAGCGGGAGGTGGTCGGTGCTCCAGGCGTTCATGCCCGGGAAGAACGACCAGCCGTCGGCCGGCGACGGGAGGTCGGCCAGGGGACGGTTCTCGATCGGCTCTGCTCGCGCACCCACCACGAACGCCAGCGCCGGCAGGAACAGGAGGACGAGCCCGATCACGGCGACGGCCACGAGCGGTGTCGACCGGGAGGACGGCGGGGGCGGGTCGATGATCTCGGTGGCCATCAGAACTGGAAGTAGAGGAAGGGGCTGAAGGAGCCGGCGGCGACGGTGAGCGCACCCACGGGACCGAGCGTGCCCGCGACGGCCACCCTGACCCACCGGGTCACGCGGTCCTGGCGGGCCGGGTCATCGAGGAAGCGGCCCACCACGAACCACCCGGGCAGGAGGACGGTCAACGAGGCGAGGGCCAGGATCACCTCGCGCTGGTTGGTGAGCGCCGCCTGGACGAGGTCGCTGAGCACGAGACCGGCGGGCGAGAACATCGCCCCGAGCATCGACAGCGCGACGGACATCGTCGGCGAGCGGAAGAACACCCATCCGACCATCACGAGCACGAGGGTGACCGCCCGGTGGACGACGACGGCGGGCGTGCTCGTCGGGGCGCGACTGAGCCCGGTGGCCCGCTCGATGACGAGGAGGAGGCCGTGGTACGCACCCCAGACCATGAACGTCCAGTTGGCTCCGTGCCACAGCCCCGTCAGGAGGAACACGATGCTGAGGTTCCGGTAGGTCTGGAAGTAGGTGTTCCGGTTGCCGCCGAGCGGCACGTAGAGGTAGTCGCGGAACCAGCGTGACAGCGAGAGGTGCCACCGGCGCCAGAAGTCCGTGATCGACGTGGCCGAGTAGGGACGGGCGAAGTTCTCGGGCAGCCGGAACCCGAACATCCGCCCGAGGCCGATCGCCATGTCCGAGTAGCCCGAGAAGTCGAAGTAGATCTGGATCGTGTAGGCCGCCGCGCCGACCCACGCCGTCGCCGTGGTCAGCTGCCCGCCGCTGGCGGCGAACGCGGCGTCGGCCACCGGCGCCACGGTGTCCGCGATGACGACCTTCTTGAAGAGGCCGTGACAGAACCGGGGCACCCCGTCCGCGAAGTCCGCGAAGCGACGCTGGCGCACATCGCGCAGCTGCGTCTCGATCTCGTGGTAGCGGACGATCGGACCGGCGACGAGCTGGGGGAAGAGCGTGATGTAGCAGGCGAACTGCACCACGTTCCGCTGCGCGGTCGAGACCCGTCGGTAGACGTCGACGACGTACGAGATCAGGTGGAACGTGTAGAAGGAGATGCCGATCGGGAGGGCGAGGGCCAGCACCGGTGACCACCCGAAGCCGAGCGCGTCGCTGAGCGACGCGACCTGCTCGGTGAAGAACCCGGCGTACTTCCAGGTCCCGAGGATCGCCAGGTCGATGACCACGGTGACGCCGAGGACGAGCTGGCGCGACCGGTCCGAGCGCTCCTCCTGGCCGAGCAGCAGGCCGCTGACGTAGTTGATGGCCATGCCCGCGAGGAGCAGGCCGGTGGTCGCGGCCGCGCCCCAGGCGTAGAACAGGATGCTGCCGACGGCGACGATCGCGTTGCGCCAGCGCGCGGGCAGCAACCAGTAGACGACGAGCAGGAGCGGCAGGAAGTACCAGAGGAAGACCGGGGAGGAGAAGACCATCGTGGGGGGCGGTCAGGCCATCTCGGTGCGCCGGGCCCGCCGCTCGGCATGGTGTTCGATCATCGCCACCAGTACGCGTCGGATCCGCCGTACCAGAAGATCCCGCTCCGTCCCGGGTGGCCGAAGCGCCCCGGCAACGGCTCGTAGGTGCCCGTGATCGTGAGTCCGCTGCTCACGGACTGCACGCGGCCCGCCGTCCAGCGGAACCATCGGTCGGCCGCGGTGCCAGGTCCGTACCAGAGCACGTCGTCACGTCCGTCACCCTGCACGTCGGCGACCACCGGCACGTAGGTGCCGTCGACGTCGAGGGAGCCCGGGAGCGGCACGCCGCCCGCGCGGCCCCACCACAGCGCGTCGTTGCCGGTCCCCGCGGCGTACCAGACGATGTCGTCGGCTCCGTCGCCATCGAGGTCGCCGACGAACGGGGCGTAGGTTCCCGACACGTTGGTGGCGAGGTAGGCGGCGCCGGACTGGCGGTAGAGCCACAGCGAGTCCTTGGCCGCACCGGGTCCGTACCACAGGACGTCGTCCCTGCCGTTGCCATCGAGGTCGCCGACGATGGGCTGGTACGTGCCGGACACGTTCCGGATGCTCGTCTGCACGACGCCGGCGCGATGGTCCCAGAACGGGTCGGTTGCCGACCCGGCGCCGTACCAGTGCACCTCGTCATCGCCGTTGCCATCGACGTCGCCGACGAGGGGCTGCTTGCCGGCGCCGGGAGCGTGCTGGCTGATCGCGAAGGCGGCGCCGTTCCACTGCCAGCGCGACACCGTGCCCGCCGACGGGCTGTACCAGAGCACCTCGTCCCGCCCGTTGCCATCGAGGTCGGCGACGACCGGCTCGTACGTGCCGGACACCGTGGTGGTCACCCGCCGGAACGTCGCCGGCCCATCGGTCCAGACGATCTGGTCGGAGGTGGATCCGGGGCCGTACAGGATCACGTCGTCGTCGCCGTCGCCGTCGAGGTCAGCCACCACTGGGATCCGCCCGTTCAGGCTGTCGGCCCTCGTCAGGTTCACTCCCGCCGGGGGCAGGAGGTCGCACCGTCCGCGGAGCACCGTGAGATCGCAGAGGCCGGCGCCCGACGTCCACGTGACGCCCGAGGTGGGCTGCCCGGTCCGCGGGCGGGCGTTGCCACCGATCTGGCGCTGCCCCCGGATGTCGACGGCGTACCCGGAGTCGTCGCGCAGCCAGTAGCGCTCCTCCAGACCGCTCCGCTCGATGACGTAGAACGGGGCCGAGAGCGGCGTCGGCGCCACGGTGCTCGATCCGCCATCGAGGGGTTGCAGCTTCCACGCCGTCGCGCCCTGGGAGCGATCGGGATCCACGTACCAGCAGGTGTGCTCCGTCGTGTCGGGGAGCTGGCACCTCCGCTGCTCCACGCCGCCCAACGGGCCGATGCCCGGCACGAGCGACGGTCCGTCGGTGGCGACGAGGTCTTGGTAGAAGCCCTCGCACAGCGGGCACGAGTCCGACGTGCCGTTCCCGTCCGTGTCCGACCACCATGGCCGCCACGCTTGCTGCCGCTTCGCGGCCGCCGTGCCGCTCGCTGCGCACCAGGACCCCTGCATGGTCGCGGCCAGGTCCCGAGCGACGATCCGGACGTCCATCACCTCGATGGTCGTGAACGGCGCGCCGACGCCCGCGCTGTCGTACTGCCAGATGCCCGTGCCCGGATGCCAGAACGCTCGCTTGTACGGCGTCGACGGATCACGGAAGGCATAGAGCCCGTAGTTGGCGCTGCGGTTGGAGCCGGTCGAGAAGGTGCCGTTCCACTCGTCGTACCGGGACAGCGTCATCGGCGACGGTGCGGTGGCGGCGGTGGTGGCGGCCGAGGACTCCTTGAAGGCCGGCGCCAGGATCGAGTAGGTCAGCTGCAACGGCCCCAACGTGGAGCATCGCGGGGTGGCCGCGACCGCTCCCTCGACGGCGGCGTAGGCACTGGCGCCGAAGTAGCGGGTGGTGACGGCGGCGGGCGCGGCGCCGTCCGCCGCGGCGGTCGACGGAGGGGTGGCGGCGGTACCACCCGTCGCGCTGCCCACGGGCTCGCCGTCCACGAAGCCCGGCGGCAGGTCGTCGGGTACCGGTCCGGCCGCGCTCACGGGCGCCGACCAGGCGCCGAGGACCAGCAGGACGAGTAGGGCAGTTCGGGAGGAAGGGCGCATGGTTCGCGATGCGGCGGGGCCGACAGGGGCCCGGCTGGCCCGGAAAACCCTACCTCCGCGGACCCGGCCGCTGGAGTCGGCCTCAAGCCGTCACGCTGAGTGGCCGATCCCTCCGGGGTGAATGCCTCCGGGACACGGCGACCCAGTCGTTCGACGCGGCTGATCGCCCTCGTCGTGCTCGCGATCAGCATGACCGGCTCGCTGGCGCTGGCCGAGCCCGCCGCCGCCGCTCCCGCGCTCACGGCGTCCAGCGCCGAGCAGGACTTCTTCGCGCGCCTGAACCACGAGCGCACCAGCCGGGGGCTGGCGCCGCTGGCGAACGACACCCGGCTGGCGGGCACCTCGCGGTCGTGGTCGTCGAACATGCGCTCCCGGAACGTGCTGTACGCACGACCCGAACCTGGCGGCCGTGGCCAGCTACGTCGAACCGGCCTGGCGGAGCATCGGCGAGAACGTGGGCGTGGGCTACTCGGTGAGCAGCCTCCACAGCGCGTTCATGGGATCGAGCGGCCACCGCGCCAACATCCTGAAGCCGAGCTACAACCGGGTCGGCGTCGGCGTCGTGATGGACGGGACGAAGATCTGGGTGACCGTGCGGTTCCTCGAGGGCCCGGCCATCGCCGGCTCGACGGGTCCAGCCCCCCACCGCCGCCGCCCTCTCGTGGCGGCCCCGTCACGGGGGACTTCAACGGTGACGGGTTCGAGGATGCCTTCGTCTACGGACCCGGCTCGGCGGCCGACCAGCTGCTGCTCGGGAAGGCCGACCGGACCTTCACGGTGCGCGCCGCCAGCGTCGGCGGGTACTACTTCCCCGTGGCCGGCGACCTCGATGGGAACGGCACCGACGAGATCGTCTGGTACGGGTGGGGCACCCGGCACGACGCCATCTGGCGCTGGAACGGGTCCGGGTTCTCCAGCCTGGACTACGACGTCGACGGAACGTACGTGCCCTACGGAGGGGACTTCGACGGCGACGGCCGCGGTGACGTGCTCTGGTACGGACCGGGCTGCGTCGCCCGACCGGATCTCCTACGGCACCGCCACCATCGGGTCCTTCGACACCCGCACGCTCGCCTCGATCGGCGGCAGCTACCGGATCGCCACCGGCGACCTCGATGGTGACGGCAAGACGGATGCCGTGCTCCACCAGGCCGGGACGGCCAGCGACGCGCTCGTCTACGGCGCGGCCCGTGGCGTGCTCGATCGCACGAAGATCACCGTCGACGGCAACTACCGGCCTGTGGTCGGCGACCTCGACGGCAACGGCGCCGAGGACGTCGTCTGGTACGGCGTGGGCACCCGGAGTGACGTCCGCTGGCAGATGTCCGGCGTTCGTGGCCACTTCACCCGGGTCAGCGCGTCCGTGTCCGGGACCTATGACCCCGAGGCCGGCGACTTCAACGGCGACCACCGTGACGACGTCCTGTGGTTCACCCCGAACAGTGCCGTGGGCGACACGATCTGGTGGGGTCAGCCCACGGGCACGACCTCGAGCGGAGTGCTCCACACCTCCTGAGCCAGCGGTGACCGTGAGGCGGTGAGTGGGGGCCGCGGGGCACGGTGGTAGGTTCGATCCTCCCGCCCGCTCGGTGCGGGCGCCCACCATGCCCGAGGACCGCCCGCCGACCGTCGCCATCACCGGCGGCTACCTCACCGCCAACAAGGGCGGCGCGGCGATGACGCTCGCGGTGCACGACCACGTGCGGGAGCGAGGTGGCTCGACCCGCCTGCTGACGATCTACCCGCAGGCGGACCAGGCCCAGGGACGCTCGGATCTCGAGGTGGTGCCGTGGCGCCCGGTCGACCTGCTGGTGGCGCTGGCGTTCGCCCTCCTGATGCCCGTGGCCCGGGCACTGCACCTGCCCACGCGCCCGCTCGCGCGGACCCGGGGCCTGCGTGCGCTCCTGGACGCGGACCTGGTCGTGGACGTCGCCGGCATCAGCTTCGTCGATGGCCGGGGGCTGCCGATCCTCGGCTACAACGTGCTGATGACCGGCATCCCGCTGCTCGTGGGGACGCCGGTGGTCAAGGCGGCCCAGGCCGTGGGACCGTTCGAGCAACGCCTGAACCGATGGGCCGCCCGTGCCGTGCTCCCACGCGTCCGCACGATCTGCGCGCGGGGCGACCGGACCGAGGCGCACCTGCGCGGCCTCGGCCTGACCAACGTCCGCGCCGCCGCCGACCTGGCGTTCGTGCTCGAGGTGGGCCCGGAGGCCCGCGAGCGCGCCGGCGCCGTGGTGCAGGGCGCGGTCGGCGAGGCGGCGTTCGTCACCGTGGCCCCGTCGGCCGTCGTGCTCGGCTACTGCGAGGAGCGGGGCATCGACTACGTGGCCGCCCTGACCGCGTTGTGCCATCAGGTGTTGAAGGACGGGCGCGACGTCATCGTGGTGCCGCACTCGATCCACCCCTCGGGCGAGGAGGGGCGGATGCACGACCTGCCGGTCTGCCGAGCCCTGCACGCCGCCGTCAGCGATCCGCGCTGCCACCTCGTCGACGACGAGCTGGGTCCCGCCGAGCTCCGGGCCCTGATCGGGCGGGGCGACGCACTGGTGTCGTCGCGGTTCCACGCGATGATCTCGGGGTTGAGCACCGCCACCCCGACGTTGGTGATGGGCTGGAGCCACAAGTACGCCGAGGTGCTCAGGAGCTTCGGGCTCGAGCACTGCTCGGTGGACTACGCCGACCTCGAGGGGGCCAAGCTCGCCGAGCTCATCGTCGAGCTCCTGGCGTCCGCGGCGGAGATCCGCGCCGCCATCGAGGCCGGACTGCCTGCCGTGGTGGCGTCGGCCCAGGAGAACCTGCGGGCGATCGACGAGGCGCTGGCCGAGGCGGGGCGATGATCCGCACCGACCTGTCCGCGGTCATCGAGAACAGCTGGTGCATCGGGTGCGGCGCGTGCGCGGTGGCCGATCCCACGGTGGAGCTTGCGCTCCACCCCCAGAAGCTCATCTACGAGCCCACCTCGGCGGGCGGCCCGACGGCCGCCGCGGTCTGCCCGGCCGTCCAGGTCGACTTCGCGGGGCTGCAGGCCAAGATCTTCCCCGACGCCGAACCGGGTCCGTACGGGGTGGTCGACTCCGTCCTGCTCGCCCAGAGCACGGACCACGATCGCAACCTGCGCGCCAGCTCGGGCGGCCTGATCAAGGAGCTGCTGCACGCCCTCCTCGCGCGTGACGACGTCGACGGGATCATCGCCCTGGACCAGGTGGAAGGGCTCGACTTCCAGCCCCGCCTCATCACCGACCCCACCGACATCGACCAGATGCCGGGCTCGATCTACCACAACCTGGCGCAGCCACGGGCCCTCGAGATCCTCGCCGAGAACGACGGCCGCTACGTCCTCGTCGCCATCCCGTGCCAGCTCGAGGGCATCTACAGCTACATCCACACGCAGCGGCCTGAGCTGGCGGACCGCATCGCGTTCACGGTCGGCCTGCTCTGCGGATGGCAGTACAGCCACCACAGCATCCGTGCCATCTGCGAGTACAAGGGCATCGACCCCGACGCCATCGTCGACATCTCGTACCGAGGGGGCGGACCCGTCGGCAAGCTGCGGATCGTCACCGCTGACGGCAAGGTCACCACCACCAGCCGGCGGGTCGACATCGGGTACCAGGTGGCCTTCGACCGGCACTTCAACACGCCCCGGTGCCACCTCTGCATCAACCACAGCAACTTCCTGGCGGACATCGTGGTGGGGGATGCGTGGCTCCCGAGCACGCTCACCACCAAGACCGGGATCAGCCTGGTGATCTGTCGCACCACCGAGTCGCGAGCGCTGGTCGACGAGCTGCAGGCGACGGAGCGGGTGATCTTCACGGAGGTCACGACCGAGGAGATCCGCGAGTCGCAGACCGACCGCGTGGTCTTCGGCGACTTCGCGTACGCCTACGCCGAGTACCTCACGGACCAGGGCGTGGAGATCCCGGTGATGATCGGCCCCAACCGCAGCCGCGCCACCCTTCGCCCGGCGAAGGAGGTCGTGCACTTCCACAAGGAGCTGACGCGGAAGCTCGAGCTGCAGCGGGCCGGACGGTACCGCTACCTCTGGATCCGCAAGCTCACGGTCGAGTTCCGACGCTTCGCCGAGCGCTACCTCCGGTGGTTCTTCGTGCGGGTGCTGAAGATCAAGAGCCTCACCGGCCGGCGGCGTGAGGTCCCGAAGGACCAGATGTCGATCTTCAGGTGACCTCGGCCTCCGCGACCTCGGACTCCGCGACCTCGGCCCGGGCCACGGACCGGCGTCGCCGGGTGCTGAGCGACGCCCCGCCCGCGCCGAGGGTGTCGACCAGCATGAACACGAGGCGGGCCGTCAGGGCCGCGGCGGGAGCCACCCCCACCGGGACCGCGTTGGCGAGGACCGCCGCGAAGGTCGCTTCGCGCACGCCGAGCCCTCCCGGGACGCCGATGACGATGAACCCGACGACCCAGGACAGCGACGTCGCGAAGATCACGGCGGCGTAGGGCGGCGACGGGGTGAAGGCGCGCACCACGCACCACGTCGCGGTGCCGATGAGGATCCAGGCCGGCACGTGCACGAGGACGAGCAGGACCGTGTCTCGCCAGGAGGGCAGGCGGACGTCGACGGACCGGCCGAGCACCCGCTCCCCCACGGCCACGATCTTCGACAGCACCCGCGGGTGCAGCATCACGAGACCGGCCGGCAGGAGGGCGAACACCCACAACGGCGGGTTGGAGCCGGACACGTCCGCCAGCGCGGGGATGAACGAGACGATGGCGAGGAGCACCGCGGCCAGGTAGGTCGTCGCCAGCGAGAGCCCCACGCTGCTGTAGGCGACCGTGCGAGGCGCGCCGCCCTTGACCGCCAGCTCGCCGCGGCCGACGACGGGCCACACCCCACCGGGCACGTACTTCCCCATCTGGCCCGGGAAGTACCAGCGCAGGACGTCGCCGATGCGGGCGTCACCGCCCACCAGGTTGATCGCTCGTTGCCACGGGATGCCCACGCCGGTCATCCCGGCCAGCGCGATCGGGACGGCGAGGATCAGCCACCAGAACTCGGCGTCGCGGAGGAGCTCCTGGGTCTGGCTCCAGTTGGAGACCAGGCTCCGCACCACGAAGGCCAGGCCGAGGACGGCGATGAGCCCACCGGCCAGGGTGAGCCAGCGGGCGGAGGGGCGGCGGGGCATGGCGCGCCGAGGCTACCTGTGCGTCACGGGGGGCCCGGAACGCCCCACCACAAGGGCACGGACGGGCCCGGGGCGTACCAGATGACGTCGCTCGCGCCGTCGCCATCGAGGTCGGTGACGAGCGGTTGGTAGCTCCCCGCGACCTGCATGCCCACGGACGTGCGCACGCGAGCGGCCGAGGTGGACCACACGACGTCGCCGGCGGCGCCGGCGGCGTACCACACGACCTCGTCCCGGCCGTCGCCGTTGAGGTCCCCCGCGAAGGGCCTGTAGTCACCACCGATCGCCACGTTCTGTTGCACCGGTCCGCTGGGCCCGCCGTAGACGAGGCGGTCGACGGGCGCCCCGGGCGCGTGCAGCACGAGGTCGTCGCAGGGATGGCCACCCGACGTGTCGCCGTCCAGGTTCGCCACCAGAAGTCGGTAGGACCCCGCGATCTCGGCGGCCTGTGAGGTCACCGACCGGTCGGCGGCGACGTCCCATCGCCGGTCGACCGGGGAGCCGGGGGCGTGCCAGTACACCTCGTCGCGGCCGTCGCAGTCGAAGTCGCCGACCGCCACACGGTAGGAACCCACGACGGGCCGGGCGACGACGGTGAAGGCGGTGGCGCCGCCGAACCACACCTCGCCGGCGCTCGTCCCCGGTGCGTACCAGACGATGTCGTCCCACCCATCGCCGTCGAGGTCGCCCACGAAGGAGGTGAAGGTCGCGGCGACCTGGGTGATCTCCGTGCTGATGGTGCGGGTCGGGCTGACCTGCCAGAGCGGATCGTGCGCCGCGCCCGCCGCGTAGAAGAGCGTCTCCTCGGCCACGGCTCCGGGACCGGCGCGCGGTGCGCCCCGGAAGTTGCCGATGATGGGTCGGTAGCTGCCGGTCACCGACCGGGCGGTGCGCACGAGATCCCACGTCGGTCGGCCGAAGTAGATCCCATCCGGCGCCGATCCGGGACCGTGCACGACGAGATCGCCGCGGCCGTCACCGTCGAGGTCACCGACCGCGGCGCGGCTTCCGGCGACCACCGTCTCGCGGTCGGGGAACAGCCGCCCGCCGCGCAACATCTGCTGACCGGGGGCCAGCTGCAGGCGGCGGTAGGTGCGGCCGTTCTCGGGGACCGCGACCCCGTTGGCGACGAGGAGCGCCAGCCGTTGCGCCACCGAGGCCTTGGGATAGGCCTCGTCGAGCAGGGCGAAGGCGCCCGCGACGTGCGGGGCGGAGAACGACGTCCCGGCCCAGCTCGAGAACGCGCTGCCGGGGATCGTGAGCGGGCTCGTCCCCTGCCGCGCCCCAGGCGCCATCAGGTCGAGGCCCGGCCCCCGGTTGCCGAACAGCGCGATGTCATCATCGAGGTCGGTCGCGCCGACGGAGACGGCGTTCGACATGCACGCCGGGAACCCGATCCCGGTGGTGCTCCCGCTGTTGCCGGACGCGACGGTGGTCGGGACCCCCCGGGTGAGCAGCGCGTCGAAGACGTCGCGGTAGGCGTCCGCCTCGAACGCCAGCGACGGGTTGTTGTCGCAGTGCCCGACGAAGGTCGACACGGTCGACACCGAGAGGTTCACCGCCGCCACGGGCAGCCCCGCGTCGACGAGCAGCCGTACGTGGTCCAGCGCGAGCACGATGTCGGCCAGGTCAGCGAAGGTCCCCTGCGGGTTGAACACGCGGATCGCGTAGACCCCCGCGTCGGGTGCCACCCCCGGGGTGGGCTCGTGACGAGCGGCGACGGCGGCGACCGCGGTGCCGTGCGCGCAGGCCGAGGGCGTCGACGGTGACGGGCACGGCCGACCCGCCGCGGCGTCGAGGACATCGCCGCCGCCGCACACGCCGAGCGTGAAGCAGGTGCTGTCGAAGGCCTGAAGGACGTTCGCGGACGGACCGCAGTACCCGACGGTTCCGGTCGCGTTCGCGGCGAAGCAGGCCTGGCCGACGAGCGTGCCGCCGAAGCCCGACCCGACCCCCGTGTCGATGACCACGATCACCCTGCCCGCGCCTCGCTGCCCTTGCGCCCACATGGTCGGCGCACCAACCGTCGGCACCGACAGCGCGAGCGCAGGACCCACCGTGTGGCCGCGGGGCACCACCGCGGCGGTGGGATCCGCCTCGATGGCCGCGATCTGACCGGCGGTGAGGTCGACCTCGCGGGCCGCGCCGTCCTCGACGACCACCGCTGGTTGCGTGCCGTCCGCGTTCGGGGTCGCGGGCGACGCGTTGACGGCCGCCGGCACGCTGGCGAACGCCGCCGCGACCAGCGCCACAGCGACGACCGCGGCGACGCGGACGCGCGGGAGCGCCGTCCGCCGCCCATCGTGCCTCCTCACAGGTGTGACCCTACCGGGGGGTGGGCCCGTAGGGCCCGGAGGGTCAGGTGCCGGGAGCCTGCAACGGGTGAGGCATGCAGAGGTCGTCGAGCTCCGCGACCACGATGCGATCCCGGTTCTCGTAGGTGATCTCGTTGCTCGGGTCGGGACGGATCTTGTACTCGCGGAACGACTGCTCGAGGCTGTCGTAGGCGAGCAGTCGCCCGATCAGCGGGTCACCGAGGTCCAGCAGGAGCTTGATCGTCTCGATCGCCTGGATGGAGCCGACGATCCCTGGCAGCACGCCGAGCACCCCCGCCTCCGCGCAGCTCGGCGCCATCTCGGCCGGCGGCGGCTCGGGGACCATGTCGCGGTAGGTGGGACCGTGGCGCGGGTCGAAGACCGTGACCATCCCCTCGAAGCGGAAGATCGAGCCGTGCACGACGGGGATGCCGAGCTTCACGGACGCGTCGTTCACGAGGAAGCGGGTGGGGAAGTTGTCGGTGCCGTCGACGATGACGTCCCACCCGGGGAGGATGTCCATCACGTTGTCGGCGCCCAGGCGCACGTCGTAGGCGACGACGTCGACGTCGGGGTTGAGCAGGGTCAGCGTCTTCTTGGCCGAGTCGACCTTGCGGTCACCGATGCGCTCGATGTTGTGGAGGATCTGCCGCTGCAGGTTCGACTCGTCGACCACGTCCATGTCGATGATGCCGATGGTGCCCACCCCGGCGGCGGCGAGGTAGAGGGCCGCCGGCGACCCGAGACCACCGGCTCCGAGCAGCAGGACCCGTGCGTCGAGGAGCTGCTGCTGGCCGGCGAGGCCGACCTCCGGGAGGAGGAGGTGGCGCTGGTAGCGGTTCCGCTGGTCGGCGGAGAGGCTGCGGGGGGCGGCCCAGTCGCGGCTCTCGTCCTTCCACTTGTTGAAGCCGCCGGCCATCGACGCGACGTCGGTGTAGCCGAGCTCGGCGAGGGTCTTGGCCGCGAAGACGGACCGGACCCCGGAGGCGCAGTGGATGATGATCGGGGTCGACTTGTCGACGATCCGGCTCTCGATGGAGCTCTCGAGGTTGCCGCGGGCGATGTGGAGGGCACCGGGGATGGCGCCCTGCTCGTACTCCTCCGGCTCCCGCACGTCGAGCAGGACGGTGCCGGGCACCTGTCGCGCCGCGTCGGTGGCGGCAGTGTCGACCTCGCTGATCTGGGCCTTGGTGGCCGCCAGGAGCTCACGGAAGCTGGGCATCGCACGTTCCTTCTCTCACCTCGTCGCCGAAAACCCTACCGGCCTGGTCAACTATTCGACCAGCGGCCGCATTCCCCTGCCCTACCCGAGCCGGTGGAGCACGGATCGCCCCGCGACCTGGGTGACCTCGTAGGCATCGATCTCGTTGGCGCCGTGCACCAGGTACGGGCCGAGCATCGAGCTGAAGGTCCAACCGCCGTCCGCGAGGTCCTGGCCGCCGGTGACGCCCGCCACCGTGCCGTTGGCCACGATCACGACCGGCGGCGGCTCGCGGTCACCGGAGCCCTGGATGAGCCCGGTCATGAGCTGGGGCACCTCGCCCATCGTCGTGGGCAGCGACGCGAACGTCTCCTCGTTGTTCGGTGTCCAGCGCAGACGACTCGGCTCGCCCACGTCGAGGTCGGACAGGGGTGTCCCCACGAGCGCCGCGTGCTTCCCGACGGCGGCCAGGGCGGTCCAGTCCCAGCCGTGCGGGAAGTCGGTCGCGTGTCGGTCCACGACCTCGAACAGGCCCTCGACATCCGGGTCGACGAGGGGTTCGACCGTGGCTTCGCTCCCGTCGAGGAGGGAGTGCCCGTCCATCTGCCAGTCCGTCTCGATGTCGAGCAGGTCCATGAGGGTGGGCAGCTCGTCGACCGTCATCGCGGTGTCGTCCACGATGGTGCCGTCTCGCTGGCCGGCGGCCTTGAGGAAGAAGGGCACGCGGTACATCTCCTCCGCGTTGTTCTCCGTGGCGTCCCGCTCGACATCCGGAGGGATCGTGCTCGTCCCGTGGTCCGCCGTCACCAGCACCGTGGCGTCGTCCCAGACGCCGGTCTCCTGCAGCCGGTCGAGGACCTGCCCGAGCGCCACATCCGCCGCGCCGGTCTGCAGGGAGTGGCGTTGGTAGCGGATCAGGCTGGACCACTCGGGGTCATCGCCGTGGTCGGCGTCGTCCCAGGGCGGCATCGGCCGCATCAGCGACGTGTCCCACGGGGTGAAGAACCACGGAGCATGCGGGAGCACGACGTGGATGAAGTGGAGCTCGGGGTCCGCATCGATCTGGAGGCCCTGCTGCACGAGTCGGGTCGCCTGGGTCGACGCGCTGCGCTCCGCCAGCTCTGAGTTGTGCCACCGAGCCAGCGGGTCGTCGCTGCTCGCGACCTCCGACGCCGGGGTGGGTGACACGGCACCCCCCACCGCGCCCCCGAAGTCGCCCCAGGCGCCATCGATCGGCGCCAGGTCCCGCCGCAGCGCGGGTGGGAGCACGCGGTGCCCGTACACGACGAACGAGTCGCCCAGGGCGGTGCTGAGCGGGTTGCCGTCCCGCAGCGCGCAGACGTCCCGCGGACAGAGATCGGTGACCGCCTCATAGCGCTGCACCGGGATCGACGTGCCCATCAGCGCGAGCAGGTTGCGCGGCAGCGCTCGGTAGGACGGCATGGTGCGCTCTCCTGCACGTTGCCGGTGACGATGGCCGGGACGGCTCGCTCGGTGCGGTTGTGGGGGCTGCTCGTGTTGCGGAACCACGTCGAGCTGGCCGCCAGGCTCGCGAAGGCGGGGTAGCGCTCGGCGTTGATCGAGCCGTCGGACCTCATCAGCGTGGGCAGCGGCAGCTCGTCGAAGATGATCACCACGACGGGACCCGGCGGGACCGGTACCGTCACCGACCCGAGCCCGGCCCCGTCGCCCTTCGACGACACGAGCGCGCTGACGGGGCTCACGAACAGGAACCCCACGAGGAAGAGCACGTTGGCGACGGCCAGGTACTGCAGGAGCAGCCGTCCGGGCCGGGCGCGCACGATCAGGATGGCCAGGCCCGCCCCGAGGATCCCCGCGCCGATGGCGGCCCAGCCGTTGTCGAGGCCGAGGCCGCGCACGAGCACGTTCCCGAACACCGCGCCCAGGCCCGCGACGAGCACCAGGAACACGTAGGAGCCCAGCCGTGGGTTGGCGAGCCGGGACAGGCCGTACACGAGCACGAGCACGAGGGAGGGGACCAGGGTCACGATGGCGCCGAACCAGACGATCTGGCTGCTCGTGTAGCTCCCGGCCACGAAGAACTCGGGGTTGCGACCCATCAGGTCGAGCAGCGGCTGGGTGATGGCCAGTCCGGCGAGGCCGACGAGCACGAGCGCGCCGCCCCAGGTGGACGGTCCGGCCCGGTCCGGACGACCCTCGCTGCGGTTCACCGGGCGGAGTCTGCTGGCGCTCTGGAGATGATGTCCAGGCAGCCGATTCGTGAACCGCGGGTGCCCGGCAGGTAACGTCGGAGGATGTTCTCTTACCTCGATGCTGGCA
>CAVRKU010000003.1:0-22029 GCA_963721695.1 uncultured Microthrixaceae bacterium
GCCCAGCAGCCCGAGCTGTTCGGGCCGACCGAACCGCGTGCGCACTACGACGACCTGCGCCTGGCGGCCGAGTGGGCGCGCCGCATGTCGTTCCTGCGCCCGACGGAGCCCTTGCTGAGCCCGGCGGGCGGACCTCCGCTGCTGCGCCGGTCCTCCCGGTCGGTCAGCTCGTGGATCCGGCCAGGGCCACCAGGAGCGCGGTCTGCTCCGGGTCGGCGTCGGGACCGTACGCAGAGACGATGACGCCCTTGCGGTCCCAGTCCGTGCAGTGCACGCCGAGGACGATGGCTTCGTCACCCGGATCGCTGTCTCCCTCGAAGCGGAACGTGTAGTCCACGACCGCGGTCGCCAGGGGGTGCGCGGCGCCAGCGTCACCGCCGACGATCCCGTCTGGTCGCAGCCGGTAGTCGTCGACGTAGCCCTCCGACGCGAGGAAGGCGACCGCTTCCGTGACCGTGTCTGGCGACATGGGCATCCTTGCGTTCTCGACGATCACCTCAGGGTAACGGGGGCTCAGAGCCCGAGCGCCACCATGCGTGCCGGGGGACTGGTGCCGACGGGGATCAGCAGCTGGTCGTCCGCCACCGCCATCCAGCCGTTCGTGCCGCCACCCAGGCTCATGGTGTGCACGATCTCCCCACTCGCCCGGTCGATCGCCACGAGCGTGCCGTCGAGGAGCACGGTCAGCACGAGGTCGTTCACCACGGTGGCCGCGCCGAGTGGGTCGCCCGGGACGTCGGTGTCCCACAGCACCTCGCCGGTCGCGGCGTCGATCGCGACGACCTGCCCGTCACCCACGCCCATCGGCGCGCCGAAGTAGGCCGTCTCGTCGGGGCGAAGCTCGGTGGGCGAGTTCACCACCGACAGGTAGACGACGCCCTCGTGCCACGCCGGTGGTGTCAGCACCCCGCCATAGGTTCCCGGAGCCACCATCGTGGGGCCGTCGAGCTCGTGGAGGTCGTCGTTGTCGTGGAGGCCGACCTCGGTCCGCCAGCGCTCTGATCCGTCCTCGGGGTCGACGCCGACGACGACCCCGGACTTCCCGGAGCTGACCACGACGTCATCGCCATCATCGAGCGTGACGATCTGCGTGTGCACCTGATCGCGATCCAGGAGGTCATGGGGGCTCACCTGGTGGTACCAGAGCAGCTCACCCGTGGCGAGGTCGAGGGCGACGACCGAGTTCGTGTAGAGGTTGTCGCCCGGACGGCTCGACCCGTTCGGGTGCTCGGCCGTGCCGGGGAACGGCGCCGGGTTGGCCGTGCCGACGTAGACGACCCCGCGCTCGAGATCCACGGCCGGCGGATACCAGGCCCCTCCGCCGGAGTTGACCGCGGGGTCACCCCACAGGTCGTCACCGAGCACGGTGTCGAAGGTCCACTCGACTTGTCCTGACACGCGGTCGAGGGCCGTCACCACGCCTCGGTCGCCGCCGGTGTAGATCCCGTTGAGGCTGATGGGAACGGAGCTGACGAGCACGAGGTCGCCTGCGATCACCGGCTGGATGTCGATCCCCGTCGTAGCGGTGGCCGTGACATCGGTCGACCACGTCTCTTCGCCCGTGGCTCGATCCAGGGCGAGAACACCCTCCGACCCGTCGAGCGCGTACACGAACGCGTCGTCGACGGCGACGCCGAAGGGCCCGATGTTGAAGCCGGTCGGCGCGGAGCGCCAGACCTCGTCGCCGCTCGACGCGTCCAGCGCGGCCACCTCGCCCGAGCTGCCCTGGAGGTACACGACGCCATCGACCACCAGCGGGACGGTGCTCAACGCCCCGAGGGTCTCGAGGTCGGCGGTCCACCGCTCCTCGAGGTCAGAACGGCGGATCGACGGAGCCGCCCGCCGATGACCGCGCGGCTGTTGGACAGGTCGGCCCCGGCGGTGGCCCACTCCGTCGGCGCTGGTTCCGCATCGCCGGGGATCGTGGTCGAGGGCTCCTCGCGTGCGTCGTCGTCGCCCGTGCAGGCCATGACGACGGTCGCCACGAGGAGCAGGCTGATCGTTCGGAGGGCCGGCGTCACGGCGAGCACCGTAGGGCCCAGGGAACGATCAGCGGCTCGTGAACCTTGCCGGTGCGGTGTGCGTACTCAACGGTGACCGAGCAACTCGATGGAGGTCTCCTGTGCCTGTGCGATCCCGTCCCACCCGGGCTCTGCTTGCCCTGGCCGCGCTCACCCTCACCGCCGCCGCGTGCAGCAGCGATGACGACGATGCGAGCACCACCACCACCGCACCGACCGAGTCGTCGACCACGGTGACGACGGCCACGGACAGCACCGAGGCCAGCGGAAGCCCCGCCACGGTCGAGGTCGCCGAGTCCGATCTCGGCCAGATCCTCACCAGCGAGGGCAGGACGCTCTACATCTTCATGCCGGACAACGGCGGCGCGCCCACGTGCAACGACGACTGCGCCACGACGTGGCCGCCGCTCGTGGCGGACGGTGCGCCGACCGTCGGCGACGGCCTCGATCTCGCCCTCTTCTCCTCCGCGACCCGGGATGACGGCGACGACCAGGTGACGGTCGACGGATGGCCGCTCTACTTCTTCTCCGGTGATGCTGCCGCCGGCGACACCAACGGTCAGGGCGTCGGCGGCATCTGGTACGTCGTCGGACCCGATGGCGCCGCGATCGACGCCGACGAGTAGGCCCGCGCTCACGCCCGGGTGACATCATCGAGGTCAGCCCATCGGCTCGAGGGGGAGCAATGTCCCAGCGCGACGTGTTGATCGCCACACCCGACGGTACGTGCGATGCCAGCCTGCACACGCCGAGCGGCGCCGGACCGTGGCCGGCCGTGATCATGTTTCCCGACGCCGGCGGGGCGCGGCCCACGTTCAACGCGATGGCGCAGCAGCTCGCCGAGCTGGGCTACGCCGTGCTGCTCCCGAACCTCTACTACCGCGTGGGCGCCTTCGAGCCCTTCGACGTGCGAACGGTGTTCACCGACCCAGCCGAACGAGCCCGACTGATGGAGCTCGCACCAGCGTCACCGAGGAGGCGCCGCCCGCGACACCGAGGCCATGCTGGCTTCCTCGAGGAGCAGCCCGAGGTGGCGGGGACCAAGGTGGGCACGACCGGGTACTGCATGGGCGGGTCGTTCGCTCTCACGGCGGCGGGCCGCTTTAAGGACGAGCCCGACTGATGGAGCTCGCGACCAGCGTCACCGAGGAGGCGGCCGCCCGCGACACCGAGGCCATGCTGGCCTTCCTCGCGGAGCAGCCCGAGGTGGCGGGGACCAAGGTCGGCACGACCGGGTACTGCATGGGTGGGTCGTTCGCTCTCACGGCCGCGGGCCGCTTCCCCGACCGGGTCGCTGCGGCGGCGTCGTTCCACGGCGGTCAGATCGCGAGCACGGCGCCGGACAGCCCGCATCTCCTCGCCGGCTCGATGAAGGCGACGGTCTACGTCGCCGGCGCCGAGAACGATGCCTCGTTCGACGCGGAGCAGTTCGAACGCCTGTCGACCGCCCTCACCGATGCCGACGTCGAGCACGTCCTGGTGACGTACCCCGCCGCGCACGGCTTCGCGGTTCCGGACAACCCCACCTACGACGACGCGGCCGCGCGTCGCCATTGGCAGGCACTCGAGGAGCTCTTCGCGTCAACCCTCGCTGCCGACGTTCCGTAGGTCGCGGAGGGGCCGAAGCGCGGCCCATTGCGCCGCGTTGGAGGTGTCCCAGTCGTAGAGGCTGCCGCCGATCGCTCCTCGATCTTGGATGGCGGCCACCATGCCCTCCAGGTCGGCAACCGTTGCCTCGTCGGCGATGCCGCCGATGGGGTGGATGAGCACTCCCTCCCGGCCCACCAGCGCCCGGACGAGGTCGATGTTCTCTCCGACGTACCGCGACCCGGACCGGAGCTCGCCCCGACGGAGCGACCAATAGGCCATCGGCAAGACGGCGTCGTAGGTCGACCCGATCTCGGCCCACGGGTAGCCAGGCCAGTAGTCGGGGTTCACCACCTGAAGGTGGACGCCGGACAGCGTGATCGCCGCCAGCGCCTTGTCGTCGCCCAGCGCGGACCGGAGTCGAGCGGACAGGTCGACGACGCGCTGGCTGCGCTCGGCGGGGTCGGCGACGTCCGTGGCCTCGATGTCGACGCCGAGGCCATCGACCGGCAGCTCGGCCGCCGCCAGGAGGCGCTGCAGGTCACGGTCCACGTCGACGTAGGTCGGGAGGTACCAGGCGACGACATGCATGTCGTTGCCGTGGGCCCGGTCGATCAGCTCATCCAGCCGCGCCGGCTCGATGACGTCCGCGGCCGAGCGATCGTGGCCGGTCTGCACGTACACCGTCTGCACTCCGGCGTCCGCCATCGCGTCGATGTCCGTGAGGTCGACCGACGGCGTCGCACCAGCGAACTCGTTCGTCCAGTCGTACACATCGATCCACGCGCCGAGACCCCGATGCGGCGTCACCGTCCAGCTCCCGGGTGGAGGTTCGGGCCGCTCCTTGGTGCGGACGACCTCCACCGACGCGACGGTGCCGAGCGTGACCAAGGCCACGACGAGGAGCGCGACCAGGCGCTTCCGGCCGCTCCAGCGCTCGCGCCCCTTCCTCGAGGGAGGGGCCGGCTCGTCCACGGCGGCGGTGGGAAGCACGGAGCCCTGCCTACCGCAATGCGACGACGCGAACGAGCGCGGGCAGCGGATCACTGCGACGCCGAGAAGGCCGTCAGCCAGCGCTTCCTGGGCCGAGAACGACCTCTGGCCTGGGCTGAGGAGCCCAGGCCAGTGAACTGGTCGCTCCCTCATGAGCGAAAACGAAGGGGCCGTATCGGGGAGGCCCCTGGAGGATGGCCTCTTGCAGATCGGATTCCCCACGTCTGAGCCAACGCGGACGTGGCTCGGCATCCGCCGTAGCGGGAGGCGAGCATCCTGGCGATTTGCGGCCACCGTGGCGGCAGTCCATGCGCTGCTGTTGCTGCCGCTAGTCCAGGGTGTGCAGACGCGTGGGCCGCACGCGTATCCACAGGGGCTCCAAGGACGCTTGCATCGACGCAGGCCCGCTGCAGGCGGCGGACGGCCGCGAATCGATCAAGCCCAGGCCAGGGGATAGCCAACCAGCCTCTGGCCTTCGGCCCACTCCCGGGAGCAAGACATGTCGTTGCAGGTGCACATCGATGGCGGCCCGCGGGTTGTTGTCAGCGGCGAACTGGACATGGCCACCAGTCCAGACCTCATGAACGCCCTCGAGGCTTTGGAAAGGACGGAGGCGCAGCGTGTGGTCGTGGACCTCTCGGAGGTGACGTTCATCGACTCGAGCGCGATCTCGACCTTGGTCCGGGCCAAAGCAGCGTTGGAGGCTCGGGGCGCCATGCTCGTGATCGCTCCGGCGTCTCGGCAGGTCGAGATGGTTCTGCGGATGTGCGAACTCGACAGGGAGTTCATCCGCGACGCGGTACTCACTCTGACGGATCTGGTGTGAGACGCGACGCAGCCCCTCCGATGACCTTCTCCGCACCGAAGGGGCCGCGTTCACGCACCATGGGGTGATGCCAACGCGTACCCGCTCCCCGTTCACGACAAACGCCAGATCCGCGCCAAGGAATGACGTTCCGGACATTCGGGTAGGCGGCGGTAGCGAGCAGTCGCCCTCAACATGGCCTCCGAATACCTGCGTGGGGTCGGTGATCGACTGCGGGCCACTACCACCGGAGGGTGAGATGCACACCGTCGTTCACCACACGAGGCGTGAGTTACGGAGCGGCTTGCAGTGCGCCATTGCCGGCGCCATCAGCCCAGAGCTTCGAGCCGTCGAGGACGCATGAGTGACGCGATCCTGTTCGACGACCACGAGGTCGACCACCTCGAGGGGCTGTCCGAACGGCCGCGTCGGCTCGGCGGCGACCAGCTGCTGTGGGTCGACCTCCACCGCGGCTCGCAGGTCGACACCGAAGGACGTCACGAATGCCTTTGACCTCCATGACACGACCGTCGACTACTTATCGCACCCCCCACGAACGGCCCGTCTTCTTCGACCACGGCCACTACATCCACGTCACTACCTACGTGCCACGAGACGACCAAGAAGGCGAGCTCCACGCCGTCGAGTGCATCGTCGGCCAGAACTGGGTGGTCACCGCCCACGACGAGCCGATCACCGTCTTGGAAGAGTTCGCCGACAGGGTCTCGGGCTCAGGCAACACCGGCACCCTTGACGGGCCCAGCTTCCTTGCCGCCCTGCTCGAATGGGTCCTCGGGTCCTACACCGCCGCGTTCGAGCGCATGGAGCAGCGGCTCGAGGAGTTCGACGTCCAAGCCATGCGAGGAGACGGCTCCGATGAGGACATCGAGACCCTCATCTCCATGCGCCAACAATTGGGCACACTGCGACGCGCGCTGGCTGCTCACCGCTCCGTGCTCGTGGCGCTGACCCATCCCGAGCTCGTACTGCTCGGCAACCACAAATCAGGCGAACGATTCGAAACTCTCTACAGCCGCTACGAAGCCACCGTGCAAGAAGCCCGCGATACCGGAGAGGTCATCGTCGGATCCTTCGACGTCCTCATCGCGCGCGGCGGCCACCACACCAACCAGATCATGAAGGTGCTCACCCTCACCTCCGTGATCCTGCTTCCCGGTGCCCTGCTGGCCGGGATCATGGGCATGAACTTCAAGGTCGGGATCTTCGACCGCGAAGTGATGTTCTGGGTCGTACTGGCAATGATCGTCGCGGTGGCGCCGATCACGCTCGGAGTCGCCAAGCTGCGAGATTGGATCTGACAGGCCCCGTGCCACGGCCGTCGGCGTGTACTCACTCTGATCCACCTCGCTGACGCGACGCAGCCCCTCCGATGACCTTCTCGACAACGAAGGGGCCGCGTTCACGCACCATGGGGTGATGCAACCGCCCGCTACCCGCCCTACGGCCAAACCAGCCACCTCAAGAGGACCCAGTGGACCACCTCTCACTCGACATCACGACGACTCCAGAGGTCATCACCGTCACCGCCTCTGGTGAGATCGACATGGCGACCGTCGATCACCTCAAGAAGACCCTGACAGCGCTCTGCGTCGACGGGGCGACTGTGCGCCTCGACATGCGCGACGTGACCTTCATGGACTCCACCGGGATCAACGCCCTAGTCATCATGGATCGGCACAGCAAGCAAGGCGGCGGCCGCCTGGTGCTCTCCGCCCCATCGCCGCCCGTGCTCCGGCTCCTCGACTACACGGGCGCTGGCGCAGTCCTCGACGTCGACGAACAGTCGACCAGCTAGTTCGGCGTCTGGACGCGACACGGCCCCTGCGTCCATCCATCCACAGGCAGACGAAGGGGCCGTGATGCGGGCTGAAAGCCTCGTGTGGAAGCGCAGTCCCACCCACACTTCCGCACTTGTAAGCGCCCGCTCTTCCCGCAGGGGATACGCGACATTGCCCCTCGGGCGGGAGGGCCATGTGCGCATCCATCCGCGCCGCATGCCCAAGTTGGCTGCGTAACGGACCGACTTCGTATCGGGCTTGACCTTCGACTTGGGTCGAAGGTTTACGGTGCACTCATGAGCACTACACCATCGGCGACGTTGCCGAGCGAAGCGGGTTCACCGCTTCGTCGCTCCGCTACTACGAAGGCATCGGCCTCGTCGTCCCGGCGGCTCGCACAGAGGCTGGCTACCGGCTCTACGACGATCACTCGCTCGCTCGCCTGGCGTTCATCGCCCGTGCCAAGCAGCTCGGCTGCACGCTTGAGGAGATCACCGATCTCATCGGCATCTGGGACGGCGAACGCTGCGGACCCGTCCAGAAGTCCTTTCACGACCTCGTGACCACGAAGCTCGCGGCCGCGGAACGACAGATCGCCGAGCTGACCGCCCTCACCGACCAGCTCCGCTACACCGCCGCCCAACTGGCAGGGCCCCCCGTCGATGGACCCTGCAACGCGAACTGCGCCTGCCTCACCCTCGAACACGCCACCGTTCCGATCACCCTCACGGCAAAGGCTCCCGCATGACCAAGGACAAGACGAGCCCCTTCTCCGTCATCGGAGTCGGCGTTGCCGCATGCCTCGCCTGCTGCGCTCCGCTGCTGCTGGGCTTCATCGGCAGCCTTGGGGTCGCCGGGCTCGCCAGCACCCTCTTCATCGGCGTCGGCGGACTCGTGATCGTGGCCGTAGCGCTTGCTGCGTTCGTGGTCGTTCGGAACCGCAAGACGGGTTGCGCGACCTCGGACGAGCCCGTGCCCGTCGCCGCACCCCAACGCCGGCACACCACCGATCCCACCGTTCCACCCCAGGAGCAGCTACTGCCATGAAGACGATCCCGATCTACGACGCCACCGCTCCCATCACCTGCACGGCCGCCAGCGACGAGGTCTCGTTGCGCATCGAGCAGATCGAACGCATGCGCTCCAATCTCGACCGCATCGAGCGCACCGAGCACGGCATGCTGCTGCACTTCCCGAACCGTCCCGACATCGAGGCCGAGCTTCGTAAGTTCACGATCGATGAGAAGGGCTGCTGCCAGTTCTGGGGCTTCGACATCACAACGCAGCCCGACGAGCTGATCCTCCGATGGGACGCACCACCCACCCTCGACGAATACATCACCCGCCTGGTCGACCTTCTTCGAAGGCGACGAGCCCCTAAGCGCGGACTCGGGCCTCCTCTGACGCTCGCGACGGAGGGGGCATGACTGCCGGAGCGGGACTCGAGGCGTGACCTGAGGGCCCGCCTCGCTGGTCCTCACGTGGTACTCAATGCAGCCCCTCGGATCCGATCCAGGAACGCGGAGCGACCCCGACTGGGTGCGCCGAGCCGGGGTCGTGTGTCCTATCCGTGTCCTGATGCTGGTCGAGAGGGGACGGACATCCCTCTGACCAGCACGTTCTTGCCCGATTGGTTGGTGGAGCTGGAGGGAATCGAACCCTCGTCCGTCAAGCGGGAGACGCCCGCGCTACGACCATTCCCGAGCCTGCGCCACTACGGCTGGCGCACCGCCGGGTCGGAGGAGCACGCGAGGTGCTCGCCGCCAGGTCTTTCCCTGAGGTCAGCGGTCTTTCCCGCCGTCAGTGGTCTCTCCCTACGGTCCGCCACTGCTTCTGTTGCCGGGCTGCAGTGGCCAGGCCCCGTGCGCCGTCTCCGGTCACGGTTTGCGCTCGGTCACCTAGTCGGAACTAGGCGGCGAGTGCGAACTGCTCGTTGTCGGCAGTTGTTTTGGTGCCCCGTTTAAGGAGTCTGAGCAACTCCGGTCGCACGAATTCGCCTCGCAGTCTCGACGTCGAAACCGATCAGCCCCGTGTGTGTGTCATGCATGTCAAGGATCGCCCCGTCGCCGGGGACTCGCGATGCTACCGGGACTCAGTCCCGATCTCGACGGGCCATCTCGCGGCGGACGTCCATGTTGGCGTCCCGCTCGGCGATGACCTGGCGCTTGTCATGGGTCTTGCGGCCGCGGGCGACGGCCAGCTCCACCTTGGCCCGGCCGTCCTTGAAGTACACGGAGAGCGGGATCAGCGACAGGTGCTCGGGCTCGACCTTCGCCCGCAGCCGCTCGATCTCGTGGCTGTGCAGGAGGAGCTTGCGCTTGCGGGTCTCCTCGTGCCCCGAGTGCGTCTGGGCGTACTCGTAGACCGCGATCGTGAGCTGGTGGAGCCACACCTCGCCGCCGTCGATGCGGGCGAAGGCCTCCGCGATCTGGATCTTGCCGTCGCGGAGGGACTTCACCTCGCTCCCGCGCAGCACGAGGCCGGCCTCGATCGTGTCGAGGATCTCGTAGTTCCGCCGAGCCTTGCGGTTCGACGCCACGACCTTCGTTCCGGTCTCGCGCATGGGGTCGCCCACGGTACTGCGCCATCGGGTCGCCCCTCCTCGGGGCTCCTGGCTCCGCCATCCAGGCGGCTGGGTGCAGCTGCTCCGCCTGGCGGCTCCGCAGCCTGAGCGCGCATACCCTGCCCGGCGTGCTGCAGCTGACCCGAGCCGTGTGGAGCGCCATGGTCGGCCACGCCTATGACGGCCTGCCGGACGAGGCCTGCGGGCTGTTCGCCGGCCCGCCGGGCACGGACCGGGTCACGGCGTTCTACCCGTGCCGCAACGCGGCCGAGTCGAGCCGTGTGTACACGATCGATCCCAAGGACCACCTCCGCGCGGATCGCGATGCCGAGGGACGAGGCCTCGAGATCAACGGCGTGATGCACAGCCACACGCACACCGACGCCTACCCGTCGCCGACCGACGTCTCCCAGGCGCCGGATCCCGCGTGGCACTACGTCATCGTCTCGCTGCGCGACGACGCGCCGACCCTTCGGAGCTATCGGATCGGGGACGCCCAGATCAGCGAAGAGGTCGTTTCCCTGACCGACCGCTAGAATCCTGACGGATCTAGTCGTCTTTAGGAGCGCACGGTGGCCGTGTACGAGTCAGCCCTCGACCTGATCGGTGACACGCCGATCGTCGACATCTCGACGCTGAGCCCGAACCCGCGCGTCCGCATCTTGGCCAAGCTCGAGGGGCAGAACCCGGGCGGATCCGTGAAGGACCGGGCCGCGAAGCAGATGATCCTGGACGCGGAGAAGGACGGGATCCTCACCCCCGGCTCTGGCCACGTCATCCTCGAGTCGTCGTCGGGCAACACGGGCATCGCGCTGGCCATGATCGCCAAGATGCGCGGCTACCACCTGAAGGTGGTGCTGCCGGGGAACGTCTCCGTGGAGCGCCGGCAGCTGCTCGAGTCGTGGGGCGCCGAGATCATCGACAGTCCAGGCTCGGAGGGCTCCAACGGGGCGATGCGGCGCGCGATGGCGCTCGCCGAGGAGAACCCCGACTGGTGGTTCCCGTTCCAGTACGGGAACCCGGCCAACCCGAAGGCGCACTACGAGGGCACCGGGCCGGAGATCTGGCGCGACGTGCCCGAGCTCACGCACTTCATCGCGGGCCTCGGCACGGCGGGCACCCTGATGGGGGTGGGGCGCTTCCTCAAGGAGCGCAACCCCGACGTGCAGCTGTGGGCCATCGAGCCTCCGGTGGGGGAGATGGTCGACGGGTTGAAGAACTTCGACGAGGGGTTCGTGCCGCCGGTCTTCGAGGACAACGACGGCTACGAGCTCCTCAACCGCCGCCTCATCGTGCGGCCGCGGGAGTCGATCGAGTGGACCCGTCGCCTCACCGAGGTGGGTCTGTTCGCCGGGATCTCCTCGGGCGCGATCCTGGCCGGTGCGGTGAAGGCCGCGGGCCTCATCGAGGAGGGCACGATCGTGATGATCGTGTGCGACGGCGGGTGGAAGTACCTCTCGGCCGGCGTGTGGACCGACGACCTCGACACGGTCGAAGCGCGCGCCAAGGCCACCATCTACTTCTAGGCGCGGCTCCTAGGCGTCCCGCGAGGCGGCGTGGTCGGGGAACCGGCGCCGGAAGTGCCGGGTGGTGTGGCTGGTGATCGTGGCCTTCGTGCGGGCGCGGGCCGACGCGCTCCGGGGGAGGTTGAGCGTGGGACCGAGCTCGCCGAAGTAGGCGCCGGCCGCGATCGTCGCCAGTGGTTCCTCGCTGCCGTCACCGCGGACGCGGAAGATCTCGATCTCACCCTCGTCGACGACGTAGACGAGATCGCCCCGGCTGCCCTGCTCGAAGATGATCTCCCCGGCCTCGACGTGGAGCTCCTCGGGAGGACGATCCGCCCCGGCCAGGTTGGGCACGAGCTCCACGACGCGATCCGCCAGGTGGGTGACCCGATCGTCGTGCGTCGACACGACCACCACCCGGCCCGGTGACGCCAGCTCCCGCAGGAGCTGCAGCACGCCCTCCACCTGGATGTGATCGAGGTGCGCGGTCGGCTCGTCGGCGAGCACGAGCGGCGGATCGTGCACGAGGGCTCGGGCGATGGCGACCCGTTGCTGCTGGCCGCCGGAGAGCTGGCCCGGCCGGTGGTGGCCGCGGTCACCGAGCCCCACCCGCTCCAGCAGCTCCGTCGCCCTGGCCCCGGCCACGCGCCGCGAGCTCCCGGCCAGCCGCATCGGCGCGACCACGTTGCCGTGGGCGGTGAGGCTCGGGATCAGGTTGAAGGCCTGGAAGACGACCCCCACCGTGTCTCGGCGGTGCGCGGTGAGATCCCGGCCCGACAGCCGGGAGGTCTCCCGGCCGTCCAGCTTGATCGACCCGGCGGTGGGCGTCAGCAGCCCGGCCAGGCAGGAGAGGAGGGTCGTCTTCCCACAGCCCGACGGCCCGAGGAGGACGACGAGCTCGCCGTCGTCAGCGTCGAAGGTGAGTCCGTCCAAGGGCCGCACGACGTACCCACCGGAGGTGAACTCGACCGTGAGATCCCGGACCTCGAGCGCGCTCATTGGGCCGCTGCGAAGGCGCTCGACGGGTCGACGGAGATGGCTCTTCGCAGCGCCACGAGGCTCGACAGCAGCCCGACGGCGATCGCGACGGCGGGAAGCACCACGAACGCACTGGCGGGGATCTCGATCGGGAGCGCGAACATCGGCTTGAGGAGCTGGGACGCCACCACGGCGAAGGCGGCCGCGAGCAGGGTGATGGCCACCGCTTGGGCGGCCACGCCGAGGAAGAGGAGGCCGGAGGAGGAGCCCAGCGACTTCAGGACCGCGAAGTCGCGCAGCCGCTCGAGCGACGACACGTACATGAGGGCGGCGACGATGATGGCCGCCACCACCCACATCAGGGCTCGAGAGTTGTCGATCGACGAGATCGCGTCGCCCATCGCGTGCACCGTGTCGGTCTGGACCTCGTCGGAGCTGAGCACGGTCAGCTCGCCGGGTGGCGAGGTGGGGGTGCCCTTGGTGACGACGGTGGTGATGAGGGGAGCGCCCTGGAAGGCGATGTCACGGACGTCGTCGACGGAGGCGTACACGTTGGGCGTGCCGCCGAGCAGGGACAAGCCCTCGGTGGTCCCGACGACGGTGAGCTGAACCCCCGCCAGGACCATCTGTTCGCCGATGTCCACCCCGAGGCGGCCGTCGGCGACCGCCTCTCCGGGGGCTTCCGCCGACCGGCCGTCGACCACCTCCGGCGTTCCCAGGCCGCCGAGCCGGTGGCCGAAGAGGCGGAGGCTGCGCACCTCCCCGTCGACGGTCGTGGTGGTCGGCACGACGGCCAGGGGGTCGGCCTGCTCCACGCCGGGAGTCGCCGCCACGTCCTCCACCGTGTCGAGCGGCAGGGCCCCGAACGAGGTGAAGGGACCGGTGGACCCGGTGGGGAGCACCCAGGCATCGGCGCCGACGCTGTCGATCGTGTTCGCCACCTCGACCCGGAAGCTGTTGGACAGCCCGGTGAGCAGCAGTGCCATGCCGAAGACGACCCCCGCCCCGATGACCGCGATCAGGAACTGCCGGAACCGGTAGATCAGATCGCGAAAGGTGATGCTGAGCATCCATGGCCCCCAGGTGGTCGAGCGGGTCGAATCAGAGCAGGTCGCGCACCGCTTCGGGGGGACGGCCGACGACGGCCCGACCGTCGGCGGTCACGATGATGGGACGCTCGATCAGGATCGGGTTCGCCACCATGACCTCGATCCACTGGGCCCGATCGTGGGGGAGGTCACGGAGGCCGATGTCCTTCGCGACGCCTTCGCCCATGCGGGCGATCTCCCACGGCTCCTTGCCGAGCGCGACGAGCACCGCGTCCAGCTCGTCCGCGGTGGGCGGGTCCTCGAGGTACCGACGCTCCTCGAACGGGATCCCGGCCTCCGTGAGGATGTCATGGGCGGAACGGCTCTTCGAGCAACGCTGGTTGTGCCAGATCGTCAGGTCGGCCATGCCCGGATCGTAGAGCGGTGGCGCAACCGGCTCGCCGGGCGGGCGCGCCCTCGTCCACCATGTCCGGCGTGACCGAGGAAGCACCGACGTTCCCGATGGCCCCACCCGAGCGCATCGAGCTGTCCCCGAACGTCGCGCTGGTTCGCTGCCGGCCGGAGCGCGCGGCGGCCGCGGTGACGGCCGTCAACACGAGCCTCGACCACCTCTGGCCGTGGATGGCCTGGGCCAGCGAGCCCGCCACGAACGCGGGCATGGCCACCTTCTTCGCGGCCTCGGAGGAGCTCTGGGACCAGCACAAGGACTTCGGCTACTCGATCGTCGACGTCGACGACGCGGTCCTCGGTGGGTGCGGCCTGCACGGCCGGCTGGGCGTCACCGGCCTCGAGATCGGCTACTGGGTGCACGTCGATCACATCGGGCGCGGCCTCGCCACCGACGCCTCGGCCGCGCTCACGGATGCGGCGTTCGCCATCCCTGGCATCGAACGGGTTCGGATCCAGTGCGAGGAGAGCAACGCCCGCAGCGCGCGGGTGCCGGAGAAGCTCGGGTACGCCTTCGAGGGCGTGACCGTGCCGGACGACGGGCCGTGCGGCGGACGGCCCACGCAGCTGTGGCTGATCGACCGGGCCACGTGGATCGCGGGTCGCCGGGGCGGCGGGCCGTAGCCTCGCGGGGTGGACGAACGGCCCCTCGGGATGTTCGACAGCGGCTTCGGTGGCCTGACCGTCGCCCGGGCACTGATCGACCTCCTCCCGGCGGAGCACCTCGTGTACCTGGGCGACACCGGGCGCTATCCGTACGGCCCCCGTCCCCTCGACGAGGTGCGGGGCTTCGCCGAGCAGATCACCGACCTGCTGGTGCGCGACCACGACGTGAAGCTGGTGATCGTCGCCTGCAACACGGCGGCGGCCACCGGCTTGCCCGACCTCCAGGCGCGGGTCGACGTGCCGGTGGTGGGCGTGATCGAGCCTGGCGTCCGCAGCCTCGCCAAGGCCACCCACCACGGCCGGGTCGGGGTCATCGGCACCGTCGGCACGATCCGCTCGGGGGCGTACCAAGGCGCGGTCGCCCGCCTGGCCCCCCATCTCGACCTGGCGTGTGCCGCGTGCCCGGGCTTCGTCGAGTTCGTGGAGCGAGGGGAGACCCGCAGCGACCAGGTCACCGTGCTGGCCGAGCGGCTCCTCGCACCGGTGCGCGAGGCCAAGGTGGATGCCCTGCTGCTCGGGTGCACCCACTATCCGTTCCTCGCCCGGACGATCAGCGATGTCATGGGTCGCGACGTCGTGCTCGTCGACTCCGCCGACGAGACGGCGTTCGAGGTGCGGCACCTGCTGGAGGGCACCGCGCTGGCCCGCGACCCGCAGGCGGGGGCCGGCACCCACCGCTGGCTGTCGAGCGGCGACGTCGCCACCTTCCAGCGGCTCGGCCGGCAGCTCCTCGGACCCGAGCTCAACCAGGTCGACGCCGTCACCTGGCCCTGACGCTGCGACTCGAGCCGGACCCATCAGGATGCGGCCATGACCGCCACCCGCTCCGACGGCCGCGCCGCCGACCAGCTCCGCCCCATCAGCTTCGAGCGCGACTTCACCACGATGGCGGCGGGTTCGTGCCTGGTGACCTTCGGCGGCACGCAGGTGCTGTGCACCGCGTCGATCGACGAGGACGTGCCGCGGTGGATGCGCGGCAAGGGCAAGGGGTGGGTCACCGCCGAGTACTCGATGCTCCCCGGCTCGTCGCCCGAGCGGATCCGCCGCGAGGTCAAGGACGGCAAGCCGTCCGGCCGGACGCAGGAGATCCAGCGCCTCATCGGCCGCTCGCTCAGGGCGGTGTGCGACATGCGCGCGCTGGGTGAGCGCCAGGTGATCGTCGACTGCGACGTGCTCCAGGCGGACGGCGGCACCCGCACGGCCTCGATCTGCGGCGGCTACCTCGCCCTGCACGACGCGCTGTCTCGCCAGGTGCAGGCCGGGGCCATCGGCAGCCACCCCTTGACCGCGTTCTGCGCCGCCATCTCCGTGGGCATCGTGGACGGGGTCGCCCTGCTCGACCTGCCCTACGTCGAGGACTCTCGGGCCGAGGTGGACATGAACGTCGTCATGACCTCGCTGGGGGGCTTCGTCGAGGTGCAGGGCACCGCCGAGGGCGCGCCGTACAGCCGCGCGGAGCTCGACTCGCTCCTCGCGCTGGCGGAGGCCGGCATCGCCGAGATCATCGGGTTGCAGCAGCAGATGGTCAGCGAACCTCCTGCGTCCCGCTGATGCGGATCCTGCTGGCCACGGGCAACGCCCACAAGGTGGCCGAGGTCCAGGAGATCCTCGGTCCCGACCACACGGTCGTGGCCCAGGACACGGGGGCGGAGGAGACCGGCGACACCTTCGAGGAGAACGCGCTCCTGAAGGCGCGCGCACTGACCGCGACCACCGGCGAGCTCGCGGTGGCGGACGACTCCGGCATCGAGATCGACCACCTGGGTGGCGCCCCCGGGATCCACTCGGCCCGGTGGACCGGCGACGGTGACTGGATCCCACGGGTGCTCCGCGAGCTCGACGGCGTCGCCGCCGCGGGTCGAACCTGCCGCTACGTGTGCGCGGCCGCGGCCGTGTGGCCCGATGGCCGTGAGGTCGTGGTGCGCGGCGAGGTCGAGGGCGTCGTGGTGGACGCCCCGCGTGGCGAGGGCGGCTTCGGCTACGACCCGATCGTCGCGCCCGTCGAGGGCGACGGTCGAACGTTCGGCGAGATGACGGCGGACGAGAAGCACGCCATCAGCCACCGCGCCCGTGCCTTCCGCGAGCTGGTGCCGCTGCTGACCTGACCGGTCACCAACCGCGCAGGTCGACGTCCCACACCTCGAGCACCTCGTCGTCGTCGACGAGGTGCAGCCGCTCGTGCTGCGACACGGTCGGATCGACGTGGGCGGGGATCACCCGCACCCGGTCGCCGACGGCCACCGTCGCGCCCTCGGCGAGCCCGAAGGTGATGTGCTCGTCGGACACGAACCAGCAGTCGCCCACGTCGAGCACGCGTGGGTCGCCGTGGTCCATCCCGAAGGCCTTGAGGCCGGCGTCGAGCACGCCCCACTTCCCAGCGGTGACGGAGACCACCGTGCTGTTCACGAACAGCGCGTTCTCGAAGTCCGCCGCGTGGTCGGTGTACTCGGTGTCCATCAGGCAGTACGAGCCCGCCTGCAGCTCGGTCACCCAGGTGTTCGTGTCCCAGGTGCCGGTGCCACCACCAGAGACGACGTCGCCGCCGACGTCCGCGGCCGCCGCCAGCAGCACGCCCATCGATCGCTCGACGAGGTCCGCCTTCGTGTCGCCGGGCTCGCGCATCAGGTGCCCCTCGTATCCCATGACGCCGCGCACGGTCAGTCCGGCGGCTCGCGCCTCGTCAGCCAGCTGGCCGGCCACCGCCGGGTCGCAGCCGCAGCGGGGGAGGCCCACGTTGACGTCGATCAGCACCTCGGGGATGTGGGCCCTGGCGGCCGCGGCGATCGTGTCGGTCGGAGTCGACCGCCACCGTGATGCGGGCGACGCCGTTCTCCACGAGCGAGGTGAGCCGGTGCAGGTCGAGGCTCTCGTTGGCGAGCAACAGGTCGTCGCCGAGCCCGGCGGCGGCCATGCCCATCACCTCGCGCACGGTGGCGCAGCAGAACCCCCGGTGCCCTGCCTCGGCCAACCGGGCCGCCAGCGCGGTCGACTTGAACGCCTTCACGTGCGGCCGCAGGCTCAGCCCCGGCCACCGCTTGGCCATCGTGGCGACGTTCCGGTCGAACGCATGGACGTCGACCAGCAACGACGGCGTTGGGAGCTCGGACACCTTCATGGCCCGGAGGCTAGGCGTTGGTGCCGGCGGCGGGACTCGAACCCGCACTGTCTGGCACCTAAAGCCAGTGCCTCTGCGTTGGGCTACGCCGGCGCGGGCCAGATGCTACGGCGCGCCGGGGTTCTCGATGGCGCCGCTAGCCTCCCCGGCGTGACCCACGACCTGTCCCTGCCCCCCATGCCCCGAGCCGACGGCCCGATCGGCAACCCCACCTCGGAGATCTTCAACCGGCTCCTCAAGGACCGGATCATCATCCTCGGGACCGACGTCAACGACGACATCGCCAACATCATCTGCGCCCAGATGCTGTACCTGGAGGGCGAGGAGAGCGCCAAGGACATCTGGCTCTACGTGAACAGCCCCGGGGGCTCGGTGACGGCCGGCATGGCCATCTACGACACCATGCAGTTCATCGCGTGCGACGTGGCCACGATCTGCATGGGGCTGGCCGCCTCGATGGGCCAGTTCCTCCTCTGCGCCGGTGCGGAGGGCAAGCGGTTCGCCCTTCCGCACGCGCGGATCATGATGCACCAGCCCTCCGGCGGCGTCCGCGGGCAGGCCAGCGACATCGCCATCCAGGCCGAGCAGCTCATCTACATCAAGCGGCTCATGGCCGAGCGCATCGCCCACCACACGGGCCAGACGGTGGACCAGATCCAGGAGGACAGCGAGCGCGACCGCTGGTTCACCGCCGAGCAGGCGAAGGACTACGGGATCATCGACCACGTGTCGGTGAAGCGCGGCGAGACCCTCTAGCTGGCCGAGCACTCCCTGGCCGTGTAGGCGGCCAGCTCGGCCGCCGCCTCGTCCACGTCGGGATGGGCGGCGGTCACCGCCTGCACCTGCAGGGCGGCCTCGGCCTCATCGCCGGGCTCGACCTGCTCGAGCGCGTCGATGAGCGCGTCGAGGTAGTCGATCTCCACCTGCAGCTCGTCCCGCACCTCGTCGGGCGCCTCGTCGTAGAGGTCGCCGAGCGTCACCCGGGCGGCGCGCAGCTGCTCGAGGGCAGCCTCCGGGTCACTCGGGTCGAACCCCTGGAACGTGGTCGCGATCGATTCGCCCTCCGCCAGGGCGCGACAGAACGACTCCGGGCTGCCGCTGTCGTCGCTGCACGCGACGACAGCCAGGAGCAGCGCCGCGACCGCGGCGGCCCGCCGGACCCGCCCTCCGACGGAGCTAGGCCTCGTCCGTGCCGAGGATGTCCTTGGCCTTCTCCGCGGCGGCGTCGATGTGCTCGGTGTGGTCGCCGCCGGTCTTGTCGTCAACGACATCCGCCACCTTGTCGACGCCGCTGTTCACCTGGTCTTCCTTGCCCTTGAAGAGGTTCTTGACGCTGTCCAGCAGACCCATGGCGTGCTCCTCGGTGCTCGTTCAACGGCGGGTGGCCTCGGCGAGGTCCCGTAGCTCCGTCACCGCGTGCGCCAGACCCTCGGCGTCGCGGTACAGCGCCGAACCAGCGACCAACACGTTGGCGCCGGCCGCCGCAGCGCCCTGGATCGTAGACGGGCCGATGCCTCCGTCGACCTCGATGTCGACGTCGTGGCCGCCTTCGAGCACGAGGCGGCGCAGCGCCGCGACCTTGGGCTCCATCGTGGCGATGTAGGCCTGCCCGCCGAACCCGGGGTTCACGGTCATCACGAGCACCAGGTCGACCAGGTCGAGGACGTGCTCCACCGCGCTGAGCGGTGTGGCGGGGTTCAGTGCCACCGCGGCACGGGCGCCGAGCTCGGTGATGCCACCGAGCGTGCGGTGGAGGTGCCGGCACGCCTCGGCGTGCACGATCAGCAGCTCGCACCCCGCCTCGACGTACCGGGCCGCGAGGTCGTCGGGCTCCTCCACCATGAGGTGGGCCTCGAACGGCACGGAGGCGTGGGGCCGGCAGGCCGCGATCACATCCGGGCCGAAGGTGAGGTTCGGGACGAACCGTCCGTCCATCACATCCCACTGGATGCGATCGACGCCCGCCTTCTCGAGCGCGGCCACCTCCTCGCCCAGCCGGGCGAAGTCCGCCGGCAGCACCGAAGGGGCGATCTCGATGCGTCGGTCGCTACCGGGGTGGTCGGTCATCGGTGGTCATCCTCGCAGACTCGTAGAGTCCCTCCGTGGAGCCGTTGACGTTGGAGATCACCTCGGTCGTCGCCGGCGGAGACGGGCTGGGCCGCGACCCGAGCGGACGGGTCACGTTCGTGCCCGGCGCCCTGCCGGGCGAGACGGTCCGGGTGGAGCTGCACCAGCAGAAGAAGGACTTCGCCCGCGGGCGGGTGGTGGACGTCGTGGTCCCGTCACCAGATCGGGCCGCGCCGCCGTGCCCCTTCGTGGCCGCCGGGTGCGGGGGCTGCGATTGGCAGCACGTGCAGCCCGGGGCCCAGCGCCGGTTGAAGGCCGCCGTCGTCGCCGATGCGCTGCGCCGGCAAGCCAGGATCGACGTCGTCGTCGACGAGGGCCCCGTCCTGTCGTCCGAGGCGTACCGGACGACGTTGCGCGGCGTGGCCACCGACGGACGCTTCGGGTTCCGGCGTCGGCACAGCCACGAGCTGGTCGACGTGGGACCGTGCCTGGTCGCGCACCCGCTGCTCGACGAGCTGGTGACCGACGGTCGCTTCCCGAACGGGGAGGTCGTGCTGCGCGCCGGTGCCCGCACGGGCGAGCGCCTCGTCATCGTCAACGTCGACCCGTCGTCGGCACAGGTGCCGGAAGACGTGCGGGTCGTGTCGGCCGCCGAGCTGTCGTCGGGCACCCGCGCCTGGTTCCACGAGGAGCTGGCCGGTCGCCGCTGGCGGATCTCGGCCCGGTCGTTCTTCCAGGCTCGCCCCGACGGGGCGGAAGCGCTGATCAGCGCCGTGGCGGAGGCGATGGACGGTGCCCTGCCCGCCGGCGGACACCTCGTCGACCTCTACGGCGGCGTCGGCCTGTTCGCCGGCGCGCTGGGTGGCGAGGCGCACGTGACGGTCGTGGAGCAGTCGGCCTCGTCGGTCGCCGACGCCCGGGTGAACCTCGCCGGCCAGCAGGCGCGCATCGTGCGGGCGGACGTCGACCACTGGGGGCCGGCTCGGGCCGACGTCGTCGTGGCCGACCCCCCTCGCACCGGTCTCGGGGCTCGGGGCGTCACCAAGGTCGACGCGACCCACGCGGGCCGACTGGTGCTCGTCAGCTGCGATCCCGGCGCCCTGGGACGGGACGCTCGCCTGCTCGCGGAGGCGGGCTTCGAGCTGACCCGCAGCCAGCTGGTGGACCTGTTCCCGCACACCTCGCACGTCGAGGTCGTGTCGCGCTTCGAGCGGCGCTGACCCGACCGCGCGACCGCGGCCGGGTCTCGCCGCCCGAGTGCTCAGACGATGCGGCGGAAGATCGTTTGCGACGCGCCGTCGAGGTAGGCCGTGCCGACGCGGTCGATCAGCGCCACCCACTGCTCGTCGGCGGCCAAGGCCGTCTCCGCGCGCTCGAGCTCGCCGATGTCCGCGAAGCCGCTGGACCAACGGCAACCGCCGTACGGACCCGTGGACTCCACGAGGAACATCGTCTGGATGCCGGTGATCCGGGTGCTGGCCTCGGCGATCTCGATCCCGGCGGCGATGGCATCGCCGAGACGCCCGTTGGCGGCGACCGCTCGGGCCGAGCTGACGTAGGCGGGGAGCGGCCGGTCCGGCGCCGGCTCGCCGTGGACCACGCTGGCGAGGCCATCGGTCAACGGGCCCGCGAAGAGCTTGCCGCCCTTCTCGGCCAGGTCCATGAACGGCTCGGAGACGGCCAGCTTGTCCTGCGCGTCCTCCAGCACCTCCAGGGAGTCCACGAAGGCGGCCCAGGTGATCGTGCCGAGCTGCGGCGACATGGTGGCCTGCCAGGTGTGGAGGTCGAGGCTGGTCTCCTGGCGCACCTTCTCGGTGACCTCCACCGAGAAGGACATGGCGTCGCGGATCGAGCCGGGCCCGAAGCGCCCGCTGCGAGTGAACAAGTACATGGTGCCTCCCTCTTCCCGGCGTGAGAGCCAGGCGTGGCTGCACGCCGCAGCCTCAACGTCGCGCCGCGGACGGGGTGGTGGCAACCACGTTCACGTACCGCGCGGACCCAACCGGCGGTGGTGGTCGCGGCCGCGACGCAGGCCAGGTCCGAGGACCTGGCCTGGCGACGTACCCCCCCTGGGACTCGAACCCAGAACCTGCGGATTAAGAGTCCGACGCTCTGACCAATTGAGCTAGAGGGGCAGGTGGGCTTCGCAGCCTAGGCGCTGGTGCACCCGGCTACGAAGCCCTCTGATCCTGTGGCGGACCAGCACTTGCTTGGGGTGACCGAGGGGACTTGAACCCCCGGCCTCCAGGGCCACAACCTGGCGCTCTAACCACCTGAGCTACGGCCACCATGGGAGCGGTCAGCATAGGTCAGCGTCCGGACACGACCTCGACCGCGATCGGCGGCCGAAGGTGAGGAGCGTACGCTTCTCCCGGGCCTCCGTAGCTCGTGGATCAGAGCAGCGGACTTCTATTCCGACGGTCGCAGGTTCGAG
>CAVRKU010000004.1:0-166197 GCA_963721695.1 uncultured Microthrixaceae bacterium
AGATGCTGTGGCGCGAGCTGAAGGACCGCTACGGCGAGTACTTCGAGGGCGGCATGGGCGCCGACGCGCTCAAGAACCTCATCGGTCGCCTCGACCTCGACGAGCGAGGAGGAGAAGCTCAAGACCGCCATCGACCCGCCGGAGGGGCAGCGCCCGCTGTCCGCCCAGCGGAAGCAGAAGGCGATCAAGCGGCTCAAGATCGTCACCGCGTTCAACAAGCGCAACGACGCCGGCAAGCGGGTCAACGACCCGGGCGCCATGATCCTCGACGTCGTGCCGGTGATCCCGCCGGAGCTGCGCCCGATGGTGCAGCTCGACGGCGGCCGCTTCGCCACGTCCGACCTCAACGACCTCTACCGCCGGGTGATCAACCGGAACAACCGCCTCAAGCGGCTGCTCGACCTCGGCGCGCCGGAGATCATCGTCAACAACGAGAAGCGCATGCTGCAGGAGGCCGTCGACGCGCTGTTCGACAACGGCCGCCGCGGCCGGCCCGTCACGGGCCCGGGCAACCGCCCGCTGAAGTCGCTCTCCGACATGCTCAAGGGCAAGCAGGGCCGGTTCCGCCAGAACCTGCTCGGCAAGCGCGTCGACTACTCCGGCCGTTCGGTCATCGTGGTCGGCCCCACCCTCAAGCTCCACCAGTGCGGCCTGCCCAAGCTGATGGCGCTCGAGCTGTTCAAGCCCTTCGTGATGAAGGCGCTGGTCGACCGCGAGCTGGCCCAGAACATCAAGTCGGCCAAGCGCATGGTCGAGCGGCGTCGCCCGCAGGTGTGGGACGTGCTCGAGGACGTCATCAAGGAGCACCCGGTGCTCCTCAACCGTGCTCCCACGCTGCACCGCCTCGGCATCCAGGCCTTCGAGCCGGTGCTGGTGGAGGGCAAGGCCATCCAGATCCACCCGCTGGTGTGCACCGCCTTCAACGCCGACTTCGACGGCGACCAGATGGCCGTGCACCTGCCGCTGTCCGCCGAGGCCCAGGCCGAGTCCCGCGTGCTGATGCTCAGCGCCAACAACATCCTGTCGCCGGCCCACGGGCGCCCGCTCGTCACGCCGACCCAGGACATGATCATCGGCGCCTACTACCTCACCGAGCTGGTGGAGGGCGACAAGGGCGAGGGCCGCGTGTTCGGCTCCGTGGCCGAGGCGCTCGCAGGCCTACGAGGCGGGCGACATCTCGCTGCACGCCAGGATCAGCCTGCGCGAGACCGACGGCAGCGCCACGCGAGGCGACGGCGACGGCCGACGCCGCCGCGACGGCACGCTCGGCCGGTTCCTCTTCGACGAGTGCCTGCCCGCCGGCTTCGGCTACATCACCGAGACGGTGAAGAAGAAGCAGATGGGCGAGATCGTCGACCGGCTGGCCAACGACCACACCAAGGCCGAGGTGGCCACCAGCCTCGACGGCATCAAGGACCTCTGCTTCAGCTTCGCGGCCCGGTCCGGCCTCACCATCTCCATCGACGACGTCACGACGCCCGCCGGAGAAGCGGGGGATCCTCGACGACCACGAGAAGGAAGCCGACAAGGTCGAGCAGCAGTTCCGCAAGGGCATCATCACCGACGGCGAGCGGCGCCAGAAGGAGGTGGAGATCTGGACCAACGCCACCGACAAGGTGCGGGAGGCGATGGAGCAGCGGTCTCTCCTCCAAGCAGTTCAACCCCATCGACATGATGGTGGGCTCCGGTGCCCGAGGGAACATGATGCAGGTCCGCCAGATCGCCGGCATGCGCGGCCTGGTGGCCAACCCCCGAGGCGACATGATCCCTCGACCCATCAAGAGCAACTTCCGTGAGGGGCTCTCGATGCTCGAGTACTTCATCGCCACACCGGGTGCTCGGAAGGGCCTCGTCGACACCGCCCTGCGGACCGCCGACTCCGGCTACCTCACCCGCCGCCTCGTCGACGTGGCCCAGGAGCTCATCATCCGCGAGCCCGACTGCCAGCGCGAGGGCGATCCCGTGCGCGGCCTCTGGGTGGAGGGCGTCGTCCCCGACGCCGCCGGCGAGCGCAGCTACCTCGAGACCCGGCATCTTCGGCCGCACCCTGGCCGTCGACGTGAAGCTCTCCGACGGACGCGTGCTCAAGGCCGGCGAAGCAGATCGGCGAGGACGACCTCGACGCCCTCCGCGACGATCCCGAGGTCGACCGCGTGCGGGTGCGCTCGGTGCTCACCTGCCAGCGCGACCTCGGCGTCTGCGCGGCCTGCTACGGCCGTTCGCTGGCCACCGGCAAGGACATCGAGCTGGGCGAGGCGGTCGGCGTCATCGCCGCCCAGTCCATCGGCGAGCCCGGCACGCAGCTCACGATGCGGACGTTCCACACCGGTGGCATCGCCGGCACCGACATCGCCGGCGGTCTGCCCCGCGTGGTCGAGCTCTTCGAGGCCCGCAGCCCGAAGGGCAAGGCCACCCTGGCCCGCACCTCCGGTGTGGTCCGCATCGCCGACGACGAGGGCAAGGGCCGGGTCATCACCATCGTCGGCGACGACGGCGACGAGGACGCCTACACCGTCCCGAGCCTGGCCCGCCTCAGGTCACCGACGGCCAGGAGATCACCGCCGGTGACCCGATCGTCGACGGCCCCCGCGATCCGAAGGAGCTGCTCGAGATCAAGGGCGTCCGCGAGACCCAGCAGTACCTCGTCAGCGAGGTGCAGAAGGTGTACCGCGACCAGGGCGTGTCGATCCACGACAAGCACATCGAGCTGATCGTCCGGCAGATGACCAAGCGGGTCGGCGTGCAGGAGCCGGGCGACAGCCCCTTCCTGCCCGGCGAGCGCGTCGACCAGAAGGTCTACGCCGACACCAACCGCCTGCTCGTGCAGGAGGGCAAGGAGCCCGCCGAGGGCCGCCCCGAGATGATGGGCATCACCAAGGCCTCGCTGGCCACCGACTCGTGGCTCTCGGCGGCCTCCTTCCAGGAGACCACCCGGGTGCTCACCGAGGCGGCCATCGAGTCCCGCTCCGACAACCTGCTCGGCCTCAAGGAGAACATCATCATCGGCAAGCTCATCCCGGCCGGCACCGGCATGCTCGGGCTACAAGCGAGATCGAGACCTCGGCGCCCGACTACCAGCCGATGGACTACTGGCTCGTCGAGGCCGACGAGGAGGACATCGCCGAGTGGCTCGGCCAGAGCTACGAGTCGACCGCCGTCGGCAGCCAGGACGGCCGAGGTGCTCGACCTCCCCGCCGCCGGCGACGGCGAGCAGGCCAGCTGACGCAGATCGTCTGTCAGCGAGACGACCGGTCGACCTGGGTCCGGCCCGCTGGCGGTCGGGCACCGTCGGCGCGTCGAGCCGCGGCGGGCGGTCCTCGCGTCGGGAGGCCTGGGCGTCGGCCACCGGTGCCGGGACCAGGACCCGGCGGGGCGAGTCCGTCGAGGGCGGCCTCGAGCCGGGTGCTCGGCCGATCGCGGCCTGGCCCGACTGCAGGACGTCGTCCGCGTCGGCCGGGCCGGTCGCGCACGGCTCACGGTCGGGCCGGCGACGTGTCGGCCGTCGAGGTCGGCGGCCGGTCCCGCTGATCAGCCGATCGGCTCGACCCGACGGCGCGCCCGACGGCTGCCGGTCGTGCCACGGACCGGACCGGCTGAGTCAGCGGCTGCGCCCCGTCGCGCGCCGACTCGTGGACGCCGATGCCTCGATGCGATCGGCCACGTGGTGGAGCACCACCGGCCCGGCGCTGGCGTAGGGCACCCACGGCTGCGTCGTCACGACCCGTCCGCGGCGCGGTCGGCCGGACCGCGGGTCGCGGTCGCGGTCGTCGTGGTCGTGGCCGTCGATCGTCGAGCGCGGTCGTGGCCACCGGTGCCGGTCGGCCGGCTCCGAGCCGGCGACGGCGGCCTGCCCGCCTGCAGGCACCGGCCAGCGCGCCAGCGCCACCAGCGCGGCACCGACGCGGAGCACGCCTCCACCGCGTCGGCGGACACGATCACGCCGCCTACGCTACGAGCGCCGCCCGCCGGTGGTGCTGCGCTCGTCGACCCCGAGCGTTTGCCGATCCGGCGGGCATCCCGTAGAGTTGTCCCTCGGCACTGCGCGCCCTGCGGGCCCGCCGTGCCTCCGGAAGTCCCGAAGTCCTTCATCGCACGCGAGGTTCGAGTGCCCACCATCCAGCAGCTGGTCCGCAAGGGCCGGCAGTCGAAGCCGACCAAGGGCAAGACGCCCGCGCTGAAGGGCGCGCCCCAGCGGCGCGGCGTGTGCACCCGCGTGTTCACCCACACCCCCAAGAAGCCGAACTCCGCCCTGCGCAAGGTCGCCCGCGTGCGCCTGTCCAGCGGCATGGAGGTCACCGCCTACATCCCCGGCGAGGGCCACAACCTCCAGGAGCACTCGATCGTGCTCGTGCGCGGCGGCCGGGTGAAGGACCTGCCCGGCGTCCGCTACAAGATCATCCGCGGCACCCTCGACACCTCGGGCGTGCAGCGACCGCAAGCAGGCCCGCAGCCGCTACGGCGCCAAGAAGGAGAGCTGACATGCCCCGCAAGGGTCCCGCCCCGCGCCGTGAGCTGATGCCCGACCCGATCTACCGGTCGGTGCTCGTCACCCAGATCGTCAACAAGGTCCTGCTGCACGGCAAGCGCTCCACCGCCGAGCAGATCGTCTACGACGCGCTCGAGCATCATCGAGGAGAAGACCGGCGCCGAGCCGATCGCCACCCTCAAGCGGGCCATCGAGAACGTCAAGCCCCAGCTCGAGGTCAAGAGCCGCCGCGTCGGCGGCGCCACCTACCAGGTGCCCGTCGAGGTCCGCAGCCCCGCGCGACCAACACCCTCGCCATCCGCTGGGTCGTCGGCTACTCCCGGCAGCGCCGCGAGAAGACGATGGCCGAGCGCCTCGCCAACGAGCTGCTCGACGCCGTCCAACGGCATCGGCGCCTCGGTGAAGCGCCGGGAGGACATGCACAAGATGGCCGAGTCCAACAAGGCCTTCGCCCACTACCGCTGGTAGGCCCCCGACCACCGGGGGTGCGCCCCCGAGGACGCTCCCCGACGACCGGGCCGCACGGGCCCGGTCGTTCCCATGTCAGCGAGAGAACGCACCATGGCAGACCGAAGCGCACCCACCCCCTCGAGCGAGCCCGCAACATCGGGATCATGGCCCACATCGACGCGGGCAAGACCACCACGACCGAGCGGATCCTCTACTACACCGGCAAGAACTACAAGATCGGTGAGGTCCACGAGGGCGCCGCCACGATGGACTGGATGGCGCAGGAGCAGGAGCGCGGCATCACCATCACCTCCGCCGCCACCACCTGCCAGTGGAACGACCACAGCATCAACATCATCGACACGCCCGGCCACGTCGACTTCACCGTCGAGGTGGAGCGCTCGCTGCGCGTGCTCGACGGCGCCGTGGCGGTGTTCGACGGCGTCGCCGGCGTCGAGCCCCAGACCGAGACCGTGTGGCGCCAGGCCAACAAGTACGGCGTCCCCCGCATGTGCTTCATCAACAAGATGGACCGCCTCGGGCGCCGACTTCTTCGCCGCCGCTCGACTCGATCAAGGACCGCCTCGAGCGCCAACGTCGCCGTCATCCAGCTGCCGATCGGCGCCGAGGGCCACTACAAGGGCGTCATCGACCTCGTCGACGATGAAGGCGCTCGTCTGGCTCGACGAGGAGCTCGGCGCCAAGTGGGAGGTCGAGCGACATCCCCGCCGAGCTCGCAGGACGCAGGCCGAGGAGTACCGCCACGCAGCTCATCGACGTGCTGTCGCACGTTCGACGAGAACATCCTCGAGAAGTACGTCGGCGAGGAGGAGATCACCGCCGACGACCTGCGCGCCGCGCATCCGCACCGGCACCATCGCCGGCGAGATCGTCCCGATCCTCAACGGCACCGCGTTCAAGAACAAGGGCGTGCAGCCGCTGCTCGACGCCGTCGTCGACTACCTGCCCGAGCCCGCTCGACCTGCCGCCCGTCAAGGGCATGAACCTCAAGGGCGACGAGGAGCTCGAGCGCAAGGCCGACGACAACGAGCCGTTCGCGGCGCTGGCCTTCAAGATCATGACCGACCCCCACGTCGGCAAGCTCACCTACTTCCGCGTCTACTCGGGCACGCTCGAGAAGGGCGGCACGGTGCGTCAACACCACCAACGGCAACAAGGAGCGCATCGGCCGCATCCTCCAGATGCACGCCAACCACCGCGAGGACGTCGACGCCGTGTTCACCGGCGACATCGTCGCCGGCATCGGCTTCAAGAACACCAACACCGGCGACACGCCTCTGCGACCCGGGCGCCGCGATCGTGCTCGAGAGCCTCGAGTTCCCCGAGCCGGTCATCCACGTCGCCGTCGAGCCCAAGACCAAGGTCGACCAGGACAAGATGGGCAAGGCGCTCTTCGCGCTGTCCGAGGAGGACCCGACCTTCCAGGTCCGCACCGACGAGGAGACCGGCCAGACCGTCATCTCCGGCATGGGCGAGCTGCACCTCGAGGTGCTCGTCGACCGCATGCTCCGCGAGTTCAAGGTCGACGCCACCGTCGGCAAGCCGCAGGTCGCCTACCGCGAGACGATCACCCAGCCGGTCGACAAGGACACCTACACGCCACAAGAAGCAGACCGGCGGCTCGGGCCAGTACGCCGAGGTCACCATCGACCTCGAGCCCACCGGCCCCGGCGGCGGCTACGAGTTCGTCGACAAGATCACCGGCGGCCGCATCCCCAAGGAGTACATCCCGTCGGTCGACGCCGGCATCCAGCAGTCGCTCGACGCCGGCGTGCTCGCCGGGCTACCCGACCGTCGACGTGCGGGCCACCCTCACCGACGGCAAGTACCACGACGTCGACTCCTCGGAGATGGCGTTCAAGATCGCCGGCTCGATGGCCTTCAAGGAGGCCGCCCGCAAGGCCAAGCCCGTCCTGCTCGAGCCGATCATGTCGGTCGAGGTCGTCACCCCCGAGGACTACATGGGCGACGTCATCGGCGACCTCAACGTCCCGCCGGGGCCGGGTCGGCGGCATGGAGCAGCGCGGCAACAGCCAGGTGGTCCGGGCCCACGTGCCCGCTGTCGGAGATGTTCGGCTACGCTACCGACCTGCGTTCGCGCACCCAGGGTCGCGCCACCTACACGATGCAGTTCGACTGCTACCAGCAGACGCCCGCATCCGTCAGGAAGAGATCGTCGCCCGGGTCCGCGGCGAGTAGCCGACTCACCGACCAGCACCACGTCACGAGTCAAGAGGAGCAAGCAGTCATGGCCAAGGAGAAGTTCGAGCGGAACAAGCCGCATGTGAACGTGGGGACGATGGGTCACATCGATCATGGGAAGACGACGTTGACGGCGGCGATCACGAAGGTGTTGGCGGAGGCGAACCCGAACGTGCAGCGTTACGGCGTTCGATGAGATCGACAAGGCGCCGGAGGAGAAGGCAGCGGGGGATCACGATCAACATCTCGCATGTGGAGTATGAGACGGAGAACCGTCATTACGCGCATGTGGACATGCCGGGTCATGCGGATTACATCAAGAACATGATCACGGGTGCGGCGCAGGTGGATGGGGCGATCCTGGTGGTGGCGGCGACGGATGGTCCGATGCCCCAGACCCGTGAGCATGTGCTGTTGGCCCGTCAGGTGGGGGTGCCGTCGATCGTGGTGGCGTTGAACAAGGTCGACATGGTCGATGACGAGGAGCTGTTGGAGCTGGTGGAGCTCGAGGTGCGGGAGCTGCTGACCGAGTACGAGTTCCCGGGTGATGACACGCCGGTGGTGCGGGTGTCGGCGCTGAAGGCGCTGGAGGGTGACGCGGAGGCGGCGGCGGGGGTGTTGGAGTTGATGGCGGCGGTGGATGCGTTCGTGCCGGAGCCGACGCGGGATCTGGACAAGCCGTTCTTGATGCCGATCGAGGATGTGTTCTCGATCACGGGTCGGGGCACGGTGGTGACGGGCAAGGTCGAGCAGGGCGTGGTCCACACCGGTGACGAGATCGAGATCGTGGGGATCCGTCCGACGCAGAAGACGACGTGCACGGGTGTGGAGATGTTCCGCAAGCTGCTCGATCAGGGTCAGGCGGGCGACAACATCGGTGCGCTGTTGCGGGGCACGAAGAAGGAGGAGGTGGAGCGGGGTCAGGTGCTGTGCAAGCCGGGGTCGATCACGCCGCACACCGAGTTCGAGGCGCAGGTGTACGTGTTGACCAAGGAGGAGGGTGGCCGGCACAAGCCGTTCTTCACGAACTACCGGCCGCAGTTCTACTTCCGGACCACCGACGTCACCGGGCACGATCGCGTTGCCGGAGGGCACCGAGATGTGCATGCCGGGTGACAACACGACGATGAACGTGGAGCTGATCCACCCGATCGCCATGGACGAGGGCCTGCGCTTCGCCATCCGCGAGGGTGGCCGCACCGTCGGCGCCGGCCGCGTCACCAAGATCATCAAGTAGTACGGTCACCGGCCCTCGGGACGCCACGTTCTTTGACAAGCGAGCAGGCACATGGCTGAGAAGCAGAAGATCCGCATCCGCCTGAAGGCGTACGACCACGAGGTCATCGACCAGTCGACGAAGAAGATCGTCGAGACGGTCCTGCGCACCCAGGCCACGGTCCGGGGCCCGATCCCGCTGCCCACCGAGAAGCACCGCTACACGGTGATCCGGTCGCCGCACAAGGACAAGGACAGCCGCGAGCACTTCGAGATGCGCATCCACAAGCGCCTGCTCGACATCCTCGAGCCGTCGCCCAAGACCGTCGACTCGCTCCAGCGCCTCGAGCTGCCGGCCGGCGTCGACATCGAGATCAAGATCCAGCAGGCCTGACGCCGGCCCGCGCTCGATCGTCCGGCTTGGCCGACCGGGATCCGCCGCTATCCTGCTCTCTCCGTGCTTCCGGGCCCTTCGGGGTCCGGGGCCGAAGATCGAAACCGACGTCCGGGCAGGCCCGACACCCTCGGGAACCGCACGGCACAACCCGAATCACGCTCCGCCGGGTCCCCCGTGCGGAGCGTTCGCGTGAACCGGGTCCGTCCCGGTTCCTCCGCAGCAGAGAGAGACGCAGTCGTCATGGCGACAAAGGCAATCGTGGGCGAGAAGGTAGGCATGACCCAGGTCTGGGACGACGAGAACCGCGTCGTCCCGGTCACCGTCCTCCGGGTCAAGCCCTGCCGCGTCGTGCAGGTCAAGACCGACGAGCGCGACGGCTACACGCGCCCTCCAGGTCACCTTCGGCACCAAGAAGGCCTCGCAAGATCACCAAGCCCAAGCTCGGCCAGTTCGAGAAGGCCGGCGTCGACCCGGGCCCGCGGCTCGTCGAGCTGCGCCTCGACGACGTGTCCGACTACTCGGTGGGCCAGGAGCTCAAGGCCGACCTGCTCGCCGACGGCGACAAGGTCGACGTCACCGCCGTCAGCAAGGGCAAGGGCTTCGCCGGCGCCATGAAGCGCCACGGCTTCGGCGGCATGCCCGCCTCCCACGGCACCCACCGCACCCACCGCGCCCCCGGCTCCATCGGCGCCTGCGCCACCCCCTCCCGGGTGTTCCGCGGCACCAAGATGGCCGGCCGCATGGGCGGCGAGAAGGTCACCACCCTGAACCTCACCGTCGTGCAGGCCGACGCCGAGCGCGACCTCGTGCTCGTGCGGGGCTCCGTGCCCGGCCCCAAGGGTGGCCTCGTGCTCATCCGCGACGCCGTGAAGGCAGGTGCCTGACATGCCCAAGCTCGACACCAAGGACGCCAAGGGCGCCAAGGCCGGCTCCGTCGACCTCGACGACGCCATGTTCGGCATCGAGCCCAACATCCCGGTGATGCACCAGGTCGTGACGGCCCAGCTGGCCGCCAAGCGCCGGGGCACCCAGTCCACCAAGACCCGCGCCGAGGTGCGGGGCGGTGGCGCCAAGCCCTGGAAGCAGAAGGGCACCGGCCGCGCCCGCGCCGGCTCCAGCCGCTCGCCGATCTGGGTCGGCGGTGGCGTGACCCACGCCCCCAAGCCCGCGCGACTACTCGCAGCGGACGCCCAAGAAGATGATCCGCCTGGCGCTGCAAGTCGGCCCTGTCCGACCGGGCCGCCGACGGAGCGGGTCCTCGTGCTCGACTGGGGCCTCGACGCCCCGAGCACCAAGGGCGCCCTGGCCGCCCTGGCCGCCAACGGGGTCGAGGGCCGCGTGCTCGCCGTCCTGCGCCCCGAGGACGAGGCCATCTGGAAGAGCCTCCGGAACCTCGACCACGTCCACATCTGCGGCGCCGGCGAGCTCAACGCCTACGACGTGCTCGTGTCCGACTGGGTGATCTTCACCCCCGACACCCTCCCCGTCGACCGCCCCGTCACCCGCGGGCACCCACGCCACCGAGGAGGCCTCGTGACGAAGGACCCCCGCGACATCATCATCGCCCCCGTGGTGAGCGAGAAGTCCTACGCCCTGTCCGAGGACGGGGCCTACACGTTCAAGGTGCACCCCGAGCGCCTCCAAGCCCGAGATCCACGACGCCGTCGAGGCGATCTTCGGCGTGAAGGTCTGCAAGGTGAACACCCTCAACCGGAAGGGCAAGCGGAAGCGCAACCGCAAGACCTTCGGGTTCGGCAGCCGCCCCGACACCAAGCGGGCGATCGTCACCCTCGCCGAGGGCGAGACGATCGACCTCTTCCAGGGATAGACGACACATGGCCCTTCGCAAGCGCAAGCCCACCAGCCCCGGTCGACGGTTCCAGACGGTCTCCGACTTCAAGGAGATCACGAAGGACACGCCCGAGAAGTCGCTGCTGGCGCCCAAGCACAACACCGGTGGCCGCAACAACTACGGCCGCAAGACCGCTCGCCACAAGGGCGGCGGCCACAAGCAGCGCTACCGCGTCATCGACTTCAAGCGCACCAAGGACGGCGTGCCGGCCAAGGTCGCCGCGGTCGAGTACGACCCGAACCGCAACTGCCGCATCCTGCTGCTCCACTACCTCGACGGCGAGAAGCGCTACATCCTCGCCCCGAAGGACGTGAAGGTCGGCGACCTGCTCCAGTCGGGCCAGGGCTCCGAGATCCGCCCCGGCAACGCCCTGCCGCTGCGCTACATCCCCGTCGGCACCACCGTGCACGCCATCGAGCTCTACCCCGGTGGCGGCGCCAAGATGGGCCGCTCCGCCGGCACGGCCGTCCAGCTCGTGGCCAAGGAGGGCGACTTCGCCACCCTGCGCCTGCCGAGCACCGAGATGCGCCGCGTCCCGATCAACTGCCGCGCCACCGTCGGCGAGGTCGGCAACTCCGAGGCCGAGCTGATCAAGATCGGCAAGGCCGGCCGCAACCGCTGGAAGGGCGTCAAGCCCCAGACCCGCGGCGTGGCCATGAACCCGGTCGACCACCCCCTCGGTGGCGGCGAGGGCAAGACCTCCGGCGGCCGGCACCCCGTGTCGCCGTGGGGCAAGCCCGAGGGCCGCACCCGAGACAAGACCAAGCCGTCCCAGAAGCTCATCGTCCGCCGGCGCCGTACGCGCGGCAGCCGGAGGTAGGAACCATGCCCCGCAGCCTGAAGAAGGGTCCCTTCGTGGACGACCACCTCCTCAAGAAGGTGGACGTCCTCAACGAGAAGGGCGAGAAGAAGGTCATCAAGACCTGGAGCCGCCGCTCCACGATCATCCCCGAGATGGTCGGCCACACCATCGCCGTCCACGACGGCCGCAAGCACGTCCCGGTGTACGTCACCGAGGCGATGGTCGGCCACAAGCTCGGCGAGTTCTCCCCGACGCGGACCTTCAAGTTCCACGCCGGCATGGAGAAGCAAGCCCGAGGGCGGCGTAGCGATGACCTTCGGCACCAAGACCAACGAGCGCCCCGGCACCCGCGCGCAGGTCCGCTACCTCCGGGTGTCGGCCTACAAGGCGCGTGAGGTCCTCGACCTCATCCGCGGCCTGCACGTCGACGACGCCGACGGCGTCCTCGAGTTCACCGACCGCGCCGTCGCCACCGACATCCGCAAGGTGCTCGCCTCGGCCGTCGCCAACGCCGAGAAGAACGACGAGATCGATCCCAACGAGCTCTACGTCTCGGCCTGCTACGCCGACGAGGGCCCCACGCTCAAGCGCTGGCGGCCCCGTGCCCGCGGCCGGGCCACCCGCATCCGCAAGCGCACCTGCCACATCACGATCATCGTGAGCCGCATGGACCCGAAGAAGCTCGAGCAGCGCCGGGCCCGCACCGAGGCCGCCGTCGGCCGGGGCGGCGTGCGCCGCGACGCCGCCGAGGCCCGCCGTGCCCGTGTCGCCAAGAGCCAGGCCGCCCGGGCCGCTCGCGAGCACGACCACGACCACGACCACGAGGGCCCCCACACCCACGACGAGGACGGCAACGCCATCCCGATCGAGGACGCCGACGAGCCGACGAGCGACGAGACCGTCGACCGACGAGGCCATCGAGATGGCCGACGAGCCGAGGCCGACGACCCCGCCGAGCCCGAGGAGGCCTGTCGAGGCCGCGGTCGAGGACGCCGCCGAGCCGAGGAGGCCGACGAGGCCGCCGACGACGAGCGCCGACTGAGGCGTCGGACGACGCCCCTGAGGAGACGAAGCTAATGGGTCAGAAGGTCAACCCCTACGGGTTCCGGCTCGGGGTCACCACCGAGTGGAAGTCGCGTTGGTTCGCCGACCGCAAGGAGTACGGCGCCTTCGTCATCGAGGACTGGAAGATCCGCAACTTCCTCATGACGCAGCTGCCGCACGCCGCGATCAGCCGCGTCGAGATCGAGCGCACCCGTGACCGCCTCCGCGTCGACGTCCACACCGCCCGCCCCGGCATCGTGATCGGGCGCCGCGGCGCCGAGGCCGACCGCCTGCGAGCCGGGCCTCACCGCCATCACCGGCAACAACAAGGTGCAGCTCAACATCCAGGAGATCAAGCAGCCGGAGCTCGACGCCGCCCTCATCGCGCAGGGTGTCGCCGACCAGCTCGCCGGCCGCGTGGCCTTCCGCCGGGCCATGAAGCGCGCCGTGCAGAGCGCCCAGAAGGCCGGTGCCCTCGGCATCCGGGTGCAGTGCTCCGGTCGCCTCGGCGGCGCCGAGATGTCCCGCACCGAGTGGTACCGCGAGGGCCGGGTGCCGCTGCACACGCTGCGCGCCGACATCGACTACGGCTTCCGCGAGGCCCGCACCCCGGCCGGCCGCATCGGCGTGAAGGTGTGGCTCTACAAGGGCGACATCCTCCCGTACAAGAGCACCAGCGAGGACAAGATCAGCCGCGAGGCCGCCATGGCCGTCGGCGAGACCTCCGGTGGCGCCGGTGCGCCCCGCCGGGTCGTCTCCAGCTCGGCTGCCGCTCGCCGGCCCGCCGTGGCCGAGGGCGACGCCCCGATCGAGGCCGAGCCCCTCGTCAAGGAGGCCGATCCCGAGCTGGAGCGCCTCCTCGCCGAGGAGGAGGAGATCGAGCGCCGCACGCTCGACTCCCCACGAGACGCCCAAGTTCCACCCCGGGGACAGTGACTGACATGTTGATGCCCAAGAAGGTCAAGCACCGCAAGCAGCACCGCGGGCGCACGAAGGGTCAGAGCAAGGGTGGCACCGAGGTCACCTTCGGCGAGTACGGCATCCAGGCCCTCGAGCCCGGGTGGATCACCGCTCGCCAGATCGAGGCCGCCCGAATCGCCATGACCCGCAAGACCCGGCGTGGCGGCAAGGTCTGGATCACCGTCTTCCCCGACAAGCCCGTCACCGAGAAGCCGGCCGAGACCCGCATGGGCTCCGGCAAGGGCAACCCGGAGCGCTGGGTCGCGGTCGTGAAGCCGGGCCGCATCCTGTTCGAGCTCTCGTACCCCGATCAGGAGCTGGCCAAGGTCGCCATCGACCGGGCCATCCAGAAGCTGCCGATCAAGGCTCGCTTCGTCACCCGCGAGGAGGCGCTCTGATGGCCAACGAGAACAAGCACGCCTATCGCGACCTCGACGACGCCGCCCTCGTGCGAGAGCTGGCCGACACCAAGGACGCCCTGTTCAAGAAGCGCTTCGAGAACGCCACCGGGCAGCTCGACAACGTCAGCGTGCTGAAGACGCTCCGCAAGGACGTCGCGCGCATCAACACCGAGCTCCGGGCCCGCGAGATCGCGGCCGCCGAGGCGCTCGACACCCAGAGGGAGAACGCCTGATGGCCGAAGAGACCACCACTCGGCCCAACGCCCGCAAGCTGCGCGAGGGCATCGTGACCTCCGCGGGCATGGACAAGACCGCGGTCGTCACCGTCACGACCCGCAAGCCGCACCCGCTCTACAAGAAGACGATGGTGCGGACCAAGAAGCTCTACGTCCACGACGAGGCCAACGACGCCAAGCTCGGTGACAAGGTCCGGGTCCAGGAGACCCGCCCGCTGTCCAAGCTGAAGCGCTGGCGCCTCGTCGAAGTGCTGGAGCGGGCCCGATGATCCAGCAGGAGCGCGCCTTCGGGTGGCGGACAACAGTGGGGCCAAAGAGGTCCTCTGCATCCGCGTGCTCGGCGGCACCAAGCGGCGCTACGCCAGCATCGGCGACATCTTCGTCGCCACCGTCAAGGACGCCATCCCCGGCGCGGCGGTCAAGAAGGGCGAGGTCGTCAAGTGCGTCGTCGTCCGGGTGAAGAAGGAGAAGCGCCGTCCCGACGGCAGCTACATCCGCTTCGACGAGAACGCCGCCGTGCTCATCAACGACCAGATGAACCCGCGTGGCACCCGCATCTTCGGCCCGGTGGGTCGGGAGCTGCGAGACAAGAAGTTCATGAAGATCGTGTCGCTCGCCCCGGAGGTGCTGTGACCATGGCTGGCCTCAAGATCAAGAAGGGCGACCGCGTGCGGGTGCTCACCGGCAAGGACCGCGGCAAGGACGGCAACGTCACCCGCGTGCTGCCCGCCGCCGGCAAGGTCATCGTCGACGGCGTCAACGTCGCCAAGAAGCACCAGCGGGCCACCAAGGCCACGATGCAGGGCGGGATCATCGACAAGGACATGCCGCTCCCGGTGGCCAACGTCGCGATCGTGTGCCCGTCGTGCGGCAAGGCCACTCGAGTCGGCTACAAGATCGATGGCGACGGCACCAAGGTCCGCGTCTGCAAGAAGTGTGGAGGTGAGATGCCGTGAGCGCCACCTCCACCGAGGCCACGCCGGTGCCGCGCCTCAAGACCAGGTACGACAGCGAGGTCCGTGACGCTCTGAAGGAGCAGCTCGGCCTCGACAACGTCATGCAGGTGCCGCGCCTCGAGAAGATCGTCATCAACATGGGCGTCGGCGCCGCCGTCGGGCAGCCGTCGCTGCTCGAAGGCGCCGTGAAGGACCTCACCCGGATCGCCGGCCAGAAGCCGATCATCACCCGGGCCCGGAAGTCCATCGCCAACTTCAAGCTCCGCGAGGAGAACCCCATCGGCACGAAGGTGACCCTGCGGGGCGCCCGGATGTGGGAGTTCCTCGACCGACTGATCAGCCTCGCCATCCCGCGTGTCCGTGACTTCCGGGGCCTCAACCCCCGGTCGTTCGACGGCCACGGCAACTACACGTTCGGCGTGAGCGACCAGCTGATCTTCCCGGAGGTCGACTACGACTCGATCGATGCCCCGCGAGGCATGGACATCACCATCGTGACGACCGCCAAGACCGATGCCGAAGGCAAGGCCCTCCTCGACGCCTTCGGCTTCCCGTTCAAGCGCGAGGGACAGGAATAATGGCCAAGAAGGCACTCATCGAGAAGCAGCAGCGGACCCCGAAGTTCAAGGTCCGGGCGTACACCCGTTGCCAGCGCTGCGGGCGACCCCACTCCGTCTACCGCAAGTTCGGCCTGTGCCGGGTCTGCCTGCGGGAGATGGTCCACGCGGGGGAGATCCCCGGTGTGACGAAGGCCAGCTGGTGAGGGGAGCCGCACGATGACCATGACCGACCCCATCTCCGACATGCTGACCCGCATCCGCAACGCGAACATCGCGATGCACGACGACGTCCGCATGCCCAGCTCCAAGGTGAAGGAAGCCCTCGCCGAGATCCTCCACAAGGAGGGCTACATCGAGGGCTACGACGTGGCCGACAACACCGAGCGCCCCGGCCGCGTCCTCTCCATCAAGATGAAGTACTCGCCCGAGCGGGCCCGCGTGATCTCCGGCCTGCGCCGGGTGTCCAAGCCGGGCCTGCGCGTCTACAGCCAGTCCACCAAGGTCCCTCGGGTCCTCGGCGGGCTGGGCGTGGCCGTCCTCTCGACCAGCCAGGGGCTCATGACCGACCGCGAGGCGCGCAAGCGCAACGTGGGCGGCGAGATCCTCTGCTTCGTGTGGTGACCTGATGTCTCGCATCGGCAAGACCCCCATCCCCGTGCCCAGCGGCGTCGACGTGACGATCGCGGGCGCCCACATCACCGTGAAGGGCCCCAAGGGCACCCTCGAGCGCGACATCCCCGGCGCCATCACCGTCCGCCAGGACGGCGAGGAGCTGCTGGTGGAGCGCCCGAACGACGAGCGCCAGAACCGGGCGCTCCACGGTCTGGTGCGCTCGCTCGTGAACAACATGGTCGTGGGCGTGCACGAGGAGTTCACCAAGGAGCTCGAGATCATCGGCGTCGGCTACCGCGCCGCCGCCCAGGGCACGAGCAAGCTCGACCTCGCCCTCGGCTTCAGCCACCCCGTCTCGGTCGACGCCCCCGAGGGCATCAGCTTCGAGACCCCCGCCCCGAACCGCATCATCGTGAAGGGCATCGACAAGGAGATCGTCGGCCAGGTGGCCGCCAACATCCGCAAGATCCGCAAGCCCGAGCCCTACAAGGGCAAGGGCGTCCGGTACCTCGGCGAGCACGTCGCCAAGAAGGCCGGGAAGACGGGCAAGTGAGGACACCATGACCGTCAGCGCACAGCACAAGCGGGAAGCCCGCCTCCGGCGTCACCGCCGGGTGCGGAAGAAGGTGGAGGGGTCGGCCGACCGGCCGCGCCTCGCCGTGTTCCGCTCGAACAAGCACATCTCCGCCCAGGTGATCGACGACCGCTCCGGTCGCACGCTCGCCGCCGCCTCCACCACGGAGCCCGATCTCCGCGGGGCCGGCACGGGCAACAAGGACGCCGCCACCAAGGTCGGCCAGCTCGTCGCCGAGCGGGCCAAGGCCGCCGGCGTCACCAAGGTCGTCTTCGATCGAGGCGGCAACCTCTACCACGGGCGGGTCGCGGCAGTCGCCGACGCCGCTCGCGAAGCAGGACTGGAGCTCTAATGGCCAACGGATCAGGTCCCCCCCGCCGCGACCGCGAGCGCAACGACCGCGAGAACCCGCGGCAGTCGACCGACACGACGCTGCGTGAGTCGCGCGTGATCAACATCAACCGCGTGGCCAAGGTCGTGAAGGGCGGTCGTCGCTTCAGCTTCACCGCCCTCGTCGTCATCGGCGACGGCAACGGCCGCGTCGGCCTCGGCTACGGCAAGGCCAAGGAGGTGCCCCTCGCCATCCAGAAGGGCACCGAGGAGGCTCGCAAGAACCTCTTCCAGGTCCCCCTGGCCGGCTCCACCGTCACCCACACGATCATCGGTCGGATGGGGGCGGGCCGTGTCCTCCTCAAGCCCGCCGCCCCCGGTACCGGCGTGATCGCCGGTGGCGCCGCCCGGGCCATCCTCGAGGAGGCCGGGGTGCACGACGTGCTGTGCAAGTCGCTCGGCTCGTCGAACCACATCAACGTGGCCCGCGCCACGATCAACGGCCTCAAGTCGCTGAAGCGCCCGGACGAGATCGCCCGCCTGCGGGGGCTCGACGCCGACGACTTCGTGCCCAAGGGCATGCTCGCCGCCTACCGCGAGAGCGAGCGCGGCCCACAGGCGCACGTGCCCGAAGAGGTCGCGTGATGGCCGAAGGCACCCTCACCGTCACCCAGACCCGGTCGGCCATCGGCACGAAGCCCAAGCAGCGTGGCACGCTGCGGGCCCTCGGCCTCGGTCGCATCGGCAAGTCGAACACCCTTCCCGATCGCCCTGAGATCCGGGGGATGCTGGCCCGCGTGCCGCACCTCGTCTCGGTGGAGGAGCAGCAGAGCTGATGACCGAACCGATCAAGATCCACGACCTCAAGCCCGTCGCGGGCTCGAACCGGCGCAAGAAGCGCGTCGGCCGAGGCATCGCCGGCAAGGGCGGGAAGACCGCCGGCCGCGGCACCAAGGGCCAGAACGCCCGAGGCAGCGTCCCCGCCCGGTTCGAGGGCGGTCAGATGCCCCTGCACATGCGGCTGCCGAAGCTCAAGGGCTTCAACAACCCCTTCCGCGTCGAGTACCAGGGGATCAACCTGGACACGATCGAAGGCAGCGGCCTCGACGAGGTCAGCCCGGCCACCCTCCAAGCCCACGGCCTGGCCCACAAGGGCGCCCTCATCAAGGTGCTCGGCCGCGGCGAGCTCACCCGCAAGGTGACCGTCAAGGCCCACGCCTTCTCCAAGTCCGCCGAGGCAGCCATCACCGCCTCCGGCGGTACGGTGGAGGTCCTGCCGAAGCCCTGGGGCGACCGCCGTCCCCCGGTGCAGGGCAACCAGTTCGCCAACCGCTGATCGAGATCGTCCGCTGCCGCTGGCAGCGCCGCTGACCAGGAGCCCAGCCCGTGCTGTCCAGCGTCCGCAACGTGTTCAGGATCCCCGATCTGCGGGGGAAGATCCTCTTCACCCTGTTCATCATCGGCCTCTACCGCATCGGCGCGTTCGTCCCCGCGCCCGGCATCGACCTCGACGCGGTCGAGGAGCTCAAGCGCCAGGCGGAGACGGGCGGTGGCGTCGTCGGGTTCCTCCAGCTCTTCTCGGGCGGCGCGCTCACCCAGTTCGCCATCTTCGCCCTCGGGATCATGCCGTACATCACGGCGTCGATCATCATGCAGATCCTCACCGTGGTGATCCCCAAGCTGGAGGAGTGGCAGCAGATGGGGGCGGTGGGGCAGCGGAAGATCACGCAGTGGACCCGCTACCTGGCCGTGACGATCGCGCTGCTCCAGGCCACCGGCCTGGCCTTCCTCTTCCACAACGGCGGCGGGGGTCTGCTGGGCGGCGGCGGCAACTCCACCGGTCTCGACGTGCTGCCCGTGTTCACGCCGTTCCGCGTGATCATCGTCGTGTTCACCCTGACCGCAGGGCTCGCGCTGCTGATGTGGATGGGTGAGCTGATCAGCCAGCGCGGCATCGGCAACGGCATGTCGCTGCTGATCTTCGCCTCGGTGGTGAGCTCGTTCCCGGGCGCCGGCGCCCGGCTCAACGCCGAGAAGGGAACGACGTTCCTGATCGCGCTGCTGCTGCTCGCCGTGCTCCTGCTCGTCGCCATCGTCTTCATCGAGCAGGGCCAGCGGCGGATCCCGGTCCAGTTCGCCAAGCGGGTGGTGGGGCGGCGCATGTACGGCGGCCAGAGCACCTACATCCCGCTGAAGGTGAACCAGTCGGGCGTGATCCCGATCATCTTCGCCAGCTCGGTGCTGTACCTGCCGATCCTGCTCACCAACGTCCTGCCCGCCGACGGCTGGGGCGCCGACGTGCAGCGCTGGATCAGCGACAACCTCGTGCAGCCGGACTCGATCTTCTACGTCGTCCTCTACGGGTTGCTGATCATCGGCTTCGCGTACTTCTACACCGCGATCGCGTTCGACCCGGCCCAGCAGGCGGAGAACATCCGCAAGCAGGGCGGCTTCATCCCCGGCATCCGGCCCGGCCCGCAGACCGAGCGCTACCTCGCCAGGATCCTGTCGCGCATCACGCTGCCGGGGGCGCTGTTCATCGCCTTCATCGCGCTGCTCCCGTCCATGCTGCTGGCCTTCGCGGACGTGCAGAACTTCCCGTTCGCGGGCACGTCCATCCTGATCGCCGTCGGCGTCGCCCTCGAGACGATGAAGCAGATCGACAGCCAGCTGATGATGCGCAACTACGAGGGCTTCCTGAAGTGACCTCACCGGGGATCCGGCGATGATCCCCGGCGCCCGCCTGGTCCTGTTGGGACGCCAGGGTGCGGGGAAGGGCACGCAGTGCGTGCGCCTGTCGCGCCACTACGTCATCCCCCACATCTCCACCGGGGACATGCTCCGCTCCGCCGTGAAGGAGGGCACCGAGTTCGGGCTCAAGGCCAAGGAGGTCATGGACCGCGGCGAGCTCGTGTCCGACGAGGTCATGGGGGGCGTGGTCGACGAACGCCTGGCGAGCGACGACACCCACAACCGGGGGTACGTCCTGGACGGCTTCCCTCGCACCGTCGGGCAGGCCGAGCTCCTCGGCAAGATCACGCAGGACAAGCCGCTCGACCTCGTGATCGACCTCGTGGTCCCCGTCGACGTCGTGCTCGAACGGCTGGCCGCCCGGCGTGTCTGCACGGACTGCGCGACCAACTACTCGGTCGACAACCCGCCTCGCTACGGCTGGGTCTGCGACAACTGCGGCGGCGAGGTGGTGCAGCGCGGCCGACGACACCCCCGAGGCCATCCAGAAGCGCCTCGACCTCTACGAGCGGGAGACGGCCCCGCTGATCGCCTGGTACAAGGAGCGCGACCTCCTCCAGGCCGTCGACGGCCTCGGCCCCGCCGACGAGGTCACCGCCCGCCTCGTGCGTGCGATCGACGAACGGCGCGCCTAGTCCTGACGGGGTGGCCGTAGCCTGCGCTTCGTGAAGCGGTCTGCCTCTGATCTGGCGAAGATGCGGCGGGCGGGGCGGGTCGTGGCCGAGATGCACTCCTGCATCCGCGAGGCGATCCGCCCGGGGGTGACCACCGCCGAGCTGGATCGGATCGGACGGGACGTGATCGAGCGACGCGGCGCTCGCTCCAACTTCCTCGGCTACGGGCACCCGCCGTTCTCGGGGGTGATCTGCGCCTCCCCGAACGACGTCATCGTGCACGGGATCCCGGGTCCGGTGCGGCTGGAGGACGGCGACATCGTCTCGATCGACTGCGGGGCGATCATCGAGGGCTGGCACGGCGACGCCGCCTTCACGGCCGGGGTGGGGGAGATCGACCCGGAGGATGCCCGGCTCATCGAGGTGACCGAGGCATCGCTGGCCGCCGGCATCGCGGCGATGGTCCCCGGCGGACGTCTGTCCGACATCGGCGCCGCCGTGCAGCGGCGTGGCCGAGGCGGCCGGGTTCTCGGTCGTGCGGGAGTACACGGGCCACGGCATCGGGATGGCCATGCACGAGCAGCCCGACGTCCCCAACTGGGGCAAGCCCGGCAAGGGCCGCCGGCTGGGCCCGGGTCAGACCTACGCCGTCGAGCCCATGGTCTGCGCCGGCCAGCCCGACGACCCGGCTGCTCGAGGACCAGTGGACCGTCGTCACCGCCGACGGCCGGCGGGCCGCCCACACCGAGCACACCATCGCCATCACCGACGACGGCCCCGAGATCCTCACCCTGCCCTGAGCCACGCAAAGCCACCCGTTGGCTGCGTTGCCGGACTATGGTGCTCAGACCCGCAGGATCCCTGTGGCCCCGGCGTACGGACGTCGAGTTGGACCTCCGCCGTGCCCGCGCTAGCATCACCCTTCGGCCCTGGGCCCAGTCCGTCGTCTGCACGCGCCCCGTGCGGCGGCCGGTCGAGCCCGCCATCTCAGCAATCCAGGAGCCCCACTCTGGCCAAGCCCAAGGAAGACGCGATCGTGCTGGAAGGCACGGTGGTCGAGCCCCTCCCGAACGCGATGTTCCGGGTCGAGCTCGAGAACGGCCACAAGGTGTTGGCCCACATCTCCGGGAAGATGCGGATGCACTACATCCGGATCCTGCCCGGCGATCGCGTCCAGGTGGAGCTCACCCCGTACGACCTCACCCGGGGTCGGATCACCTACCGGTACAAGTGAACGAGAGCGCCCCGATGAAGGTCCGCCCGAGCGTCAAGAAGATCTGTGAGAAGTGCAAGGTGATCCGCCGCCACGGGCGCGTCCAGGTCATCTGCACCAACCCCCGGCACAAGCAGCGCCAGGGCTAGAGAGGAACAGGCACCCGCACCCATGGCACGCATCGCCGGCGTCGACATCCCCCGCGAGAAGCGGTTGGAGATCTCGCTGACCTACATCTTCGGCATCGGCCGCACCACGTCACAGAAGATCTGTGACGAGCTCGGCCTCGACCGCAACACCCGTGTCCGCGACCTCACCGACGAAGAGGTCAACCGGGTCCGCGCCTACGTCGACCAGAACCTCGAGGTCGAGGGCGACCTGCGTCGTGAGGTGCAGCAGGACATCCGCCGCAAGATGGAGATCGGCTGCTGGCAGGGGCTCCGCCACCGCGCGGGCCTCCCCGTCCGCGGTCAGCGCACCCAGACCAACGCCCGCACCCGCAAGGGCCCCAAGAAGACCGTCGCCGGCAAGAAGAAGGTCGCAAGTGCAAGTAATGGCCGAAGCCTGTGGCAAGCCCGGCGGTCGCCGGCCCCGCAAGCGCGAGCGCAGGAACGTCTCCCACGGCGTCGCCCACATCAAGAGCTCGTTCAACAACACGATCATCACGATCACCGACCAGGAGGGCAACGTCCTCTCCTGGGCCTCGGCCGGCAACATCGGCTTCAAGGGCTCGAAGAAGAGCACCCCGTTCGCCGCCCAGATGGCGGCCGAGAAGGCCGCCCGCGGCGCGATGGAGCACGGCGTCCGCAAGGTCGACGTGCAGGTGAAGGGTCCCGGCTCCGGCCGCGAGACCGCCATCCGCTCGCTGCAGAGCACCGGCATCGAGGTCACCGGCATCAAGGACGTCACCCCTGTCCCCCACAACGGCTGCCGCCCCCCCAAGCGGCGCCGAGTCTGAGGCGCTCGTCATGGCTCGCTACACCGGCCCCAAGGTCAAGATCTCCCGACGCCTCGGCGTCAACATCTTCGAGAACGAGAAGGGCCGCAAGGCCCTCGAGAAGCGGCCGTACCCGCCCGGTGAGCACGGTCGCTCCCGGCGGCGCCAGCCCTCCGAGTACTCGATGCAGCTGCAGGAGAAGCAGAAGGCCAAGCACATCTACGGCCTGCTCGAGCGCCAGTTCGAGAACCTCTACAAGGAGGCCACCCGCGCCAAGGGCGTCACGGGTGAGAACCTGCTCCGCTTCCTCGAGCAGCGCCTCGACAACATCGTCTTCCGGGCCGGTTGGGCCCGCACCCGGCCCCAGGCCCGCCAGTTCGTGAACCACGGGCTGATCGACGTCAACGGCCGCCGGGTCGACATCCCGAGCTACCGCGTCAAGAAGGGCGACGTCGTCACCCTCCGGGCGAAGAGCCAGGCGATGATCGTCATCCAGCACAACCTCGACACGCTCGACGGGCGCCTTCCCGCCTGGATCGAGTCTGGTGACGGCGGCAAGTCCGTCACCGTCCGCGAGCTCCCGCTGCGCGAGCAGATCGATGTGCCCGTGCGCGAGCAGCTCATCGTCGAGCTGTACTCCAAGTAGTCCGTCCCGCCGCCCCCCAGCTCCCGAGGTAGATCATGCTCGTCATCCAGCGCCCCACCGTCGAGGCGATCGGCGAGGCTCAGGGCAATCGCCAGACCTTTGCCGTCAGCCCGCTGGAGCCCGGCTTCGGCCACACGCTCGGCAACTCCCTGCGTCGCACGCTTCTGTCGTCGATCCCCGGCGCCGCCATCACGCAGCTCCGCTTCGACGACGCCCTCCACGAGTTCGACACCATCGCCGGGGTCACCGAGGACGTCACCGACATCATCCTCAACCTCAAGGACCTCGTGCTGGTGTGCCACAGCGAGGAGCCGGTCACCCTGCGCCTCGACGTCAAGGGTGCGGCCGACATCACCGCCGCCGACATCTCGACCACCAGCGACGTCGACGATCCTGAACCCCGGTCTGCACATCGCCACGCTCAACAAGTCGGCTCGTCTCGCCATCGACATCACCGTGTCGAAGGGCCGGGGCTACGTGTCCGCCGACCGCAACAAGGGCAGCGCCACGATCGGCGTCATCCCGGTCGACTCGATCTTCTCGCCGGTGCGCCGCGTCGCCTTCCAGATCGAGCCCACCCGCGTCGAGCAGTCCACCGCCTACGACCGCCTCGTGCTCGACATCGAGACCGACGGGTCGATCAGCCCCCGCGAGGCGCTGGCGTCGGCTGGCGACACCCTCCGCTCGCTCGTCGGCCTGGTGGCCGAGATGAGCGACGACCCGCAGGGCCTCGAGCTCGGCGAGGTGGCCACCACCACCACCGGCTCGCCCGACCTCGACCTCCCCATCGAAGACCTCGACCTCTCCGAGCGGCCGCGCAACTGCCTCAAGCGGGCGCAGGTCAACTCGATCGGCGAGCTCCTCCTGAAGACCGAGGACGACCTGCTCGCCATCACGAACTTCGGCCAGAAGTCGCTCGACGAGGTCATCCAGAAGCTCGACGAGCGTGGCCTGCAGCTGCGCACGAAGGACTAGGACCCGCCATGCCTGCCACCCCGAAGAAGGGACGTCGCTTCGGCGGCAGCTCCCAGCACCAGCGGCTGATGATGGCCAACCTCGTCGCGTCGCTCGTCGCCGCCGAGGGCATCGTCACGACCGAGGCGAAGGCCAAGGCGCTCCGACCCGTCGCCGAGAAGGTCATCACGAAGGCCAAGAAGGGCGGCCTGCACAACCACCGCCAGGTCGTGTCCTACCTCGGCGACAAGGAGATGGCCCACAAGCTCTTCACCGAGATCGGGCCCCGCTATGCCGACCGCAACGGCGGCTACACCCGCATCCTCAAGCTCGGCAACCGCCAGGGTGACAACGCTCCCATGGCCCGGATCGAACTGGTTTGACCGCCTTCCTGGCGTGACGCTCTTCGACACGCCGGACACCCCAGCGGCCCCCAGCGGGCCGCTGGTGCGCGTTCGGATGCTCGTCGCCTACGACGGCTCGGGGTTCCACGGCTTCGCTCCGCAGCCGGGCCACCGCACGGTCGCCGGCGTCCTGCAGGAGGCGATCGAGAAGGTCGCTCGCCACCCCGTCGAGCTCGTGTGCGCGGGACGCACGGACCGGGGCGTGCACGCCTGGGGGCAGGTCGTGTCGCTCGACCTCTCCCCGAGCGTCGACCTCGAGCGCCTGCAGCGAGCCCTGCTGAAGCTGTGCGGTCCCGAGCTCGTCGTTCGTGAGGTGGCGCCCGCCGCGCCCGACTTCAGCGCTCGCTTCTCCGCCACCGGCCGCACGTATCGGTACACCGTGCTGAACCGGGCCGTCCCCGACCCGTTCCTCGCGTCGACGGCGTGGCACGTCCCTGCGCCGCTCGATGTCGAGCTGCTGACGCTGGCGTGCGACCCTTCCTCGGCGAGCACGACTTCAGCGCCTTCTGCCGCCGTCCCAAGGGCGAGCCGGTGTCGCTCGTCCGGCGCGTGCGCCGGGCCGCCTGGACGGACCTCGGCGACGGTGTGCTCCGCTTCGAGATCGAGGCCACCGCCTTCTGCCACCAGATGGTGCGCAGCATCGTCGGCACCATCGTCGCGGCCGGTCGGGCCGAGGTCCGGGCCGGTGACATCCGCGGGATCCTCCGGTCCGGTCAGCGCTCAGCGGCCGCGCCGATCGCCCCGCCCGAGGGCCTGTGCCTCTGGCACGTCGCCTACTGAGCCGCGTGAGGCTCCGGTGGGAGCTCCCCGAGCCGGACGGCGATGAGCTTCTCGACGAGCGGGCGAGGGAGCGGCGTGTCGACCGCGAAGTGGAGGGTTCCCTTGGAGCCTCCGTACCCGGCGACCTCCTCGGCCAGCTCCGGGAGCACCGTGCCGCTGTGCGGGAAGTAGCTCAGGTGGTCCTTGAACGCCGCGAACCCTGCCACCGCCTTGCCACGGAGCTTGAAGGCAGGCATGCCGTAGGAGATGCACTGCTCGGCGTCGGGGACGACGGCCAGGATCGTCCGGCGCAGGTCCTCCAGCGTCGACCGCTTCGGCTCGTCCAGCCCGGCCAGGTACTCGTCGATCTCCGCCTCCGACACGCCGACGAGTCTCCGCAGTCGCGGCCGCCCCGTCAACGGCTGGGGGCGGCGAGTTGCGGGCGGGGCCTGCGCAGCCGTAGCCTCGTCCTTCGCCTCGGGCGCCAGCGCGCCTGATCTGGACTCTGCAATCACCCCAAGGACGCTACGCGTGCGCACCTACAGCCCCAAGGCCAGCGAGATCACCCGCAAGTGGTACGTGGTCGACGCCGAGGACCTCGTCCTCGGTCGTCTCTCCACCGAGGTCGCCCGCATCCTGCGCGGCAAGCACAAGCCCACCTTCGCCCCGCACATGGACATGGGCGACCACGTCATCGTGATCAACGCCGAGAAGGTCGTGCTCACCTCGAACAAGGCCGATCAGAAGCTCGTCTACCGGCACTCCGGCTACCCGGGGGGCCTCAAGTCCCGCACCTTCGCGGAGGCGCTGGCCCGCAGGCCCGAGGAAGGCGTGCGCCGCGCCGTGCGCGGCATGCTCCCGAAGAACCGCCTCGGCCGCCAGATGCTCACCAAGCTGAAGGTGTACGCCGGCCCGAACCACCCCCACTCGGCGCAGATGCCCGAGACCCTCGACCTCGCCGCCGCCCGGCGGACCGCCTAGGAGATCGCAGTGCCCCAGCCCCTCGTGCAGTCCACCGGTCGCCGCAAGCAGGCCATCGCCCGTGTCCGTGTCCGGACCAGCGAAGGCGAAGGCGACGGTGTGATCACCGTGAACAAGCGGGCGCTCGCCGACTACTTCCCGTCGAAGACGCACCAGATGATCCTCACCGAGCCGCTGCGCGCCACCGAGCTCACCGAGGCCTACGACATCGACGCCACCATCGACGGCGGCGGCCCGACCGGCCAGGCCGGCGCCCTGCGCCTCGGCATCGCCCGGGCGCTCATCGAGCTCGATCCGGAGCTCCGCCCGGCCCTCAAGTCGGCCGGCTTCCTCACGCGTGACTCGCGTGAGAAGGAGTCGAAGAAGTACGGCCTCAAGAAGGCCCGCAAGGCTCCGCAGTACAGCAAGCGCTGAGCGCGCTCGCCTCGCATCTGCGATCCTCTACCGGGTGCTGAAGTTCGGGACGGACGGCGTGCGGGGGGTGGCGAACCTCGACCTGACGCCGGAGGTGGTGCTGGCCTTCGGGCGCGCCGCCGCTCGCGTCCTCGGTGGGACCCGCTTCGTGGTGGGGCGCGACACCCGCCGGTCGGGGCCACTGCTGGAGGCGGCCTTGATCGCCGGGCTCACCGCGGAGGGCGTGGACGTCACGACGCTCGGGGTGGTGCCGACACCGGCGGTGGCCTGGCTCGCCGTGGCCGAGGGCGCGGCCGGTGCGGTGATCTCCGCCTCGCACAACTCCTTCGCCGACAACGGCGTGAAGCTCTTCACCGCGGACGGCAAGAAGCTCTCCGACGAGGTCGAGGAGCGGCTGGAGAAGGAGCTGCTCGCGCTGCTCGGCGGCCTGGAGTCGGGGTCGGCGAGAACGGGCGAGGCCGTCGGCACGATCGTCGATGGCTCGTCCGCCGTGGATCGGTGGGCCGAATCGGTGGCCGGGTCCATCCAGGGGCGCGGGTTGGCGGGGCTGACGGTCGTGGTCGACTGTGCCAACGGGGCCGCCTCCGCAGTCGCCCCTCGAGTGCTCCGGTCGCTCGGCGCGACGGTGGAGGTGATCCACGACCAGCCGGACGGCACCAACATCAACGCGGACTGCGGCTCGACCTACCCCGATGACCTTCGGCGTGCGGTCGTGACGCACGGCGCCGACGTCGGGCTCGCCTTCGACGGCGACGCCGATCGGGTCCTGGCCATCGATGCCACGGGCCGGCTGATCGACGGCGATCAGATCATCGGGATCTGCGCCATCGATCGCCACGCCCACGGTCGCCTGGCCAAGGACACGGTCGTCGTCACCGTGATGACCAACCTCGGGTTCCGACTGGGGATGGCGGAGCACGGCGTCGAGGTCCTGGAGGTGCCCGTCGGTGACCGATACGTGCTGGAGGCCATGGCGGACGGGGATCTGTCCCTCGGCGGGGAGCAGAGCGGGCACGTCGTGTTCGCCGACCTGGCCACCACGGGCGACGGGCTGCTGACCGCGATCCAGCTCCTCGACATCGTGCGTCGCTCGGAGCGACCGCTCGCGGACCTGGCCGACTCGGCGATGACCCGACTGCCCCAGGTGCTCCAGAACGTGAGCGTCGCCACGAAGGGCTTGGACGTCACCACGACGCTGGCCGACGACATCGCGGCGGTGGAGGCCGAGCTCGGCGACCACGGCCGAGTGCTGATCCGCGGGAGCGGAACCGAGCCCCTCGTCCGCGTGATGGTCGAGGCCCCCACCCACGAGCAGGCGGAGGCCGCGGCCGACCGCCTGGTGCGCGCTGTGGAGGGCCTCGGGGCGGGCTGATCCCGCCGGTACGCTGGTCCGGTCCCCCAACCGGAAGGCCACCACCTCTCGTGTGCGGCATCATCGCCCTCCTGCGCGGGCCGGGCGCCCGGCTCGACCTCCCGCCCTCCGCTGTGCTCGACCGCCTCACCGCGGTCCAGGACTCGCTCGACGACGTCGACCCGATCGCCGCGGCCGACCGCGCGGCCGAGCTGCTCGAGGAGCTCGACGGCCTGCTGCGGAGCCCCGACGGCGTCGCCCTCCTCGTCCGGAACCGCGAGGTGGCGGCGCGCACCGAAGCCGTCACCGCGGTGGCCGGGGACTGGGCCGCTTCGGTGGAGGGCGGGCCTCGACGCCCACGGTGCTCCCGAGGGCCACTCGCTCGAGTCGGCCAACGCCTCACTGCTCCGGCTCAAGGACGCGCTGTGGGCCGTGGCTCGCGACCGCCTCCCGACGGCGACGGCCGTGCGAGAGCTCGTCGGCGAGAGCCGGTCGTGGTCGGCCATCGAGGTCGGCACCTCGATCCAGCAGGCGCTGTCCGCGCTCGACCGTCTCGAGGTGCGCGGACGGGATTCGGCGGGGCTCACCGTGCTCGTCCGGGACCACGGCCTCGATCTCGACGATCCCGCGGTGGCGCGCCTGGTCGCGGCGCGCAGCGCAGACCACCTGTTCCGCTCGAACGCCGTCCGCACCCCGGAGGGCCACCTCAGCTTCGTCTACAAGGCGGCCGCGGAGATCGGCGAGCTCGGTGACAACACCGCGGCCATGCGCGCCGACGTGCTCGCCGACGATCTGCTGCGACTGGCGCTCGACCGACGAGCGCGCCTCCGCCGTCGTCCTCGGCCACACGCGCTGGGCCAGCATCGGCATCATCTCGCAACCCAACGCGCATCCCGTCGACAGCCTGGAGCTCGACGGCTCGCCCGGTCCGTACGTGACGGCGGCCCTCAACGGTGACGTCGACAACTTCGCTGATCTGAAGGCGGCCGACGGGCTCCGCCTGGCCGCCGAGATCACGACCGACGCCAAGGTCATCCCGACCCTCGTGTCGCATCGCCTGGGCGAGGGGGCCGACCTCACGACGGCGTTCCGCGACACGGTGGCGAGCTTCGAAGGCTCGGTGGCGATCGCCGCGAGCGCGGCCACCCACCCCGACCACGTCCTGCTCGCGCTGCGGGGCAGCGGCCAAGCGCTCTACGTCGGGCTGGCCGACGGCTGCTTCGTCGTCGCCTCCGAGCCGTACGGCCTCGTCGAGCTGACCCGGAGCTACGTGCGGCTCGACGGCGACACGCCCGCCAACCCGGAGAACCCGAACGCCAGCCGGGGTCAGATCGTCGTCCTCGACGGCTCCCGCGCCGGCCGGCTCGATGGGATCACCCGCCAGGCCTACGACGGCACCCTGCTGCCCGTGACGGAGGCCGACGTGCAGCAAGCACAGGTCACGACGCGGGACATCGATCGTGGCGCCTACCCGCACTTCCTGCTGAAGGAGATCACCGAGGCGCCGACGAGCTTCCGCAAGACGCTGCGCGGCAAGCTCGTGGAGCGCGACGGTCGGATGCAGGTGGCGCTCGACGAGACCGTCCTCTCCACCGCAGTGCGCCAGGGCCTGCGCGACGGCAGCATCGGCCGGGTCCAGGTGATCGGTCAGGGCACGGCCCACGTCGCCGGCCAGAGCCTGGCCTCGGCGCTGGTCGCGACGATCCCCGACGGGCGCCTCCGAGTCGAGGCCCTCCCCGCCACCGAGCTCTCGGGCTTCGGGTTGCGTTCGGACATGCGCGACACCCTCATCATCGCCATCAGCCAGTCGGGAACGACGACCGACACGAACCGCACCGTCGACCTCGCGCGGGATCGCGGCGCCTCGGTCCTGGCCATCGTGAACCGCCGTGGGTCCGACCTCACGGACAAGGCCGACGGCGTCCTGTACACCTCCGACGGCCGCGACGTGGAGATGAGCGTCGCGTCCACGAAGGCCTTCTACAGCCAGATCGCCGCGGGCTTCCTGCTGGCGTGGGCCATCGCCGAGGAGGTCGGCGGCGCCGTCGACCCCGCGATGGTGGCGGCCCTCCGCGACCTTCCGTCCGCGATGGAGGCGACCACCGCCCGACGCGCCGAGATCGGGGTCGCCGCCCAGCAGCTGGCCCCGTCGAAGCGGTATTGGGCCATCGTCGGCAACGGCACGAACCGCATCGCGGCCGAGGAGCTCCGCATCAAGCTCAGTGAGCTCTGCTATCGGTCCATCGCGTGCGACGCCACCGAGGACAAGAAGCACATCGATCTGTCGTGCGAGCCGCTGATCCTCGTGTGCGCCGCGGGTCTCGAGGGCTCCACCGCCGACGACGTCGCCAAAGAGGTCGCGATCTACCGCGCCCACAAGGCGTCACCCATCGTGATCGCATCGGACGGTCAGGCTCGCTTCGCCGCCGCCCTCCACGTGATCTCGGTCCCCGAGACGCATCCTCGGCTCGCCTTCGTGTTGACCGCCATGGCGGGTCACCTGTTCGGCTACGAGGCCGCGCTCGCCATCGACGCCCAGGCCACCCCGCTGCGGGAGGCTCGGGCCGCCATCGAGGAGGCGGTGGGGGAGCGCGCGCCCGCCGACGGCGACCGGCTGCTCAAGGCGCTGCAGCCTGATCTCGCGGCCTCGGCGAGCCGCTTCTTCGACGGACTGCGCAGCGGCGCCTACGACGGCAACCTCGAGGCCAGCACGGCGGTACGGCTGGCGTCCAGCTATCGGTACGCGCTCGGCATCGCCCCCCTGGACGCGTACCAAGCCGAGCTCGGCCGCATCGGCACCCCCGCCGTGGTCGTCGATGACCTCACCGCGGCGCTGACGCAGGGCATCGAGGAGCTCACCCGTCCGGTCGACGCGATCAAGCACCAGGCCAAGACGGTCACGGTCGGGATCTCGCGCAGCGACGAGACCTTGCTCCAGCCGCCCCTCGTGCAGGCCGTCCTGGCTGCCGGGGCCGCACGCGACCGGCTCAGCTACAAGACGCTGCGGACGTTGGCCGACATCGATCCCGCCGTGGCGGAGGTCACCGGTTGGATCCGCTACGAGCTCGACGGCGATCCGGAGAGCGACGCGGTGTCGGTGTCGATCGTCGACCGCGGTGGCATCGCGCTCGACATCCCCTCACGCGCGGAGCGCTCGGGGGTCCTCCGGGGCACGAAGCACACCGTCGCCCTCGAGCGGCAGGTCTTCGTCACGCGCGGCCGCGAAGACGGCCGCACCGTGGTGATCGTGCCGGAGACGAAGGACGACCGCGCCATCGGGCTCACGCTGCTGCACGTGCGCTTCCAGGAGCGGCTCCCGGTGTCCGCGGCCCGGGGCGCCCTGCAGGGCTACCGGAACCGGTGGTCCGCGCTGCGGGACGCGGTGCTGGAGACGGAGCCCACCTTCCGCGAGGACCTGCTGCCCGAGGTGCCCACGGCGGACCTCCTCGTGGAGCCCATACGGGTGCTCGCTGACCGCTGGCGCAGCCCGGGATGATCGGCATCGGCGTCGACCTCTGTGAGGTCGATCGCATGCGAGTGGCGCTCGATCGCACCCCCACCCTCCGGGCGCGCGTCTTCACCGATGACGAGCAGGCCTACTGCGACCGCCGGAAGGACCCGACCGAGCGCTACGCCGCCCGCTTCGCGGCCAAGGAGGCCGTGATGAAGGCGATGGGGGTCGGGGTCGGCGCCTGCAAGTGGCGGGAGATCGAGGTGGCCAAGGCCCGCTCCGGCGCGCCATCGGTCCGCCTCCACGGGGGCGCGCAGCGGTTGGCCGAGGGGCTCGGCATCCAGGGCTGGCGCCTCACGCTCACGCACACCCATCGCATCGCCGAAGCCATCGCCATCGCGCTGTGATCCCGATCCTCACGCCGGAGGAGATGGCGGCCGTCGACCGGGCGTCGGGAGTACCCATCGACGTCCTGATCGATCGGGCGGGCGCGGCCGTCGCTCACGAGGCCCTCGACCTCCTCGGCGGCGCCTACGGCCGGCGAGTCGTGGTCCTCGCCGGCAAGGGGAACAACGGTGCGGACGGTCGTGCCGCGGCCCGCCGCCTGCGGATGCGGGGGGCACGGGTCGAGATCGTCGAGGCCGCGGACGCGCCGACGCGGCTCCCGACCGCCGACCTGGTGGTGGACGCCGCGTACGGCACCGGCTTCCACGGTGAGCACACCGCCCCTGCCGTCGACGGGCCGGTGCTCGCGGTCGACATCCCGAGCGGCGTCGACGGCCTGACGGGAGCGGCTCACGGCCGGGTGCTCCCCGCCACCCGCACGGTGACCTTCGGCGCGCTCAAGCCGGGCCTCCTGCTCGAGCCCGGACGATCGCTGGCGGGGCCGGTGGTGGTGGCCGACATCGGCCTCGACCTCGGCGAGCCCGCCGCGGGCCTTGTGACGGCCCCCGACGTGCGCACGTGGCTGCCCTCCCGCGCGACCGCGAGCCACAAGTGGCAGGCCGCCCTGCTGGTGGTGGCCGGGTCAGCGGGGATGACGGGCGCGGCCCGGCTCGCGGCGGCCGCGGCCCAGCGGGCCGGCGCGGGCATGGTCCACCTCGGCTCGCCAGGGGTCAGCGATGACGCCGGTCGCCCGGTGGAGGCGGTGGGCTTCGCGCTCCCCGCCGCCGGATGGACCGAGCTCGTCGTCGAGGTGGCCCCCCGGTTCCAAGCGCTGGTGGTCGGTCCGGGCCTCGGCACCGGTGCGTCCACGCAGGCGGCCGTCCGCGACATGGTCGCCGCCGCCGGCTTGCCCCTGCTGATCGACGGGGACGCGCTGACGGCCCTCGGACGGGATGCGTCGTCGGTGCTCGGTGACCGAGCCGCTCCGACCGTGCTCACACCCCACGACGGCGAGTTCGAACGACTCACGGGAGCGCGGCCCGGAGCGAATCGCCTCGACGCCGCGCGCAGCCTGGCGGCGGCGACCGGCGCCGTCGTGCTCCTCAAGGGGCCGTCCACCGTCGTGGCCTCGCCGGATGGGTGCGTGCGGATGGTCACGTCGGGCGATGCGCGCCTCGCCACGGCGGGCACCGGGGACGTGCTCAGCGGCATCATCGGCGCCCTCCTCGCCCGGGGGCTGTCGGCCGTGGACGCCGCCGCCGCCGGCGCGTGGCTCCATGCTCGAGCGGGGGCGCTGGGTCCCGCATCGGGACTGGTGGCGTCCGACCTGGTCGATCGGCTCCCCGAGGTGCTCGACGAGGTGATGGGGTGATGGCCCGCGCGTGGGCGGATGTCTCCCTCGCCGCGGTGGCGGCCAACGTGGCCACGCTGCGCGCCGTCTGCCGGGACTCGGAGCTGTGCGCGGTGGTGAAGGCGGACGGGTATGGCCACGGCGCGGCGCCGGTCGCACGAGCCGCGGTCGCCGCCGGAGCGGGCTCCCTGGCCGTCGCCCAGGTGGCCGAAGCGACCGCCCTCCGCGCGGGCGGGCATCGCCGCGCCGACCCTGTTGCTCTCCGAGCCGCGACCGGCCGACCTCGCCGAGGTCCTGGCCGCCGACGTCGCGGTGACCGTGTACACCCCCGACCTGATCGCGCGACTGGGTGCGATGGCCGAGTCGGCGGGCCGTTCCGTGGCCGTCCACCTGAAGGTCGACACCGGCATGCACCGCGTCGGCGCCGCGCCCGCTGACCTGGTGGGCCTGGCCAAGCTGATCGACGCGGAAGGTGCGCTCTCGCTGGCCGCGGTGTGGACGCACTGCGCGGTCGCCGACGACCCCGATGACCCCTTCACGGCGCGCCAGCTCGAGCGCTTCGACGCTGCCGTCGCCGCCGTCGAAGCGGCCGGGATCCCCGTCCCCATGCGGCACGCCGCCAACTCCGCCGCGGCCATCGCCCATCCGGCGAGCCGGTACGACCTCGTGCGCTGCGGCATCGCCCTCTACGGGATCGCTCCGTCGCCACAGATGCGCGATCGCGTCGCGCTGGAGCCCGTGGTGCGGCTGGCGACAGAGGTCGCGTTCGTGAAGCCCGTCGCGGCGGGGGAGGGCGTGTCGTACGGCCTGCGGCACCACGTCGACCGTGACACCCTCGTCGCCACGCTGCCGATCGGCTACGCCGACGGTGTCTTCCGTTCGCTGGGGCTGCTCGGCCAGGAGGTGCTCATCGGCGGTCACCGTCATCCCATGGTCGGCGCGGTCACCATGGATCAGGTGATGGTCGACGTCGGACCCAACAGCGAGGTCCAGCCCGGTGACGAGGTGGTGCTGCTCGGCGCTCAACGAGGACCAGCGGATCTCCCCCGACGAGTGGGCGGAGCGCCTCGGCACGATCGCCTACGAGGTGGTCTGCGCCCTCGGCGCTCGGGTCGAGCGCCGCTACGGCGACTCCTAGGCTGTACGGCCGTGACCGTGGTCGCCCTCACCACCTCCGTCGACCAGACGCGCGAGCTGGGGGCGGCGCTGTCGTCGCTCGCGCGACCCGGGGACGTGCTGGTGCTGGCGGGTGACCTCGGAGCCGGAAAGACCGCCTTCGTGCAGGGGTTCGGGCGGGGGTTGGAGGTCGAGGACCGGATCACGAGCCCCACCTTCACGCTGGTGCACGTGTACGAGGGGCGGCTGCCCGTGTACCACCTCGACGTGTACCGGCTCGGGCAGCTGAGCGAAGCCCTCGACCTCGGGCTGGCCGAGATGCTCGACGATGGCGGCGTGGTGCTCATCGAGTGGGGCGACGCCATCCGACCGGTCCTGCCCCACGACTACCTCGAGGTGCGGGTGACCTTCGGTCCCGACGATGACGACCGGTACCTCGCCTTCCAACCGGTCGGTCCTGCGTGGGCGCCACGGGCCGACGCGCTCGCCGGTGTCGTGTCCCCGTGGGGAGCGACCATCTGATGCTGATCCTCGGCATCACCACCTCCACCGCCCAGGTCGGCTGCGCGATCGGTGGCCACGAAGGCGTGCTGGGCGCGATCCACTCGGCACGCGGCCGTCGGCACGCCGAGACCCTCACGCCGGCGATCGAGTTCCTCTGCCGGCAGAGCCGAGTGGAGCTGAGCGACATCGGGGCGATCGCCGTCGACCTCGGCCCGGGCATGTTCACGGGCCTCCGCGTCGGCATCGCGGCTGGCAAGGCGCTCTCCCACGCGCGCCGGCTGCCCATGATCGGCGTCACCAGCCTCGATCTCCTCGCCTTCCCCCTGCGGCACTCGTCGCGGCGCATCGTGTGCGCGCTCGACGCCGGCCGGGGGGAGATCTTCCATGCCAGCTACCGCCAGTCACCCGGCGGTGTGCAACGGATCACCGCTCCCCAGGTCGCGTCCCCGGACGAGCTCGCCTCCGAGCTGCAGGCCGCCGGCGAGGAGGTGCTCCTCGCCGGGGACGGCGCCCTGCGCTACGCCGCCGAGTTCGAGGCCGTCCGACGCGTCGAGCTGGCGGACCGCGGCGAGGCGTACCCCCTCGCCGGTTCGCTCGTGCAGCTGGCGCACGCCCGCGCCCTCCGCGAGGAGTTCGTGAGCCCCGCGGAGCTGACCCCCACGTACCTGCGGAAGCCCGACGCCGAGATCAACTGGGCGACCCGTGATGGAGTCGGCAGCTGATGGCCCTCCGCGTGCCCCAGCCCGATGAGCTCGACGTCACGATCGGCCCGATGCGCCGGCGCCATCTCCGGTCGGTGATCCGCATCGAGCAGCAGGTCTATCCGCGCCCCTGGTCGCTCGGGCTGTTCATGAGCGAGCTCGGGTACCGGGGCAGCCGCGTCTACCTCGTCGCCCGCGTCGGCAGCACGGTGGTCGGCTACGGAGGCGTGATGCTCGTCGCCGACGATGGCCACATCACCACGCTCGCCGTCGACCCGGCGTGGCATCGCCATCGGCTCGGCACGCGGCTGCTCCACGCGCTCGCCGTCGCCGCCATCGACCGGGGCGCCACGAGCCTGACCCTCGAGGTCAGGGCGAGCAACGACGCGGCCCAGGAGCTCTACCGCCAGTTCGGCTTCGCGCCCGCCGGGATCCGCAAGGGCTACTACGCCGAGACGAAAGAGGACGCCATCATCATGTGGGCCACCGATGTCGACAGCCCCGCGTACGCCGAGCGCCTCGCGGGCCTGGCCGAGGCCGTCCCTGGCACCACCGTCCACGAAGCGCTCGACCGATGAGCGACCTCTCCCGGGGACGGATCCTCGGCATCGAGACGTCGTGCGACGAGACGGCCGCCGCCATCGTCGAGGCGGGCACGTCGGTGCTGTCGTCCGTCGTCAGCAGCCAGGTCGACCTGCACTCCCGCTACGGCGGCGTCGTCCCGGAGATCGCCAGCCGGGCCCACGTCGACCTCATCGTGCCCGTCATCGCGCAGGCGTTCGTCGAGGCCGGGCTCTCGGATCGGCCGGTCGACGGCGAGGGCTGCGAGATCGACGCTGTCGCGGCCACCTACGGACCTGGCCTCGTGGGCGCGCTGCTGGTGGGGGTGTCCGCCGCCAAGGCCCTGGCGCTGGCGTGGGACGTGCCCTTCATCGCCGTCAACCACCTCGAGGCGCACCTCTACGCCACCCTCCTCGAGGAGCCCGACCTCGAGCTGCCACTCGTCGTGCTCCTCGTCTCGGGCGGACACACGCTCATCGTCCTGATGGAGGGCCACGGGGACTACCGGGTCCTCGGCTCGACCATCGACGATGCCGCCGGTGAGGCCTTCGACAAGGTCGCTCGCTACCTCGGCCTCGGGTATCCCGGCGGGCCGGCGATCGATCGGCTGGCCGTCGAGGGCGACGCCGAGGCGATCCGCTTCCCGCGCCCCATGGCCGGTGACGGCACCTACGACTTCTCCTTCAGCGGGCTCAAGACGGCGGTGGTGAACCACGTGCGCAAGCACCCGGACGTCTCGACGGCCGACGTGGCGGCGTCGTTCCAGGAGGCGGTCGTCGACGTGCTCGTGACCAAGGCGCGGACGGCGGCCCGCGAGGTGGGCGCCAAGGGGCTCTGCCTCGGGGGCGGCGTGGCCGCCAACTCCCGGCTCCGGGAGCAGTTCCTGGGGGCCTGCGTCGAGGACGGGCTGCGCGGCTTCCTCCCGAGCCGGGCCATGTGCACCGACAACGCCGCCATGGTGGCGAGCGCGGCCTGGTACCGGTGGCAGAGCGACGGCCCCTCCCCCCTGGACACCGGCGCCCACCCGAATCTGGTCTCCTCCCTGGACGGCGAAACTGGCACTCGACGGTTGCGAGTGCTGATGCGACGGGCCTAGGGTTAGCACTCGCACAACCCGAGTGCTAACTCGCTATCGCAAGCGTCACGGAGGCGCCCAGACATGTCACTGCAGCCGCTCGAAGACCGAATCATCGTGAAGCCGGGTGAGGCCGAGGAGACCACCGTGAGTGGCCTCGTCATCCCCGACACCGCCAAGGAGAAGCCCCAGCAGGGCGAGGTGCTCGCGGTGGGCCCCGGACGCCGCTCTGAGCAGACCGGCGAGATCATCCCGCTCGACGTCAAGGTCGGCGACACCGTCGTCTACAGCAAGTACGGCGGCACCGAGATCACCGACGGCGGCGACGACGTCCTCATCCTGAACGGTCGCGACATCCTCGCGATCGTCAAGTAGGCACCGATGGCCAAGCTCATCAAGTTCGACGACGACGCACGCCGCGCCCTCGAGGCCGGCGTCAACAAGCTGGCCGACGCCGTGAAGGTCACGATCGGCCCCAAGGGCCGCAACGTGGTGCTCGAGAAGAAGTTCGGCGCCCCCACCATCACCAACGACGGTGTCTCCATCGCCCGTGAGGTGGAGCTGGAGGACCCGTTCGAGAACATGGGTGCCCAGCTCGTGAAGGAGGTGGCCACCAAGACCAACGACATCGCTGGTGATGGCACCACCACCGCCACCGTGCTGGCGCAGGCGCTGGTCCGCGAAGGCCTTCGCAACGTGGCCGCCGGCGCCAGCCCGCTGAGCCTCAAGCGGGGCATCGAGGCGGCCGTCGCGGCTGCCGTGAAGGACATCGAGAGCCAGGCCAAGGAGATCGACGACAAGTCGGAGATCGCCCAGGTCGCCTCCATCTCCGCGGCCGACCCGTCCATCGGCGAGGTCCTCGCCGACGCCATCGACAAGGTGGGCAAGGACGGCGTGGTCACCATCGAGGAGTCGAACACCTTCGGCATGGAGCTCGAGTTCACCGAGGGCATGCAGTTCGACAAGGGCTACCTGTCCCCGTACTTCGTGATCCGACGCCGAGCGTCAGGAAGCGGTCCTCGAGGATCCGTACATCCTGTTCGTGAACGGCAAGATCTCCTCGGTGCAGGACCTGCTTCCCGTGCTCGAGAAGGTCATGCAGGGCGGCAAGCCGCTGCTGATCGTCGCCGAGGACGTCGAGGGCGAGGCCCTGGCCACCCTCGTGGTCAACAAGATCCGCGGCACGTTCAGCTCCGTGGCCGTCAAGGCTCCCGGCTTCGGCGATCGCCGCAAGGCGATGCTGCAGGACATGGCCATCCTCACCGGTGGCCAGGTCATCGCGGAGGAGGTCGGCCTCAAGCTCGACAACACCACGCTCGACCTGCTCGGCCGGGCCCGCAAGGTCGTCATCACCAAGGACAACACCACCATCGTCGATGGTGGCGGCACCGATGACGACGTCAAGGGTCGGATCGCCCAGATCAAGCGCGAGATCGACGACACCGATTCGGACTGGGATCGCGAGAAGCTGCAAGAGCGCCTCGCGAAGCTCGCCGGTGGCGTGGCCGTCGTGAAGGTCGGCGCGGCCACCGAGGTGGAGCTCAAGGAGAAGAAGCACCGCATCGAGGACGCCCTCTCCGCCACCCGTGCGGCCATCGAGGAAGGCATCGTCGCCGGTGGCGGCACCGCCCTCCTCCGGGCCCGCGCCGCGGTCCAGAAGGCCGTCAAGAAGCTCGACGGTGACGAAGCCACCGGAGCCCGCTCGGTGTGGCAGGCCCTCGAGGCCCCCGCCAAGCTCATCGCCAGCAACGCTGGCCACGAGGGCGCCGTCGTCGTGGAGCAGATCGAGCGCGAGAGCGGCTCGACCGGCTTCAACGCCGCCGTCGGGCGAGTTCGAGGACCTGCTCAAGGCCGGGGTCATCGACCCGGCCAAGGTCACTCGGGCGGCGCTGCAGAACGCGGCGTCCATCGCAGCCATGATCCTCACCACCGAGGTCCTGGTCACCGACGCTCCGGAGCCCGCTGGCGCGGGCGGCGGTGGCGGCATGCCTGGCGGCATGGGTGGCATGGGTGGCATGGGCGGGATGATGTAGCCCAGGCCCACGCCTGCAGATGTCCGGAAGGGCCGCCCCATGAGGGCGGCCCTTCCGCGTATCCGCGCGATCAGAACGGCCACTGGGCGTTGCGGCCGCCCTCCAGCACCTCCATGGCCTTGAAGGTGGCATCGGTGAAGCCGCCCAGCGTGTACCGGCCCCGCTCGCCGGCCGGCAGCGCCGACGGCCGGTAGCCGCCCAGGTCGAAGGTGTAGATCAGCGGTACGTGCTCGAGCCGGACCTGACCGGCGTCGTGCTGCTGGTCGTCGGTGAAGAGCACCACCCGTCGATGGCGATCAGGGTCGTACCACTGCTTGATGGCCGTGTGGCCGAACGTGGCGTGACCGACCGAGCCCACCGACCGCACGATCTGCTCCACCTCGCGCGAGCACCGATGCGCCGCGCCGGCGCCGCATCCGCGCGTTCGTCTGGCCGTAGACCACGACATCGACGGCCGCGGCACGGTGTGCCGTCGCCATCGGCCATGACCGCGGCGATCTCGACCCGCTGCAGCGTGGATCGACCGGACACCGCCGCCTGCATCGAGCCCGAGGTGTCGATGACGACGAGGGTGCCATCGAGGGCAGGGATGTTGGCCACGGTGTAGCTCGAGCGTCCGGCCGAGCGCCCGCTTCCAGGCGTCCGACGGCGCGTGCTTGTACGCCGCCCACACCTGGTACGGGAACAGGCGCGCCTTGGCCACCTCGTCGGCGTCGGTGATCTTCGCGATGACCGCATCGATCGACGGCTCCGAGATGCCGGCCTGGTCGAAGTTGCGCAGGTTGCGGACCAGCGCCATCACGCCCATCGACGGGATGACGGCCTCCCACGCCTCCGCGTCCATGCCACCCGGCAGCCAGCCCGACAGCCGCTCCCAGGAGACGCCCGCGTCGGCCAGGGCCGCCGGGCCCCGGTCGCGCAGGAGCTGGCGACGGTCACCCTCGGGCACGGTGGCCAGCGTCGGCCGCCGCGGCGAGGACCGGCAGCAGCGCGGGATCGGCCACGGCATCGTCGTGGTGGCGACGGTCGAGCAGCCACTTGAAGAGCGCCGACTGGCGCTCGTCGCGGGGCGACGGGTGGGTGAGCTCGACCACGTCGGCCATGCGGATCTGGCGCGACAGCCCGTCGTACCGCAGCACCGCACGCTCCGTGTAGAGGCGTCGGACGGCGTCAGCGATGCCGCGCTTGACTGGCATCGGGCACGTTCCGACCGTGCGTGGTCAGCCAGTAGCCGAGCAGCTCGGCCGGCTCGTCGGGCCGCTGGAGGGCCCGGGCGACCACCGACCGACCACCGACCCCTCCGGCCGCCACGTACTCGGCCGCCATCACGACGGCGGCCGAACGCATGAGCAGGGTCGAGCGCAGGTACTGGATGAGGCCGACCTGGCCGGCCTCGAGGTCACGACCGGCGAGGAACGCTGGGTTCGCGGCGGCCACCTCGTGGACGAGCTGCGACGAAGCGGGCGTCGCGGTCCGCGGCGCGCTCGTAGAAGGTGTCCTCGCCGACCATGTTCGTGGCCGCGAGCAGGAACAGCTCCGACTCGGGATCGCGCGCGAAGGCCTCGCCGCCCTCGTGGGTGCGGAGGCGATCGCGCACGCGTGCGGATCGGTGCGGTCAGGTTGGGGCGGAGCGGGCGCCGCTTGGTGCCCGAGAACTTGGCCATGACGCCCTCCTCTCTTATCTCGGTTGATGGGGTGGTTGGGAGTGGGTCCGGTCAGGGAACACGGTGGACGGGCGGTGCCGAGTCGAACGGCAGGCCCGAAGGTCTCTTCGCCAGAGAAGGAAGCCCGTCCTTCGCAGCTGACCGGAAGGGGAAGTTCGGCCTGGGAACCAAGGCGGCAGGGGTGTGCATGTGCTCTACCGATTGAGCTACGTCCACCGAGTGGACGACGGGACTCGAACCCGCAACCCCATGATCAGAAGGAACCCCTGCCTGCGCAGCAGGCCGATCTAACGAGCAGAGACATCGGATGGCTGCGAGGCCAGGGATCGAACCCGGTTCTCCTGGTTCAGAGCCAGGCGTGGTGCCAGTTCCACCACCTCGCATCGTTGGTCTGGACGGGAGGACTCGAACCTCCAACCCCCGGCTCCCGAAGCCGGTGCGCTCCCGTTGCGCCACGTCCAGTGCTGGTACTGACGGTCGGAGTCGAACCCGACACTGACGGCGGTCTGAGCGCCGTGCCTCTTCCAGTTGGGCTACGTCAGCGATGTGGTGGACCGGGCGGGATTCGAACCCGCAACCTTCTCCGTGCAAGGGAGCTGCGCTTCCAGTTGCGCCACGGCCCGTGGTCGCGGGAGCGGGGATCGAACCCGCCGGGCGGGGCTTATGAGGCCTCGCTGATCCCAGATCTCCCGCAGTGTGGAGTGACCGACCGGACTCGAACCGGCTTCCTCCGGGGCCACGTCCCGGCGTGTCGTCCACTTCAACCTCGGCCACAGTCGACGAGGAGGGATTCGAACCCCCGGCATCCTCCGTGTGAGAGAGGCGGTCTGCCACTGACCTACTCGTCGTGGTGTCGTAGGGCGTCGTGGAGTCGAACCACGTCGATCCCGCGATATCAGCGCGGTGCCTTCACCGTCTGGCTCACGCCCGCTGCGTGTCGTGGTCCCGGGCGTGCTCGAACCTCCTCCTGCCGGGTTTCGATCGGCCGCTCCACCGTCAGAGCTTCAGCGAGGTTCCGCCTGCGGGGTCGGCTGCGGGGAGAACCCGCTGCGTCTCGGATCGAGTTGGCGTCCTCGCCCGGGACCACGCGACCAGGGGCGGTCGGAAGGAAGGAACCCTGGTCTCGCATCGGACGAAGCAGAGCCGGTTGCGGGGATCGAACCCGCTGCCTCTCGGGTGGGGCCGAGCGTCCTTGCCTTCAGGACCTCACCGGCGTGGTGGTGGTCCCGCCCGGCCTGTTCCGGGCGGGACCACCTCATCGGCTGCGCTCAGGTGCCCTTGTAGTTCAGGACCTGGTGCAGCGTGTGCAGGACCTCGACGAGGTCGGCCTGGTCGGCCATGACCTGCGTCGATGTCCTTGTAGGCCGAGGGGATCTCGTCCACCAGCGCGTCGGCCCGCTCGGCGAGCCAGACCTTGCCCTCCATCTGCGTCGGCGAGGTCGGCGGTGGTGAAGAGCTTCTTGGCCTGGGTGCGGCTGTGCCGGCGGCCGGCGCCGTGCGAGCACGACGTCCAGCTCGCCGCGTTGCCCTTGCCCCGCACGATGTAGCTGCGCGTGCCCATCGAGCCCGGGATGACGCCGAGGTCGCCGATGTCGGCCTTGATCGCGCCCTTGCGGGTGATCCACAGCTCCTGGCCACCGTGCACCTCACGCTGGGTGAAGTTGTGGTGGCAGTTGATGCGCTGCGTCTCCCGGCCGAAGCCGAGGAACGCGAACACCTCGCGCATGGCGCTGTCCATCATCTGGTCACGGTTGGCCCGGGCGTAGTCCTGGGCCCAGAGCATGTCGGCGATGTAGGCCTCGAACTCCGGCGTGCCCTCCAGGAAGTACGCCAGGTCCGGGTCCTCGAGCCGCAGCTCGAGGTCCTCGGCCAGGCGACGGGCCGTGCCGATGTGCATCTGGGCCAGCTGGTTGCCGATGCCACGGCTGCCCGAGTGGAGCACCACCCACACCCGCCCCCGCTCGTCGAGGCAGAGCTCGACGAAGTGGTTGCCCGAACCGAGCGTGCCGAACTGCTTGGCCGACCTTGCGCCTGCTGGCTGCCGCCAGCTCGGTGGCCGGCTGGTGCTCGGCCAGCCAGCGGTCGGCGTCACGGTTGCGTGCGCTGTCGTGACCCTGGCCGACACCGGCCGGGATCGCCCGTTCGATGCGGCCGAGCAGCGGCTCGAGCGAGTCGGGCAGCTGGTCCTCGGTGACGTCGAGCTCGGCGGCGATCATGCCGCAGCCGATGTCGACGCCGACGGCCGCCGGGATGACGGCGCTCTTGGTCGGGATCACCGAGCCGACGGTCGCGCCGATGCCGACGTGGGCGTCGGGCATGAGGGCGACGTGGCCCTCCACGATCGGGAGCCGAGCCGTCTTCTCCGCCTGCCGGATGGTGCCTGGATCGATGTCGCTGGCCCAGGAGATCAGCTTGTCGTTGATGGTGGTGCGCATGTCACCCCCTCCTTCTTGTTGTGGTGGGTTGGATGAGGCTGCCAGAGGAGGACTCGAACCCCCATCGGCCGGGCAACAACCGGCGGTCCTTCCGTTGGACGATCTGGCAGTGGTACCGCGACGGGGGCTCGAACCCCGACCTCCGGGTTGAGAACCCGGCGTCCTGACCGCTTGGACGATCGCGGCATGGCCTCGCCGGCACGACTCGAACGTGCGACCTCCGCCTTCGGAGGGCGGCGCTCTGCTCCGGCTGAGCTACGGCGAGGTGGTGTCGACGGCAGGGGTCGAACCTGCATCCTCTGGGTTCGGAACCCAGTGCCTTCTCCATTGGGCCACGTCGACGTGGTGCGCGTCCTGGGTCTCGAACCCAGTCTCGTTCCGGGGTAAGAGCCCGGTGCCCTACCGGTCAGGCGTGGCGCGCGTGGTGGGTCGGGGAGGAATCGAACCCCCTGTGTCGGAAGACGGCTGGTCTACAGCCAGCTGCGCCCCATGGCGCGACCGACCCATGCCGAGGCCAGGTGGCGCTGGCCGCGGCGACGATGTCTCTGCAGTTGTCAAGGAGCGACGTCCGGACTGGCGGTCCGGCACGAAGGGCAGGCTCGGAAGGTGTCGAACCCCCGGCCGTCGGTGTTGGAGACCGCGACGCCACCACTGGCTCGAGCCCTTGTGTGCTGCACGCATGACGTTGTGCGTGCCGAGTTGTTGACCGTGCCGCAGGTCAGTCGACGAGCGTCGAGCTACCTGCGTCCGACGGGTCGGCCGACATTGGCCGGCTGCCGTCGTCCCGGTGTTCCCTCATGAGCGAGGTACTGGACGGGCAAGCACGCGAACGCGCCGACGCTCGACAGGGATTGCCCCTGGAGCGTTGGTTCGGCGATGAGGATGCGTGCCATAGGTTCGAGACTGTGCGCCTCTTCCGATGAACTGTCAACGCCTTTTCGCCTTCGTCGGACTCAGCGATGGGCCAGGTAGGCGTCTCGCAGGACGTTCGCGCGCAGCTCGAGGTCGTCGAGGCGGTTCTTGACGATGTCGCCGATGCTGACGAGCCCCGCGAGGTGACCCTCCGCGTCGAGGACCGGCAGGTGACGTTGCCGGCTCTGGGTCATGCGCACCAGGACGCTCGTGATGTCGTCATCGAGCCGGCACGTTGCCGGGGCCCGCGTGGCGACGTCGTGCGCGCGCAGGCGAAGGAACTGGTCACCGTGGTGGGAGAGCCCTCGTACGACGTCACGTTCGGAGAGCACACCGTCGATGCGACCGTCGTCCCGCAGCACCACGAGGCAGCCGACCCCGGTGGTGGCCATCAGGTGCAGCGTCACGGAGATGGCCGTGTCGGGCCGGACCGACCGCACGTCGTGGCCCTTCTGGTCGAGGATGGCCGAGACCTGCATGGCTGCACCTCCGTCCGGTGACGCAGCTCCATCATCTCCCCCCACGCCGCTCGGAGCAACGCTCACCAGGACGAGCTCGATCAGCCGCCTGACACGAGCAGCTCGGCGCCCTCGGGTGGGGTGGGGTCGTCGACCTCGTCGAGCCAGCCGTCGGGGAGCACGACCCGTCGCGGCCCGTTGGTGTGGCCGCGAGGCGCCCGGAGCGCGTTCTCGTTGATCTCGGCCGCGGGATCGAGCTGACCGATCAGCTCGTCGAGGTCCGCCAGCGTCGCCACCACGTTGGCCGCCTTCCGCAGCCGGCCGCCGACCGGGTAGCCCGTGAGGTACCAGCCGGCGTGCTTGCGGAAGGACTTCATCCCGCCCACCTCGCCGCTCCACGCGACGAGCCGCTCGGCGTGATCGCGCATCACCTCGGCCACGACCCCCAACCGGGGGGGCGCCTGCACGGGACGCCCGGCGAAGGCATCGACGAGGTCGCGGAACAGCCACGGTCGACCGAGGCAGCCCCGGCCGACCACCACACCGTCGCACCCGGTCTGGGCGAGCATCGCGAGGGCGTCGTCGGCCTCCCAGATGTCACCGTTGCCGAGCACGGGGATCGTGCGCACCTCGGCCTTGAGCGCGGCGATGGCGTCCCAACGAGCCGACCCGCTGTAGAGCTGCTCGGCGGTGCGGGCGTGGAGGGCGATCGCCGCCACCCCCTCGTCCTCGGCGATGCGACCGGTGTCGAGGTAGGTGAGGATCGTGTCGTCGACCCCCATGCGGAACTTGATGGTCACCGGTACCGATCCCGCGGCGAGCACCGCCGAACGGACGATGTCGCGCAGCAGTCGACGGTGCACCGGGAGCGCGGAACCGCCGCCCTTCCGCGTGACCTTGGGGACCGGACAGCCGAAGTTCATGTCGACGTGATCGACACCGAGGTCGTCGACGAGGTAGCGCACCGCTTCGCCGAGCGTGCGGGGATCGGTGCCGTAGAGCTGCACCGATCGGGTCGCCTCGGACCCGTCGAACCGGAGCATGGCGAGGGTGCGCGCGTTCCGCTCGACGAGCGCACGGGCCGTGATCATCTCCGAGACGTAGAGACCAGCGCCGAAGCGGGAGCACACGCCGCGGAACGGCGCATCGGTGACGCCAGCCATCGGCGCGAGCACGACCGGCGGGTCGACCGTCAGCGGGCCGATGCGGAGGGTCATGCCCACAGATCCGTGATCTCGATGTCGATCGACGCGAGGAGTCGCCGGAGGAGGGGCACGGAGAGGCCGAGCACGGCGCCGTGGTCTCCGTCGATCCGGTCGACGAACGGGGCGGCGTAGCCGTCGATCGTGAACCCCCCGGCCACGGCCAGCGGCTCACCCGTGGCGAGGTAGGCGTCCATCTCGCGCGCCGACGGTTGGCCGTAGTGGACGATCGTCGTCGCGACCCCGCTGGCCCGGCGCCCGGTCTTCGTGTCGATGGCGCAGAGACCGGAGTGCAGGGTGGCGGCGCGACCGGCGACCGACGCCCACCAGTCGCGTGCCTCGTCGAGCGAGGTCGGCTTGCCGCGCGTCTCGCCATCCACATCGAGCACGGTGTCGCCGCCGAGCACCACGGCCGGCGCCCCGCTCAGGGTCTGCGCCACCGCCGCCGCCTTGCGCTCCGCCAGCACCAGGGCGACGTCGTCGGTGGCACCGGTGACGTCGTCCTCGGCCACCCCGCTCACGATGACCTCCGGTGCGAACCCGGCTTCGCGCAGCACGCGGGCGCGCACGGGGGAGGCGGAGGCCAGAACGAGTCGCCGGATCACCCCACCAGGCTGGCCGACCGACGCCGAGTGGTCGAACCGGGCGGCCCCGGTAGCCTCCGCTGCATGGACAGACCGCCGCCCGACCCCGCCAAGCTGTTGGCCGACTGGATGGAGTGGGAGAAGGGTGAGACCCCGCCCGGCAAGGTCATCAGCAACCTGAAGACCCACGGCCTGAGGGACCTGCTCGAGTCGCTGAAGGCGGCGCAGGAGGCCAGTGCCCCCGCCTGAACCGGACGACGGCCAGCCCCTCGTCGAGGAGGCCGTACCCGATCCGGTCGATGGCTTCGATCCTCCGGTCCTCTCCGCCCGCCTGGCCGCACGGCAGGGGATGCCCGGCTGGCCCGCTCCCGGCGAGGACTTCCCGCCGCCCACCGAGCCAGTGCCGTCGGGGCGCGGGGGCGATCAGATCATCCCGCGTCCGCTCAACGCCCGACCCGGCCGACGAGCGCCCTGGGCCGACCTCCCCGCCGCGGCTCGCCGCCCGTCGATGGCGGACCTTCGGCTCGCACTGGACGCGGCCGGCCCCGCCCATCGTTCGGAGCGCGAGCTGCTTCCGGAGATCGATCGCGCCGCCGCGGTGCTGGCGCCGCTGTACGAGGAGGACGGCGAGCTGTTCGTGGTGCTCACCCGGCGCACGTGGGAGCTGCGATCGCACTCCGGCGAGGTGAGCTTCCCGGGCGGCCGGCAGGACGACGACGACGATGATCTCTGGCACACCGCCTTGCGAGAGGCGCAGGAGGAGATCGCGCTCGATCCGGCCTCGGTCGAGCGGATCGGCGAGCTCGACCACCTCGCCACGGTGACCAGTCGCTCCTTCATCGTCCCCTACGTCGGTGCCCTCGCCACGCGGCCGGCGACGACGGCCAACCCCCAGGAGGTGTCGGCGGTCCTCCACGTCTCCGTCGCCGAGCTGCTCGACCCGTCGAACTTCCGGGAGGAGACCTGGACCTTCCCGTGGGCGGAGGACCGTCCGATCTTCTTCTTCGAGCTCGTCGGCGACACGGTGTGGGGCGCCACCGGCGCGATGCTCCGCCAGCTGCTCGGCCTCGTCACCGGCACCCTCTCCCGCGGCCAGCTCGACCACGTCTGAGCGCCCCTCTTCGGGCGCCGGGCTTCGCCCATCCGGGTGTCACCGCTGCTGCGCCTCGGCTGCGCATGCGGGCAGGATGGCGGCTGTGACCGCCACCTTCTCCAACCGCGTCACCGAGCTGCTCGGTGTCGACATCCCGATCGTGCAGGCCCCGATGGGCTGGATCGCCAGAGCCCAGCTGGCCAGCGCCGTGTCCAACGCAGGCGCGCTGGGGATCATCGAGACCTCCTCGGGAGAGCTCGACATCATCCGCGACGAGATCCGCAAGATGCGCGACCTCACGGACAAGCCGTTCGGCGTCAACATCGCGCAGGCGTTCGTGCGGGATCCCTCCATCGTGGACTTCGTGGCCGCCCAGGGCGTGAAGTTCGTGACCACGTCGGCGGGCAGCCCGATGAAGTACACGGGCGCCCTCAAGGAGGCGGGCCTCACCGTCTTCCACGTGGTGCCAGACCTGAAGGGCGCGCTCAAGGCGGTGGACGCGGGAGTCGACGGCCTCATCGTCGAAGGCGGCGAGGGCGGCGGCTTCAAGAGCCCGCGCCCCGTGTCGACGATGGTGCTGCTCCCCCTCGTGGTCTCCAAGGTCGACGTGCCGGTGATCGCGGCGGGCGGGTTCGTCGACGGGCCGACGATGGCCGCCGCGCTCGCGCTCGGAGCCGAGGGCGTGCAGCTCGGCACGCGCATGGTGTCGTCAGCGGAGAGCCCGATCCACGCCAACTGGAAGCAGGCCGTGCTGGACGCGCGGGAGACCGACACCGTGTTCCTGAACCAGCACACCAGCCCGGCCCTGCGCGCGTTGCGGACCGAGCGGACGAACGCGCTCGAGTTCGACACCGAGACCAACGCGATGGCGCTGTTCGGCAACGCCATGGACCTCTACTTCGGCGGCGACATGGAAGCAGCAGTCGCGCTCTCCGGCCAGGTCGCAGGGCGCATCGACGAGATCAAGCCGGTGGCCGACATCATCCGCGAGTGCGCCGACGATTGCCTGAGCGTGCTGGCCGACCTGGCCCAGCGGTACCCGGCCTCAGCGGGGTGACGGTCGGTCAGACCGGCGTCTGCTGGTGCAGCGCCAGCTTCCAGGCGCCGCCTCGCGGACGTAGGTGCTGTTGAGGAGGGCGTTGTAGCTCGCCGCCGGGTCGCTCGGCCTTGGCCTGGTAGGCCACGACCGCACTGTCGTCGGGTGAGGTCGAGGACTCGCTCGTCGGACAGCTCGAACGACGTCCAGTCGGCCTGCTTCATCGAGTCGACGACGGTGGCGCGATCGTCGATGGTCATGCCGCCCGGGAGCAGCATGAGGACGTCCTTCGCGAGCACCCCGTCGTAGAACTCGGCGGCGGCGTCGCCGGAGGTCGAGAGCGCCTTCCAAGCGGAGCGCTCGAGGTCGATCAGTTCGTGCTGAGACATGCAGCACCTCCTCGTCGGCCCTTGGGATTCCCCGAACCGTCGAGGTCCAAACCGGCGACACGCAGACGTCGCCGCCGCGTCACCAGTAGTTGGGGGATTCCTTGGTGATCGTGATGTCGTGGGGGTGGCTCTCGCGGAGGCCGGCGCCGGTGATGCGGATGAACCGGCCGCGCTCCTTGAGCTCGGCGACCGTGCCGGTGCCGCAGTAGCCCATGGCCTGGCGGAGGCCGCCGACGAGCTGGAACAGCATGTTGGCGAGCGGCCCCTTGTAGGCGACCCGTCCCTCGATGCCCTCGGGGATGAGCTTGTCGGTGTCGACCACGTCGCCCTGGAAGTAGCGGTCCTTCGAGTACGACCGGGCCTTCATCGCGCCCATGGAGCCCATGCCTCGGTACTCCTTGAACCGCTCGCCCTGATGCAGCACGACCTCGCCCGGCGATTCGTCGACGCCGGCCAGCAACGAGCCGAGCATCACGACGTCGGCGCCGGCGGCCAGCGCCTTGGGGATGTCACCCGACAGCTGGATGCCGCCATCGGCGATGAGCGTGATCCCGTGCCTCGTCGCGGCCACCGCGCAGTCATGGATGGCCGTGATCTGCGGCACGCCCACACCGGCGACGACGCGAGTGGTGCAGATGCTCCCGGGGCCTACGCCCACCTTGACGCCATCGGCGCCGGCGGCGGCCATGGCATCGACCGCGTCGGCGGTGACGACGTTGCCGCCGATGACCTCGATGTCGAAGCCGCCCTTGATCGTCTTGACGACGTCGAGCACACCTTGCGAGTGCCCGTGCGACGTGTCGACGACGAGCAGGTCGACCCCGGCGGCGACGAGGGCCTCGGCCCGCTCGACCGCGTCCGGCCCGACCCCGACGGCCGCGCCGACGCGGAGCCGGCCTTGCTCATCCTGGGTGGCGAGGGGGTACTCGGTCTGCTTCTTGATGTCCTTGACCGTGATGAGCCCGCGGAGCGTGCCGTCGGCGTCGACGATCGGCAGCTTCTCGATGCGGTGCTGCCAGAGGACCTCTTTGGCCTGCTCGAGGGTGGTGCCCACGGGAGCGGTGACCAGCGGGGCCCGCTTCATGACCCGCTCGATGATCTGGTCGTGGTCCTCGACGAAGCGCAGGTCGCGGTTCGTGAGGATGCCGACCAGCTTGCCGCCGCCGTCGACGATCGGGATGCCGGAGATCTTGTACCGCGCCATGAGGTCGAGGGCGGCGCGCACTGGCGCATCCGGCGGGAGCGTGACGGGGTCGGTGATCATGCCGCTCTGGCTGCGCTTCACGCGGTCGACCTCGGTGACCTGCTCGGCGACGGAGAGGTTCCGGTGCACGATCCCGATGCCCCCTTGCCGGGCCATCGCGATGGCGAGGGGCGCCTCGGTGACCGTGTCCATGGCCGCGGACACGATCGGGATGCTCAGCTGGATCTTCGGCGTCAGGTGCGCCGCGGTGCTGACCTCGTTCGGCAGGACGTTGGACTCCGCCGGCAGCAGGAGGACGTCGTCGAAGGTGAGCCCTTCCTTGGCGAACTTCGGCGGGTAGCCGTTGCCGTGGGGAGCCTCACCGCTCGCCGCCGCGCCTTCGCCATCACCGGGGAAGGGGCTGGGAGGGGTCTCCATGGAGAGAGTGTAGTCAGCCCCCCGCCGCATCCATCGGTGTGCGCACGAGCTCGGCCACGACGCGATCCGCGGCGGCGCGGAGGTGGCGGAAGTACGCGCTGCGGCTCAGGTGCAGGTCGATGGCGGCCTGCTCGTGGGTGGAGGTGCGGCCGAGGTAGCCAGCCTCGAGGACCTGGAGGAGGAGCACCTCGCGCGGGCTCGACCCGAACGCGGACGCCACCGCCTGGCGGATGGTCGAGCGCACCGACTGGGCTCGCTCGGCGGGGGTGGCGCCCACGGCGAACGGGGCCTCGGCGAGCAGATCCGGTCGGTCCCAGTCGCGCAGCGCGCCCCGAACCGCGGCCTCGTCGATCGGCGCGGTGGCCACCGCCACCGGAGCGTCGCCACACTCGACCAGGACGGCGGCGAGCTGGGCGCCGAGCGTGCCGCCCGGGCCCGTGTCGACGATGTGGCACTGCGTCACACCGTCGCCGAGGTCGACGTCGAGCTCGGGCACGTGCTGGGCACCGAGCGAAGCGCTGAACGCCTCCGCCCCTGGGTACAGCGGATCGATCGGTAGGTACAGGAAGCGCGGGTTGGCGACGCCGCTCAGCGCGAGCCCGGCGGCTCCCAGCAGCCCCTGGACCGCCGCGTCGTCGTTGAGCGTGCGCGCGTTGCGCCAGATCACGGCCGTCCCGCCGTCGGTCATGCCGCGGGCGTGCTCGATCCACGGCACGAGCATGGGGTCGTCCACGATCGGGCTCTCGTCGTCCGACGTGGCGAGGATCATGAAGCCCACGGGATCGTCGCGCTTGCGCACGACCCACACGTGGTCGGGGGCCTCGTCGAAGAAGCGGGCGGTGGACGGCCACCAGGTGCTCAGGTCGTGCGGCCCCAACCGGGCGGCGATGGCCGCGCGATCCCCCTCGCGGGAGCGGTCGACGACGAAGCGGCCGGTCGGGTCCCAACCGACGCCCCAGCGCATCGCCGGGTTGCGGAGCATCACCGAGAGGTCGAGGGAGAGGCTGGCCCCGGCCGCGAGCGCCTGGCCGTGCGCGTAGATGGCGAGGCGTCGGCGAACATCCCGGTCGAGATCCGGGTGCGCGTCGGCGATCACCCAGCGCAGGGCGTCGGCGATCGACGCGTGCAACATGATCCCGTGGCCGATCGGCTCGGCGAAGGGCTGGCGGCTGAGCCAGCGGTAGCCCTCGTCGCCGCGGCCGTCGGCGAGCACCTCCGCGAGCATCCCCGGCGTGGTGATCCGGGCGTTGGCCGCGCACGCCAGCAGGGGGAGTCGATCGTGCCAGTCGCCGAGGAGTCGGCGCACCAGCGGGGCCGCCACATCGGCGGAGATCTGGTCGTCGACCCGGAGGCCGTTCGAGGCCGCCAGCGCGATCGCGAGCGGCAACCCGCGCGCCCAGGTGACCAGATCGGGCGCCTGGTCGGTGTCAGCGCCGTGCGCCAGCGCGCAGGCCAAGGCGTCGGCGTCGGCCAGCGGCCCGAGGCGGAGCTCGCTGGTGACGTGCTCCCAGCCGTCCTGCCCCCACGACGCGGCCGGCGCGCTGCCGGCCGCTGATCACCACCACCCACCCGGCGGGGAGGTCGCGCAGGACCAGGTCCTGGAGGTGGGGCGTGAGCAGCTCGGCCTCCTCCCAGGAGTCGAACACGACCAGGGCACGCGGGGACGAGCGCAGGTCGTCGAGCACCGCCTGCAGTCCTCGCGGCTGCTCGGGGAGGTCGCGTGCCTCGATGATCCGGCTCGGCCATCCGGCTCGGTCGGCCCGCCGGACCAGCTCGCGGAGCAGCGTGCTCTTCCCGATGCCACCGGAACCGTGGAGGAGCACGATGTTCCGCTCCGGCACCTCGACGAGCAGGCTCTCCAGCCGTTCCAGCTCGGCTCGCCGACCCACGAAGCGGGCCGCGTCAGCGGTCGCGAGCCGCTCGCCGATCGTCCCGTCCTCGCCGGCGGCTGCTCCCATGGAGCTCCAGCCTGGCATCAGTTGGGACGGTGGTGGGACGGATCCGGGACTGCACGACGGCCGAGCGCGCCCCATCATCCAAGGGCGGGGTCGCACCACGCGAGCCCACCGAGGAGACCGGACATGGCTCGAAGGCGGCTGCGTGCAGGAGCCATGGCCGGGTTGCTCGGGGGTCGGCGCCTGGCTGCTCCAGAAGCCGTTGGCGCCGCCTCGACCACCCGGAGCCGACCTCGGAACCGGCGCCGTCCGCATCTCCCAGTGCGGCCGCGCCCACCATCCCTGGCTGATCCGCGGCGGATCCCTGCCTAGGGTCCGGGGGTGATGCCCCCGGACCCTCGCAGGCACGGCCGATGACCCCCGAACCCGACATCGACCCGGCGCGGTTCGAGGTGCGCCGCTACGACGGCCGCGGCTTCTCGCAGGCGTACGTCCGTGCCGGGCAGGGGGGCGTGCCGCTCCTGCTGGTGCACGGCTGGCCGGAGACGAAGCGGATCTACTGGCGCGTGATCGAGCCGCTGGCTGCCGCGGGGTTCGACGTGGTCGTGCCCGATCTCCGCGGGTTCGGCGACAGCGACGTGGCGCCGGACGGGTTCCACGACGTCGCCGCGCACGTGCGCGACCTGCACGCCCTCGTCACCGACGGGCTGGGCATCCAGCGGATCGTGCTCTGCGGCGGCGACCTGGGCGGACCCGTCGTCCAGCGCCTGGCGCTCGCCCATCCCTCGTTCGTGGATCGGCTCGTGCTCTTCAACTCGCCCCTGCCCTACGACAAGGAACGGATGGCCGGCATGGCCAGTCGCCCGGCGGCGGAGGCCGCCGACTACTTCATGCGCCAGGGCCTGGACGCGGACGGCCTGGCCGCCGACCTCGCCTCGCCCGAGCAGCGGCGTCGCTACATCGCGACGTTCTACACCTCGCGGTTCTGGGCCCATCCGGGCGCCTTCATGGGCGATGCGCCGGCCGTCTTCGGACCCTTCGGTGGCACACCGCAGGTCGACTTCCACACCGAGCCCTTCGGCGACGCCGCCAAGCTCCGAGCCTCGTTCGGGGGGTACGAGAGCGTGTTCGATCAGGGCAAGCAGAGCGAACCCTCGCCGTTGACCCGGAACGAGGACGTGCGAGCCCTGTTGCTGTTCGGGACGTCGGACCACGTCCTCTACCCCGCGTTCGACGAGATGGCGGCGGTCGTCTTCCCTGATCACGACGGCCCGCACCGCCTCGACGGCTGCGGCCACTTCGTGCCGTGGGAGGCGTCGGGGCGCCTGGTGGAGCACATCACCCGGTTCTGCGCCGACCGGCTGACCTGACCGAAGACGACTAGACGCTGACGAACGAGGGGCTGTTCAGCGCCGCGGCGTGCAACGCGCCCACCGCCCGGGCGAGGGCGTCCCTCGGACCGACGTTGTCGACCCGGCTGGCCGCCCCCTTGATCTCCCCCGGGAGGTTGGCCCGGCTCACGCCGGCGGACAGGCGCGACCACACCGCGCCGGCGGCTCGCGCGTCACCTCCTCGGATCAGGGCCACGAAGCCATGCACCTCAGGGGCCTCGTGGACGAGGTCCTGCACCCGGAGCTCGTCCCGAAGGATCCCCGCGATGGCGAGCCGGCAGTCGGCCGCGAGCAGGGGACCGACGTCGGTCTCGATCCCGTCGAGACCCACCACGGTGATGGCGAGCACGGCGTCCCCGGTGTCCATGCGGAGGAGCGAGTGGGTGAGGTCCTGGTACGAGGAGATGCCGGCGGGCGAGCGCCAGAGCTTGGGTGACTGCTCGACCTCGCGGCTGGCCGCTCGACGATCCGCCTGCACGGGGGCATCGGCGAGCGTCGTCCCGACGGCGCTCAGCACGTCGCGGAGGAGCCCCAGGTCGGGCTTGTCCACCACCTGCTGGACCCCGAGCCGCCGGAGCTTGGCCCGATCAGGGGCATAGGCCGTGAAGACGACGACGGCGGCGCCGGAGCCGTCGGCCTCGAGCGTCGCCAGGGTGTGCTCCCCTGATCCGTCGGACAGCGCGACGTCGATCACGAGCACGTCGACGCCGAAGCGACGCACCATCTCCGCCGCGTCGGAGCCGTTGTCGGTCTCGGCGACGACCTCGAGCCCCGCGTCGGAGCACGCCGACGTGACGGCGGCCCGCACCACCTTGTCATCGTCACAGACCACCACAGTCGCCAAACGACGCCACCCCTTGCGTGCCGGACCGGGGGGAGGTTAGCGGTCCGGAGCTCGCAGGCATGCGGGCTACGCTGTCCCCTTCCCCAAACGGGACGGAGGACCCCGCCGCCATGGCTGACGTCGAGATCGGCATCGGCAAGTCCGGACGTCGTGCCTACGGCTTCGACGACATCGCCGTCGTGCCGAGTCGCCGGACGCGCGACCCGGAAGAGGTCGACATCGCGTGGGAGATCGACGCCTTCCGCTTCGAGCTCCCGGTGATGGCGTCGCCGTCCGACAGCGTCGTGTCGCCGGCCGTGGCCGCCGAGCTGGGTCGCCTCGGAGGGCTGGGCGTGCTGCACCTCGAGGGGCTCTGGACTCGCTACGCCGAGCCGGACCCGATCCTCGAGGAGATCGCCACGTTGGCCGTCGACAAGGCGACCAACCGGATGCAGGAGCTCTACGCCGAGCCCGTGCAACCCGATCTCGTCGAGCAGCGCATCGGGGAGCTCAAGGCACAGGGCCACACGGTGGCCGTCGCCTGCACCCCGCCTCGCACCCTCGGGCTGGCCCCGCACATCCTGCGTGCCGAACCTGATCTGCTCGTGATCCAGGGCACGGTCGTGTCGGCGGAGCACGTGTCGCGCCACAGCGAGCCCCTGAACCTGAAGGACTTCATCCGTCACTACGAGATCCCCGTGGTGGTCGGCGGGTGCACGTCGTACCAGGCGGCCCTCCACCTCATGCGCACCGGCGCGGCAGGCGTGCTGGTCGGCGCTGGTTCCGGTGCCGCCGGGACGACGCGCCGGGTGCTGGGCGTCGGCATCCCCATGGCCACGGCCATCGCCGACGCGCGTGCCGCTCGCATGCGTCACCTCGACGAGACCGGCGTGTACGTCCACGTCATCGCCGACGGCGGCATGACCACCGGCGGTGACATCGCCAAGGCGGTCGTGTGCGGAGCGGACGCGGTGATGGTGGGCACACCACTGGCGGCGGCCGCCGAGGCGCCGGGTCGCGGGTACCACTGGGGCACGACGGCCGCGCACGCCACGCTCCCCCGAGGGCATCGGGTGGAGGTGGAGCCGCGCGGCACGCTCGAGGAGATCCTGGTCGGCCCTGCCCACGAGGCCGATGGCCAGCGGAACCTGATGGGGGCGCTGCGGCGGTCGATGGCCCTGTGCGGCTACGAGAGCCTCAAGGACTTCCAGAAGGCCGAGGTGGTGGCGCTCTCATGAGCCCGGGTCTCGAACCCCCGGTCCTCGTCGTCGACTTCGGCGCGCAGTACGCCCAGCTGATCGCTCGACGGGTGCGCGAGGCCCGCGTGTACAGCGAGATCGTGCCCCACACGATGCCCGTGGCCGAGATGCTGGCGCGCCGGCCGCTCGCGATCATCCTGTCGGGCGGGCCGTCGTCGGTGTACGCCGAGGGGGCGCCGAGCGTCGATCCGACCCTGTTCGACGCCGGCGTGCCGACCTTCGGCATCTGCTACGGGTTCCAGGCCATGGCGCTCGCCCTCGGCGGCACCGTGGAGCGCACGGGCCTGGCCGAGTTCGGACGCACGTCGCTCATCGTCTCGGCCCCGGATGCCACGCTGTTCTCGGGTCTGCCCGCGGAGCAGACGGTGTGGATGAGCCACGGCGACTCGGTGTCGGCCGCACCCGACGGGTTCGAGGTGTCGGCCCGCTCCGCCGGCGCCACCGTCGCCGCGTTCGAGGACCTGGGCCGACGGATGGCGGGCGTGCAGTTCCACCCCGAGGTGCTCCACACCGAGCACGGCCAGGCGGTCCTCGAGCACTTCCTCTACGAGATCGCCGGCGCCCAGCCCACGTGGACGATGTCCAACGTCATCGACGAGCAGGTGGCCGCGATCCGAGCGGCCGTCGGTGACAAGCGCGTGCTGTGCGGCCTGTCGGGGGGCGTGGACTCGGCGGTCGCGGCCGCGCTCGTGCAGCGCGCCGTCGGCGATCGACTGACCTGCGTCTTCGTCGACCACGGACTCCTGCGAGCCGGCGAGCCCGAGCAGGTCGAGCGCGACTTCGTCGAGGCCACCGGCGTGTCGCTCAAGGTGGTCGACGCGCAGGACCGCTTCCTCGAGGCCCTGGCCGGGGTCACCGACCCCGAGGAGAAGCGCAAGATCATCGGTCGCGAGTTCATCCGCGTGTTCGAGGCCGCCGCCCGCGAGGTCGTCGCCGACGCCGGCATCCACGGCGAGACGGTCGACTTCCTCGTGCAAGGCACCCTGTACCCCGATGTCGTGGAGTCGGGGGGCGGCACCGGCACGGCCAACATCAAGAGCCACCACAACGTCGGCGGCCTGCCCGACGACCTCCAGTTCTCGCTGGTCGAGCCCCTCCGCACGTTGTTCAAGGACGAGGTGCGGCGCGTGGGCCTCGAGCTCGGGCTGCCGGAGGCGATCGTCTGGCGCCAGCCCTTCCCCGGCCCCGGCCTCGGGATCCGCATCATCGGTGAGGTGACGCGTGAGCGTCTCGATGTGCTCCGGCACGCCGACCGGATCGCGCGGGAGGAGCTGTCGGCGGCGGGCCTCGACCGCGACATCTGGCAGTGCCCGGTGGTGCTGCTCGCCGATGTCCGCTCCGTCGGTGTGCAAGGCGACGGCCGCACCTACGGCCATCCCGTCGTGCTGCGGCCGGTCTCGAGCGAGGACGCCATGACCGCGGACTGGACCCGCGTGCCGTACGACGTGCTCGCCGGCATCTCCACCCGCATCACCAACGAGGTGCGCGAGGTCAATCGCGTGGTCCTTGACGTCACCTCGAAGCCGCCGGGCACCATCGAGTGGGAGTGAGCGGCTCTGGCGATCCGCAGGGGCAGCGCTTCAACGAGAAGCTCGACCACCTCCAGGCCAGACACCCGTTCCTCTACAACCTGGCGACGGGAGCCCTGATCGCGATCGTCCTCGGCCTCATCGGGTTCGACTGGTGGCTGGTGGCCGCGTACGCGCTGGCGTGGGCGTGCGTGCGCGCGTACCTCTGGGGAGAGGGGCGCATCCTGCGCCGCCAGTACGAGGTCCGCTTGGTCCGGGTGGCCGCCGAGCGGGAAGCCAAGCGCCGGCGTCGGTGAGCCGGGCCGACGGTCGACCGGTCGGCCTGTCTGCGGCTTGTACCCTCGCCGTCGCCATGGTGATCCGCCTGTCCGTGCTCCTCGCGGTCCTCGTCCTCGCGGGCGGGTGCTCCGGCGGTGGCGACGACGACGATGACGGTGCCACCCTCGGGAGCACCGGGCCGCCCACCGAGGTGACCGCCCCCGACCTCCCGGCGCCCTCCCCCCCGGGCACCGGGGTGGTGGTCGTCGGCGGCACGACCAGCGCGTTCTCGGTGACGGACTGCGAGCTGCAGCCGGAGGGAGCGGACGCCACGAACCTGCTCGTGGTCACCGGGGCGGGCACGACGGCCAGCGGGATCCCGTTCCAGATCGAGGTGCAGCGGTTCGCCGCCGACAGCGCGGTGGCCGAGACCTTCACCGACACGATCACCTACTCGGACACGGCCCGCATCCTGCAGGTCCAGCGCTCTGAGGTCGGCGGCGAGGTCAGCGACCTGCGCGACCCCGATGCCCGCAGCACCCTGCTCCGGGTCCGTCCGGACGGGCTCTCGGCCGCCGGGCTGGCCGGGCCCCCCGGGACGGGCGGCGAGTTCGACGAGGGCATCGTCGGCTTCGCCCTCGACGCGACCTGTTAGTCGTCGTCGCTCGCCTGGCCGCCTAGGTGCCGGCGAGCCTCGCGATGACGGGGGCGAAGGGGTCGAGCTGGTCTTGGGAGAGGCCGAGGTAGCTGATGCCCCAGCGCTCGCGGCGCTCGATCAGCTGATCGCAGATCTGGTCGACGCGTCCCGACGAGGGCGTGCGGCGTCTCGCGGGCCTCGGCGGGGGTGAGGCCGAAGGCCGGGGCGAGCTCGGCGATCACGGCCTCCCGGTCGTCGGTGACCATCGCCAGGTGCACCCGGACCTGGAGCTCGATCTCGTCGGCCCGGTCGCCGGCCGCCTCCCGCACCCACGCCACCTTGCGGTCGGTGGAGGTCGGGCGTGCCGTCGGGGAAGGCCCGCTCGTCGATGACGCCGGCCCGGAGGTTCACGTTGAGGGCGACGATGTCGGCCTCGCGTCCCGCCAGCCGCAGCACTCGAGGCCCGCCGCCGCCGATCACGATCGGCGGCCCTCCGGGGGTGAGCGGGACGCGGGCGCCCGTCGAGGTCCCTCGATGCGGTAGTGCTCGCCGTCGTGCGTGAAGGGTCCATCGCGCCCAGCAGCCCTTGAGCACGCTGATCGCCTCGTCCAGCCGGTCGACCCGTCGACCGGCCGCCTCCAGCGGGATGCCGGCGGCCTCGTAGTCGGCCGTCATCCAGCCGGCCCCGATGCCGAGCTCGAAGCGCCCGCCGGTGAGGACGTCGAGCGTGGCGGCCTCCTTGGCGACGACGACGGGATGGCGGTAGTCGTTGGCCAGCACCATCGTGCCGACGCGCAGCGCGACTGGTGGCGTCGGCGGCGGCCATCAGGCCGGGGATCGGGGCGAGGGCCTCGTCGAAGTGGTCGGCGATGGTCAGGGTCGACCAGCCGAGGTCCTCCGACCTTGCGCGCGAGGGCTCGCCAGCCGGCCATGTCCGCGGGGCCGCGGCACTGGATACCGAACCGGAACGGGTGCATGGAGGGCAGTCTGCCCGGCCGGCCGAGGGCTACGGTGCCCGCCCATGGGCGACCTGAGCGGCTACGAGAAGGACACCTTCACGTTCGCGGGGAAGACGCGCGACGTGTACCGCAAGGGCGAGGGCCCGGCCGTGCTCGTCTTCGCGGAGATGCCCGGCATCACGCCGAAGGTGCTCGACTTCGCCGACCGCGTCGTCGAGCTCGGGTGCACCGCGGTCGTGCCCCACCTCTTCGGCGTCCCCGGGGCCGAGATGACCGCCGGCAAGACCATCAAGGCCATCGCCCCCGCGTGCGTGTCGAAGGAGTTCTCGGCCTGGGCCACCGGCAAGACCAGCCCGGTCGTCGAGTGGTCGAAGGCGCTGGCCCGCCACGAGCACGAGCGGCTCGGCGGACCGGGCGTCGGGGTCGTCGGCATGTGCTTCACCGGCAACTTCGCCCTCGCCATGCTCCCGGAGCCTGCGGTGATGGCGCCGGTCCTCTCCCAGCCGTCCCTGCCGCTCGGGTTCACGAAGAAGGCGCGGCGCGGCGCTCTACATGAGCGACCGCGACCTGGCGACGGTGCAGGAGCGGCTGGCTGCCGAGCCCGATCTCTGTGTCCTCGGCCTGCGGTTCACCCACGACCGGCTGGTGCCGGCCGATCGCTTCGCCCACCTGCGGGAGGCGCTCGGCGACCGGTTCGTCGGCGTCGAGATCGACTCCTCCAAGGGCAACCCCCACGGACATCCCGCGACGGCCCACTCCGTGCTCACCGAGCACCTGGTCGACGAGCCCGGTCAGCCCACCCGCGACGCCCTCGAGCAGGTCCTCGACCTCTTCCGAACGCGCCTGCTCCAAACCGCCTGAGCGGCCCGTCAGACGGCGGCGTGAGCGCCGCCGTGGCGCGCGCTCGACGTGGCTCCGGGCGTGAGCGAGCGCGGCGTCGAGCTCTTCGAAGACGTGGTTCTCATGGGCGAGGTGATCGAGCGCCCCCGTGGCGACGAGCACCCGCAGATGCTCGGGGCGGGGACCCTTCAGGAGCACGGTGATGCCACGATCCTCGAGCTCGGCGACGATCTCGCCGAGGGCCTGGGCGCCCGTGGCGTCGAGCACCTGGATGTCCGGGAGCCGCAGCACGACGACCTTGGCGTCGCTGACGGCGGTGAGCTCGGTCAGGAACCGCTGGGCCGCGCCGAAGAAGAGAGCGCCGTCGAGACGGTAGGTGAGGATCCCTTCGTGGAGGAGCGAATCGGATGTGTCGCGGTCGAGCTCCTCCGGGGACACCGGGGTGACCTGGGCGGTGCGGGCCACCTGGCGCAGCGCCAGCACCGCGGCGGCCACCAGGCCGACCTCGACGGCGAGGATGAGGTCGAAAGCCACCGTGGCAACGGCGGTGAGGCACAGCACGATGGCGTCCGAGCGGGTCGCCCGGACGCACCGCGCGGACGTTGTGCACCTCGACCATCCGGACGGCAGTGACCATCAGGACGCCCGCCAGCGCCGCCAGGGGGATGCTGGCCCACGAGCTGGCCGGCGAAGAGCACCACCAGCACGAGCACGAGCCGCGTGGACGAGGGCGGCGACGCGCGTGCGGGCACCGCTGCGGACGTTGACGGCCGTGCGGGCGATGGCGCCAGTGGCGGGCATGCCGCCGAAGAGAGGGGACGCGATGTTGGCGAGCCCCTGGCCGAAGAGCTCCCGATCGGGGTCGTGGCGCGGCATGTCGGCCATCCCGTCGGCGACCTTGGCCGAGAGCAGGCTCTCGAGCGCGGCCAGCAGCGGCTACCGCGAGGGCGGCGGAGAACAGCGAGCTGATCTGGTCGAGCGGACACCGAGGGAAGCGACGGGCAGGGGGAGCGAGCTCGGAAGGGTCCCGATGCGGGGCGACGTCGAGGGAGGCGAGCTCGGCGACGACCGTGGCGAGCCGCGACGGCCATCAGCGAGGCGGGCAGGGCTGCGGTGCAGGCGGGGCAGCACCGACCATGATGGCCACGACGAGCAGCACGAGGACGACCGTCCGCGCTCCGACCGTGGTCGAGGGCGTCGCCGACGGCCTGCACGGCCACCACGGCAGTGCTCTCACCGTCCGGCCGGGCACACCGAGGGCGAGCGGCACCTGCTGCAGGAAGATGATGACCGCGATGCCGAGCGTGAAGCCCTCCACGACGGGCCATGGCACGAAGGCGAGGTAGCGACCGAGCCGGAGGAAGGCCGCCGCCAGCGACGAGGAGCGCCCGCGATGATGCCCGACGACGAGCACGGCATCGGCGCCGAAGCGGGCCACCACGGGCACGAGCACGACCGTCATGGCCCCGGTGGGCCCGGAGACCTGCACGTTGGATCCGCCGAAGACGGCGGCGACGAGCCCGGCCACGATGGCGGTGACGAGGCCGGCTTCGGCGCCGAGGCCGGTGGTGATGCCGAAGGCGAGGGCGAGCGGGCAGGGCGACGACACCGACCGTGGCGCCGGCGATGACGTCGCCCCGCCACGCTGTCGCGGAGCCCGGCGTAGTCGGCCCGGCGCGGCAGGAGGCGGGCGACAGCCCGCAACGGTGAGCCGTGCGGCAGTCCGTTCATCGCTGCGCCGCCCGCAGGTCGGCGAGGAGACCCTCGGTGTGCGACGAGGGACGAGATGAGGAGGCGCTTGGCCACGGCGAGCAGCTCGGCCAGCGTCGGGTCGACGAGCGAGTAGATGACGGACGACGCCCTCCTTGCGGGTGGTCACCAGGCCCGCGCGTCGCAGGATGCCGAGCTGCTGGGAGAGGTGCGAGCTCTCGATCCCCACCAGGGGCTGCATGTCGCTCACGGAGCGCTCGCCTTCGGACAGCACCTCGAGCACCCGGATGCGGGCGGGGTGGCCGAGCGCCTTGAACAGCCTGCCCCTGAGCTACGCCAGCGGACGTCCGAACGGCAGCTGGTCCTGCCAGCTGAGGAGGTGCTCCTCGGCCTTCGTGACGGCAGCCATCCACAGGTTGCTGCCCTCACCCGTCAGCGCCGCGACGGCGTCGTGCACGCGGAGCATGGCGTCCTCGCCGTCGGGGTCGACGGCGGTGAGGGCCGGCGCAGCCGTCGACAGGAAGTCGGGGACGACGACCACCCCCGCCCGGCTCAGCACCGCCAGCGCCCGGGCGGTCACGGGCACGGGGGTGAGGGGCACCACGACCTTGGCCTGCACGGTGGCCGCGAGGTCGTGCTCGAGCACGCCGGCCTTCCCGGCGACGAGCAGCGCGTCGCAGGCGGTGTCGAAGGAGGCCTGCGGCTGGGGCGTGGCTCCGTTGGCGGAGGCCGACGACGCCGCCGCCTCGGTGATCGGGCCGTTGCCGACGATGGCGACGTGCTTCCCGTCGAGGGATCCGAGCGCGCCGAGGGCCGCGGCCACCGCGCTCTCGCCCGCCGCCGTCTGATCGAAGGCCAGGGCCCGCTCCTCGCCCCGGGCCAGGCCGGCGAGATCATCGGCCGCGATCCCCACTCCGGGACCGGGGAGCCAGCGGCCGCTCTCCACGAGGGGAGCCACCTCCTCGGTGAAGGCGGCGAGGGCGGCGTCGCGGTCGTCGGGCTTGGCGTTGATGCCCGCCGACGCCCCGCCGAGCTGCAGGCCGAACGCCGCCATCGCGTACGTGGTGGACCGGGCGAGCAGCTCGGCCCCGTCCTTGAGCACCTTCGGCGCCTGGCGCACCACGCCCACGGACGGGGCGTCGCCGAGGTCGAACACGATGAACGCGTCCGTGGAGGTGAGCTTGTGGAACTCCATCAGACTGGTTCTACCAGCCGCGAGGCCCGAGAAACGGGCGCAGCTGCTCGGTGGGCGCCTCGATCGAGCGCAGCGCCTCCACGAGGAGGTCGGCCATCTCCTTGTCCTGATCGCCGCCGGCCTCGTTGCGGACCTCGCCGGTGGCGTCGGCTTCGCGGCGGTCGTAGAGCACGTCGCCGTCGAAGCGGCCCCCCGCCCAGAACGGGAGGTCGTCGCTCGGGTCGAAGGGCTGCCGGATCACGGGCACGTCGCTGCCCGGCAGGTGGTCGAGCCACGCCCGGTCGTCCGGCTTGGGCATCCGGTAGCCGAGGGCACGGATCGGCATCGTCGTCCAGCGGTTGGAGAACATCGAGATCGGGCGGTTCTCGTCGACCGGGGCCTTGGCGAAGGTGCGGGTGGCGTCGGCCACGTGCACCTCCCGGCCCCACACCCCGCACAGCGCCCACTCGCGGATCGACGTCGCCGTCCCCTCGAGGAGCGGCACGATCGACTGGCCGTGGGTGCGGTGCTCGGGGGTGACCGAGAACACGTCGCAGAGCGTGGCGTGCAGGTCGACGGTGGTGGTGAGGGCGCCGTTGGTGGTGGGCGCCACGCCGGGCCACGAGACCAGCAGCGGGATGTGGCCGAGCTCGGGGTGCACGGGCACCTGGGGCTTGCCCCAGAACCCGCGCTCGCCGAGGTAGTGGCCGTGGTCGGTGCAGAGGATGAAGGCCGTGGTGTCCCACGCCTGGTGCTCGTCGACGACGTCGAGGATGCGCCCGAGCCAATGGTCGATCATCGAGAGCTTGGCGCCGTACTGGGCCCGCAGGTGCACGCTCTCGCGGTCGCTGAGTCCGGACTGCTCCTGGTTCCGCGCGTACGGCGGCCAGATGATGCGCTCGCCCTCCCAGTCCGGGTCGTAGCGGCTGGCCCACGGCTCCGGCACGTCGAAGGGCTCGTGCGGGTCGAACTCGTCGACCACGAGCAGCGCCCGCTCCTCGGGACCGCGTTCGGCGCGCAGCTCGTGGTCGAGCCAGCGGGCGGCCGCCTGCATCGTCTGGGGACCGGGGAAGTCGTCCTCGGCGCGGAACCAGGTGCGGGAGCGGTCGTAGGCGTGCTCCCAGTGCGCCTTGCGGGCGGGGAGGGCGGGCGCCCCGATGAAGGACGGGTCGGGCCGGGTGCGCCACGGGTCGTCCTCGTGCCCCCGTAGGTAGTCCCAGGCGCCGAAGTCGGTGTGGTAGTTCTCGCCGCCGCTCTCGAAGAGGTGCGGGTGGTCGGACACCAGCATCGTGCTGATGCCGGCCTCCCTCCGCAGCAGGTGGGTGACGGCGTCCTCCCACACCTCGATCGATCCCCACGGCCGCCACGGGAAGTCGAGGGCGCCGACGAGCAGGTCGTGGCGGGCCGGCATGCACGGCAGCGAGCCGGTGTGGTGGTTGGTGAAGCGCACCGAGCGGGCGGCCAGCCGATCGAGGTTCGGCGTGTCGAACTCCGTGCCGCCGTAGCTGCCGAGCAGGTGCCGGTTGAGGCTGTCGAGCAGCACGACGACGACGTCCCGGGGCACGCTCACGCCCCGGGACGGTAGCGGCGGACCGCGACCACTGCCGTGGGGTGTCAGGGACCCCTTCGTAGACTCGGACGCGCAGCCCATCGTCCAAGGAGCCCCCGATGACGACCTTGCCCGACCGTCCGAACACCGCCGTGGTGGTGGTCGACGTCCAGAACGGAGTGGTCGAGGGCGCGCCCCGGCGTGACGAGGTCATCGCCAACATCAACGATCTCGTCGGGCGCGCTCGCGCCGCGGACGTCCCCGTGGTGTGGGTCCAGCACCAGAGCGAGGAGCTGCCCGAGGGGAGCGACCAGTGGCAGTACGTGCCCGAGCTCCAGATGGGCGACGGCGAGCCCGTGGTCCACAAGCGCTACGGCGACTCCTTCGAGGACACCACGTTGGAGAAGGAGCTGGCCGAGCGGGGCATCGGGCGGCTCATCGTCGCCGGCGCCCAGACGGACGCCTGCGTGCGGTCCACCCTCCACGGCGCGTTCACGAGGGGCTACGACGCCACCCTCGTCAGCGACGCGCACACCACCGAGGACCTCACGGAGTGGGGCGCCCCGCCGGTGGAGCAGGTGATCGCCCACACGAACCTGTACTGGTCGTGGCAGGCGGCGCCGGGCCGCACGGCCGAGGTCGTTCCCGCCGCGGCGGTCGACTTCGGCTGAGCAAATCGCCGGAAGGCGATCCGGCTTGGCCGGTCGCCGGGAGGCACGTGCGGAGAGCGCCCGGAGCGAAGCGACGCTCGGAGCACGCATCAGCTCAGGGCCGTCACAGGCGACCGGTAGCGTGGGCGCGTCATGAGCCCTCCCGACGACCCGCTCCTCGAGGGACTCAACCCGGTCCAGGCAGAGGCGGTCACCCACGTCGACGGGCCGCTCCTCATCGTCGCGGGCGCCGGTTCGGGCAAGACCCGGGTGCTCACGCACCGCATCGCCCACCTGATCCGCGACCAGGGCATCAGCCCCTTCGAGATCCTCGCCATCACGTTCACCAACAAGGCGGCGGACGAGATGAAGTACCGCGTCGGGGCGCTCGTCGGCCCGGTGGCGGAGAAGATGTGGGTGTCGACGTTCCACTCGGCCTGCGTGCGGATCCTGCGGCGGGATGGCGACAAGCTCGGCTACCCGAAGGCGTTCACGATCTACGACCAGGCCGACGCCAACCGCCTCACGGGGTACGTGATCCGCGACCTCGGGCTCGACATCAAGCGGTTCCCGCCTCGCTCGGTGCACGCCACGATCAGCGCGGCCAAGAACGACCACATCTCCGCTGACGCCTACGCCGAACGGGCGGGCGTCATCTACGAACGGAAGATCGCCGACATCTTCCGCGAGTACCAGGCGCGGCTCCAGCGGGCGGGGGCGATGGACTTCGACGACCTGCTCGGCAACACCGTCACCCTCTTCCAGAACCACCCCGACGTGCTCGAGAGCTACCGCCGCCGCTTCAAGCACGTCATGGTCGACGAGTACCAGGACACCAACACCGTCCAGAACGAGATGGTCCTGCTCCTCACCAGGGAGCACCGCAACGTCTGCGTCGTCGGCGACGGCGACCAGTGCCTCCCCACCGGCACGATGGTCACGACGCCCGACCGGGCCCAAGCCGATCGAGGAGATCCAGGTCGGCGACAAGGTGATGGGCACCGGTGGCCACTTCACGCAGGTGCCGGGCAGGGTCACCGAGGTCAAGCAAGGCGAGTGGTCCGGCCGCCAGTACTTCGTCCGGGCGGGTGGTCACACCCTCCAGGGCACGCCTCACCACATCGTCTTCGCCGACACGATGCTCGACCACGACAAGTGGCTCGTCTACCTCATGCACAAGAAGGACCGCGGTTGGCGGATCGGCGTGACGAGCTCCGTCCGGGTGGACAGGAAGGGTCAGCCGGCGCCCGGACCCCGCGTCCGCATCAACCAAGAGCACGCTGATGAGCTCTGGTTCCTCAGGATCTGCGACTCGCGAGAGGACGCCTCGATGTGGGAGGCCTTCTTCGCGGCGGAGTACGGGCTGCCGACGGCGCTCTTCCACGGCATCGGCCGGAAGCTCCTGATGGGCGAGCCGCGCCTCGAACAGCTCTACGACATGCTCGACACCGGAGTCGCGCGCCAAGATGCCTCATGGAGGACCTCGATCTCCATCGCAGAGTTCCCGCACATGCGGCCGACAGCCGGTCGGCGGCGGGACACGCTCACCCTGTCGATGTTCGGCGGTGAGCGTCGCTGGGGCGAGCGGGCGGGCTCGTCGCCCACCATCGGGTGCAGTGGTGCTCCAACCGAGTCGACGTCGCCGAGCGGTTGAGCGATGGCTGGGCTTCTCGATCCGCCCGATCCACGGCAGCCACCAGCGTTCGAGGTGCACGCGCAGGGACTACGTGGACGCGGTCGAGGCCGCAACCCGTGCTGCCGAGCGTTGCTGGGCTCACGATCCAGCGACGGGCGCAGATCGGCGACCGGGTGTGGGACTGCGTGCCGCTGTCGCATCTGCGTACCAGGGATGCACGTGCTCGTCGACGACGGCAGTGGAGGGTCTCGTCCCCACACGCGTCGATGAGGTGGACACGGTCGTGTACGACGGGCCGGTGTACGACCTCGAGGTCGACGGGACGCACAACTTCGTCGCCGAGCACATCTGCGTCCGGAACAGCATCTACAAGTTCAGGGGTGCGGACATGAGGAACATCCTCGAGTTCGAGAACGCCTTTCCTGACGTCACGATCGTGGTGCTGGAGCAGAACTACCGGTCGACGCAGACGATCCTCGACGCCGCCAACGCCGTCATCGGGAACAACCTCGAGCCGCAAGCCCAAGGAGCTGTGGACCGATCGGGGCGACGGCAACCCGATCGTGCGGTACCACGGCGACGACGAGGTGGACGAAGCCCAGTGGGTCACCCGCGAGATCGCCAAGCTGCACGACGGCGGCGACCTGCGCTGGGCCGACGTCGCCGTCTTCTACCGCACCAACGCCCAGAGCCGGGTGGTGGAGGAGAACCTCACCCGCATGGGCGTGCCGTACAAGGTGATCGGCGGCACCCGCTTCTACGACCGGCGTGAGATCAAGGACGCGCTGGCCTACCTGAAGGCGGTGATCAACCCGCAGGACGAGGTGTCCGTGAAGCGGATCCTCAACACGCCCGAAGCGCGGCATCGGCGACTCGAGCATCGGCAAGCTCGACGCCTACGCGTCCGGTCGGGGCCTGGCGTTCACGGATGCCCTCCGGCGCGCCGACGACGCCGGCATCACCGGCACCGCGGTGAAGGGGATCGCCCGCTACCTCGAGCTGGTCGACGGGGTGGCCGACCTCGCCGCCGACGACAAGCCGGCGCCGCTGCTGCAGGCGCTGCTCGACCGCTCGGGCTACCTCATCGAGCTCCAGGAGGAGCGCACCATCGAGGCGGAGGGTCGGCTCGAGAACCTGGCGGAGCTGGTCGGCTCGGCGGAGGAGGCCGAGAGCATCGACCTGTTCCTCGAGCAGGTGAGCCTCGTCAGCGACGCCGACGAGATCGACGGCGACGACAGCCAGGTGATGCTCATGACCGTCCACGCGGCGAAGGGCCTCGAGTTCCCGGCCGTGTTCATCATGGGTCTGGAGGAGGGCGTCTTCCCCCACCTCCGCTCGATCGGCGAACCCGACGAGATGGAGGAGGAGCGTCGCCTCGCCTACGTCGCCATCACGCGCGCGCAAGAGCGCCTGTACCTGACCCACGCGTGGAGCCGCACGCTCTACGGCGGCACGCAGTACAACCCGCCCAGCCGCTTCCTGGATGAGATCCCGGCGCGGCTCGTCGAAGCCCACGAGCAGAAGCGAGCCAGCCGCGGCGGCCGCACCTACGGCGGCGGTGGCTACGGCTCCCGGGGCGCGGGGATCGACGCCAACAAGGATCGCATCGTCGAGCGCGCGCTGCGGGGGAGCAGCACCGGCACCGGGCCCGCCAAGCACGGCGCGGAGGGCATGGGGCTGAAGGTCGGCGACGACGTCGTGCACGCCACCTTCGGCGAGGGCGTGATCCTGCTCATCGAGGGCGCAGGGCGACAAGGCCGAGACGGTGATCCGCTTCCCGGGCGTGGGCGAGAAGCGGCTGCTGCTGTCCTGGGCGCCCATCAAGAAGGCTTGAGTTGCCGGTCGTCGCCGTCGAGACCGACGCGGACTGGGCGGACGGTCGAGCGCCTGATCCGGGCCTACCTCGCGTCGCTCCCGTTCGAGGTCGACTTCCAGGACCTCGATGGCGAGCTCGGCGACCTGCCCTCGAGCTACGGGCCGCCGGACGGCGCCGCCCGACTGGTGCGCGGCGACGACGGCGTGGCGGTCGGGGTCGTCGGGGTCCGCCGCTTCGACGAGCACGACGCGGAGCTGAAGCGGATGTACCTCGAGCCGGCGGCCCGCGGGACGGGCGCCGGCCGGGCGTTGGCCGAGGCGGCCATCGCGGCCGCCCGCTCGCTGGGCTACCGGCGGCTGCTGCTCGACACCGTCTCCCGGTTGGCCACCGCCATCGCCATCTACGAGGCGCTGGGGTTCGTCGAGATCGACGCCTACCGCCACAACCCGATGGCCGACGCGCGGTACTTCGCCCTCGACCTCACGCGGCCGTAGCCGAGCGCTCGATCAGCCGGTCGTGTCGGCGATGAGCACGGAGCAGGCGGCACCGTGGGCGATGGAGTTGGGCACGCTGCCGAGCACCCGACGGGCGCCGTGCATGCCCTTGTTGCCCACCACGACGAGATCGGCGCCGCACCTCGTCGGCCACCATCAGGACCGTGTCGGCCGGGTCGCCGGGGATGGCATGGAGCTGCACCTTGACCGGCGCGGCGGCCTGGAGCGACGCGAGGTACGCCTCGGCGTCCTTGCGCGACGCGCTGTCCAGGGCGGTGCCGCCCTTGCTGAACGCCATCACCAGATGGAGCTCGGCCTTGTAGCGCTCGGCCAGGTCGAGGGCCACCTCGACCGCCCGCTTGGCTGAGTCGGTCTTGGCCACGCCGACCACGATTCGCCCGTACATCGCTCCACCCCTCGATCCGCTGCTCGAACTGGCTGCCGGGACGCTATCCGGAAGTGACGGCGGCGTCCTCCGGGCCGCGCTCGGGTGGCGGGCATCGGGCCGGCCCCGGTAGACCGGTCGCGCATGACCACCAGGTCGATCGAGCGGGCGGGGCTCCTCCTCAAGCGGGATCTGACGCTGGGCACGCTCTTCGACCGACTGGCCAAGGTGCACGGTGATCGGCAGCTCGTGACGGAGGCCGACGGCGGCCTCGACCTCACGTACGAGCAGGCGGCGAAGCGGGTCCGTCGGTGGTCCGGGGGCATCGCGGCCCAGGTCCCGCCCGGCGGCGTCGTCGTCGTGGCCACGCCGAACGGCTACGAGCAGCTGCTGCTCTGCGCCGCCGCGGCGCGAGCGGGAGCGCTCCCGGCGCCGGTGAACGACCAGATGAGCCGGGACGAGATCGCCCACGTCGTCCGCGACAGCGGGGCCGCGCTGGTGCTGAAGTCGGCCGCCGCCGTCGACCGGCACCCCGTCCTCGGTTCGCCGGTCGGGGCCAAGCCCGAGGACGTGGCGGCGCTCTTCTACACGTCGGGCACGACCGGCACGCCGAAGGGTGCCGCGCTCAGCCACCGGGCGCTCGTCGGGCCAGGTGGCCAGCGCCGCGCTGTGGCCCGCTCGCCTGCACCGCGACGAGGCCGTGATCGCGCTGCCGGTGGCGCACATCATGGGCTTCGCGGTGCTGATCGGGCTCGCGGTGGCAGGCATCCCGACCTACCTGCTGCCGCGCTTCAACCCCGTGAAGGTGCTCGATGCCATCGAGTCGCGCCGGGCGACGATGTTCGTCGGCGTGCCGGCGATGTACCGGATGCTCGAGGAGGCCCACGCCGACGAGCGGGACCTCACCTCCGTGCGGGTCTGGGCGTCCGGCGCGGACGCGATGCCGCCCGACCTGGCGGAGCGGTTCAAGCGGATGGGCGCCACGGCCACGCTCCCGCTGCTCGGAGCGGTGGGTCAGGCGGCCTTCGCGGAGGGCTACGGGATGGTCGAGGTCGGCGGCGGTGTGGCCGCCAAGCTGTCGCCGCCGTTCCTCGGCACCGGACGGGGGCCGTTCGGCGAGGCCCTGGGCTTCGCCCTCCCGGGCTACGAGATGCGCGTGGTGGACGACTCGGGGACGCCGGCGTCAGCGGGGCGGGTCGGGGAGCTGCAGGTGAAGGGGCCCGGGGTGCTCACGGCCTACTGGGGCGACGAGGAGGCGACCGCCGCCGTCTTCACCTCCGACGGGTGGCTCCGCACCGGTGACCTGGCTCGCAAGGGCCCGCTCGGGATGGTGGTGTTCGAAGGGCGCAGCAAGCACGTGATCAAGCACGGCGGGTACAGCGTCTACGCCCTCGAGGTGGAGCAGACGCTCGAACAGCACCCCGCCGTGCTCGAGGCGAGCGTGGTGGGGCTGCCCGATGATCGCCTCGGCGAGGTCCCGGCGGCGGTCGTGCGGCTGGCCGAGGGCTCGACGTTGTCGTCCGCCGACCTGCCCGGGTGGGCCGCACGCCACCTCGCCGACTACAAGGTGCCGAAGCGCTTCGTCGCCGTCGACGAGCTCCCTCGCACCGGGACCACCAAGGTCCAGAAGGCCGAGCTGCTCGCCCTGTTCGAGTAGGCCGCGCTAGCTGCCCGACGTCGTGGAGGTGGTGAGCTCGTTGATGTCGACGATGACCGTGCCGTCCTCGACGCTCGTGGGGTAGAAGCGCAGCCCCTCACCGGTGAGCGGATAGGTGACGTCAGGGTCGCACGCGCTCACGAGCGTCCGCGCCTCGCGGTCGATCTCGACGAGGCAGGTCGGATCATCCGGGTCGAAGGCGCCGAAGGCGACCCACCCCTCGTCCGGGTCGTCGCCCGTGTGCTGCACGAAGATGTTGCGGTCCCGGCTCACGAGATCAGGGAAGAGCGCGGGCAGCCCGTCGCCCTCGTCGATGAGGTCGATGATGTCCTCGGTGTTGCCGACCTCGAACCGCTCATCGCCGAGGTTGATGTCCACATCGCCGCGACTCGCCGCCAGCGCGAGGAAGACGGTGACCACGGCGATGAGCACGATCGCGACCGCGGCGATGAGGAGCGCCTTGCCCGCGTGACCCTGGCTCTGGGCTACGGGCATCGGGCCAGAGGGCTCGAGTGGCAGCGGGTCATCGGCACACACCTAGTATCGGCCGACCTGCCGCCACGTCGGAAACCGAGGAGTGCATGGACCTCTACGAGTACCAGGGCAAGCAGTTCTTCGCGACCTACGGGATCCCCGTCAGCCCGGGCGAGGCCGTCACGACCGTCGACGAGGCCGTGGCCGCCGCCGATCGCATCGGCTACCCGGTGGTGGTGAAGGCACAGGTGCAGGTCGGTGGCCGCGGCAAGGCGGGCGGCATCAAGCTCGCCGAACGACGCCGACGAGGTGCGGACCCACGCCGGGAACATCCTCGGCATGGACATCAAGGGCCACACGGTCGAGATCGTCTGGATCGAGCTCGCCTCCGACATCGCCGAGGAGTACTACGCCAGCTTCACCCTCGACCGGTCCGCCAAGAAGCACCTCGGCATGCTGTCGGCCCAGGGCGGGGTGGAGATCGAGGCCGTGGCGGAGAGCGACCCGGATGCCATCGCCAAGATCTGGATCGACCCGGTCGACGGGCTCACCGAGGAGGCCGCGAGGGCATGGGTCGCGGCGGCCAACCTCAACCCGGCGGCCACGGAGGGCACGGTCGACATCCTCCGCAAGCTCTACACCGCCTACACCGAGGGCGACGCCGACCTGACGGAGATCAACCCGCTCATCCTGAAGCCCACCGGTGAGGTCCACGCCCTCGACGCGAAGGTCAGCCTCGACGGCAGCTCCGAGTTCCGCCACCCGGACTATGCGCAGTACGACGCCACCCAGGTGCGCGACGAGCGCGAGCAGGCCGCGCACGCCAAGGGGCTTCAGTACGTCGGGCTCGGAGGGCTTCGTCGGCGTCATCGCCAACGGCGCCGGGCTGGCCATGTCCACCGTCGACATCGTCAACCAGGTCGGCGGGAAGCCCGCCAACTTCCTCGACATCGGCGGCGGCGCCAACGCCGACGTCATGGCGGGCGCGCTCGAGGTGATCACCAACGACCCCGACGTGCGCTCGATCTTCATCAACATCTTCGGGGGCATCACGAAGGGCGACGAGGTCGCCAACGGGATCATCACCGCGCTGGGTCGGGTGGACATCGACGTCCCGATCGTGATCCGGCTCGACGGCACCAACGCCGACGAGGGACGCGCGCTCCTCGAACCCCACCTGTCCGACCAGCTGCAGCTCAAGCCGACCATGGTCGAAGCCGCTGAGGCCGCCGTCGCCGCTGCTGGCGGCGGGAACTAGGAGGCTCCGATGAGCATCTTCGTCGACGACAAGACCAAGGTCGTGTACCAGGGCCTGACCGGCTCGCAAGGCCGCTTCTACGGCCTGCTGAACCGTGACTACGGCACCCAGGTGGTGGCCGGCACGAACCCCAAGAAGGCGGGCACGGACGTGGACGGGATCCCCGTGTACGCCAACGTCGCCGAGGCCGTCGCGGCCACCGGTGCGACGGCGTCGTGCATCTTCATCCCCGCCCCCGGCGTGAAGGACGCGGTCATGGAGGCCGCCGAGGGCGGCGTGAAGCTCATCGTCGCCATCACCGAGGGCGTGCCTGCCCACGACGAGGCGTGGTTCTACAACAAGCTCGAGCGGGACTTCCCCGAGGTCCAGCTCCTCGGCCCCAACTGCCCCGGCATCATCAGCCCCGGCAAGGCGAACATCGGCATCACCGCCGGCCACATCGCCAAGGCTCCCGTCGAGGGCCGACCCAACGTCGGCATCGTGAGCCGGTCGGGGACGCTGACCTATCAGGCGCTCTACGAGCTCAAGCTCAACGACATCGGGGTGACCACGTGCGTGGGCATCGGCGGTGACCCGGTGCCGGGGACCAGCTTCATCGACTGCCTCCGCGCCTTCGAGGCCGACCCCGACACGCGAGCCGTGATGATGATCGGCGAGATCGGTGGGTCGGCCGAGGAAGAGGCCGCCACCTTCATCGCCGACGAGATGACCAAGCCGGTCGTGTCCTACATCGCCGGCGTGACCGCGCCCGCGGGCAAGAAGATGGGCCATGCCGGGGCCATCGTGTCCGGGGGCAAGGGGACGGCGGCCGCCAAGCAGGACGCGCTGCGGGCGGCCGGCGTGCACATCGGCCAGAACCCCACGGAGGCCGGCACGCTCATGGTCGAGGTCGTCGCCCAGCTGTAGCGCGGCAGTCGTCCCGAGCCGACGCCGGGACGATCACGAGATGCGCGAACGTGGCGGCCATGGCCGCACGGTCGCCCCTGCTGCTCCTGGCCGTGCCGCTGCTCCTCCTCGTCGCGTGCACCGACGACCCCGCGGCCGCTCCCGCCGAGACCTCGTCGACCACGGCGACCACGCCGCCCACGACGACGACCCGCCCGCCGACCACGACCACCACGGAGCCGCCCATCGCCTGGGCCCTCGTGCCGGCCGGGCCGCCACGGGCCGTCGTCACCCCCAACGGCGTCGTGCTGGCCGTGCTCGCCACCAACCCCGACGGTTCGTTCGTGGCCCGGGCGCCGTGCGGTGGGGAGGTGACCGTCACCGGTCGGGCGCTCGGCGGGGCGAACGTCGTGCTCGATCCGGGGCACGGCGGCGACGAGCCCGGTGCCGTCGGCCCCGCCGGCACCACCGAGAAGGCCGTGAACCTGGCCATCGCCCAGCAGACGGCCCGGCGGCTCGAGGCCCTCGGCGCGTCGGTCGTGCTGACCCGAACCGCCGACTACCGCATCACGCTCGCGAGCCGCGCGGCGGTGGCAACGAGCCTGCGCCCCCAGCTGTTCGTGTCGATCCACCACAACGCCGCCCCCGACGGCCCGCGCGACGGGCCGGGTTCCGAGACGTACTTCCAGCTCGCGTCGCCGGACTCCAAGCGGGCGGCGGGGCTGGTGTACGAGGAGCTGGTCGACGCCTTCGCGGCGTACGACGTCGCCTGGGTGGCGGATCGGGACGCCGGCGCCAAGTACCGCCGGCGCGCCGATGGCAGCGACTACTACGGCATCCTCCACCGGACGGCGGGCGTGCCGGCGGTCCTCGCCGAGGCGGCGTTCATCTCGAACGCCCCCGAGGAGGCCCTGCTCGCCGATCCTGCGTTCCAGGCCGTCGAGGCCCAGGCCCTCACCGATGCCATCGTCCGCTACGTGTCGACGACCGACCCTGGTAGCGGCTTCGTCGAGCCCTACCCGCGGACCGAGCCCGCAGGCCCCGGCGGCGGCGCCACCGGCTGCGAGGACCCCCCGCTCCGCTGACGTCGCCACGACCCCTCGAACCTGCGGGTGAAGGCCGCAGGAACGCGGCCTTTCACCCGCAGGTTGACCGATGGGGTCGGACCGGGTGGGCAACTTGTGCGACACTGCGACGCCATGAGCGACTGGCCGCCGGCGGAACCTCCTGCACCCGACGGGCCACCGGGCCCGGGCTGGTGGCTGGCGAGCGACGGCCGCTACTACCCGCCGGAGCAGGCACCCGGCGCGCAGGCGCCGCCTCCGCCCGCCTTCACGGCGTACTCGCAATACGGGGCTCCGTTCGTGCAGACGACGACGAACGGGTTGGCCATCGCCTCGATGGTGCTCGGGATCCTGTGGATCTATTGGATCGGCTCGATCCTCGCCCTCGTGTTCGGCTACGTCGCCAAGGGACAGATCGATCGGGCCGCCGGCCGGCAGACCGGTCGTGGCATGGCCATCGCCGGCATCGTCCTGGGCTGGATCGGCGTGGCGGCGCTGGCGCTCGTGGTGGTGCTCGCGCTCGCGTTCAGCGACGACATCGATGACCTCGATGACATCAACACCGATCCCTCGGACGGGTTCTGCGATGAGGACCGGTTCCTGCAGGACCCGGACTGCTGAGTCGCGGCTGATCGGCGGCGCCGATCAGCGCTGGGATCAGAACGGGGCGGAGCCGGTGTTCCCGCCGGTCGACGGGGCGCTGTCACCCTCGCCGGCCTTCTTGACGCCACCGACCGCCACCACGATGGCGGCGATCACGGCGAGGAAGAGCCCGTACTTCCGGTCGAGGTCGAAGCCGGTGTCGACGCCGCTGATGTCGTCCGAGCGGATCAGCAGCCGGAGCACCACGAGCACCGCCGCCACGATGCCCGTGCCCAGGTGCACCTGGCTCCACGGGACGGGCGGATCGGGCAGCTGCGTGTCGGAGAAGGCGGACACCAGGACGTGCGAGACCATCACGGCGATGAGGATGAGCGGCAGGATGCCGCCGAAGAAGTAGCTCCACCCGCTGTTCGAGTAGTCGCCGAAGGCGGTGTCGACGCCGTACCAGGGCAGGAACATGAAGATGAGGTAGGCGAGCGCACCTCCGAGGATCAGCTTGTCTCCGGTGGTGAGCTTTGAGAGATCCACGATTGCCGCCTCCGTGGTGGGGTGTGTAGGGCCGGCGAGAACGCTAACGCAACGCGGGCTTCGCGGAGATGGATTCGGCCGGGATCCGATGCATCGGGCGACGAGTAGGTTCGGCACGTGCGCATCGCGGTGCTGGCATCGGGCAGCGGGACCCTCTTGGAGGCGATCCTGGACGATGGCATCCCGGTGGCCCTGGTGGTGACCGATCGGCCCTCCAAGGTCCAGGGCGTGGCCGAGTCGCACGGCGTCGCCACGGAGCTGGTCGAGCGCACGAGCTACGGCGCCGCCTTCGACCGCGACGCCTACACGCAGGACGTGGTGGCGCTGCTCGCGCGGCACGACATCGAGCTCGTCGTCATGGCCGGGTTCGGGACCATCCTCGGCGCGGCGATCCACCAGGCGTTCCCCCACCGCATCCTCAACACCCACCCCGCCCTGCTGCCCTCGTTCAAGGGCTGGCACGCCGTGCGGGACGCGCTCGCCTACGGCGTGAAGGTCACCGGTTGCACGGTGCACGTCGCCATCCTCGAGGTGGACGCGGGACCGATCCTCGCCCAGGAGGCCGTCGCGGTGCGGCCCGCTGACGACGAGGCCTCCCTCCACGAGCGGATCAAGGCCGTGGAGCGCCGCCTCTACCCCCAGACCATCCGAGCGGTCCTCGCTGACCCCTCGCTCCTCGACCAGGAAGTGGAACAACCATGAGGGCGCTGCTCTCCGTGTACGACAAGACCGGCATCGTGGAGCTCGCCCGCGACCTCCGCAGCATGGGCTGGGACCTCATCTCGAGTGGCGGTACGGCCCAGGCCCTGCGGGACGCCGACATCGCGGTCACCGACGTCGCGGAGCTCACCGGCTTCCCCGCCATCCTCGGCCACCGGGTGGTGACGCTGCACCCCAAGGTGCACGGCGGGATCCTCGCGGATCGCCGCAACCCCGATCACCAGAAGGACATGGCCGAGTACGACATCGACCCGCTCGACCTCGTGGTGTCGAACCTCTATCCGTTCGGGGCCAGCCTCGAGAGCTTCGAGCACGGGGCGAGCCGGGCCGAGGAGCTGATCGACATCGGCGGGCCGGCGATGATCCGCTCGGCGGCCAAGAACTTCAAGGACGTGGGGATCCTCACCCATCCGTCGCAGTACCGGCAGGTGGTGGACGAGCTGAAGGGCGCGGGCGTGCTCTCGGACGCGACCAAGCGGCAGCTCGCGCGCACGGCGTTCGCCCACACGGCGGCGTACGACGCGGCGATCGTCGGGTGGTTCGACGACGTCTCCGGCGATCCGCTCCCCCCGACCATCCACCTGGCGCTCGAGCGGGTGCAGGACCTCCGCTACGGCGAGAACCCCCACCAGACGGGCGCCCGGTACCGCGAGGTCGGCACCACGTCCTGGTGGGACGACGTCGAGCAGCACGGCGGCCTGGCCCTCAGCTACCTGAACCTGTTCGACGCCGACGCCGCGTGGGGGTTGGCCAACGATCTGGCCCACACCACCGGCCGGCCGGCCGTCGCCATCATCAAGCACGCCAACCCGTGCGGCGCGGCCGTCGCCGACTCGCTGGCGGAGGCGTATCAGCGAGCCTTCGAGTGCGACGAGCGCTCCGCCTTCGGCGGCATCGTCGCCCTCTCGGGCGAGATCGACGACGCCACCGTGGAGCGCATGGTGGCGGCGGCGCAGGCGGACGTCGTCATCGCCCCGGGGTACGGCCCGGGCGTCCTCGAGGCGCTGACCGCCAAGCGCCGGAACACCCGACTCCTCACGGCGACTCCGCCGACGCCGGACGCGCACCAGATCAGGCAGCTGACCGGATCGTGGCTCGTGCAGGACGCCCACCACTTCGCGGCGACGCGTGACGACTGGCGCGTCGTCACCAAGCGGGCGCCCACCGACGCGGAGTGGGCGGACGCGGCGGTCGCGTGGCGGCTCGTGGGCTGGGTGAAGAGCAACTCGATCGTCCTCGTGAAGGACGGCACCGCATGGGGCATCGGGGCCGGGCAGCAGAACCGCGTCGAGGCGGGCCAGATCGCCGCCTCGAAGGCGGCCGGACGCGCCGCCGGGGGCGCCTGCGCGAGCGACGCCTTCTACCCGTTCCCCGATGGCATCGAGGCGGCGGCGGAGGCTGGCGTGGCCGTCGTCATCCAGCCCGGCGGCTCGGTGAAGGACGAGGACACCATCGCCAAGGCCGACGAGCTCGGCCTCGCCATGGTCTTCACCGGCGAACGCCACTTCCTCCATTGACGGGCACCGCGGTCATCACCGGTGCGGGGTCGGGCATCGGGCGGGCCGCGTGCACGGTCTTCGCCGAGGCGGGCTTCGACGTGCTCGCCGTCGACCTCCACGCCGAGCGCGCCGCGGCGACCGCCGAGGCCAGCGGGGGCCGATCGATGGCGGGCGACGTCGCCGACCCCGAGCTGTGGGACGAGGTGGTCCGCGCGGCCGGCTCGGCGCTGCGTGCCGTGCACCTCAACGCCGGCGTGTACGGGCACATGGGCCCGATCGAGGACCTGCCCGTCGACGTCTACCGGCGGACGGTCGACGCCAACATCGGCGGGGTCGTCCTCGGTACCCGGGCGTGCGTCCCGGCCCTGCGTGCCAACGGCGGGGGCGCGATCGTGGTGACGGCCTCGGTCGCCGGGGTGATCGCGTTCGGTGGCAACCCGCTGTACACGTTGACCAAGCAAGCCGTCGCCGGCTTCGTGGCCGCCGTGGCCCCCACCCTCGAGGCGGATGGCATCAGCATCGACGCCGTGTGCCCGGGTGTGGTGGACACCCCGATGACGGTGGAGGCGCTGCACGGGCTCGACCCGGACGCGCTCGGGATCCAGATCGTGAGCCCGGAGGTCGATCGCCCGCGCCGCCGTCGAGCTCGCCACCACGGAGGGCACCGGCCGCCTGCGGGTCGTCCGGGCGGGCTACGACCCCGTCGACTGGCGCCACCCCCTCTGGCAGGAGCTCTAGCGGCACCCGCAGGGCACCCGCTGACGGTTGTGCACCGTCGTGCGATGGTGCACGGTGGCGGTCGACACCCGCACGACCCGCACCAGGAGGCCATCGATGACCGCGGCTGCCGACGAGTTCCGAGCCGCCGCGGCAGCCTTCACCGAGCGGGTCGACGGCGTGCCCGACGGCGGCTGGGAGCAGCCGGCGCCGTGCGACGGGTGGGTGGCGCGCGACGTCGTCCGCCACCTCACCGAGTGGGTGCCGGCGTTCATGGCCTTCGACGGCGTGCCGCCGATCGCCGTGACGATCGACGTCGACGAGGATCCTTCGGGTGCATGGGCCCAGCTGCGCGACCAGCTCCAGGCGCTGCTCGACGACGAGGCGCTCGCCAGCTCCGAGGTCGTGCACCCGCAGATCGGGACCCACCGGCTCGAGGATGCGATCACTCGGTTCGTCACCGCCGACGTGTTCATGCACACCTGGGACCTCGCCCGGGCCACCGGGCAGCCCGAGCAGCTCGACGAGGCGGTCGCCGAGGCGATGCTCAGGGAGATGCAGCCCGCCGACGAGATGATCCGGGGTGAGCACTACGGCCCCAAGGTCGAGCCGCCGCCGGGCGCGGACGCCACGACGCGGTTGATGGCGTTCGTCGGCCGTCCGGTCTGACGGCCGGCCGCTCCTAGGATCGGCGGCATGAGCGCCGTCATGATGCCTGGGGGGCCCGTTGCGGACGCGGTGTTCGCAGACCTCGCGCCGCGTGTCGCCAAGCTCATCGAAGGTGGCCACACGCCGGGGCTGGCCACGGTGCTGATCGGCGACGACGAGCCCTCGGCGCGGTACGTCGGGATGAAGATGCGGAAGGCGGAGGAGCTCGGGTGCAACAGCCCCCACGTGCACCTGCCTGCCGACGTCACCACCGAACGAGGCCATCGACGCGGTGCAGGCCCTCAACGCCGACCCGGCCGTCGACGCCATGCTCGTCCAGTACCCCGGTCCGCCCCAGGTCGACTTCGACGCCGTCCTGCTGGCCGTCGACCCGGACAAGGACGTCGACGGGATGCACCCCACGAACGTCGGCCGGCTGGCCCTCGGCCTCCCGGGCCCGGTGGCCTGCACCCCGGCGGGGATCGAGGCGCTCCTGGCCCACTACGAGGTGCCGGTGGCGGGGCGTGACGTCGTCATCGTCGGGCGGGGCGTCACGATCGGGCGCCCCCTCAGCATCCTGCTGTCGCAGAAGCGCCCCACCGCCAACGCCGCCGTCACGGTGGTGCACACCGGCGTCGCCGACTGGGCCGAGCACACGCGGCGGGCCGACATCCTGGTCGCGGCGGCCGGCGTCCCCGGCATGATCCAGCCCGAGCACGTCAACCCCGGCGGGGTCGTGGTCGGGGCGGGGGTGCAGTACGAGGGCGCACGCTCCTGCCCGACGTCGACGAGGCGTGCGAGGAGGTCGCCGGCTGGATCACGCCCCGCGTGGGCGGGGTGGGGCCGACCACGATCGCCCTGCTCTTCCGCAACTTCGTGGAGGCCGCCGAGCGCCACGCCGGCACCGCCGTGATGGCCGGCTCCCTGACCACCCTCCCCCCGCTGGACATCCCCGGCCACGAGTCGTCGGGACTCGGCTCGCCGGACCACCCGATGCGGATCATGACCCGGCGCGCCGCCGGCCTGGACCCTGGCCCGTGGGACGACACGGCCCGGGCCGACGTCGCCGCCTACTTCGACGCGCTGGCGCCGGAGTGGCACACACGGACCTCGCCGGCAGCGGGACGCCGTCGTGGCCGATGCGCTCGACCGCGGGGTGGGAGACCGACGGTGGTGACGTGTGCGTGGAGCTCGGCAGCGGCATCGGTGCCTACACGCCGTCGCTGGCCAGCCGGTGGGGTCGAGTGCTGGCCACCGAGGTGTCGCCTGGAGATGCTGCGACTGGCTCCAGCCGACGTCGGGCACCGCGTGCTGGCCGATGGCTCTCGGCTGCCGCTCGCCGCGGGCGCGGCGGACGCCGTCGTGCTGGTGAACTGCTTCCTGTTCCCCGACGAGGTCGACCGGGTGCTCGCCCCCGACGGCGTGGTCGTGTGGGTCAACAGCAGCGGGGCCGAGACACCGATCTACCTGCCGCCGGACGACGTGGTCGCCGCCCTGCCCGGCCGATGGGACGGGCGTGGAGAGCACCGCCGGCCTGGGCGATCGTGGTGCGTGCTGCGGCGCTCGACGGGCTGAGCGTCCCTGGCCTCAGGTGCCTCGGAGCGCCTACCGTGCGTAACCCATGACACGGATCTGCGACCTCCTCGACGCCGGTCCCACGCTGTCCTTCGAGCTCTTCCCGCCGAAGACCGACGAGGCCGAGCGCATGCTGGAGAAGGCCGTGGTGGAGCTGGCCGAGCTCCGGCCCTCGTTCGTGTCCGTCACCTACGGCGCCCTCGGCAGCACGCGTGAGCGCACCCGCGACGTCGTCACCCGCATCAACCACGAGCAGCCGTTCCCCGCCATGCCCCATCTCACCTGCGTGGGCCACAGCCGCAGCGACATCGCCGACGCTGCTCGACCACTACGCCGACAACGGAGTCGAGAACATCCTCGCCCTCGGGGGCGATCCGCCCGCCGACGGATCCGACCCGGGAGGCGAGTACGAGCACGCCTCGCAGCTGGTGGAGCAGGTGCGAGCCCATCCCGCGGGCTTCTCCGTCGGCGTGGCGGCCCACCCGGAGGTGCACCCTCGTTCACCGGATCGGGAGAGCGATCGCCGCCACCTGGCCGCGAAGCTCGAGGCCGCCGACTTCGCGATGTCGCAGTTCTTCTTCGCCATCGACGACTACCTCCGCATGGTCGACGAGCTGGCGGAGCTCGGGTGCGACAAGCCCGTCCTCCCCGGCGTGATGCCCTTCATCAGCCTGCCCGGCCTCGTCCGCATGGCCGGCATGAACGGCAGCGTGATCCCCCAGCCGCTCCTCGACCGCCTCGACCTGGTGGCCGACCAGCCGGACGAGATCGGCAAGATCGGCATCGAGGTGGCGACCGAGCTCGGCGCCGCCCTCCTCGCCGAGGACGCCCCCGGCCTGCACCTCTACGCCCTCAACCGCAGCGCCGCGTCAAGCAGATCCACGTCAACCTCGGCCTGGGCTGACGACAACCCCCAGGGCGCGCTGACCACGCCCGGCGACGCGATCTGCGACAGGTCGCGCTCGTATCGGTCGCGATGTGTCGCAGGCCGCGTGAAGGGGCCCGTTCGGTGCCGGACCTGCGACAGGTCCGCGCTCGTATCGGTCGCCGTTTGTCGCAGGCCGCGGCGGTGCACGGCGCGCCCGTCAGCAGGCGTGGAGCATGTGGCGGCACGGCGGTGCCTCGTCGCGCCCTTGACCTTCTGCGGTCACGTCCCGCGGGGCTTGTAGATCGCGGTGTGCCGCGTCCGCGCCACCGGGCGGAGGTTGGCGAGGTGGAGGACGTCGAGCTCGACGAAGCGGTGGCCCTTGTGCTCCCACTCCTTGGTGACGAGCGCGCGGGCGGTGACCTCCTCGCCGTCGCGGACGACGTCGTGGTGCTGCACCACCGACTCGACGTGGATCCACGGGCCGAGGCGGACGTTGGCCGACAGCACGTAGTTGGCGTCGCGCAGGATCCAGCCCGGGTGGGCCACGCCTTCGGTGACGTACAGCTGGTCGCTCTCACGCACGTCGTCCAGGTACTCCCGGTGCCGGGCGGCGTGGAAGCCGTGCGGGGCCAGGCCGAAGGCGGTGCCGGGCACGAGCGTCTCCGGCGCCGCGGGTGGCGGGTCGGCCACCTGGTCGACGTCGGGCCAGTCCGCCGGATCGGGGATCGGCGCCGCCGTCGGCGGGAGCGACGCCGCGCCCTCGGCGCACAGCTCGCCGTCCTCGTCGCGCAGCTCGAGCCCCCCGTCGTCCACGGGCTCGATGTCGGCGCGGTGCCCGTCGTAGACGGGCCGGTGGAAGCGGGCCCGCATCGTGCCGCGCTGCAGCCAGTCGAGGCCCCACTCCCGCACCGGCGGGTGGCAGAGGTAGGCGTAGACGTCGACCCCGGGCACGAGCCCGCCACGAAAGCCGAGGCCCCGCGCCACCTCGTCGTCGTGGATCTTGTTGGTGGACGCGGTCGCCGTGTTGAAGGCGACCAGCGAGTGCGACTGCACGCTCAGCCCTGGATGAGCGACAGGGCGGCGTTGAAGGTGGGGGACGGGCGCATCACGGCGGTGGCCTTGGCGGGGTCGGGGGCGTAGTAGCCGCCGATGTCGGCCGGCTGGCCCTGGACGCCGAGGAGCTCGGCGTCGATCGTCTCCTGCTCGGCCACCAGCCGCTCGGCGAGCGGGGTGAAGGCGGCGGCCAGCTCCGGGTCGTCGCCCTGGGCCACGAGCGCCTCGGCCCAGTAGCGGGCGAGGTAGGCGTGGCTGCCGCGGTTGTCGATGGAGCCGAGCCGCCGGGCGGGCGACTTGCCGTTGTCGAGGAGCATGCCGGTGGCCTGGTCGAGCGTGTCGGCCAGCACCTGGGCCCGCTTGTTGCCGGTGCTCTGGGCCAGGTGCTCGAGCGACACGGCCAGCGCGAGGAACTCGCCGAGCGAGTCCCAGCGGAGGTAGTTCTCCTTCACGAGCTGCTGGACGTGCTTCGGGGCCGAGCCGCCGGCGCCCGTCTCGAACAGGCCGCCGCCGTTCATGAGCGGCACGATCGAGAGCATCTTGGCGCTGGTGCCGAGCTCCATGATCGGGAAGAGGTCGGTGAGGTAGTCGCGGAGCACGTTGCCGGTGACCGAGATCGTGTCCTCGCCCCGGCGGATGCGCTCGAGCGAGAAGGCGATGGCGTCGACCGGCGCCATGACCTCGATCTGCAGGCCGTCCGTCTCGTGGTCGGCGAGGTAGCGGCGCACCTTCTCGAGGATCTGGGCGTCGTGGGCGCGGGTCTCGTCGAGCCAGAAGACGGCCGGGGCGCCGGTGGCGCGGGCCCGGGTGACGGCCAGCTTCACCCAGTCCTGGACGGCGGCGTCCTTCGTCTGGCAGGCCCGCCAGATGTCGCCCGGCCTCGACGGCGTGCTCGAGCAGGGTGGTGCCCGCCGAGTCGACCACCCGGACCGTGCCGGCGGTGGGGATCTCGAAGGTCTTGTCGTGCGAGCCGTACTCCTCGGCCTTCTGGGCCATGAGCCCGACGTTGGGCACCGAGCCCATGGTGGCCGGGTCGTAGGCGCCGTGCGCCCGGCAGTCGTCGATGACCACCTGGTAGATCCCGGCGTAGCTGCTGTCGGGCAGGGTGGCCTTGGCGTCGGCCGGATCGCCGGCCGCGTTCCACATCTGGCCCGAGGTGCGGATCATCGCGGGCATCGAGGCGTCGACGATGACGTCGCTGGGCACGTGCAGGTTGGTGATGCCGCGGTCGGAGTCGACCATCGCCAGCGCGGGGCCGTCGGCGAGGCCCTGCTGGATGCCGGCCTCGATGGCGGTCCGCCGGTCCTCCGGCAGCGACTGGATCGCCTCCAGCAGGTTGGCCAGACCGTCGTTGGCGGTGATGCCCGCCTCGGCCAGGGCGGCGCCGTGCTCGGCGAAGACCTGCGGGAAGAACGCCTCGACGGCGTGCCCGAAGATGATCGGGTCGGACACCTTCATCATCGTGGCCTTGAGGTGGAGCGAGAACAGCACGTCCTTGGCCTTGGCGTCGGCGATCTGGGCGGTGAGGAACTCCACCAGGGCCGCCTTGCTCATGACCGTGGCGTCGAAGACCTCGCCGGCGAGCGAGCGGGGTGGACGCCTTGAGGACGGTGGTGGTGCCGTCGGCCGCGACCAGCTCGATGCGGACGTCGGTGGGCTCGGCGACGGTGATGGACCGCTCGTTCGACCGGAAGTCGCCGGCGCCCATCGTGGACACGTGGGTCTTGGAGTCGGGCGACCAGGCGCCCATCGAGTGCGGGTTCTTGCGGGCGTACTGCTTCACCGAGGCCGGGGCCCGGCGGTCGGAGTTGCCCTCGCGCAGCACCGGGTTCACGGCGCTGCCCTTGATGCGGTCGTAGCGGGCCAGGACGTCGCGCTCGGCGTCCGTCTCGCGGGTCCTCCGGGTAGTCGGGGAGGGCGTAGCCCTTGGCCTGGAGCTCCTCGATGGCCTCCCGGAGCTGCGGCAGCGACGCGCTCACGTTGGGCAGCTTGATGATGTTGGCCTCGGGCTTCGTGGCCAGCTCGCCGAGCTCGGCGAGCGCGTCGGGCACCCGCTGGGCCTCGGTGAGGTGGTCCGGGAAGGCGGCCAGGATCCGCCCGGCCAGCGAGATGTCCCGGGTCTCCACCGTCACGCCCGCCGTGGACGCGAAGGCCTGGATGATCGGCAGGAGCGAGTGCGTGGCGAGGGCGGGCGCCTCGTCGGTGAACGTGTAGATGATCTTCGGATCCGGCATCGAGGGCGAGGCTATCCACGGTGCTCGCGCCCGCGCGCGGGCATGGGTAGCGTGAGATCGGCTGTCACACCCCCTCCGTAGGGTCCGTGGTGTGACGAGATCGACGAGAGGGTTGGCCACGGTGGCTCCAGACGCGCAGCGCAAGCGAGCCACCAGCACGTCGAGCTTCGGCGTGTCCCGGCGGGAGAACCACGACGCGAGCGGCTTCTACGCCCGGTTCACGGCCCCCACGGTGAGCGGAGACGACACGGTCGAGCCCCCCGGCGTGGTCGACCAGATCTACGTCGGCGACGCCCGCTCGATGGACCGCGTGCGGCCCTCGTCCGTGGCGCTCGTCGTCACGTCCCCGCCCTACTTCGCCGGCAAGGCCTACGAGGAGGAGCTCGGGGAGGGCCACATCCCGGCCACCTACGTCGAGTACCTCACGATGCTCGAGGACGTCTTCGCCGAGTGCACCGCCAAGCTCGAGGCCGGGGGCCGCATCGCCGTCAACGTCGCCAACCTCGGCCGCAAGCCCTACCGCTCCCTGTCCGCCGACGTGATCGGCATCCTGCAGGACCGGCTCGGGTTGCTGCTCCGGGGCGAGGTGGTGTGGCGGAAGGCGCGCGGCGCGGGCGGCAACTGCGCCTGGGGCTCGTTCAAGCAGCCGGCCAACCCGGTCCTGCGCGACCTCACCGAGCGGGTGGTCATCGCCAGCAAGGGTCGGTTCGACCGCGCGCTGAAGGGCCCCGTCCGGCGGGCCCGCGGGCTCCCGTTCGAGCCCAGCACCACCGCCGACGAGTTCATGGACGCCACCCTCGACGTGTGGGAGCTGGCCCCGGAGAGCGCCACCCGCGTGGGGCATCCAGCGCCCTTCCCCGTGGAGCTGCCGCAGCGCCTGATCGACCTCTACACCTACAAGGACGACGTCGTGCTCGACCCCTTCATGGGCTCGGGCACCACCGCCGTCGCGGCGGTGCGCACCGGTCGCCACTACCTCGGGTACGACACCGACGAGGGCTACGCCAAGGCCGCCCGCGAGCGGGTGGCCGACGAGGTCGCTCGTTCGCTCACCACCGCACCGGTGGCCCGGCCCGACAAGGCGCTGGCCGCCGCGCACGACCTCCTCGTCGGCGCCGGCTTCACGGTGGCCGACACCAAGGTCAGCAAGCGCCGCCGCTTCGCCGGCGGATTGCAGGTCGACTGGATCGCCACCGACGCCAAGGGCATCGAGTGGCTGGTGCTCGTCGCCGGGGCCAGCACCGTCCACCGCAGCGGCCTGCGTCGGTCCGATGTCCTGTTCCGCACCCTCGGCGAGGCATCCGTGCTCACCACCGCCGGCCACCGCGTGCTGGTCGTCACCACCGACCTCCCCGCCCGCGGCTCGTCGGCGCTCGCGGCCGTGCGGGAGGCGCGAGGTGTGGCCCTGGTCGACGCCGTCGAGCTGGCCGCGCCCGGGGCTCCCGAGCGCCTGGCCGTCTACGCCGCCGGCGCGTCGGCGGCACCGGTCGGCGAGCTCCTCCAGGGGGCCTGAGCCTCTCGTGCCCTCGGCCAAGACCGAGATCACCGAGATCACCACCGGGCTGGCCATCACCGGCGCGCCCACGCTCGAGGCGGCGCTCGCCGCGCGGGCCGTTGCCAACGTGGACGACGCGGCGTGGGAGCGGCTGGTCGAGCTGGAGCAGGCGGGGCAGCACCGCCAGGAGTTCCTCGCCGCCTGGGCCAACGGGCAGGCCTTCCTGCAGGCCGCCGACGGCTTGCGGGGGCGGCCCCCGCAGCTGGTCGAGTGGAAGGGTCCCACCCAGGCGCCGGGCGACGAGGTCGTGCCGGCCGACCTGCGCGTCGATCACGTGTGGCTCGTCAGCTGCAAGTACCTGTCGAAGGTGCTCGCCAACGCCGCGCCCAGCCGCCTGTTCGACCGCGGCCTGGTCGGGCGGCCCAGCCCGCACGGCGGGCGACTGGTACGCGGAGGTGGCGGCGGACGCCTACCAGGCGCTGTACGCGCTGGTGCGCCTGGAGCTCGGCACGCGTGCATCACTTCCACCCCACGCGAGCGACCTGACACCGACGCACCGCGCCGAGCTGCGGGCCTACCTCGACGCGCGGGTGGTCGGCCGAGGCGCAGGCCGCCTACAGAACGCTGGCGGTGGCGGTCGGCAAGGCGTCCGCCGACCGCTGGCGCCTGGCCCTCGCCAAGCGCACCGACGCCGAGGCCGTGCTCTGGCGGCTGCTCCGGATCGGCAGCGCGCCGTACTTCGTGCTCGGCGCCCAACGCGATCGCACGCTTCGCCTGCGGGTGATGACGCCGTGGGACTGGCGACAAGCCCACGAGCTCAAGCGCATCGACGTGTGGGGCGACGACGCCGGCCAGCCACAGGTCTGCTGGCAAGCGAAGGTCCGCGACCGGGCCACCGGGGAGGAGCGCACGGTCGACGGCCACGTCGAGGTGCGTTGGAGCCACGGCCGCTTCGGCAAGCCCCCGGAGGCGAAGGTGTACCTCGACACCCCGCACCAGCGCGTCCCGGGCTACGTCACCCTGCAGTGACGACAGCCCGATCACGAACTTCTGTGTGCGCTCATCACCGGATACCGGTGTCCCACGCACACAGATCTCGTCAGGGTGACTCGGCGACGGCCTTGAGGCGCTCGAGGGTCTGGCGCAGGCCGTCGCGCATCTCGTCGTCGTGGTCCTCGATGCCGCCGAGGAGCAGCGTGGCGTAGATCTTGGCGAGCAGCGGACGGTCCTTGAACATCCCGCGGCTCTCCGTGACGAGGGTGCCCTCGCCGTCGGGCTCCATGCGGTAGGTCCAACGGGCGCCGCTCTGGGCCGTCTCGAAGCTGAACACCCGCCCCGGCTCGGCCTCGACGACCGTGTTGGTGGTGGACCAACGGGCTCGTCCCCGCTTGTTGCTGCCCTTGAAGCGGGCGCCGACCGCCGGGCCGGTGGCGTCACCCAGCCACTGCCCGCCGGTGCACTCGGGGCTGAGCCGACCCATCTGCGCGATGTCGGTGACGATGGCGTACACGGCCTCCGGCGTCGCCTCGATCCGGAGCGATGCTTCGTCGGACCGGGGGCCAGGATCCTGGGGTGCGGTCATGGCCGGACGGTAGCCCAGGCGGCCCCCGAGACTCGGTGTGCGCACCCGCCGGACCCGGCGATAGCGTCGAGGTCCGACGGGGTCGTGAGTGCGGCCCGATCCACCACAGGGGGCTACGTGTCGTACGACCACGAGAAGATCTACATCGATGGCGCGTGGGTGCCGTCACAGGGGACGAGCACGCTCGACGTGTTCGATTCCACCAACGGTGAGGTGATCGGCCACATCCCGGACGGCAACGCCGCCGACGTCGACGCCGCCGTCAAGGCCGCCGCCGCCGCCTTCCCGGCCTGGGCGAAGACCAGCGCCGAGGAGCGGGCCAAGTACTGCACCCGCATCGCCGAGGGCCTCGGCGCCCGCATGGACGAGATCGCCACCGTCGTCACCCGCGAGGCGGGCATGCCGAAGTGGCTGAGCCTCATGATCCAGGCCGGTCTCCCGATCAACTCGTTCAACACCGCCGCCCAGATCGCGGAGAGCTACGAGTACGAGACCACCGTGGGCAACAGCCTGGTCGTGCGCGAGCCCATCGGCGTCGTCGGCTGCATCACGCCGTGGAACTACCCGCTGCACCAGATCGCCGCCAAGGTGGCCTACGCGATGGCCGCCGGCTGCACCGTGGTGCTGAAGCCGAGCGAGATCGCCCCCCTCGACGCCTTCATCCTCGCCGAGGTCATCGACGAGGTCGGCCTGCCCGCTGGCGTGTTCAACCTCGTCACCGGCACCGGCCCCGAGGTCGGCGAGGCCATCTCGAGCCACCCGCAGGTCGACATGGTGTCCTTCACGGGCTCCACCCGCGCCGGCAAGGCCGTCTCGGTCGCCGCCTCGGACAGCCTCAAGCGCGTGGCCCTCGAGCTCGGCGGCAAGTCCGCCAACATCATCCTCGACGACCTCGACGACGCCGGCTTCGAAGCCGCCGTCCGCGACGGCGTGGGCAAGTCGTACCTGAACCAGGGCCAGACCTGCACCGCCCTCACCCGCATGCTCGTGCCCCGCGACCGGCTCGCCGACGCCGAGCGCATCGCGGCCGACGAGGTCGAGACGAAGTTCCAGCCGAAGGACCCCTTCGCCGACTTCGCCATGATGGGCCCGCTCTCCAGCCAGGCGCAGGTCGATCGGGTCAACACCTACATCCAGAAGGGCATCGACGAGGGCGCCACGCTCGTCGTCGGTGGCACCGGCAAGCCCGAGGGCGTCGACGAGAACGGCTACTTCGTGAAGCCCACCGTCTTCTCGAACGTGAGCAACGACATGACCATCGCCCAGGAGGAGATCTTCGGGCCGGTGCTCTCGATCCTCCCGTACGACGACGAGGACGATGCCGTCGCCATCGCCAACGACTCGCCGTACGGCCTGTCCGGCGGCGTGCAGGGTGCCGACAAGGATCGGGCCACCGCGGTGGCCCGCCAGATCCGCACCGGTCAGATCGAGGTGAACGCCGGCGCGTTCAACCCGAACGCCCCCTTCGGCGGCTACAAGCAGTCGGGCAACGGCCGTGAGTACGGCACGCACGGCTTCGAGGAGTTCCTCGAGACGAAGAGCATGCAGCTCTGAGCGCCGCGGGCTGCTCTCGCGAGCGGCCCGTTCGATGTCCGTGGCGGCCGCCCTTCCGGGGGCGGCCGCTCTGGTTCTAGGGTCGGGTCGTGGCCCCCGTTCCCGAGCGGCTGCGGATGTTCGGCGCAACCACCGACCAGCCGCGGCTCGAGTGGAGCTGGGCGGCGGAGCGGCTCGCGGCGGCCGACATGTACTGGGTGGTCCCGGTCGGGGGCCGTCCGCCGCGTCCCCGTCCCGTGTGGGGCGTGTGGGTGGACGAGCGCCTCCACCTGAGCATCGGCAGCCCCGGCGTCAAGCGCCTGCTCGACGCGGACCCGACCGTCACCGTGCACCTGGACAGCAGCCTCGACGTCGTCATCATCGAAGGCGCCGTCACCGGGCCGACCAGCGACCGAGCGCTGGTGGCCGCCTACGACGAGAAGTACGAGTGGCACTACGACCTCGACCAGTACGGCCCGCTCACCACCGTGCAACCGCACTCGGTGCTGGCCTGGCGCGCCGTCGGCCCGGCCGGTCGGGACGGCTTCGAGCGCGTCGGTCGGTGGCGCCTCGAGCCCTGAGCGCACCTTCCCGACCACCGGTGCAGGATCACTAGGTTGGGGCCATGGCACCTCTGAAGGATCCCGTCCGCGTCGCCGTCACGGGGGCGGCCGGCCAGATCGGCTACTCGCTCCTGTTCCGCATCGCGTCCGGATCGATGCTCGGACCCGACCAGCCCGTCATCCTGCAGATGCTCGAGATCACGCCGGCGCTCGACGGGCTGCGCGGCGTGGCCATGGAGCTGGAGGACTGCGCGTTCCCGCTGCTGGCGGGGATGGTGCAGACCGACGACGCGGACGTCGCCTTCGGCGATGTCGACGTGGCGCTCCTGGTGGGGGCCATGCCCCGCAAGGAGGGGATGGAGCGCTCGGACCTCCTGAGCGCCAACGGCGGGATCTTCAAGCCGCAGGGCGAGGCGCTCTCCCGCAGCGCTCAGCGGGATGTGAAGGTGCTGGTGGTGGGGAACCCCGCCAACACGAACGCGTTGATCGCCCAGCGCAACGCCCAGGACCTCGATCCCCGGCGCTTCACGGCGATGACGCGGCTCGACCACAACCGGGCCATCGCCCAGCTGGCCGCCAAGGCGGGCGTGCACGGCACCGCCATCACCAAGATGACGATCTGGGGCAACCACTCGGCGACCCAGTACCCGGACGTGGTCCACGCCGACATCGACGGCCACCCGGCCTTCACCGCCGTCGGCGCTGACCAGGCGTGGCTGGAGGACGACTTCATCCCGACCGTGCAGCAGCGCGGCGCCGCGGTCATCAAGGCCCGCGGTCTCTCGTCGGCGGCCTCGGCCGCCAACGCCGCCGTCGACCACGTGCGCTCGTGGGTGCTCGGGACCCCGGAGGGGGACTGGGTGTCGATGGGTGTCGTCAGCGACGGCAGCTACGGCGCCCCGGAGGGGATCATCTCCAGCTTCCCGTGCACCGCCAAGGACGGCGAGTACGAGATCGTGCAGGGCCTCGAGATCGACGAGTTCAGCCGCGCCCGCATCGACGCGAGCAACGCGGAGCTGGTCGAGGAGCGCGACGCGGTGACGGAGCTCGGCCTGATCTGACCCGCTCTCCCTACTTGAGGAACTTGCTGGTCGTGTTGTCGGCGAGGACCTTGCCGCCCGTCTGGCAGGAGGCGCAGTAGGCGACGGTGTAGTGGGAGTACTCGACGGCGCGCACGGTGTCGCCGCAGGTCGGGCAGGCCTCACCGATGCGATGGTGGACGTTCGCCGGGCGGTCGGCCGACGAGCTCATCGCGTCGAGTCCCCGCTCGAACGCCAGGCCCTCGGCGATGCAGTCCTTCATGGCGTCGGCGAGGCGCGCCACGTCGTCGGCGTCGAGCTTGGCCGTGTTGGCGAAGGGGGAGAGGCGAGCCCGGTGGCAGATCTCGTTGGCCAGGAGTCGGCCGAGGCCCGCGAGCACGTGCTGGTCGCGGAGGAAGCCGTGGAGGCGCATCGGGTGCTCCGTGAGGAGCGGCTGGAGGGCGACCGCGTCCACCTGGTCGGCGTCGGGTCCGAGGCCGAGCAGCGGAGCTTGCTGCTCCGGGTCGCCGGCGACCACCCAGACGCCGGCCTTGCGTTCGGTCCCGGCCTCCGTCAGCAGCAGCGCCCGACCGTCGTCGAACCGCCAGCGGGCCTGCCCGAAGCGCGGCTTGGCGGACTGCTTCTCGTCCGGCTTGAGGCGCCCGCCCTGCATGAGGTGGACGACGAAGGTGAGATCACCGAAGGCCAGGAGCAGGTGCTTGCCCCTCGATCCGACCGACGTGAGCGCCTGGCCGTAGGCGCCCTCGGGGGCCGGAGTCGCCGTCTTCAGCGCGGTGAACGCCAGGGGCGTGAAGCGCTCCAGCGGCGTGCCCGCCAGCGCGGCGTCCAGCCGCTCGGCGTGGGCCTGGATCTCCGGGAGCTCAGGCACGGGCGGCCGCGAACACGTCGTGGAGCTGGACCAGCGCGCCGGCTCGCTCGATCACGGCCCGCAGGTCACCGCCCAGGCGCAGCCGGCCCTCGATGAACGCCGTCTGCGCCGACAGCTCCCCCCGGTGGATGGCCTCGGCCGTGGCGAGATCCTGCGTGAAGGTGACGTCGGGCGCTTCGGCGCGGCCCCTCCGGACCGTGATCGCGCCGTCGGCCGTCGTCACGACGTAGGCGACCTCGTGCCCGTCGGGTCCATCGGGGACGATCTGCTGGATGACGAGCCGGAGGTCGGGGTCGATGTTCGACCGCGGCGTGCTCTCGAGCTCCTCGAACCACTCATTCGTGAGGAAGCGCGCCACGTCCCGCGACGCTAGCCATCAGTGGCCCCGGCGCAGCCGGTCGCCGAGCGTGCGGGAGCCGCGCGCGTGGCGGCTGATCCGGGCCTCACGGGCTTCGGAGGCCTGTTCCCGGGCCTCGAGGACACGCTGGTGGGCGAGGAAGATGGGTGCGTTCTGCATGAGACCTTCTCCAAGTTGTGCGGACCAGGACTGCCACCGACGAGACAACGCCAGCGGACATCGAGATCGTGAGATCGTTCGTGGACGCGCGGCACGAGCACGGCACTAGGTTCCCCCCATGCACGAGATCGGACGGGGGGCGAAGGTCTTCGACGCGCCGCCAGTGCGAGGGCGGTTCCTCCCGATGGAGGGGCCCGACGACGTGCTCGGGCTGATGGACACTGGCGCTGAAGGGGTCGTGGCGTTGGTGCGCGATGCGGGGGCGACGTTCCTCGCCCCGATCTACCACGAGCTCACCGCCATCATCTGCACGAGCGGCACCGTGCGCAGCCACATCGGGATCGTGAGCCGTGAGTTCCAGGTGCCGTGCGTGATGGCCTGCACCTTCGCGGGGGATGAGCCGGCCTCGGGCGCAGAGGTGGAGCTCGACTGCTCCGGCGCGGAGGCCGTGGTCCGTGGCTGAGCAGGAGTCGTCGGTCGCCACCGCCAACCGGCTCATCGCGTACCACGCACCCATCTCGAAGGCCCTGACGCAGGAGCGCACCTCCTTGGAGAGCGCGCTGATCCCCGTGACGGCCTACATCGTGATCGCCTGTGCCGAGTCGTACCTGCGGTACCCGGAGATGATGCGCACGATCGACGCGGCGATGCCGGCGGAGGAGATCGGTCGGCGCGCCCGGCGTCCGGGGTGCCAGGTCGATCCCTGCTACCTGTGGTCGGTCGCCAACTTCTTCCTGGTCGGGCGCAAGATCATGGCGATGGTCGACCCCGAGGGTGACGACCCCGAGGCCACGGCGACGGTGCTCGACTTCTGGGAGCGGGCCGCGCTCGCCTATCGGGGGGACGGCACGCGCCAGGCATGGGACACGGGTACCTCGCAGGTCTACGACGACGACACCATCGCCGCGCTCCTCGAGGGAGCGGTGCCCATCGGCGACGACGAGCACCGGACCCAGGTGAAGCGCTTCAACGCCACCCTCGTCAACTACCTCTTCCTCCTCTACTTCGACACCCGGGCCGGCTACGGCGACACCGGTCCGTACGCGGTGCCCGGGCACCCCGGCCGCTCGCTCCTCGTGCGCGACTTCTACCGCCTGGCCGAGGGCGACTTTCCCTGGTCGACCGTCGCCCGCGACGTCCCGTACCACCACCTGACCGCGGCGTTGATCCTCGACGACGTGCAGAGCACGTTCACGGACTTCGGGACGTCGAACCACACGCCGGAGGACTACCTCGACCGCCTCGTCGGGTTCGGTCTGTACACGACGGACGACCTGCCACCGGGTGAGCTCCGGCCCGTTCCGGCCGAGGAGCACGATGACATCGTGGCGGCCGTCCGCAAGGCGCAGGCCCAGCACTACCGCAACATCGCCGCCATGGACCGGGACGAGAAGATCCGGGCCGGGGCCTACGTGTACTTCAGCTTCCTCCGCCCCTTCGCGGAGATCGCCGGCGTGGCGGACGATCTCGACTGGACCGTTCCCCGGGACCTGCCCGAACCGCTCTACCAGCTCCTGTCGGCGATGCAGGGCGAGAACGCCGGCGTTCCCGAGGACGAGGCCTACTACGAGCTCTACCCGGAGGATGTCCCATGACCGATCGACCACCCGCCGTGGTGCTCTCGCCTGCGGACGAGCGGGCCCACCCGCCGGGCGAGGAGCGCCTCTGGGGCGAGTCCTGGTACTTCGACTTCACCGATCGCGAGGGCACCCTCGGCGGCTACGTGCGCCTCGGCCTCTACCCGAACCTGGGCGTGGCCTGGTACTGGGCCTGCCTCGTCGGCGAGGGCCGGCCGCTCGTGACCGTGATCGATCACGACGTGGCGCTGCCCAAGGCGCCGTCGCTCGAGATCCGGGCCGACGGGCTCTGGGCGGACCACGTCATCGAAACGCCGTTCGATCACATGACCCTCGGCTGCGAGGCGTTCGCGGTGGCCGTCGACGATCCGGCGGAGGTCTACGGCGATCTCCGCGGCGACCGGGTGCCCTTCGGGTTCGACCTCGAGTGGGAGACCGACCGGGCCGGCGTCTACCCGTGGATCGGCGCGACGCGGTACGAGGTGTCCTGCAACGTCCACGGCGAGATCCTCGTCGGGGACGAGACGATCGCCTTCGACGGCATCGGGCAGCGCGACCACAGCTGGGGCGTGCGCGACTGGTGGAGCACCGGGTGGGTGTGGACGGCAGGCGGGCTGGACGACGGCACGCGGTTCCACACGGCGCGGATCCGGGTGCCCGGCCTCGAGGCCTTCGCACCCGGGTACACGCTGCCGCCCGGTGGTGAGGTGGAGCAGATCGACGTGTGCACGGCGGAGGAAGAGCTCGGCGAGCACGGGTTCCCCACGGCCGGGCGCGTCCAGTGCGGTCCGCTCGACATGGCCATCGAGCCGCGCTACTTCAGCCCCGTCCACCTGATCGACGACGACGGCACGGTCACCCGGCACGCCCGCTTCCCGCGGGCGCTGTGCCGGTTCGAGACCGCGGACGGCCGCTCCGGCGTCGGCTGGACCGAGTGGAACCAACCGGAGACCTGACCTCGTCTGAGGCAACCCTCCGGCGGGCTGCCGACGCGGCCCCGCCTCGCACGCTCGTCGACGTCTTCACCGCGACGGTGGCCGCCTACCCGGAGGAGCCCGCGCTCGACGACGGGATCGCGCTGACGTACGTGGAGGTGGGAACGCGGGTCGATGCGCTCGCGCGGCAGCTGCAGGAGCTCGGGGTGGGGAGGGGAGCCCGGGTCGGGATACGCCTCACCTCCGGCACCAACGACCTCTACATCGCCATCCTGGCGGTGCTCCACGCCGGCGCGGCGTACGTACCGGTCGACGCGGACGACCCGCCGGAGCGGGCCGACCTGGTGTTCAGCGAAGCAGGCGTGGCGGCCGTGATCCGCGACGGGCCGGAGGTCGAGGTCACCAGCGCCCTGCGACCGGACACCGACCATGGTCCGCCGAGCGTCGACGACGACGCCTGGATCATCTTCACCTCCGGCTCCACCGGCGTTCCCAAGGGGGTCGCCGTCACCCATCGCTCGGCGGCCGCGTTCGTGGACGCCGAGGCCGAGCTGTTCGTCGTCGATGAGCCGATCGGCCCCGATGACCGAGTGCTCGCGGGGCTGTCGGTCGCGTTCGATGCGTCGTGCGAGGAGATGTGGTTGGCGTGGCGTCATGGCGCCTGCCTGGTCCCGGCGCCCCGCGCTCTGGTCCGGACCGGCATGGATCTCGGTCCGTGGCTGGCCGCGCAGCGGATCACCATCGTGTCCACCGTTCCCACCCTCGCCACCCTCTGGCCCGACGACGCCCTCGACCAGGTGCGACTCCTCATCTTCGGGGGCGAGGCCTGTCCGCCGGCGCTCGTGGAGCGCGTCGCGGTCCCGGGTCGCGAGGTCTGGAACACCTACGGCCCCACCGAGGCCACGGTGGTGGCTTGCGCCGCTCCGCTGGAGGCGGGGGGACCCGTGCGCATCGGGCTCCCCCTGGCCGGATGGGATCTCGAGGTCGTCGACCCGGCCGGCGAGCCCGTGGGCACGGGCGAGGTCGGCGAGCTGATCATCGGCGGGGTCGGTCTGGCCCGCTACCTGGACCCGATCAAGGACGCGGAGCAGTTCGCGGCCATGCCCGTCCTGGGCTGGGCGCGGGCCTACCGGAGCGGCGACCTGGTCGAGCGCCACCCCGAGGGTCTTGTGTTCGTCGGGCGAGCGGACGAGCAGGTGAAGGTGGGCGGACGGCGGATCGAGCTCGGCGAGATCGACGCCGCCCTCCAGGCGCTGCCCGGCGTGACGGCCGCGGCGAGCGCCGTCCAGACGACGGCGGCCGGCAACCAGGTGCTCGTCGGCTACGTCGTGACGGCCGATGCCGTCCTCGACGTGCCCGCCGCGACCGCCCGGCTCCGTGCGTCCCTCCCGGCCGCGCTGGTCCCGCGCGTCGCCATCGTGGATGAGCTGCCCACGCGCACGTCCGGCAAGGTGGACCGAGGGGCATTGCCCTGGCCACTGGCGGGATCGGGAGCGGAGCCGGCGGCTGAGCTCTCGGGCACGGAGGCGTGGGTCGCGACGCAGTGGACCGAGGTGCTGGGCGCCGCGATCCGAGGCGCGGAGGATGACTTCTTCGAGCTCGGCGGGGGGAGCCTGGCCGCCGCGCAGCTGGTGTCGGCCCTGCGACGCCGCTATCCGAACGCGACCGTCGCCGACGTGTACGCCTACCCGCGGCTGGCCGCGTTGGCCGATCATCTCGACGCCACCGGTGACGGCCAGGAGGTGACGGCCCCGGAGGACCGCGAGTGGGTGGTGCCCACGTCGCGCCGAACGCAGCTCCTGCTCTCCGCGCTCACCCTCGCGCTCCAGACCGTCGTGGGCGCGCGCTGGCTCGTGTGGCTGGCGCTCCTGAACAACCTGTTCGCTCGCACCCACGCGGTTCCGTGGATCGCTCCCGTGTCGTGGTGGTGGGTGGTGGCGGGCGTCGTCCTGCTGATCACGCCCTTGGGACGCATGGCGATCGCGGTGGTGGGCGCGCGACTGCTGCTGTTCCGCGTCCGGCCGGGGATCCATCCGCGCGGTGGCCACGCGCACGTTCGCCTCTGGGCCGCCGATCGCCTGATCGATGCCGCCGGCGCGGCGAACCTCGCCGGCGCGCCCTGGATCGCCACGTTCGCCCGTGCCCTGGGGGCGACGGTCGGCCGGGGCGTCGACCTGCACAGCCTGCCTCCGGTCACCGGCCTCCTGACGCTGGGTGACGGAGCGTCGATCGAGCCCGAGGTCGACCTGTCCGGCTACTGGCTGGACGGAGACCGTCTCCACCTCGGCCGCGTGCATGTCGGGGTGGATGCCACCGTGGGTTCACGCAGCACCCTGCTGCCCGGCGCGTGGGTGGGAGACGGGGCGGAGATCGAGCCTGGCTCAGCCGTCGTCGGCGCGGTCCCGGCCCGTGCCCGCTGGTCGGGTTCGCCTGCTCGCCCGGCGGGCAAGCCACGGCGCAGCTGGCCGGACCACGCCCCGCCCCGTGGGGCGCGGTGGCTCCTCCTCTTCGGCGTCTCCTCCGCGGCCATGTCGGCGCTCCCCGTCCTGGCGGCGGTCGCGGCCGCTCTCGTGCTGGCGCGCGCCGTGGAGGGAGCCGGCGACCTCGGTGACGCCACCGTCGCCGCGCTCGTGGCGGTGCCGCTGGCGACGATGGTGGGGTTCCTCACCCTGGTGCTGCTGACCCTCGTCAGCGTGCGGCTCCTGGGCGTCGGGATCCGCTCGGGCACCTTCCCGGTCCGCTCGCGCGTCGGCTGGCAGGTGTGGGCGACGGAACGGCTGCTGGACTCGGCCCGGTCGCTGCTGTTCCCGTTGTACGCGAGCCTCATCACGCCGGCATGGCTGCGCGCCCTGGGTGCCACGGTCGGGGCCGATGTGGAGGCGTCCACCGTGCTCCTCGTCCCGAAGATGACCACGGTGGGCGACGGCGCGTTCCTGGCCGACGACACGATGGTCGCCTCCTACGAGCTCAACGGGGGGTGGTTGCGGATCCGGCCCGCCAAGGTCGGCAAGCGCGCGTTCCTCGGCAACTCGGGGATGGCGGCCGGTGGCCGTTCGGTGCCACGGGACGCGCTCGTCGCCGTGCTGTCCGCGGCGCCCAAGAAGTCGAAGGCCGGGTCATCGTGGCTCGGGAGCCCGCCGGTGAAGCTCCGTCGACGGGCGGTGCCCGTCGACGAGACCCGCACGTTCCGCCCGCCGACTCGCCTGCGCTGGGCGAGGGCCGCCGTCGAGCTCTGCCGGTTCGTCCCGCTCGCGACGACGGTCGCCATCGCCGTCCTGGTCCTCGCGTGCCTCCAGGCGCTCGTCCTCGACCTCGGGTACGCGTGGGCCCTCGCCCTGTCCGGGTTGGTGTTGGTCGCCGCGGGAGCCCTCGCCGCCGCCGTCACCTCGCTGGCCAAGTGGATCGTGGTGGGGCGGATCAAGGTCTCGGACCATCCGCTCTGGAGCTCCTTCGTGTGGCGCAACGAGGTGGTCGACACGTTCGTCGAGATGGTGGCCGCCCCGTGGTTCGCCAACGCCGCGGCTGGCACGCCCATCCTCTCGGTCTGGCTGCGGAGCCTCGGGGCCAAGATCGGACGGGGCGTGTGGTGCGAGACCTACTGGCTGCCCGAGGCCGACCTGGTGCGGCTCGGGAGCGGGGTGAGCGTGAACCGAGGCTGCGTGCTGCAGACCCATCTGTTCCATGATCGGGTCATGAGCCTGAGCACGGTGAGCCTGGGTCACGGCTCCACCATGGGGCCGCACGGCGTCATCCTCCCGGCAGCATCGATCGGCGAGGACGCGACGGTGGGGCCCGTGTCCTTGGTGATGCGGGGTGAGCACGTTCCGGCCGGAACCCGTTGGGCCGGGAACCCGATCGCACCGTGGCCCGCCGACGACGACGGTGCCGCGTGACGGCCACCCCTGGTGCAGAGAGCCTCGACGACCCGTACGTGCCCGGTCGGGGCAACGGCGGGTACGACGTCACGGGCTACGAGCTCGACCTCACCTACCGCGTGACCACGAACCTGCTCACCGGCCAGGCGAGGATCACCGCCGTCGCCACCCAGGACCTGAGTCGGTTCAGCCTCGATCTGGTCGGCCTCCGCGTGCAGAAGGTGACGGTGGACGGTCGCCCCGCCAAGTGGGACCACCGCGCGGGCCAAGCTCCGGGTGACGCCACTGACACCGATCGACGACGCGACCGCGTTCGCCGTCGACGTCACCTACTCAGGCAACCCGCGTCCCACCCGCTCGGTCTGGGGTGGCGTCGGATGGGAGGAGCTGACCGACGGTGTGCTCGTCGCGAGCCAGCCGAGCGGCGCGCCCACGTGGTTCCCCTGCAACGATCATCCGAGCCAGAAGGCCGCGTTTCGCGTCGCGGTCACCGCGGCGTCGGGCTACCACGTGCTCGCCAACGGCGCGCTCAGCTCCGGTCGGGTGCGGGGGAGCCAGACGACCTGGGTGTACGACCAGCCCGAGCCGATGGCGCCGTACCTCGCCACGCTGCAGATCGGCCGCTACGACGTGGTGGACGTGGCGGCCACGCCGGTGGCCATCAGCGCGGTGCTGCCGCCCGGGCGTCACGCCGCCTTCCAGGTGGCCTTCGCGCGGCAGGGCCAGATGATGGACGTCTTCGTCGAGCGCTTCGGTCCGTACCCGTTCGAGGGTGGCTACCAGGTGGTCATCGTCGACGACTCGCTCGAGATCCCGCTCGAGGCCCAGGGGCTCTCCATCTTCGGGACCAACCACCTCGACGGGGCGAGCGAGCGGCTCATCGCCCATGAGCTCTCGCATCAGTGGTTCGGCAACAGCCTCACCGCGTCGCGATGGCGGGACATCTGGCTCCACGAGGGCTTCGCTTGCTACGCCGAGTGGATCTGGTCCGAGGACTCCGGCGGCCCCACCGCTGATGTGCTGGCGCGCGAGCACCACGCGCGGCTGGCGGGCCTCCCGCAGGACCTCGTGCTGGGTGACCCCGGCCCCGTCGACATGTTCGACGATCGCGTCTACAAGCGCGGCGCGCTCACGCTCCATGCGCTTCGCCACGAGATGGGTGACGGTCCGTTCTTCGCCCTCCTCCGGCGCTGGGCGAGGGATCACCAGCACGGCACGGTGACGACCGAGGGCTTCGTGGAGCTGGCCGAGCGGGAGGCTGGTCGCTCGCTGGGGGACCTCTTCCACCGCTGGCTCGTCGCGGTGGACCTGCCGCCGCTCACCACCCAGGCGAGCTGAGCGAGCACTGCTCCACGTGCACCCGCAGCGAGTCCCGCGTCTGGACCGCGACCGCCCCCACCGCACCGTCGAGATCGAGGTCCGCCAGCTCGGCGCACGGGCGTGGTCCTGGCCCGTCCCACCCCAGCAGGCTCGGTGGCTCATCCGGTGCGCTGACCTCGATGAGCGACGGGTCGACGGCGAGACCGAGGCCGGTCATCTTGAGCAGCGCCTCCTTGCGCACCCACCAGCGCAGCAGGGCGTCGGGCTGCTCCGTGGTCGGGAGCCGCACGAGGTGGGCGTGCTCGCGGGGGGTGAGCGCAACCTCCGCCACGGCCGCATGGCCCGCGCCCCGGGGCTCATGGTCGACGCCGATCGGGGCGTAGGCGGCCGCGGCCGCCACGACCCGCCCGGAGCGGGACAGGCTCACCCGCGGGGCGGCGTGGCCTGCGACGCGAGCCACCGGCGGACCGTGCGGGCCGCCGCAACGGGTGCATCGCTGGAGCAGGCCCACCGCAGCAGGGTCCACGTCCATGACCCGGGCGACCAGGATCCGCGCGAGCAGGTGCGCGCTGAGGAAGCCGACCTGGTCGCTCGAGCGCACGAGCGCGTGGAGGCGTTGCCGCTCGGGGTCCGTGAGGAGCCGGTCGGCCGCCGGCGGGGCATCGGCCACCGACCAGAGGACCTGCACGTCCAGCACCACCCGACCGTAGACGCATGATCTGACCGGCCCGGGGTGGCCTCGTTAGCCTCGCGCCGTGCTCGCTCTCCTCCCGGACTTCCTCGACGCGAACTACCTCATCGAGAAGGTGGGGCTCCTGGGCATCTGGGCCATCGTGTTCGCCGAATCCGGGCTGCTCATCGGCTTCTTCCTGCCTGGCGACGCGCTGCTGTTCACCGCCGGGTTCCTCGCCTCGGCACCGTCCAGCGTCGACGAGAGCCTCCACCTCCCGCTCGTCCCGCTCATCCTCGGGATCTGGTTCGCCGCCATCGCCGGCGACCAGGTGGGCTACCTCTTCGGTCAGCGGGTGGGGCCAGCGCTCTTCAAGCGGCCCGACTCCCGCTTCTTCAAGCAGGCCAACGTCGAGAAGGCCCAGGCCTTCTTCGACAAGCACGGCCCGCGCGCCATCGTGCTCGCCCGCTTCGTGCCCATCGTGCGCACGTTCACGCCCATCACCGCCGGCGTCAGCAAGATGGACTACCGCACCTTCGTCCGCTGGAACATCATCGGCGGGACGATCTGGGCCTTCGGCGTCACGCTCCTCGGGTACTTCCTCGGCCAGGTCGAGGTGATCGAGGAGAACCTCGAGCTGGCGATCCTCACCGTCGTCGCGATCTCCTGCCTGCCGATCGCCTTCGAGGTGCTCAAGGCCCGCCGGGAGAAGCGCCACAGCGTGGTCACCGACGTCGCCCACGACCTGCTCGAGCACCCGGTCGACCTCCTGGACGAGGCCCGTCACCCCGACGGCAAGCTCTAGGACCTGCTTCTGTGTGCGCCAGGCACCGCCATGCGGTGCTGAGCGCACACAGAAGCAGTGGGGTTGTCAGTCCTGGCTGAGGAGCTTGCGGTTCTTGAGCTGGGCCTTGACGTAGTCCCGGTTCATGTAGGCGATGAAGTCGATCGAGATCTCCTTCGGGCACGCCTCCTGGCACTCGCCGTGGTTCGTGCAGGAGCCGAAGAACGTCTCCATCGTGTCGACCATCGACTGGGTGCGCTGGTAGCGCTCGGCCTGGCCCTGCGGCAGCAGGTTGAGGTGGTTGAGCTTCGCCGCGGTGAACAGCTGCGCGGCGCTGTTGGGACAGGCGGCCACGCAGGCACCGCAACCGATGCAGGCGGCGGCGTCCATCGACGCGTCGGCCACCTCCTTGGGGATCAGCGTGAGGTTGGCGTCGGGCGCGGCACCGGTGGGAGCCGTGATGTAGCCGCCCGCCTCCACGATGCGGTCGAAGGCGGTCCGATCGACGATGAGGTCCTTGAGCACGGGGAAGGCCCGGGCGCGCCACGGCTCGATGAAGATCTCGTCGCCGTCGGCGAACTTCCGCATGTGGAGCTGGCACGTCGCGGTGCCCTGCTGCGGGCCGTGGGCCTGGCCGTTGATCATCATCCCGCAGCGAGCCGCAGATGCCCTCACGACAGTCGTGCTCGAACGCGATCGGCTCCCGGCCCTCGGCGTTGAGGCGCTCGTTGACGATGTCGAGCATCTCGAGGAACGACATCTCCTCGGAGATGTCCGGGGCGTCGTAGGTCTCCATGGTGCCGGCCGCGTCGGGCCCGGCCTGGCGCCAGACGTGGAGCTTGACGTGCATCAGTGCGGTGCCCTCACTTGTAGGAGCGCTGGGTCAGGTGGACGTGTTCGAACGTGAGCGGTTCGGCGTGGCGCGTCGGGGTGCCGCCCTGGCCGCCCCACTCCCAGGCCGCCACGTGGCTGAAGTGGTCGTCGTCGCGCAGCGCCTCGCCGTCCTCGGTCTGGCTCTCCTCGCGGAAGTGGCCACCGCATGACTCCTCGCGGGCGAGGGCGTCGCGGACCATGAGCTCACCCAGCTCGAAGAAGTCGGCCACCCGGCCGGCGCGCTCGAGGCTCTGGTTCATCGGGCCGTCGCCCAGGACCCGGACGTCCCTCCAGAACTCGTCGCGCAGCGCGGGGATCTCCGAGAGCGCCTTCTCCAGGCCGGTCTTGTTGCGGGCCATCCCGCAGTAGTCCCACATGATCTTGCCGAGCTCGCGGTGGTAGTGGTCGACCGACCGCGTGCCCCCGATCGAGAGGAACCGCTTCACCTGGTCGTCGACGGTCTGCTGCGCCTCGGCGAAGGCCGGGTCGTCGACCGGCAGCGGGGCCGAGCCGAGCAGGCCCGCGAGGTAGTTGGCCAGCGTGTAGCTGATGACGAAGTAGCCGTCGGCGAGCCCCTGCATCAGCGCCGAGGCGCCGAGGCGGTTGGCGCCGTGGTCCGAGAAGTTGGCCTCGCCCAGCACGAACAGCCCCGGCACGTTGGACATCAGGTGGTAGTCCACCCAGAGGCCGCCCATCGTGTAGTGCACGGCGGGGTAGATGCGCATCGGGACCTTCATCGGGTCCTCGTCCGTGATGCGCTGGTACATGTCGAAGAGGTTCCCGTAGCGCTCGTAGATCGTCCCGACGCGCCGACGCGGCTCGATGGCGTCGCCGAAGTCGAGGTACACGCCGTTCTTGAGCGGACCGACGCCCCTGCCCTGGTCGACCATCGTCTTCGCGTTCCTGGAGGCGACGTCGCGCGGCACGAGGTTGCCGAAGCTCGGGTACTTCCGCTCGAGGAAGTAGTCGCGCTCGCCCTCGGGCACCTGATCCGGCGACCGGGTCTCGTCCGGGTCCTTCGGCACCCAGATGCGACCGTCGTTGCGGAGCGACTCCGACATCAGCGTGAGCTTCGACTGGAACTCGTCGGAGGCCGGGATGCAGGTCGGATGGATCTGCGTGTAGCAGGGGTTGGCGAAGAGGGCCCCGCGGCGGTGGGCCCGCCAGGACGCCGACGCGTTCGAGTACTTGGCGTTCGTGGAGAGGAAGAAGACGTTGCCGTAGCCGCCCGTGCAGAGCAGCACGGCGTGGGCGGCGTGGCGGCTGACCTGCCCGGTGACGAGGTCGCGGACGATGATGCCGCTGGCGACGCCGTCCTTGACGACGAGGTCGAGCATCTCCGAGCGCGTGTGCAGCTCGACGGTGCCGGCGTGCACCTGGTGCATCATCTGCTGGTAGGCGCCCAGCAGCAGCTGCTGGCCGGTCTGGCCCCGGGCGTAGAAGGTCCGGGACACCTGGGCGCCGCCGAAGGAGCGGTTGTCGAGGAGGCCCCCGTACTCACGGGCGAACGGCACGCCCTGCGCCACCATCTGGTCGATGATGTCGACCGACACCTCGGCGAGCCGATGCACGTTGGCCTCGCGCGAGCGGAAGTCGCCCCCCTTGACGGTGTCGTAGAAGAGGCGCTGCACGGAGTCGCCGTCGCCCTTGTAGTTCTTCGCCGCGTTGATCCCGCCCTGGGCGGCGATCGAGTGCGCCCGCCGCGGGCTGTCGTGGTACGTGAAGACCTTGACGTTGTAGCCCTGCTCCCCGAGCGTGGCCGCGGCGCTGGCTCCGGCCAGCCCCGACCCGACGATGATCACGTCGAACTTGCGGCGGTTGTTCGGCGCCACCAGCTTCATGTCGAACTTGTGCTGGGTCCACTTCCCCTCGATCGGGCCCGGGGGGACGTTGCTCTCGAGGGCACCGATCACGTGGCTGCCTCCTCGTGCTCGTACTCCGTGCAGGACACGACCACGTCGCCCTGCGTGATGCAGTCGGGGTTGTCGTCGGCGCTCACCAACCCGGTCATCACCGAGATCGGGAAGACCACGTTCATGGCGGTGATGACACCGGCCAGGCCGATGGCGAAGCCGCGTCGCCACGAGTTCCACCGCGGGTTGTTGATCCCGAGGCTCTGGAACATCGACCAGGCGCCGTGGAAGAGGTGGATGCCGAGGGCGATGTTGGCGATGAGGTAGATGGCGGCCACCCCGGGGCGCTCGAACGTGGCCACGAAGTTCCGGTAGACGTCGCCCCGCACGAAGTCGGGGTTGGCGCGGCCCCACGTGAGGTCGGCCAGGTGGAAGACGAGGAACAGGGCCACGATGATCCCGGTCCAGCGCATCGAGCGGCTCGCGGCGTTGGCGGCCTGGAAGTCGCGGCTCTGCTGGTACCCGGGTCCGTTGGCCCGGTGGTTCATCCGGGTGAGGCCGTAGGCGGAGTGGATGTGGAAGGCGAAGGCCAGGATGAGACCGATCCGCATGATCCACAGGAACACCGTGCGGGGCAGGATCGGCACGAAGAGCTCGCGCAGGAACTCGCCGTAGTGGTTGAAGTCCTCCGCGCCCAGGTACACCTTCAGGTTGCCCACGGCGTGAGCGAACACGAAGCCGATGAGCAGCAGGCCGGTGATGGCCATGACCCACTTCTTGCCGACGGCTGACCGGTAGAAGGCGACCGGCCACGGGCCCCGGTTCCCCGGCTGGGGATGCACCGGCTCGGTGGCCGGGCGGTCCATCGTCGTCGCCATCGCCCGATCAGCCTCCACGAGCATCGAGGATCTCTCTCAACGGGAACCTACCCGGTGCCCTGAGCAGGGCCGAAACCGGGGTTGACATCGTCCCTGCCGTCGTGGCATTAATCATGTCATCACGACGAAGGGGACGGCGATGGGCACCGATCCCGAGCTCACCTGGGAGGCCCCCGGGCCCGGCTACTGGGAGTGGCAGGGCTCGCACCTGCCCGGGATCCCCACGCCGATCTACCGCGAGGTCTGGGCCAACGGGCTCAACGTCGGGGTGAGCCGCTGCTTCGAGCGCATCGGCGTCCCGCTGGCCGGCCTGGAGCCCCAGTTCGTCAACGATCGGGCCTTCACCTCGTTGCGGCCGCTGGTGGGCAAGCGAGGGGCCACCCCGCCTCCGAAGCCGCTGATGTGGCTGGCCCTGCGGGTGCACCCGGAGTTCCGGCGACGCGCCAAGACGGCTGCCCACACGCTCGCGGAGCGGACGTGGCGGGCCCGCACCGTTGAGTGGACGAGCACGCTGCGGCCCATCCTGCGCGAGGCGAACCGGGCCCTGCAGCAGGAGGACATCGGCGCCCTCGACGACGCCGCGCTGCTCGACCATCTGCGCCGAGCGCACACCAACACCGTCGATGGGCACGTCCTGCACTTCGACCTCCACGGTGACGACCTCGGACCGCTCGGCCTCTACCTGGTCAGCTGTCAGGACTGGGGCATCGCTCCTGGCGAGGCGATCGCCGCGCTGGCCGGCCACTCACCGAGCACCGCGGCCCCGGTGGAGGCCCTGCGCAAGGTCGGGCTCGCCCTCCTCGAGGCCGGATGGACGAGCGACCGGCCGGCGCCCGGCACCCTCGAGGAGCTGCGCGCGGTGGGCCCCAGCGTGTCGTCGGCCCTCGACGACTACCTGCAGGAGTTCGGCTGGCGCACCGTGACGGGGTACGACCTGGACGGGCGAACGGTCGGGGAGCTGCCGGAGGCGCTGCTCGCCAACGTGCTTGCGAGCACGCAGCCGTTCGACGAAGCCGCCGCGGCGGCCGCAGGCGACGCCGCCGCCGCGTCGCTCCGCGCGCGGGTGCCCGCCACGGAGCGGGCCGCCTTCGACGAGGCGCTGACGGAGGCTCGCCTGGCCCTGGACCTGCGTGACGACAACGGCCCGATGACCGTCGAGTGGACGATGGGCCTGCTGCGGCGCGCGCTGCTCGAGGCGGGTCGCCGGCTGGTCGAGCGGGGTCGCCTCGCGACGGCGGAGGAGGCCGTCGAGCTCACGCTCGCGGAGGTGGAGCAGCTGCTCATCGGCGACGGGGGGCCGTCGGCCGCGGAGGTCTCGGCGCGCGCGGTGTCGCGGCGCGTCGCTCGCGTCACGCCGACGCCGGGCTCCCTCGGTGCGCGCGAGCCCGACCCGGACCTGTCGGTCTTCCCGGCGGCCCTGGCCCGGATGACCCGCACGGCCATGATGGCGGTGTCGCTCCTGGAGCGGGAGGACGTGGCGCCGAACCCCGCCGGAGGCGTGTTGGTCGCAGGCCTCGGGGTCGGCCGCGAGTCCTACGTCGGTCGGGCGCGCGTCGCCGAGCGGGCCGAGGATGCCCTCGCCGCCGTCGAGCCGGGAGACGTGCTCGTCGTCCCGTTCACCACCCCGGCCTACAACGCCGTGCTGGCGGTCTGTGGCGCCGTCGTGACGGAGGAGGGCGGGGTGCTGGCGCACGCGGCGGTCCTCGCCCGCGAGCTCGGTCTGCCCGCGGTGGTCGGGGCGGCCGGCGCAACCGGTGTGATCCCGGACGGCGCCGAGGTGGAGGTCGACCCCGTGGCCGGGACCGTCCGGCTCGTCAGCGGGTGATCAGCGCGTCGTAGCGGTTGTCGACCTGCTCGTCGCCGTGCGCGCAGGTGAGGGACAGCACGAAGGGACCGGGAGCCTCCGGAACGACGATCTGGATCGTGCCCACCCGCTCGCACCCGTCGGCGGGGACGTCGCCGTTCCACCGCCACCGGCGTCGTCCGCCCTCCCACGTCAGGGTGGCGTTGATCTCGGCGTCGTCCACCTGGGTGCGCAGGTCGCTGACGACGTGGATGTCGAGCGCGAGAGCGTCCCCGGGGGCGACCGTCGCGGGCAGCCGGTCGGCCACGACGATCACCGGTCGGCAGGCGGCCTGCAGCGCCTCGTACGCGAGCTTGGGGGCTCGATCGTGGCCGAGCACCGACCAGGTCACGGCGGGGTGGCCGTCGGCGAAGCAGAACTGGGCGAACCCGCCGGTCGGGCGGTACTTGATGCGGCGCAGCGCCTCGATCTGCCGGCGGACGACGGTGGCCTGGTACTCCTGCGTGGCGGTCCGCCAGCTGTCGAAGGTGGGGTAGGCGTCGGGCGGCACCCGTCGGTCGAAGACCGCCTTCTGGAGCGCGTGGGTGCGTTCGAGCCGCTCCCAGTCCAGGTCTGGCCACCGCTCGGGCTCGCAGAACGCCGCGTCGGCGGGGACCGCCTGCGCGCCGAACTCGCTGACGAAGCGGGCCATCCGAGGGATCGCCCGCATGAACCCGGGGAGGTCGCGCTCCTCCCCGTGGTACCAGCCGAAGTAGAGGTGGGCGTCGGTGCCGTCGAGCAGCGGTGGGTGGGGGAGCACCCCGGAGTGCGCGATGACGGGCCGAGTGCCGTCACCCTTCTCCAGCGCCCGCTTGATCGAACGGTCGAGCACCGTCTTGTTCCAGGTGGGCAGCTCCTGCGCGGCCGCCACCTTCACGGCCAGGCGCCGGACGGCCTGCGGGTCGCCCCACAAGCCGGGGTCGTTGTCCAAGGCGATCGGCTCGTTGTGGCCGCACCACACCGCGATGGACGGGTGGTGGCCGAGCAGGTCGACCGCCGCGGCGGCCTGCCGCACGGCCTGCTTGCGGATGCCGCGGGCGTAGCCCCATTGCAGCGGGAGGTCCTGCCAGAGGAGGAGGCCGGCGGCATCGGCGGCGTCGTAGAGCTCGGGTCGCGTGATGTGGGCATGGACGCGCAGGAGGTCGAGCCCGGCCTCGCAGGCCAAGGTGACGTCTCGGGTCAGGTCGTCGACCGAGGCCTCCGCGAGGGCCATCCGCGTCGGGCCGAGGTTGGAGCCCTTCAGGAAGATCCGCTCGCCGTTGACGCTGGTGACCCATGACCGCATGCGGACCTGCCGCAAGCCCGTGCGCAGCCGACGCTCGTCGGACACGCCGCCACCCTCGTCGGCAGCGAGGCGCACCTGCACGTGGAGGTCGTGCAGGGTCGCGTCACCGAGCGCCCGCGGCCACCAGAGGTCGGGTCGGTCGACGGTGAGGGTCCACTCCACGTCGTTGGCACCGGCCGCGAGCGGTTGGTCGCTCGCGTGGTCGAGCCCGCCGAGCGTGGTGTCGAGGCAGACCGTGCGCGCCGCGTCGCTGTCGAGCGTCGCCCGCAGCACGAGCACCGCCCGCTCGGGCGTCGCCTCCCGACACAGCGCGCGGAGACGGGCGATGCGAACCGGCCCCGTCTCGGTGACGCGGACCGGACGCCAGAGCCCCCCGGGTTCCAGTCGGGGTCGAGGCAGTCCCAGTGCTGGAACACGCCGGTGATGCTGCGCTTCGCGGTCAGGTCCGACGGAGGGGTGCACGTGACCTCGACGGCCAGGTGGTGCTCCTCCCGTGCTCGCAGCGCGTCGGTGATCTCGAAGGTGTGCGGTGCGAAGTAGCCCTCCGTGTCACCGAGGTAGGCACCGTCGAGCCACACGTCGCCTTGGTAGAAGATCCCGTCGAACGTCAGCCAGGCGCGGCGTCCGTCCACGGGTCGCGGGGAGGTGAACGAGCGTCGCTGGAGGATCGGTCCGTCGCTGTCAGCGAAGGCCGGCGTCGATCGCCAGTGACCGGGAACCTCGACCGACGACCAGGCGTCGTCGTCGAAGTCGTCCTCCTGCCAGGTGCGGCGCAGGTCGTCGTCGGCCACCGCGGCGCGCCAGGTCCCGGTCAGCTCCATGGAGCCGCCACGGTAGGGGACGCCGCGGGGACGATGCCGCGGGCCCGGCGATAGGTTGGCGGCCATGACCCCGCTCGCAGCGTTCCCCGGCCACGCAGGCCGCCTTCGGCCGCTCCGTCGCTGGCGCTCCGTCGCTCGCATCGTCCCGGGTGCCGCGCGATGACCGCGTCACATCCCGCCCCGGCCACCGTCGGTCAGCTCCGCGAATCGGGATGGGCCTCGGTGCCCGTCAAGGAGGAGCTCCGGCGCAACGCCATCACGCGGATCCAGTCGGGCGAGGCGCTCTTCCCGGTGGTGAAGGGCTTCGAGGACACCGTCCTGCCGCAGCTCGAGAACGCGCTGCTCGCCGGCCACGACGTGATCTTCCTCGGCGAGCGCGGGCAGGCGAAGACCCGCATGATCCGAGCGCTCACCGGCCTGCTCGACGAGTGGATGCCGATCCTCGCGGGCTCCGAGATCAACGACGACCCCTACGCGCCCGTGTCTCGGCACGGCCGGGAGCTGATCACGGAGCACGGCGACGACGCGCCGATCGAGTGGGTGCACCGCAGCAAGCGCTACGGCGAGAAGCTCGCCACCCCCGACACCTCGATCGCCGACCTCATCGGTGAGGTCGACCCGATCAAGGTGGCCGAGGGGCGGTACCTCTCCGACGAGCTCACCCTGCACTACGGGCTCGTGCCGCGCACCAACCGAGGCATCTTCGCCATCAACGAGCTGCCCGACCTCGCGGAGCGGATCCAGGTCGGCCTGCTGAACGTGCTCGAGGAGCGCGACATCCAGGTGCGGGGCTACAAGATCAGCCTCCCGCTCGACCTCGTCCTCTTCGCCTCGGCCAACCCGGAGGACTACACGAACCGCGGCCGGATCATCACCCCGCTCAAGGACCGCTTCGGTTCGCAGATCCGCACCCACTACCCGCTCGAGGTGTCGACGGAGGTGGAGATCGCGCTGGCCGAGGCCTCACCGCTCGTCGCCGACGGCGTGCGGGTCACGGTGCCGGACTACATGACCGAGATCGTGGCGACGCTGTCGCACCTCGCGCGGTCGAGCCCGCACATCAACCAGCGCTCCGGGGTGTCCGTTCGCTTCACGATCACCAACCACGAGGTGATGGTGGCCAACGCCACTCGTCGCGCCCTCCGCCACGGCGAGAAGGACGTCGCGCCGCGCGTCAGCGACCTCGAGGCGCTGCCCGCGTCGATGATGGGCAAGATCGAGATCGAGTCGCTCGAGGAGGGGCGTGACGCCCAGATCGCGGAGAACCTCGTGAAGGCGGCGGTGCTCACGGTCTTCAAGGAGCGGTTCACGCCGGAGCGCTTCCGTCCGATCGTCACCACCTTCGAAGAGGGCGCCGTCATCCACGCCGGTGAGGACGTCACGTCCGCCGAGTACGTCGGCCTCCTCGAGCAGCAGCCCGCCCTCCGGGCCGCCGTCACCGAGCTCACCGGCGGCGACGAGTCCGCGGCCTCGGTCGCCTCCGCCGTGGAGCTCCTCCTCGAGGGCCTGCACCTCAGCAAGCGCCTCAACAAGGACGCCGTCGGCGCCCGCTCCACCTACCGCGCCCGGGCCTAGACCCACAACGGCTTCTGTGTGCGCTCAGCACCGCTATGCGGTGTCTGGCGCACACAGATCGGGTTACGCGAGGGCGGCCTGCTTGGCGACCTCGGCGGCGGGGCTGGGGTTGCGGTCGCGATCGAAGAGGCCGAAGCGCACGTCGAAGCCCTGGCCCCACTCGTAGTTGTCGACACCGGTCCACCAGAACAAGCCGGCCACGTCGACCCCGCCGGTGATGGCATCGTGCACGTGCCCCAGGACGTCCTCGACGTAGTCCTTGCGGCGCTGGTCGTCGTCGGTGCCGATGCCCGCCTCGCACACGAGGATCCGCCGGCCGGGATGGTCGGCCGACAGGCGCTCGAGGACGTGGGCGAAGCCCTCCGCCCACGGCACGTAGCCCTGCGGGCCGGGCGTGCCGTCGACCGGCCAGCGGCCGATCTTGCCGTCCCCGGTCACGCCGATGGCTGAGTAGTAGGAGAAGCCGAGGTAGTCGTAGGCGTCGAGCTGGTCGTCATCGGCCCACGACTGCCACCACAGCTCGTCGAGCTGCGCGGCCGCCTCGGTGGCGGCCACCGTGTCCTCGGCCTTGAAGATCGGGACCAGGGCCTCGACGGTGGCGACGGGCGTGGCCGGCGTGCGCAGCAGGCGGGCGGCGTCGGCGCCCGCCTGGTGGATCGTCTTGAGGACGTTGGCGGCCTCGTTGCGGTCCCTGCGCCCGGGCGGGATGGCGCCGAACAGGTGCGAGCCCAGGGCGTAGAAGGTCGGCTCGTTGATCGGCTTCCACCCGGCCACCAGGTCGCCGAACGTCTCCGCCACCCAGTCGACGTGCCGGCTCCACACGAGGCGGCCCTGCTTGTCGTCGCGGAAGCCGTGGAGGTCGTCGGCGAACCAGCCGGGGAGGACGAAGTGGTGGAGGCAGGCCCACACCGAGATCCCGGCGTCGCGTCCGGCCCGGAGCAGGTTGCGGTAGCGCTCGACCTCCTGCTCGTCGTGCTTCCCCTGCTCGGGCTCGAGGCGGGTCCACTCGAGGGAGAGCCGGTGGTGCGTGAGCCCGTGCTCCTTGTAGAGCGCGAAGTCCTCCGCGTGCCGCGTGGCGAAGCCGTTCCCGTCGCCCGAGCGCGGCACCACGCCCGCCTCCTCCCACGCGTACCAATCGCTGCCTGGCGGGGCGCCCTCGGCCTGCGTCGCCGACGCCCCCGTGCCCCACATGAACCCCTCGGGCCAGTCGCTCATCGGCCATCCTGGCCCGACGCCCGCTCACGCTTCTGTGTGCGCTCAGCACCGCATTGCGAACCTCAGCGCACACAGAAGCAGTTCTGGGGTGGTCAGGTCTGGGCCAGCTCCGCCTGGATGTGGGTGAGGGCCTTGACCCACTTGTCGGTGTCGAGGGCGCCCTGGAGCATCCACTGCCCCTCGACGATGAAGGTGGGGACGGCGTTGATGCCGTTGCCGTACGCCTCCTCGCGCTCGGCTCGCACGAAGTCGGCTTCGTCGTCGGAGGCGAGGAGCGCGGACGGCCGCCGCCGGGTCGAGGCCGACGTCCGCGGCCAGCTGGGCCAGCACGGCGTGGTCGGCCACGTCGGCGCCGTCGGTGAAGTACGCGTGCAGCAGCGCGCTGCTTCACCGCTCGCTGCTTGTCCGGCCCGTGCTCGTGCAGCGCCCAGGCGAGCAGCCGGTGGGCGTCGAACGTGTTGGCCCGGCGCATCCGCTCCAGCGGAAGTCGATGCCGAGCTCGGCGCCGGCGTCGGTGAGCCGGGCGTGCGCAGCCTGCACCCGGCTGCGGTCCCCGAACTTCTGCGCGAGGTAGTCGACCAGCAGCGGGCTGTCACCGCCCGTGGGAACCGTCGGGTCGAGCTCGAAGGACCGGTAGACGACCTCGACGTCGACGCCGGTCTCCTGGATCGCCCGCCCGAACCGCTGCGTCCCGACGTAGCACCACGGGCACGCGACATCGCTCCAGATCTCGACCTTCACGTACGAAGCAACACCGCCCACCTCGGGTCCCTTCCCGAAACTGCGTTGCCACCGAGCCCTTGGCCCCCGTAGCAAGGACGGCGCTCGGGCACCCGGCCCGAACGATCGTCCCTGGGAGGGTGACATGTTGACGACCCGGATGGCTCGGAGCGCCTCGCGTCGACCCGACGGAGGGTCCCTCTGAGCTGGTGAGCCCGAGCGCTCACTGATCCCGAGCCGGACCCTCGCGGCCGACGGAGGCGCACCACGCGCGCCCACCCGTCCGAGCAACCGCACAGGAGTCCACCGTGTCTTCCAACGATCACCGCCGGCGCCCCCACCAGCGCGCCGAGTCCTTCCGCTGCGCCCACTGCCGCCTCGACGTCTCGATGCGCGCCCCGGGAACGGCGCACCGCAACCACTGCCCGGCGTGCCTCACCAGCAAGCACGTCGACGACCACCGTCCGGGGGACCGAGCCGCCGAGTGCCACGCGCGCATGGAGCCGATCGCCATCACCGTGCGCGGCGATGGCGAGTGGGTGCTGATCCATCGCTGCCTGGGTTGCGATGAGCTCAGCTCCAACCGCATCGCCGGGGACGACAACCCCTTGCTCCTGGTCCGCCTCGCCGTGAAGCCCCTCGCCCAGCCGCCCTTCCCGCTCGAGGTCCTCTCGCGACCTCTGAGCGCCGCCGAAGAGGGCCGACCAGCAATAGGGTGACCCCGATGACTGGCGCGCCGCGGTTCCGGTACTCCAAGTGGGACGGCACGCAGGTGGGCTTCGACCTCGATGCCGAGGCGGTGCTGGAGGAGATCACCGACGATCTCCTGTACCACGGCGACCTCCACGCGGCGCTGCGCCGGATGATGCAGCAGGGCTTCCGCGACCGGAACGACGAGCAGGTCATGGGGATGCGCGACCTCATGGAGCGGCTGCGTCGCCGCCGCCGCGACCAGCTCGAGCGCTACGACCTCGGCGGCGTGTACGAGGAGATCGCCGAGTCCCTCCGCGAGGTGCTCGACATGGAGCGCGAGGGCCTCGACGAGCTCGCTCGGGAGGCTCGGGAGAGCGGCGACGAGCGGCGCCAGGAGATCACCGACCAGGTCGTCGCCGAGCGCAACCTCGAGCTCGACATGCTGCCGCCCGACCTCGCGGGGATGGTGCAGCAGCTCCAGCAGTACGAGTTCACCTCGAGCGAGGCCCGGGAGAAGTTCGACGAGCTGATGGACCAGCTCCGGCAGGAGATGGCGCAGAGCTACTTCAACCAGATGTCCGGGGCCATGCAGGAGATGAGCCCCGAGGCCATGCAGCGCATGAAGGACATGCTCAACGACCTCAACGACCTGCTGGCGATGAAGGAGGCCGGCCAGGACACGCAGGCCGGCCTTCGAGCAGTTCATGGAGCGCTACGGCGACTTCTTCCCGGAGAACCCCGAGACCCTCGACGAGCTGCTCGAGATCATGGCGCAGCGCATGGCGGCCATGCAGGCGATGCTCAACTCGATGACGCCCGAGCAGCGGGCGCAGCTGCAGGGCCTGTCCGAGGCGCTCCTCGAGGACATGGACCTCCGCTGGCAGATGGATCAGCTCGGCGGCCACCTCCAGCAGCTCTTCCCGCAGATGGGCTGGGAGCGTCGCTACGACTTCTCCGGGCAGGACCCGCTCGGCTTCGCCGAGGCGGCCCAGATGCTCAACGAGCTCGGCGACCTCGACCAGCTCGAGCAGATGATGCGCGGCGCCTCATCCCCCGGGGCGTTGGCGGAGGTCGACATCGAGCGGGCCCGCGATCTGCTCGGCGACGACGCCGCCCGCAGCCTCGAGCAGCTCTCGAAGCTGGCCCAGCAGCTCGAGGAGGCCGGCCTCATCAACAACAAGGAGGGGAAGCTCGAGCTCACGCCGAAGGGCCTCCGCAAGATCGGTCGCAACGCGCTGTCCGACCTCTTCTCCAAGCTCGCCCGCGACAAGCTCGGTCGCCACGAGATCGAGCGGACCGGGATCGGCCACGAGCGCACGTACGACACCAAGGCGTACGAGTTCGGCGACCCGTTCAACCTCCACATCGAGCGCACCGTCCGCAACGCCGTGCGCCGCACGGGCGGGGGCACGCCGGTGCGACTCACGCCGGACGACTTCGAGATCGAGCAGACCGAGCAGGTCGTGCGCAGCTCCACGGTGCTGATGCTCGACCTGTCGCTGTCGATGCCCATGCGCGACAACTTCCTCGCCGCCAAGAAGGTGGCGATGGCGCTGCACTCGCTGATCTCGATGCAGTTCCCGCGCGACTTCCTCGGGATCGTCGGCTTCAGCGAGGTGGCCCGGGTCATCACGCCGGAGCAGCTGCCCGAGGTGTCGTGGGACTTCGTCTACGGCACCAACATGCAGCACGCGTTCCTGCTGAGCCGCCAGATGCTCGCCCGGCAGACCGGCACGAAGCAGATCATCATGATCACCGACGGCGAGCCCACCGCCCACTTCGAGACGGGGATGGCCCAGCCGTTCTTCAGCTATCCGCCGGTGCAGGAGACGATCGACGCCACCCTGCGCGAGGTCGCCCGCTGCACGAAGGAGCAGATCCGCATCAACACCTTCATGCTCGACGCCACCCCGTACCTCCGGGCCTTCGTCGAGAAGCTCACGCAGATGAACCGAGGCCGGGCGTTCTTCACCACGCCGGAGACGCTCGGCGACTACGTGCTCGTCGACTTCATCGAGCAGAAGCGAGCGATGCGGACGAACCGCGACCGTCGCCCCGCCTGAGCGCTAGAGGTCGCCCGGGGGAGGGGCGGCGTCGATCGGGACGGTCGTCGTCGTGGCCGGGGGCTCCGTGGTGATCGTGCGCGGCGGGGTGGGTGACGTGATGATCAGCGGCGGGAGGATGGTGGGCGGCGTCGTCGCCTCTGGGGTCTGGCCCGTCACCGGGGGAGGGGTGGGCACGGTGACGGTGCCCGAGGTGGTGGGCGGCACCGGCGGCACGGTCGTGGTGCTCGCCACGATCTCCTCCGCGAGCACGGTGGGCGGCGTCGTCGAGCTCGTCCCGGCGCGCCGGAGGGGTGCCCCTTCCCCCGGACCGTTCGTGAGGGCGCCCGCCACCAGCAGCAGCCCGCCACCGAGCGCGACGGCGATGCGCCGAGGGTGAGCACTCTGCTCGTGCGGGGTTTGCAGGTGGGCGGGCATGTGCAGAGGAGTGTTCCGCAACGGCCCGCGCGACTCAACGAGCCCGGAATTCCGGGCTTCCCTCTTGCGCAACGGCCGTCGACGCGCCAAGATCACACCGTTGTAATTACGGATGTGGTAGTTGCCGGGGGCAACCGCCACATCGACCCCATTGAGGTGCACCGTCCCACCCCTAGGAGGGCACGTGCAGATCCCCATCTCCATCGAACCTGATGATCGCTCCTGGCAGGACTACGCCAACTGCCTCGGCGTCGATCCCGACCTGTTCTTCCCGGAGCGCGGCGCGTCCACCCGGGAGGCCAAGGAGGTCTGCCGTGGGTGCGTCGTCCGCGAGGACTGCCTCGAGTACGCCCTGGTGAACGGCGAGAAGTTCGGCATCTGGGGCGGCATGAGCGAGCGCGAGCGACGCCGTCTGCGTCGGCAGCGGGCGCTCGCCCGCCGGGCCACCACCGCCTGATCGACCCGCGTCAGGCCGGTGCCGCTCGCCGGCCCAGCCGCCATTCGATCGTCCGATCAGGAGCCAGGTCGAGCGCTGTCCACTCGTCCTCCGGGATCGCGTCGATCACCGCTTCGGGCACCAGCCCCACCAGCTCGCATCGGTCGATGGATGCCCCGGCGGCCCGCAAGCGATCGAGCACGAGGGCGCGGGCCTCGCGGGGACCGGTCGTCAGGGGTTCCACCAGGTTCATCGACACCTGCGTGGCGTCCCCGACCTGCAGGCCGAGCGCGCGGATCTCCGGTCCGCGCACGTCGGCCGCGACCCGTCGCGCCAGCGTCCAGGTCCGGCTCGGGCCATCCAGACGTTGAAGGCGATGAGCGGTCCCCGCGCCCCGACGGCCGTCGCGCCGGCGGTCTCGTGCGGGGCGGACGGACCCGTCGCCGGTCGCAGGGCGCGGAAGGCGTGGCGCCGCGTGTCGGGCAACGTGCGCTCCGGCCCGTAGAGGAAGCACGGCACGCCGTGCTCGTCGGCGAGCCACGCGGCGAAGGCATCGCGGGCCGTCATGGCCTCGGCCCATGCGCTGCCCGGCGAGCGGTACGAAGGGCACCACGTCGACCACCCCGAGGCGGGGATGGGCGCCGGCGTGCGCTCGGATGTCGAGGATCTCGATGGCGGCGGTGGCGAGGGCGCGGGGCGCCTGCTCGCCCACGAGCGTGAACACCGCTCGGTGGTGGTCGGGGTCGACGTGCAGGTCGAGCAGGTCGCGGCCGACGGCGCTCGTCAGCTGGGCCAGCCGCCCGTGATCCCGGCCCTCGCTGATGTTGACGACGCACTCGAGCACCCCGGGAGCCTGGCATCCCGGGTCACCCGATGCCGCCCCTGCGGGGGCGGCTGGTACGGTGGACCCGTGAACCTCGGCGCTCCAGAGCTGATCATCGTCCTCGTCGTGATCCTCGTCCTCTTCGGAGGGGCGAAGCTGCCGAAGCTGGCTCGCTCGCTGGGTCAGGCGCAGAGCGAGTTCAAGAAGGGCGTGCAGGCCACCGACGACGAGGACGCCGAGGGCGACAAGCCCACCGCCTGATCGATCAGCTGACCACCGCGGGCTTCGAATCGCGGCGGCGCTTCAGGATCCGACGCCGTTCACGCTCGGAGCAGCCCCCCCACACGCCGTGATCGATGCGGTTCACGAGCGCGTGCTCGAGGCACTCGCTCTTCACCGGGCAGTCGATGCAGATCTTCTTGGCCACCTCGACGCCCGAGCCGTCGCTGGGGAAGAACGTCGACGGCGGGATGCTCACGCAGAGGCCTCGGGCCATCCAGGCGTGTTCGTGTTCCATTCGGGGGGCCTGCCTTTCGGTGTTGCCCGTTACTACGGCCCTCGACCCTGATTGGTTCCGCGGAAAGTCTGAAGCGTTCCTGAGAGAACGTCGGTCCGTCGCGGTGGCATTCGGCGGGGGCGAGGAGAGGATGTCAGCCATGAGCACCGAGCCCGACCAGCCCACCGACCCCGATCCCCCCGGCCGAGCCCGCCGCGCCGCCGGCCGCGGGCACCGTGGGCCGGCGAGCCGACGACGACGCCCGTCCCCCCGGTCGACTCGGAGCCGACGCCACCGGCCGCCACCCGACCTGCCCTACGCCGCGTCCCCGGCAGCCGGAGGCCGTGCGACACCGGCTGCTCGCCCGAAGGCCCCCAGCTCCCGACGGGCCGCCGTGCTCGGGGCCGTCGCCGGCGGCCTCGTGGCGGCGCTGGTCGCCACGGGTGTCACCGTGGCGCTCGACGACGATCCGTCAACGTCCGTTGATCGACCGGTCCTCACCCCGGTGACCACGAGCGATGGCGCGCTCGACATCCAGGGCATCCTCGCCAAGGTCCAGCCGTCGGTCGTCTCCATCCAGACGAGCACGGAGACCGCTCGGGGCCTCTTCGAGGGCGCCGGCTCGGGCATCGTGCTCACCGAGGACGGTCTCGTGCTCACCAACGCCCACGTGATCGGGAACCTCGGTGACATCACGGTCGTGCTCAACGACGGCTCGGAGCATCCGGCCACGCTCGTCGGCAGCTCACCCGACAACGACCTGGCCGTGATCCAGGTGGAGGGGGTCGACGACCTCGTGCCCGCGGAGCTCGGTTCGTCGGACGACCTGCGCGTGGGCGACGAGGTGATCGCCATCGGCAACGCCCTGAACCTCGGCGGCGACGCCACCGTCACCCGGGGCATCGTGTCGGCCAAGGAGCGCGACCTGCAGACCGAGGGCGTGTCGCTGGAGGGTCTGATCCAGACCGACGCCGCCATCAACCCCGGCAACTCAGGCGGGCCGCTGGTCAACGCCGCCGGCCAGGTCGTGGCGGTCAACACCGCCATCGTGGCCGACGCCCAGAACCTCGGGTTCTCGATCGCCATCGATCGGGCCCGTCCGATCATCGAGGACCTGCAGGCCGGCGAGGGCCAGATCACCCCCGATCAGGCCTTCCTCGGCGTGTCGACCTCGGACATCAGCGACCTGACCGACGAGGTGCGGACCCGCTTCGACGTCGAGGTCGACGAGGGCGCGTTCGTGACGGAGGTCGTCCCGGGCTCGGCGGCGGACAACGCGGGCCTCCAGCCCGGAGACGTGATCGTCGAGATCGACGGCGAAGAGGTCACCGAGGCGTCCGCGGTGCGCGACACCATCCTCGACAAGGAGCCGGGCGACACGGTGCGAGATCAAGATCGTGCGGGCCGGCGAGGAGCAAGACCGTGGAGGCCGAGCTCGCGAGGCGGGGCGACCGATCCTGACCTGGGGATCCGACGGGGCCACCCGCTAACGTGGGCCGCCATGTCTGACGTCGCTGCTGTCCCCCTCGAACCGCCCCGTGCCCACGCGCGGGTCGTCTACCTCGGACCGGTGGCGCCCCACTGGGAGATCCACTCGGACTTCGGCGACCGGCAGATCATCGAGGAGTTCCGGGGCCGGGTCCTCGCCCGCCTCGTGCTCCTCCCGCCGCACGATCCGCAGTTCCGTCGCAACCGCGAGCGGGTGATCCGCGACGCCGAGCGCGAGAACATCCTCCTCGACTGGGATCTGGGCCTGCCCGAAGAGGACGAGCCACAGGGCTGACGCAGGCCGGGGTCGGTACGCTCGCCGTCGTGCCGGCTGATCAGGTGACGAAGGGTCTTCTCGACGATCCCCCCGACCGAGCCGCGGTACATCAACCGCGAGCTGTCCTGGCTCGACTTCAACGAGCGGGTGCTCGCCCTGGCCGAGGACGAGCGGGTGCCCCTGCTCGAGCGGGCCAAGTTCGTCGCCATCTTCAGCCAGAACCTCGACGAGTTCTTCCAGGTGCGGGTGGCCGGGCTGAAGGAGCAGGTGTCGGCCGGGCTCGGCACCACCACCCCCGACGGCCGCACCCCGGGCCAGCAGGTCCTCGAGGTGCGCGACCGGGTGGAGCGCCTGGTGCGGCGTCAGCAGCGCCTCTTCCTCGACGGCATCGTGCCCGCGTTGGCCGCCAACGGGATCCGGCTGTCCAGCTGGGACGAGCTCGACGACGACGACGAGAAGTTCATGGTCGAGACGTTCGAGCAACGGATCTTCCCGGTCCTGACCCCCCTGGCGGTCGATCCCGGGCACCCGTTCCCCTACATCTCGAACCTGTCGCTGAACCTCGCCATCCTGTTGCGAGACCCCGTCACCGAGGAGCGTCGGTTCGCGCGGGTCAAGGTGCCCGACCTCCTGCCCCGGTTCGTGGTCATGCCCGACGGCGAGCGCTTCGTGCCGCTCGAGCAGGTCATCGCCGCCCACCTCGGCCAGCTCTTCCCCGGCATGGAGGTGGAGTCCAACCACACGTTCCGGGTCAGCCGGAACGCCGACCTCACCCTCGAGGAGGAGGAGGCCGACGACCTCCTGGCCGCCGTCGAGATCGAGCTGCGGCGACGGCAGTTCGGCCGCGCCGTGCGGCTCGAGCTCAGCGCGGGGATCACCGACGAGGTCCGGGAGCTCCTCCAGCGGGAGCTCGACGTCGGCGAGGACGACATCTACCGCTGCGAGGGCCCGTTGGACCTCGGCGGGCTCTGGTCGGTCCATGCGCTCGACCGCCCCGAGCTGAAGGACCCCGTGTTCAAGCGGGTGTCGCCCGCCCGGCTCGACACCGGGGAGGAGGAGCGCCCCGACTTCTTCGCCGTCCTGCGCGAAGGCGACGTGCTCGTGCACCACCCCTATGACTCCTTCCGCACCACGGTCGAGGAGTTCATCCGGCAGGCGTCCACGGACCCCCACGTGCTCGCCATCAAGATGACGCTCTACCGCACCTCCGGTGACAGCCCCATCGTGCGGTCGCTGATCCGGGCGGCCGAGCGCGGCAAGCAGGTGGCGGTGCTGGTCGAGCTCAAGGCCCGGTTCGACGAGGGGGCCAACATCGAGTGGGCCAAGGCGCTCGAGACGGCCGGTGTGCACGTCGTCTACGGGCTCGTCGGCCTGAAGGTCCACACCAAGACGGCGCTCGTCGTGCGCGACGAGCCCGACGGCATCCGCCGCTACTGCCACATCGGCACCGGCAACTACAACTCCAAGACGGCGCGCACCTACGAGGACATCGGGCTGCTCACCTGCGACGCCGACGTCGGCTCCGATCTCACGCAGCTGTTCAACTTCCTGACCGGCTACGGGCGTGACGTCCGCTACCACACCCTGCTCGTGTCACCGCACACCACCCGCACGGGGATCGAGCGGCTGATCCGCAAGGAGGTGAAGGCCGCCCGGGCTGGCGCACCGGCGTCCATCACCCTGAAGATGAACAGCCTCGTCGACACGGCGATGATCGATGCCCTGTACCGCGCGTCGAGCGCCGGGGTCGAGATCGACCTGATCATCCGGGGCATCTGCTGCCTCATCCCCGGGATCCCGGGCGTGTCGGAGCGGATCCGGGTGCGGTCGATCATCGGTCGCTACCTCGAGCACAGCCGGATCTACCGCTTCGCGAACGGCAACGGTGTCGGCCAGCCCCGGATCCTGATCGGGTCGGCGGACCTGATGCCACGCAACCTCGACCGGCGCGTCGAGGCCTTGGTGGCGGTCGACGAGCCGGAGCTGCAAGCCCGCCTCGACGAGATCCTCGAGGTGAACCTGGCCGACGACACGCTCGCCTGGCAGCTGCACACCGACGGCGGCTGGGCCCACGTCGACGGCTCGGGCGAGGTGGAGACGCACCTGCGCCTGCAGGAGATCGCTCGCACGAGGATCCGCCGGCGCAGCTGACCTGCGAACGCGCCCCCGAAGGTTGGGGCGCGGTTCACCTCTCGTTCACCATCGCCATGCCTCCCCGCCACCGGGGCTTCCTACGGTGCGCGGCGACGAACCGTCACCCGGAAGACATCTGTTGCTCCCCCAAGGAGGGCACCCCGTGTTCAAGAAGATGCCGATGCTCTGGCTTTCCCTGCTGCTCGCCTTCGGCCTCGTGGCCGCGGCGTGCGGCTCCGACGACGAGTCCAGCTCGACCACCGATGAGACCTCGACCCCTGGCGGTTCCGAAGACTGCCCGACGGCCGAAGGCGACGTGATCGTGTCCGGTTCCTCGACCGTGGAGCCCATCTCGGCTCGCGTCGGCGAGCTCCTCGACGACTGCGGCTCCGGTGTGGCGGCCAACGTCGACGGCCCGGGTACGGGTGACGGCTTCGCGCTCTTCTGCGTCGGCGACACCGACATCTCCGACGCCTCGCGTCCCATCGACGAGGAGGAGGTCGCCGCGTGCGAGGACGCGGGCATCGAGTTCATCGAGCTCAAGATCGGCATCGACGGCATCGCGGTGATGACCAGCCCGGACAACGAGATCGAGTGCCTCAGCTTCGCCGACCTCTACGCCCTCATCGGACCGGAGTCCGAGGGCTTCGAGAGCTGGAGCGACGCCCAGGAGCTGGCCGCCTCGCTCGGCTCGGACACCACCTTCCCGGACGCCTCGCTCGACATCACGGCTCCCGGCGAGGAGTCCGGCACCTACGACTCCTTCACGGAGATCGTGTTCGGGGACATCAGCGAGGCCCAGGCCGAGGCGGGTGCCATCACCGAGGAGCAGATCGAGACGGCGCGGAAGGACTACTCGTCGCAGGCCGACGACAACGCCATCATCGCCGGCATCGAGGGTTCCGAGGCGGGGCTCGGCTGGGTGGGCTTCGCGTTCGCCGAGCAGGCCGGGGAAGGCGTCACGGAGATCCCGATCGCCGCCGAGCCGGGCGGCGAGTGCGTCGCTCCCACCGCCGAGACGATCGCCGACAACACCTACCCGATCTCGCGCAACCTCTACATCTACGTGAACGCCACCATGGCCGAGGAGAGCGAGGCCCTCTCGTCCTTCGTCGACTTCTACCTCTCCGATGAGGGCATCGCGTCGGTGGCGGACGTCGGGTACGTCGAGCTCGCCCCCGAGGAGCTCGAGGCCACTCGGACCGTCTGGGCGGACCGGGAGACCGGCACCCGCGACGGCGGTTGATCCTCCCCATGGCGTGACGTTGGGGTCGGGCGGTCTCGCCCGACCCCAGCCCACGCTCCGCTCGTTAGCCTCTCGTTGCACCCCTAGGAAGGCTTGATGGCCATCACGTTGGAAGACCTGAGGGGCGACCGCCGCCGGGTCCGAACCGAGCGTCTCGTGCGCGTCGCGCTCACGGCGGCGGCGGCGACGTCCATCCTCATCAGCGCGCTGATCGTGTTCTCGCTCGCCAAGGAGACGTGGACCTTCGTCACCCAGGTCGAGTGGGCGACGGTGCTGTCCTCGGACGGCTGGTTCCCCCGCCGCGGGGAGTACAACATCTGGACGCTCCTGGTCGGCAGCGCCATCGTCACGACCGTCGCCATGGTGATCGCCGCTCCGGTTGGGCTCGGGTCGGCGATCTACCTCTCCGAGTACGCCCGCCCCGGCGTGCGCAAGGTGCTGAAGCCCACGCTCGAGATCCTGGCCGGCATCCCGTCGGTCGTGCTCGGCTTCTTCGCCATCAGCGTCATCTCGCCGCAGGTGGTGCAGCGCTTCTTCGGCGCCACCGACGCCGTTCTCGCTGATGGCCGCGGGCATCGGCGTCGGGATCCTGTCGATCCCGCTGGTGGCGTCGGTGTCGGAGGACGCCCTCCGCAGCGTGCCCCAGGCGCTGCGCGAGGCGAGCTACGGCATGGGAGCTCGCAAGATCACCACCACGATGCGAGTCGTGCTCCCGGCCGCGGTGTCGGGCCTGGTGGCCGCCTTCATCCTGGCCGCCTCACGCGCCATCGGCGAGACGATGGTGGTGTTCATCGCGGGCGGCGCCGGTGGCGGCACGTTGCTCAACTTCAGCCCGACCGACCAGGGGCTCACCATGACGGCCGCCATGGCCTCCCAGGCCGCGGGCACCGACGCCGTGGTGGGCGAGGCGCTCACGTTCCAGAGCCTGTTCTTCGTCGGCTCCGTGCTGTTCCTCATCACGTTCGCGCTCAACGTCATCGCCTCCCGCTTCGTGCGCCGGGTCCGGATCAGCTACTAGGAGGACGATGGCTCTCACCACCCCCGCCACCATCGGGCCCCGGGCCGCCGAGCGCTCCGTCCGCGACCAGCTCACCCGGGGCGGCACCGACTGGGCCGGCAGCATCTTCCTGGTCCTGCTGTTCCTGTCGCTGGGCTTCAGCATCCTGGTGCTGACCACCCTGATCCTCGACGTGCTCCAGACCGGCATGCCGGTGCTCCTGGAGCGCTTCGGGGACTTCATGACCGGCACCCTGCGCACGCAGGCGGACGACGCCGGCCTGTACCAAGGCCTCATCGGGTCCTTCTGGATCTGCGCCTTCGTGGTGGCGCTGTCCTTCCCGCTCGGGATCGGGGCCGCGATCTACCTCGAGGAGTACGCCGGCGACACCGCGTTCAGCCGGTTCGTCAACGTGAACATCCGCAACCTGGCCGGCGTTCCGTCGATCGTCTACGGCATCCTCGGGCTGACGATCTTCACGAAGGCGCTCAGCGAGCTCACCGGCCCGGGGCGCGCGCAGGGCCGCACGATCGTGTCGGCCGGGCTGACGCTGGCGATCCTCGTGCTGCCGATCGTGATCATCACCGCGTCGGAGGCGGTGCGGGCCGTGCCCAACGCGCTGCGCGAGGCCGGCTACGGCGTCGGGGCCACCCGCTGGGAGGTGATCCGAGCCCACGTGCTCCCGTACGCGGCCCCCGGCATCATCACCGGCCTCATCCTCTCGTTGGCTCGGGCCCTGGGGGAGGCGGCGCCCCTGATCCTCGTCGGCGCGACGACGGGTCGACTGGCCGGCGATCCATCGCTGCTCGACGTGGGCCAGCTCCGCGAGCGGTTCACCGCGCTGCCCATCGTCGTCACCGAGTGGACCAAGAACCCGCAGAAGGGGTTCGACGAGATCGCCGCCGCGGCCATCATCGTGATGCTGGTCATCGTGATCATCATGAACACGGGGGCGATCCTGCTTCGCAACCACTATGAGAAGAAGAGGACCTGATCGATGTCCGCCCACCACATCACGGAGCCCGCCACAGTGGACGAGAGCGTCAACGTCACCCCCCACGTCGAGCACCAGGCCGAACCGGGCCCCGCCCCCGAGGTCGTCTTCGACGTCGCTGGCCTCAGCGTCTACTACGGGACCTTCCGCGCCGTGCGCGACGTGAACGTGCAGATCAACCGCCACGAGATCACCGCCTTCATCGGCCCGTCCGGCTGCGGCAAGACGACCGTGCTGCGCTGCTTCAACCGCATGAACGACCTGATCGACATCGCTCGGGTCGAGGGGAAGGTCACCTACCACGGCGTCGACCTGTACGACCGGGAGGTCAACCCGGTGGAGGTCCGGCGGCGCATCGGGATGGTGTTCCAGAAGCCGAACCCGTTCCCGAAGTCGATCTACGAGAACGTCGCCTACGGACCGAAGGTGGCGGGCACCAAGGGCAACATGGACGACATCGTCGAGCGCGCGCTCCAGGGCGCCGGTCTCTGGGACGAGGTCAAGTCGCGCCTGAAGGCGTCGGGGATGAGCCTGTCGGGTGGACAGCAGCAGCGCCTGTGCATCGCACGGGCGATCGCCACCGACCCGGAGGTGCTCCTGATGGACGAGCCCTGCTCGGCGCTGGACCCGATCGCGACGGCTCGCATCGAAGACCTCATGCAGGAGATCAAGGACCAGTACACGATCGTCATCGTCACCCACAACATGCAGCAGGCCGCCCGGGTGAGCGATCGCACCGCCTTCTTCACGACCGAGGTGAACCCCGAGAGCGACACCCGCACGGGGCTGCTCGTCGAGGTCGACAGCACCGACAAGATGTTCTCGAACCCGAGCGACGAGCGCACCGAGAACTACGTCACCGGTCGCTTCGGTTGACCATGGACGCCCAACCCGTCGAGCCACTGCGGCACGGGTTCCGGGAGGAGCTCGAGCAGCTGCGCCTCCAGGTGGAGCTGATGGGCGTCCGCGTCGACGAGAACCTCGAGCGCATGCGGGAGAACCTGCGCACGGGCGATCCGACGCTCGCGGCCGCGGCGTTCCAAGCCGACAACGAGATCGACGCCATGAACGTGTCGCTCACCGAGCGCTGCTACCTGCTGCTCGGGCGGGAGTCGCCGGTGGCGTCCGACCTGCGGTTCATCGTGTCGGTGCTGCGGATCGTCTCGGAGCTGGAGCGGGTCGGCGACCTCGCGCTGCGGGTGGTGAAGCTCTCGCCGAAGCACGAGCTCCTCGTGCGGTCCGCCGTGCTGTTCGACATCCTCGTCACCCTCGCTGACGAAGCGGTGGAGATCTACCGGGTCGCCCTGCGAGCCTGGGCCGCTCAGGACCTCCGGCTGGCGACCGACCTCGCCACCCAGTCCCGTGACCTCGACCTCTACTACGAGCGGTTGATGAGCGAGCTCAAGCGGCTGGATGGTCCGGACGCGGTGCGCATCGCGATGGCGTGCTTCTCGGCCGGGCGGGCCCTGGAGCGCATCGCCGACCACGGCGCGATCATCGGGGCGCGGTTGCGCTACCTCATCACCGGCGAGCCCGCGCACCTCGCCGCCGAGGTCCGGTAGAGGAGGGCGACGATGCCCGACAGCCGGTCGACGTTCCATCAGCAGCTCGACGAGGTGCAGCGTGACCTCATCCGAGCGGCCGCCCGCGTCACGGAGTCGATCATGCGGGGCACCGAGGCCCTGCTCACCATCGACCTGGCCGAGGCGCAGGAGCTCATCGACGCCGACGACGAGATCGATGCCCTCACCCTCGACATCGAGGAGCGCTGCTTCACGATCCTCGCCCGGCAGCAACCGATGGCCAGCGACATGCGTGCCATCGTCACGGCGATCCGCCTCACCTCTGAGATCGAGCGGTCCGGTGACCTGATGGTCAACGTCGCCAAGGCCACGCGGCGCCTCTACGGCTCCGAGGTGCCCGTGCCCTTGCGCAGCCTGCTCCAGAGCATGGCCGCGGAGGCGGTGCGCCTCTACGGCTGGGCCATGGACGCGTATCAGCAGCAGGACGCCGACCTCGCCGGAGCGCTCGACGACATGGACGATCGTCTCGACGAGCTGCACCGGGACTACATCCAGACGATCCTGGAGGTTCACGCCGACGTCCGTGACGTCCAGGTCGCGGTCCAGCTGGCGCTGGTGGGTCGCTACTACGAGCGCATCGGCGACCACGCCGTCAACATCGGCGAGCGGGTCCAGTACATGGTCACCGGCTGGCTGCCCGAGCACGCGGGCGTCGCCCGCCTGGCGGCCCGGTCGCACGCCGCTCCCCCCGACGAGATCGAGGGCGCGTGAACGCGTTCCTCGGCGTGCTCGTGGTCGGGCTGGTCGTGGTGCTGATCCTGGTGTTCGTCGGTCAGCACCGCCTCGCCCAGCGCCTGTTGGCCGCGGGCCGCCGACTGTCGCCGGACGTCGAGCCCACCGGGGCGGGCCTCGCGCGGGCCACCTCCGCCATCGAGCGCGCGGTCGACCGCACGCTGCGGCAGGGGGGCGAGGGGTCGGAGGCGGAGGCCCGCCTGGCCCACGCGCTCGACGTGATCCCGCAGGGCGTGGTGGTGTTCGACGACCACGGCGCCATCGCCTATCGCAACGAGGTCGCGGCGGGCTACCTCGCCGCCCGCCATGGCGAGGCCCTGGTGGAGGAGGCGATCGCGGAGCTCGCCGAGGAGGTGTCGCAGCCGGTCGACCGCGCGGTCCCCGCGAGGACCATCGACCTGTTCGGGCCCCCCCGCCGGACCCTGATCCTGAAGGCCGTGCGCCTCCAGGAGGACAGCCACCGGCTGGGTGTCCTGGTGGTGGTCGACGACGTCACCGACCTGCGCCGCCTCGAGGCCGTCCGGCGCGACTTCGTGGCCAACATCAGCCACGAGCTGAAGACGCCGGTCGGCGCCCTCGGCCTGCTCGCCGAGACGCTGCTCGCCGAGGACGACGCGGTCGTCGCCCAGCGCCTGGCCGAGCGGATGCTCACCGAAGCGTTCCGCGTGGGACGGACCATCGACGACCTCCTCGAGCTGTCCCAGATCGAGGCGGCCGAGGAAGCGCGTCGTGACGAGCTGCCGGTGCTCCGCTTCATCGCCGAGGCGGTCGACCGCGTTCGCCCCGCCGCCGAGCAGCAGGGGATCGCCATCGAGGTGGACGAGCCGGCGGCCCGGCTCATGGTCACCGGCGATCGCCGCCAGCTCGTGTCCGCCACCTACAACCTGTTGGAGAACGCCGTGAAGTACTCGGATGCCGGGTCGTCCGTCCAGGTCCGGGCGCGAACCGACGGGCGCTGGGTGGACATCGAGGTGCGCGACCACGGCATCGGGATCCCCCAGCGCGACCTCGAGCGGGTGTTCGAGCGGTTCTACCGGGTCGACCGGGCCCGCAGCCGCGAGACCGGGGGCACGGGGCTCGGACTCGCCATCGTCCGCCACGTCGCCAGCAACCACGATGGGGACGTGAAGGTCGTCTCGTCCGAGGGGGAGGGATCCACGTTCGTGCTGAGGCTGCCGGTGGGTCCCGGGCCCGTTGCCGTCACGTCGGAAGCAGGTTGAGCGCCCCGATGAGCACACCCGATGCCACCGTCCTGGTGGTGGAAGACGAAGACTCCTTCGTCGATGCCCTCACGGTGGGGCTGAAGCGCGAGGGCTTCCGAGTCGTCGTCGCCCGTGACGGTGCCGAGGCGCTCGACGTCTTCGACGCGGTTGCTCCGGACCTGGTGCTCCTCGACGTGATGTTGCCCAAGGTGTCGGGGATCGACGTGTGCCGCGAGCTCCGTCGGCGATCCTCCGTCCCGATCATCATGGTGACGGCCAAGGGCAGCGAGATCGACACGGTGGTGGGGCTCGAGGTCGGAGCCGACGACTACGTCACCAAGCCGTACCGGCTCCGCGAGCTCGTGGCCAGGATGCGCGCGGTGCTCCGACGGCGCGCCGCCGACGCACCCGCACCCGTCCTCGGCGGCGACGCGCTGGAGGTCGGTGACGTGGCCCTCGACGCAGAACGGCACGAGGTGGTGATCCGCGGCGAGCCGGTCTCGCTCCCGCTCAAGGAGTTCGAGCTGCTCGAGCTCCTGCTCGCCAACGCGGGGCGGGTCCTGCCCCGGGACACCTTGATCGATCGAGTGTGGGGGTCGGACTACGTGGGCGACACCAAGACCCTCGACGTCCACGTCAAGCGGCTGCGCGCCAAGGTGGAGCCCGATCCGTCGTCACCGACCCGGATCGTCACCATCCGGGGCCTGGGGTACAAGTACGAGGTGCCCAGGCCCTGAGGCCGCGGCGGGAGGCACCGGCGGCGGCCCGTACCATTGGACCCGATGGCCACTCCCGCCGGCTGGGACCCGATTCAGACGCGGAAGCATCGGGCCGGCGCCGACGCGTTCCACCTGTCACCGTTCGCGCGGCTGGCCCGGGCGCACGTCCTCGTCGCCGCCGGCGACGCGCTGCTGACCATCGCGCTGGCCAACTCGCTCTTCTTCGACCTCGATCCGAACGACGCCCGCGTGGAGGGTGTTCCTCTACCTCGCGCTCACGATGGCACCGCTCGCCCTCGTGGCCCCGTTCATCGGGCCGGCGCTCGACCGCTCGGTCGGGGGGCGGCGCTGGATGATCGTGGGCGTGAACGCGGGGCGGGCGCTCGTGTGCCTCGTGATGATCGACGACCTCGACGGGCTGCTGCTGTTCCCAGAGGCGTTCGCGGTGCTGGCCATGGGGAAGGCCTACGCCGTCTCCAGGAGCGCCGTCGTGCCCACCGTGGTGCGCAGCGACGGCGAGCTCGTGGAGGCGAACTCCAAGCTCCAGCTGCTCTCCGGGCTCGCCGTCCCCCTCGTCGCGCTCCCGGCGGGGATCGCGTTCGCGATCGCCGGGTCCGAGGGGGTGCTGGTCCTGGCCGTCGCCGCCTACGCCGCGGCCACCCTCGCGGCCCTGCGCATCCCCCGCACCCAGGTGGCCGCCGCGCCCGCCACCGCCGCGGAGTCGGCCGAGCTCCGCGGCGCCGGCATCCTCCTCGCCGCGTCGGCGATGGGCCTCGTGCGAGGGATCGTGGGCTTCCTCACCTTCCTCCTGCTGTTCCAGCTGCGTGACGGCGACACGTGGAAGCTCGGTGCCGTCCTCCTCCTCACGGGCGCGGGCGCGCTGCTCGGGTCAGCGGTGGCGCCGGCGCTGCGGCGCTCGTTCCCCGAGGAGCGCATGCTCACGACCCTGCTCGCGGCGGCCGTGGTGGGCGGGCTGGCGGCGGCGTGGATCGGCGGGCTGGCGGCGTGCATGCTCCTCGCCGGGATCGTGGCGGTCGTCTCCACCGCCGGCCGCCTCGCCTTCGACTCGCTGGTGCAACGCGACGCACCCGACGCGAACCGGGGTCGTTCCTTCGCGCGCTTCGAGCTCCGGTTCCAGATCGTGTGGGTCGTCGGGGCATCGATCCCGGTGCTGATCTCGATCCCCCTGCGCGTCGGCTTCCTGGTGATCGCCGCGGTGGCGGGCTTCGCCCTGTTCTCCTACGTGGCCGGACAGCGCGCCGCCCACCGGACGCACGCGGCCCCGCCGGACCCGGGGCCGGAGCGAGCTCGACGCGGATCCGACGCTCGCCGACCACACGGCCATCCAACCCGAGCCGATCGTCGATCCGACGATGCTCGAGTAGCGCGGCGCTCAGCGGCGCGAGCGCCGCCGCAGCAGTGCGATGGCGCCGGCGGTCACGCCGACGAGGGCGACGCCCGCGGCGCCCAGGGCGATCTCCTGGCGCCGGCGCGGGCTGAGCGTGGCCCACGGCCCGGCCCGGTGGGCACCGACGTAGGCCTCCTCGTTGGACGAGGCCGGCTCCCACCCGTCGGCGCGCAGACGGTCGTTGGCCACGACCCACGGGTGGACCGTGAACGGGAGCAGGGCGGGCGGGGTGGGGGCGAGGCCCCAGCGCCACCGCATGCCGGCCAGGCGGATCGCCAGCCGCTCCGGGAGACGGACCCGAGGCGCCCCGCCCGCCAGGGCGCGCACGGTGTCGCCGCTGATCCAGCCATCGGGGGCGACGTTGCGCGGCCCGTCGAGCCGGGCCCGCCGAGCGAGGTCGACCGCGGCAGCGAGGTCGGCCACGTCGAGGAACTGCGCGGGTGGCTCCTCGTCGCTGACCGGCAAGGACGTGTTGCGACCGAGCGCCTTGGCGAGCCATCCGTTGCCGCTGGCCGCGACGGTGACCGTCGGTCGCAGCAGGGTGACCGTGGCGCTCGGGTGGGCATCACGCCACTCCGCGGCGCTCCGCTCGAGCTCGGCCTTCTCGTAGGCGAGCGGCACGCCCGGGTTGGGGCGCAGCGGCGCGTCCTCGGTCAGCGGCACCGGGTTGTTGGCCCAGGCGCCGTAGACGGTGGCGCTGGAGAGCAGCACGACGTGCCGCGCGCTGACGCCGGACGCCGCGTCGAGCACCCGGCGAGCGAGCGCGCCGTCACCGACCTGCTCGCCGTCGGCGGCGTCGGGACCGGTGCACTGCGCCAGGTGGACGATCGTGGTGGCGTCTTCGAGGAGCGGCTTGATGTCATCGGTGGCGAGGTCGACGGTGTGGCCCTCGACCCCCGGCACCCGCGAGCCGAGCGCCCGGCGGTCGAGCGCGATCACTCGAGCCACCGCCGGATCGGCCAGCGCCAGCTCGCAGACCCGCTGCCCGAGCGCCGACGCGGCGCCGGTGACCACGATCACGTCATCCTCGAGGTCCGATGCAGATGCCATGGCCCTACGATGCCCTTGTGACTGGTTCTGGTCCACTCGGCGACCCGTTCGAGGGCATGCCGTTCTTCGGGGACATCGCCCGCCTGCTCGGCCAGCAGGGCGGAGGGGCCTGGGACAGCGCCCGCCAGCTGGCCGTGACGGTCGCCACCGGGGGGACGAGCGAACCCAACGTCGACCCGGTCGAGCGGATGCGGATCGAGCAGCTGGCGCGGGTCGCGGACCTGCGCGTCGCCGATGTGACGGGGCTGACCACCTCCGTCGGCGGTCGGGCCGTCTCGGTGCTGCCGGTCAACCGCACGCGGTGGGTCATGGACAGCCTCGATGCCTACCGTCCCTTGGTGGAGCGCCTGGCGGAGGCGCTGGGGCCGTCCGACACCGACACCGACGACGGCGACGAGCCGATGGAGCCGGGCGACCCGATGGCGGGCATGTTCTCGGGGATGCTCGAGATGTTCCAGCCGATGGTGCTGGCCATGACCGCGGGCTCGATGGTCGGTCACCTCGCGCAGCGCACCTTCGGCCAGTACGACCTGCCCATCCCGCGCCCGATCACCGGGCCCAACGCCGACGAGCTGCTCCTCGTCGTGCCGAACCTCGACGAGTTCGCGGAGGAGTGGAGCCTGGCGGCGGAGGACCTCCGCCTGTGGATCTGCGTGCACGAGGTGGCGCACCACGCGGTGCTCGGCGTGCCCCACGTCCGCGCTCGGATGGACGAGCTGCTGCTCGAGTACGTCTCGAGCTTCCGCAACGATCCGTCCGCGCTCGAGGACCGGATCGGCCAGATCGACCTCGCCGATCCCGCCGCCCTCGCCAACCTGCAGGAGGTCATCGGCTCGCCCGACGTCATCCTCGGGGCCATCACCTCCCCGGAGCAGGACCGGCTGCGACCGCAGCTGGAGGCGCTCGTGGCGATGGTGGAGGGCGTGGTCGACCACGTGGTGGACGTCGTGGGCGGCGAGCTCATCGCCGACTACCCCATGCTCACGGAAGCGCTGCGACGGCGGCGGGTCGAGGCGGCGGAGGCCGACCGGTTCGTCGAGCGCCTGTTCGGTCTCGAGCTCGGCCAGGCCACCTACGACCGGGGCAACACCTTCGTGGCCGGCGTGCTCCAGCGGGCCGGCCAGGACGGGCTGCGCCGGCTCTGGGAGCGGGCGGAGATGCTCCCCACGCCGGCGGAGGTCGACGCGCCGGGCTTGTGGCTCGCCCGCATCGACCTCTAGCTCGCTGGGCGAGCCGGCCACGGTGACGGTGGCCTCGTGCTGCGTACCGTTGCGCCAGTAGGTGATCACGACGTCGTCGCCCGGCTTGTGGAGCCGCATCGCGATCACGAGGCCGGAGCTCGACTCGACCGCGCGCTCGCCGACCTTCGTGATGACGTCGTCCTCCTCGAGCCCGCTCAGCGCCGCCGGGCTGCCGCTGACGACCTTCCGGACCTCAGCGCCGCCGAGCACCCCGAGCTGATCGGCCTCGTCCATCGTGAGGTCGGAGGCCTCGATGCCGAGCCAGCCGTGCGCCACCTTGCCCGACTCGACCAGCTGGGCGGCGATCTGTCGCACGAGGTCGATGGGGATGGCGAAGCCGAACGCGGCGTCGCTTCCGCCCAGGTCCGTGGTGATGCCGATGACCGCACCGCTGGCGTCCACCAGCGGGCCGCCGGACCACGACGCCTCGATGGGGTCGTCGGTCTGGATCAGGCCGTGGAGCGACTCGCCGTCGGTGTCGAGGCGCCGTTCGACCGCGCTGACGTAGCCGGTGGTGATCGACGGTTCGCTGTCCGGTTCGGTCGGCCAGCCGAGCGCGATCGCCGGAGCACCCACGGCGAGGTCGGCGGAGGACCCGAGGACCGCAACCGTGAGGTTGCCGGCGTTGATGGAGACGACGGCGACGTCGGTGGGGAGGTCCGCGCCGAGGACCTCGCCCTCGAGCCGACGTCCATCAGCGAGCTCCACGGTCACCGAGGTCGCGCCCGCCACCTGGTGGGCGCTGGTGAACACCAGGCCGTCGTCCCGGACCACGACCCCCGAGGCGGGCGACGTGCCGTCCTCGTTGGTCACGACCAGGTGGACGACGGCGGGACTGAGCTTCTCGGCCAGGGCCGCGAGGCCCGGCTCGTCCTCGAGGATCGGGTTGGTGACCACTGGCGTCATCGCCACCTTCTCCACCACGGACTGCTTGGCGGGCGTGGCGAAGGTGCCGGCGACCGCGAGGGCGCCGCCGCAGAGGGCCGCACCCACCAGGCCCGCAACCACCGCGACCGGCCAGACGGACTGGCGCGGCGACGAGCTCGGCGCCGGCGGGGGGGCCGCCAGCGCGCCGCCTGGCCCCCAGCGGGTCAGCTCGGAGGGATGGCGCCAGAGCCGATCGTCGGGGGGGAGCGGTGGACCGATGCCAGCCCCCTCGTCGTCGGCATCGTCGTCCGTGGGCATGGGTCCAGACGGTAGTGGCGGCCCCTGCCGGGAGGACCGCGGGCAACGTAAGGTGAAGCAGATGGATCGCGCCCCCGCCGCCGCGCCCGCGATGGGTGACGACTGGGTCGCGCTCAGCCCGGTCTCGCTCCCGGTGGCGGCCGCCGCGGCCTGGGTGGTCCGGGCGGACTGTGGTGCGACGGTCACCTTCACCGGCACGGCACGCGACCATGCACCCGGACGCCCGGGGGTGCACCGGCTCGAGTACGAGGCCTACGACGACCCCGCGGTCGAGCGGTTGCGCACCCTGCTCGCGGAGGTGCGGACCCGCTGGCCGAGGGTCGGTCGCATCGCGCTGCTCCACCGCACGGGGGTCGTGGAGCTGGAGGATGCGGCCGTGGTCGTCGCCGTGTCGGCGCCCCATCGCGCGGACGCCTTCGAGGCCGCTCGGTTCGCCATCGACGAGCTCAAGCGCACGGTGCCGATCTGGAAGCGCGAGAGCTGGGCGGGCGGCGAGAGCTGGGGCCTCGAAGCCCAGCACATCGCCGAGGTCTCCGGAACCACGTCGTGAACGCCCTCAGCTTCCTGCTGATCGTGGTCGTCGTGAGCGCGGTCGGCGGGTTCGTCCTGTGGCTGCAGCACCGGCAGCCGAACACCCTCGAATCCGGGCTTGGACGCCTTCCGCCGTGAGATGGATGCCCTGGCGCCCCCCGCCGACGACCCCGAACCCAAGCTGCGGCGGGCCAAGCGACCCACGCGGCCGGGACGGGACCCCGCCGGCGACGAGGGTCACTGACCGTGGCCCGCGACCTCGCCATCGACCTCGGCACCGCCAACACCCTCGTCTACGAGCGGGGCCGGGGCATCGTGCTCAACGAGCCCACGGTGATCGCGCTCAACGAACGCACCCAAGAGGTGCTCGCGATGGGCCACGAGGCCTGGCAGATGATCGGGCGCACGCCCGGGTACATCGTGGCCGTGCGGCCGCTCCGCCAGGGCGCCATCACGGACTTCGAGATCACGCAGCGCATGATCCGGCTCCTGCTCCACCGCGTCGGCGTCAACCGGTTCAACCGGCCGCGCGTCGTCATCTGCGTGCCGTCGGCCATCACCGAGGTCGAGCGTCGTGCTGTCACCGAAGCCGCTCGCCGGGCGGGTGCGGCCGACGCCCAGCTCATCGAGCAGCCGATGGCCGCGGCCATCGGCGCGGGCCTCCCGATCCACGAGCCGGTCGCCAACATGGTCGTCGACGTCGGCGGTGGCACCTCGGAGACGGCCCTCATCTCGCTCGGCGGGGTCGTCGCCCTCAAGGCGGTGCGCGTCGGCAGCTTCGACATCGACGCCGCCATCACGACGTTCATCCGCCGCGAGTACGGCATCGCGGTCGGCGAGCGCACCGCCGAGGACATCAAGATGGCCATCGGGTCCGCGTCCGCGGTGCGCGATGAGGTCAAGGCGGAGGTGCGGGGTCGAGACCTCATGAGCGGGCTCCCCAAGACGATCATCCTGTCGCCGGCGGAGGTGCGCGCCGCGATCGACGAGCCGGTGTCGGCCATCTGCGACTCCGTCGTCGCCTGTCTCGGCATGAGCCCGCCGGAGCTGGCGCAGGACCTGATCCTCAACGGGGTGAAGCTGGTGGGAGGCGGGGGGATGCTCGCCGGGTTCGACCAGCGCCTCGCCAACGAGACCGAGGTCCCCGTCCACCTCGTCGATGCGCCCCTCGAGTGCGTCGTGCTCGGGGCCGGCCGATGCATCGAGGCCTACGACAGCCTCAAGGTGATGTTCATGGGGAGCAACCGGTAGCTAGCTGCTGAGGTCCTCGGCGGCCTGGCGCACCTGCCAGTCGCGGTCGGCCCGCCCGCGGGCCAGGGCCTCGTCGACGGCCGGTCCCTCGAAGGGTGCGAGCGCGATGATCGCCCGGCGGCGAACGGTCGCCTTGTCGTCCATGGCGGCGAGGATCACGGGCAGCCCGGCCGGGTCGCCGATCGCCCCCAGTGCCGCGACCGCCGCCTCCCGCACCAGCGCGTCCGTGTGCTCCGCGGCGAGCGTCGCCAGCGCCGCCACGGCTCCCGGTTCGGCCGGCTCGCGCTCGCCGCAGGCCCATGCGGCCGCTTCCGCGAGCGACGCGTCGCCATCGGCGAGGGCCGGGAGCAGGGACGGGGGCTGGTCGCCCGGGACCCGGGCGGCCGCCTCGCACGCCCGCCGCCGGACCGCGACGTCTGGATCGGCCAGCGCCACCGAGAGATCCTCTGCCGCGAGCACGTCGAGCCGCTCCAGCGCCCCGAGGGCGGCCGCCCGCACGGAGGGGTCGGGATCCGCCAGGGCTCGTCTGCGCCGCCGTCTGGTCTCCCTGGTGCCCAGCGAGGACGACGGCGCGCCGGCGCTCCCGGGGGTCAGGGGACACGGGGGCCGCTCCCGGCTAAAGCCCAGGGGCGCTCGGGTCGATGATTGCGCTGGCGGCGCGGTCTCTTGCGCCCCGCCTCAACCCACGACAGGGGATCGTTGCCATGCCCTTCATGGTCATCTACCGCACATCGGACGGCGGCTCGTGCTACGAGCAGGCCGACGCGATCGATGAGGCCGCGCTCCTCGTGGAGCGACTGCGGAACAAGGACGGCCTCGACGAGATCCGCATCTACCGCATGGAAGAGATCAGCTTCGCCTTCCGGCCGTACTACAAGGTGGAGCTGGGTCTGGCCGAGCGGCAGAGTGCACCGCCCTCGGCGGTGACCACGGCCGCACTCGCGGAGCCGCCCGCTCCCGATCCGGTGGTGGACGCCGAGAGCGGAGGATCACGTCGACGCCCTGCCGCGGCGCACCGAGGTCACGGTGGAGAGCCTCACCACCGAGGCCGTGGCCGAGCTGCCGGCCCCCCCGCCTGCGCCCGTCCAGGAGGACGAGACCGCCGGTGCCAACGGCCGTCGGGGGCTGTTCGGCCGCTGAGCGCCCGGCGCGCCCGCGGCGGGTCATCCCAGCGCGTGGTCGAACAGCGACGCGAGCGCGAGGGCCGAAAGACCGACCACCGCGGCCGCGGCCGCGCCCAGCACCGCGGCCAGGACCAGGATGCCGAAGGCGGCGCGGAGGCGTAGCCACCACGGGCGACGGTCCTGGTCCGCGACCTCCGTCATCTCCACCGAGCCACCGTCCTCCTGCCGCACGACTTGAGCCGGGGTCGTCTGCATGACCACGCTGGCGTCGATGCTACCGCTGGCCCCGACCGAGCCCGAGGCCCCGCCGGACGCCCCTGGCGACCGGTGGGCGCCCTCGTCGCCGTTGGATCGCGTTCGTCGTCGCGCTGGTCCTGCTCGTGTCGGCGGTGATCGGCGCGGCGCTCATCCCGGTGCCGTACGTGGCGTTGCGGCCCGGCGCGGTCCGCCCGGTGAGCGAGCGCGTGAGCGTGGACGGTGCGCCCAGCTACCTGCCGTCGGAGTCGATCGCGTTCACGACCGTGGGCGTGCGCAGGACGTCGCTGTTGGAGGCGTTCGTGGGCTGGCTCGACGACGAGGTGGACGTGCGCCCCGAGGAGGTGATCCTCGGCGACCGGACCCAGGACGAGAACCGGCGCTACAACGCCGAGCTGATGGACTCCTCCAAGCTCGTCGCGACCGCCGTCGCGCTCGACCGGCTGGGCGAGGACGTCACGATCACCACGACCGGCGCGATCGTGCGCGGCATCGCCGAGGACTCGCCTGCGGCCGAGGCGCTGGAGCTCGACGACGTCATCGTGGCCGTGGACGGCGAGCCCATCGACGAGATCGGGGAGGTCGGTGACCTCCTCCAGCCCGGCGGTCCCGGGGCATCGCACACCCTGACGGTCGAGCGACCGGCGGGGAGCGACACCCGCGTCGACGTGGACGTGACGACCATCGCGGCGCCCGACGACCCCGCCCGCGCCATCATCGGCATCGACCCGGAGGACCGCATCTCGGCGTTCGACTTCCCGATCGACGTGACCATCGACTCGGGGACCGTCGGCGGACCCTCGGCCGGTCTGGCGTTCACGCTGGCCGTCCTCGACGTCCTGACCCCGGGGGAGCTCACCGGGGGACACAAGGTCGCCGTGACCGGCACGATGGACCTCGACGGTCGGGTGGGCCCGGTGGGCGGCGGCGCGCAGAAGGGCTTCGCCGTGCGAGACGCGGGCTACGAGGTGTTCCTCGTGCCGTCCGACGAGCTCGAGGAGGTGCGCGAGGCCGTCGGGGACGAGGTCGAGGTGATCGCGGTCGACACCCTGGACGAGGCACTGGAGGCGCTCCAATCGCTGGGCGGCGATGTGGGCTCGCTGCTGACCGCGGACGCTGAGGCCGCGTGAACCGGAGGGCGTCCGCGCAGGACCCGGGGGTCGGTCCTACCATCGGGGTGCCATGGCCGACCCGCTCGACAGCCAGAACATCGCCCGTCATCCCTTCGGGGTAGGTCGGAGGGGGTACGAGCAGCAGGAGGTTCGGGCCTTCCTGCACGAGGTGTCGGCCCTGGTCGAGCGCCTGCAGCGGGAGGGGAACGAGCTGCGCCAGCGGGCGGAGCGAGCCGAGGCCCGTCTCGGCGTGTCCACGGACACCGACGACGCCATGCTGCTCGAGATCCTGGGCGAGGAGACCAACCGCGTCCTGACGTCGGCCCGCGAAGCGGCGGCCGAGATCCGCGCCAAGGCCGATGCCGCGGCCGAACAGGTCATCGGTGACGCCGCGTCGGAGTCCGCCGAGGTGAAGGCCGAGGCGATCCAGGAAGCCGATCGCCGACGCGCCGAGGCCGTGGCGGAGAGCGACGCGCTGCTCAGCAGCGCGCGCGCCGAGCTGGAGCGACGCACCGCCGAGGCCGAGGAGGCCGCGGCCCGGATCAGAGAAGAGGCGGCCGATCAGGCCCAGGCCGTCCGCGACGAGGGCCAGCGCGACCTCGAGCGCATCCGCGAGGAAGCCGAGGCCGAGCTGGCGGAGGCGCGGTCGCGCGGACGCGACATGGTCGCGGAGGCGCAGGCCGTGCGCGAGCGCGTCCTGCGCGACCTCGCGGTCCGGCGCAAGAAGGCACGCCAGCAGGTCGAGAAGCTCAACGCCGGGCGGGAACGTCTGCTGCAGGCCTACGACGTCGTGCGGCGCACGATCGACGAGGCCACCGACGAGCTGAGCACGTCGCTGTCCGACGCGCGGATGGCGGCCGACGCCGCCGCCCGACGCATCGAGGAGGAGCCCGAACCGACGCTCGAGGAGCTCGACGACGAGGTCACCGCCGCGGCGCTGGTCGATCCGCCCCTCGCCGCCGTCGACGAACCCGACGAGCTCGGCGACTCACCCGGCCCCTTCTCGGGCGAGGTGCCGGTCGTGACCGAGGACGCGCCCGCGCCGGTCGACGAGGCCCCGCCGGCCGACGAGCCCCCGCCCGTCGATCTCGAGGAGCGGCGGGGTCGCAAGGGCCGTCGCCGCAAGGAGACCTTCGAAGGCCTGCCCCCCGCCGCCTTCTCCAAGGTGGAGCCCACCGCGGAAGGGGAGGGGATCCGGGTGCTCGTCGAGCCCGATCCGGACGCGGACGACCTCGCGGAGGAAGCCGCCCCGGAGGAAGCCGACGCGGAGGCGGAGGATCCGACCCCCGCGGCCGAGGACGTCTTCGCCCGCCTGCGAGCCGAGCAGGGCGAGCCGGAGGACGAGGTCGAGGACGAGGCCGAGGTCGAGGACCTGGCGGAAGCGCCGGAAGAGGAGGAGGAACCACCCGCCCCCACCCCTTTCTCGGAACGTGACGCCGCGCTCGAACCCGTCGACAAGGAGCTGTCCCGCCGCCTCAAGCGGGCGCTGGCCGATGAGCAGAACGAGGTCCTCGACCGGCTGCGTCGGGTGAAGCCCAAGGGCGTGGATGACGTCCTGCCCGAGCCCGAGGAGCACGCCGGCCGCTGGTCGGAGGTCGTGGCGCCGGGACTCGCCGACGCCGCCACCGCCGGTGCCACCTGGGCCGGGGGCACGCCAGGACCGGTCGATGACCTCGCGCTCGAGCTCGCCCAGTCGCTCACCGCCCCGCTGCGCGAGCGGATCGACCGCAGCTTCGCCGCGTCCGACGGCAACCTCGACGACGTCGCCGATCGCGTGCGGGCGCTCTACCGGGAGTGGAAGGGACAGCGGCTGGCCGAGACGTCCGCCCACTACGCCGCCGCGGCGTACGCCCGGGGGCTCTACGACGGCCTCCCCGACGACGCCGAGGTGGCGTGGGTGGTCGACCCCACCGGCGGACCGTGCCCCGACTGCGACGACAACGTGCTGAGCGGTGTCCTCCGCAAGGGGAGCGAGTTCCCCACGGGCCACCAGTGGGCCCCGGCCCACCCCGGTTGCCGGTGCCTCGTGGTCGCGGCCTCCTCCTGACCCACCACCGATAGCCTCGCCACCCATGCGAGCCGAGAGCGACATGCCCCGCCGACCCCGTCGCGCGTCGGGCCCCGGCCGGGGCCGCACCTGGCTCGTCGTCGGCGGGGTGCTCCTCTTCATCCTGATCACCTCCCTGCGAGGGATCGCGAGCTTCTACACCGACTACCTGTGGTTCGACTCCCTGGGCCGGTCCGAGGTGTGGCGTGGCGTCCTGGGAGCGAAGATCGCGCTGTCGGTCATCTTCACGGGCACGTTCTTCCTGATCATGTGGCTCAACCTCGTGATCGCCGACCGCCTCGCGCCCGCCTTCCGCCCGGCGGGCCCGGAGGAGGAGTTCATCGAGCGCTACCACGAGCTCGTGGGCGGTCGCCTGGGCCTGGTCCGCGGCGTCGTGTCCGCCCTCCTCGCGCTGATCGCCGGTGCCGGGGTGTCGAGCGAGTGGAACTCCTGGCTGCTCTTCACCCACAGCCGTGACTTCGGCATCGAGGATCCCCAGTTCGGCACCGACCTCGGGTTCTACGTGTTCCGGCTCCCGTTCCTGAGCTTCCTCGCCGGGTGGCTGTTCGCGGCGCTGCTGATCGTGCTCATCGTGACGACGGTCGCCCACTACCTCAACGGCGGCATCCGCATGAGCGCCCAGCACAACCGGGTGACGCCGCAGGTGAAGGCCCACCTGTCGGTCCTGCTCGGCCTGCTCGCGCTCGTGAAGGCCGGGGGCTACTGGCTGCAGCGGTTCGACCTCACCGTCTCGGCCCGCGGCTTCGTCGACGGCGCCGGGTACACGGATGTCAAGGCGCAGCTGCCCGCCATCAACCTGCTCCTCCTCATCTCGATCGCCAGCTTCGTGCTGTTCATCATCAACATCTGGCGGCGGGGCTGGACCCTCCCGATCCTCGGGGTCGGGCTCTGGGCCCTCGTCGCGATCGTCGCGGGCGCCATCTACCCGCAGTTCGTGCAGCGGGTGCAGGTGACGCCGAACGAGCCGGAGAAGGAGCGGCCCTACATCGAGCGGAACATCGAGGCCACGCAGGCGGCCATGGGCTTGGGCAGCGTCGACGTCGAGGAGGTGCCGTTCGACCTGGAGACGAACAAGGACAACATCGACCTCACGGCCAACGAAGCCTCGATCAAGAACATCCGGATCTGGGACCCGTCGCCGGCGGTGCTCGGCAAGACGTTCCCGCAGCTCCAACGCGTGCGGGACTACTACCGGATCAACGACGTCGACGTCGATCGCTACGAGCTCAACGGCACGCCCACCCAGGTGGTGCTGTCGGTGCGCGACCTGAACACCGCCAACGTCCCCCGCGACACCTGGGCCGCCAAGCACCTCACCTACACCCACGGCTACGGCATGATCGTCGCGCCCGCCAACGCCAAGGAGGCGAGCGGCGAGCCGCACTTCGTCGCCAAGGACGTCCCGTACGTCAGCGAGGTCGACGAGCTGCAGCTCACCCAACCGGCCGTGTACTTCGGCGAGGGCCTCTCGCGGTACGTCGTCACGGGATCGAAGCAGCAGGAGCTGAGCTTCCAGGAGGACGAGGGCACGCAGTACGCCCCGTACGGAGGCCGCGATGGGGTGCGGTTGGACAACCCGCTGAGGCGAGCCGCGTTCGCACTGCGCTTCGGTGACGTCAACCCCTTGATCTCCGATCAGCTCACGGGCGAGTCCAAGATCCTCTACATCCGCGACATCAAGGAGCGGGTGTCGGCGCTCGCGCCGTTCCTCCACTACGACGCCGACCCGTACCCCGTCATCAGCGACGGCCGGATCAAGTGGATCGTCGACGCCTACACGACCACGAACCGCTACCCGTACGGGGAGACGGCGGAGACCGGCGTGCTCGCCGACGGCAGCGGTCTGGACCACGACTTCAACTACGTGCGGAACTCCGTCAAGGCCGTCGTCGATGCCTACGACGGCACCGTCGACTTCTACGTGATGCCGATCGACGACCCGATCATCGAGGCCTACCGCGACGCCTTCCCCGATCTCTTCACGGACTTCGAGGAGATGCCGGACGACCTGAAGGACCACCTGCGCTACCCCGAGGACCTCTTCCGGGTGCAGACCACCATGTGGTCCCGCTACCACGTGACCGATCCGGGCAGCTTCTACGAGGGCAACGACTACTGGGACGTCGCCCGCGATCCCGGCACCGCCGGGGCCGGTGAGGGCACCAGCGTGACCAACGCCGCAGGCGACACGGTCGCCACGCGTGACGCGCGCATCGACCCCTACTACCTGTTCACCGAGCTCCCCGGCGCCGACGAGCCCGAGTTCATCCTGATGCGGCCCTTCGTGCCGACGTCCCGGGGAGACGACAGCCAGCTGCTCACCGCCTTCATGGTGGGGAAGAGCGATCGAGACGACTACGGGCAGCTGCAGGTGTTCGTGATGCCGCGCGGCAACCTGCCCGACGGGCCGGCCATCGTCCAGGGCAACATCCAGAGCGACGGCGCCGTGTCCGAGCAGGAGACGCTCCTGTCCGGCAGCGGATCCACCGTCTCCTTCGGGAGCCTCACGGCCATCCCGATCGACGGCGGCCTCGTCTACGTGCGGCCGTTCTACGTGACCTCCGACGAGACCGAGATCCCGGGGCTCGAGTACGTCATCGTGTACTTCGAGGGCGAGGTGTCCATCCAGCCGACCCTCCAGGAGGCGCTGGCGGGGATCTTCGGCGAGTCGCCGCCCACGTTGGAGGAGCCTCCGACGGGAGAGCCAGGTGAGGAGCCGGAACCGCCGGAGGGCACGCTCACCGAACAGGTCGCCTCGCTGCTGACGGAGGCCTCGGAGCTGTTCGACGAGGCCGACGCCGCCCTGCGCGACGAGGACCTCGTCACCTACGCCGAGAAGACCGACGAAGCCCGCGCGCTGGTCGACCAGGCGGAGCGGCTGATCGAGGACGCCGGCGACGCGCCGCCGGACGAGTCGACCACCACGACGACCACGGACGGCGCCTCCGCCTGAACGACCGGCTGCGTGGCAGGATGCCGCCATGGTCGACCTCCAACGGCGCGCGCTGATCGCCGGAGCAGCCGCGACCGTCGCGGCACTGCGACTGGGAGCGTCCGCCCTCGCCTCGCCGGCCGTGCGGCGGGCCCCGCTCCCGGCCGATCCGTTCACCCTGGGCGTCGCCAGCGGCGATCCGGCGGCGGACGGGTTCGTGCTGTGGACCCGCCTGGCGCCCGACCCGCTCAACGGCGGCGGGATGCCACCCGACCCGGTGGCGGTGGCGTGGGAGGTGGCGTCGGACCCGCTCTTCGCGACCGTCGAGGCCTCCGGGTCCCTCAACGCCGTCGCCGACCTGGCCCACACGGCCCACGTCGAGGTCGACGGGCTCCTCCCGGACGCGTCCTACTGGTACCGGTTCTCGGTGGAGGGCTGGGTCAGCCCCGTCGGTCGCGCCCACACGCTCGCCGTGGGATCGCCCGCGGCGCTCCGCTTCGGGTTCGTGTCGTGCCAGAACTACGCCAGCGGCTACTACCCCGCCCTGGCCGGGCTGGCCACGGAGGAGTGCGACCTGTGGCTGCACCTGGGCGACTACATCTACGAGAACGCCGGTGGCGGCCCGACCCGCTCCAACGGTCCCGACGAGTGCGTGACGCTCGAGCAGTACCGAGCCCGCTACGCGCTCTACAAGACCGATCCCGACCTCCAGGCGGCCCACCACGCCGCCCCGGTCGTGCCCGTGTGGGACGACCACGAGGTGGACAACAACTACACCGTCGTGGACGACGCCCGGCGCACGGCCGGGTACCGCGCCTGGTTCGAGCACCTGCCGGTGCGCCTGAGCGTCCCCGACGGCCCGGCCCTGCCGATCTTCCGGCACCTCGCATGGGGGGACCTCGCCGCGTTCCACATGATCGACGTGCGGCAGTACCGCGACCCGCCGCCGTGCGGCGGCGGGCTCGCCGACTGCCCGGAGCGCCTCGGCGAGGACCGAACGCTGCTCGGGTCGGAGCAGCAGGCGTGGCTCGAGGCCGGGCTGGCGACGTCCGCCTCGATCTGGGACGTGATCGGTCAGCAGGTGGTGTTCAGCCCGATGCCGTTCGGGGGGCTCTACAACAACGATCAGTGGGACGGCTACCCGCAACAGCGTGACCGGGTCTGGGCCATGCTTCGGGAACGCCTCAACCCGGTGGTCGTCACGGGCGACATCCATGCGGCCGGGGTCGCCGCGCTCCACCACACGCTGGGCGATGTCTCGACGCCCCGGATCGGCACGGAGCTGGTGGGCACGTCGGTGTCGTCGCGGTTCGACGAGGCCCTCGTCGACGCCGCCGAGGCCCTCATCAAGGCCCTGCCCTACGTCGAGTACGCCAACGCCAGGGACCGCGGGTACACGGTGGTGGACCTCACCCGCGACCGCATGCGCGCGACCTACAAGGTCGTGAGCACGATCGACAGCCCCGACGCGACGGTGTCGGTGGCCTACGTGACCGAGGTGGTGGCCCGCTCCGAGGACTCGGACCTCGGCGCCGCCCGCGACCCCGGTGGCGGCCCCGGCGTCGTTCACCGGGTGATGGCCGTTCGTCCCGTTCGTTGCTGACGCCGCGGCCGTGGTGGTCGCCCAGTCGTCGTGGCCGTCGCGCAGGTCGATGGTGCCCGTGTCGAGGGAGTCGCTGAGGTCGATGATCGTCTCGGCCAGGGTGCGGGCCCGTTCCTGGCGGCGGCTCTCGACGACCGCGGCGGGCATCTGAGCGGTCAGCTCGTCCATGCGAGCCTCGAGCTCCATCGCGATCTGCGCCATCTCGGCCGACAGCCGGGCCGAGTAGGTGCGGACCTCGTGCAGATCGTCGTGGGTCGGCAGCGCGAGGGTGAGCTGGGATCCGGCGACGTCCTCGATCCGCTCCTCGAGCCGTTCGAGCCGATCGCTCATCTGCTGCGCGTGCACGGCCAGCGCCACGAGCACCCGGTCCGCGTTGACGGCCGGCAGCGCCACCTCTTCGGGTGGCGCAGGTTCGGGCCGGCGCACGCGGAACGACAGACGCATCGCGCCGACGGTAGTGGCGGGGTCTCGGCAAGCGGTGGACCGCAGGTTGCTGGCCCCCAGGGCGACCGATACAGTCGCACCTCCACACCAAGTCGACGCGGGGTGGAGCAGTCAGGTAGCTCGTCGGGCTCATAACCCGAAGGTCGCAGGTTCAAATCCTGCCCCCGCCACCAACGAACAAGCAGGTCAGAGGCCCTTTCCGCCGAGCGGGGAGGGCCTCCTGCTTGTCAGATGGCGCCGCTCGCGCCGTGACAAAGGCCAGGTCAGCGGCGTCTGCCATGCCGGTGTCCAGACCGAGGGGGTCATGGCCGGCGTCGGCCGCCTCCTCGGGACCACACCTCACCGGCGCGCTGCGGTGGCAGCGTCGAGCATCGCGCGGGCGCTCCATCGCATGAGCTCCACCGCATCGGCACGTGAGAGCCCGCCGACATCGGTCAACCACGCCAGCGCTTCGATCCCGGTCGCGCTACGGATGGCGAGCGCGAGGCGGTGCCGATCCTCGACGGTCATCGACTCCTCGAGTGGCTCGAGCGCCTCCTCGAGCCACTTGATCACGCGTCCCTGCCGCAGCGGGAGCTGCGCACGTTCTTCGGGTCCGGCCTCGAGTGAGAGCCGCAGCATGGTGCGCTGCTGCGATTCGGTGTCGAGCAGCATCTCGGTCGTCTTGGCGAGGACGAGGTCGAGGCGCGCCGCGACATCGCGAGGCGGATCCTCGGGGAGCGCTGACTGCCACGCTGTCTCGGGGTGGGCGGCCGCGAGCAAGGCGCGCTGGCTGGCGAAGTAGCGGTAGGCCGTGGTGCGCGAGATCGACGCCGCCTCGGCTGCGGCCTCGACCGTCGGTGTCAGACCCTGCGCCACGAGGTCACGGGCCGCGGCGACGAGCGCGTCCCGGGTTCGTCGCTTCTGGGCGACCCGCCCGTTCGTCTCGTAGCCCGTTGACACAGCTGAGATGGTACCGTACTTTCGTCATGGGACAAAGGTCCCATGACGCGGAGGTGTTCGACATGACGTCACTCGTGCCCATCGTGCGAAACGCCGGCGAAGGCGACAAGCAATCGTTCGCCGGGGGAGGCCTGCACCTCTGGAAGCTCCTCGCGGAGGACACCGGCGGCGCGTTCTTCCTGTTCGAGGACACGATGGTGCGCGACAAGACGACACCGCTGCACCTGCACCCCGAAGCCCACGAGCTCACGTACGTCATCGATGGCGAGATCGAGGTGGAGGCCGACGGCGTCCGCCAACGGGTGCGCAGCGGGGGCCTGTCGTTCGTCCCAAGGGCGTCGCCCACGCGTTCATCGTCGTCTCGGCCGAAGCTCGGCTCATCGGCATCCAGACCCCCGGGGCCGTCGGCCAGTCCTTCTACCGAGGCGCGAGCGACCCCGCCACTGACGACAACGCCGACAGACTCGACCTCGCCCGGCTCCAGGCCACCGCCGCCGACAACCCCCGCGGCATCACCATCCTCGGCCCGCCGCCCTTCGCGAGCGCCACGACGCGCTGAATCGGTCCGGTCGACGAAGCGCACGCCTCCGACAAGCGGTCCCGAGTAGCGATGACAGGAGCGACTCCTTGTCACGGCTCCTGTCACGCTCTCTCGGACCGACCGCCTCCCACGAGAGCGGACGAGACGCCTCGTACTGTCAACAGAATGAGTCGCTGAGCAGCTAGATCATGCATCGCACGCCTACCACTGCGGACGAGCACAGACACCAGGCGCCGGCTCATAACCCGAAGGTCGTAGGTCCACATCCCCGCCACCATTTGCGGTCTGAAGGCCCAGGTCAGCGACCCGGGCCTTCGTCGTTGCTGGGGCATTCCTCCGGATCAGGCCGCCTTCCTCCGGCTGTTCTCACGACGTTCCACCGACGACTCCCGGGGCTGCTTCTTGGGCTTCTTGGCCGTCGATCGCGGGACCGAGGAACCAGAAGTAGCTGCAGATCCGTGCCCGAGCAGAGTGTCGGCCGTGCTGCCTAAGGTCGGACCAGTCAGCCGAGGCCAGGGGGACACCCTATGACGCGATCCAGGTGGGCAGCTGTGTCGGTGCTCGTCGCCGTGCTCGGAGCCGTCATGGCTCCGGCCACCGCCGCTGCACCGAGCGGACGGGGGCGACCCGACTCCGTCCCCACCGCCCGCGTCGGTGCGGCCAGCCGCTCGGCGCTGCCGCTCGTCAACGGGTCGCTCGACTACCTCGACGCAGGCCTGCCGTCGGAGATGGATCCGACGTCTCCCGGCCTCTTCGTCGAGGACTTCGACGACGGCCCCATCACCGTCGGCAACGGGGAGCCCGACGCCCAATGGGTCCACGACGACGTGCGCCTCCGGGCCATGGCCATCGAGGGTCTGCGTGGCAACGGTCCGATCGCCGTCCTGCTCGCCGCCGACCTCTACATGATCTTCCGGCCCGACGCCGACGAGATCCGGGCCAAGGCAGCAGCCCTCCTGCCGCGTGGCGTGGCCAAGCGGGTCGAGGTCCTCGTCACGTCCACCCACAACCACCACGGCCCCGACACGGCGTTCGACGTCAACCACGAGTGGTACGACCACATGACCGACATGGCCGCCGAGGCGGTGGCCGAGGCCGTGATGAGCCGGGAGCCGGCGACGATTCGGGCGGGCACCGGTGACCACTGGTTCGGCATGGTCGACGGGCGCGACCCCGAGATCATCGACCCGACGATGAACGTGCTCCAGGCCACCGCCGCCGACGGCGAGGTCATCGCCACCGCCGTGCAGTGGAACAACCACCCCGAGACGACGCTGGGCTGGGCCCCGACGGGCACGCCGGAGGCCGAGGGCCGCTACTTCACCGCCGACTACGCCGGTGTGCTCTCCCGCACGATCGAGGAGCAGACCGGTGGGGAGGCCCTCTACTTCGTCGGCGCCCTCGGTGGGCTCACCACCCCGCTCGGGGCGAACGTCTGGGAGGTCACCGACGAGGTCGGCCTCGGGAACCAGTTCGACCCACCGGCGGGCGCCGTCCCGGCCGGCGGGGGCGCCTCGATGACCGATCGGAGCTTCCGGCGTGCTGTCGTCATCGGAGAGCAGGCCGCGGCCGCGGCGCTCCGCTTCCTCGCCGCCGGTGAGGTGGTCGACGCCGGGCGGGTCACCTACGAGGCGCGCGACGTCTTCACCCGCATGTCCCACATCGGGTTCCGGTTGCTGCTGGTCGTCGACGAGGCCACCGGCCGCAGCGCGCTAGGGCACACCCCGGGTTTGCTGTACACCTGTCCGGCGCTCGGGCCGAAGAACGCCGCCACGTGCGAGCCCGACGACTTCCAGACCGAGGACGACCCGCTCCTCGGTCCCATCCGAGCGGGTGACCACACCAAGACCGAGGTCGGGTACCTCCACGTGGGCTCGATCGGGATGATGCTGCTCCCGGGCGAGGTCACCGGCGAGCTCGTGATCGGCCAGCCGGCCGGCTGGGACGCGGATCCGAGCCGCTGGTTCGAGGGCCCGGTCGAGCACCATGCAGCCGGCGCCGCCTACACGACCCCGGGCTACGTGCACGAGCGCATGCACGACCGGTTCGAGTGGACGATCGGCCTCGGCAACGACGAGCTGGGCTACGTCATCCCCATCACGGACTGGCGCATCGCGTGCGTCGCCGACGAGCTGGCGGGCGAGGGTGCCTGCGCTGCGCTCCACGCGGCCGGCGCCATCCCGTACCCCGACGCCGTGTCAGGAGAACAGTGCAAGGCCGTCACCGAGGACCCCGCCACGCTCGCCGGCTATCCGGCCGAGGTGGCCCAGGCGATCGTGGCCAGCTGCCGCTACGGCGTGGTGCTCGGCGAGCCCGAGGACCACTACGAGGAGACGAACTCGGCAGGCTGGGACCTGGCCGCCGACATCCTGGCCGCCGTCGGCGACCTCACCGGCGACCACAGCACGCAGCGCATCAACCCGGCCTTCCCGGGCCACTGGAGCGCGTTCCCACCCGCGGCCTGAGCCGACGGGATCCGTGGAGCCCGACCTCGCCTTCCTCGCGATCGAGGTCGCCGACGACGACGGCGTCGTCGGGTCCCTGGCCCCTGATCTGGTGACGCTCACGATCGAGGGGCCCGCCCGCCTCGCCCGGCTTCGGCAGCGCTGCTCCTGCGACAGAGGAGTCGTTTACCGACCATGAGCACCGCACCTACTACGGGCGGGCCCTCGCGGTGCTGCTTTCACGATCGTGGTCACGCGTCGACACGCCCACCGACTACGACGAACGCAGACGAACGGATCGACCGGGGCGCGAGAACCTGGCTGTGACCAACGATCTTGTGCGACCACCGCCACTGCTGCACACGCCCGCAGACTTGGGTCGTCGGCTCATCACCCGAAGGTTGCAGGTTCAACTCCGGCCCCCGCCACCAAGTAAGAGCAGTTCAGAGGCCCTTTCCGCAGAGCGGGGAGGGCCTCTCTGCTTGTCAATGGAGAGGCCTGCAATCGTGACACGGCCCTGGTGGAGCCTCTGCCGCTCGCTGGTCAGTCACAACCGGACGACTACTCGCCGGCGACGAGCGCCAGCGCGTTCTCGATGCCGCGCTCGAGCACCTCGTCGGCGAGCTGCCGGTCGGCGAGGGCGCGCGAGATCTGCAGCGTGCCGATCAGCAGGGCAAAGAGGCTGAGCGTCGTGGCGCGCGCCGACTGGGGGTCGTCTGGAGCCAGCCGGGACGCGAGCTCGTCGGCGATGGACAGCATGCCCTCGGTGTAGGCCTGTTTCGTGGAGGTCGGGCAGCGACCGATCTCATCGAGCAGGGCGGCTGAAGGACAGCCGTGCTCGGGGTCGTCGCGGTGCCGGATCGAGAGGTACTCGCGCACCAGCTGTTCGATGCCGGCGCCCGGCCGCTCCCAGTAGCTCTCGCGCTGCTCGCGCAGCTGGTCGGCGACCGTGGTGGCGACAAGGTCCTCCTTGGATGCGAAGTGGGCGTAGAAGGCGCCGTTGGTCAGCCCTGCGTCCGCCATGAGCGTGGCGATGCCGGACCCGTCGATGCCGTCCCGCTTGAATCGTCGACCGGCCGCCTCGACGATCCGGCGCCTGGTCTCTTCCTTGTGTTCCTTGCCGTACCGGGCCACACGCCCCTCCTGGTGTCCAACGACACATTGCCCTCGCTCCTGAGGCCATGATAGTACGATCATACTTCAATAGCGAGGAGCACTCGATGAACGCCACGACGACGAGGTTGGATCAGAAGGCGAGGGGCGACGTGATCACGTCGTACGCAGCCGCGCCGACCCGCACGGTCTCGGTCGGCGGGGTCGACTTCGCCTACCGCGACCTCGGCCCGACGACCGGTGTCCCGGTGGTCTTCCTCACCCACCTCGCCGCCGTCCTGGACAACTGGGACCCCCGAGTCGTGGATGGCATCGCCGCGCACCACCGGGTCATCACCTTCGACAACCGTGGGGTCGGCGCTTCGGGCGGTTCCACGCCCGACACGATCGAGGCGATGGCGACGGACGCGGTCGCCTTCATCCGGGCGCTGGGTCTCGAGAAGGTCGACCTCCTCGGTTTCTCGATGGGCGGCATGATCGCCCAGCTGATCGCCGCGGAGGAACCGCAGCTCGTCCGCAAGGTCATCCTCGCCGGCACGGGTCCCGCCGGCGGCGACGGGATCACGAACGTGACCCGGATCGCGCACTTCGACACGCTTCGGGGGCTGCTCACCTTGCAGGACCCGAAGCAGTTCCTCTTCTTCACCCGGACACCGGAGGGGCGTCGAGCCGGCAAGGAGTTCCTGGCCCGCTTGAAGGAGCGGACCGAGAACCGTGACAGGGCCATCTCGCTGCGGTCCTACGGCGCCCAGCTCAGGGCCATCCACCGCTGGGGCAAGCAGTCGCCGGCCGACCTCTCGGTCATCCATCAGCCGGTCCTCGTGGCCAACGGCGAGAGCGACCGGATGGTGCCGACGAGGAACTCGGTCGATCTGGCCGAGCGACTGCCGGACCCGGAGCTGGTGATCTACCCCGACGCCGGCCACGGCGGCATCTTCCAGTTCCACGAGCAGTTCGTCGAGCGCGCCCTCGCGTTCCTCGGAGAGATCTCGTGAAGGTCGAAGGAGCTGCTGCACTCGTCACCGGCGCCAACCGCGGGCTCGGCGCCGCCATCGCACAAGGGCTCGTCGACGCCGGCGCCAAGGTCTACGGCGCCGCCCGCGACAACACGACCATCACGAACCCGGACGTCATCCCGGTCCTGCTCGACGTGACCAGCGCCGATGACATCGCCAATGCGGCGCGCATCTGCGGTGACGTCTCCATCGTCGTCAACAACGCCGGCATCGGCCGCGGCTCCACATCGCTGGCGCCGGACGCCACCGACGCGGCGCGGGCCGAGATGGAGACGAACTTCTTCGGCCCGATGCGGATGGCCCAGGCGTTCGCGCCGGTCCTGCGCGACAACGGCGGCGGGGCGCTGGTCAACGTGCTGTCGGTGCTCTCGTTCGTCTCCATGCCCCAAGCGCGCGACCTACAGCGCGTCGAAGGCCGCGGCGTGGTCGCTCACCAACGCGCTCCGCATGGAGCTCCGCCGCCAGGGGACGCTCGTCGTCGCCGTGCATGCCGGGTTCATCGACACCGACATGGCCGCCGGCATCGACGCGGAGAAGATCAGCCCGGAGTCGGTCGCAACCCAGATCGTTGCGGCCATCGAAGCCGACGCCGAGGAGGTGCTCGCCGACTCCGACCAGCGAGATGGTGAAGGCGACGCTGTCGAACGACCTGACGGCGCTGTACCCCGCCCTGCAGGCGCAGTGGGACGCCGAAGCGGTCAGCCGATGAGCGAACGATCAGGGATCCCGTGGCCAGCTTCGTGGCGGTGCTCGCGACGGCAGACGCGGCATGAGCTTCTCCGAGGACACCGCCGTCACCCGGGTCGGACCTGGCTCCTTCACCGCCGAGCTGCACGAGCGGTGGTCCTCGCTCGTCGGCATCCACGGCGGCTACACCGCCGCCATCGTCGCCAACGCCATGACCGCGGCGGTCGATGACCCCTCACGCGCCCTTCGCAGCTTCGCCACCCAGTTCGCCTCCATCCCTCGCCCGGGACCGGTGGACATCGAGGTGACCGTGGAACGCACCGGCAAGTCGATGACCACCACCAGCGCCCGTCTCCTCCAAGAGGGACGGGTGCTGCAGGTCGCCCACGCCGCGAGCTCGACGACTCGGCCCGGCCTCGCCTACGACGACCACGTCCGCCCCCGCGACGCCGACCCCGGCGACACGCCACGGTTCTCGTCCTCCGGCGGCGTCGGGCACTTCCAGAACGCCGACGTGCGGCTCGACCCAGACAGCCGTCCTCTTCGGCGGCGGGGACGAAGCGTGGGTCGCCGCGTGGCTGCGCCCACTGGAGGGCGAACCGATCGACGCGGCCTGGCTGGTCACCATGTGCGACCTCCTCCCACCCGCGGTCTTCAGCCGCACCACCGGCCCGGTTGCGGCGGCGACGATCGAGTACGTCGTGCACCTGGCCACCGACCAGCCTTCGGTACCGCCCGGCGAGTACGTCTACCTCTCGTGCCGCTCACCGCTGTCGAACGAAGGGTTCGCCGTCGAAGACGCGACCATGTGGGCACCCGACGGTCGCGTCCTCGCGGTCGCCCGTCAGACCCGCCTCGCAGGCGGCCTGAGCCCGCTTCTAGCGTCAATCCAGCAACCACCGAGAGAGGTGCCGACCGTGGAACGAGTCTCGACATGAGCTTCGACGTCGCCCAGATCGACGAAGTGCTCGCCACGACGCGAGCCGTGCGCCGCCGACTCGACCTCGACCGGCCGATCGACAACCAGCTGCTGCTCGACTGCATCGACCTCGCCGAGCAAGCGCCGACCGGTGGCAACCTCGGCAGCCGGCGATGGATCATCGTGCGCGAGCAACGGGTCAAGGACCAGCTCGGCGAGCTCTACCGCGAGACGGCACTGCCGTTCATGTCCGCCGCCGCCGAACGGCTGCAGGGCACCGGCCACCCCAGCGAGAAGGTCATGGCATCGGCGACGTATCTCGCCGAACACCTCGCCGAGGTCCCCGCCATCGTCATCCCGACCGTCATCGGCCGCCACGACGGCAGCGGGCGGCCCGGCCTGTTCGACTCCGTGATCCAGGCGGCCTGGAGCTTCTGCCTCGCCCTGCGCGCCCGCGGGCTCGGCACCACGTGGGTGACCGCCGCGCTGCAGGACACGGCGAAGGTCAAGGAGATCCTCCGCATCCCGGATGACATGACCGAGATCGTCCTGCTCCCGGTCGCCTACACGAAGGGCACCGACTTCAAGCGCGCCCCGCGGCACCCCGCCCGGTCGATCACCTACTTCGACCGCTTCGGCCTGACGACCGAGCGCGGCCCGAGCGACGAGCTGTCGCTTCGAGGACGGTCCCGGCGCCATCGCCGAGGTCGACATCGCCGCCTCGCCAGCCACGGTGTGGTCGCTGGTGTCGGACATCAACCTCCCAGCACGGTTCTCCAACGAGTTCGCCGGCGCCGAGTGGGTGAGCGACGACCGCGGCGTCGGCGCCATGTTCCACGGACGCAACCAACACGCCGCGCTCGGGGAGTGGACGATCCCGTGCTTCGTCGACACCTGCGACGAACCTCGCGCCTTCGGCTGGCGTACCTCCGACCCCGACAACCCCGGGGCTCGGTGGCGGTTCGACCTCGAACCACGAGAAGGCGGCACCCGCCTGCGGTTCTCCTACGTCATGGGACCCGGACCGTCCGGCACGACCATGGCGATCACCAACAACCCCGGCAAGGAGGTCCGGGTGCTGCGCCGCCGCATCGGCGAGGTCCAGGCCAACATGCAGCAGACCGTCGAAGGCGTGAAGCAGCTCGCCGAAGCGTCGCCATGACCCTGCGCGTCGGCATCGGCGCCGCGCCGTTCCGACCTGAAGCGGTCGAGTTCGTGCGCCAAGCGGAGCGGCTCGGCGTCGACTCGGTGTGGTGCGCCGAGTTCTGGGCCGGCGACGCGTTCACCCCGCTCGCCTACCTCGCCGCCTCCACGTCCACGATCAAGCTGGGATCGGGCATCGCGCAGCTCGGCGCGCGCACGCCGGCGATGCTCGCCATGACCGCGCAATCGCTGCACGCGCTGTCAGGCGGACGGTGCCTCCTCGGCATCGGAACCAGCGGACCACAGGTGATGGAAGGCTGGCACGGCGTCGCGTTCGACAAGCCCGTGCGCCGCACCCGCGAGACCATCGAGATCATCCGAGCCATCACCGCCGGCGAGCGGCTCGACTACCACGGTGAGATCTACGAGCTGCCGCTGCCCGGCAGCGAAGGCCGCGCCATCCGGTCACTGATGCCACCGACGCATCTGCCGATCTACGTCGCGTCGCTCGGCCCGGCCAACCTCCGCCTCACCGGCGAGCTCGCCGACGGGTGGATCGGCACCTCGTTCTTCCCGGAGACCGCGGACGTGTTCCTCGATCCCATCCGCGAAGGCGCGGCGCGTGCAGGACGCGATCTCACGGACCTCGACCTCACCGTCGCGGTCGGGCGTCGAGTTCACCGACGACGTCGAGGCCGCCGGCCGTCGCCACGCCGAGGGCTACGCGTTCACCATCGGCGCCATGGGCTCGGCCGGCACGAACTTCTACAACAACGCGTTCGAACGCCAGGGCTACGGCGACGACATCCGCGAGGTCCAACGGCTCTGGCTCGCGGGCGACAAGGACGCCGCCCGGCGACGAGTCCCCACCGCCATCGGGCTCGGCACCAACCTCATCGGCACCGACGACCTCGTGCGCGACCGTCTGCGCCTCTACCGCGACGCCGGCATCACCACCTTGCGCGCCAACCTCCACGGCGGCCCCGACGCCGATCTCGACCGCCAGCTCGGCGACCTCGAACGACTCCTCGACCTGGTGAACCAAGTCAACGCCGAGGCGCAAGGAGCCGAAGACGGCTGACCCATCCGGGCCCAAGGTCGGGGGAGACACCCACGCCGTGATCGTCGGGCCCTGTCAACGAGCATGTCAACGCTTCACACTCCCACCGACACCTACGGGCGAGCCAGGAAGTCGACGACGGCGGAGCGGAGCTCCGGATGCGTGAGCGCGGTCAGGTGGTCGGCACCGGGAATGGTGAGCTGCGTCGCGCGTGCTAGCGCCCCAGCGAGGTGATCGGCCGTGTCGACATACGGATGATCGTCGCTGCCGTTCGCGATCAGCACCGGTATGTCAGCGTCTCGCAGCCCGGTTCCTCCGAGCTCGACAGGGTGGCCGTCGGGCCACATCTCGAGCGCCGCGAACGCGAGGGCTTCCCGATCGCTGGTGGGATCCGCGTCGACGAAGGCGCGGTACGCACGTCCGAGCGGATCGCCGATGCTCTCCGGGTCGTCGGCCCGCAGAGCAGCGGCGATGACGGTGGACGCCGCCGCGCTGATCTCGGTCTCGTCGCCGATGCCGCCGAGGATCATCGACGTGAACCGCGCGGGGTGGGAGCCAAGAAGGGCGGCCCCGATGAACGCGCCCATCGAGTAGCCGAACAGGTCTGCCGCATCGATCGCAAGGTCATCCATCACCTGAAGCACGTCTTCGCTCATCGCGCGATATCCGTACGCGCCCGGCGTCAGTGGCTTGTCGCTCCGCCCGTGACCGCGGACGTCGAGCAGCACGACCTGTCGCAACGGCTCCAGCGCCTCGACCCACCCCGTCTCGATCCAGTTCCTTCGCGAGTCGAGACCCCAGCCGTGCACCAGCACGATGGGGGGTCCGGAACCGTGGATCTCGTGATGAACGTGCATGTACCTCACACCATCGCACGAGGGCACGTCTCTACGGGCCGCGGCACGGTCGGGCTCATGTGTCATGGCTGCCTAGTGAAGGTCGATGCACTCCTCGAGCAGTGCGATCGCTGCCTTCGTGAACTCGACCATGTTCGTCGGACGATCGTCGATGCCCGTGAGGAGGTGGCGCGTGCGCACCGCGTCACCGGGGCCGGCGACCGCGAACCACGCGTGACCGGCGGGATCGCCGTAGGGGTTGGTCGGGCCGGCGGCGCCGCCCTCACCGATGCCCCACGTCGTGCCCATGCGGTCGCGGGCCGCGCGTGCGAGCCACGTCGCCCACTCCTCCGTCGCGCCCCGCATGCCCTTGGCGGTCTCGATGCCCGGGAAGAGCGCCTCTTTGGCGGTGCGCGTGTAGATCACGCTGCCGCCCACGAAGTACTTCGATGCGCCGGGCACGGCGAGAAGGCTGGCGCTGATCAGGCCGCCGCAGCTGCCCTCCGCGACGGCGACGGTGTCGCCGCGGGCCTTGAGCTTGGCCGCGACGCGATCGGCGAGGGCAGGATCGAGCACGGCGTCGGAGCGTAGGTCGCTTCCACCTCGGTCGCCGTCGGCTACAGGTCGACGGCGGGCACGCCGAGGAGGCGCTTCGCTTCGCGGATGCCGGTGAGCCACGCGCCGTCGACGGTGCTCGCGCCGGTGCGCGCGGTGGCTTCACCGGCGAACAGGACCCGCCCGTGCGGCGCGGCCAGCGCGTCGGGGAGCCGTTCCTGGCCCGGGTCGACGCCGGACGGGCCGGAGTAGCAGCCCATCGAGCACGGGTCGTGCGTCCAGGAGGAGACGGCCCACTCGGTGGGCACGATCGGGCGACCGACGATCGGCTCGAGTACCCCGACGAGGCTCGCGACGCGCTCCGCGTCCGACAGGTCGGCGAGGGCGCGTGCGTGCGCGCCACCTGCGTGGCCCACGACGACCGGCCGGCCGTACCAGGCGCTGTGGTCGACGATCGTCGCCCACCCGCGTTCGACCGCATCGGCGACGACGAGGTGGTGCGGCCCGCCGTCGGCCCACAGCGGCTCATCGAACGCCAGCGCGACCTTCTCGAACGCGCCCCAGCCGAGCTCGTCGATGGCCTCCTGCTTCGCGCCGGTGAGCGGAGGGTCGAACCGGATGGATCCCGCCTTGAGCACGCCGAGCGGGACGGTGACCAGGACGTGCGTGGCGCGGTGGCTCGACCCGTCGGCGGTGGTGACCGTGACGCCATCGTCGTCGCTGTCGATGGCGGTGACGACGGAGCCGGTCGTGATCGACAGGCCGTCGGCGAGCGTGGCGACCAGTCGCTGGTAGCCGCCGGACGGCAGCATGTCCCGCGCGCGGCCACCCCTTCCGACCCGGCGCCGCTGGCGGCCTCCGCCGCGAAGTACGCGGCGGCGGAGAGGGCAGTGGTGTCCTCGCCGCGTTCGATGCCGAGCACGACGTTCACGGCGTCGATGGCCGTGCGGTCGGCGTCGGGAAGCAGGTGGGTGACCACGTCGGCGACCGACGCGCCGTCACCGAGCTCCGCGATCGCCGCCGCCGCACCGGTGAAGACGGTGTACATGCCGCCGAGGAACTGCATGCGCACCATCGGATCGGCGGTGTCTCGCCGGGGGTCGACGACGTCGGCTGCGGTGATCATCTCGGTGGTCGATGCCGGGATCAGGTCGATCCCCGCTGCCTCGAGGAACGCCCGCATCGGCGACGCCTCGCCGGGGTGGACCCACGATGCCCCGAGATCGACCGGTACCCCGGCGAGCGTGACGGTGTGGGTGCGCCCGCCGATGCGGTCACGCCCTTCCAGCACCGTCACCGGCACTCCCGCGCGCTGCAGCGCCCGCGCCGCGACCAGGCCCGACACACCGGCGCCGATGACGACGACCGATTCGACCGCGCCCTCCACCGGGGCCGGGATCGTCTGCTGCAGATCGTCGACGAGCACGGCGGCAACCTAGGGGATCGGCAGCGCCGTCCGCCCTGACCTACTAGAGAGGCAAGAGGAAACGCCGACCGATCGGAGCCGCTTCATGTACCAGGTCCTCGCCAGCACACCGATGCCCGCGGTCGACGGTCACATCGACGCCACGTACACCGATCGCGGGGGCTGGTCCCAGGACCTCGGTGCGACGATCCTCCCGATGATGGTCGGCGACGAGACGTGCGGCCCGTTCGTCGTGCTCAGCTACGTCGAGCCATCTGAGGAGCAGATGCCGCTGTCCTTCGCCCATGCGCACGCGTCCGACAACTGGCGGATCTCGGTTCGGGGCACCACCAACATGGGGCGCGACACCTACGAGCAGGGCCAGTTCCGGTTCCACGACGGTGGGGTGCCCTACGCGAGCGACAACTTCGCCTGGGGGCCCGACGGTGGCTACGGGATCATCATGTTCGCCGACCGGCGAGGCTTCGCGATCCGACCCGTGAAGAAGGAGATCGCCGAGAAGGTGGTGCCCGCGCAGGAGGCGGCCGGCGCCCTCCTCGGCATCGACATGCAGGACCCGTGCCCTGGCGCCCCCGCCATCGCCACGACGATGGGCGGCACGACTCGATCGCACCTGGACGGCGGCTTCGACACCTCCGACCAGTGGGATGAGATCGCCCCCGGCGTCCGCATGGCGGCGGGCATCGCCGGCGAACCGGTGTGCGGGCCCGTGCTCGTGTTCCTCGACTGTGCCGCGGGCGGCGAGGCCGTCTCCACCCGCGTCCTGGGGACGGAGGTGATCGTGGCTCCGGTGGCCGGTTCGGTCGACGCCGCCGGCACCACGCTGGCGCAGGGCGACGTGCGCCTCGAGGAAGCCGACGTCGAACACCCCGCCCTCGTCGCGGGTCCCGATGGTGTGCAGCTCGTGCTGATCGTCGCCGATCGGCGGGCGCTCAGCTCGGCCCTCGACGACGGCACCGTCGCCGGCCCCCTCGGCGCCGCCCTGTCGAACGTGCTCCCGAAGCTCCTCGGCGACCTGACGTCCGCAGCCTGATCTGCGGAGCCATGGAGATGCCGCCGCTCGTCGCCGATCCCGAGCTCGTCTCTCCCGAGTGGCTCACGCTCGTCCTGCGCTACGGCGGTGCCATCAGCGAGACCACGAGCGTCGCAGCGTTCGAGGCGCGGGCGATCGGCTCAGGTCAGGTCGGGGAGAACCTCCGCTACACCCTCGACTACAGGGGCCCGTCAGGGCCGGCATCGATCGTGTGCAAGTTCTCGTCGCGCGATCCGCTGAGCGCCGCCACCGGGGTCCAGACGCTCACCTACGAGACCGAGGTTGCGTTCTACCGCGACCTGGCGCACACGGTGACGATCAGCCGACCGCGCTGCTTCTACGCCGCGCTCGAGAGCGGCACGGCCAACGTCGTGCTCGTGATGGAGGACCTCGCGCCGGCCGAGCAAGGCGACCAGATCTCAGGCTGCAGCGTGGAGCAGGCGACGATGGCCATCGACGAGGCGGCCAGGCTCCACGGCCCGCGTTGGGGAGACCCGACGCTGGGGGACCTGACCTGGCTCGATCGCTCGTCCACGACGGCTGGCATGGGTGCGCTGATGCAGACCATCTGGACGGCCTTCGTCGATCGCTACCGGACAACCCTCGACGACGTCACCCTGGAAGCCGGCGAGCAGGTGGTTCGCACCATCGACAAGCTCCGCGCCTACGCCCCCGCGGCGCTGACGCCGGTCCATGGGGACTTCCGGCTCGACAACATGCTCTTCCACCCCGATCCCACCGCGGCCCGTCCGCTGGTCGTGGTCGACTGGCAGACCGTGCAGCTCGGCCTCGGGCCGTCCGATGTCGCCTACTTCCTGGGGAACGCGTTCGATGCCGAGGTACGCCGCGGCTGCGAGGAGGCCCTCGTGCGTCGCTACCACGACGCCCTGCTCGACCAGGGGGTGTCGGGCTACTCCCTCGAGCAGTGCTGGGATGACTACCGGCGCTCGAGCTACGCCAGCCTGATCATGGCGATCTTCGCGTCGATGATGGTCGGCCGGACCGACCGTGGCGACCAGATGTTCATGGCGATGGCGAACCGCTCCGCCCAGATGGCCGTGGACCTCGACGCCCACGAGCTCGTCAGCTCATGACGAGCCCGCCCCGCCGATCCGCTCTCGTTCTGAACGTTCGATCAGTTTCCGCTAGGTTCCCGGTCATGGCGAAGATGCGCAGGCTGCCCGAAGACGACTACATGCACGAGCCCGAGACGGCGTCGAACTTCAACGAGAGCCGCTACTACAACTGGTTCGACCACCAGGCGGGCACCGGCGGCTGGGTGCGCATGGGCAACCGCGTGAACGAGGGCTACGCCGAGCTCACCGTGTGCCTCTACCTGCCCGACGGCAGCGTCGGGTTCATGTTCAAGCGGCCGAAGATCGAGACGAACGCCGAGCACAACGCCGGCGGCCTGCGCTTCGAGGTGCTGAAGCCCTACGAGGAGCACCGCATCACCTTCGACGGCAAGGTCTGCCTGCTCACCAACCCGCGTGAGATGTCCGAGCCGCGCGAGGCGTTCGCGCAGAACCCCCACGTGCCGTGCACGATCGACCTGCACCTGACGAACGTCGGCCCGGCGCAGGGCGGCGAGCCCGAGTGGGAGGAGGGTGAGCAGAAGCCCGACCTCGATCCAGAGAAGATGTTCGCCCGCGGCCACACCGAGCAGCACATGCGCTCGGTCGGCACCGTCACCGTCGGCGACCAGACCTTCGACATCACCGACGGCCTCGGCCTGCGCGACCACTCATGGGGCCCGCGCTACTGGCAGAACATCTGGTGGTACCGCTGGCTCACCGTCAACCTCGGCGAGGACCTCGGCTTCGCGGTGACGATCGCCGGCGACGAAGCGGGTCAGCAAGGCGCGCACGGCTTCCTCTACGACAAGCAGCGCTACGGCGACGACCGCTGGGTGCAGGTGCGCAACGCCGAGCTGAGCTCCGACTACGACGCCGACTGGTTCCCGCTGAAGAACCGCATCACCGTCACCACCGACGACCACACCTACGAGGTGACCGGCGACGTGTGGTCCAACATCCCGCTGCGCAACCGCCGTGACGACATGGTCACGCGCATCACCGAGGGCATGACGAAGTGGCACTACGAGGGCATCGAGGGTGCCGGGTTGTCCGAGTACCTCGACCAGATCATCGATGAGACCCCCGTCGGCACCAACGTCGGCATCTGAACAGCTCGCCACCGCGCTCGCACCGGTCCTCGGACCGGTCGAGATCACCGACCTGCAACGGTTGAGCGGCGGCGCATCCCGCGAGACGTGGTCGTTCCGCGCCGCCGGACGGCCGCTCATCCTGCGGCGCGATCCGCCCGGCCGGCCGGGCCTGCCGGGCTCGATGAAGCTGGAAGCCGACGCCATGCGCGCCTGCCACAAGCGGGGACTGCGCGTGCCCGAGATCGTGCTCGACGACGACGGCGCCCACCTCGGCACGGCCGGGTTGGTGATGAGCGCAGTGCCGGGCGAGACGCTCGCGCGCAGGATCCTGCGCGACGACGAGTTCGCCCGCGCGCGCGGTGTGCTCGTCGACCAGCTCGGCACGTTCCTCGCGGGTCTGCACGCGATCGATCCGGCGGAGGTGCCCTGGCGTGGCCGAGGTCGACGAGCTGGCGCGCTACTGGACGTCGTACGGCGTGGTGCCCGATCGCAGCGCGACCTTCGAGAAGGCCCACGAGTGGCTCGAGGCCAACCGTCCGCCGCGCACGGCGACGACGCTGGTGCACGGCGACCTGCGCATGGGCAACGTCATCGTCGACGGGGAAGGGCTCGCCGCCGTCATCGACTGGGAGCTGGTGCACGTCGGTGACCCCGTGGAGGACCTGGCCTGGCTGTGCGTGAAGGCATGGCGCTTCGGTGCGCCGCACGAGGTCGGCGGCGTCGGCACGGTCGACCAGCTGCTCGCGGCCTACGAAGGCGCCGGCGGCCGACCAGTCGACCGCGCCGCGTTCCACTGGTGGCTCGTGCAGAAGACGTTGCAATGGGGCATCGGCTGCATGGGGCAGGCGTGGGCGCACCTGTCCGGCGCGGTTCGCTCGCACGAGCTGGCCGCCATCGGTCGACGCGTGGCCGAGCAGGAGTGGGACCTCATCGAGCTGCTCGCGCCCGACGCGTGGGCGGCCGCCCGCGCCGCGCCGTTGCCGGCCGAGCGGCCCGACGAGCCGCGTCCTGTTCGGTCGGCCGACGGCTCGAGAGCTGCTCGACGCGGTGCGCGGCTACCTCACCGAGGACGTGATGCCCGGCACGACGGGGCGGCTGTCGTTCCATGCGCGCGTCGCCGCCAACATGCTGGCGATCGTCGAGCGCGAGCTCGCCCAAGAGACGCCCGAGCACACCGGCGACGACTGGGCGTCACTCGCGATGGCGGTGCGCGACAAGCTCGCCGTCGCGAACCCGCGCCACCTGGCGACGTAGCGAGCTAGCGAACGAGCGCGACGGCGAACCCCTGGTAGAGCTCGATGATGTCCTCGAGCGACCGGTTGATCTCGCGCTCGACGCCGACCGTCGACTGGGCGAGCGTCACGATCGCGCGCGCCGCTTCGCGTGGCTCATCGGTCTGGAACCTCCGCTCGGCGACACCATCACGCACGACCTTCTCGACCAGGTCGAGCAGCGCCTTGCGCTTCACCTCGATCGCCGCGCGCTCGGGGGGCGCAACCGGGTGTACTCGCTCGACACCACGGAGGCGGCACGACGCGCGAACTCGTCGTGCAGGTTCGACCAGATGATCGTGCCGACGATCTCCTCGAGCTGCTCGACGGGGCTCGTGTGCCGGGCCACGCGTCGCTCGATGCGGGCCAGCGACACGTCGAGCGCCTCGTCGAGGAACTCGCGCAGCAGGTCGTGCTTCGACGGGAAGTGGTAGTAGAGCGCGGCCACCGACACGCCGGCTCGGGTCGCCATGTCACGGATCGAGGCGCCCTCGTAGCCGTCCTCGCCCATGACCTCGACGGCCGCTCGCAGGATCGCCGCCTTCCCCGGCCGCTTGGCTGTGACCGCCACGAGGCGAACGCTAACCGAACGAACGCTAAGTTCCGGCCGTGGACACCTCCGGGGGCATGTTCGAGATCCAGACCGTCGACATCCGCGGGGTGCCGACGAAGGTGTTCGTCAACGCGCCACCATCGCTGCGCGCGATCTGGGAGATGAGCGAGGCGTTCGCGGACAACGTGTACCTCGTCTACGAGGACGAGCGGATCACCTTCGCCGATGCGCACCGCCGCGTGCGCTCGGTGGTGCGCTGGCTGCTCGAGCAGGGCGTGCACCAAGGTGATCGCGTCGCGATCGCGACGCGCAACTACCCCGAGTACGCGATCGCGTTCTGGGCGATCCAAGCGGTCGGCGCGGTCGCCGTGCCGCTCAACGCGTGGTGGACCGGGCCCGAGCTCGCGTACGGCCTCACCGACTCGGGCAGCGTCGTGCTGTTCGCGGACGGCGAGCGGGCCGAGCGGATCGCGCCGCACCTCGGCGACACCAAGGTGCGTGCCACCGTCTTGATCCGTGCCGACCTCGACGTCGCTGGCGCGATCGCGTGGCACGACGTCGCCAACGGTGACGATCCGCCGCTTCCCGCGGTCACGATCGACCCCGACGCTGACGCGACGATCATGTACACCTCGGGTACCACCGGCCGTCCGAAGGGCGCGGTGCAGACCCAGCGCAACTTCGGCAACTTCCTGATGCAGGGCGTCTACCTGACGACGGCCGCGGCCGAGAGCGCGCCGCCACCCGACCCGAACAGGCCGGCGCCGCTACCACTGGCGACGCTGCTCACCTTCCCGCTGTTCCACGTCGGCGGCCTGCAGTCGTTCCTGCTGCCGTACACCGCGGCCGGCGGCAAGGTCGTCCTCATGTACAAGTGGGATCCGGAGCTGGCCGTCGAGCTGATCGAACGCGAGCAGATCATCAACGTCGCCGGGGTGCCGACGACGATCTTCCAGCTGCTCGAGGTGGCGGCGCAGAAGGGCATCGAGCTCGCGTCGCTCACCGGCATCAGCTCGGGGGCGACCCTCGTGCCGCCAGAGCTGGTGCGGCGCATCGACGAGCAGACGCAGTCGCGCGCCGCGCCCGGCAACGGCTACGGGCTCACCGAGACCTCCGGTGCGGCGATCGCCAACTTCGGCCAGGCCTACGTCGCCAACCCCGAGAGCGTCGGCAAGCCGATCTCGCCGGTGATCGAGGTCCGCATCGCCGACCCGGACGGCGGTTCGGTGCCGACCGGCGCGGTCGGCGAGATCTGGTTGAAGGGACCGACCGTCGTGCGCGGCTACTTCGGTCTCGACGACGCGACGAACCAAGCCTTCACCGACGGCTGGTTCCACACCGGCGACGCGGGTCGCCTGGACGATGACGGCAACCTCTACGTCGTCGACCGCCTCAAGGACATGATCATCCGCGGGGGCGAGAACATCTACGCGGCCGAGGTCGAAGCCGTGCTCTACGAGCACCCCGACATCACCGAGGCGGCGATGATCGGCGTGCCCCACGAGCGCCTCGGCGAGGAGGTCGGCGTCGTCATCCGCGTCCGCGATGGCGCGGCGGTCACCGAAGACGACGTGCGCGAGCAGGTCGCGGCGCACCTCGCGGCGTTCAAGGTGCCGGCCCACGTGTGGCTGGTGCACGACGAGCTGCCGCGCAACGCGAGCGGCAAGGTGCTGAAGCGCGAGCTGCGCGACAAGCTGACCGAGCGCGAGCGCATAGCCGACGGCCATGTCGGACATGGACACCGTCGCGCTCGGCGCGTGGCTGCTCGACAACGTCGGCGTCGACGGTCCGCTCACCCACGAGATCATCAGCGGCGGGGCGTCGAACCTGACGATCGCAGTGACGGTCGGCGACACGGAGCTCGTCGTCCGCCGCCCGCCGGTCGGCGCGTTCCTGCCATCGGCCAACGACGTGTCGCGCGAGTTCCGCTACCTCGACGCGCTGCGGGACACGGACGTACCCGTCCCGGAGGTGCTCGGCTTCTGCGACGACGTCGAGGTCCTCGGCGCGCCGTTCTACGTGATGCGCCGCCTGCACGGGCTCGTGCCGCACGACGCGAGCGTGCTCGCGCACCTGTCGCCCGACGAAGCGCGCGCGGCGGGCGAGGACTTCATCCGTGTGCTCCGCGCCATCCACGCCGTCGACATCGACGCCGTCGGCCTGGGCAACGCGGCCAAGCGCACCGGCTATCTGGAGCGGCAGGTCGCCCGCTGGACCGACCAGTGGCACCGAGCGAAGGACGGCGACGACGCGGTCATCGACGCGCTGTCCGAGAGGCTCGGCGCCGCGATCCCACGGTCTGGTCCGGTCACGGTCGTCCACGGCGACTACCGGCTCGGCAACGTGATGTTCGACGGCACGCGCATCGTCGGCGTGCTCGACTGGGAGATGGCGACGATCGGCGACCCGCTCGCGGACGTCGGCTACACGTTGCTCTGGTGGGGCACCAACGACCGGCCGCCGATCAACCCGAGCCAGGCCGTGGCCGACCTGCCCGGCATGCCATCGGCCGAGGAGGTGTGCGGGCTCTACGGCGTCAGCCCCGACGTCGTCCGCTTCTACATCGTGCTCGCCGCGTTCAAGCTCACGATCATCGGCGTCGGCAACCGCACTCGTGCCAAGCGGCTCGGCGGTGAGGTGCCCGCCGACACGCACAATCCGCTCGCCGAGTGGGCGCTGGAGCTGC
>CAVRKU010000005.1:0-25944 GCA_963721695.1 uncultured Microthrixaceae bacterium
CGACCGCGCGACGAGGCGCGTCAGCCAGGCGCCGTCCGCGGCGGCGTCAGCACTCGAGCCAGGACGTGGCCGGCCCGGCGACGAAGCCCCCCGACTTCATCGTCCGGACCGACCGCCACCGCCCCCTCGAAGCGGATCAGACGCCGGGGACGAGCGCGGTGAGCGCGGTGACGGTCGCGCTCTTCTGGAGCGCCACCCAGGTGCGACCACCGCCGATCGCCATCCGGTTGATGTCGACCGCGAAGCTGAAGTCGGTGTGCGAGACACCGGTCCCCCAGCCCGGGTTCGGGTCGCCGTTCTCGTCGATCGAGTGCACGTTCAGGATGCTGGTGTCCGAGACGCGAGCGGGTGGCCAGCCACACCGCACCAGCTCGGCGTCGTCACCAGTCCCCACGCCACCTCGAGGTCGCCTCCTGTTGCGTCGAGGGTGGCGTTCCCGTCGTCGGAGTAGGTGGCGTCGGGGTCGCCGGTGGTGGTCAGGCGGGTCAGCTCGAGCTCGTCGGCGAGCTCGTCCCCGCAGATCAGCAGCGGTTGGCCGGCCGGGTTCACCTGCAGGCGCGGGTAGCCGAGCCAGTCGGGCACGTCGCACGGCACGGTGGCGCGTCCGTCGCCGGAGAACGACGTGTCGAGGGTCCCGGCCGGGGTGAGGCGGCGGATCTCGTGCCCGCCGAGGACCGGCCGGCCGGCGAACGTCGACCCGTCGGCCGCCCAGGTGACGTCGGACGTGTCGTCGCTGACGATGGCGATGCCGTCGCTGTGGAAGGTGGTGTCGAGGGTCCCGTTGGCGTTGAGTCGGACGAACGCCTGCTCGGCGAACTCGTAGTCGTCGCCGGCGCCGAGGTCGAAGGCGACGAGGGCGATGGCGATCTTCCCGCCGCTGAGGACCTGCACCTTCCACGCGTTCAGGAGGTCGTGCTCGCGGGGGAAGATCCGGTAGAGCACCCGGCCGTCACCGGAGAAGGTGTTGTCGTACGCACCGGTCGTCGACATCCGCGCGATGCCGAGGCGCTCACGGGCGCCGTCGTAGTGGTCACCGACGACCACGAACTTGCTGCCCGTGCGGATGATGTCCGACGGGAAGCTGATGGCGTTCGTGCTCGGTGCGAAGCGGCGCTGCAGCACGCCGTCGCCGCCGCCGAAGGAGGTCCCGAGGGTGCCGTTGGCCTCGAACCGCGTGATGCGCATCGCCCCGGCGTCGGACTGGTTGAAGGACGCGGTGTACAGGCGCCCCGTGTCCTGTGGCGACAGCGCCACCATGTACCGGTTGGCGGTGAGCCCGGCGATGCCGTCACCCGACCAGGTCGTGTCGAGGTGCGGATCGCCCGCCGCCGGCTGCAGCCCACGGCCCCGCACGCCTGCCCCGTCGACCGGGACCGGCTCGGAGACCGCGACCCCACCGGTTCGAGGGTGGCCGCGGCCTGGGTCGTCCTGCCCTGCCGATGCCACGGTCGCATTGGCCACGACCAGCAAGCTCGTCGCCACCCCCACCCGCGCGGCGATCACCCAACGCGAACCCCTCATGTGAATCCTCCCCAGTGCCCGGCTGGCGCGGATCATCCACGCGCAATGGTTCTGATGGCAAGCAAAAACCCGGGTTTTCTCCTCTCGCGAGCGGACGCGTCAGCCCGGGCTGGCGATCGCGGTCGCGGCGGCCGTCACCGTCGTGCCGTCAGCGGCGCCAGGCACGGCCCGGGCGAAGACGTAGTCGACCCGGACGACGACGCGCACGGTGACCTCGTCCGGGCCGACCACCGCCACCTCCACGTCGACGATCAGATCGCCGAGATCGCTGACGGCCACGAGGTCGGCTCCCCAGCTCGGCCGCTCGGGTCGGGTCGAGCCGGAACTCGCCGTCGCGTCGAAAGGCCCCCTCGTCGAACGCCGCCGTCGCCAGGTCGTTCGCGACGTCCGTGGCGAGCGAGCTGGCCTGCCGCTGCCGCAGGAAGACGAGCGACATGTCGAAGGCGATGGCACCGAGCAGGAGCACCACCAGCACGCCGGCCGGCATCAACATGAGGACGCTCCCCCGTTGGCGAGGACTCGTACGGGTCACACGCACGCCTCCGCTTCGCCCGGCACGCCACTGCGGAACGGGTCGACCAGCTCGCTGTGGGCGGAGCGAACGCTGGAACGGCGCTCGTCCGTACCCGCCGATGAACGGCAGCGACAGAGCCGGCACCTCGTACTCGGCCTCGAAGGTCACCCGCGAGCAACGCTCGAGGGTGGCCTCACCCACCGGCCCGACGACGGCGCGACCTGGATCGCGCCCATGGGCCTCCACAGCGTCCAGGCCGGCCGCACGCGCGTCCTCGAGCGCCACGTCCGGATCGTCACCCTCGACATACGTGCGCACCGCTTGCCGGGCCGCGGCGTCGGTGGCGAACTTGGCGTCCACGACGGCCCAGGCGTTCGCGATCAACAGCGAGCCGACGACGAAGATGAGCAGGCCGAACGGCAGCGCTTCGATGCCGCCCACCTGACCGGCGTCGCCCCGACAGCGGCCCGTCACTGCTGCACCTCCTCGAGACGCACCCGCACGGTGCGACGGACCTCCTCGAGCCCGATCGCGCCGCCGACCGACGCCGGGATGAACCGTGGCGGACGCGCGACGACCTGGAGCACGATGGTGTCGGGCTCCCCATCCCGGTCAGCGTCCTCGGCGCTCCATGCGAACGTTGCGGCGGCGCCTACGTCGCCGAGGCTTGCTCGAGCTTGGTCCTCGATCACGTCCAGGGGTGGCGCATCAGCGCTCGCGGCCCGCACGGCGGCGTCGTTCGCCACCGCGTTGACGGCCGACGAGGCGTAGAGACCGAACAGGAGCTGCACGGCGAAGAGCAGGAAGACGAGGAACACCACCACGCCCGCGGCGGTCGAGATCAGCCCGGCGCCCCGATCAGCAGGCGCGGGAACGCCGAGCCACCTACTCGCCGATCTCGGTCACCTTGTCGCGGGTGTTGTCCTCGGTGTCCTCCCAGATGGTCTTGAAGCCGACCCACATCAGGGCACCGATGCCGGCCATGATCAGCACCGCGATGGCGGCCGAGATGACGCCCTCACCGCGCTCGCCGCGCCCACGAGCTGGGGGGCTGCTCCACCAGGCCACGAAGCCGACGTAGCGATCTCTCAGGATCTGGAGCATGGAACCTTCCTTTCGGTGCTGCATCGGAGCAGCGGTCAGGTGGTGGAGAACAGACGCAGCGCCTCGATGAACGGGACCGCCAGCAACACCGCGCCCGGCACGAGGGTCGCAACCGTCACCGGGATCCAGACCTGCTGCGCGCGGCGCTCGATCTGCTCGATCAGCTCCCGTTGCACGTCGCGGCGAATCGAACGGGCCTCGTCGGCGACCAGACGACCGAGGTCGCCTGCCTCCCGGTTGAGCGCGAGCACGGCGACCAGACGATCGAGGGCGTCGACGTCGGCGATGGTCGCCCACTCGCGCAGGGCGTCGACCTCGGTGAGGCCCTGACGTATCCGTCCGCACACGCCGGCGAGGTCGGTCGCGCAGGCACCTGAGCCGCGTGCGGCGAGGCGGTTCAGCGCCCCGCCGAGCGAGTAGCCGGCACCGATGAGCATGCCGAGCTGCTCGCTCACCACCGGGAGCTCGAGGAAGATCCGGCGCTTCCACTGGTCAGAGCTCGCGGCGAGCTGCTGCTCGACGATCAGGAACGCGAGGACGGGCGCGCCGAGCACGAACAGCATCGCGATCCCGAGGGGCGGCTGCGTGGCGGCGGCGATGAGCGTGCCCACGGCGAACCCGATCCCTGCCCAACCGAGCTGACGAACTCGAAACGTGGTCACATCCAGCTCCGCGTGCGTGCGCCGCAGGCGGACCTCGACGTCCTCGTTCACACCGAGCAGCCCCGCCAGGCGCTCGCCGACACCTCCGCGAGAGGACCGATGACCTCGCGGAACGAGGCCACGGAGAGCATCCCGCCGCGCGAGGCCGATCGGTCGAGGCCCCCCGGTTCGTACGGGTCGCAGCCGCTCCACGAGCGGCTGGCGGCTGAACCAGCGCACCTCGGAGAGCACGAGGGTGGCGCCCACCGCGAGCAGGACGCACGACCCGGCGAGCAACCTAGGCATCGAACACCCGCTCCTCCTCGGGGAGCTGCATGATGCGGCCGGCCCACACCCAGCACGCGATCACCAGCGCGATCGCCACCACGACCAACACCTGGCCGGTCGGCGTCTGGTAGGCGGCCCGCCCTGTGCCGACCGACATGCCCGCCAGGGCCATCCCGGCGGGAACGATCAGCACGAAGCGCCGAGCGAAGCGGGCCCCGGCCTGGCGCGCCCGTGCATCCTTGCGGCCCTGCGTGTCCTGGATCCGGTCGTCGATGAGTGCCTCGAGCCGCCGATCGAGATCGGTGCCTCCGACCTCGTGCGCGACGAGGAGCGTCTCGCACACGGCATCGGCGGTGGGGTCGGCCAGCTGCGACTTCAGCACCTGCAGCGTGCGAGCGAAGTCCGTCGACAGCAGCCACTCCCGATGCGCCGCCACGAACGCCGGCCTCAGCTCGTCCGGCGCTCGCCGTCCGACTTCGAAGAGGGCTTGGGGGATCGATCGGCCGAGCGACGACGTGAGGATCCGCAGCTCCTCCAGGAGCCGCGGCCACGCGTCCATGGCCGCCGCCCGTCTGGCGATCCGTCGGCGTCGGTAGGAGGCGAGGGGAAAGGTGGCGGCGAACACCCCGGTGACGACGGCGGGCAGCAGCCCGCCGAACACCGCATAGGCGGACAGAGCGCCCAGCAGCCCCAGCGCCACCACCACGGCCAGCAGCTCGCGGAGCGGCAGATCCGCGAGCCCCGCCTGGACGAGCCAGTCACGCTGCCGCGACCGACGTCGCCGTGCTCGCCCCACACCCTGCACTCGAAGTCCTTGCCAACCGAGCACGACGTCGGTGAACACGAGGTAGGCACCGGTGCCGGCGAGCAGGGCCAGAACGAGCCCGGTCACCGGAGCGCCATCGGCTCGGGAACCGTCGACCGACCCTCCTGGGCGAGCAGCTCGGCCATCGACAGGCCGTGGTCCTGGAGCGCTCTGCTCAGCCGCACGGGAACGTTGCCTGTCCACACGAGCTGTTCGTCGGGCGCGGGCCGGTGGAACAGAGACGTGACGGTGAACTGCGCGGCGTCGGCGCCCGCGGCGAGGTCCTCCACGGCGACGATCTCGGTGATCCGCGGCCCCTGCCTCCCGCGTCCGCAGTGGACGACCACATCGATGCTCTCGCTCACGAGGGTGTTGAGCGCCGCGAGGGGCAGCTCGCTCGAGGAGTCCGAGAGCTGGCAGATGAACCGCAGTCGGGTCAGGGCTTGGCGAGCCGAGCCCGCGTGGATGGTGGTGAAGCCCTTCACGCCCGATGACAAGGTGAGCAGGAGCGGCAGGGCCTCCTTGTCCCGGACCTCACCGACGATCGCGACGTCGGGCGCCATGCGAAGGAAGCCGGACACGAGCCGACGCAGGTCGACCGCAGGACGATCGGGTCGCGCCGCGCGCGTCTGCATGCTCGCGACGTTCGGCAACGGCACGTCCGCCTCGAACACCTCCTCCGCGACGACGACCCGAAGCGAGGGATCGAGCTCGGCCGCGCAGCACGAGAGCAGCGTGGTCTTCCCGGATCCAGGGGCACCAGCCACGACGATGGTCTGGAGCCCCCGCACGCACGCCGCCAGGAAGCCCGCGGCCCCGGCGGACAACATGTCTCGCTCCACGAGCTGGTCGAGGTGGTGGAACGCCACACCCGTGAACTTCCGGATGTTGACCATCACGTGCCCACCTCGGCTGATGTCGCCGTGCACGATGTGGAGACGGGCACCATCGTCGAGCTGGGCATCCTGCAGGCCCTCGGAGGGATCGAGCTTTCGGTGCGAACCGGTGGCGTCATCGAGGATCTTGGTCAGCGTGCGGATCACGTGTTCGTCGTCGTGGAACACCTCGTCGTGGTAGCCAGACCTCCCGCGGTGCCGCTTCACGAAGATGGCGTCGGGCCCGTTGACCATCACCTCCCACACGTCGTCGTCGTCGAGCAGCGGTTCGAGGGGGCCGTACCCGGCCAGGTTGCGGAACGCCCGCTCCGCCACCAGGTCGGGCTCGCTGAGGTCGTAGGGCCGCAGCCCCCGGCGATGGTCGAGCCCCCAGCGCGCCACCTCGTCCGCGATCAGCGCTCGGAGCTTGTCCCGTCCCCCGCCGGTCATCTCCAGGGAGATGTCCTTGGCGCGCTCCTGCACCGAGCGCTCGATCTCCTCGAGGGGGCCAAGGTCACGCTCCATGTCCCTCCGTCCGCACCCTTGTCCGCCGGCGCGCCGTGCGCCCGATGCAAGCACGGCCCCCTCCGCCGCGCAAGGGCCTCGACAAGGGCCGGTCCCTCCCAGCGGAGGGCTCGGAGATCTGGCATTGTGCTGCCCCAACGGGACGGGAACGGGGTGTCGTGGAAAGCGAACTGAGGGAACGCCTGCGGGAGTCCAAGGAGGCGCTCGTCCGAGGTGTTCCACAACCCGGGACTGCGCCGGATCAACCTGGCGCTCGCCGGCTCCGTCATGGGTGACTGGGCCTACGCCGTCGGTGTGTCGGTGTACGCGTACAGCCAGGGCGGGGCCACCGCGGTGGGCGTCTTCGGCGTGGTGCGCTACCTCTCGATGTCGGTCATCGGCCCCTTCACGGCGATGCTCGCCGACCACCACGACCGTCGCCGGGTGATGGTGGTCGCCGATCTGCTCCGGTTCGCCCTCGTGGCCATCGCTGCCCTCGTCATCGCCGCCGACGGCCCCGCCATGGTCGTCTACGCCCTCGGCGTGGCGACCGCCATCGCCGCCACCGCCTTCCGGCCCGCGCAGATGGCCCTCCTGCCCCAGCTGGCCACGCACCCGGCCGAGCTGACGGCGGCCAACGTGGCCTCGAGCACGATCGAGTCGGTCGGCTTCTTCGCCGGCCCCGCCGTCGCCGGTGTGCTCCTCGCCGTGGCGGACGTTCCCGTCGTCTTCGGGTTCAACGCCCTCACGTTCCTCTGGTCCGCCGGACTGGTGGCCCTGATCCGGATGCCGGAGGCCGCGGAGGCCGAAGGCGAGAGCGCCGAGCGAGGCAGAGGCCGACGCGGACGAGGCCAAGGGGGGCCTCCTGTCAGGCGCTGGGGACGGGTTCCGCGAGATCTTCGCCAGCCGCGACCTCACCGTCCTGATGGGGCTGTACTGCGCGCAGACGGTGGTGGCCGGCGCATCACTGGTGTTCGGCGTGGCCATCGCGCTCGACCTGCTCAGCATGGACGAGTCCACGGTGGGCGCGCTCGACGCCATGGTGGGCGTCGGCGGGTTGGTGGGCGGCTTCGTCGCCCTCGTGCTCGCCACCCGAGGTCGCCTGGCCGTCGACTTCGGCATCGGCGTCATCCTCTGGTCCGCACCCCTGCTGCTGATCGTGGCCTGGCCCAGCCTCGGTCCGGTCTTGCTCGTGATGGCGATCCTCGGCCTGGGCAACTCGCTGGTCGACATCAACGCCTTCACGATCATGCAGCGTCTGGTGTCCGACGAGGTGATGGGTCGCGTCTTCGGCGCGGTCGACAGTGCACTCATCGCCGGCATGGCGCTCGGGTCGCTGGCGATGCCCCTCATGATCAACACGATCGGGCTGCGGTCTGGCCTGTTCGTGCTCGGGGTGACCGTCAGCCTCATCGCGCTCGCCTCGCTCGGGGCCCTGAAGCGCATCGACACCGTCGCCCTCGCGCCGGAAGGGCTCGAGCTCATCCGGTCGGTGCCGCTCTTCGCGCCGCTGCCCGAACGGGGGATCGAGCGCCTCGCTCGCTGTGCCGAGCAGGTCACGGTGGCGGCCGGCGAAGAGGTGTTCCACGCCGGGGACAGCGGCGATCGGTTCTTCGTGATCGAGTCGGGCGAAGCCCAGGTGATCATCACCGACGAGCTGAGCACGGACCTGGGACCCGGCGGGAGCTTCGGCGAGATCGCGCTGCTCCACGACGTCCCCCGCCAGGCGACGGTGAAGGCGACGTCTGATCTCGTGCTGCGAGCCATCGACCGGCGCGTGTTCCTGCAGGTCGTCACCGGCCACGGCGAGACGGCGGCGCAGGCAGAGCGCATCATCACCCGGATGCTGGTGGGCGACTGACGAGCCTCAGGTCGTCAGGCGCAGCGCCACCTCGTTGGCGAGGAGCCGTCCCGCGACCGTGAGCACGAGACGATCCGGCTCGCTCCCGTGGGGCTCGACCAGCCCGGGCAGCTCCTCCGTCTCGAGCGCGGTCGCCGGCACCCCGGCCCGAGTCCGCAGCGACAGCTGCAGTCCCTCGAGGACCCGGCCGTCGCGGTCGAGCCGCTCGTCCGCCGCCTCGACCGTCGCGCCGCTCGCGACCGCGTCGATGTAGCGGTCCGGGGTGCGGAGGTTCCAGAACCGGCGCCCAGCGCGGTGGGAGTGGGAGGCACAGCCGATGCCCTGGTACTCCCCCATCGTCCAGTAGAGGAGGTTGTGCCGGCACTCGTGACCGGGGCGGCTCCAGTTCGAGATCTCGTACCACCCCAGCCCGGCGGCGCCGAGGCGCTCGGTGGCGGCGAGGTACTTGTCGGCCTGGTCGTCGTCGTCCGGATGGCGCGCCGGATCCAGCGCCAGCGGTGTCCCCGCCTCGACCGTCAGGGCATAGGCCGACACGTGGGGAGGTTCCAGGGCGATCGCATCGTCGAGGGTCTGACACCAGTCCTCGAGCGACTCGCCTGCTCCCCCGTAGATGAGGTCGAGGTTGAACGTCTCGAAGCCCGCCGCTCGGGCGTGCGCCACCGATCGCTCGACGTTGTCACGATCGTGGGTGCGACCCAGCGCCTTGAGCACGTGGGCGGAGGTCGACTGGACGCCGAGCGACAGGCGGTTCACGCCACCGGCCCGGTACGTGTCCACCAGCTCGCGGGTGACGTCGTCCGGGTTGCACTCCACCGTGACCTCCGCCGTCTCCGTCCGCGGGATGCGGTCGAGCAGCGCCACCAGGTCGGCGGCCGGCACCATCGAGGGCGTGCCGCCCCCGACGAAGATCGACGTCGCCTCGGGCATCCCGGCGGCGAGCAGGCGGTCCGCATCGGCGCCGCACGCCTCGAGGTAGGCGTCGGTGAGGTGATGACGGTCGGTCCAGGTCGCGAACGAGCAGTAGTCGCAACGCGCGGCGCAGAACGGCACGTGCAGGTAGACGCCGAAGGGCGCGCGTTCGCTCACCCCCTCATGGTGCCTGGTGAGGGTGGGTCAGGTCGACGCGGCAGCCGGCTCGGACGTGAACATCACGCCGAGACCGTCGAGGCGATCGACGGCGAGGTCCGGGGTCACGTCGAGGATGCAGGCGATCGCTCGCAGGTCATCCCGCCGCACGGTGAGCACGCGTCCGTTGAAGTCGCCCCGCTGCACCTGGATCATCCTGAGGTACCGAGTCAGCATCTCGGCGTCGGTGCCCTCGAGCCCCTCGATCGACGCGAGGTCGATCTTCACCGAGCGCTCGTCGCCGCGGGCCGCGGTGCGCGCCTGGGTGAGGTCGATGACGAGGTCGCCGTCGCCGGGACGGGGCCCGAAGTCGGGGCCGTCGTCGCCGGGGAGCAGCTGGTCGACCGGCACACGGTAGAAGCGAGCGAGCCGCTGGAGGCGAGGGACGGAGATGGCCCGCTCCCCCCGCTCGTACGCGCCGAGGACCGAAGCCTTGAACTCCTGGCCCGACGATGCTTCGACATCTTGAAGCGAAAGGCGCTTCTGACGCCGGATCGCCCGCAACCGGGTGCCCACCTTGCTGGCATAGGCACCGGTCGCCTCGGTGTCGTCAGTGTCGCTCATCGTGTTGTCGTCCCTCCCAGGACGCCCCCTCAGGGCTGACCCACCACGCTTTTGTCATACCGCTGGCAACAATCTACCGCGCGATGCGTGGTCACGTTCAACCACCCTGCGTGACCCCTGGTGGCAACGGTCACGAGACCGGTCCGACCACGCCGGCCCGCAGACCCGCCAGCAGGGCTCCGACGGCGACGGACGCGGTCTCCGCGCGCAGCACGTGCGGTCCGAGCGGTTACCCGGGGTACGCCCCCGCGGTCCGCCTCCCCGGCCTCCGGCGCGGCCCACCCACCCTCGGGTCCGACCAGCACCAACGAGTGCGCGAGGCTCGGGGCCTCACCGGCGCGGTCGGCCAGCGCGACACCCTCGCGGCGCAGCAGATCGGCGAGATCGCGCACCTCCTCCACCACCGGCAGCCAGGGTCGATGGCACTGCTGCGCAGCGGCGCGCGCGACCGACCGCCATCGGCCCGCGGCCTTCTCCGCCTTCGTCACGTCCCACTGGACCACCGAGTGGGCCGCCCGAAACGGGACGATGTGATCGATGCCGAGCTCGGTCAGCTTCTGCACCACGAAGTCCGGCTTGCTCCCCTTCACCAGCGCGAAGCCGACACCGATGGCGGGGTTCGCCGGCTCGGTTCGCTCGATCTCACCGCACGGTTCCACCGTCGGACCCAGCCGGGCCGGTCGCCAGGCCCCGCGGCCGTCGCCGAGCACGATCGGGTCGCCGGTGCGACACCGCAGCACCCGCTCGAGGTGATGGCGGTCGTCGGGCAGCAGGACCGGTGCGTCGAGATCGTCGACCAGCACGAAGGGCCCGGGATGGTCAGCGGGGTGACCGACCATCGTTCAGCGGAACGCGGAGCGGATGCGCGTGAGGAAGCTGGCGTCGACGGGAGCGACCTCGTCACCCCGCTGCTCGGCGAACTGCCGGAGCAGGTCCTCCTCCTCCGCGGTGAGGTCCGTGGGGACGTCGACGAGGACGCGGACGATGAGGTCGCCTCGGTGTCGGCGTTCGAGGTGGGGGACGCCGCGGCCCTTCAGCTTGAACTCCTTGCCCGAGGGGGTGCCACGGGGGACCACGAGGTCTTCCTGGCCGTCGAGGGTGTCGAACTCGAGGTGGGCTCCGAGGGCGGCTTGGGCAAAGGACAGCGGGAGGTCGCAGTGCAGGTCGACGCCATCCCGGGTGAACCGCTCGTGCGGTTGGACCCGAACGTGCACGTAGAGGTCGCCGTTGGGCCCTCCCCGTGGGCCGGCCGCCCCCCGGTCGGTGAGCCGGAGGGTCGATCCGGTGTCGACGCCACCGGGGATGTCGACGGTGTAGGTGCGCTCCTCGATCGTTCGACCCTCGCCGCCGCAGGTCTGGCACGGGTCGCTGATGACCCGACCCTGCCCGTTGCAACGGGGGCAGACCGAGTTCGTGACCATCTGCCCGAGGAAGCTCTGCCGAACGCGCTGCACCTGGCCGACGCCGGCGCACTCGAGGCAGGTGACGGGCTCGGTGCCGGGCTTGGCGCCCGTGGCACCGCACGGCTCGCACGCGACGGCGGTGCGCACGTCGACGGGGTGCCGCGTGCCGAACACGGCCTCCTCGAACGCGAGGTCGGCCACCACCTCGAGGTCGGCGCCGCGGGGCGGCCCCATCGGACCCCGCCGCCCTCCCCCGCCGAAGGGGCTGTTCCCACCGAAGAAGGCGTCGAAGATGTCGTTGATGCCGCCGCCCGCGAACCCGTCGCTCGCGCCGACGCCATCGGGACCGAACCGGTCGTAGCGCTGACGCTTGTCCGGGTCGGACAGCACCTCGTACGCCAGCGCGATCTCCTTGAACCGCGCTTCGGCGGCGGGATCGGCGTTCGTGTCCGGGTGGTGCTGCCGGGCGAGCCGTCGATAGGCACGCTTGATCTCGTCGCTGCTGGCATCGCGCGACACCTCGAGCAGCTGGTAGTAGTCGGCCGCCATGTCAGCCCTCGGTGAGCCGTTGCGAGAGGCGGTGGCTGACGACGGCCACGGCCGCCATGGCTTGCGGATAGTCCATCCGGCTCGGCCCCAGCACGCCGATCGTCCCCGCGGGCTCGCCATCCGCCTGGTACGGCGCCACGATCAGCGCGCACTCGGCCAGTGGGGCCATGCCGGTCTCGGTTCCGATGGCCACCTGCAACCCGCGGTCGAGCACGTCGCGGAGCAGGGTGACGACCACGTACTGCTGCTCGAGCACGCCGAGCACCTCGCGCACGGTCTCGATCGCATCGAAGGCTCGAGCCACCTGGGACGTGCCCCCGACGAAGACGTGATCGGCGCCGTCACCGTCCTCACGGTCGAGCGACGCCGCCGCCTGCGCGCACACCGCGTCCGTGATGGCGTCGCCGGTGCGGGGCAGCGACCCGAGGGCTCGCCGGGTGTCCCCGATCAGGTGGGCGGACAGGTGGGCCGTGGCCGCCGCGATGCGTTCCTCGCCGACCGGTTCGGACAGCTCGACCGTGTGCTTCTCGACCGCCCCGTTCGACAGCACCATCACGACCAGCGCCATCGTGGGGGTGATGCTGACGACCTGCACGGAGCGCACGGTGGCCTCCGACGGCGTCGGGCCGACGACGACTCCCGCGTAGCTGGTGAGGTCGCCGAGCAGGCGCGAGGTGTCGTGCAGCATCTGCTCGAGCTCGCCGTGCGCCTGCTCGAAGAACGAGCGCACCTGCACCGCGTCGTGGCGGCGGAGGTTGGCGGGCTGGCCCAGGTTGTCGACGAAGAAGCGGTACCCCTTCTCGGTGGGGATCCGGCCGGCGCTCGTGTGGGGCTGCCGCAGGTACCCCTCCTGCTCCAGGGTGGCCATGTCGTTGCGCACCGTGGCCGATGACACCTGCACGCCGGAGGACCGCACGACGTGCGCGGACCCCACCGGCTGGGCGGTGTCGATGTACTCCTCCACGACGGCCCGGAGGATGGCGGCCTTGCGTTCGTCGAGCATCAGGGTCCTGGCACTCGATGCTACCGAGTGCCAGCCCGGCGCAGCAGGTTCGCACCTGCCAGGGTGGGGCCGTGCGGTTCATCGTGATGGGTGCCGGGGCCGTCGGCGGCGTGGTCGGCGGGCGGTTGGCCGAGCACGGCCACGACGTCGTGCTGGTGGCGCGAGGGGCGCACCACGACGCGATCGCGGCCCACGGGCTGCTCGTGCGGTCTCCCGACGACGCGGTCCGGGTGCCCGTGAACGTGGTGGACCACCCACGGAGCCTGACGCTCACCGACGATGACGTCGTCCTGTTGGCCGTGAAGGGCCAGGACACCCGGGACGCGCTGGACGCGCTGGCCGACGGACCACCCGACCTCGCGGTGGCCTGCCTCCAGAACGGTGTCGACAACGAGCGCCAGGTCCTCCGCCGCACGCCGAACACCTACGCCGTACCGGTGATGCTGCCCGCCACCTACCTCGAGCCCGGCGTGGTCGACGCGTCGTCCGCACCGGTCACGGGGATCCTCGACGTCGGGCGGTACCCCACCGGGGTGGACGCGCGGGCCGAGGCCATGTCGGCCGCGTTCGCGGCCTCGACGTTCAGCTCGGTCACCAACCCGGAGATCATGCGCTTCAAGTGGTCGAAGCTCCTGATGAACCTCGGCAACGCGCTCGAGGCGGCCGTCGGACCCATCGGCCGGAGGAGCGACCTCTACGCCGCCGCGCGCGCCGAAGCCGAAGCCGTGATCACGGCCGCGGGGATCGACTGCGCATCGGCGGAGGAGGACGCCGACCGCCGCGGCGAGCTGATCTCGCTCCGGCCGGTCGCGGGCGAGCGCCGCGGGGGTGGCTCCTCGTGGCAGAGCCTGGCCCGAGGCACCGGCAGCATCGAGGTCGACCAGCTGAACGGCGAGATCGTCCTGCTCGGGCGCCTGCACGGCGTACCGACGCCGGTGAACGAGCTGCTGCAGACGGTGGCCCACGAGCTGGCCCGCACCCGAGCGGCGCCCGCGTCGCTCACCGAGGCCGACCTCCTGGCTCGCCTCGGCTGAGCCTCAGCGGCTGCCGACGGCGGCGTAGCGCCGCAGGGCCTCCTCGCGCTCCTCGGCGTGGTCGACCATCGGCGCGGGATACCCGGCGGGCGGACCGTTCGGGTCGTCCCAGGGATGGTGGACGTACTGGTCCGGCACGGCGGCGAGCTCGGGCACCCAACGGCGGACGTACGTGCCGCGCGGGTCGAACCGCTCGCCCTGCGTCACCGGGTTGAAGATGCGGAAGTAGGGGGCGGCGTCCGTTCCGGTGCCGGCGACCCACTGCCACCCGTGCTGGTTCGACGCCAGGTCGCCGTCGACGAGGTGCTCCATGAAGTGGCGGGCGCCCCGGGTCCAGTCGAGGTGCAGGTCCTTCACCAGGAAGCTGGCGACGAGCATCCGCACGCGGTTGTGCATCCATCCTTCGGCGGCCAGCTGCCGCATCCCAGCGTCGACGATCGGGTAACCGGTGCGGCCCTCGCGCCAGGCGTCGAGCCGCGGGGCGGTGCCCCGAACGTCGACCTCGATCCCTGCCATCCGAGGGGCGAAGGCCTGACGAGCCGTCTCCGGCCGGTGGTGCAGGACGTCGGCGTAGAACTCCCGCCAGCACAGCTCGGTACGGAACGTGCGCTCGGCGGCCGTAGTCCCGAGCTTGTGCAGCAGCTGGCGTGGGTGCAGGCAGCCCCACTTGAGGTACGGCGACAGCCGAGAGGTGGCGTCGGCCCCGGGATCGTTCCGCTGCTCGTCGTAGCGATCCAGATGGGTGTCCCAGAACCGTCGAGCTGCGCGCTTGGCGGCCGCCTCACCCGGTTCGGGCAGGCGGGCATCGGCTGCGGGCCCCAGGGGGAGCCCGTCGGTGGGCACCCCCGCCGCCCACGGCACCGAGGCCGGGGCCGGACGCGGGCGGGGCCAGCCATGGGCGGCCCACACCTTCGAGTACGGCGTGAACACCTTGTACGGCTCGCCAGATCCGCTCAGCACCGTGCCTGGATCGACGGCGTAGGGCGATCCCACGCGACCGAGCGAGCGACCAGCCCTTGCAAGCGCGGCCTCGACGGCGCGATCTCGCGCCGCGCCGTAGGGCGCGAAGTCGGCGGACACGAACACCTCCGCCGCGCCCACCTCCTCGGCGAGCGCTGGCAGCACGCGTACAGGGTCCCCCGCACGAATGACCAGGTGGCCGCCGCTGTCAGCGTGAAGGGCCCGGAGGCAACCGACGAGGAAGGCCCGCCGGTTGTCGCCCGCTGGGTTCCACAGGCGCTCGTCCAGGCAGAAGACCGGCACGACCGAGCCCCCGCCCCGCGCGGCGTGGGTGCCCTCGATCAGGGCAGGGTGATCAGACAGCCGGAGGTCGCGCCGGAACCAGACGATCGTGGTGACCACCCACTGTTCCTACCCGAGCCAGCGAACGGCCGGCGTCAGGTCAGAGGATCTGGCTCAGGAAGGTCTTCGTGCGCGCCTCGGTCGGGTCGGTGAAGAAGTGCTCGGGCGTGCCCACCTCGACCACCTCGCCGTCGGCCATGAACACCACCCGGTCGGCCACCTCCCGCGCGAAGCCCATCTCGTGGGTGACGACGACCATCGTCATGCCGGAGCGCGCCAGCTCCTTCATGGTGTCGAGCACCTCGGCGATCATCTCCGGGTCGAGAGCGGAGGTCGGCTCGTCGAAGAGCATCACGCGCGGCTCCATGGCCAGGGCGCGCGCGATCGCGACTCGCTGCTGCTGCCCGCCGGAGAGCTGGCCGGGGTACTTGTGCGCCTGCTCCGGGATGCGCACCCGCTCGAGCTGCTCGGTGGCGATCCGCTCCGCCTTCGCCTTGTCCCAGCGCCGCACCTGGCGGGGAGCCAGCGTGACGTTCTCCAACACGGTCAGGTGCGGGAACAGGTTGAAGCTCTGGAACACCATCCCCACCTCCCGCCGGATGGCCTGTACGCCTCTGATGTCGCGCGTGAGCTCGGTGCCGTCGACGACGATCGTCCCCCGGTCGTGCTCCTCGAGGCGGTTGATGCACCGGATCAGGGTCGACTTGCCGGAACCGGACGGCCCGATGACGACGACGACCTCCTGGACGCCGACCACGAGGTCGATCCCCTTCAGGGCCGCGAAGTCCCCGAACCACTTCTCGACCCCCTCGCAGGTGATCATCGGTTCGCCCGTGCCGCCGGCGACGACGGCGTCCCGGGTCAGGTCGGCGTCGGTAGGGCCATCATCGGTCATCGAGCTCCCACCCCCAGCCGAGCCTCCAGGCGGCGACTCTCGCGCGACATCGTGTACGAGCCGACCCAGTAGAGGAAGCCTGCGAAGGCCAACGTGATCGACGCCAGCCCCTGGCCGACGAAGGCGGGCTGACTGGGCACGCTGCGCGCCACCTCGAGGATCTCGAAGAAGCCGACGATGGCCAGGAGGGAGGTGTCCTTGAAGAGGCTGATGAACTGCCCGACGATGGCGGGGATCACGTTGCGGAGGGCTTGGGGCAACACCACGCGACGCATCGTCTGGACCGGTCCCGAGGCCCAGCGCGTGCGCCGCCTCGACCTGGCCCTTGGGGACGGATTGCAGGCCGCCCCGCACGATCTCGGCGATGTAGGCGCTCTCGAACAGCGCGATCACGAGCAGGGCTCGCACCAGGAAGCTCGGCGGGTCGACGAAGGTGGGCACGGCGTAGAGCGCCAGGTACTGCCCGATGAACAGGAAGGCGACGAGCGGCACGCCACGGAACAGCTCGATGTAGCCCACGGACAGGACCCGGATCGCCGGCAGGCTCGACCGGCGCCCGAGGGCGGCGACCAGCCCGACGGGCACGGCCAGCACGATCCCCGTCACGGTGACGAAGAGCGTGAGCTGCAACCCGCCCCACCGGTCCCACCCGACGCCGCCGGCGGCCACCACGATCTGCAGCGCGAGCAGGATGGCCACCCCGGAGATCACCCAGAGCCACCGGGCCAGCCAGAGGGCCCGACGGCCGAGGGCACGGGCGCCGACCACGACGACGGCCAGCCCGACGAGCAGGATCCCGGGCAGCGGGGTCCGGATGAGCGCCAGCACGGCCAGGGTGAAGGCGATGAGCGGCCACCAGCGGCGGATCGCGGCGAGGCGCGGCCGGGCACCGGCGCCCGCGGGCCTGGGTGCGCCGAGCCGCCTCGGATCGGCGGCGGCCACGCCGCTGGCCACGCCCACGCACAGCCCGAGCGCGGCGGCCAGGACGTAGGCCGCCGCCCAGGGTCGCCACAGCTGATCCGACGGGAACTGGCCCACCATGAACAGCCGCAGGTTGCGACGCACGATCTCCCAGTCGGCGGTCACGAGGAGGAATCGCACGAGCCGGTAGGCCGCCCAGGTGAGGGCCGCACCGAAGACGACCGTCAGGGCGGCGTCGAGCGGTGTGCGCGCCAGGTTCTGGCGCACCCAGGCCGACTTCGACGTCACCCGCGCCGGCGGCTCCAAGGCGGCGGTCATCGCTCGACCAGCTGCAAGCGCCGGTTGACCACGTTGGCGATGATCGAGATCGCGATGGCGATGACGAGGTAGATCGTCATCAGGATCAGCACCATCTGCGGGGCGGGGTTGGCCTGGGAGATGAGCACCAGCGTGAGGGCCGAGAGCTCGGCGTAGCCGACCGCGATGGCCAGCGAGCTGTTCTTGGTCAGGTTGAGGCACTGGTTGATCAACGGCGGGACCGCGATGCGGAACGCCTGCGGCAGGACCACGTGCCGGAGCCGTTGCCCGCTCGTCAACCCCAGGGCCTCGGCCGCCTCCGACTGCCCGCGGTCGACCGCCTGGATCGAGCCTCGCACGATCTCGGCGACGTGACTCGACGTGTACAGGACGAGGCCCGTCAGGACCGCGCCGAACCCGATGCTCATCGCCACCCCGCCGCTGATCCCGCGCCCCACCGCGTTCGGATACGACAGCGTGATGGGGCCGTCGAGGAGGAGGTAGCCGGCCACCACCCCCACGGCCAGCGCCACGCCCGCGAACCGCATCCGGTGGTGGGGGGCGCCGGTCGCCTCGTTCACCCGGGTGCGCCAGCCCCACAGGAGCGCCGCCGCCACGAGGGAAGCCGCGACCACGAGCAGGTACAGACCCAACGAGTCGCCCGCCACGAACGACACCGCGGCCAGCTCCCGGTTGGACAAGAGCAGCACGCCGAGGTCGATCGGGTCGCCGATCACCGGGAGCTCGAGGAACACCGCCGAGTTGACGAACACGATGACCAGGAGCGGCGGCAGGTTGCGCAACGTCTCGACGTAGAAGCCGGCCACCGAGCGCACCAGCAGGTTCGTCGACAGCCGCGCCACGCCCACCAGCGTCCCCAACACGAGGGTCAGCACGATCCCGACCGACGCCAGGAGCAGCGTGTTCTTGACGCCGACGAGGATCGCGTCGCGCACGGGCTGGCTGGCGCGGAAGTCCGAGTAGGCGATCTCGATGGTGGCCGGCCGGTCGAGGAAGTCGAAGTCCGTCGGGATCCCGCGGGCGGCCAGGTTGGAGATCAGGTTGTCGTAGAGGTAGGCCAGGACACCGACGACGGCGGCCACCACCGCCACCTGGGCCGCGATCCGCAGGACGCGGATGTCCCGCCAAGGCGGCGGTCGTCGCGCCGGGTGGCCCGGCGCGGTGGTGGCCGTCATCGATGGTGGAGCGTCAGCGATAGGGCGGGGCGTAGAGGAGCCCGGGCTCGTCGGCGTTCCACAGGGCGTTGAGGCCGCGTTCGAGACCGAGCGGCGTGTCCAGCCCGACGTTGCGGTCGAAGATCTCCGCGTAGTTCCCGACGTCGGTGATCACCGTGACCGCAAAGTCAGGCTCGAGGCCGAGCCCGGGGTCGACGACCGTCTCGTCCTCCCCGGTCGGCTGGCCGAGGAAGCCGCGAACGGCGGGATCGTCGCTCTCGAGCTGCTCGGTGATGTTCTCCGACGTGATGCCGAGCTCCTCGGCGAGGATCGTCGAGAGCACGGCCCAGTTCACTGCGTCGTGCCACTCGTCGTCGCCGTCGCGGACGGCCGGGCCGAGCGGCTCCTTCGAGATGATGTCGTCGAAGATCACCAGCCCGTCGGGCCCACCCTCCGCCTCGGGCCACGCTGATCGGAGCCCCGCCAGCTGGGAGCGGTCCGAGGTCCACCCGTCGCATTGGCCCTGGAGGATCGCCTCGCGGATCTGGTCCACCTCGTCGAAGGTGAGCGGCTCGAAGCTGAGGCCTCGCGCATTGAACACGGTGGCCAGGTTCTGCTCGGTGGTGGTGCCCGACAGGACGCACACGGTGGCGCCGTCCATGTCGTCGAGCGACGCGATCCCGGAGTCCGCCGTGACCATCATCCCCTGTCCGTCGTAGAACGTCGTCGCCGCGAACGCCGCGTTCTCGGTCCCGTCACGGCTCGCGGTCCAGGTGGTGTTGCGGACGAGCACGTCGATCTCGCCGGACGCCAGGGAGGTGAAGCGCTGCTCCGCCGTCAACGGGACGAACTCGACGGCGTCGGCGTCGCCGAGCACCGCGGCGGCGATCACCCGGCAGAAGTCGATGTCGAAGCCCGAGTAGTCGCCAGCCTCGTCGACGACGCCGAACCCAGGCACGGCATTGTTCACGCCGCAGTTCAGCGTGCCGCGGTCCTGCACCTCGGCGAGGAGACCCTCGCCGGTCTCGCCGCCGGTCTGCTCGGCGGACTCGTCCTCCGCGGCGTTCGGTTCGGCGTCATCGCTGCATGCCGCGCCGATCAGCGCGATCGCCAGCGCCACGACGACTCGTCGGGCTCGGATGGTTCGGGCCATGGGTCGCTCCCCTGCCGGAGGCACACGACCCGTCCACCTGCCGCCCGAACCGTGACTGCAGATCGCACACCTGTACGTGCTGCCCGCCGGAGCCACCGTAGTGGGACCGGACCACGGCCGCTCGGGCGAGTCCCTTCCGGCGCCGACCTACCCTTCGCTCGTGGACGCCCTTCGAGCGGCCGTGGCCCGTGCCCTCGAACGCGACGTGACGGCGCAGACGGTCGTACGCGGCGGAGATGTCGCCCAGGCCTTCCGTCTGGAGCTCGCGGACGGTCGGACCGTCTTCGCCAAGACACATCCCGATCCGCCGTCCGGGTTCTTCAGCACGGAGGCCGCGGGGCTGCGTTGGCTCGCGGCCGCCGACGCCGTGCGGGTCCCCACGGTGCTCGCCGTCTCTGACGGCGCTGCCTCCGACCCTCCGTTCCTCGTCCTCGAGTGGGTCGACATCGGGGCGCCTCGTCCCACCACCGAGGCCCAGCTCGGAAGCGCCCTGGCGCGGCTGCACCTGGCCGCGCCTGCGTGCTTCGGCCGCGAGGACCGCCGCACCACCGGCAGCCGGGGCCTGCCGAACGATCCGTTGCCGACGTGGGCCGAGTTCTACGGCACGCAGCGGCTGGCGCCGCTGGCGCGCCTGGCGCAGAAGGCGACGGCCCTCTCGACCACGGCCATCGCCGACCTCGACGGGCTCGCCGACCCTGTCCGCCTCGCTCGGTTCGGGGGCGCCGACGAGCCACCGGCTCGTCTCCACGGCGACCTCTGGGCGGGCAACCGGCTCGTGGACGAGCGCGGCGACAGCTGGCTCATCGATCCCGCTGCCCACGGCGGCCATCGCGAGTTCGACCTCGCGATGATGCGCCTGTTCGGTGGCTTCGGAGATGCCTGCTTCGCCGCCTACGCCGAGCTCCACCCGCTCGCGGCAGGGTGGGAGGATCGCGTCGCGCTCCATCAGATCGCCCCCCTCGTGGTGCACGCCATCAAGTTCGGTGGCCACTACGTCGGCGCGGCCGAGGCGGCCATCGCCCGCTACGGGTGAGCGACCCGATGACCTGGCAGGTAATCGCTGGGGCGCGCTCGTGCCCTCAGAGTGGAGCCATCCCCGACGAGGAGGCCCCATGACCGCCATCCACCCCGATCTCTCGCCCGCCAGCATCGCTCCCACCAGCCAGAGCGCCGCCCGTCGGCGCCTTCAGGACCTGGTGCGGGCCGATGCCATCGTGTGCGCCGTAAGCGGGTTCACCCTGCTGGCGGCCACCGACGCGATCTCGGAGCTCGCCGGCGTCGCCACGACCGGTCCCGGCGCGCCGTCGGCGCGTTCCTGGTGGTGCTCGGCATGGGACTGGCGTGGCTGGGATCAGCCGGTGATGACGCCCGACAGCGTTGGATCCCGCTCAGCGCGGCCGGCGACATCGCGTGGGCCCTGGCGTCGTTCGCACTCGCGTTCGTTGCCGACCTGTCTGGGCCGGGACGGGCGTTGATCCTGGTCCAAGGCGTCCTGGTGCTGGTCATCGGTGAGGCCAAGCTGGTCCTCCGCCGACGGGCAGGCGATCGTTGATCCGACTGGTCAGGCGACGGACGCCACGGCCCGGACGGGGAAGGTCCCCATGCCCACGACCGCCGGCGGGAGCGCGGTGAACGTGAAGGGCCGTCCGCCGAGCTCACCGAGTCGGCACAGGTGCTCGACGATCGGGATCCCCGCCTCCAGCAACGCGGTGTGGATCGGACGCTCGCCGGTCTTGGTGTCATCGATGTTGACGGAGTCGATGCCGACGACGCTGGCACCCGCGACCACGAGCCGCTCGGCGGTCGCGACCGCCAGGTACGGGTGACCGCCCTCGCCGTAGCGATCACTGCCCCAGTGCACGTCCCAGCCGGTGAGGAACAGCACCGCCCGGCCGGTCAGGTCCTGGTCGTCGAGGAGCTCGACGCCGACTTCGGACGCACCGGTCGCATCGATCAGGACGCCAGGTACCGCCACGACCCGAGCCGGATCGAGGCCCGCCAGATCGTGTCCGTCAGCGAAGCGATGGAACGGCGTGTCGAGGTAGGTGCCGGTGTTGGCCACCATGTCGATGCGGCCGATCTGGAACTCGAACCCCGGCGCATAGCGCTCGCGCGACGCCTCCCGGCTGAGGTGATCGGAGATCGACGGCGCGGGCAGCCCTGGGTAGGTGATCGTCCCGTCGGCGATCGGATGGCTCAGGTCGATGATCTCGGGCACCAGACCTGTCTAGACCGCGAACTCGCTGGCGCCCAGCGTCGCCGCCCGCCACCATCGACCACATGCCGACCGTGATGCTGGTGGTGCGCCTTCGTGGCCGGGGGACGTCCTCCGGCCTGGGGCTGGTACCGACTCGACCCCGCGTGGGCTGAGCGACTCGTCGCCGACTCCGGCGTCCGCCAGGGTGACCTGGTGCTCGACATCGGCGCGGGTGACGGTGCCCTCACCGCACCGCTGCTCGACCGCGGCGCGCGCGTCATCGCGATCGAGCTGCACCCGGGTCGGGCCGCGACCCTTCGTGAGCGCTTCGGGGCGGACATCAAGGTGGTGCAGGTCGATGCCACGGACCTCCGCCTCCCTCGCCGCCCGTTCCACGTCGTCGCCAACCCGCCGTGGGCGATCACGGATGCACTCCTGAAGCGCCTGGTCCATCCCGCCAGCCGCCTGGTCCGCGCCGACCTGCTGCTCAAGCGCAGCGCCACGCGCCGTTGGGTCGACGCTGCGACTGCGAACGGGCATCATCTCCGCGCCGGGACCACGGTCCCCCGCCGAGCCTTCCGGCCCAGCCCACCCACCGATGGCCGAGTCCTCGTGATCGAGCGGACAGCAGATCGCCGCCGGCCACGCGGCAAGATGCGATCGTGAGCGCCGACGACAGCAAGGACGAGTGGGACGCGCTGGGCGAGCGCTTCGTCGACCACCACTACGCATCGCTTCGGGGTCGCGTCCGGACGCACGTGATCGACGAGCACCTGCGGGCCCACCTCGCCTCGCCGCCGCTCCACGTCGTCGATGTCGGCGGTGGAGCGGGGCACCAGAGCCTCCCGCTGGCGCGAGCAGGCTACGAGGTCACGATCGTCGACCCATCCCGGTCCATGCTCGAGCGAGCCGCGCGGCGGCTCGCAAGCGAAGACAGCCGGGTGGCCGACCGGGTGCGGCTCGTCGAAGCGAGCGGCGAGGACGCGCCGAACGCACTCGATGGAGCCGAGTTCGGCGCCGTCCTCTGCCATGGCGTGCTGATGTACCTCGAGGATCCGACGCCGCTGGTGGACGCCTTGTGCGCACTCGTCGCCCCCACGGGGATCGTGTCGATCGTGGCCAAGAACGTCGAGGTGATGGCCGCTCGTTCCGCTCATGAAGGCGACTGGGCGGGCGCACTGGCGGCGTTCGACAGCGACCGGCAGGTCAACGGTCTCGGCGTCGACACCCGCGGCGACAGCGTGGAGGGCCTGTCCGCCCTGCTCTCGGCACGCGGCGTCGACCCGATCTGCTGGTACGGCGTGCGCCTCTTCACCGACGGCTGGGCTCCCGACCGGCCCCCGAACGACCCGGAGGATCTCGTGCTGCAGGTCGAGCTCGAGGCCAGCCGACGAGATCCCTATCGACGGCTGAGCCGGCTGTTCCACCTCGTCGGCCACCGGCCCTAGCGCCGGCCCGGCGAGACGCGCGGTCCCACCATGACCTCCGAGGTCATGGCCAGGCCTCCCGAGATCGGCCAGAGTGAGGCTCCCACCGACCTCCGGAGGACCCGCGTGTCCGACCTCGATCCGTCAGCCCTCGTCGCCACCATGCCGTTCGCCGTGCAGAGCGGGGTCGAGATCAGCGCCGCCAGCAAGGAGGCGGTCGTCGGGCACATCGACTGGACCGAGGAGCGATGCACCATCGGTGGGCTGATGCACGGCGGAGCGCTCATGACGCTCGCCGACTCGCTCGGCGCCGTCGCCGCCTTCCTCCACCTGCCGGAGGGGGCCGGCACCGCCACGGTCACCTCCAACACCTCGCTGCTGCGCGGCCTCCGCGGCGGCCGAGCCACCGGCACCAGCACCGTGATCAACGCGGGCCGGCGGTTCATCACCGTGCGCACCGACGTCGTCGACGACGACGGCAAGCTGCTCATCACCACCACCCAGGTCCAGGCCGTGCTGACCTAGAGGTCGGTCCTCTCGCTCAGTCGTCGAGGCGGAGCGCGGAGATGAAGGCCTCCTGGGGGACCTCGACGCTGCCGATGTTCTTCATGCGCTTCTTCCCCTCCTTCTGCTTCTCGAGGAGCTTGCGCTTGCGCGTGATGTCACCGCCGTAGCACTTCGCCAGCACGTCCTTGCGCTTGGCCTTCACCGTCTCGCGACTGATGATCCGGCCGCCGATGGCGGCCTGGATGGGCACGTCGAACATCTGCCGGGGGATCAGCTCCTTGAGCTTCTCCGACATGCGCCGGCCGTAGTCCTGCGCCTTGTCTCGGTGGAGGATGTTGGAGAAGGCGTCGGCGGGCACGCCGTTGAGGAGCACGTCGACCTTCACCAGGTCGGCGCGCTGATACCCGGCCGGCTCGTAGTCGAGCGACGCGTAGCCCTGGGTGCGGCTCTTGAGCTGGTCGAAGAAGTCGCGCACGACCTCGGCGAGCGGCACCGTGTAGACGAGCTCGACGCGCTCGGCGAGAGGTACTCGAGCTTGGCCATCTCGCCCCGCCGGTTCTGGCAGAGCTCCATGATCGTGCCGGTGTAGTCCTTCGGGGTGAGGATCGTGCAGGTGAGCATGGGCTCCTCGATGAACTCGATGCTCACCATCTCGGGCAGGGCGGAGGGGTTGGCGACCTCGATCACCTCGCCGTCGGTCCGGTGCACGAGGTAGGCGACGGACGGGGCGGTGGCGATCAGGTCGAGGTTGAACTCCCGCACCAGGCGTTCGCGGATGATCTCCATGTGGAGCAGGCCGAGGAAGCCGCACCGGAAGCCGAAGCCGAGGGCACCGGAGGTCTCGGGCTCATAGGTGTAGGAGCCGTCGTTGAGGCGCAGCCGCTCGAGCGCGTCGCGCAGGTCGGAGAACTGGTCGCCGTCGATCGGGTACAGCCCGCAGAACACCATCGGCTTGGGCTCCCGATAGCCCTCGAGCGGTGCGGAGGCGGGTCGTTGCGCGTCGGTCACCGTCTCGCCCGAGCGGGCTTCCCGCACGTCCTTGATGCCGGCGATGAGGTATCCCGTCTCCCCCGGGCCGAGCTCCTTCACCGGGGTGTGCTCCGGGTTGCGCACGCCGATCTCGTCCGCGTCGTGCACGGCGTTGGCCTGCATGAACTTCACTCGGCTGCCGGTCTTCAGGCTGCCGGTCATCACCCGCACCGACGACACGACCCCGCGGTAGCTGTCGTAGTACGAGTCGAAGATCAGGGCCTGCAGCGGCGCGGCCGGGTCGCCGAGCGGCGGCGGGATGTGCTGGATGACAGCGTCGAGCAGCTCGGGTACGCCGTCGCCGGTCTTGGCGCTGATCCGCAGCACGTCCTCGGCCCGGATCCCGAGCACCTGCTCGATCTCCGAAGCGCAGCGATCGGGATCGGCGGCCGGCAGGTCGAGCTTGTTGAGGCAGGCGACGATCTCGAGGTCGTTCTCGAGGGCGAGGTAGCAGTTCGCGAGCGTTTGCGCCTCGATGCCCTGCGCCGCGTCGACCAGGAGGATCACGCCCTCGCAGGCGGCCAGCGACCGCGAGACCTCGTAGCCGAAGTCCACGTGGCCCGGCGTGTCGATCAGGTTGATGACGTGGTCCCGGTAGTCGAGCCGGACCGACTGCAGCTTGATCGTGATGCCGCGCTCCCGCTCGATGTCCATCGAGTCGAGGTACTGGGCACGCATGTCCCGGGGATCGACCGCACCGCACAGCTCGAGGAGGCGGTCGGCGAGCGTGCTCTTCCCGTGGTCGACGTGCGCCACGATGGACAGGTTGCGAAGGCGGCTGAGGTCCATGGGGAGTCCACAACGGTACCGGCGCTGCCGGATGTGACGGGAATCCAGGCCGACCGCTATCGTGTCCGGGTTCCTGAGCAGGTCTACCTGCGTGGGGTTCGTCAGGCTGCGCAGCCGCCAGGCGGAGCAGCACGAGAGACGCAACCCAGATGGGCGAAGCCCGAAGCCCGGAGGGGCGACAGACGACATGGCAAACATCAAGAGCCAGATCAAGCGCAACCGCCAGACCATCGTCCGCACCGAGCGGAACAAGGCCGTGCGCAGCGAGCTGAAGACGCGCACCAAGAGCGCCACCACCGCGGCGGCCGAGGGCGCGGAGAACACCGAGGAGCTGGCCCGCGAGGCGCAGAAGCGCATCGACATGGCCGCCCGCAAGGGCGTGATCCACAAGAACGCGGCCGCTCGTCGCAAGTCGCGCCTGGCCAAGAAGGTCAACCAGAGCACCTCCGCCGACTGACGGA
>CAVRKU010000006.1:0-19400 GCA_963721695.1 uncultured Microthrixaceae bacterium
ACGCCAAGATCGCTCGGGGGGAGCGTGAGCACAGACGACCTGACCTGGGAGCCCCCCGGGTCCCGGACAGTGGTACGTGTTGCCCTGAGCAGATGCCTGCACCCGGTGATGCTGCTGTTCGCCGAGCTGTTCCGCCAGGTCGCCGTCGGGTGGGCACGGGGCGCCGACCGCTACGGGTTGCCGCCGAACCACGGGACCTTCGGGGCCGTGAACTGCTGGTTCTACTACTCCCAGGGCACGCCGAAGCCGGTCGACGTCGATCGCCTCGACGTGCGCGCGGCGGAGACGCTCGCCACCCGGCGATGGCGCGGGGACCTGGTCCATTGGCACGAGGTGCTGCGACCAGCCACGGTGGCCACGGGTCGCGCCCTGCTCGCGGAGGACCTGACCGTCCTGACGGACGCGGAGCTGGCCGATCACCTCGAGCGGACGATCGAGCACTTCCTCGTGCATGGCCCTCAGCACTTCGAGGCGGTCCACGGCGACGCGGCCGCCGGGGCCTTGCTGCACGGGCCCGCGACTGGGACCTCGACCCGCGTCAGCTCGTCGAGGCGCTGGCGGGGCAGGCGGAGGCATCCACGTCCGCGGAGCGCCTGCTCGATCGCATCGCCGAGGGGCTGCGCGGGCAGGGAGGCACGAGCTCGCCGACCTCGACGACGTGCGGGCAGTCGGCGGCGATGCGTCGCGCGCTGGACGAGCTGTGCGAGGACTACGGGTGGCGGGTCTTCGACAACGACCTCATCGAGCCCACGCTCGTCGAGCGCCCGGCCGCCATCGTGCAGGCGATCCGGGCCGCGCTGGCGGGTCGATCGGAGCGACAGCGGCCGACCGGGGCGGCCCTCGGCCCGATGCGAGAGCGCGTGCCGGAAGTCGACCGAGATCGGTTCGACGAGCTGGTCGCCGACGCTCGCGCCGCCTACGGGGCCAACGACGACAACACGACGGTGCTCTTCGCCCTGCCGTTGGGCCTGGTGCGTCGCGCCGCGCTCGAGGTGGGCCGGCGGCTGGTGGCGCAGGGCCGTGCCGACGAGCCCGACCACGTCCTCGACGCGGAGCGCGGCGAGCTCGCCGAGCTGCTGCGGGGCGGCGGTCCCGCACGGGGCGAGCTGGCCGATCGAGCGGCGGCGCGGATCCGCGCTCGCGCGGTGGTCCCTCCGCCCGTCATCGGCTCGCCGTCCGCACCGGTGGCTCCGCCGGCGCTGGGGCCGAACACCCTCGCGCTGGTCGCGCTGCTCGACGCGTACCGGCAGGTCGCCTGGCGCGGAGGGGGCGACCCCTCGCGTGCCGTGGCCACGGTCGGCGACCGCGTCGTTCGGGGGCGGGCGGTGGTCGCCACCGATCCCACCGATGCGCTCATGCGGATCGAGCCCGGTGACGTGCTCGTGGTCGTCACGACCACGGCGTCGTACAACACGATCTTTCCCGCGGTGGCGGCGGTGGCCGTCCAGCACGGCGGGCTCATGAGCCACGCGGCGGTGCTCGCCCGCGAGCTCGGGCTGCCGGCGCTGATCGGGATCCCGGACCTGATGGACCGGGTGCACGACGGTGATCAGGTGGAGGTCGACCCCGTCGCCGGGACCATCACGGTGGTCAGCGGCTCAGCCACCTGAGGGCCACACCGGCGTACGTGGCGATGCCCGCGGCCATGGCGGCCTCGTCGAGCACCATCCGGTTGGAGTGGTTGGGCGCCACGTCGGGGGCGGCCACGCCATCCGGCCGGGTGCCCAGGAACACCATGGCGCCGTTCACCTCCTGGAGCACGTAGCTCCAGTCCTCGGCTCCCATCACCGGCGTCGGCATCTCGATGGCCGCCCCCTCGCCGAGCAGCAGGGCGGCCGTCTCCAGGGCGAAGGTGGCGGCGTCATCGTGGTTGACCGTCACGGGGTAGCCGGGGGTGAGCTCGACCTCGGCGCTGGCGCCGTGGGCCGACGCGATGCCCGTCGCCAGCCGCTCGATGTCCGCCATGACCGCGGCACGGGTGTGCTCGGAGACGGTGCGCATCGTCCCCCACAACGTCGCCGTCTCGGGGATGACGTTGGTGGTGGAGCCGGCGCGGATCTTGGCCACGGTGACCACGGCCGGGTCGAAGGCATCGACCCGGCGGGTGACCATGGCCTGGAGGGCGGTGACGATCTCGCAGGCGATCGGGATGGGATCGCCGGCGTGGTGCGGCATGGAGGCGTGGCCGCCCCGACCCGCACGGTGATCTGGAGCTCGTCGGCGGACGCCAGGAGGGCCTGCCCGCGGCTGGCCACCATCCCCGAGGGGATCGTCGGGGTCTGGTGGATCGCGAAGGCCATCGACACCGGCTCGGCGCCGTCGGCCGCGGTCGCGAGCAGGCCGTCTTCGAGCATGAACCGGGCCCCGTGGTGGCCCTCCTCGCCGGGCTGGAACATGAAGGCGACCCGGCCGGCCAGCTGCCCCCGCCGCGCGGTGAGGAGCTTCGCCGCGCCGGCGAGCATCGCCACGTGCGTGTCGTGCCCGCACGCGTGCATGGCCCCGTCGTCCCGGCTGGCGTACTCGAGCCCGGTGTCCTCGTGCATCGGGAGGGCGTCCATGTCGCCGCGCAGCAGGACCGTCGGCCCCGGCTCGTCACCATCGAGCACGGCCACCACCGACGACGACGTCGTGCCGGTGGTGACGGTGAGCGGGAGGCCGTCGAGCGCCTCGAGGATCATCGCCTGCGTACCGGGGAGCTCGAGGCCCAGCTCGGGTCGTTCGTGGATGCGGCGCCGCAGGTCGACGGCTTCGTCGAGCTGCCCCCCGGCCTCGTCCAGCACCCCGGTCAGCACGTCAGTCATGGGCGGACCGTACTGCTCTGCTTCTGTGTGCGCTGAGGACCGGCAGGCGGTGCTGGGCGCACACAGAACGGGTTGGGTCAGGCGGTGGGGTCGAGCAGGACCTTGAGGACGCCGTCCTCACGCGCCTCGAAGATCCGGTACGCCTCCGGAGCGTCGGAGAGGCCGAGTCGATGGGTGAAGACCTCCTCGGGGCGGAGCCGGCCGGACTGCACGAGCGGGAACAGCGCCGGCCAGGTCGTGGGGATCGACGCGAGCGTGACGCGGAACGTGAGGCGCTTCATGAGGGCGATCGGCATCGGGAACGGGAAGGCCAGGTTCAGGTTGACGCCGACGACGGAGATCGTGCCGCCGGGGGCCGCGCACAGGACCGCGTCGTTGACGGTCTGGTCGGCTCCGACCGCCTCGATCACGGCCTCCGCGCCCCGACCGCCGGTGGCCTCGTAGACCTTGGCGACCGCCTCGCCGCCGGTGGCGTCGATGGGCTCGGCGCCGAGCTGCTCCGCCCGCGCCAGGCGATCCGGGACCATGTCGACGGCCAAGATGCGGGAGGGCCCGTACAGCTGGGCGCACTGGAGGGCGAAGACGCCCACGGGGCCGAGCCCGATCACCACGACGGTGTCGCCGGGCGTGATGTCGGCGCGCTGCGCGCCCAGGTAGCCCGTGGGGAGGATGTCGGTGAGGAGGACGGCCTGTTCGTCGCTGATCCCCTCGGGGATCTTCACGACCGAGGAGTCGGCGGCCGGCACGGCGACCGCTTCGGCCTGACCGCCCGCCAGCTCCAGCGAGGTGCCGAACACCTTGGTGCCGGCGTTCCGGCAGACGCCGACGTCGCCGGCCCGGCAGGCCTGGCAGATCCCGCACCCGATCACCCCCGACACGATGACCCGGTCGCCCTTGCCGACCGTCGTGACCGCGCCGCCGACCTCCTCCACCGTGCCCACGAACTCGTGGCCCAGGTGCACGCCCGGGATCGTCATCGGCCCGTGGTACAGGTGCAGGTCGCTCCCGCAGATCGCGGTGCGATCGACCCGCAGCAGCAACCCGTCCGGTCCCGGCACTCCGGCATCGGGCACGTCCTCGACGGTGACGTCCCGCTCCCCGTTCAACACGACAGCACGCATGGCTGCGGACCCTAGGCCACCGCCTCCCGAGCGTGCGGTGCGGTCAGCGGGGTGGGAGGCGCCAGTCGACGGGGTCGCGACCCGCGGCGACGAGGGCCTCGTTCGCGCGGGAGAAGGGGCGGCTCCCGAGGAAGCCGTTGTGCGCCGACAGGGGGGATGGGTGGGCTGACTCGATGATCACGTGGCGGCTCGTGTCGATGAGGGCCTTCTTCTTGCGGGCGGACGCGCCCCACAGGATGAACACGACGCGCTCGGGCTTGGCGTTGACGGCGCGGATCACCTCGTCGGTGAACGTCTCCCAGCCCTTGCCCTGGTGGGAAGCCGCCTGGCGGGCGCGCACGGTGAGGGTCGCGTTCAGCAGCAGCACGCCCTGCGTGGCCCACGCCTCGAGGCACCCGTGGTCGGGGGGCTCGATGCCGAGGTCGGTGTGGAGCTCCTTGAGGATGTTCTGGAGCGACGGCGGGGCGGGCACCCCCGGTCGCACCGAGAAGCAGAGCCCATGGGCCTGGCCGGCCCCGTGATACGGGTCCTGGCCCAGGATGAGCACCTTCACGTCCTCGTAGGGGGTGAGGTGGAGGGCCGCGAACACCTCGTCGTGGGCGGGGTACACCGGGTGTCGGGCCCGCTCGTCGGCCACGAAGCGCTGCAGGTCGGGCCAGTACGGCTTCGCGAACTCCGCCCGGAGGATCGGGTTCCAGTCGGTCCGTTCGGCCACCGCGCGGACCGTACCCGGCCGCGGGGACCTCGGCTCAGCGGCAGCCGAGGATGACGAGGAGGCAGCGGATGTCGTCGACGGTGTCGCCGACCCCGAGTCCTGGCACCAACCCATCCACGACGTCGACGACCGGATCGACGACGTCCTCGTTGACCGGATCGACCACGGGCGCGAGCAGTCCCGGCGGCAGCGTGGTCGTCGGGATGGGGCCGGGACCGACGATGGTGGTCGGCGGCGTGGTGGGAGGCGTGGTGGGTGGGGTGCTCGGCGGCGTCGTGGTGTCCGTGGTGGGCGCTTGCGGATCGACCTGGGCGCCGGTGGTGGCGGGCGGCGCGGAGGTGACGCCGTCCGTCGTCGACGGGCCACTCGGGTCCTCGGCGCCCTCGGTGCTCGTCGGTGTGCCCACGGCGATCTCGGCGGTCGCCACGGGCGAGGGCGGGTCCTCGGCGATCACCGCCGAACCCGTGAGACCGCCGATCGCCAGCGCGGCCGACGCGAGGGGAGCGGCCGCGCCGATCGTGGGGGCGAGCAGCACCGATCCGATGACGGGGATCTGCGCAAGGGCGGCCGAGGGTCCCATGACCCGGCGCAGCTTGCCGATGGACACGGCCACGAACGCCCGCACGACCGCGTCGTCGAACTGGGTCCCGGCGCAGCGCACGAGCTCGGCGCGGGCGGCCTCCGCGGGGAGCGGATCCTTGTAGGAGCGAGCCGCCGTCATCACGTCGAACGCATCGGCCACCGCGATGATGCGCGCGGCCAGGCTGATCTCCGTTCCCCGCAGGCCCTTGGGGTAGCCGTCACCGTCCCATCGCTCGTGGTGCTCGCCGACCCCGCGCACCCACTCACCGAGCCACGGCTCGAGCGACCGGGTGAGGCGGGCGCCGATCGCCGGGTGCTGCTTGATCTGCTCCCACTCGTACGGCGTGAGACGACCGCGCTTGTTCAGCACGGCGGTGGGCACGCCGACCTTGCCGACGTCGTGGAGGAGCCCTGCCCATTGCAGCCGCTGGAGGTCGTCACGGCCGAGGCCGAGCTCTTCGCCGATGAGGTTGCAGTAGGCCCGCACCCGCTCGCAGTGGCCGCGGGTGATGCGATCGTGGTGCGCGAGCGACGCGACGAGCTCCAGGCATTGTCGGATCGCGGTGGTGGTGTCCGCGGTGTCGAGCGTGGTGTCGTCCACGACGAGGGCGGCCGCCACCCGGGCCTGGGCCTGCTGGAGCGTCGCCGTGCGGCGGGCGATGCGCAGGCGCGAGGGGGCGTGGTCCGGGAACGCGAGCGACAGGCGAAGCAGGGCGGCCAGCGGGAGCACCCGCCGCAGGAGGGCGGCGACGAGGAAGACGGTGGCGGTGGCCGTGGCGCCGACGACGAGGGCCCACACCGCTCGGCGCGCGAGGTCGGCAGGGACGGGGAAGAGGGCGCGGGCGCCCAGGACGACCGCCACGGCGGCGATCAGCGGGCCGACGGCCGCGGTGGCGCGCAGCGCGACGGTGGCGACGGGGTGCCCGGCCCAGGCATCGCCGCGAGCGGCTGACCCGCGGGCGCTCCCCCGCTCGTCCGACCGGTAGGTCGTCGTCTCGCCCGTCGTGTCCGTCACTGTCACCACTGGTAAGTATTCCGCCACTGTCCGTGGTCAGGGGATGGGCCAGATGGCCCATTTCCGCCCATCCCGGTCCTGTCACACCGGCTGCGTAGGGTCACCGCCATGGCCCGACCGAGGACGATCTTCCGATGCAGCGAGTGCGGCGCCGCCGAGCCGAAGTGGGCGGGGCGGTGCGGTGGGTGCGAGGCGTGGAACTCCCTCGTCGAGGAGCTGGTCGTGCCCGCGGCGGCGCGGGCGGAGGCGGTCGGACCCGCCCCCGCGGTGCCCCTCCCGATCGCGGAGGTCGACACCGCGGCATGGGCCCCCGCCGCCACGCACCTGGGCGAGCTCGACCGCGTGCTGCAGGGTGGGTTCGTGCCCGGATCGGTCACCGTGCTGGGTGGCGAGCCCGGCATCGGCAAGTCCACCCTGCTCCTCCAGGCGCTGGCCGGGCTGGCCAAGGCCGGGCTCCGCTGCCTCTACGTCACGGCGGAGGAGTCGGCCCAGCAGGTGCGCCTCCGGGCGGAGCGGCTGGGTGCGCTGCCTCCGAACCTGTGGCTCGTGTCCGACACGGCCCTGCCGCACGTGCTCGGTCACATCGAATCGGTGGCACCCGACGTCGTGGCCGTGGACTCGATCCAGACCGTGTTCGAGCCCTCGCTCTCCTCGGCGCCCGGGTCCGTCGCGCAGGTGCGCGAGTGCGCCCATCGCCTCGTCCGTGCCTCGAAGGAGCGGGCGATGTCGTCGATCCTCGTCGGCCACGTCACCAAGGACGGCACCCTGGCGGGGCCGCGCGTGCTCGAGCACCTCGTCGACACCGTGCTGTCCTTCGAGGGCGAGCGCCATCACGCGCTGCGCCTGCTGCGCGCCGTGAAGCACCGGTTCGGCTCCACCGACGAGCTCGGGCTCTTCGAGATGACCGACGGCGGCCTGGAGAGCGTGCCCGACCCGTCCGCGCTGTTCCTCGCCGACCGGAGGCCGGGCACGCCCGGCTCGGTGGTGGCGCCCGTGCTCGACGGTCATCGTCCGCTGCTCGTCGAGGTGCAGGCCCTCGTCGGCCGTTCGGCCATCCCCACGCCCCGACGATCGGCGCAGGGCCTCGACAGCGGGCGGCTCGCTCTCGTCATCGCCGTGCTCCAGCAGTACGTCGAGATGCCGTTCGCCGACTGCGACGTCCACACCGTGGTGGCCGGCGGGGTGAGGACGGTCGAGCCCGGGGCCGACCTCGCCCTGGCGCTCGCGCTCGCGTCGGCGCGGGTCGGGTTGCCGGTGCCCGACGATCTCGTGGCGTGTGGAGAGGTCGGCCTCGGGGGCGAGCTGCGCCAGGTGCACCAGACCGCTCGGCGGCTCGCCGAGGCGGCACGCCTCGGGTTCCGGCGCGCGGTCGTTCCGGTCAGCGCACCGCTCCAGCTGCCGGGCATCGACGTGATCCGCGTCGCCACCCTGCGGGAGGCCGTCGACGCGTGCACCGACCAGCTGCGCACCCGACGCGCCTCCTGAGCCGCCGGCTCGCCCCAGCAGTCGACCTCGGGGCGCCCGGTAGCATCGGGCGATGGCACCCCGCCGCAGCGCCGAGCTCCTGACCGCCCTGGGGGTGGTCGCGCCCGGCACGCACCTGCGCAACGGGCTCGACCGGATCCTGCAGGCGAAGATGGGCGGCCTGGTGGTGGTGGGCGACGGGCCCGAGGTGCTGAACATCTGCTCCGGTGGGTTCCTGCTCGACGCCGCCTTCAGCCCGCAACGGCTCTCGGAGCTCGCCAAGATGGACGGCGCGATCATCCTGGCGTCCGATGCCAGCCGCATCGCCCGCGCCAACGTGCACCTCGTCCCCAACCCGAACGTGCCCACGTCCGAGACCGGCACCCGTCATCGCACGGCCGAACGGGTGGCGCGCAGCATCGACGTGCCCGTCATCTCCATCTCCGAGGACATGGCCATCGTCGCCGTCTACGCGCGAGACCAGAAGCACACGCTCGAACCGATCCCCCAGCTGCTGACGAGAGCGAACCAGGCGATCCAGACCCTCGAGCGCTACCGAAACCGCCTCGACGAGGTCACCGGGGCGCTGTCCACCGTCGAGGTCGAGGACCTCGTCACCGTGCGCGACGTCGTCACCGTGCTCCAGCGCACGGAGATGGTGCGCCGCGTGGCGGAGGAGATCGAGCTGGGGATCATCGAGCTCGGGGTGGAGGGCCGCCTCGTGCGGCTGCAGCTCGAGGAGCTCATGGGCGGTGTCGAGGACGACCGGCGGCTGGTCATCAAGGACTACTTCCACGAGGACTCCGAGTGGCACGTCGACCAAGCCCTCGAGGCACTCGCCGACCTGAGCACGGAAGCCCTCCTCGACCTCAAGGCCGTCGGCGCTGCTCTGCACCTTCCGGACAAGCAGCTCGACCTCGAGGAGGGCCTGCAGCCCCGGGGCTTCCGCCTGCTGCACAAGATCCCGCGGCTGCCGGAACCGATCATCGAGCGCATCGTCAGCCGCTTCGAGAGCCTCCAGAAGATCATGCGAGCCACGATCGACGACCTCGATGACGTGTCCGGCGTGGGTGAGACGCGGGCCCGCGCCATCAAGGAGGGGCTGAGCCGGCTCGCCGAGTCCAGCATCCTCGATCGATATTCGTGAACTAGACAGCGGACATGCGCAGGACGCTTCCCTCAGGGACCCCCGTCGAGGTCGCCACCCCCGCGGATGGTCGGGCCCCGTCACGGGGGTTGGTGCTGATCCCCGACATCATGGGGCTGCGACCGCTGTTCGACGACCACGCCCAGCGGCTCGCCGACGAGAACGGCTGGGTCGTGGCCGCCGTGGAGCCCTGGCCCGGACGGGAGGACCTGCCCCTCGACGATCGACTGCAGCTGGTGGGCACGATCGACGATCAGGCGTTCCTCGCCGATGTGACCGCGGCGGCCGACCTGCTCGAGGTGGCGCCGGTCGGCATCACGGGCTTCTGCATGGGCGGCATGTTCACGCTGAAGGCCGTGGGCACCGGACGCTTTCACCGGGCCGTGGCGTTCTACGGGATGCTCAAGGTGCCGGATCACTGGCAGGGGGAGGGCACCATCGAGCCGCTCGCGGCCGTCGCGGCCCCCGAGGCCTGTCCGGTGATGGCCATCATCGGCACCGTCGACCAGTGGACACCCCCGGCGGACGTGGCGGCGGCCGAGGCAGCGGGCGTGACCGTCGTGCGCTACGAGGGCGCCGACCACGGCTTCGTCCACGACGACAGCCGTCCGGCCCACCGCGCCGCCGACGCCGCCGACGCCTGGCAGAAGGCCATCGCCTTCCTCAGCGAGTAGTCGTCGTCGCAAGGGCGACGACCATGGCATGACGGTGGCCAAGGGCGCCGCCTGACACGCCCGCAGCGGCAAACTCTCGTCATGGCCGGTGCGCGCGCGGGTACGTCGAGGCGCTCACGGACCGTGCGGCAGTGGGTGGGCCGCATGGCGCTGCTCGCAGTGGGAGCGGCGACCCTGTACGGGCTGGCGCCGCAGATCTTCGACGTTTGGGCGCAGGTGCCGGAGCTCCGGGTGCTGGGGTGGGCCGGGCTCGCCGCCATGCTCGGGTGCGAGCTGCTCTCGTTTGCGTGTGCTTGGGGCCTGCACCGCGTGGCGCTCCCGGGCCTCAGCTGGTTCGGCGCGGGGACCACCCAGCTGACCTCGAACGCGGTCAGCCGCGCGGTTCCGGGGGGCGCCGCGATGGGTGCTGGTGTCTCGGTGAAGATGTGGACGATCGCCGGGGTCGATCTCGGCAACGCGGCTGGCGCTGCTCGCGGCGACGTCGCTCATCTCGACAGCGACGCTGTTCCTGTTGCCGTTCGTCGCGCTGTGCGTGACGGCGTTCGGGGCGCCGATCCCGCGGAACCTCGCCGTCGTAGCCGGTGGCGCAGGGGTTCTGGCGGCGCTGCTGTTCGGCGTCGGGACGCTGCTGATGGCAAACGACCGGGTCGCCGCCGCCGCCGCTCGGTTCGCCGCCCGCCTGAGCGGCGCGGCTGCTCGCCGCATGGGCCGCGAGGGGCTCGACCAGGAGGAGGTGATGGCCCGTCGGGCCGAGCTCGCCGACGCGCTCGGCGATCGGTGGCACGCGGCGCTTGGCTGGGCGGTCGGCAACTGGACCTTCGACTACCTCGCGCTGGCTTCGGCACTGATGATCCTCGATGACACGCGACCTCGCTTCGGCCTCGTCCTGATGGCCTACGGAGCCGCTGCGGTCCTCGCGATGATCCCGATCACGCCCGGTGGGCTCGGCTTCGTCGAAGCGGGGCTCACCTCACTGCTGACGATCGCGGGCGTCCCCGCGGCGGACGCCCTGCTCGCGACCCTCGCGTACCGGATCGTGTCGTTCTGGTTGCCGCTCGCCCTCGGACCGATCGCGTGGGCCGCGTTCCAGCGCCACTACCACGAGCGGGTCGATCTCGAGCAGCTCCCTGATGTCCCGGCGCCGGCCGACTGACGCCACCGACCTATCGGGCTCGGCGGGTGAGCTGTTCGCGGTCCAGGACGACGTAGCGACGGTCGGCCTGGTCGATCCAACCGAGGCGCACGAAGCTCGCGATGGCCTTGTTCACCCGCTCACGGGACGCCCCGACCATCCCGGCCAGCTCCTCCTGGGTGACGGGCAGCACGAACTCGTCGTCGTCTCCGCCGAGCTCGAGCAGGCGCTTGGCCGTGCGGCCGGTCACGTCGAGGAACACGGAGTCGGCCAGGGCGGCGTCCATGCTCCGGAGTCGCCCGGACAGGAGCGCCACCACCCCCCACAGGAGGGCTGGCTGCTGCTCGAACACCGTGCGGACCGGTCCGTAGGGGATCTCCATGACCTCGGAGGGCTCCAGCGCCCGGGCCTCGGCCGATCGACCGAGGCCGTCGAAGAGGGGCATCTCACCGAAGAGCTCCCCGCGCTCCATCAGCGCGAACACGGACTCGCGCCCATCGTCGGAGCGGCTGGCCAGCGCGATCCGCCCGTCCTCCACCACGTAGAGGTGCTCGGACGCGGCGCCCTCCGTGAAGAGCACGTCACCGCGGCTGAGCTCTCGCTGCACCGCCGACGCCACGACCAGGTCGAGCCCATCCTCGTCGAGCTCGGCAAAGAGCTCGGTGCCCCGGATCAGCTCTCTGTCCACCACGTCGGCGAGCCTAGTGACGGATTTCACGGGCGGTAACGTCCCGATCATGGCTACCTGGGCGATCGTCGTGGCGGCCGGCAGCGGCGAGCGGTTCGGTGATCGCAAGCAGTACCTGGCCCTCGGATCGCAACGGGTGCTCGACTGGGCGCTGCGCGCCGCCGCGGCGCACGTCGACGGCATCGTGCTCGTGGTGCCGGCCGACGTCGCCGACCAGCCCGAGCCCACGGCGGACGTCATCGTCTCCGGCGGGGCGAGCCGCTCGGCGTCGGTGCGGGCGGGTCTGGCGGCGGTCCCGGCGGACGCCAGCACGATCGTCGTGCACGACGCCGCTCGCCCCGTGCCGGTGCCGGGCGTCTGGGAGCGGGTGCTCGCGGGCATCGCCGACGGTGCCGACGGGGTGGTGCCCGCCATCCCCGTGTCCGACACGCTCCGCGAGGTCGATGGCGCGACCGTCGACCGCACCCGGTTCGTGGCCGTGCAGACGCCGCAGGCCTTTCGGGCCGTGGCGCTGCGCGCCGCGCACGCCGGCGAGCCGGAGGGCACCGACGACGCGTCACTGGTCGAAGCGACAGGTGGCAGGGTGGTGGTCGTGGAAGGCGACCCGGTCAACATCAAGGTCACGACGCCGCCACGACCTCGACGTGGCGGAGCTCCTGTGTCGCTGACCGTGCGGGTGGGGCAGGGCTTCGACGTCCACCCCTTCAGCGATGATCCCGCTCGGCCGCTGGTGCTGGGCGGGGTCGTGTTCACCGGTGAACGGGGCCTGGCCGGCCACAGCGACGCGGACGTGATCGCGCACGCCGTCACCGATGCCTTGCTCGGTGCGGCCGGTCTCGGCGACATCGGCCAGCACTTCCCCGACACCGATCCCTCCTTCGCCGGTGCCGACAGCCTCGATCTCCTGCGCCGCGCCGTCGCCGACGTCCACGCGGCGGGGTGGCGGCCCAGCAACGTCGACTGCACGGTGGTGCTCGACGCGCCCAAGGTCGCGCCGCACCGGGACGAGCTCGAACGCCGCCTCACGGAAGCCGTCGGGGCTCCCGTCACCGTGAAGGGCAAGCGGCCCGAGGGGCTCGGCGCGCTGGGACGCGGCGAGGGCGTCGCCTGCTTCGCGGTCGCGCTCGTCACCGGGGGCGACTGATGGCCAAGCCTCCCCGCAAGGGCACGAAGCGGTCGGCGCTGCCCAAGGCGCCGACCCGCCGGTCCGCGACCCCGGGCCGCGTGCCGCCGGGAGGCCGCACGCGCTCGAGCGCCGGAGCACCGAGGGGGAAGCAAGGCGGCCCGCGGCACGGCCTCGGCGGCGACCAGGTCGAGGGACGACAGGCGGTGCGCGAGCTGCTGCTCGCCGGCCGCCGGAAGGTCCGCGAGATCTGGCTGCTCTCGGAGCAGGACCAAGCCGACGTCCTCGACGACATCGTCGAGCTGGCGGAGGCCGAACGGGTCCCCGTCCGTCACGTTGGTCGGGGCAAGTTCTTCGCCGAGGCCCGTTGCGAGGCGCCCCAAGGTGTGCTCGCCAAGGCCGCGCCCCTCGAGGAGTCGCTGCTCGACGACCTCGCCAAGGCACGGCCCGGCGGCGCGCCACCGTTCCTCATCGCGGTCGACGGGGTGACCGATCCCGGCAACCTCGGGGCCCTGCTGCGATCGGCCGAGTGCGCCGGTGCCAACGGGATCGTCCTGCCCCGACACCGGGCGGTGCACGTGACCCCGACGGTCACGAAGGCCGCCGCGGGCGCGGTGGAGCACCTTCCCTTCGCCATCGTCGGCGGTCTCCCGACGGCGCTCCAGCAGCTCTCGAAGCACGGCGTGTGGGTGGTGGGCCTCGACGGTGGGGGATCGACGGGGCTGTGGGACCTCCCGGCGGCCGACGGCCCGATCGTGCTGGTCCTCGGGGCCGAGGGCGCAGGGTTGTCGCGCCTGGTGCGCCAACGATGCGACGAGATCGCGAGCATCCCGCTCGCCGGCTCGCTGGGATCGCTGAACGTCGCCGCGGCCGCCGCGCTCGCCTGCTTCGAGGTGGCCCGCGCCCGAGCCCGCTGATCCGCCGGGTGCACGGATCCGCCGGAGCCCCTAGGGTGCACGGCGGTGGCGATCAAGGGCGTGGTTCGCAGGTGGCGGCGGCCTCCTCCCGCGCACGCGCACCACGGCTGTGGGAAGCACCCGATCGAACGGGCGTACGAGCGGTGCTCCTCGTGTGACCGCCGCTGCTGCCCCCGTTGCGTCGTCCCCGTGCGGCATCGGGTGCTGTGCATCGACTGCGGCCTGGTCATCGCCGGCGTCACCCCCAGGCGCCGCAACCGCTGGGCCTGAGCGCAGCCGGGTCGCCTGCCCGTCGCTGGCCCGCAGGCGCTATGGCGACGCCGCGACGCCGAGGGTGTCGGCGGCGAGGAACTTGGGCGCGCCCTCCTCGTAGAACACGTCCTGCTCGGTGATCGTGAAGCCGGCGTCGGTGAGCAGGCCCGAGATCTGCCTGGTGAGGTGACAGCCGCCGAACACCCGCTTCTGCACCGGCTCGAGACGATGCTGCAGGCGCTGCACCTTCTCGTCGGGTGCCAGTCCGTGCTCGACGAAGTGGAGGGTGCCCCCCGGCTTCAACACCCGACGCACCTCCTGCAGCGCGCGGGCCACGTCGGGGATCGTGCACATCGTCCACGTGGAGAGGGCGGTGTCACAGCTGTCATCTGGTAGCGGAATCGACTGCCCGTCCAGCCCGGTGCGCTGCACGGGAACGCTCGAAGCGTCGATCCGCTCCTGCGCAAGCTTCCACCCGGTGTCGGCCGGCTCGACGGCGGCCACGCCGGTCACGGCCTCGGGGTAGTGCGGGACGTTCAGCCCCGATCCGAAGCCGATCTCGACGACCTGTCCGTGGAGCCCCTCGCACACCCGCCGCGGATCGGTTCGGATGCCTTCATCCCGCAGACCACGTTGACGATCCGCGGCAGCACCTGCTCGGCGTAGATCCCCATGTGCACCCCCTCGGTGTGTTCGACAGCTCTGAAGCCTGGTCCTCTCCGACGAGGGTGCGCTCACGAGCTGATCGCGAGCACACCGTCGGACTGCACCGGGGCCAGGGCGGGGAGGTCCTCGACCACCCACCCGTCGGTCGTCCGGTGGATCCACACGATCCGCCCCTCGCGGGTGCCGACGAGTCCCGCGTCGTCCGGGAGCCAGCTGAGTGGACCGCCGAAGAACCCGGTGTCCTCCACGGTGGCGAGGAGCGTGCCATCCGGGTCGAAGAGCGAGATCAGCGGGCCGTCTTCGGGGCCATAGGTCACGATGGCGAAGCGCCCGAGCGCGTCGCTGGAGATCTCGGCAGCCAGATCGATCGAGGGGTGCTCGATCGCGAGGCGCCGGATCCGTTCGCCCGAGGGGTGCAGGAGCTCGATCCCGCATGACGCGTCCGCGTCGCAGGTGAAGATCACGGGCGAGGATCCGGCGACACCGATGAGGTCACCGACCGCGAGGTCCTCGACCCCCGTCTCATCGGCGCGGTAGACGCGCCCGCCCCGATCGAACAGCACGCCGTCCGCGGTCGCGGCGACGTAGGAGCCGGTCGGGATGCGAAACGAGCGGAGCTGCCTCCCCGCGAGGTCGACGAGCCGGGCCCGGCCGCCGTTGGACGAGCCGTCCTCGTAGGTGCCCTGGAGCAGCCACACCTGGTCCGGCACCACCGCCATGAGCACCTGATCGGCCGGACCGAGGACCACCGGCTCGCGAACGGCCTCGGCGACGCGCAGGTCGTGGTACTCGACGTTTCCCGCCACGATCGTGACCACCCCGCCGGTGACCGACCTCGTCGAGTACGGGTCGTCGAAGGGGAGCTCGGTCTCGAGCCGCGCCCCGGTCGCGATGTCCACCAACGTCCAGCCGTTGACGTTCCCGCTGAGCAGCCAGCCTCCGAGCGGCTGCCCGGCGAACAGGGGACCGGTCGTGGTGGTGGTCGTGCTCGCGGTCGTCGTCGTGAGCCGGGTCGTGGTCGAACGAGGCCGAGTCGTCGTCGTCTTCGTCCGCTTCCGCCTGCTCATCGGAGGTGGGCGGGTCCTCGTCATCGCCGCCCAGTGCGAGGCCGGCGACCAGGAGCCCGACGACCGCACCCGCGACCAGCAGGACCCGGATGCCCCGGCGCCGCGGTCCACCGGGCCCACGGGTCGACACGTGCTGCAGCGAGGTGATCGGTGGATCGGCACCGACGATCTCGATCGCGGGGCGCTCGTCGTCGGTGCGGCCCATCGGTTCAGCCCCGCGAGAGGAGACGTTCCACGATGCGGACGGTACATCGCAGGAGCGTGGTCAGGGCGGCGTCACGCGTGCGTCTTCTGGTCAGGTTCAACGGCCGAACCAGGCCCACCTTCGCAGCGAGGCCCCTCGCGCCATCGCAGCGGCGAGGCTCACGGCGTCGTAGCCGTGCGCCCGATAGGCCTCGAGAAGGGTCCTGATGAACGCACCTCGATCGAGGTCGAAGTGCTCCCTCGGATCGGCACCGTCCTCCACGCCGGCGATCACGTCGTGCGCCAACACGATCTGGCCAGGGGCGAGGCGCGACTCGACCTTTGCCATGCGCTCCTCCATCGACACGTCCTTCCAGTCCCAGGTCGTGCCGCCCCACATGACCGGCGTCAACCCCGCCTGTCGCACCGCCGCCCACGACCGCAGTGACTGCGAGCCGTACGGCGGCCTGATCCAACGGACCGGCGCGCCCACCAGATCCTCGAGCTCGAGCCTGGCGGCGCGGGTCCGCTCGACGATCTCACGGAACGGGAGCCCGGTGAGTCGTACGTGATCGGGGCCGTGCAGGGCCACCTCGTGGCCTGCGGCGCTGATCTCGGCCAGCAGACCAGGGGCCCGTCGCACACGCGTCATCACGACGAAGAACGTGGCCGACGCCCCGAACTCGGCCATCGACGCGAGCAGGCCCTCCGTCGACCCCGGGACGGGGCCGTCGTCGAACGTCAGCACGACGATGCGCTCCGGGGAGCTGACGGCGCGCACCGACCCCACCGGACGTGTGGAGGTTCGCCAGAGGGACTCGGTGAGCTCGTTCATCACAGGCGATGATGGCGCCTGGGCAGGCGCGCCGTCGTGCAGGGTAGGCGAGAGGACCGGCGATTCGGTGTGGCGAGGCTCTGTAGAGTCGCCGAGGTGGACGCGGCCGCGAGATCGTCGCGATCGCGGTGCTCACGTACCAGCGACCGGCGACCCTCGCAGCCTTGCTCCCCGAGCTGGCCCGGCAAGCCCGCCTCCAGGGGCCGCTGGCCAGGGTCATCGTCGTCGACAACGATCCTGCGGGAGGAGCGGAGGAGGTCGTGCGCTCCCTGGGCCTGGCGGAGGTGTCGTACGTGCACGAGCCGCGACCGGGAATCGCGGCGGGGCGGAACGCCGCGCTCCGAGCGGCGGCCGACCTCGACATCCTGGTCTTCATCGATGATGACGAGACCCCGGAGCAAGGCTGGCTGGCGGCGCTGCTCGTGACCCACGATCGGCTGGGCGGCGCGGCGATCACCGGGCCGGTCCTGCGCACCCTGGAGTGTGAGCCGGCGCCGTGGATCAGGGCGGCGCGGGTCTTCGATCGCCGGCGCTTCCCCACCGGCACCCCGGTGGAGGCGGCCGGCACGGGGAACCTGCTGATCAGCCTCGAACACGTTCGTCGGCACGACCTGACCTTCGACGATGAGCTCGGGCTGGCCGGAGGGTCAGATCACCTCTTCACCAAGCAGCTCCGACGGACGGGCGGAGCGATCTACTGGTGCGACGAGGCGGTGGTCCACGAGTTCGTTCCGCGGGACCGACTGACCGGAGCCTGGACCCTGCGGCGGGGGTACCGATCGGGGTCCACCAGCGTCCGCGTCGACCTGATGCTCGCCGGGTCGGCAGCGGCACGCCGCGCGGATCCGCCTGCGCGATCTGGGCGGCGGCCTCGCTCGGGTCATCGCCGGCGCCGCGCACGTCGGGGTCGGACTGCTCACACGTGACCCCGACCGGCAGGGGCGCGGGGCATGGATGCTCGCCAGGGGCGGGGGACTGGTGGGTGCATCGGCTGGGCACCGCTACTCGGAGTACCGACGGAACGAGCCAGACGCCGAGTAGCGGATGCAGGTCGTGGTGACGGCCGGTCATGGTGGGAACGGCATGTCGGTGTCCCGCTGAGCGGCGGAGGTCGTTCCAGAGCCGGGTGCCGGGATCGAACCGACGACATCTTCTTTACAAGAGAAGTGCTCTACCAACTGAGCTAACCCGGCGCGCGCGAGGGTCAAGGTATCGCCCGATGAGGGGAGGGTCCTTGATCGGCGCGCGCCCAGCGGCCAGCCTGGACCCGATGGCACTCACCGACCGCGACCGAGCGATCCTCGACTTCGAGCGCAGCTGGTGGACCGAGGCTGGTCCGAAGGACACGGCGATCCGTGAGCGCTTCGAGCTCTCCGGCACGCGCTACTACCAGCTCCTCACCGAGCTGCTCGACGATCCCGAGGCCCTCGACTACGACCCGTTGCTCATCCGCCGGCTCCGCCGGATGCGAGAGCGCCGCCGCCGGGCACGCGTCGAGGGGCGCCCGATGAGCCAGCTCGACGGGCGATAGGGGAGACTCGCACCATGGCCCGACGACGCCCGGAACCGACCGCCAACCCTGCTCGTGGCGCCGCCCTGGTCGTCGTGGCGGTCGTGATCGGGCTGCTGCTCCTGCGGAACGGTCTCGACACCTCCGAGGCCATCACCACCAACGGGGGCAGCGACAGCTCGACCTCCGACGGGAGCCCTACGGACGGCGACACCACCGACGGGGCCCCGGACGACACGACCACCACCACCGCCGCCGCGGAGCTCCGGCCGCCGGCGGAGGTGCCCACGATCGTGCTCAACGACTCGGGGATCCCGGGCGCCGCCGGCGCCTACAGCGATCTGCTCGCGTCGCTCGGCTACCCGCTCACCAACCCCGAGGGCGCGAACGAGGCGGATCCGAACACGACCAGTGAGACGACGGCCATCTTCTTCGCGGAGGGCTTCGAAGGCGAGGCGGCCGCGGTCGCCACCGCCATCGGTGCTCCTGACATCGCGCCCGCTGCGATGCCGGCCACGCCGCCCGGGCCGATCGCGGGCGCCAGCGTCGTGGTGGTCCTCGGCACCGACCTGGCCAGCGTCACGCCCACCACGCGCCACCACCGCCGCGAACTGACCCGAGCACGTCGGGTGGTGGACGCGCGCGCCGTCCTCGGCCGTGACCCCGCGTCGACGGCGCTGTTCCTCGACTTCGACGGCACCCTCTCGCCGATCGTGGCGGTGGCGGCGGACGCCCGCCCGCTCGCGGGTGCCGCGGAGGTCCTGGTCGCGCTGGCCGAGCGCTTCGCGGTCGTGGCCGTCGTGTCCGGGCGTCCCGTCGCGTTCCTGCTGGCCCACCTGCCCGGCGTCGTCGAGCTGCACGGGCTCTACGGGCTCGAGGCGGTGGTCGACGGAGCACCGATCGTCCGGGCCGAGGCGCAGGAGTGGCGCGCGGTCGTGGACGAGGTGGCGCAATCGGCGGTGGTCGACGGTCCCCCGGGGCTCGACGTGGAGCACAAGGGCCTCTCGCTCACCCTGCACTACCGGCGTCAGCCCGAGCTGGCGGACGCCGCCCTCGGCTGGGCGGCCGGCGCCGCGGAGCGATCGGGGCTCGCGCTGCGGAGGGCGAAGATGTCGGTCGAGCTCCATCCGCCCGTGGCGGTGGACAAGGGGACGGTGGTCGAGGCCCGGGCCGCCGGCATGTCGACGGTGGCCTACCTCGGCGATGACGAGGGCGATCTTCCGGCCTTCGCCGCGCTCGACCGGCTGGCCGCCCGAGGGATCACGACCGTGAAGGTGGCGGTCCGCACCGTCGAGGCGTCGCCGGCACTCCTCGCGCAGGCCGATGTGGAGGTCGCGGGCCCCGAGGGCGCGCTGGAGCTCCTCCGGAGCCTGCTGACCTCCTAGTCGGCCGCGGCCAGCTGGTCGGCGAGCCAGTCGGCCGGGACGCGGGCCTCGGCGAGCGAGCGGAGCAAGGCGGCGCGCTCGGCGCGCTCAGCGGCGGGCATCGTCAGCGCGCGGTGGAGCGCC
>CAVRKU010000007.1:0-97624 GCA_963721695.1 uncultured Microthrixaceae bacterium
GTGCAGCTGTTCGACGCGGGGGACTTCACCGGCCCCGCGACGGTGCGGCCGCTGATGCCCAAGACGGGAACGGCGCCGAGCCCTCAGCTGGACCTCCGTGAGCTCGTCGGACTGCTCCTACACCTCCTCGCCCGCCCCGAACAACCAGGCGGGCACGGACCTGAACGCCCGAACCACCACGAGTCCGGCCATCTCCATCCCGACCACGCCCGGGCTGCCGGACTGCGAGATCGTCACGCAGTCGGGGACCGGGAACGCGACCCGTCGGTTCAACGACAGCTGGCTGACGATCAAGGTCGACGTGCCGACGGACTACACCTGCACGCCGGGCGTCAACCCCGAGCTGGTGGCAGGCTCGTGCTGGTGGGGCGTCCGATACGACTACACCGCCGGCGCGGGGGAGACCACCACCTGGCGTGCCCGGGTGGAGGGCAACCCGGTCCACCTGACCCAGTAGTCGCCTCAGCTCCGGTTTCACGTACGCACCGGAGGGGCTGCACGACGCTATGTAGTATTTCTGCCCATCCCACAACTTTCCGTGGGAATCGTGTACCTCTCTGCGGTCGCTCGACGATGACGTAGTCGATGGCGGCGGAGGAAGAGGTACCCGTGGCGCGGGCTCGCGATGGCAATGGATCTGGCGGTCGACGGCGATGCGCCGGCGATGCCGGTGGGCTGCCCATGGGGCGCGCCCGCACGGGGGACCGAGGGGCCGCACTCATCGAGTTCGCGATCATGCTTCCCGTGCTGGCGATCATCCTCCTCGGTGTCATCGATCTGTCACGCGCTTATCACCTCAAGAACCAGCTGAAGAACGTGGCCCGAGAGGGTGCGATCTACGGCCAGACCCATCCGCTGAGCCAGACGACGCTCCCGGCCTCCAACGACCCGACCGTGCCGTGCGCCAACGAGCAGAGCATCCAGGCGCGCGCCGAGGGCGAGCTGCAGGCGTCGGGACAGCAGAACCCGAAGAACCTCGTGATCACCGTGTCGCCCGTCGACGACGTGCAACGTGGCGGTCCTTGACGGCCCCGACGCTGACAGCGTGCCCGACCTTGACTCCACCGAGGAGCTGACCGTGAGCGTCGTCAAATTATGGGAATCGTGTACCTCTCTGCGGTCACCCGACGATGACGTAGTCGATGGCGGCGGAGGAAGAGGTGCCCGCGGCGCGGGCTCGCGATGGCAACCGACCTGGCGGTCGACGGCGATGCGTCGGCGACGCCGGTGGGCTGCCCGTGTGGCGCTCCGGCAAGGGGGACCGCGGGGCCGCGCTGGTCGAGTTTGCGATCATGCTGCCCGTGCTGGCGATCATCCTCCTGGGCGTCATCGATCTGTCGCGCGCCTACCACCTCAAGAACCAGCTGAAGAACGCCGCCCGAGAGGGCGCGATCTACGGCCAGACCCATCCGTTGAGCCAAACGACGCTCCCGGCATCCAACGACCCGTCCGTGCCGTGCGCCAACGAGCAGAGCATCCAAGCGCGCGCGACAGGGCGAGCTGCAGGCGTCCGGACAGCAGAACCCAAGAACCTCGTGATCACGGTGTCGCCCGTCGACGACGTGCAACGTGGCGGTCGCTGACGGCCCCGACGCTGACGGGGTGCCGGACCTGGATTCCACCGAGGAGCTGACCGTGAGCGCGTCTGCGGACTTCGATCTGATCACGCCACTCATCTCGGCGATGTTCGGCTCCCCGATGAAGATCACCGAGACCGTCACCGTCGTGATCCAATGAGGCGGCTGGCCCGGAGGCGATCGGGAACGCGGCGCCGTCCTCGTGGAGGCGGCGTTCGTGCTCCCGGTCCTCTTCTTCCTCTTCCTGGGGTTCATGGAGCTGAGCCTGGTGATCGCTGGCAACTCGGCGGGCTCCAACGCCGCCCGCGATGGCGTCCGGGTCGGCGTCCTGCAGTACGAGAACGCTGACATCGACGGCTCGCCGAACAACCTGGCGATCAAGGCGGCGGTCTCCGCGCAAGCTCGGGAAGATGGTCAAGGGCACGCCCACCGTCACCGTGCAGTGCATCAAGGCGGACTCGGAGGCCGTGATCGGCTGCACGAGGGCCGCAGGCGACTCCGGCGTCGAGGTCGATCGCGATCTGATCCAGGTCACGGTCACCTGGACGCAGCTCGTCGTGACCGGGTTCACGCCCTCCGATCACACCGAGACGGCCCGCGCCACCATCCAGGGTGTGCCCGACTTCTCACCAGACGCGAGTCCGCTGGCGGTGTACTTCGACGATCCGGACCAGGATGGTGTCGCAACGCCAGTGACTGTGAACGAACCGTCGACACGGGCGAACCTCACGCTGCACCGCAGTGGCGACAGCTCCCCAGCCCTCACCGTCACCCTCGGCGTCGGGAGCAGCGACGACTGCGCAGTCGGCGGACTACAGCTTCCCGACAACGGTCACGTTCGCGCTCGGGCGTCGACGATGTCCTGGTGCCGGTCACGATCGTCGACGACGACGAGATCGAGGGCGACGAGCTGCTGTATCGTGGAGATCACCGGCCTCACGGTCAATCCATCCACTGCCAACGCCATCGTCGGGCAGCCCGTCCGTGTGCAGGTCACCATCCACAGCGAAGACGTCGACACCACCCCGCCGAGCCCGACCACCGCTCGGTACTCGGAGCTCGCCTCCTCGCGCGACGGCCGCCTCGACTTCGTGGCGGTCGTGTTCAGCGAGCCAGTCGCCGGCCTTGGCAGCTGGTCGATCGCCAGCGGTGGGCCCGCAGGAGCCACGCTCGGCGTCGCCGGTGCTCGGCGGCACGTCCTCGACCGTGGTCATCCCCGTGAACGGAGCCGCCATCGATACCGACGGCGCGTTCTCGGTGTCGGCGTCGGGGGTGGTCGACTCGTTCGGCAATGCCTTCTCGGGCACCATCGACCTCACCGACGCCGCGAACCCCGTGCTGACGTCCGTGACGCGGAGTGGCCCGACCCCAGGTCTGGCGAGCTCTGGGGACAGTCCTCACCTTCAACTTCTCGGAGCCGGTCGTGGCGCTGGGCTCGGGGACCACACTCGTGCTCACCAACAACGGCGGCAACGACACGATCTCAGTTCCGGGCTTCCTCGACGCGCGAGCACCACCGGTGGCAACTACAACGGCCCGAACGGTGGGCGCAACCCCGCCACGTTTGTGGTGACCCGACAGATCACCGGCAACCAGGTGATCCTGACCCTCGGTGCTTGCACTGCGACCAGCAACTGCGACGACTTGAGCACCGAGACCGGCAACCCCGACGCTCGGTCTGGTGCTCGCACCCGCCGTGATCGGGGTGGACATCGCTCGTCGCCCAGCTCCCCACGGCCCCTCTCGCGGCGCTGCTCTTCTAGGAGACCCTCATGCTCAAGTACCTTGCTCGGCGACGCGATGATGATCGGGGCATCACCATCGTGATGATGGCGCTCTCGTTGGTCGCCCTGTGCGCCATCGGCGGCATGGCCCTCGATGGTGGCGCGGCCTACGCCAACCGCCGCCAGAGCCAGAACGCGGCCGACTCGGCGGCGCTGGCGGGGACGATCATCCTCGACGACATCCGGACCGGCGATCAGACCGACGAATCCAGGATCCTCGCGGCAGTCACGACGGCGCTCTCGGAGCACAACGATCACGGACTTCACCTGTCAGATCGTGCAGTACGACTCCTCCGGAACGAGCTATGGGTCCCCGTACCCCTGCCCGACGACCGACCTCGCCGACGGCGCGTTCAACATCGACGACGCGGCCGGGGTGAAGGTCGACGCCACCTTGGTCCACGAGACCTCGCTGGTGCGGGTGGTCGGCATCGACACGGTGACGTCACCGGCCACCGCCACGGCCACGATCCAGGCGGCGCGGGGCCTCGAGCGCGGCGCGGCGCCGTTCATGCTGTGCGGCAACGACGATCTCCACCCCCACGACGGATTCGCCATCCCGGTCCTCACCGCGATCGGCGGGCAGCTACGTCATCAACCCAGCTGCCAAGTACCAGGGCGGGCTACACGGGTGAGCTCTCCGGGTTCGACGTCGGGTTCCCCAGTGAGCTGCCGGGGGGACCCTGGTACCTCATCCACGACGACAACGGGAGTGGTGCGGACAACGGAAGCGACGATGACGACGGGTTGGTCCAGGGGGGCGGAGGCAGACGGCGTCCCCGGCTGTGGCATGGGCGGCAGCGGCTTCAAGGGGCTCGTGAACACGAACCTCAGCTACACGATTCCCGGGCTTCTGGGACACCAAGACCGGTCAGGTCGAGGGGCCGACCGAAGCCGTTCTCCGAGGCCCTGAGGGCTGCATCGGGGGACCTCGAGGGTTGCTACATCGTGGTCCCGATCGGCGCCTACGGCAGGGGCACCGGCACCAGCGGCGAGCTCTTCAACGTCCGCTTCGGCATGTTCTACCTGGTCGAGGCGGGCGGCGGGAACGGGTCCCACTACGTCGCGCTGATGGAGCCGGGGTCGACGAACCCCATCACGGGCGAGCCCGTGCCGGACTTCGTGCTCGCCGGCGGCGTAGGTGGCGGCCAGGTGGTCGACGAGACCCAGCCGTACTTCATCAAGCTGGCCGAGTAGGAGGCAGCGCGCGGCACCCGCCTAGCCTGATCTGGTGTCGCAGTTCGTCGATGAGTGTGGGCTTCACGTCAAGGGAGGCGACGGCGGCGCGGGAGCGGTGAGCTTCCGGCGGGAGGCGCACGTTCCCTTCGGCGGGCCCGACGGCGGCGACGGCGGCACGGGCGGCGGGGTCTGGCTGGTCGTCGATCGCAACGTGTCGTCGCTGATCGCGTTCAAGGACCACCCGCACCGCGCCGGCAAGAGCGGCACCCACGGGCAGGGGCAGCGCAAGCACGGGCGGGGCGGAGGCGACCTCGAGGTGTCCGTGCCCGAGGGCACCTGTGTGCGCGACCAGCGCGGCACCGTGCTGGCCGACCTCCTCCACCCCGGCGAGCGCTGGTTGGCGGCGGAAGGAGGCCGGGGCGGGCGCGGCAACGCCCGCTTCCTCTCGAACCGCCGGCGTGCCCCTGCCTTCGCCGAGCAGGGAGAGGTCGGGGAGGAGCGGTGGCTGCGCCTCGAGCTCAAGCTCATGGCCGACGTCGCCCTGGTCGGCTTCCCGAGCGTCGGCAAGTCGACGCTGATCTCGACGATCTCGGCCGCCAAGCCCAAGATCGCCGACTACCCCTTCACCACCCTCGAGCCCAACCTGGGTGTCGTCCGCCTCGACGACGAGACCGAGTTCGTGGTGGCCGACCTCCCCGGGCTCATCGAGGGGGCCAGTGAGGGCCGCGGGCTGGGGCACCAGTTCCTGCGCCACGTCGAGCGCGCCCGGGTCCTCGTCCTGCTGCTCGACCTCTCCCCGCTGGCGCCGCACGACCCCGCGGAGCAGGAGCGGATCCTGCTGGCCGAGCTCGGCGACTACGAGCCCGAGCTGCTCGAGCGTCCGCGCATCGTGGTGGGCTCGCGTGCTGACCTCGCGGAGGCGAGACGTCGCCTTCGACGGCCCTCGCATCGCGGCGGTGAACGGCGAGGGGCTGCGGCCGCTCGTCGGGCAGATGGCGGTGGCTGTCCGCGAGGCCCGGATGGAGCTGCCCGAACCGGACGCCTTCGTGGTGCACCGGCCCGTGGCCGAGGGCTATCGCATCGAGCGCGATGACAGCGGCGCCTGGACGGTGGTCGGACGTCAGGCCGAGCGAGCGGTGGCGTTGTCCGATCTGACGAACCCCGAGGCGCTCGACGAGGCCCATCGGCGCCTGCGGGCTCTGGGCGTCGACAAGGCCCTCGCCCGCGCTGGCGCGCGCGCCGGCGACACCGTGCACATCGGCCGGCTCGCCTTCGACTACGAGGACGACCAGTGATCGTCGTGACCAAGATCGGCACGTCGTCGATCACCGATGCCAACGGCGAGATCGACGAAGACGCCGTGGCGAAGTTCTGCGCGGAAGCCGCCGCGCTCCGAGCCAAGGGACACCGGGTGGTGCTCGTGACCTCGGGGGCGATCGCGGCGGGGCTGCCTGCGCTGGGCTACACGGGTGGAGGTCGACCGCGGGACGCCGTCACCCTCCAAGCCGCCTCGGCCGTGGGCCAGACGCGGCTGATGCGCGTGTACGAGAGCGCGCTCGCCACCCACGGGCTGGTGAGCGGCCAGGTGCTCCTCGCCCCCCTCGACTTCACGATCCGACAGCAGTACCTCCATGCCCGCGCCACCCTCGGTCGCCTCCTCGACCTCGGCGTCATCCCGGTGGTCAACGAGAACGACGCCATCGCCGACGACGAGATCCGCTTCGGCGACAACGACCGCCTGGCGGCGCTGGTCGCCCATCTGCTGGCCGCCGACCTGCTCGTGCTCCTGACCGACGCGCCCGGGCTCCTCACGGCGGACCCGCGCCTCGACTCCTCTGCATCGCTGATCGAGGAGATCGTCGAGGTCGATCACTCGCTGGAGTCCCTCGCGGGGGGCACGGGGTCGGCACGCGGGAGCGGGGGCATGGCGTCGAAGCTGGCCGCGGCCAAGATCGCCGCGTGGTCCGGCGTGCGGGCCGTCATCGCGCAGGCGTCACGCGATGGCGTCCTCGAGGCGGTCGTCGACGGACGGTCGGGCGTCGGGACGGTCGTCCACCCCAAGGCCAAGCGCCTGCCCGCCCGCAAGCTCTGGATCGCCTTCGCCGTCGGGTCGAGCGGGACGATCGTCGTGGACGAGGGAGCCAGGAAGGCGCTCCTCGATCGCGGCGTGTCGCTGCTCCCGGCCGGCGTCGCCAGCGTCAAGGGCAGCTTCGAGGTGGACGACGCGGTGGAGATCGCAGGACCCGACGGCAAGGTCTTCGCCAAGGGGCTCGTGCGGCTCGGCTCCGTCGGTCTACGTGACGTGGCCGGTCAGCGCACGCCCGACCTCCCCGAGGGCGTGCCCCACGAGGTCATCCACCGCGACGACCTCGTCGTCCTCCCCTAGGCGTCAGTCGCTCAGGGGCCGCCGGCCTCGCCGGGAGCCGCCTCCGGAGCGGGGCCGGCGCCGGCTCCGAGGTCGGGACCTCGGTGACGGCCGGCGTGAGGCCCAGCTGGGCGCGGATCTGGGCGAGGCGGGTCTGGGCCTCGCTGTTGGCCGCCGCCTGCTCGACCTCGAGCATGCGGGACTCGACCGACGACTCGGTCAGCTCGGACATGCCCTTGGCCTTGGCGTAGCGCGCTTCGATCTTGTCGCGCACCTCGTCGAAGGTGGGGACGTCCTCGCCCACCGTCTCCGACAGCGAGGCCATCGCCTTGTTGACCTGCTCCTGCATCTTGGCCTGGTCGAGCTGGGACAGGAGCTTGTTGCGCTCGGCCAGCTTGCGCTGCAGGGCGGTGGCGTTCTGCTGCACGGCCGCCTTGGCCTGATCGGAGGCCTGCGAGGACTGCAGCGCCAGCTGCTTGAGGTCCTCGACCTCGCTCTCGATCGCGATGAGCCGGGTGGCGAAGGACTCGGCGGCGGAGGTGTACTCCTCCACCTTGGCGGTGTCGCCCTTCTTGGCCGCATCATCCGCCATGAGCACCGCCTGGCGGGCGTTGGCGGAGACCTTCTCGAGCTCCCCCATGGCCCGGTCGAGGCGCATCTCGGTCTGCTTCTGGTTGGCGATGACGTTGGCGGCCTGCTCGCGCAGACGACGGTGCTGGTCCTGTGCCTCCGTGATGGCCTGCTCGAGCTGGATCTTCGGGTCGGCCTTCTCGTTGAAGACGGAGTTGACCTTCGCGCCGAGGTACTTCCACCACCGCTTGAGTGCCTTGAACATGAGGGCGAGCCTAACGCTGCGCGCTGCGACGGCCTGCGAGGAGCCGCCGCAACCGATCCAGGAGGTGGGTCGCCTCCGGCACCTGCATGACGGCGGTGATGAGGAAGTACACGAGGATCGTCGGGAGGCAGACCGCCACCGCCGTGACCAGCTGGGGAAGGTCCTCCGTGACGGACCGGAGGCCCGCGGCGAGGACGCCGCAGCCCGTGGCGGCGATGAGGCACCAGGTGGAGGCCTGGCCCATCGGGGGGAGCGCACCGATCCGCCACTCGATCGCCCCCTTGAGGAGTCGATACTCGACCCAGGACGACAACGCGGCGCCGAGGGCGAGGCCCACGACCCCGAGCCGCGGTGGGCCGCCCTCCATCAGTCGCACCGAGTCGGGGAGGGGCCGGAACGCGATCGAGCCCATCTGGGTGACGGACCCGTCGACGATGGCGAACCGATCGAAGGGGAACATGAAGAAGGCGCCCAGGAGCCCGGCCAGCGCGACACGGAAGACCGCGATGCGCGCGACCAGCTTGGGGCGATCGAGCGCGTAGAGCCCGTTCTGGAGCAGCCGCGATCGCGTCGTGCCGAGCAGGCCGAGCGCGAACACGGCGACCACGTACCACACGAGCTGCGTGTCGGCGGCGGTGAACTCGCCCCGCTGGAGGAGCACCGCCACGATGACGTCACCCGCGAACACGTACAGCGCGACCGTGATCGCGACGTAGAACGTGATCCGCTCCATCCCGACGTGGAGGCGATCCTTGATCGCCGTGGCGCCGGCCCGGCCGAGCCGGGCCAGCTCCGGGAGCTCGGCCGCCGCCACCGCCATCCCGAACAGGCTGATCGGGAGCAGGTAGAGCACCTGCCCGTAGGTGAGCGCCGACACGCCGCCCACCGCCAGGAGGCTGGCCAGGAAGAGATCGACGTAGATGAGGAGCTGGATGACGCCTCGGCCGATGACCACGGGGATGAACCGGCTGATGACGTCCTGCACGTCGGCGGACCGGATGTCGAGGCCCAACCGGGCCCCGCGGGTGAGGGCCCGCACCGACGGGACCTGGATGGCCACCTCGGCGATCGCACCGACGAGCACGCCCCACGCGAGCGCGTGGGCGATCCCCACCTCCGTCGCGCCCCACACCCCGGCCGCCACGACGAAGGCGATCTGCGTCGCGTTCCACATCACGGGCGAGACGTACGAGAGGAAGAAGTGTCGGTGGCTGTTGAGGATGCCGGTGCAGTACGCCGACAGCACCAGGAAGGCGATGCCCGGGAACATGATCCGCAGGAGGGTGGTGGCCAGCTCGAGCTGCTCGCCCGAGAAGCCGGGCGTGATCACGAGGGTGAGGGGGTGCGCGAACAGGATCCCGACGGCCACCACCGCCGCCATGACGGTGAGCAGGAGACCGAGGATCTTGCCCGCCAGCCGATTGGCGGCCTGCCGATCCTCCTCGAGCAGCCGGGAGTACACCGGGATGAACGACGCCGACAGCACGCCCTCGCCGAGCAGGTTCTGGAGCAGGTTCGGGATCCGGAGCGCCGCTTTGAAGACGTCCGCGGTGGCGCCGACCCCGAGGTAGAAGGAGATCGCGATCTCGCGGGCGAGGCCGGCGACGCGGGACAGCAGGATCCCGGCGGCGACGAGGTAGGAGCCCCGCTCGGACGAGGGCGCGCCCGTGGGCGAGTCGACGACGCTGAGCGGCACCTCGCTGCCGGGAGGGAGCTGGCTCACGCAGTGCCGGCCGCCGCGGTGCCGCCCCCGGTCTCCTCGATCGCGAGCCGCAGTGCCTCCATCTCGTCGACCATCTGGTCGACGTCGTCGCCCAGACCGCCGAGCTCCTCGACGTCCTGGGCCTGCACCGACAGCTCGATCGTCCGGGCCGTGGCTTCGTCGAGACGAGCGTTCAGGAGTCGCAGCCGGCTGTCGGCATCCCGGATCACGCGCTCGATGCGCTCCACGGTGGCGAGCTGGGCCCCGAGGGACTCGAGCGTGCGCTCCACGGTCGGATCACCGTTGCCCAGCTGCCCCGCGTGGGCTTCGGTGGCCGCGATGTCGCGGCGGATGGAATCCGGGTCCACGCGCCGGCGGGCGTCGACGAGGTCATGACCGCGGCGGGCGATCCGCCACACCTCCTGCACGCCGGTGTCGACTCGTGACTCGATCTCGCGCAGCCGATCCTGCAGCGGTCCGGCCCGTGCGCCCGCGACGGACGCGGCGAAGCGGTTGCGGGCCGACAGGGCGTCGCTCACGTACCCCCGCCAGGGCTCGGCGAGCGTGAAGGGATCGATCCGGGCGTCGGCGGGCGCGCGAGGGATCGCCGCGACGACCCGTCCGGCCCACCCGAGCCCGCCGAGGATGACCGCGCCCACCGCGCCGGCCCCGGTCAGGATCCCGATGCTCGCCCCCACCCCGAACAGCACGATCCCGAGGGGTGACGTCACGGCCCGGGCGACGGGCGGCGTGAAGAACCGATCCCGCAGCGACAACCCGGCCATGGGGCGAGGCTAGGGGCCAGCCGCGGCTGAGCGCGGGAGCACTAGAAGTTGCTGATGACGGCGACGAGGATCTTGTTGATGCTGCGAGGGTCGCTCGAGTCGTACACCGCGGCTTGGCTCGCCTCGGCGATCAGGCGCAGCGTGGCGAGGTCGGCGTCCTCGCCGTAGGAGATGGGGAACACCCGCACGGCCTGGCCCTGCTGGCCCTCGCTGTCGCTCGCGAGCGAGCGCGAGGAGGTCCTCGAGCTGCTCCCGGTCGTCGTCCGGCTCGCCGTCGTCGTTCACGCCGTCGGACAGGAGCACGACCGCGTTGATCCGCGTGGGGTCGAACTCGGCGAGCTGCGCCTCGTAGGCCGCTTCGGTGGCCGAGTAGAGCGGCGTCCCGCTGATCGGCACCAGATCTCGGATCTCGGCCCTGAGCTGCTCGCGCACGTCGCCGATCCGGCCGGTGGGGATCAGCTCCAGGTACTCCTGGGGGTCGTCGGGGTCGCCGAGATCGGTGCTGAACACCCAGAGGCCGACCTCGTCGTCGTCGTTGAACTGGTCGAGCGCCGTCACGGTCGCCTGCTTGGCGAGGTCGAGCTTGGTCGCGCCCGTCTCCGGATCGGCGATGTTCCCCATGGATCCCGAGACGTCCATCAGCAGGAGGACGCGGGCCGGCTTGCGCTGGTCCTGCCAGTCGTCGAGGAGCTGGACCAGCACCTCCGGCTCGGGCACCTCGAGGAGCGTCTGCGGTTGGTCGGGATCGACGCCGTTGCTGGGGTCGATCGGGATCGTCGATCGCGACGTCGGGGTTCCCCGGTCGGAAGCCGTAGCTGAGGATCTGCTCCTGGTTCTCGGGCTGCCCGAGGAAGTCGATGAACTGCTGCGCGCCGGCGGCCTCGTCGTCATCGACCCAGTCGGCGTCGAGCACGTAGAGCGGGTTGTCGGAGTAGAGGGTCCCCTCCTCCGGGTAGATCGCCACGAGCGGCACCCTCGGCGGCCTCGGTTCCTCGCCCTCCTGCAGCACGCCATCGGGGTTGCCGGAGTTGTAGTCGAGCACCGACTTCTCCTCGACGGCGACCGCCGACACATAGCCGTACGGGTTGCCCCGCTGATCGGCCCGGTACCAGTTGTTCAGGAAGGTCAGCGTCGTGTCGCCGTAGTGGACGACCGCCGACTCGATCTGACGAGCGAACTCGTCGGTGGTCGGCTTGGCCAGGTCCTCGAGGGAGAGGTCCTCCGTCTTGGCGTTGGCCGCGTAGGCCTGCCCGATGAGCGCCGACAGCCCACTGGTGGAGAAGTTCGGGTTCGTCTTGCCGAGTCGGAACTGCCCCCACTCGGGGTGTCCGTACGCGGCCCATCCCTCCGGATCCTGCGAGAGCGCCAGGATGTCGGCGAAGCCCAACGGCTCCTCGGGCCAGCCGAGCGCCTCGGCCATCGGGCCGGGCATCGCGATGACGAGGGGCGTGAGCTGGAACGAGACGAAGTCTCCCGTCATCGCCGCGTCACCCTGGTCCGCGAGCCGCTGATCGAGCACCGCCCCCCACGTCGACGCCGCCGGCGACCAGATCACCGGTCGGGGGCCCTCGATGCTCTCGTCCCACCCGGTGGCGAGGAGCTGGGCCGCGCCGCCCGGACGACTTCGGCCTGCACCCGGGCGAAGGCGCACTGGTCGCCGAGCGCTGCGTCCTCGCTCCCGTTGAAGTCGTCGGCGAGGTCGGTGAGGAGGTCGAGCTTCTCGGGCGACACGGACAGGTCGACGGGGATGCAGTCGCCTGGGTCGGCGAGGTCGGACGGGGCGCCGTCGTCGGAGCCCGGGCTCGAGCAGGCGGCCGCGACCAGTCCCAGCGCGACGAGTGCAACGGCGAGCGATCGATGCGATCCACGGGACATCAGCTGGTCACTGCCTTCCAGAGCGAGTGGAGGGCGGCCATCACGCCCGGCTTCAGCGTAGGGGCGAGGTCGGCCTCGGTGGCCGTCACCCATCCCGCGGCCGTGAGCTCGTCGCGCACGGGGTCCGCATCGGGGATGGAGCCCTCGCCGATCCCCACGATCGCCACGGTGGCGGCGACCTCCGGGTTCGTCTCGATCGTCTCGACCCCTCGGGCCACGAAGTCGTCCGCGATGGCGGCGATCGACCCGCCCGCCGAGTAGGTCCCGGGCCGGGTCGCGAGGGTCTCGGCGGGGTTGGGGTCACCCGCGGCCGACGGTTCCGCCAGGTTCGCCAGCCATCCCTCGAACTCTCCGAACGCGGGATCGTTGGCCGCGAACGTCGTGTTGCCGAAGAACCCCGCCGCCGCCGACGCGAGCCCGCTGAGCCCGACCGCGGAGTCGGGATCGGTGAGCCCGACCTTCAGCTCCCGCCACTCGGCGTTGCTGCCGTCGCCGAGGTCAGCCCAGCTCGTGCCCGCGTTGTCGCCGAGGCACGACCACACGTCGTCACCGCTGCACAGGTCCGTGATGGCGTCGTGTCGGCCCGGAGCGGTGGCGACGACGGCGGGGGAGGTGGCCAGCGCCTCCGCGTCCCCGAGGGCGTCGGGGCTGCGGCTGTCGACGACCTCGAGCCACGCGGTCGTGGTGATCCACGCGTCGACGTCCTCGGCGATCGTGCCGTCGGCGAGGGTGGACGCGGTGGTGGCCGCCGCCTCCGCTCGCACCTCGACGTCGTCGCCGAGCGCCTGGCACTGATCGATGAGGCTCGTCGTCACAGATGACGACGGAGGTCGTGTCGGTGTCCCCGCTCGCGTCGTCGTCCTCGTCGATCGCGTTGCGGATGAGCACGGCCGCCGCCATCATGCCCACCGCACAGAGGACAGCCAGCACCCGCCGCACGTTCAGACAGTACCGGTGGCCGGACGAACCACGGTGAGCGGGCCTTGCCCCGGGGCGGGGAAGTCCTCGGGCAGGAGCGTGGTCAGCTCGGCGTCGGTGGGCGACTCGACCGGACCGAGCCGCATGGCCTGCGTCGACACGGCATGCTCGAACAGGTTTCGCACGGTGCGCCCGTTGCCGAAGCCCTTGTCCCGAACGATCGAGTCGAGCCACACGCGAGCCGCGTCGCGGGCGCCCGGGTCGAATCGGTAGCCCCCCTTGTCGCCGAGCGTGTCCATGATCGCGAGCAGCTCGTCGGTGGTGTAGTCCGGGAAGTGGATCACCTTCGGGAACCGGGACCGCAGACCGGGATTGGACGCGATGAGCTCCTCCATCTCGTCCGGGTAGCCCGCCATGACCACGACGATCCGATCTCGCCGGTCCTCGATCAGCTTGACGATGGCGTCGATCGCCTCGCGGCCGAAGTCGCGCTCGCCGCCCCGCACCAGCGAGTACGCCTCATCGATGAGGAGCACCCCCTGGTCGGCTTCGTCGAAGCGAGCCAGCACGAGGGGCGCCGTCTGCCCGACGTAGCCGGCCACCAGGCCCGCTCGGTCGGTCTCGACGAGGTGGCCGCGGTCGACGACCCCCAGCGTGCGGTAGATCTGGGCGAGCAGCCGGGCGACGGTCGTCTTGCCCGTGCCGGGGTTGCCCGTGAAGATCAGGTGACGGCTCTGATCGAGCACGGGAAGGCCCCGCTCCGCCCGGATCCGCTGCACGCGCAGCAGGTTGGTGACGAGCTTCACCTCGTGCTTCACGCCTTCGAGGCCCACGAGGGCGTCGAGCTCGGCGAGCAGCTCGTCGATCGGGCGCGCCGGGGGGTCCGGGTGGGCCGGCGTCGCCGCCGGGGCGGGCGCGACGGCGGGCGATCCCGTGGCGGTCACCGGGCGCTGGGCCGCCTCCATCCCCTCGATCGCGCCGAGCAGCATGCCCCGGAACCGTTCGATCGCGTCCAGCTCGGAGTCCGAGGTGTGGAGGTCGATGGCGGCCACCGCGAAGGCAAGCTCGACGGCGGCGTCGTAGTAGGCGCGTGCGTGGCGGGAGGTTCCGCGCTGCGTCGGCCGCGAGCAGGACCTGGAAGAGGGCGGAGGGCTGATCCGCGAACGTCCGCTGCGCCTCGAGGAGCCCGGACTGCCGGAGGGCCTCGGGGGTCGCGCCGGCGAGGTGGGTGTCGAGGAGCGGCCCGAACGCACCCAGCACCTCCCACAGCTCGTCGTCGCTGATCCGGCGGTCGAGAGCCACCAGTCCGCACACGAGGTTGAAGGCCTCGAGGGCGACATCGTGGCGAAGCTGCTCGGTCCGGCACTCCGGCGAGGTCGCGGGACACGGCCTCGAGCGCCGCGCCGACATCGGCGATGAAGCGGCGGCTCGGCTCGACGAGCGACTCCGTCACTGCGGGTCGCGCCACATGGGCCAGATCGTCGGCCCCGACGGGAAGGTCACCTCACCGGTCACCTCGAAGCCGTGACGCCGGTAGAACGGGATGTTCGATTCCTTCGAGCTCTCGAGGTAGGCGCCGACGCCGTCCGCGTCACAGGTCGCCAGCACGGGGGCCATCAGCGCCGAGCCGATTCCCTTGCCCTGCTCATCTGGTCGCGTTCCGAGCACCGCCAGGTAGTAGTGCTCGGGGTGCTGCCCGTGGGCCTTCTCCATGCGGCCGAGTCCCTGCAGTGCCTTCACGGTCCTCGGGCCGGTGCCGCGGAGCATGACCGGCACCAGGTGCAGCACGCTCATGAACGACGACTTCCAGTGCCCGGGCGGGTCCCAGTAGGCCGCCCCGGGGTGGCCATCGATCGTGTAGACGGTCTCGTGCTGGAGGTGGCGGCGACCCTCGATGGTGAAGAACGGGCGGGTGTAGCGCATCGGTCGCGGCGGTTCGGCGCCGAACAGCCACTGCATGACGGGATCGTCGTGGAACGACAGCATCAGCGCCTCGGCCATGCCGTCCAGGTCAGCGGGGGTGGCTGGCCGTACTGCTGGTGTCGTGCCCATGGGGAGAGCCTGCCACCTGGGCCCGGATAGGGGTGCGAGGCCCAGGACCGCGCCCCGTACACTTCCGGCGTGCCCCTCGACCCCATCGCCGAGCTCGGGGCCCGCGCCAAGGCCGCCAGCCGGGTGCTGGCCACGGCGTCCACCGAGGTGAAGGACGCCGCGCTGCTGGCCGCCGCCGATCTGCTCCTCGATCGCCACGTCGAGATCCTCGCCGCCAACGCCGACGACGTGACGGCCGCCGAGTCGGACGGTCGGCCGCCGACCGTGGTCGACCGCCTGCGGCTCTCTGATGCCCGGCTGATGGCGATGGCCAACGGGCTGCGCGCGGTCGCGGGTCTGCCCGATCCCGTCGGCGAGATCGCGGATGGGTGGATGCGCCCCAACGGGCTGCGCGTCCAGCGGGTCCGGGTGCCGCTCGGCGTCGTGGCGATCATCTACGAGAACCGGCCCAACGTCACGAGTGACGCGTTCGGCCTGTGCCTCAAGGCCGGCAACGCGGCCTTCCTGCGGGGGTCGTCAGGCGCGATCCGCTCCAACATCGCGATCGCCTCCGCGCTGCGCGAGGGCCTGGCCAAGGCGGGGCTCCCGCACGACTCGCTCGTGCTCGTCGAGGACACGCGCCATGAGGCCGCGGTCGAGTTCATGCGCTTGCGCGACTGCGTCGACGTGCTGATCCCTCGGGGTGGGCCGTCGCTGATCCGCTCCGTGCTCGACAACGCGACGGTGCCGTACGTCATCGACGGCGATGGCAACTGCCACGTGTACGTCGATGCCAGCGCCGACCTGTCGATGGCGGCCGCCATCGTCGAGAACGCGAAGACCCAGCGGCCCTCGGTGTGCAACGCGGCGGAGACGTTGCTCGTCCATCGCAACGTCGCCGCGACCTTCCTCACGGACCTCATCCCGAGGTTGGAGGGCGTCGAGCTCGTGGGCGACGACGCCACCCGCGAGATCCTCGGCGACCGCGTCTCCGCCCTCGCCACCGACGACGACTACGCGACGGAGTTCCTCGACCTCAAGCTCGCGGTCAGGGTCGTTGACACCCTCGACGCCGCCATCGCCCACATCACCCGCTACGGCACGGGCCACAGCGAGGCCATCGTCACGAACGATGTCCGCGCCGCGGATCGCTTCGTCCGCGAGGTCGATGCCGCCGCTGTGCTCGTGAACGCGTCGACCCGGTTCGTCGACGGCGAGGAGCTCGGGTTCGGGGCCGAGATCGGCATCTCCACCCAGAAGCTCCACGCTCGGGGACCCATGGGGCTGCGGGAGCTGACCACGCTCAAGTTCGTCATCCACGGCGAGGGCCAGATCCGGCCCTAGCGGTCACCCCGCGGGATCCGCGTACCAGACCGCCGTGTCGGCGGGGATGCGAGAGCCGGCGGGCAACCGGTTGCTGGCCAGGAGGACCACGGCGCCCTCGGCGAGCGAGCGAGGCGGCTCCACCTCGGCGTCCGAGACGTTGAGCACGCAGGTGAGACGCTCGCCAGGGCGACGGAAGGCGATCACGTCCGGCTCTGACTCGAGCCACTCCAGTCGCTCGTCGCCCGCGGCGCGCCGCTGGCGCCGGAGCCGCAGCGCCTCGCGATAGAGGCGGAGCGTCGACGACTCGTCGGACTCCTGGCGCTCGACGGTGAGCTCCGCCCAGTCCGCCGGCTGCGGGAGCCACGTGGCGCCGGATGGTCCGGCTCCGAACGGAGGTGCGGACCCCCGCCAGGGGATCGGGACGCGGCATCCGTCGCGCCCGACCTCGGCTCCCGCCGTCCGGATGAAGGTGGGATCCTGACGGAGCTCGGCGGGCAGCTCGGTGACCTCGGGGAGCCCCAGCTCCTCGCCCTGGTAGACGTACGCCCCGCCCGGGAGGGCGAGCATCAGCAGTGCCGCCGATCGTGCCCGTCGGAGGCCCACCTCGCCGCCCCCGAACCGGGTCACGTGACGCGTCACGTCGTGGTTGCTCAGCACCCAGGTGGGCGGCGCGCCCACCTCGGCGAGGGCCTCGATGCTGTCGACCACCGCCTGGCGGAGCGCGCCCGCGTCCCACGGGGCGAGCAGGAACCCGAACGTGAAGGCGGTGTGGAGCTCGTCGGGGCGGAGGTAGCGAGCCAGCCGGGCGGGGCTCTGCACCCACACCTCGCCGACGAACACCCGGTCACCGGCGTAGGAGTCGGCCAGCCTCCGCCACGACCGGTAGACCTCGTGGACCTCGTCCTGATCCCAGTGCGGGTGCCCCTCGCGCGCGGGGCCGCCGGCGTCGTGCCCGCCCGCGAGGTCGGGCATCTCCGGGTCCTTGGCGAGCCCGTGGGCCACGTCGACACGGAAGCCGTCGACGCCGCGGTCGAACCAGAACCGCAGGATGGACTCGAACTCGTCACGCACGTCCTGGTTCGTCCAGTCGAGGTCGGGCTGCTCGGTGGCGAAGAGGTGCAGGTACCACTGACCGGGTGTCCCGTCGGCCTCGGTCACACGCGTCCATGCCGGTCCGCCGAACACGCTCTTCCAGTCGTTCGGGGGTTGCTCGCCGTCGGGGCCCTGACCGTCGCGGAAGAGGTAGCGCGCCCGGTCGACGCTGCCAGGAGCGGAGCGCAGGGCGGCGCGGAACCAGGGATGCTCGGAGGAGGTGTGGTTCGGGACGAGATCGATGAGGACTCGAAGGCCGAGGTCGTGCGCGTCGCGGACGAGCAGATCGAAGTCAGCCAGGGTGCCGAACCGCGGGTCGACATCGCGGTAGTCCCGCACGTCGTAGCCCCCGTCCGCCTGCGGTGAGGGGTAGAAGGGGTTCAGCCACAGGGCGTCGACCCCGAGCGCGTGCACGTAGGCGAGCTGCTCGCGGATCCCCGGGAGGTCCCCCACACCGTCGCCATCGCTGTCCGCGAAGCTGCGGACGTAGATCTGGTAGATGACTGCATCACGCCACCACGGCGCCGCGGTTGCGGAGGGCACTGCGCACCCTACCCCTCTGGGTTCCGGGCGATTCTGGGCGTGGGGGAACCAGATTGACCGGCCGGTCAAGTCAGCCCGTAGGCTGCGTCGATGGCCGAGCAGAGCTATCGATTCCAGTCCGTCCCCGAGGTGCGTGAAGGCCTCCGCAGGGTCGACTACCTGTCGGATGAGGGCATCGCCGGGATCGTCTACCTGGCCGACCGACTGGGGAAGCCGATCCTCGTCGAGGGTCCGGCGGGCGTCGGCAAGACGCAGCTCGCCAAGTCCGTCGCCGAGATGTCAGGCGCACGGCTCATCCGCCTGCAGTGCTACGAGGGCCTCGACGAGTCCAAGGCGCTGTTCGAGTGGAACTACAAGAAGCAGCTCCTGCGCATCCAGGCCGAGCGGGGCGACGGGAACGCCTGGGAGAAGATCGAGGACGACATCTTCTCCGACGAGTTCCTCCTCACCCGGCCCCTGCTGGAGGCCATCACGGCGGAGGACCCGGTCGTGCTCCTGATCGACGAGGTCGACCGCGTGGAGGTCGAGACCGAGGCCCTGCTGCTGGAGATCCTGTCCGACTACCAGGTGTCGATCCCCGAGCTGGGCACGATCGAGGCCAAGCAGATCCCGCTCGTCTTCCTCACGTCGAACAACACCCGCGAGCTGTCGGAGGCCCTCAAGCGGCGGTGCCTCTTCCTCCACGTCGACTACCCCGAGCTGGAGCGCGAGAAGGAGATCGTCCTCACCAAGGTGCCGGACATCACCGACTCGCTCGCGGACCAGGTGGCGCGCATCGTGCGCTCCATCCGGCAGCTCGAGCTGAAGAAGTCGCCGTCCGTCTCCGAGACCATCGACTGGGCGCGCACCCTCCTGCTGCTCGGCGTGGAGCACGTCGACGCCGAGACGGCCAAGGCCACCATCAACATCCTCCTGAAGTACCAGAGCGACATCGCCAAGGCGGTGCGCGAGCTCGACCAGGAGAACGGGTCCATCCAGAAGGCTGCGGCCGGCAAGTAGGAGCACCGATGACTGACGTGCGCCCGGAGCTCGCAGCTGGTGAGGCCATCGCCGAGCTGCTCGCGGGGTTCATCCAAGAGCTCCGGCAGGCTGGTCTGCCCGTGAGCCTCACGGAGAACCTCGACGCCATGGAGGCGGTCAAGCACATCCCGCTCGAGGACCGCGAGGCGTTCAAGTACGCGCTCGCCGCGACCCTGGTCAAGAACAACACGCACTGGCGGGCGTTCGAGACCGTGTTCGAGGTCTACTTCTCCTTGCGGGGCTCGCAGTTCCGCATCGGCGACGGCGACGAGGACGCCCTGGCGCAGCTGCTCGAGGAGCTCGAGCAGCAGGAGCAGATGCAGGGCGACGGCCCGCGCAGCGGCGGCGGGGGCGGCGAGAACATGACGCCCGAGGAGATCGCCGAGATGCTGTACAAGGCGCTGCAGCGGGGCGATGACGCCCTCATGCGCGCCGTGGCCCGTCAGGCCGTGCGTCGCTTCGCGGGGATGGAGCCCGGCCGTCCGGTCGGCGGCACCTACTACCTGTACCGAACGCTGCGGAACCTCGATCTCGACGGCGTCCTCGACAAGCTCATGCAGCAAGCCCGGGACGACTCGCCCGAGCCGCTCACGCCGCTCGAGGAGCGTCTGGAGCAGGACGAGTACCAGAGCCGCATCGACCAGCTGAAGAAGGAGATCGAGGGCGAGATCCGGCGGGCGCTCGTCGCCGACCGGGGCGTGGAGGCGATGGCTCGCACGCTGCGCAAGCCGCTGCCGGAAGACGTCGACTTCATGCATGCCTCACGCGAGGAGATGGCGTCGCTCCGCAAGGCGATCTACCCGCTGACCCGGAAGCTGGCGGTGCGCCTGGCCCGCAAGCGTCGCCATGGGCGCAAGGGCCCCCTCGACTTCCGCAGCACGGTCCGCCACTCGCTCTCCTACGGCGGCGTGCCCGCTGAGCCCAAGTTCAAGTACCCCCGCCCCTCCAAGCCGGAGATCTTCGTGATCGCCGACATCTCCGGGTCCGTGGCCGCGTTCGCCCGCTTCACGCTCCACCTCGTGTACGCGATCTCGGGTCAGTTCTCCAAGGTGCGCGCGTTCGTCTTCATCGACGGGATCGATGAGGTGACCCGGATGTTCGAGGGCGTCGAGGACATCGGCGAGGCGGTCCACCGGGTCAACACCGAGGCCGACGTGGTGTGGGTCGACGGGCACTCCGACTACGGCCATGCCTTCGAGGTCTTCTGGGAGCGCTACGGGAAGGAGATCACGCCGAAGACGACCGTGATGATCCTCGGCGACGCGCGGAACAACTACCACGCCTCCCAGTCCTGGGTGCTCAAGGAGATCGAGAAGCGAGCGCGTCACCTGTACTGGCTCAACCCCGAGCCGCGGAGCTACTGGGACACCGGCGACTCCATCGTGGGGGAGTACGCCAACCACTGCGACGGCACCTTCGAGTGCCGCAACCTGCGCCAGCTCGAGAAGTTCGTCGACTACCTGGCGTAGCGACTCGAGGCCACGGCGAAGAGCTGCCCAGCGACCGTCGGGCACGCCCTTCGAGCGTGTGGCGTGCCGCGGTCCGAGAACGTGAGCTCCGCTCCCACCGTCAGCTCCCTGACCGTCCGCGTCGTGAGTGATCTCTCCGGCGTCGGCCAGGCTGGCGACCCGTGCTGCGATGTGGACACCGAGGCCGCTGACGTCGTCACCCCGCCGCTCGACCTCACCGGTGTGGACGCCCGCACGGATCTCCAACCCGAGCTCGGCGCTGGTGGCTTGGATGGCATGGGTGGCGTCGATGGCGCGCGATGGGCCGTCGAAGGTGGCGAGGAGGCCGTCGCCCGTGGTCTTCACCAGGCGGCCGCCATGCCGCTCGACCTCCCGTCGGGCTGCCGCGTCGTGGCGATCCAGCAGTCGGCGCCACGCCGCGTCACCGACCCGGGCCGCCAGCTCGGTCGAACCGACGATGTCGGTGAAGAGCACGCTCGCGAGCACCCGTTCGGTGCGGTCGGGCGCCGAGGGCGATCGACGGAAGGTCCTCCAGCAGGAACCGCAGCGACGGCGTGATGACCGAGTCGATGTCGTCGTCGCGCCAGCTGCAGTGGAAGTCACCCGGCACCTCCAGGTAGCGCGCCCGGGGATGTGCTCGCCGAGGTACCGCCCGAGCGCCGGCCATACCAGCGGATCCTCCGAGGCGTGCATCACGAGGGTCGGCGCGGCGATGGTTGGGAGCAGCGCGCGGACATCGATGCTCGATGTTGGCTCGCATCATCTGGGCGACCATCTGACGGGTGCACGTGTTCCGTTCGAACTTGGCCGCTGCTGCGATCGTTCGCTCCGGATCGGCGGCGTGGTGGAAGAACTGGGTCCCGATGACGGCTCCCGAGCCCCACTCCTCGGTGATCATCTGCACGAAGCTGTTGGCCAGATCCGACGGCACGCCGTCCGGATAGTCCGGCGCCCAGAGGATCCGTGACATGGCGCCATAGAGAAGGATGCGCTCCACCCGTTCGCGGTGCATGGACGCGAAGACGATGGTCATCGGGCCGCCCTCGGAGATCCCGATGAACGACGCCCGCTCGCTGCCGGCGTCGTCCATCACCGCGATGACGTCCTGGGTGCGCTGTTCGATGCTCCCAGTGCCGGCAGGGCGGTCGGAGAGCCCGCTGCCGCGCTTGTCGAAAACGACGGTCCGGAAGTGCTCGCTCGACCGCCGGAGCCACTCCGAGAACCACGGGATGTCCCAGCAGAGGTCGAGGTGAGTGGTGAACCCGAAGATCAGGACGAGGTCGCGAGGACCGTCACCCGCCGTGAGGTACGGCGATCTCCACACCGTCGGTGGCCGTGGCGAAGCGAACCTCCCCAGGCGCGGCCACAGCGCCCACCGTAGCCCTAGTCGTGCAGGCCGCACTCCGTCTTGTCGCTGCCCGACCCAGCGGCCTGAACGGGGGTCGTTGGGGTCGGTGGGGAGGTGGGTGCAGGGCTGGCAGCCGATGCGAGAGGTAGCCCTGCGCCTGGAGGGGGTTGACGATCACGTCGTGGTCGGCGATGTAGCCCTCCACGTCGAGGTCGCTCCAGGTGGCGAGGGGTTGACCTTCACGAGGCCCCGGAGGTCGCGGGCGACGATCGGGGCCTGGCCACGGGTGGCGGCCTCGTCGCGGCGGAGGCCGCTCATCCAGGCCGCCTTGCCCTCGAGCGCCCGGTCGAGCTGGCCGACCTTGACGGCGGAGCAGCAGTTCTCCGGGTCGACCTTCCAGAGCTCCTCGTCGTGGTGCGGCACGGTCATCATGCGCAGGTTGAGGCCGTAGCGGCGCCGCACGAGCTCGACGGTGTCGAGCGTCTCGGGGAAGTGGTAGCCGGTGTCGATGAAGACCACCTCGATCCCGGGGTGGACCTTGGTGGCCAGGTCGATGAGGACGGCGTCGTTCATCGACGCGCTCAGGCTCAGATGGGGGGCGAAGCTGTCGACGGCCCACTGGATGATCTTCGACGCGGGCAGGTGCTCGAACTCGCGGTTGAGCTCCGCCAGCTCGTCATCCGTGAACTCGGCCACCTCCACCAGCGCTCATGTGGCGCACTCCGACTCGCCGGTCTCGGCCACGTAGGGGCCCGTCTCGTCGTAGTCGACGTAGTAGTCGGGGCCGTCGTCCGGGGTGGGGAACTCGTCGAGGTCGCGCAGGTCGTCGGCGATCACCTTGGCGCCGCCTGCCCTGTCCATCCACGACCGGAAGACCTCGCCGGCCTCGCGCTCGTCGTTGAACCGCCGCACGACGCGCACGACGGCCTCGGGAGCGTTCTTGGCCGGGAGGCGGAGGGCCTTCTCGCCGAAGTGGACCTTCTCCTGGCCGACGTAGCCACCGAGCAGCAGCTGGTAGCCGGGGGCCGACTGACCGTGGGCCCGGCGCTCGGCGCCGAAGAACCCGATGTCGGAGATGTGGTGCTGGCCGCAGCTGTTGGTGCAGCCAGAGATGTTCGTGCGGATGCCGCCGACATCGGACAGCCCCGCCTGGTCGAGGGCGGCACCGATGGCATCGGCCAGGCCGCGGCTCTGCGTGACAGCCAGGTTGCACGTGTCGGCGCCCGGGCAGGCGACGACGTCGCGGGACAGCTCGGCTCCCGGCTCGGCCATGCCGATGGCGCTCAGGCGCTGGTGCAGGATCGGCAGCTGGTTCTCGGACAGGCCGCGGAACACGAGGTTCTGCCGGTTGGTGATGCGCACGTCGGCACCCAGCTCGCGCTGGATCGATGCCAGCGCCCGGAACTGAGCAGTGGTGATGTCGCCGAGGCGGGCGTAGGCGATGGCGGACACGGTGCCCTTGGCGACGCCGCGGATCACGTTGGCGTCGTCCCATGCCTTGTACGGGTCATCCCGGCGCAGCGTCACCGGCGTGCCCTGGCCGATCGGCGTGGGTGTGACGCCCAGGCCGAGACCCGCGGGAGCGTCGCCGTGCTTCAGCACGGTGTCGGGGAGTCCGCCCGGCCACGACGAGGATGCGACGAGGAAGTGGCGCTCCTTGAGGACGCGAGCCTGAAGCTCGTCCCAGCCCATCGTGTCGACGAGCCACTTCATGCGGGCTCGGAGCTTGTTGTCCCGGTTGCCGTGGTTCGAGAAGACGCGGAGGATGGCCTCGAGCGTGGCCATCAGGTCCTCGCGCGACGTGAACTCCTCGAGGGCGAGCGCCGGATGGGGGTTGGCGCCGAGGCCGCCGGCCACGAAGACACGGAAGCCGGGCTCGCGGGTGCCGTCCGCCAACGTGCGGGTGGTGGCGATCACCCCGACGTCGTTGAACATGGCCTGGCCGCAGTCGGTCTCGCAGCCGGAGAAGTTGATCTTGAACTTGCGCGGCAGGCGCTGCGCCAGCGGGTGGTGCAGGAAGTGCTGGAAGGCGGCCTCGGCCCACGGGCTGATGTCGAGCGCCTCGTAGGGGCAGGCGCCGGCGAGGTGGCAGCCCATCACGTTGCGGACGGTGTCGCCGCACGCCTCGCGGGACGTGAGGCCCGACGGACGCCATGTCGCGGAGGACCGCGGGGATCTGCTCGAGGTCGACGAAGTGGAACTGCACGTTCTGCCGGGTGGTGAGGTGGCCCCAGCCGCGGCTGTAGGTCTCGGCGATGTGGGCGAACATGTCGAGCTGCTCAGCGGTGATCGAGCCGTACGGCACCTTCACCCGCACCATCTGGTGGTGCCCGCCCTGGCGCTGGCCGTAGATCCCGTTGTTCAGCCGGAAGACCCGGAAGGCGTCCTCCTCGAGGTCGCCGGTGAGGTAGCGCTCCAGCTGCTCCTCGAACTTCTCGATGTCGGCACGGATCTCGGGGTCGATCTCACGTTGCAGCATGGCGGGCCTCAGTGCCTCGGGGAATCCTGACGAAGGTGATCAACAATGATCCCAAACCCGAGTCAGGGGGTCAACATTCCCGCTCGCTGCGATGCCCGCGCTCGGGCGCTCAGCTCACCGCTTGAGGAGCTCGGCGACGCGGAAGGCGAGGTCGAGGCTCTGACGGCCGTTCAGGCGCGGGTCGCAGATCGTCTCGTAGCGGTCGTCGAGGTCCGTGTCGAGGATCTCCTCGGCGCCGCCGAGGCACTCGGTGACGTCGTCGCTGGTCAGCTCGACGTGCACGCCTCCCGGCCAGGTGCCCTCGGCGCGGTGGGCGGCGAAGAAGCCGGCGATCTCGCTCAGGATGGCGTCCAGGTGCCGGGTCTTGCGACCGCCGTCGGAGGTGAAGGTGTTGCCGTGCATCGGGTCGCAGACCCAGACGACCGGATGTCCCGCGTCGCGCACGGCCGCGAGCAGCGGCCGCAGCCCGTCCTCGATGTGATCGGCCCCCATGCGGCTGATGAGGCTCAGGCGGCCCGGTTGCCGGGCGGGGTTGAGGAGCTCGCAGAGGGTGAGGACCTCGTCGACGCTCGCCGACGGCCCGAGCTTGCAGCCGACCGGGTTGCCGATCCCGCGGAGGAACTCGATGTGCGCTCCGTCGGCTTGGCGGGTGCGCTCGCCCGCCCAGAGCATGTGCGCCGAGCAGTCGTACCAGTCGCCGGTGAGCGAGTCCTCACGGGTGAGCGCTTCTTCGTAGCCGAGGATGAGCGCCTCGTGGCTGGTGAAGAAGTCGACCTCGTGCAGGTTGGGCTGTGTCTCCGAGTCGATGCCGCACGCCCGCATGAACCGCAGGGCCCGATCGATCTCGTCGGCCAGCCGCTCGTAGCGCTGCCCCTCCCGGCTCGAGCTCACGAAGCGCTGGTTCCACTCGTGCACGCGAGACAGGTCGGCGAAGCCGCCCTTGACGAAGGCACGGAGCAGGTTCAGCGTCGACGCCGCCTGGTGGTAGGCCTGCAGCAGGCGTTCGGGGTTCGGCGTCCGGGCCGCGGCGGTCGGGACGATGTCGTTGACGATGTGCCCGCGGAAGGACGGAAGCTCGACCCCGTCGATCACCTCGGTGTCTGCCGACCGCGGCTTCGCGAACTGGCCCGCGATGCGACCGACCTTCACGATCGGGAACTCCGGAGGAGTAGCTCAGCACGATCGCCATCTGCAGGATCACCTGCAGCCGGTCACGGATCCCGTCGGCGGAGAACGAGTCGAAGGACTCGGCGCAGTCGCCCGCCTGCAGGAGGAAGGCCCGCCCGTCGGCTACCTGACCGAGCGCCGCGGTGAGGTTGCGGGCCTCCCCGGCGAAGACGAGCGGGGGGAGGGTGGCGAGCTGCTTGAGGCTGGCCTCGAGCGCGCCGTCGTCGGGCCACGTGGGCTGCTGTGCGGCCGGTCGGTCGCGCCAGGAGGTGGGGGCCCAGGTCTCGGTCATCGGCTCAAGCGTGGCTGCTCCCGCCCCGCGCGGGCAAAGCCGTATGGTGACCGCGAACGCGCAGCCGCAAAACGTCGATCGACCGCCCCAGGCGGGCGGGGCGGCCGATCGGACAGGAAGCCGGGCGAGCGGGCGGTGCCACGGCTTCATCTGCAGGGGCGGTGGGTGTGCCCCTGCGGTCTTCCCATCTTGTACTGGCCGGGAGCACGTTCGCTACCCCGGTTTGCCGGAAATTCTCAGGCGGCGTCGCTGCGAGCGAGGGCTTCCTCACGGACCGCGGTCACAGCCCGCTTTACGAGCCGTCGCGCGGCCTCCGCGGTCACACCGAGGGTCTCGCCGACCTCGCGGTAGCTGCGCTTGCGACCGTCGGTGAGGCCGAACCGCTGCTCGACGGCGGACCGTGCGCGGTCGTCGAGCACGCCGAGCAGATCGCCCACGAGCGCCTGCTCTTCGTTGTGCACGAGCATCGCCTCGGGACCGGGCTTGTCGTCGGCGATCAGGTCGATCAGCTCGCTGCCGTCGTCGTCGCCAACGGTGCGGTCGAGGCTCGTCGGCGTGGTGAGGCGGTACAGCCGCGCGTTCTCGTCGTCGAGCTCGTCACCGTCGCCGGACACCTGGCGCAACGCAGCGCGCAGGCTCGCCGAGCGGTCGCCGGGCAGGCGGACGAGCGAGGCCTTCTGGTCGAGGGCACGGCCGATGGCCTGCCGGATCCAGAAGGTCGCGTACGTCGAGAACTTGAAGCCCTTGCGCCAGTCGAACTTGTCGACCGCGTGCTCGAGGCCGAGGTTGCCCTCCTGGATGAGGTCGAGGAGCTCCATCGCCGGCGGCAACGGGTAGCGGCGGGCGACGGAGACGACGAGCCGGAGGTTGGCCCGGATGAACCGGTCCTTGGCCTCGGCTCCCTTGCGGGCGAGGCGACGGTTCTCCGCGGTGTCCTGTCCCGCCTCGATGGCGTTGCGGGCCGTCACACCGGCTTCCACCGCCTGCGAGAGCTCGCGCTCCTCGGTGGCGGTGAGCAGCGGCACGAGGCCGATCTCGTTGAGGTACTGACCTACTGAATCTGTCATGACACACTCCTCAACGATTGGTACCCCGGGCATCTTCCCCGTGGAAGCGAATTTCCACCATCGCCATAGGGCAAATGCGCACAACCGTCCAGGTGGCCGCACGATTCCCCGTTGCGCCGTGACGGATGTCACCGCCCGGCGGCGCGGAGAGGGCGACCGGCCCAGCGCATAGGTTTCCGGCATGGTGCGCGAGCGGAACGGCGGAGGGGAGCGCCTGGGCGTCTTCGGGGGGACGTTCGACCCGCCGCACGTCGGGCACCTGGTCTCCGCGGTGAACGTGCGCCACGAGCTCGGGCTGGATCGGGTGTTGCTCGTCGTGAACAACGTGCCGTGGCAGAAGGCCGGCACGCGTACGGTGTCCCCGGCCGAGCAGCGCCTCGGCATGGTCGCCGCGGCCGTGGCGGATGTGGAGGGACTGGAGGCCAGTCGGGTGGAGATCGACGCGGGAGGGCCCTCCTACACGGCCGACACGTTGGCTGCCCTCCTCGACGACGACCCGACCCGCGAGCTCTACGTGATCCTGGGCGCCGACGCGGCCGCGGGGATCCTCACGTGGGAGCGGTGCGACGAGGTGCGGGACCTGGCCACGATCGTCGCCGTGGGACGGCCCGGTGCCGCACCGGCCGCGGCGCCGGCGGGGTGGAGGTGGACCACGGTCGAGGTCCCGAGCCTGGAGGTGTCCAGCACGGACCTGCGCGCTCGGGCCGCGGATGGCCGCCCGCTCGACTACCTCGTCACCCACGAGGTGGCGGACTGGATCGAGTCCCACCAGCTCTACCGGGACGTCCCATGACCGCGCCGACGGAGGAGCAGGTACGGCCGACGGCCGGCTCGCACTTCGTGGAGAGCGAACGGCGGCCGTCGCGGCGGTGGATGATCGTCTTCTCGACGCTCCTGACCGTGACGTTGGTGGCGGGTGCCGTCCTCGCGTACGTGGGTGTGGAGACCGTCCGCACGAGCCGCGCGGGCAAGAGCGTCTCGACCGTGAGCGATCCGACGCAGCCTGGGTTCGAGGCCTTCCTCGAGCCGACCCCCACCCTGCTCCTGATCCACGCGTCGGGCACGCGGCTGATCTCCGTGGCGGTGCTCGCGCTCAACTCGGGCGACGCCGGAGGTTCGATCCTGGTCGTGCCCCCGGACACGCGCCTGGACTCCTCGGCCGGCGCCGACTCGCTCGGTGGTCTGGCCGCCTTCCTCCAGTCACCGACGGCGATGGTGACGGGCCTGCGATCCTTGATCGGGATCGGGGTCTCCGAGGTGATCGTGGTCGACGACGCCCGTTGGGCCGAGCTCGTGGCGCCCGTCGCGCCCCTGACCATCCAGAACCCAGACACCGTCGGCGAGTTCCCCGCCGGGCCGCTGACGCTGGAGGCCGATCAGGTCGGCCCGTACCTCGACGCGCGCGCCGAAGGGGAGAGCGAGCTGGCGCGGCCGTTCCGCCAGCAGCTGTTCTTCGAGGCATGGGCCGACGCTGTGGCGGCGTCGTCCGCGGCGGCCCCGGTGCCAGGCGAGGTCGAGTCGGGCATCGGCCGGTTCATGCGGGGGGTTGCCAACGGACCGCGCCAGATCGCCACGCTGCCGGTGGTGGAGTCCATCGTCGACTCGCAGTTCGGCGAGCTGCCTCGGCTGGACGTCGACGCCGAGGGCGCGCAGGAGCTCATCGCGTCGCTCGTGCCGTTCCCGACGTCGGCGACGCCCGGCGGTCGAGTCCGCGTCCGACTGCTCGATGGCGAGGGGGACCCTGAGCACGTGCTCCGGGTCGCTCCGCTCGTCGTGCCGGCCGGCACGGAGATCGTGGTCGTGGGCAATGCCGACGCCTTCGACTACGAGACGACCGAGATCCGGTACCACCACCCGACGCTCAAATCAGCCGCCGAGGACATCCGCGATGCCCTCGGCACCGGCCGCGTGATCGATGATCCTCGCCAGACGGACGCGTTCGATGTCACCATCGTGCTCGGCACCGATGTGTAGGAGAGGCTCCCTGGCTGATCAGACCCCCGAAGACGAGACAAGGCAATGGGCGATCACCGCCGCTCGCGCCGCCGACAGCAAGCAGGCCGACGACGTGGTCGTGCTGGAGGTGGCGGAGGTGCTGGCCCTCTGTGGGTGGTTCGTGATCGCCAGCGCCGGCAACGAACGGCAGGTCAAGGCGATCTGCGATGAGGTCGAGCAGCAGGTCCACCTGGCCGGCGGACCCAAGCCCAAGCGGATCGAGGGGCTGCAGGACCGTCAATGGGTGCTGATGGACTACGGCGATGTGGTCGTCCACGTCTTCCAACGGGAGCAGCGGGACTTCTACGACCTCGAGCGGCTCTGGGCCGACGTCCCCCGCCTCGACTGGTCAGCCTCCGCCGCCTGAGCTCGATGGCGGGCCCACATCGAGGCCCGGGGGCTGCGGAACGGCTCATTGGGTAAGAGGTGCACATGGTCGAGCGCATCCACCTCGCCGCTGACGCGTTCACGCCGGGCGTGGCCCGCTCCTTCGTCGGGCAGTGCCTCCGCCACTGGGGGTACGAGAGCATCATCCCGGACGCGGAGCTGCTCACGAGCGAGGTCGTCACCAATGCAGTGGTGCATGCCGGTGGACCCGTCGTCGTGGAGGTCGATGATCTCGCCGACAGCGTCGTCGTGGTGGTGGAGGACTCCGCCGCCGCGCTGCCCCTCCAACGCTCTCCGGGTCCGTTGGACGATGGCGGCCGAGGGCTCCAGATCCTGGGCGCTCTCGCGTCGGGGTGGGGCGTCTCGGAGATCCCCGACCACGGCAAGTTCGTCTGGTTCAGGATCATGACGCCGTGGCCCGGCATGCAGGCCGACCCCGGACCGAGCTCCTGACGGCGACGCCGATCCAGCTAGATCCAATGCCGCAGCTTCGCCACCGCGATGGTCAGCGGCGCGACGGCGACGATCACCGCGAGGACGACCCAGAACAGGTAGGTCTGCTCGAAGAGGCCGACCTTGAAGTTCATGCCCATCACGCCCGCGAGGAGAGCGCCGGGGAGGAGGATGACGGATGTCAGCGTGAGCACCGTCATGACCTTGTTCGTTCGGTGACCGCCGCGGGCGATGAGCACGTCGAACGAACCGACGATGACCTCTCGTGCGTCCCGGGCTTCCTGCAACGTGGCCTCGTAGCGGGTGTAGAGCGACTCGAACCGTTCACACGACTTGTTGTTGCCGAGCAGCACCAGCTCGGGATGGGTCAAGGCGACCAGTGCGGAGCGGTGCGCGGCCAGGGCTCGGCGCAGCTTGCCGACTTCGCGGCGCATGGCGATGAGGAGCTCGATGTCCTCGTCAGCCCCCTCGCCGCGCATGGCGTGGACGTCGAACTCCTCGAGGCGCTCCTCGATGCGCTCAAAGGCGGCCGTGTACGAGCCGAGAACCCACTCGAGGAGGGCGGCAAGGAATCCCGGGCCGTCAAGTGCGCCTGTCTCCCCGGAGCCGGAGACACGGTCTGCGAACTCCTCGAGGACGGGGATGGGCTGGTCGTGTGAGGTGATCACCCAGTTCTCGCCGACGACGCACTCCAGCGCGTGCAGCTCGCCCTCCTCGTCCTCCCGGGGGGCGTAGGTGGTGATGTGGATGTAGCGACCGTGGTCGGAGAAGACGGGACGCTCATGGGGCGTGACCAGGTAGCCGGCGGTCTTCTCGTCGAGGTCGAACAGATCGGAGATCTGGTCGCTGGTCCCGGAACCGCGGTCAACGTCGACCCACAGCAGCTGCGTGTCCTTCAGTCGAGCGGGGCGCTCGGACACGTCCGGCAGGTGTTCGACCTCGTTGGCATCGAAGAGGGTCGCGGCAGTCACGTCGATCTCCATGTGCGCCACAACGACTCCCGGGGGAGCCCGGTCGCGCGCACGTGGCCTCGTCCGTCCCGTGTCGCCGTGGTCCGCATAGATCACTCCCGCCGCTCGCCCGGTAGATGCGACGCCCCGCTACCCAGCCGCAGCAGCGGTCATACACCAGACGCGGCACGACCCCCAGCGTCGTCAGCGGAGGCGGTCACTTGCTTGCTCACCAGGCCCAGCCGATCTCGCCCTAGACGTGGCGTCTCAGGAAGCGCTCTCGTCGCGAACGAACTCGCTCTTCCAGCCCGCACATCCGCAGCACCGCGTTGACCGGCGTCGACAGCTCTCCCAGCACGAGCACGGTCCCGTCCACAGCGAGCTTGGCCTTGGCCAGACACAAGGCCGACACTCCACTCGAGTCAAGGAACGTGACGTGGGACAGGTCGAGGACGACCCGGTGCACCTCCGTACCTGCCAATGATTCGACCGCGCTGACGAGCTGCGGACTCGTGGCGATGTCCAGGTCGCCACTGACCATGACGTGTGCATCGCGCTCGATGCGAACCTCAAAAACGCTCATGTCGACCCACTTTCGTTGACCGGCAGAAACATTCAGGGATTCAGCTGTGGCACTCGCGGCACCCTTCGCCGCGAGCACGATGAGGATCGTATTTCCATTCCCAGACCGTGCAACACACGTTCGTCCGGCTGTCTTCGCTGGCTCGGGGCGCGAGTGACGCCGAGCTTCGCACCCGCCCATGTGCACGGGTGCTGTGTTGTCCCCATCATTGCTCTGGCCATCCCTGGAGGAATCGGCGTCCTTCAGGCGTGAGATGGAGCATCACCTCATTGGCACTGTCTCGCCGGACGAACCCGGTGTCGATTAGCTCCCTCCGGAGCAGCGGATCGCCGCAGTGGCCCTTCGACTCGACAAGGAGCTGCAAAAGCGCACGAAGCTCGGCGTCGCTTCGGCCCGGAGCGCCGTGGAGAACCACTGCTAGCCCTTCTTGTTCCGATCGGCGGCGCTGTGGCTGTCGCGACCATTGATTCGTCCATCCCTCCCCTTGATGACGAGCTCGGCGCCCTCGCGCTTCGCCTGCGCTCGCCCGTAGCCTCAGCGTCGCTCTGGCGGTCGAACACTCTTGACGCTCTGGACTGCCGTTCTTCTGGACGGCCCACCGCCCATCGGGCCTGGGTTCAACGGTGATGTGTGGTTTCCTCGGCATGGGCACGGACGTACCCGCAGCTTGTGCCGTCAAACCGAGGGAGCACGCGACACGGCCCCTCCGGGACGAGGAGGGGCCGTGTGCGCATCCATCCGCCGCGTGCCGAGATGTGGATGCGAGCTCCCGCTACCCGCCGCTCGCGGCGGCCATACACCCGGCTCGACACGGCTGAGCCGTTTGGATCATTGGCATCAAGACATACCGATTCCCGGGCCGAAACCTTCCGCATGCACGATCTGAACTGGTGCGAGACGTGCGGCACGATGATCAGGCAGGTCCAAATCCGCGAGACCGATCGCGATGGCGTGGCACGCTTTGTCGATCATTCCGTCTGTGCCTGCCGTGGACGGCCCAGGCCCGCGGAAAGGCGGACCACCTGAGGGCACTCCCTGAGCAGCCCGACATGTGCCTCTTAGAAGGCCAGCTCGCCGGTGTTCCAGAGCGTTGGGAACACCGCGAGCGCGAGCCCCAGTGGAAGAAGCGTGAGCGCCGGCGCCAAGCCCCGGCGGGTTCGACTGCCGTAGCGCCAGTTCTCACCGGCCGCGGCCAACAGGAAGCAGATGAGAGCTCCCAGGTAGAAGAAGAATGAGACTTCGGGGTCCACAGTGCCTCCAGCAGATCAGGTCAGCAGTGCGATGACGATGATGATCAGCAGCAGCGTGCCGAGTCCGATTGCCATGGCGGCCTCCTGGTTGTGAGTGTCGACGGGTGAGGTCAGGCTGCTCGTCGGAGCGCGCTCTGCCCAGCCGGTCTGCTATGCCCTCAGATCGGATGTTGAGGTCTCGGTTCTCCATGACCGTCGCTGCGACCACTGCAGCGAGCAGCAGCAACACGGCACCGGCACCGATGCCCCAAGGGCCCACCAGGCCAATGGCGCTTGCCACCATGAGAACCAAAGCTGATGTCGCGAAGCCCGTTGCGATGCGCATGCCCGTTCCTCCCGTGTTTGGTGGATCTGTTCTGCCCACGGCTGTGCCAGTCCTAAACGTGGCCCGGGTCCTGGACCTCTCGGGTGTGATCTTCATCGACTCGACCGCTCTCTCGGCGTTGTGCCTGGCCAAAGCAAAGCTGAACGATCGACGCGCCGTGCTGGTACTCGGCCCAGCGTCTCGACACGTCGAAACGGTCCTGCGGATCTGCGGACTCCAGAGGGAGTTCGTCCGCGAGGCGTACTCTCCCTGACCGACCCGCTTGCGATACGCGACGCAGCCCCTCCGATGACCTTCTCGGCAACGAAAGGGGCCGCGTTCACGCACCATGGGGTCGATGCAGCCGCACGGACTACCCGTCCGCAGCGGAGCCGACACGAGCGGGCGCGTGCACGACGGAACGCTGTGGATCACCTTTCACTCGACATCACGACGACCCTCGAGGTCATCACCGTCAGTGCCTCTGGTGAAATCGACACGGCGACCGTCGATCACCTGAAGGCAGACCCTGACAAGGCTCTGCGTCGACGGAGCGACCGTTCGCCTCGACATGCGCGACGTGACCTTCATGGACTCCACGGGGATCAACGCTCTGGTCATCATGGATCGGCACAGCAAGCAAGGCGGCGGCCGGCTGGTGCTCTCGTCCCCATCACCCGCCGTGCGCCGGCTGCTTGGCTATACCGGCGCTGAGACCGTGTTGGACGTCGACGACCAACCAACGGCCTGGTTCTGCGCTGGACGCGACACGACCCCCGGGTGCATTTGAGGGACGAAGGGGCCGTGATGCGGGCTAAGAGCCTCGTGTGGAAGCGCAGTCCCACCCACACTTCCCGCTTGGTAAGCGCCCGCTCCGCCCGGGGGGATACGCGACACGACCCCTCCGTCGTGGTGAGGTGAAACGAAGGGGCCGTGCGACTGCGGAGTGTGCTGAGCACTGGCAATGGCCAGGCCAGCTCGGGCTACCAGCCGTAGTCGCCGTAGTAGTCGCCGAAACGGTCGTAGTCACGCTCGTCGTACGACTGCTGCCGGTCGTAGTCCGGCGCCGACTTGATCTGGTCCTTCGACATCGCGACCGAGACCTTCTTGTCGTCATGATCCACACTGATCGACAACACCGGCCGGGATCATGCGCTTCTTGCCGAAGATCCAGAAACCGGTGTCGACCACGAGGTACTGGCGGCTGGTGTCGGTGGAGGCATCGTCGATCTTGCCGATGTCGCCATCGGTGGCGTGGACGTCGTAGCCGACGATGTCACGGGCGTTGAGGCTCGAACCGAGGTTGGTCCGGTAGATCCAAAGGTTCGGTCTTGGTGGTCATGATTCGCTCCTCTAGCGATCTGGTGCCCGCTCAGATACGCGTACCCGCGCTCGCCTGGAGCAAGACCACTCGTTGCCCACGGCGTCCCGGCCCGATGGCCAGAGGCTCGGTGGCCGTCTGACCTGCGGTCATCGCGAGTGGAGCTAAGGAGAATCGAACTCCTGACCTCTTCCATGCCATGGAAGCGCTCTACCAACTGAGCTATAGCCCCGCGGGACGGATCACTCTACGACACGCTCGTCGCCGACCGCCAAGCGTCAGCCGACGACGAAGTTGATGAGCTTCTCGGGGACGGCGATGACCTTGCGGACCGTGGCGCCTGCCAGCAGCTCCGTGACCTTGGCGTCCGCACGGGCGGCGGCCTCGAGCTCCGCGGCAGACAGGCCGGCCGCCAGCGTGAGCCGCGCCCGGACCTTGCCGTTCACCTGCACCGGGACCTCGATCGTGTCCTCGACGAGGAGCGCGGGGTCGGCCTCGGGGAAGGCCTCCCAGGTGAGCGACTCCGGGTGGCCCAGCCGCGACCAGAGCTCCTCGGCGGCGTGCGGCGCCAGCGGGGCGAGCATGAGGACGAGGGGCTCGACCACCTCGCGGGGCGCGCCGCCGTCCCGGAACCGCAGCGTCAAGTGGTTGTTGAGCTCGGTGATCCTGGCGATGGACGTGTTGAACCGGAGCGTCTCCATGCCCTCGCGGACCGCGGCGATGGACTTGTGCAGGATCCGACGCGTCTCCTCGTCGGCGGGGGCGTCCGCGACGCGGATGGCCCCGGTGTCCTCGTCGAGCACGTTGCGCCAGATCCGCTGCAGCAACCGGAACACGCCCACGACCGCCTTGGTCTCCCACGGGCGGCTCTGGTCGAGCGGACCGGTCGTCATCTCGTAGAGCCGCAACGTGTCGGCCCCGAACTCCCCGATCAGGTCGTCGGGGGTGATCATGTTCTTGAGGCTCTTGCCGATCTTGCCGAACTCCCGGGTGACCGGCACGCCCGCGTGGAAGAAGGCTCCTTCGCGCTCGACCACCTCGCTGGCCTCGACGTAGAAGCCGCGCTCGTCCGTGAAGGCGGGAGCCTGGATGTAGCCCTGGTTGAAGAGCCGCCGGAAGGGCTCGCTCGAGCTGAGGTGGCCGAGGTCGAACAGCACCTTGTGCCAGAACCGGGCGTAGAGCAGGTGGAGCACGGCGTGCTCGACGCCGCCGACGTAGAGGTCCACGCCACCGGTGTCGCCCTCGAACTGGGGGCCCATCCAGTACCGCTCCACCTCAGGGTCGATGAAGGCGTTCTCGTTCGTGGGGTCCAGGTACCGCAGCTCGTACCAGCACGAGCCGGCCCAGTTCGGCATCGTGCTCAGCTCCCGGCGGTACACCTTGGGGCCCTCGCCCAGGTCGAGGGTCACCTCCACCCACTCCTCGGCCCGCCCGAGGGGCGGCTCCGGATCCGAGGTGTTGTCGTCATCGGCGAACGTGCGAGGCGAGTAGTCGTCGACCTCGGGCAGGAGCACCGGGAGGTCCGCCTCAGGGACCGCGCGGGGCAGGTCGTCCTCGTCGAACACGATCGGGAACGGCTCGCCCCAGTAGCGCTGCCGCGAGAACAGCCAGTCGCGCAGCTTGTAGGTGACGGTGCGGGAGCCGAGGCCACGCTGCTCCAGCCAGTCGGTGATCGAGGTCTTGGCCTCGCTGACCCCGAGCCCATCGAGGAACCCGGAGTTGATCGCCGGTCCCTCACCCAGGAACGGCCCGTCCTCCCACCCCTCGGGCGGCTGCACCGTCCGCACGATCGGGAGCCCGAACGCGGTGGCGAAGTCCCAGTCCCGCTGGTCCTGGGCGGGCACCGCCATGATGGCGCCGGTGCCGTAGCCCATGAGCACGTAGTCGGCGACGAACACCGGGATCTCCTGGCCGGTGGCCGGGTTCGTGGCGTACGCCCCCAGGAAGACCCCCGTCTTGTCCCGACCTTCCGTCTGCCGGTCCACCTCGCTCTTGCGACCGGCTTCGCGGCGGTAGGCGTCGACGGCCTCCACCGGGGTGGCGGCGCCGCCCGTCCAGTGAGGGTCGACGCCATCCGGCCAGGCCGCGCCGACGAGCACGTCGACGAGAGGGTGCTCGGGGGCGAGCACCATGTAGGTGGCGCCGAAGAGCGTGTCGGGGCGGGTCGTGAAGACGGTGATCTCGTCGGTGTCGGTGGCGAAGCGGACCTCGGCGCCCTCGCTGCGCCCGATCCAGTTGCGCTGCATCAGCTTGATGGACTCGGGCCAGTCGAGCCGGTCGAGGTCGGCGAGGAGCCGGTCGGAGTACGAGGTGATCCGCATCATCCACTGCTTCAGCGGGCGCCGGAACACGGGGAAGTTGCCTCGTTCGGAGCGCCCGTCCGCGGTGACCTCCTCGTTGGCGAGCACGGTCCCCAGTCCCGGGCACCAGTTCACCGGCGCTTCGTGCAGGTAGGCCAGGCGGTGGGCGTCCACGACCCGCCGGCGCCCGACGTCGTCGAGGGACGACCAGGGGATCTCCGAGGGGTTCGTTCCCTCGGCCGGCTGCCGTGTTCCTGCGTCGAGCTCGTCGACGAGCTCCGAGATCGGACGGGCGCGGTCGGCGTCAGCGTCGTACCAGCTGCCGAAGATCTGCAGGAAGATCCACTGCGTCCAGCGGTAGAAGCTGGGGTCGGTGGTCGCCACCGCGCGGCGGTCGTCGTGGCCGAGCCCGAGGCGCCGCAGCTGTGCGCTGATGATGCCGATGTTGGCCTCGGTGGTGACCCGAGGATGCGTGCCGGTCTGCACGGCGTACTGCTCGGCGGGCAGGCCGAAGGCGTCGTAGCCCATCGTGTGCACGACGTTGTGCCCGCTCATCCGCTTGTACCGGGCGTACACGTCGGTCCCGATGAAGCCGAGCGGATGACCGACGTGGAGCCCGGCTCCGGACGGGTACGGGAACATGTCGAGCACGTACAGCTTGGGACGGCCCGCGACCCGGTCGAACCCCTCGGACAAGGGTCCGGTGGGGTTCGGGACGTGGAACGTCCCCTCGGCCTGCCAGCGGTCCTGCCACGCCAGCTCGATCTGATCGGCGAGCGCGGCGGTGTAGCGGTGCGGGGGGATGGCAGTGTCCCGGTCGACCTCTGGCTCCGGGCTCTCAGCGCGCATGGCCGCACGGTAGCGGTCGGCCTGTCGTGCCCTCACACCGATACCCGCTGTAACGGCGAGTCCCTGCCGCTGGTCGGAGCCGATGTGCTCACCATGACCCAGCGGATCGAGGCCGGGGCCGATCGAGGTCACGGCCTCACCTTCGTGGTGGGCGGTGACCACATCTCGGTCCCGTATCGCCAGCTGCTCGACGAAGCTCGTGGCTACGCCGCCAACCTCCAGGCGAAGGGCGTCGGACCAGGCGACCACGTCGCGCTCCTCGGCCCCACCTCGCGGCCGCTGGCCACCGCGATCCAGGCGATCTGGCTGACCGGCGCCACCGTCGTCGTGCTGCCGCTCCCCATGCGGCTCTCCTCGATCGAGGAGTTCGTGGCCCAGACCAGGACCCGCATCATCAACGCGGATGTGTCGCTGGTGCTGGTGGACCCGGAGCTCGCTCCGTTCATCGAGCCCGTTCCTGGCGATCCGCCGATGGTCGAGTGGGACGCGGTGCAGCCCGGAGCGGGACGGCTCGGCGCCGACGCCTGGGAGCGCCCGCCGGACGACCTCGATCGCTTGGCGATCCTCCAGTTCACCAGCGGGTCGACCTCGGACCCGAAGGGCGTGATGCTCCCGCATCGCACGGTGGGTGCCAACCTCGACGCCATCGCGCGGGCGACGGCCCTCGACCCCGATGACGATGTCCTCGTGTCGTGGCTCCCGCTCTACCACGACATGGGCCTCGTGGGTCTGTTCAGCCTGTCGGTCACCACGGGCACGCCGTTGGTGCTCGGGGCCCCGACCGACTTCATGGCGGGCCCAGGACGCTGGATGGAGTGGATGTCCAGGTACGGCGGGACCGCCACCGCCGGACCGAACTTCTCCTATGTCCTCGCTGCTCGCGCGCTCCAGCGGGGCGACCAGCTCGATCTGTCTCGCCTGCGGGTCGCCCTGAACGGTGCGGAACCGGTCGATCCGGCGACCGTGGCCAGCTTCGTGGAGGCGGGAGAGCGTCACGGACTGCGACCCGGGTGCCGTCTTCCCCGCCTTCGGCATGGCCGAGGTGGCGATCGCCGGAACGTTCCCCGAGCCGATGTCAGGGCTCCGCACCGACGCGGTCGATCGTCGCGTCCTGGAGGTGGAGCGGTACGCCGCCCCCGTGGAGCCCACCGCGGACGGGAGCCGGCAGCTCGCCATCCTGGGCCGTCCCGTCGAGGGGCTCGAGATCCGGGTCGTCGACCCTGTCACGGGTGATCTGCTGCAGGACCGCGAGGTGGGGGAGCTGGAGATCCGCGGGTCGTCGGTGACGCCCGGCTACTACAAGCGCCCGGACGCCAACGCCGAGCTCTTCCACGACGGCTGGCTCCGAACGGGAGACCTCGCCTACCTGCTCGACGGCGAGATGGTGATGTGCGGACGCATCAAGGACATGATCATCGTCGGCGGCCGCAACGTCTTCCCCGAGGACGTCGAGCGGGCCCTCGCCACCGTCGACGGCGTGCGAGCCGGCAACGTCATCGCCTTCGGCGTCGACGGCTCCCAGGGCAGGGAAGGGCTGGTCGTGGTGGCCGAGAGCCGGTCCGACGACCATGCCGAGGTCCGGCGCTCGGTGGCCCAGCGGGTGCGGGATGCCATCGGCCTTCCGGCCAAGGAGATCGTGCTCGTCGAGCCGGGCAGCCTCCCCAAGACCAGCTCGGGCAAGCTCCAGCGCTCGTTGTGCAAGGTGCGCTACCTGGGCGAGGAGCTCCAGGCGGTCTGACTACACCGCTTTGAGCTGCTCCATGACGGAGCGCCAGCGGTTCGGGTCGCTGGCGTAGGGCGCGTAGAAGCTGATGCGCTGCACGATGTCGCCGTAGCGCTCCTCCAGGCCCGCGGCGAGCTTCTCGGGCTCGGCGACGACGGCGAAGGTGTGGAGGATCTCGTCGGTGATGAGCTCACCCATCTCCTGCCACTTGCCTTCCTTCGACATCTTGTTGAGGTCGTCCTGGAGGCCGCCCCAGCCGTGGAGCTCCAACACGCCGCGATAGGCCGGCGTCGATCCGTAGAAGGCGATCTGTTGCTTCGTGCCCGCCACCGAGCGCGCCATCTCCTCCTCGTTGGTGCCCGTGACCACGAAGGCGGGGCCGGAGATCTCGATGTCGGCGAGGGCCCGGCCGGCCTTGGCCGCGCCGCGCTCGAGCGCAGGCAAGGTGACCTCTCGCAGATAGCGCTCGGTGGTGAAGCCGTGGCACAGGAACCCGTCGCACACCTCGCCGGCCACCTCCGTCATCAGCTCGCCGACCCCGGCCAGGGCGATCTTGGCGTCGCCGTGCGGGTTGGGGCCGGGGTTGAAGAACGGCGTCATCAGGGTGTGGGTGTAGAAGTCGCCCTGGAAGTCGAGCTTGGAGCCGTCGTTCCACGAGGCCCAGATGGCGCGGATCGCCAGGATCATCTCGCGCATGCGGGCGGCCGGGTGCGACCACGGCATCGAGAAGCGCTTCACGATGTGGGGCTTGATCTGGCTGCCCAGGCCCAGGATGAACCGGCCCTCGGACGCCGCCTGCAGGTCCCATGCGATCTGCGCCAGGTTCATGGGGTTCCGCGCGAACGCGACGGCGATCCCCGTGCCGAGCTCGACCCTCGAGGTCGACTGCGACGCCAGCAGGAGCGGGAAGAACGGGTCGTGCGCGGTCTCGGCCGTCCACAGTCCGTCGTACCCCTGCTCTTCCTGCACGGCCGCGGCCTTGCCCGCGCCGCGCAGATCTCCCCCGATGCCTCCGTCGACCTTCATGCCGCGGACCCTAGTGGCTACTGCTCGCGCAGGAACCGCTCGAGCTCGGCCGCCAGCTCGTCGCCGCTCGTGACCGAGAGCTGCGTGCTCGTGGCCTCCTGGTCGGCCTGCGATTCCAGCTGCTCGAGCATGGCGGAGTGCTCAGGGTTCTGCGCGATGAGCTCATCGATGCGGGTGCGGCTGGCGTCGGCTCGCTCGGGAAGATCAGCGATCGGCAGGTCGAGCCCCGCGATCCGGTTGGTGGCCTGGAGGAGGGCCAGGGACGCGGCCGGGTAGGGCATCGCCGACACGTAGTGGGGCACCTGGGCCCACAGTCCCAGCGCCGGCAGGCCGCGGAGCGCGGCCCGTCGCTCGATCATCCCCTGAATCCCGGACGGCACCTCGACGGAGCTCTTGAGGAGGCCCTGCGTGAGCTCTTCGCTCGAGGCCGAGGCGGCGAGCACGGGCGTGCGGGTGTGCGGAACAGGCGTGGGATAGGCCCCGAGGCCGATCGCCATCCGAGCCCCGAAGTCGACGGCCAGGTCGACGACCTGCTCCGAGAACGCGAGCCACGCGTGGTCCGGCTCGTTGCCCAGCAGGAGCAGCAGGTCGTTGCCGCTGGAGTCCTTGGTCCAGGACAGCTCCGTCTCCTCCCAGGTGAGCTGCGTGTTGATGCCGTCGACGAGCCGCATCGCCGGCCGGCGAGCTCGCCAGTCCAGCAGCGCGTCGGCGTCGAACCGAGCGACGGTGTGGAGGTCGAGGCCTTCGATCAGCACGTCCGCCGCCCCGTCGGCGCCGAGGCCGGCGTCGATCCAGCCCTTCAGGACCATGATGAGCACGGGCGCGTCGAGCTCGGGCTGCTCGACCATCGAGTAGAGCGACGTCACCGTCGACGGCTCCTCATCCGAGTCGGTCCAGCGCTTCTGCGGCGGTCTCCGCACAGCGGTCCACCTGGAGCTTGAAGCCCTCGAAGGCGGCAGGGTCGGTGTTGCCCATGGCACCACCGATGTAGCGGGCGTAGACGCCCTCGACGATGCACGCGAGCTTCCAGTAGCCGAACGCGATGTAGTAGTCGATCTGCGAGAGGTCGCGACCGCTCGCCTCCGCGTAGCGGTCGAGCACCTCCTTGCGGGTGATCATGCCGTCGAGGTTGACCGCCGGCGTGGTCATCGTGGTGATCGAGTCGTCGGGGTCGTTCCAATAGACCATGAGCAGCCCGACGTCGGCCATGGGATCGCCGAGCGTGCAGATCTCCCAGTCGAGCACGGCGATGATGTGGCCGTCGTCGTCGGCCATGCAGTTGTCGAGGCGGTAGTCGCCGTGGACGACCGCCGCGGGGCCCTGCTCCGGCACCCTCGCCTTCAGGGCATCGTGGACCTCGTCGACGACGCGGTTCTCCCGGGTCTTCGACTTCTCCCACTGGCCGTACCAGCGCTTCAGCTGGCGGAGGATGTAGTCCTCCTTCTTGCCGAGGTCGCCCAAGCCCACCGCGTCGGGGTCGACGGCGTGGATGCGGGCCAGCGTGTCCGCCACGGAGTGGCCCGCGTTGGTGCGGGCTTCGGCGGTGATGGCGCCGAGCGACGTGGCATCACGAAGGATCCGACCGTCGACGAACTGCATCACGTAGAAGGGAGCGCCGTTCACCGCCTCGTCGGTGCACAGGCCCAGGGCGGGCGCCACGGGAACGTCGGTGGGTCCCAGGGCCGAGATGATCTTGTGCTCGCGCCCCATGTCGTGGGCGGTCGCCAGCACGTGGCCCAGCGGGGGTCGGCGGAGGACGAAGTGGTTCCCCGCGGCGTCCTTCACCGAGAAGGTGAGGTTCGAGTGGCCGCCGGCGATCAGATCGAAGCTGAGCGGGCCGGTGGCGCCGGGGATGTTGGCCTCGAACCACGCCGTCACCGGCTCGACGTCCACCCCCCTGATGCTGTCGCTCACGTGTCCTCCGCGTTGCGTCGCGGCCCACCGGGCCCAGGTGGCCGAGGGTATCCGCGCCGGTACATTGCCACCCATGTCGATCGACGTCACCGATGCCACGTTCCCCACCGAGGTCGTGGAGCGTTCCAAGCAAGTGCCGGTCGTCGTCGACCTCTGGGCCGAGTGGTGCGGGCCGTGCAAGACGCTCGGGCCGATCCTCGAGAAGGTCATCGACGAGACCGAGGGCAAGGTCGTGCTGGCCAAGGTCGACGTCGACAGCAACCAGCAGACGGCCGCCGCCTTCCAGGTCCAAGGCATCCCGGCCGTGTACGCGCTCAAGGACGGCAAGGTCGTCGATGGCTTCGTGGGCGCGCAGCCGGAGGCGAACGTTCGTGAGTTCATCGCCGGTCTCCTGCCGACCGAGGCCGAGGACGCGCTCGCCGACCTCCTGGCCGCGGGCGACGAGGCGTCGCTCCGCCAGGTCCTGGCCACCGACCCCGGGCACGAGCAGGCCGTGGTGGCGTTGGCGTCGCTCCTGGTGGCACAGGGCGACGACGTCGCCAAGGCAGAGGCGCTCGCGCTGCTCGAGCGGATCCCGGAGACACCCGACACCCGTCGAGTCGCCGCCCTCGCGCGGATCGGAGCCGACACCAAGGACGACGTCACCGACGAGCTGGACGGCCTCCTCGATCGGGTCAAGGACGACGATGACGCGCGGCAGCGGTTCATCGACCTCCTCGAGGTGATGGGCGCGGAGGATCCCCGCACCGCCGGCTACCGCAAGCAGCTCACGGCCCGACTGTTCTGAACGTCGATCGGCATGCGCGTCGAGCGACGAGGCGACGCCGTGATCGTGATCTCCCGATGGGCCGCGCCGGGTGCGTCGGCCACGACCCTCGGCCGCTTCATCTTCCTCCGCGAGTCGGCCGTGGGCTCTGAGCGGCTGATGCGGCACGAGCTGGTGCACGTTCGCCAGTGGCGCCGGCTCGGCGTGGCGGGGTTCGGGGTCCGGTACCTCGGCGCCTACGCGCGGTGGAGGATGCGGCGCTACCCGCACTGGGCGGCCTATCGGCGGGTCCCCCTCGAGATCGAGGCGGACTGGGAGGCCCGCGGCTCCGACTGACGGGTATCGAGGGTCGGGCGCGCTCACTACGATCGACGGCGTCCTTCCCCCGCTGGCTGCTCGGCCGCGTCCCGGGGGGACCGTGCTCGACCCCGTCGATCCGCCGTACGACGACGTTGACGGCGCCCTGCGCCGTCCGCCACCGCCGCGCACCTGGCGGGAGCGGATCGAAGACCTCGCGGACGCCACGGGCAGCACCCCCGCCCGGATCCTGCTCGGTGTGGGGATCGTGGTCCTTGCGGTGGCGGGTGCGTTCTGGCTCCTTCGGCCGGCACCACCGCCGCCCGAGGTGTCGCTGCCCTTCACCAGCACGTCCGCCCCTGGCCCGGCCAGCACCACCACCGCGCCCAGCGCCCTCGTCGTGCACGTGGCCGGGTCGGTCATGGCGCCCGGGGTCCACGAGCTGCGCGCCGGCGCCCGCGTCGTCGACGCCATCGAGGCGGCCGGGGGCCTGGCCCCGAACGCGGATGGCGCGCGGATCAACCTGGCCGCACCGCTCGTCGACGGGGCGCGCGTCTACGTGCCCAAGGTGGGCGAGGAGCCACCGCCGGTCGCGGTGGGCGAGGTCGGCGGGGACCCCTCCTCGGGGACCGCGGGGCCGGTGAACCTCAACAGCGCGGACGCGGCGGCGCTCGAAGGCCTCCCGGGCGTGGGGCCCGCCACCGCCGCCGCCATCCTCGAGCACCGAGAGAAGGTCGGCGCGTTCACCTCGGTGGACCAGCTCCTCGACGTGCCCGGCATCGGGGAGGCGAAGCTCGACGCGCTCCGCGATCTGGTCACCGTGTGAACGCCACGCGCTGGTTCTCTGATCGGGTCGTGGTGGCGACCGCGGTCGGCGCCGCGGCCGGCGCGCTCCACCCGGCGCGTTGGGCCCTGCTCGCGGGCATCGTCCTCGGCATCGTGAGCTTGATCGGGCGCCGGGCCGCCCTGATCCCGCTCGCCGCGCTGCTCGTGACGAGCGGGCTGGCCCAGCGGTCGCTCGCCGGGCTCGACGGCGTGCAGGAGACCCTGCTGGTCGGCGATGTCACCCTCCTGACCGATCCCGAGCCGTCGTTCGGCGGGCATCCGAGCGGACGTGCGGGCCGGCGGCCGCCGCCTGGAGGCACGGGCCAACGGCGCCTCCGCACGGGCGCTTGCCGACCGACTGGCCGGCGAGGTGGTGGCGCTGCGCGGCGAGGTGGCGCCCGTCGAGGGAGACGCGAGCTGGCTCGCCAGCCGCCACGTGAGCGGCCGGCTCACGATCCTGGCCGTCGACGAGGTGCGCCCTGGGCACCCAGTGGCCCGACTGGCCAACGGCCTTCGGCGGACCCTGGTCGCGGGCACCGCGACGTTCGACCCGCGTCAGCGGTCCTTGTTCACGGGCCTCGTCCTCGGCGACGACCGAGCGCAGCCCGCGGACCTCGCGGATGCGTTCCAGGGCGCCGGGCTGACCCACCTGTTGGCCGTGTCGGGCCAGAACGTGGCCTTCGTCCTGGCCCTGGCGGGGCCCGTGCTCCGTCGCCTGCGGTTGTGGCCGCGGCTCGCCGCGACCGTTGCGGTGATCGGCCTCTTCGGCGTGATGACGCGCTTCGAACCGTCGGTGCTCCGCGCGTCCGCCATGGCCGCGCTCGCCGCCACGGTCGCGATGGTCGGCTGGCCGGTGGCTCGAGTGCGCATCATCGCCCTCGCGGTCACCGGGCTGCTCGTGGTCGACCCGCTGCTGGCGCGATCGGTCGGCTTCCAGCTCTCGGTGTGCGCGGCCACCGCGATCGTGGTCGTTGCTCCACCGCTCGCCAGCGCGCTCCCCGGACCGCCCGGCCTGCGTGACGCGCTTGCCGTCACGGTCGCCGCCCAGCTCGGCGTCGCCCCGGTGCTCCTCAGCGCGTTCGGCCCCATCCCCGTCGCGTCGGCTCCCGCCAACCTGCTCGCGGTGCCGATCGCGGGACTGGTGATGGTGTGGGGCCTGACCGCCGGCATCGTCGCCGGCGTGGCCGGGGGGTCGGTCGCCTCGTTGCTGCACGGGCCGACGAGGCTCGCCCTCGGGTGGTTGGACCTCGTCGCGAGTCGCGGGTCCCAGGCCCGGCTGGGCGAGCTCGGATGGGTCCAGATCGGCGTGATGGCGCTCGGGCTGGGGGTCGGCCGTGGTCGCCCGCGCGGGGTCGAGGGTGCGGCCCGTGGCCTGGGGTCTCGTGCTGGCGGTGCTCGGTTCGGCCGTGCTCGGCGCACACGCGCCCGTTCCCCTCCGCTCGGCGCCGCTGACCGGGGTGGTGCGGTGGCACGCGGGCGGGACGGACGTGATCGTGCTCGGAGGCGTCGGAGGGCGCACCGCGCTGGGCGCCTCCGCGGTGCTCGCGGCGCTCCGCCGAGGGGGAGTCCGGGAGGTCGACCTGCTCGTGGTGGCCGACGGCTCGGTGCCCGAGGGCGTGATCGCTGCCGTCGAGCGCGCCCACCCGACCGGCGCGGTCCTGGTGCACGAGAGGGCCGCGAGCGATGGAGTGCTCGCCACCGCGACCATCGCCCCCAGCGGGCGGTCCGCCGTCGACGTCGGGGCGGTGACGGTACGACTCGTCGACGCGGGGGAGCGGCTGGTGGTGGAGGCCGCCCCCCGCCCGCCATGAGCCGACGGGCTCCCTCGGGGGCCGCGGTAGGTTCGGCCCCCGTGGATGGGATGCCCTGGTCGGTGGTGTGGGAGGTGCCCTGTCCGGAGGTGGCCCTCGGGGCGCGCCGCTACGACGTGCGACATCGCGCCCTCGTGATGGGGATCCTCAACCGGACGCCGGACTCGTTCTACGACCAAGGCCGGTACTACGACTTCGACGGGTTCCTCGCCAAGGCCGACCAGCTCGTCGCGGAGGGGGCGGACTTCCTCGACGTCGGTGGTGTGAAGGCCGGCCCCGGCCCGGAGGTGACCGCTGCGGAGGAGATCGAGCGCGTCATCCCCGCCATCGAGGCGCTGAAGCAGCGGTTCGACCTGCCGATCTCGGTCGACACGTGGCGGGCATCGGTTCTGCGAGAGGCGCTCGGGGCCGGCGCCGTCGTCGGCAACGACATCAGCGGCTTCGCCGACCCCGACTACCTGTCCACGGCGGCCCAGGCGGGTGCGTCCGTCGTCGCGACCCACATCCGGATCGGTCCGCGCGTCCCCGATCCCGATCCCACCTACGACGAGCCGGTCGTCGACGCGGTGTGCCGGTTCCTGCGCAACCGGGCGGAGGCCGCCGAGGCCGCGGGGATCCCGCGCGAGCGGGTGATGATCGACGCGGGCCTCGATCTCGGCAAGACAGAGCCCCAGTCGCTCGAGCTCCTGCGGGCCCACGACCGTCTGGCCGCGCTCGGTTGGCCCTTGTTCCTGTCCGCGTCGAACAAGCGGTTCCTGGGCGACCTCGTCGGCACCGAGGTGGAGGACCGCCGAGAGGCGTCACACGCGGCCCACGCCCTGGGCATCGCGCTCGGATGTCGGATCCTCCGGGCCCACGACGTCCGAGGGGCTCGGCGCACCGCCGACGTCATGGCTGCCGTCCTCGCGGCTCGTGCGGAGCGCGGCGCGTGAGCTCCATCCCGGTGACGCTCCTGCGTGGTGACGACGAGGTGGTGCTGCGCGACGCCGTCCGGCTGCTCGTCGACGATCTGGTCGGTGACGAGGATCGGTCCCTCATGGTGGAGGAGGTCGACGTCGGTGCGCCGAGCGACGAGGGTGATCCGCTCCTCGCGCTGGTCGACGCGGCCCAGACGCCGCCGTTCTTGACCGAGCACCGAGTGGTCCTCGGTCGGATGACCGAGAAGCGGGAGCGCAACGAGCTGGTCCAGCCGCTCGTGGACTACCTCGTCGACCCCCTCCCGTCCACGTTGCTCGTGCTCGAGTGGCGGGCCGGACGCGTGCCCAAGGCGCTCCTGGAGGCCGTCGTGCGGGTGGGCGGCGCCCAGGTCGACACGAGCCCCGGACGCAAGGTGAGCGAGTGGGTCACCGAGCACCTGGCGGAAGCCGGCCTGAAGGTCGACTCGGAAGGGCGCAACCGGCTCGTGACGTGGGTCGGCGACGAGCCCAGCCGCCTCCTGGGCCTCATCGACCTGTTGCGCTCGACCTACGGGACCCGCGCCAAGATCTCAGCGGCCGAGATCGAGCCGTTCCTGGGCGACGACGGTGGCGTGCCGCCGTGGGATCTGACGGACGCCATCGATCGGGGCGACCGAGCGACCGCGCTCGAGCTGTTGCAGCGCATGATCGGGCAGGGCGAACGCCATCCCTTCCAGGTGCTCAGCACCCTGCACTCGCACTACGCGCGGATGCTCCGCCTCGACGGCGCCGACGTCGCCGGCGAGAAGGAGGCCGCCGATCTGCTCGGCATGAAGGGGTCCACCTTCCCGGCCAGGAAGGCCATGGGTCAGGCCCGCCGCCTCGGCCACGAGCGCATCGTGCGCTCGGTCGACCTCCTCGCCCGCGCCGACCTCGACCTGCGCGGCGGCAAGGCCTGGCCGGACCACCTCGTGCTGGAGGTGCTCGTGGCCCGCCTGGCCACGATGTCGCGGTGACGCCTAGACGGCAGCTGGAGACGGCGCACCTTCGCCGGGACCGCCGCCGGCGCAGCTAGGCGCAGTCCGAGCGCATCGATAAGTGCGGCCCGGCGACGTCGCCGGACCGGGCGGACCTGGAACACCGTCGTTGCTGCTCGATGAGAGCCTCGCCGGGCGTGTAGTAGTAGAGCGAGGCCTCGTGACGTAGTCGGGGCATGCCAGAGGGTCGGGATGCCCTGGTAGCTGCGCTGTCGTCGCGAGGACCGCTCGCAAGGCGATCGGGTCGATCTTCTGGACGCACTTCGACTGTCTGGTCCACAGCTAGAGCTGCCGCACTCGCTCTGACACCCGTGGTTCAGGTAGATGAGGAGGTTGAGCCGGCGATGTCCGGTCTGCGAGGGTTGAAGTACGCGTGGATGCACAAGCGGCCGCTTGGGATCGGTGCAGCCCGCCGCCGGCGACGTAGTCGGCCATCAGGCCTCGAGCCGTGAGGTGCTCGAGCCGGTGACGCCCGAGCGCTGGGCCGCCACAGTGACTGCGCGCCGGTCCCGCGCGCCGGGTCGCTCGTCGATTGCCTACATCGCGTTGCGATGGCGGACCTCGTCGCGTGGACGGAGAGGACTACGCAGGATCTCGTCGACTTCTCGTGGACAGAGAAGTCTCGATCCGCGTGGGGAGGTCGCCATCGCGAAGGTTACGGCCCGCTGATAGGTCAGCTCGATACGTGCGCCATCCCGTGAGTTTCATAACTGATCGCTGCCGGACACAGCCGCTCGGATGCGCGCTGCCGAGGCACGAATAAGACGGCTGCGCGCTGGATCTGGACGCCGCCTCAGCTGACGGCAGCGCGGCGTTCAGCCGTGCTCTGGTTGACCTTCTTGGCCAGGCGCGACTTGCGACGAGCGGCCGCGTTCTTGTGGATCACGCCCTTGCGGGCGGCCATGTCGATGCGCTTCTGCGCCTCGCGGGCCAGCTCCTCGGTGTTCTCCGCGCCCTCGGCGGCCGCGGTGGCGGCGCTCTTGGTGCGCGTCTTCAGCTCGCTGCGCACGGCCTTGTTCCGCTCCGTGCGGACGATGGTCTGGCGGTTGCGCTTGATCTGGCTCTTGATGTTTGCCACGTGGGGTTCCTGCACGTCTGCTCAGGATCGAACCCGGAGAGACGCTACCCGTCGACCCGGATTCTCGTCACATCCAGGGGCACCGGTACCGTTGTGGACTCCCCATGGACCTCAGCCGCCTTCGCAACCTGTCCATCGTGGCGCACGTCGACCACGGGAAGAGCACGCTCGCCGACCGCCTCCTCGAGCTGTGCGGTGCCGTCGATCCCCGGGACATGCGGGCCCAGTACCTCGACTCGATGGACATCGAGCGGGAGCGGGGCATCACGATCAAGCTGCAGTCGGTCCGGCTCGACTACCGGGACCACGTCATCAACCTGATCGACACGCCGGGCCACGTGGACTTCGGCTACGAGGTCTCGCGGTCGCTGGCCGCCTGCGAGGGCGTGATCCTCCTGGTCGACGCGGCCCAGGGCATCGAGGCGCAAACGCTCGCGAACTGCTACCTCGCCCTCGAGAACGACCTCGAGATCGTCGCCTGCCTCAACAAGCTCGACCTGCCGGCCGCCGATCCCGATCGCTGCGCTTCGGAGATCGAGCAGGTGCTCGGGATCCGGGCCGAGGACGTGCTGCGGATCAGCGCCAAGACCGGCGACGGCGTACCCGAGCTGCTCGACGCGGTCATCCAGCACATCCCGCCGCCGCTCGGCGACCCGGCGGCGCCGCTGCAGGCCCTGATCTTCGACTCGTACTACGACAGCTACCGCGGGGTCGTGTCGTCGGTGCGGGTGATGACCGGCAGCCTGAAGACCGGCAGCCGAGTGAAGTTCATGCAGGCCAACGCCGTGCACGACGCGGACGAGATCGGCGTGCGCAACCCGGAGCACACCCCGGTGAAGGAGCTCGGCCCGGGGGAGACGGGCTACCTCATCGCCGGCATCAAGGACGTGCGGGAGGCCCGCTCGGGCGAGACGGTGACCGACGCGCAGACGACCCGCCTCCGCACCGCTCGAGGGCTATCGGGAGCCCAAGCCGATGGTGTTCTGCGGGCTGTACCCGATCGACGGCGACCAGTTCTCCGACCTGCGCGACGCGCTCGAGCGGCTGCGCCTCAACGACGGCTCCTACACCTATGAGCCCGAGACCTCCGGTGCCCTCGGCTTCGGCTTCCGGTGCGGCTTCCTCGGCCTGCTCCACATGGAGATCATCCGCGAACGCCTGGTGCGGGAGTTCAACCTCGACCTGATCGCCACCGCCCCGTCCGTCGCCTACCTCGTGCACCGGACCGACGGCGAGGTGATCGAGGTCGCCAACCCCTCGGCCCTGCCCGAGATGGTGAGCATCGAGTTCATCGAGGAGCCCATGCTCACCTGCACGATCCTCACCCCGAAGGACTACACCGGCACGATCATGGAGCTCTGCCAGAACCGGCGGGGCGAGATGGCCAAGCTCGAGTACCTCTCGCCGGAGCGCGTCGAGCTCGTCTACACGGTGCCGCTCGCCGAGGTCGTCCGCGACTTCTTCGACCAGCTCAAGAGCCGCACCCAGGGCTACGCGTCGCTCGACTACGAGCCGGCCGGCTACCAGCGCGCCGACCTGGTGAAGGTCGACGTGCTCCTCAACGGCGTGCCCGCCGACGCCTTCTCCAACATCCTCCACCGAGACAAGGCGCAGGACTACGGCCGGCGCATGTCGGAGAAGCTCAAGGAGCTGATCCCCCGGCAGATGTTCGACGTGCCCATCCAGGCCGCCATCGGCGGGCGGATCATCAGCCGCGAGACGGTGAAGGCCAAGCGCAAGGACGTGCTGGCGAAGTGCTACGGCGGTGACATCACCCGCAAGCGCAAGCTCCTCGAGAAGCAGAAGGAGGGGAAGAAGCGCATGAAGAACATCGGCAGCGTCGAGGTCCCCCAGGAGGCCTTCATCTCCGCCCTCCGCCTCGACGACTGAGCGAGAGGACCGACCGTCTAGGTCAGCACGGCCTGGACCTGGGTGGTGGTGATGAGCAGCTTGCCGTCGTCGTCGACGACGTCGGTGCGCACGGTGATGAACCGCCGGCCCGCGTTGATCACGGTGCTGGTGCCGGTGGCTCGGCCGCCGCGGAGGCCGCGCAGCAGCGAGGTGTTGGAGGTGACCGTGGCGGTGCCGGCCCCATCCGGCAGGTGGAGGAAGGCGGCGACCGCGCCGAGCGAGTCGGCGAGCGTCATGAGCGCTCCGCCGTGCATCAGCCCACCGATGGTGCATCGCTCCTCGGTCCAGTCGATGTGGCCGACGACCGCCTCCTTGCTGGCGGCGCTGATCTCGACCCCGCTCTGCACGGCGAACGGCATGGTGGCGACGAGGGCTGACGGATCGAGGTCGGACACGCGGGTCCTCCGGAGGTCGGTGGGAGCCTCACTCTGGCCGATCCCGGGAGGCCTGGCCATGACCTCGGAGGTCATGGTGGGACCGCGCGTCTCGCCGGGCCGGCGCTAGGGCCGGTGGCCGATGAGGTGGAACAGCCGGCTCAGCCGTCGATAGGGATCTCGTCGGCTGGCCTCGAGCTCCACCTGCAGCACGAGGTCCTCCGGATCGTTCGGGGGCCGGTCGGGAGCCCAGCCGTCGGTGAACAGGCGCACGCCGTACCAGCAGATCGGGTCGACGCCGCGATCCGAGAGCAGGGCGGACAGGCCGTCCACGCTGTCGCCGCGGGTGTCGACGCCGAGACCGTTGACCTGCCGGTCGCTGTCGAACGCCGCCAGCGCGCCCGCCCAGTCGCCCTCGTGAGCGGAACGAGCGGCCATCACCTCGACGTTCTTGGCCACGATCGACACGATCCCCCCGGGGGCGACGAGCGTGCACAAGCGCGTCCACCAGTGGCGTCGGATCCTCGAGGTACATCAGCACGCCATGGCAGAGGACGGCGCCGAACTCGGCTCCCTCGAGTGCGTCCGGCGCATCCTCGCCGCTCGCCTCGACGAGCCGCACCCGGTCGGCCACCTGGCCGTCTTCGCTTGCGAGCAGCCGCGCGGCTCGCTCGAGCATGGACGGGGACGGGTCGACGATCGTGACCTCGTAGCCCGCTCGCGCCAGCGGGAGGCTCTGGTGCCCCGCTCCACCGCCGACATCGACGACGTGGAGCGGCGGCGAGGCGAGGTGGGCCCGCAGGTGCTCGTCGATCACGTGCGTCCGGACGCGACCCCGAAGCGATGCGTAGTGGTGGTCGACGAAGCGCTCGCCCAGCGCGTCCCACTCGTCCTTGCTGTCGTCGGCGCTCACGATCGCATCTTGCCGCGTGGCCGGCGGCGATCTGCTGTCCGCTCGATCACGAGGACTCGGCCATCGGTGGGTGGGCTGGGCCGGAAGGCTCGGCGAGGGACCGTGGGCCCGGCGCGGAGACGATGGCCGTTCGCGGTCGCAGCGTCGACCCAACGGCGCGTGCTGCTGCGCTTGAGCAGCAGGTCGGCCCGGACCAGGCGGCTGGCGGGATGGAGTAGGCGCTTCAGGAGCGCAGTCCGTGATCGCCCACGGCGGGTTGGCGACGACGTGGAACGGGCGGCGAGGGAGGCGGAGGTCCGCGGCATCGACCTGCACCACCTTGATGTCCGCCCCGAAGCGCTGACGAAGGGCCGCGGCCCGACCCGGGTGCAGCTCGATCGCGATGACCCGCGTGCCGCGCGTCGAGCAGCGGTGCGGTGAGGGCACCGTCACCCGCGCCGATGTCGAGCACCAGGTCGCCCTGGCGGACGCCGGAGTCGGCGACGAGTCGCTCAGCCCACGCGGGGTCGAGTCGGTACCAGCCCCAGGCCGGAGGACGTCCCCCGGCCACGAAGGCGCACCACCAGCATCACGGTCGGCATGCGGTCGATCGTGGCGGGCGGCGACGCTGGGCGCCAGCGAGTTTGCGGTCTAGACAGGTCTGGTGCCCGAGATCATCGACCTGAGCCATCCGATCGCCGACGGGACGATCACCTACCCAGGGCTGCCCGCGCCGTCGATCACCGATCACCTCAGCCGGGAGGCATCGCGCGAGCGCTATGCGCCTGGGTTCGAGTTCCAGATCGGCCGCATCGACATGGTGGCCAACACCGGCACCTACCTCGACACGCCGTTCCATCGGTTCGCGGACGGACACGACCTGGCGGGCCTCGATCCGGCCCGGGTCGTGGCGGTGCCCGGCGTCCTGATCGATGCCACCGGGGCGTCCGAGGCCGGCGTCGAGCTCCTCGACGGCCAGGACCTGACCGGCCGGGCGGTGCTGTTCTTCACCGGCTGGGACGTGCACTGGGGCAGTGATCGCTACGGCGAGGGCGGTCACCCGTACCTGGCGGTCGCGACCGCCGAGCGGCTCGTGGCCGCTGGCGCCAGCGTCGTCGGCATCGACTCCGTCAACATCGACGACACCCAGACCGGCGAGCGTCCGATCCACACCGCGTTGCTGGAGGCGGGGATCCCGATCGTCGAGCACCTGTGCCGACTCGGTGACCTCGGCGGACGGCCGTTCACGTTCACCGCGCTCCCGCCGGCCGTCGTGGGCATGGGGACGTTCCCCGTCCGGGCCGTGGCGTCCGTCGCATGACCAGTCGGATCAGCGCTCGCCTGCCCGTCGGCGGAGGACCAGCTTGGCCTCACCGATGGCCAGCACCAGGACGCCTTGGACCAGGATCAACGCCCGTCCCGGCCCAGACAGGTCGGCAACGAACGCGAGTGCGAACGACGCCAGGGCCCACGCGATGTCGCCGGCCGCGCTGAGCGGGATCCAACGCTGCCGGGCGTCATCACCGGCTGATCCCAGCCACGCCAGTCCCATGCCGAGCACGACCAGGAACGCGCCGACGGCGCGCACGGGACCGGTCGTGGCGACGCCGGCGAGGTCCGAGATCGCGTCGGCGGCCGCCAGCAGGGCGAACCCGCTTACGGCGCACACGATGGCATCGGCCCGCACCAGGTCCTGAAGGCGCCGACGGGCGACGCTCTGGCTGGTCGGAGCGATGCGGGCGGGCGAGAGATCGGGGTGGATGGCGGTCATGGGGCCTCCTCGTCAGGGATGGCTCCACTCTGAGGGCAGCGAGCGCGCCCCAGCGATTACCTGCCAGGTCATCGGGTCGCTCACGCGTAGCGAGCGATGGCCGACTCGGCCGCGCCGACGTAGTGGCCGCCGAACTTGATGGCGTGCACCACGAGCGGGGCGATCTGGTGCAGCGCGACGCGGTCCTCCCAGCCGTCGGCGAGCGGGTGGAGCTCGGCGTAGGCGGCGAAGCAGGCGTCTCCGAAGCCGCCGAACAGGCGCATCATCGCGAGGTCGAACTCGCGGTGGCCACCGTGGGCGGCGGGGTCGATGAGCCAGCTGTCGCCGCGCTCATCCACGAGCCGATTGCCCGCCCAGAGGTCGCCGTGGAGACGAGCCGGCGGCTCGTCGGCGCCCCCGAACCGAGCGAGGCGGACAGGGTCGGCGAGCCGGTCGAGGCCGGCGATGGCCGTGGTCGAGAGGGCCGTCGCCTTCCCGGCCAGGCGCGCCAGCGGCGCCAACCGCTGCGTGCCGTAGAACTCGGCCCACGTCGGCTTCGGATCGTTCGGCAGGCTCCGGCTGCCGGTGGTGCGGCGGTCCTCGCGACCGAAGCACGCGGGCGCGGCCAGGTGCAGCCGCGCCAGCGCGCGGCCGAGCTGGGCCTCGGTGGTGGGACGGGGCGGCCCGATGTCGACCCACTCGAGGACGAGGAACGGAGGGTCGGAGGCAGCGCCGTCAGAGACGGCGAGCACCGCGGGGACCCGCACGGCGTCGGCGGCCGCGAGCCAACGCAGCCCCGCGGCCTCCGTGCTGAAGAACCCGGACGGCGGATCCGGGTGTGTCTTGGCGAAGACGGTCCGACCGTCCGCGAGCTCCAGGCGGAAGGCCTGGGCGACATCTCCGCCTCGTACGACCGCCTGCGCCGTCACGTCGTGCTCGAGCGCACGGGCCACGGCCGCTCGAAGGGCGTCCACGAGCGAAGGGTAGGTCGGCGCCGACACGGACTCGCCCGAGCGGCCGTGGTCCGGCCCCACTACGGTGGCTCCGGCGGGCGGCACGTACAGGTGTGCGATCTGCAGTCACGGTTCGGGCGGCAGGTGGATGGGTCGTGTGCCTCCAGCAGGGGAGCGACCATGGCCCGAACCATCCGAGCCCGACGAGTCGTCGTGGCGCTGGCGATCGCGCTGATCGGCGCGGCGTGCAGCGATGACGCCGAACCGAACGCCGCGGAGGACGAGTCCGCCGAGCAGACCGGCGGCGAGACCGGCGACGGTCTCCTCGCCGAGGTGCAGGACCGCGGCACGCTGAACTGCGGCGTGAACAATGCCGTGCCTGGGTTCGGCGTCGTCGACGAGGCCGGTGACTACTCGGGCTTCGACATCGACTTCTGCCGGGTGATCGCCGCCGCGGTGCTCGGCGACGCCGACGCCGTCGAGTACGTCCCGTTGACGGCAGAGCAGCGCTTCACCTCCCTGGCGTCCGGCGAGATCGACGTGCTCGTCCGCAACACCACCTGGACGGCGAGCCGCGACGGCACCGAGAACGCGGCGTTCGCGGCGACGACGTTCTACGACGGACAGGGGATGATGGTCACGGCGGACTCCGGGATCGCGTCGCTCGACGACATGGACGGCGCCACCGTGTGCGTCCTGTCGGGCACCACCACCGAGCAGAACCTGGCCACCGTGTTCAACGCCCGAGGCCTCAGCTTCGAGCCGCTCACCTTCGACGAGGTGGACCAGATCCGAGAGGCGATCCTCCAGGGCCAGTGCGACGGGTGGACCTCGGACCGCTCCCAGCTGGCGGGGCTCCGATCCGCGTGGCCCGAGGCCGAGGGTGGGCCCGATGGGCTGGTGATCTTCGACGACATCATCTCGAAGGAGCCGCTCGGCCCGGCCGTGCGCGACGGCGACGACGAGTGGCACGACGCAGTGAACTGGGCCGTGCTCTCCACGATCCTCGCCGAGGAGCTCGGCATCACGTCGGAGAACATCACCGAGCAGCTCGAGAGCGACGATCCCGCCGTTCGCGGCTTCCTCGGCCAGCCGACCGGGGAGGACGAGACGGTCGTCGACCCCGGGCTCGGCCTCGAGCCTGACTTCGCGGTCACGGTGATCACCGACGTCGGGAACTACGCGGAGATCTTCGACCGCAACGTCGGGCTGGACACGCCGCTCGGTCTCGAACGCGGCCTCAACGCCCTGTGGAACGCCGACGAGCCCGGGCTCCTCTACGCCCCGCCCTATCGCTGACGCTCCACCATCGATGACGGCCACCACCGCGCCGGGCCACCCGGCGCGACGACCGCCGCCGTGGCGGGACATCCGCGTCCTGCGGATCGCGGCCCAGGTGGCGGTGGTGGCCGCCGTCGTCGGGGTCCTGGCGTACCTCTACGACAACCTGATCTCCAACCTGGCCGCCCGCGGGATCCCGACGGGCTTCGACTTCCTCGACCGGCCGGCCACCATCGAGATCGCCTACTCGGACTTCCGCGCCAGCCAGCCCGTGCGCGACGCCATCCTCGTCGGCGTCAAGAACACACTGCTCGTGGCGTCGGTCGGGCATCGTGCTGACCCTCTTGTTGGGGACGCTGGTGGGCGTGGCGCGGCTGTCGACGAACCTGCTGGTGCGCTCGGCGGCCGGCCTCTACGTCGAGACGTTGCGCAACATGCCGCCGCTGCTCGTCATCGTGTTCGTCAACTCGGCCGTGTTCCTCGAGCTCCCGGTCATCGCCGACCCGATCGAGCTCGGCGTGCTGCTGTTGTCCAACCGGGAGCTGGCCGCGGTGTCGTTCGTGGCGGGCGACTCGTTGGGTCTGTACCTGCTCGTGGTCGCGGCCTCCCTCGTGGCGGCGGCGCTCCTGTGGGGCTGGCGCACCCGGGTGAACGAGGCGACCGGCGCCCCCCACCACCGGATGCGGTTCGCCGGCGGGCGCTGGCCGTGGGGGTGGTGGCCGGCTACCTCCTGCTCGACGGCCCGATCACGCTGTCGCACCCACGCGGTCGGGCGCGGGATCACCGGCGGGGTGGCGATCAGCATCGGCTTCGGCGCGGTGGTGACGGGCCTCGTGCTCTACACGTCGAGCCACGTCGCCGAGATCGTGCGGGGCTCGATGCAGGCGGTCGACCGCGGGCAGTCCGAGGCGGCCGACGCGCTGGGGTTGACGAGCGCGCAACGGCTCCGCTACGTCGTGCTCCCGCAGGCGTTCCGCATCGCGGTGCCGCCGATGATCAACCAGTTCCTCAACCTGACCAAGAACAGCTCGCTGGCCATCGCGGTCGGCTACGCCGAGCTGTCGGCCCTCACCCTGGTGCTCATCTCCCAGGCCAACCCGGCCCCGCAGATGGTGCTGATCCTGATGACGATCTACCTGGCCATCTCCATCGTGATCTCGATCATCGCCAACATGGTCAACCGCCGCTTGCAGCTGGTGGAGCGGTGACCGCCGCCCTGGAGCCGCCGGCGCGGGTGACGTCGAGGCGGCCTGGGTGCACCAGAACCTGGCCAGCACCCCGTTCAACGCCGCGCTGACGGTCGTCTTCGGTGCGGTCCTGGCCTGGGCCGCCTACCGGCTGGTGCGGTTCGTCTTCGTGACCGCCGACTGGGAGATCGTGCGCCGCAACCTCCGCCTGTTCATGGTGGGCCGGTTCCCGGCGGACCAGCTGTGGCGACCGTGGGCGGCCGCCTACGTGCTGGCCGCCGCGCTCGGGCTGTGCGTGGGCGTGGCCAGCGGCGTGGCGGCCGCCGACCCGAGGCGGCTCGGCGCGCCCAGGCCCGCGGGCGCCGGTGCCCGGCCGCGCCTCGCCGCGGTCCGCCGCTGGTGGCCGCTCGTCGCCTTCGTGGTGGCCATGCTGTCGCTCATCCGGACGGCCCTGCCCGGGGTCCTGCTCGTCGGGCTGGCCGTCGTCGTGACCCGCCCGTGCGCTCGGCCGGCGGGCCCTCTGGCTGGCCCGATGGCTCTGGGTGATCTCCGGGGTGGCCGTCCTGCTCGCGATGCAGATCGTCGTGGCGGCCGGCGGGGTGGGGTGGGACCAGTGGGGCGGGCTGCAGCTCACCCTCTTCGTCACCGTCGACCGGGATCGTGCTCGCCTTTCCCGTCGGCCTGGTCGCCGCGCTCGGCCGCCGCTCGAGGCTGCCGGCGATCCGGGTGCTGTCGGTCGGCTACATCGAGCTGTTCCGTGGCGTCCCGCTGGTCGCGTTCCTCTTCATCGGGCAGTACCTGGTGATCTACGCCGTCCCCACCTTCGTCGACCCGCCGAGCTTCCTCGTGCGGGCCCTGATCGTGATCGCGCTGTTCGAGAGCGCCTACATCGCCGAGATCGTGCGCGGCGGCCTGCAGTCGGTGCCAGAGGGGCAGGTCGAGGCGGCCCAGGCCCTGGGGCTCGGGCCGGTCCAGACCATGCGCCGCGTCGTGCTGCCCCAGGCCCTGCGCACCGTCATCCCGGCGATCGTCGGCCAGTTCATCAGCCTCTTCAAGGACACCTCGCTGCTCGCCATCGTCGGCTTCTTCGAGATCCTCGAGGTGGCGCGGCGTGCCCAGGCAGCCCGACTTCGTCGGCCAGGGCCTGGCGTCGGTCACCCTGGCGTTCGCCGGCTTCATCTACTGGGTCGGGTCGTACACCATGTCGAGAGAGAGCCGCCGCCTCGAGGCCGGCTGGGGGTGGGAGCCCGATGACCGATGATGGCCACCGACGCCGACCTGACCGGGACGCCGCCGTGGCCGGCGGCACCGGCGAGCCGATGATCACCTGCGAGGGGGTGGAGAAGTGGTTCGGCGACTTCGCCGCCCTGAAGGGCATCGACCTCGTCGTCGGCGGCCAGGAGGTGGTCGTCGTCATCGGGCCCTCCGGCTCGGGCAAGTCCACGCTGATCCGCTGCATCAACCGGCTCGAGGAGCACGACCGGGGCCGATCGTCGTCGACGGCACCGAGCTCACGCGCGACGTCCGCGGCATCCAGGCCATCCGGCGCGAGGTCGGGATGGTGTTCCAGAGCTTCAACCTGTTCCCGCACCTGACGGTGCTGGAGAACGTCACCCTGGCCCCGCGCCAGGTCCGCCGCTGGGACAAGGCCAAGGCGGAGCGGATCGCCACCGAGCAGCTCGAGCGGGTGCGCATCCCGGAGCAGGCCGCACAAGTATCCCGGCCAGCTCTCCGGCGGTCAGCAGCAGCGGGTGGCCATCGCCCGCGCCCTCGCCATGCAGCCGAGAGTGATGCTCTTCGACGAGCCCACCTCCGCGCTCGACCCGGAGATGATCGCCGAGGTGCTCGACACGATGAAGGAGCTGGCCCGTCCGGCATGACGATGGTCGTGGTCACCCACGAGATGGGCTTCGCCCGGGAGGTGGCCGACCGCGTCGTGTTCATGGCCGACGGCGAGATCGTCGAGGTCGGCACGCCCGAGCACTTCTTCACCGACCCGACCGAGGCTCGCACGAAGCTCTTCCTCAGCCAGATCCTCTGAGGTCAGCGTGCGGCCACGAGGTCGTCCTCGGTCAGCGAGCCGGGCGCCGCGCCGGTGCGGGCCAGCTCGTGGGCGTGCGCTGCAGCAGCTCGTTGACCGGGGTGGGGACGCCGTGGAGGCGACCGAGCAGCACGATCTCGCCGTTGAGCGGGTCGGCCTCGATGCTCCGGTGCCGCGGGCCAGGCTCTGCCACGACGACCCGCCGCCTCTGCGCCGCCGTCGATCGGCCGCAGCGAGAGCAGGTCGCCGCGTCGGGCCGCGTCCTCCTCGGTCGATGCGCAGTCGACGCCGGCGGCAGCGAGGACCGCCTCGCCCTCGGCGCGCGCGGCGGCGTGAGGTCGCTGCCTGCGGCCGATCGGGCCGACGGCCGCCTCGAGGGCGTTGCCCAGGTTCATCAGCAGCTTCGCCCACTTGAACCGCATCACGCGGGTTCGTGACCGAGCTGAACGTCGAGGCCGCGAACGCGGCGAGATCGCCTCGGCCACGTCGTCGACGCCGTGGGGTAGCCGCCGACATCGAGGATCCCGCTGACGGGCGCCGACCACGCCTCGACGACGCCGGGCTCGAGGTGCGTGGCGGGCAGCATCACCGGCACGGCGTAGCGCCGGCGTGCGCCGCAGCGCCTGGCGCTCGTTGTCGACGCCGTTCTGGAGGCACACGACCGCCAGGTCGGGCGGTCCGTCGGCCAGCGCGTCGAGCGCAGCCCGGCGTGTCCTGGCCCTTGACCGCGAGCAGCACGACGTCGTCGGGCCGAGCGTCGGTCGCCGGGTGGTCGGCGACCGGGACGGGCACCCGCACCTCGTCGTCGGGCGAGCGGACGAGCAGGCCGTCGGCCGCGATCGCGTCGCGATGCGCCCCCGAGCCACCAGCACGACGTCGTGGCCGTGCTCCGCCAGCCGCCCGCCGAGGACCCCGCCGATGGCCCCGGCGCCCATCACGACGAACCGCATCGGCCCCAGCCTGCCAGGCGGGAGAACTGCTCGCCCGGCTGGCACTCGGTAGCATCGAGTGCCAGGACACATGATGCTCGACGAACGCAAGGCCGCCATCCTCCGGGCCGTCGTGGAGGAGTACATCGACACCGCCCAGCCGGTGGGGTCGGCGCACGTCGTGAAGTCGTCCGGCGTGCAGGTGTCGTCGGCGACCGTGCGCAACGACATGGCCACCCTCGAGCAGGAGGGCTACCTCCGCCAGCCCCACACCAGCGCCGGGCGCATCCCCACCGAGAAGGGGTACCGGTTCTTCGTCGACAACCTGGGCGCGCCCGGCACTGCGCGGTTCCGACGCCGTGCAGGTGCGGTCGTTCTTCGAGCAGGCCCACGGTGAGATCGAGCAGATGCTGCGCGACACGTCACGCCTGCTCGGCGACCTCACGAGCTACGCGGGCGTCGTCGTGGGCCCCACGCCCACCGAGGCCTCCGTTCGTTCGGTGCAGGTGGTCGGCCTCACGCCGACGACGGCCCTGGTGGTCGTCGTCCTGTCCAACGGCGCGGTCGAGAAGCACACGCTCGACCTGGCCGAACCGGTCGGCGAGGAGCGCATCGGTGCCGCCACCGCCCATCTCGCTGCCCACCTGACGGGGCCACTCGGCGCCGCGCTCGCCATCGCTCCCAGCACCGGGGACGCGATGACCGACGCCCTGTGCGCGCCGCGTGCCGTCGCTCGCCAGCACGGGTGGCGACGACCCCGACCAGGTCTTCGTCGGCGGCACGTCGCGGTGGCTCGAGCCTTCGACGCCATCGAGACCGTCCGCGAGGTGCTCGGCATCCTCGAGCAGCAGTACGTCGTCGTCACGCTGCTTCGCGATGTCCTCGACCGCGGCCTCCAGGTGGCCATCGGCACAGAGACCGGCATGGCGCCGCTCGCCGAGTGCGCCCTCATCGTCGCCCCGTACCACGTGGAGGGCGAGCCGGCCGGAACGATCGGCGTGCTCGGGCCGACCCGCATGGACTACCCGCAGGCCATGGCCGCCGTGGCCGTGGTCAGCCACCGCCTCTCCCACCGCCTCACCGAGGGGTGAGGTGGGCCGACTACTACGAGCTGCTCGAGGTGCCGCGCGACGCCTCGCCCGACGACATCAAGCGCGCGTACCGCCGGCTGGCCCGGCTGCTGCACCCGGACACGAACACCGATCCCAGCGCCGAGCGCTTCAAGGAGGTCGCCCACGCGTACGAGGTGCTCTCCGATCCCGAGAAGCGCCGCCGCTACGACCGCTACGGCCCCGACGGCGTCAACGGCGAGCGGTGGGTTCGGCGGCGGTGGCATCAACGACATCTTCGATGCCTTCTTCGGCGGCGGCAGCCCCTTCGGCGGGGCAGCGCGAGGACCGAGCGGACCGCCGCGCGGCGCCGACCTCGAGGTGGTCGTCGACCTCGCTTCGAGGAGGCCGTCTTCGGCGTGCGCTCGCCCGTCGAGGTGCGCACCGGGTCGCGTGCGAGACGTGCAGCGTCCGGGGCCAAGCCGGGCACCCAGCCGATGACGTGCCTCGAGTGCGCAGGGTCGGGACAGGTGCAGCGCGTGCGCCAGTCGTTCCTCGGGCAGATGGTCACCAACTCGGTGTGCCCACGCTGCGGCGGCCAAGGCCGGGTGGTGAGCGACCCGTGCACTGACTGCGGGGGCGAGGGTCGCCCATCGAGGAGCGCACCTACACCGTTGACATCCCCGCCGGTGTCGACACCGGCTCGACGCTGCGACTCAGCGGGCGGGGCGCGGCGGGTCCGCGGGGCGGGGGGACCGGCGATCTGTACGTGCACGTGCGCGTCCAGCCTCACGAGCGGTTCACCCGCGACGGCGTCGATCTGCGCTGCGACCTCCCGATCTCGTTCACGCAGGCCGCGCTCGGCGCGCACCTCGAGTTCGCCACGCTCGACGGCACCGAGGATCTCGTGATCCCGCGAGGCACGCCCTCGGGCGGGAGTTCCGGCGCGGGCCGCGGCGTCCCGCACCTCGAGCGGCGGAGCCGGGGCGACCTCATCGTGCGCGCCCGCGTGCAGGTCCCGACGACCTCACCCCCGAGCAAGAGGAGCTGCTCCGCCAGTTCGCGGCGCAGCGCGGTGACGACGTCGCCCCAGCAGACGCCGGCTTCCTCTCGCGCATCCGCTCGGCGTTCCGGTAGGTCCGTGCACCCGGCCGACGAGCCCGGCCCGCTGGTGTTCGTCGACGACCTTGCCGTGCCAGAGCTGGCCGGCGACGACCGTCATCACTCGCGTCCTTCGCGTCTCGCACTTCGCCCGGTCGTGCTGGCGACGGTCCCGGCCTGGCGCACCGCCATCCTCGGGGACGAGCTCGAGCCCACAGGTGCGATCGTCGAGCCGAGCCGGCGTCCCACACCAGCGCTCACCGTCGGCTTCGCGCTCGTCAAGGGCGACAAGCCCGAGCTCATCGTGCAGAAGCTCACCGAGCTCGGCATCGACCGGATCGTCCCGTTTCGGGGAGCGCTCCGTCGTGCAGTGGGACGTGACAAGGCCGAGGCGACGGCCTGCGCGCCGAAGGCGGTCGCCCCCGCGCCGACCGTAGCAGTGCCACCGACCCTGCGCCGACATCGACGAGGTGCGCGATCTCGCCGACCGCTGCGCCCCGGGGTCCCGCGCTGGCCGACCACGACGGCCGGCCCCGAGCCTAGCCCACCCGGTGTTGCTGGTCGGACCCGAGGGAGTGGCGCGCCGGAGGAAGGGGAGGCGGCCGCGGGGCGTACCCCGGGTCTCGCTCGGGGCGCACGTGCTGCACGCGGAGACCGCGCCGTCGCCGTCGGCGCCCTGCTGGCGGGTCTGCGGGCCGGTGTGGTCGGACGGGTCTCGTGACGATGCCACGGGGTCACGGAGGGTGGTTGCGTGACCACGATCGCGCGTAGATTGTCGCCAACGGTCTGACCCAAGCGTGGTGGGTCAGCCCTGAGGAGCGTCCTGGGAGGGACAGGGGATGAGCGAGATCGAGGGCGAGGCGACCGGCGCGTACGCGGGCAAGGTGGGCACCCGTTGCGGTCGATCCGGCGGCAGAAGCGCCTGTCGCTTCAGGACGTCGAAGCCTCTCGGGCCAGGAGTTCAAGGCCTCGGTGCTCGGGGCGTACGAGCGTGGGAGCAGGCCATCTCCGTCCCTCGCCTGCAGCGGCTCGCTCGCTTCTACCGCGTGCCGGTCGACCAGCTGCTACCCGGCGACGACGGTCCCGACTTCGGGCCCCGTCCCGGCGACGCCGACCTGATATCGACCTCACCCAGGCGCGCTCCGCGGCACGCGGCGACGAGTAGGTGAAGCTCGACCTTGCCGCCATCGAGCGGCTCGAGGGCCCGAGGCCGAGATGCTGGCCCGCTACCTCCGGATGATCCAGGTGCAGCGGGGCGACTTCAACGGCGTGTGCTCACCGTGCGGCGCGACGACCTGCGGGCGATCGCTGCGTCCTCGACGTCACCCCGGACCTCGCCGTCGGTCGCCTCGACGCGTCTCGGCGTGATGTTCACGCCCCAGCCGGCTCCCGCGTCGACCTGATCGGCCCTCAGCGGGCACCATGAGGGCGTGGCCATCGCGCGCCCTTCGGTGTCTACCTGCACATCCCGTTCTGCGCGGCGCGTTGCGACTACTGCTCGTTCGCGACGTGGACCGACCGTCACCACCTGACCGACGCCTACCTAGCGGCGTCCGCGCCGATGCGGATCGCCGCTCGCCGCGGCATGCCCGCGGCGACGTCGATCTTCGTCGGCGGCGGACGCCGTCGATGGTGCCCGCGGCCGACCTGGTGCGTCCTCGATCGCATCCCCCGGACGGACGGCGAGGTCACCGTGAGTGCAACCCGGACAACGTCACCCCCGAGCTGCTGGACACGTACCGGGCCGGCGGCGTCAACCGGCTGTCGTTCGGCGTGCAGTCGACCTCCGCCCACGTCCTCGAGGCGCTGGGTCGCACCCACGATCGTGACAACGTCGTGCGATCGCGTGGAGCTCGCCCGAGCGGCGGGCTCGAGACGTTCGACCTCGACCTCATCTACGGGGGCGCCAGCGAGACGCTCGAGGACTGGTGTCAGACCCTCGACGATGCGTCGCCCTCGAACCTCCCCACGTGTCGGCCTACGCCCTGACGGTCGAGGCGGGGACCCACTGGCGCTGGATCCGGCGCGCCATCCGGACGACGACGACCAGGCCGACAAGTACCTCGCCGCCACCGAGCGCCTCGGGGCCGCCGGGCTGGGGTGGTACGAGATCTCGAACTGGGGCCGCCCGGGTCACGAGTGCCGGCACAACCTCCTGTACTGGACGATGGGGGAGTACCAGGGCATCGGCTGTGCCTCCCACTCGCACCGCGCCGGGCGCCGGTTCTGGAACCTCCGCACCCCGGACCGCTACATCGACGCCGTCGCGAGCGGCGCGACGGTCGAGGCGGCGGACGAGCGGCTCGACCGCGACGGCCGGGTCCTCGAGGGGCTGCAGCTGTCGCTGCGGACTCGGGCCGGGGTGCCGGCGACCGCGCTGGAGACGGAGGAGCTGCCTGGGCTGGTCGAGCCCCACGGGAGCGAGCCGGATCGTGTGCTCACGGTCGCGGGCCGGCTCCTCGCCAACGAGGTGGCGCTGCGCCTGACGACCTGAGGCTCGTCAGTCGCCCACCAGCATCCGGGTGATGATGCGCTCGGCCTGCGCCGCCGTCTCGCCGTGGCCGGTGACGACCTGCAGGAACACGCGCCGGTCGATGGCTCGCAGCACGAGATCAGACGTCGCCTTCACCGTCGCCTGGCGGGGGACGTCGTGGAGCAGCGCGATCTCGCCGAAGCTCCCGCCGGGTCCCAGGTCCGTGCTCAGCTCGTCGGTGATGATCACCTGGGCTTCGCCCGACTCAATCACGAAGAACCGGTCGCCGCTGTCCCCGGCTTGGAACACCTCTTCGCCGGCCGCCACCGTGACCTGCTCGGCACAGCGAGCGAGGCGCTCGATCCCCCGTTCAGGCAGCGGCGCAAGAGCGGCACCGACCGGATGAGCTCGAGCCCTTCCGGCGCGAGGGCGACGGTGTCGATGCGCTTCAGGGCCCCGAGCGAGGCGAGCGCGATGAGGCTGACGGTCACGCCGAGCACGAACAGGCCAGACCGCAGGCCGATCGTGTTGATCATGAGGGCATCGCCAGCGACCCGAGCGCCATGCCGGCGATGAGTGCACTGTCGACCGCGCCGAAGACGCGACCCATCACCTCGTCGGACACCAGACGCTGCATGATCGTGAAGGCGTTGATGTCGACCAGCGAGTTCCCCAGGCCGAGGATCGCCATCACGAGCAAGACCGGACCGAGGCTGGGCCAGGCCACGATCAGCAGCAGGGGTGCGGACCAGAGGATGACGCCGATGCCGAAGTCGACGGCCAGGCGACCTCGGGTGGCGAGCACGAGGGCGACGAAGCCGCCCACCAACCCGCCGACGCCCACCATGGCGTCGAGCGCGCCCACCGTGGACTCGTCCATGCTGAGCAGGTCGAGCGCGATGGCCACGCCGAACACCAGCGATGCGCCGGCCACCACCGTCTGCGCGCAGTACAGCCCCATGAGGACGGTGAGGTCGCGGCTGGCAAAGATCTCGCGGAACCCGTCCCCAGCGCCTGACAGGAGGCCCCCCTTGGCCTCGTCCGAGTCGGCCTCTGCCTCCTCCGCGCTCTCGCCGTCGGCCACCGCCGCTTCCGGCCTCTGGATCAGGGCCACCAGTCCGGCGGACCAGAGGAACGTGAGGGCGTTGAACCCGAAGACGACGGGAACGTCCGCGACGGCGAGGAGCACACCGGCGACGGCGGGGCCGGCGAAGAAGCCGACCGACTCGATCGTGCTCGACGCCACGTTGGCCGCCGTCAGCTCGGCCGGGTGGGTGGCCAGCTGGGGCAGGAGGGACATCTGCGCGGGCCGGAAGGCGGTGGCGGCGACGGCCGTCGCCACGCCGAGGGCGTACACGACCAGGGCGGGACCGTCGGCGGCGATGACGAGGGCAGCGATCGCCACGAGGGCGAAGCGGAGCAGATCGGCGACCACCATCACCCGGCGGCGGTCGTGGTGGTCGGCGAGCATCGCCGTGAAGGGGCCGATGACCGACATCGAGAGGTAGCGCACCACGCCGAAGACGCCCACCGCGGTGGCCCCGCCTTGGCTGTACGCGTACACGGACACGCCGACGGCGTAGGCCCAGTCACCCATCACCGAGCCGGCGAGCGCCAGGTTGATGCGGCGCAGTCCCGGGTTGCGGAACACCTCGGTAGCGCCTCCTTGGACTCCCGCAGGCGTTCCCTCAATTCGCTTTCCACGACACCCCGTTCCCGTCCCGTTGGGGCAGCACAATGCCAGATCTCCGGGCCCTGCGCTGGGAGGGACCGGCCCTCGTCGAGGCCCTTGCGCGGCGTTGGGGGCCGTGCTTGCATCGGGCGCACGGCGCGCCGGCGGACAAGGGTGCGGACGGAGGGACATGGAGCGTGACCTGGGCCCCCTCGAGGAGATCGAGCGCTCGGTGCAGGAGCGCGCCAAGGACATCTCCCTGGAGATGACCGGCGGGGGACGGGACAAGCTCCGAGCGCTGATCGCGGACGAGGTGGCGCGCTGGGGGCTCGACCATCGCCAGGGGCTGCGGCCCTACGACCTCAGCGAGCCCGACCTGGTGGCCGAGCGGGCGTTTCGCAACCTCGCCGGGTACGGCCCCCTCGAGCCCCTGCTCGACGACGACGACAAGACCATCTGGGAGGACACCGAGGACAACACCCGCGACAAGGTGACCGAGATCGGCGAGTAGTGGCTCGCGTTCCCGCGCCCGCTGATCGCGGCGCCGGGCTGATCTCGACCGCGGCGGGCGTGGTGGTGTTCCTCGTCTTCCTGCTCTTCGCCGTGCAGCTGCTGTTCGGTCTGTACGCCTCGTCGGCCGTCAACGCGGTGGCGAACGACGCCGCCGTGCGGGCCGCGAGCGCTGATGCCCCACCCCTGGACGTGATCGAGGACCAAGCTCGAGCGAGCCTCGGCGACGTCGGCGCCGCCGCAACGTTCGCATGGAGCGCCGAGGACGCTGACCGGGATGGGGAGCCGGACACCATCGTGCTCCAGGTCATCGCCGTCCGCCGCGGTTCATCCCGGCGTCGGTCGGCGGCGCGATCGGCCTCGAGGAGGTCCGTCGCACCGTGCGGGTGCGTCTCGAGGAGGTGCAGCGGTGACGGGCCGCTGCCGGGGCGACGCCGGTCAGGTGGGCGGCATCGAAGCGCTGCCGTTCGGCCTGCTCATCTTCGTCGTGGGCTCGCTGTTGATCGCGAACGCGTGGGCCGTCGTGGACGCCAAGTTCGCCACGGACGCCGCGGCCCGGCAAGCGGTGCGCACGTATGTCGAGGGTGACGATCCGGACGTGGCGCTCGAGGACAGCTCGTGCGGCCGGCCTGGACGCTGTGGAGGCCCACGGGCGCGATCCAGGCCGCGCCGTGTCGGGCCGGTGGGTGAGCGCCACCCTCGAGCGTTGCTCACGGGTGACCTTCGAGGCCGAGTACGACGTGCCAGCCTGTCGCTGCCGTTCATCGGCGGGTACGGACGAGCGCCGTTGAGGTTCGCTCCGCCCACAGCGAGCTGGTCGACCCGTTCCGCAGTGGCGTGCCGGGCGAAGCGGAGGCGTGCGTGTGACCCGTACGAGTCCTCGCAACGGGGGAGCGTCCTCATGTTGATGCCGGCCTGGGGTGCTGGTGGTGCTCCTGCTCGGTGCCATCGCCTTCGACATGTCGCTCGTCTTCCTGCGGCAGCGGCAGGCCAGCTCGCTCGCCACCGACGTCGCGAACGACCTGGCGACGGCGGCGTTCGACGAGGGGGCCTTTCGACGCGACGGTGAGTTCCGGCTCGACCCGAGCCGGCGGCCGACCTGGGGACCGACCTCGTGGCCGTGAGCGATCTCGGCGACCTGATCGTGGACGTGGAGGTGGCGGTGGTCGGCCCGGACGAGGTCACGGTGCGCGTCGTCGTGCGGGTCGACTACGTCTTCGCCCGGGCCGTGCCTGGCGCCGCTGACGGCACGACGGTGACCGCCGCCGCGACCGCGATCGCCAGCCCTGGCTGACGCGCCTGGTCGCGCGGTCGCGCTGGCATGCTGCTGGACGTGCCGGAGCTGCCCGAGGTCGAGACCGTGCGGCGCCAGCTCGAGCCGGTCGTCGCTGGTCGGCGGATCACGGAGGCGTGGGGGCACCCGTCGCCCAAGTTCTCGTCGGCGCCCCATGCCGCCGGCGCCACGGTCGAGACGGTGGGACGGCGGGGCAAGTACCTGCTGCTGGGGCTCGATGACGAGCGTGAGCTCGTCGTCCACCTCGGCATGACCGGCCAGCTGCGGGTGCGGCCCGGCGAGCTCGATCCGTACGTGCGGGCGTGGTGGGCGCTGGACGACGGCCGCGTGCTGGAGCTGCGCGACGTGCGTCGGTTCGGTCGGGTGGGCGTGGTGCCGGTGGGGGAGTACGCGTCGCTCCCGACCCTCGCCGCGCAGGGGCCCGAACCGTGGGACGTCGGCGCTCGACGACGGCGGGCTGTGGCGCAACCTGAAGCGCAGCCACGTGCGCATCAAGACCCAGCTCCTGTCGCAGCGGCCCCTCGCCGGGGTCGGCAACATCTACGCCGACGAGGGCCTCTGGCGGGCCGGCATCCACCCCGCCCGTCGCACCATCACCCGGCGGGAGGCCGCCGCGCTGCTCGTGGAGCTCCGGGCGGTGCTCGAGCAGGGGATCGCCAACGGCGGCACCACCCTGCCGCGACTACCGCACGGTGGAGGGCGAACCGGGCCGCAACCAGCTCGAGCTCGGCTGCTACGGCCGAGCGGGCGAGCCGTGCGACCGCTGCGGCACCGAGCTGCGGCGCAGCGTCATCGACGCAAGGGGCACCACCCACTGCCCCACCTGCCAGCCCCGCCGCTGACCGGGCCCGACCCGCAACTTGTGGTCAGCAGTGGCGGAAACCGAGCGGATCCGCCACAGGTCTGACGAGGTGTTGCGGGACCGTGTTGCTCGGTGAAACGCCTGTGGCTGGTGGGGCTACTGGTACGGTTGTGGGCACTGTGGCTACGACCCAACGTCCCCGCAGCGGGGGGACCAAGCGCGCGCCGTCCAAGGGGCGGAACGCCGCGCCCCCGCCGCCCACGTTCGTCGATCGGCTGGTCAGCGGCCTGGCCTCCGCCCTCGGGGGTCACTCGGGCGATCTGCTGGGGCTGCTCTGCATCACGGTGGGGATCGTGGCGGGGATGGGCGTCTACGCCGACGTGGCCGGCCCGGTGGGTCGAGGCCTCGACACCGGCATCGGCCTGATCGTCGGGTGGGGCCGCCTGCTCGTGCCGGCGGCGCTGATCGCCACCGGCGTGATCCTCGTGCGGGGCGATCCCGAGACCGACAGCGACGAGATCGACCTCGACCCCACGTCTCGCTCCTACCTCTGGGTCGGCGGGCTGATGATCGCCATCGCCGGCTGCGGCCTGCTCCACCTGGCGAGCGGACGCCCGGGCCTGGATGCGCCGACCGACGACCTCGTCGCCGCCGGTGGGCTGCTCGGGGTGGCCGCGGCCGGTCCGCTGGCCTCAGGGCTCGCGCCGTGGGGCGCCGGGCTGATCCTGGCGGCGATCGGCATCGGGGGCCTGGTCGTGCTCACGCGGGTGCCGGTGCGCGTCGCGGCCGAGACCACCGCCGCCGCCACCCGGCCCGCCGGCGCGGCCGTCGCCGACACGCTCCGACGCGTCGGCACCCACCTCTTCTCCCTGGGCTCGAGCGGGGACAGCGACGCACCGGGCCTCCACGTGTTCGACCAGGACGCCGACGACCTCATCGACCTCGACGACCCTGAGGCCGCCCCGCCGCGCCGCAAGCCCGGCCCGCGCAAGCCCAAGGCGCTCGCACCCGAGATCGACGAGCCCGTCGAGGCCACCCAGCTCGAGATCGAGCTCGGCCCGGCGGTGAAGGGCTCGCCGTGGAAGCTGCCGCCGCCCGCCCTCCTGCAACGAGCCGACGCGCACGAGGTCGACAAGGCCGCCGTGACCGCGGCCGGCCACATCCTCGAGCAGGCCCTGGCGCAGCACGGCGTCGAGACCAAGCTCGTCGGCATGGTGGTGGGCCCCTCCGTCACCCGCTACGAGCTCGAGCTGGGCCCGGGCGTCAAGGTCGCCCGCGTCACGAGCCTCCACAAGGACATCGCCTACGCGATGGCCTCGCCCGACGTGCGCATCCTGGCGCCGATCCCGGGCCGGCAGGCCATCGGCGTCGAGGTGCCCAACAGCGACCGCCAGATCGTGGCGCTGGGCGACATCCTCGTGTCACCGGAGGCCAAGCGGGCCAGCCACCCCCTGGAGGTCGCCGTCGGGCGGGACATCAACGGCAAGGCCGTGCTGATGAACCTGGCGACGATGCCCCACCTCCTGATCGCCGGCGCCACGGGCGCGGGCAAGTCGAGCTGCCTCAACTCGCTCATCACGTCGATCCTCATGCGGTCGACGCCCGACCAGGTGCGGATGATCCTCGTCGACCCCAAGCGGGTCGAGATGGGCCAGTACGACCGGCTGCCGCACCTGCTCACCCAGGTGGTCACCAACCCCAAGAAGGCGGCCAACGCGCTCGCGTGGGCCGTGCGCGAGATGGAGCGGCGCTACGACCTGCTCGCCGAGGTCGGCTTCCGCGACATCACCGGCTACAACGCCGCCCACGATCGCGGTGACCTCCCCGACGAGGTGTCGCCGAGCGGCGAGGTCACGCGCGAGTTCCCGCGCCTTCCGTTCATCCTGATCGTGATCGACGAGCTGGCCGACCTGATGATGGTCGCGGCACGCGACGTCGAGGACTCGATCTGCCGCATCGCCCAGATGGCGCGGGCGGTGGGCATCCACCTCGTGATCGCCACCCAGCGCCCGTCGGTCAACGTCATCACCGGTGTGATCAAGGCCAACGTCCCCGCCCGGCTCGCCTTCGCGGTGTCGAGCGCCACGGACAGCCGCGTCATCCTCGACCAGCAGGGCGCCGAGCGGCTCATCGGCGCCGGCGACATGCTGCTCCTCGGTCCCGCCTCGTCCGCGCCGTCCCGCATCCAGGGCTCCTGGGTCAGCGAGGAAGAGGTGCGCAAGGTCGCCTCGGTGTGGAAGCGCCAGGCGCCCGAGATCACCTACGACACCGAGGTGCAGGGGCCCGAAGACGGCAGCGGCTCCTCGATGGGCATGGGGAGCGGCAGCTCCGGCGGCGATGACGACGATGACCTCATGCTCCAGGCGATGGAGCTCATCGTGCGATCGCAGCTCGGGTCCACCTCGATGCTCCAGCGCAAGCTCAAGGTCGGCTTCGCCCGGGCGGGCCGTCTGATGGACCTCCTCGAGCAGCGGGGCGTCGTCGGGCCATCCGAGGGGTCGAAGGCCCGAGCCGTCCTCATGTCGGTCGAGGAGCTCGAGAACACGATGGAGCAGGGCGAGGTCTAGATCGGCCGAGCGGGCCGCTCGCGGCCCCGGTACGGTGCCGCCGATGTACGACCTCGCCACCGCGGCCGTCGAGGCCGCGCTCGCCGCCGGTGCCCGGTACGCGGACGCGCGCGTGATGATCGTCCGCTACGAGTCGATGAGCGCGAAGAACCGGGTGGTCGAGGGCCTCACCCAGTCCGAGACCGCGGGGATCGGCGTGCGGGCGCTGATCGGATCGTCGTGGGGCTTCCAGGCCACCCCGGAGCTGACCGACGCCGCGGCCCGACGCGCCGGCGAGCGAGCCGCCGAGGTGGCCCGGGCCAGTGCTCGGGTGACCGGCGCGCCGGTGGACCTGGCGCCGACGCCCGTGGTGGAGGCGAGCTGGGCCAACCCCTACGACGTGCACCCGCTCGACGACGTCGGGATCGGTGAACGGGCCGACCTGCTCGTCGAGGCGACCGGGGCCATCGCCGACGGCGGGGTTCCCCTGGCGCAGGCCAGCCACCAGATCTGGGACACGGAGAAGTGGTTCGCGTCCAGCGAGGGCAGCCGCATCGACCAGCACATCGTGGAGTGCGGGGCCGTGATCGACGCCACGGCGATCGGCGACGGTGAGACCCAACGGCGCAGCTATCCGGGCGTGCGCGGCCAGTTCGGGACCCGCGGCTGGGAGCTGGTGCGAGAGATCGACCTCGTCGGCAACGGGCCGCGCATCGCGGAGGAGGCGCGGGCCCTGCTCAGCGCGCCGCAGTGCCCCGAGAAGACCACCACCCTGATCCTGGGCAGCGAGCAGATGGCGCTCCAGATCCACGAGTCGGTCGGGCACGCCATCGAGCTCGACCGCATCCTCGGATGGGAGGCCGCGTTCGCGGGCACCTCCTGGCTCGACCCGGCCCAGCTCGGTTCGATGCGCTACGGCTCCGACCTCATGAACATCACCGCCGACGCGACCCTGCCCGGCGCACTGGGGAGCTTCGGGTACGACGACGAGGGCGTGCCCGCCCAGGCCGTCGACATCGTCAAGGACGGCACGTGGGTCGGCGTCCTCTCCGGGCGCGACTCGGCGCCGCTCGTCGGTCTGACGTCGGGCGGGATGGTGCGCGCCGACGGGGCCGCCCGCCTCCCGATGGTGCGGATGACCAACGTCGGGCTGCTCCCCGGGGACAGCAGCCTCGAGGAGATGATCGCCGCCACCGACGACGGCATCTACATGGACACCAACCGGTCGTGGTCGATCGACGACAAGCGCCTGAACTTCCAGTTCGGTTGTGAGATCGCCTGGGAGATCAAGGACGGCCAGCTCGGTCAGATGCTCCGCAACCCCACCTACACGGGGATCGGCCCGCGGTTCTGGGCGTCGATGGACATGGTCGGCGGACCCGACGAGTGGGTGTTCTGGGGCACCGCCAACTGTGGCAAGGGGCAACCGATCCAGGTCGGTCACACCGGCCACCCCGCCGTCCCGGCCCGGTTCGCCAACGTGCGCGTGGGGGTCCGCTGATGTGGGACCACTCGACCGATCCGGTCGCCCAGGTGGGTCTCGAGACGTGCGACCGAGTGCTCGAGCTGGTCGGCGACCGCGCTGACGCCCTCGTGACGTGCGGCCAGGGCACCAACGCCCTCACGCGCTTCGCCAACAGCCGCATCCACCAGAACATGGCGAGCGATGAGGGCCACGTCCGCCTCCGCGTGGTGGTCGACGACGGCCGCATCGCGCAGGCGACGACCACCCGTCTCGACCCGGACGGGCTCGAGCGGCTGGTGGAGGGCACGATCGCGGCCGCCCGCCTCTGCCCCGCCGATCCGTCCTATCCCGGACTGGCGACCCCCGGCGAGGTGGTCGAGGTCGACCACTTCGACGAGGCCACCGCGTCGGCGTCACCGGATGCCCGAGCCGAGGTGGTGGCCGACTTCGTGGGTGCCGGCCCGGACCTGGAGTCGGCCGGCTACTGCTCCACCGACACGGACGTGCACGTGCTGTGCTCCACCACCGGCCTCCGCTACGCGAGCCGGTCGACGATGGCCCAGATCGACGCCATCCACCGGGCGGCGGCCGTCGACGGACCGCCCACCGATGGCTACGGCCAGATCACCTCCCAGCGGATCGCCGACCTCGACGGGCGGCGAGTGGGGGAGCTGGCCGCCGCGAAGGCGACTGGAGGGGCCAACCCGGTCGAGCTCGCGCCGGGCAGCTACGAGGTCGTGCTGGAGCCGCGGGCGGTGGCGGCCATGCTGCTGTTCCCGGCCTGGCTGGGCTTCAACGGCAAGGCCCACGCCGAGGGCACCAGCTTCGCCCACCTCGGCGAGCAGCAGTTCGACGACCGGATCAGCATCTGGGACGACGGCACCGACCCGCGGGCGCTCGGCCGCCCGTACGACGCCGAGGGCACGCCGAAGCGTCGCGTCGACCTGGTCACCGAGGGTGTCACCACGGGGCTCGCCCACGACCGTCGCTCGGCCGCCCTGGCCGGGGTCGAGAGCACGGGCAGCTCGATCGGGCAGGAGTCCTTCGGCGGCTTCCCCGCCGACCTCTTCCTGGGGGGCGGCGACGAGAGCCTCGAGCAGCTCATCGCCGGCGTCGAGCGCGGACTGCTCGTGACGGACTTCTGGTACAACCGGATCCTCGACCCCAAGACGCAGGTCGTCACCGGGCTCACGCGCAACGGGCTCTTCCTCATCGAGGGCGGCGAGATCGCCGGCCCCGTCCAGAACCTCCGCTACACGCAATCCGTCGTCGGGGCCCTGGCCCCCGGCCACGTGCTCGGCATCGGCAACGACGCGCAGCTCGTCGGCAACGAGGGCAGCATCGTCCACGTCCCCAGCCTGCGCCTCCGCTCGTGGGCCTTCACCGGAGGCGCACAGGGGTAGTCGACTTGCGAGGGGCGGCGTGGCACCATCACGCCCCCAACGGACCTCGATGAAGGCGGCGGACACAGTGATCTCACCTCTCCTCAAGCGCGTTGGCCTCCTGGCCGTCGCCGCGGCGGCGCTGGGCGCCTGCGACCTGGGCCTCGTGCTCGACCCCGACCCGGCCCATGCCGGCGACACCGTCACGGTGTCGAACTCGGATGGACCCCACTGCATCGTCGAGGAAGGTGAGGACGGCGTGGCCGTCGACATCATCCTCGTCACCGACCTCGTGAGCCTCATGGGCCCTGGCGACCTCGACATCGTCGCTTCCGTCATGACGGGTGAGGACGGGCTCTTCGAGGCCACCGTCGAGGCGCCCGACCGGCCCGGGCAGCACCTGCTGTTCGCGGTGTGCGGCGGGGTGCCCGACGAGGTCATCGAAGAGGGCTTGGGTGCCGCCGACGTCGAGGACCCGGTCGACGAGGACGGCACCATCGTCGACTCGCTGCGCGTGAGCCAAGCGCCCCTGACGGTCAGCGTGGACGACGACGAGGTCAACCCCGGCGACGAGGTGACCGCCACGTTCAACCGCTGCCAGGACGAGAACGACTTCGGGATCCTCGAAGAGCTCGGGTCGCCCGTCGCGGTCGACACCGACGATCCCACGCTCGACTTCCCCGACCTCGAGGTCTACCTGGACGGCGAGCTCGTGGAGACCATCGCGGGTGACGAGCGCTACCCGACCGGCACCGTGGACGTGAAGATGGCGCTGAACGAGCTCGGCGAGCACGAGATCGAGGGCGTCTGCACCTTCCAGACCTTCGACCTCGACCTCGAGTGGCTCCTCGACGAGATGGGCGAGGGGATCCCGCAGGTGGTGCCACAGGGGACCGTCGGCATCGCGGCGATCGACTACCCGCTGGTGGAGGGTCCGATCACGCTCGACGAGACCACGACGACCGTCGTGACCAGCGTCTCGGTGGTCGCGGTGGCCGTGGCGCCGACCGACACCGGCACGGCTCCCACCCCGGTGGCAGCCGACCCCGCCTACACGGGCTGAGCGGCCAGCTCCATCTGCCGGCGCAGCCGGTGCTGGGCCCAGAACCCGGCACCGGCGGCCAGCGCCGCCACGGCGAAGGCCCCACGCTCGGACGACAGCGCGACGACGATCCCGAGCACCGGTGCCCCCACGCCCTGGGACAGATCGAAGAAGAGGGAGAAGGTGCCGACCGCCTGGCTGCGCTCGTGGTCGGGGACGTCCTCGAGCGCGGCCGAGAACAGGGCGGGGTAGAGGAGTGACATCCCCACGCCGAGCGCCGCGGCGGCGAGCCACACCGCGATCACCGATGCCCACACGGCGACGATGAGCGCGCCGAGCCCGACCGCGGCGAGGGCGATGGTCGACGCCAGGGCCCAACCGAGGCGGTCGGGCAGCTTGGCGCCGAACAGTCGGACGGCCAGCACCATCGCGGCGTAGGCGAAGAACACCGGACCCGTGTCCCCGAGGCCCACGTCCGGCCCGTAGAGGGCCAGGAAGGCCGCGAACGCGGTGAAGGGGATGAGGCCGAGCATGAGGACGAGCCCGGGGCCGAGGGCGGCCGGGTGCAGGAGGGACGTGGGACGGGGCGCGTCAGGGGTGGGCACGTGGGGCGTGCCGAGGCCGAGGAGAGCCGCGAAGAGGCACGCCACCCCCGCCACGATCCACACGCTGTGGTACCCGTACGTGTCGGCCAGGTGCTCCCCGAGGGCGGGGCCGAGGGCCAGTCCGCTGTAGAGCGCGACGCTGAAGTAGGACGCCGCCTCGCCCCGACGGTGCGACGGCGCCATGTCCTGGGTCGCCGTCGCGGCGCCCACGAAGACCGCCGCCTCGCCGATCCCGGTCAGCAGCCGGAGCGCCACCAGCGCGGGGATGGCATCGACCTGCGTGTACGCGAGGGTGGCCAGGCCCACCATCAAGGCCCCGCCGCTGAGCAGGATGCGCCGGCCGTGCCGATCGCCGAAGCGCCCGGCCCACGGGCGGATGAGCGCCGCGGACACGGCGAACGCACCGACCACGAGGCCCACGGCGAACCCGTTGCCACCCAGCTCGTCCTCGACGTAGCGCGGGAGCGTCGGGAGCAGCGAACCGAGGGCCAGGAAGTAGGCGAAGGTGGCGAGGGTGACGATCAGGAACCGCCCCGTGACCATCCGACCGTCGGGCGCGCGCGACTCACCGACGAGGTCGACGATCCCGGCATCGCTCACATCGGTCATCCAACCGCTGCGGTGCCCCATCCCTTCCCGAGTCCTGCTAGCAAGTCCCCATGGAGACCCGAGAGCTGGCCAGCGGCCTGAAGTTCCCCGAAGGACCGGTCGCCCTCGACGACGGCGACGTGATCCTCGTCGAGATCGCCCGTGGGACCCTCACGAGGGTGGGGCGCGACGGCCGTCTCGACGTCGTGGCCAACCTCGGTGGCGGGCCCAACGGCGCCGCGCTCGGGCCCGACGGCGCCGTGTACATCACCAACAACGGCGGTTGCTTCAGCTGGGACGACGTCATGGGGCTCACGATCCCGGGCGCCGTGCCGCCGAGCTGGAAGGGCGGCTCCATCCAGCGCGTCGATCTGAGCACCGGTGCGGTGTCCACCCTCTACACCGAGTCCTCGAGCGGGCCCCTGCGGGCGCCCAACGACCTCGTGTTCGACGGGCACGGCGGGTTCTGGTTCACCGACCACGGCGTCCGCCTCGACCGGTCGAGCGATCGCACCGGCATCCACTACGCCAAGGCGGACGGCTCCAGCTGCGAAGAGGTCATCTTCCCGCTCGACAGCCCCAACGGCATCGGCCTCTCGCCGGACGGGACGCGCCTCTACGCCGCCGAGACCCACACGGGCCGGGTGTTCTGGTGGGCGCTCTCCGGGCCGGGCGTGGTCGAGCACGACAACCCCGTCGGCAACGGGGGCCACCTGCTCGCGGGGCTGCCCGGCCTGCAGCTGCTCGACAGCCTGGCCGTCGACGGCGAGGGGTGGGTGTGCGTCGGCACGCTGGTGAACGGGGGCATCACCGCCATCAGCCCCGACGGCGAGACCATCGAGCACACGCCGCTGCCCGACCCGCTCGTCACCAACATCTGCTTCGGCGGCGCGGATCTGCGCACCGCCTACGTCACGCTGTCGGGCACCGGAGCCCTCGTGACCCTCGATTGGCCGCGACCCGGATTGCGCCTCCACCACGCCAGATGAGACCGACGCTGCGCAGCCGCCAGGCGGAGCAGCTCACGACCTGCGACCCGGATGGCCGAAGGCCGGCGCCCCGAGGAGGGGCGCCACTAGGGCAGCAGCGACGCGGCGTCGAGGTCCAGGGCGGCGGTGAAGGAGCGGACGGCCATCGCGGTGACGAGCTCCCGGCCGCGCTCGTTGGCGGGGTCCATGGCCCCCATCCCCGTCACGGGGTAGACGGTGGTGCCGAGGGCGGCGCGGCGGTACTGCGTCCACGCCAGGTCGAACGGGTAGTCGTCCAGCTCGGCACCCACCTCGCGGCGGGCCGTGTCGCAGAGCTCGTCGTACCAGACCCGCACGAGCTCGGCCTCGTGCGCGCGCCGCTCCTCGACCGTCAGCGACTGGCAGAGGAAGTAGGCGACGTCGGTGACCGCCGGACCGCGGTACGCGATCTGCCAGTCGAGGACCGCCACCTCGTCGTCGGGGTGGGCGGGATGGGCGCGGTCGTCGAACATGAGGTTGTCGCCGCGGAAGTCACCGTGGCAGATCGTGGTCGGCGCCTCGGCCATGCCGGCGAGGAGCAGGTCCTCGAAGGTCTGCTGCACCCGCTCGCCGAGCGCGAGCCCGCCGTCGGGGAGGGCGTCCTCGATGCGCTCCTCGAAGAGCGGCCACGCGTCCCGGTACTGCTGCCCGGCGGCGAGGTTGAGGGGCTCGTCGAGGCGCGGCATCCAGTCCAGCTCGTCGAGGGTCGGTGAGCCCCACCACGTGCCGTGGATGCGGGCCAGGGCTCGGAGCGCGCTGGCCGCACGAGCACCGGGGATGCCGGCGATCTGACTGATCATCGTGCGGTCGCCGAGGTCCTCGAGCAGCAGGCCGAAGGCGCCGCTCGCCACGTCGATCTCGTTCCAGTAGCAGTCCGGGGTGCGCACCGGCACCTTGTCGGCCAGCTGCTGGTAGAAGCGCCCCTCCCGCTCGTAGAAGTTGAAGTGGTCAGCGACGGCGCGGTTCTCCGGGTACTGCGACGGGATCTTCATGATCACCGTGCCCGGCGCGGCCGTGGCGGGGCCGTCGTAGCGCAGCTGGAGCCTCGCCAGCTGCCCGACGATCCCCACCCCTTCGCCGATGGTGACGTGCTCGACCTCGGCGACGGTCGTCGCCGACCCGATCACGCCCGTCGAGCGCAGCGCGCTCGTCACGAACGACGCGTCAGCGTCGGCCGTCGTCGCAGGAACCTGCACCATCGGTCCACCCCCCAAGCTGCGTTCACCGTGGTCACGGACACGATGACGACTTCGCGGGGCCGGCGCAAGGGTTCGAACCCCGCCGAGGCGCACCGGTACCCTTGCCCCATGTCCACGGGCCGGCGCACGTTCTTCGTCGAGACCCTTGGCTGCCCCAAGAACCAGGTCGACTCCGACAAGCTCGTGGGTACCTTCCTCGCCGACGGGATGACCCGTGCCGCGGCGGCCGAGACGGCGGATCTCGTGGTGGTCAACACCTGTGCCTTCATCGAGGAGGCCCGCCAGGAGTCGATCGACGTCGTGCTCGGCCTGGTCGATCGCAAGGCGGCGGGCGCCGAGATCGTCGTGACCGGCTGCATGGCGGAGCGCTACGGCGACGAGCTCGCCGCCGCCCTTCCCGAGGTCGACGCGGTGGCCGGGTTCGGGGTGCCGGTGACCCTCGGCCGCAAGGCGGACGCCGCGCCGCTCCCGAGCTTCGACCTGCTGAACCTCCCTCGTCCCCCGGCCGAGGCGCCGTGGGCCTACGTCAAGGTCGCGGAGGGCTGTGACAAGGCGTGCGGGTTCTGTGCCATCCCGAGCTTCCGCGGCCCCCAGCGATCGCGGACGATCGAGCAGATCCTCCTCGAGGTCGACCAGCTCGTGGCCGGCGGGGCCCAGGAGATCGTGCTCGTCGCGCAGGACCTGGCCAGCTACGGGCGCGACCAGGGCGTCGGCACCAAGGACATCGTGCCCCTCGTCGAGGCGGTCGCCAGCCGCGTCGCCTGGGTGCGGCTGCTCTACCTGTACCCGTCCGAGCTGACGGATCGGCTGGTGGAGGCGATCCTCGCCACCGGCGTGCCGTACTTCGACCTCTCGCTGCAGCACGTGTCGCGTCCGCTGCTGCGGCGCATGCGCCGTTGGGGCGACGGTCAGCGGTTCCTGGACCGCATCGAGGGCATCCGTCGCGCGGCACCCGACGCCGCCTTCCGGTCGAACTTCATCGTGGGGTACCCCGGCGAGACCGAGTCGGACCACGACGAGCTCCTCTCGTTCGTGGACGCCGCCCAGCTCGACTGGTGCGGGTTCTTCGCCTACTCGCAGGAGGACGGCACGTACGCCGCCGGGCTCGACGGCTCCGTCCCCCGATCGCTGGCCGACGAGCGGCTCGCCGAGCTGCGCGAGCGCCAGGACGCCATCACCGCGGCGCGGCGCGACGAGCTCGTGGGGTCGGTGGTGGAGGTGCTGGTGGACGAGCCGGGTGTCGCCCGGAGCCATCGCGAGGCGCCGGAGATCGACGGCATCATCACCGTGCCGCTCGAGCTGGCGCCCGGTTCCATGCACCGCGTTCGCATCACCGGCGCCGAGGGCCCCGATTCCTTCGCCGAACCGCTCCTGCTGGCGACGCGATGACGGCGCACTTCGGTCCCTCGGCGCTGGCCACCCCGGCCAACCTGATCACGATCGGCCGCCTCGTCTTCACGATCCCGCTCCTCGGGATGATCCTCGACACCGGCGCGTCGTGGCCGGCGCTCGTGCTGTGGATCGCCCTGTGCGTCACCGATGGCATCGACGGGTACTTCGCTCGGCGACAGGGGGCGACCCGCAGCGGCGCGTTCCTCGATCCGCTGGCCGACAAGGTGCTCGTGCTCGGCGCGATGGCGGCCCTGGTGGCGAACGACACGTTCTGGTGGCTGCCGGTCGCGATCATCGCCGTGCGCGAGCTCGGCATCCAGGCCTTCCGGTCCTACTGGGGTCGCCGCGGACTGGCGGTGCCCGCGACCAGCCTGGCCAAGGTGAAGACCGTGGTGCAGGAGGTGGCCGTCGGGTTCGGCCTGCTGCCCCTCACCGCCACCGACCACCGTTGGGTCGCCAACACGGCCTTGGCGCTCGCGGTCGTGCTCACCGTCGTCAGCGGCGTGCAGTACGTCGTCGCGGGCAGTCGCGCCGCCACGACCGCCGGCTCCCTGAAGTAGCCGTCCGTGCGCTGCGAGATCGTGGCGGTGGGCACCGAGCTCCTGCTCGGGCAGATCGTCGACACGAACTCGTCCTGGATGGGCGAGCAGCTCGCGATCATCGGGATCGAGCACCTGCGCCAGACGAAGGTCGGCGACAACCTCGACCGGATCGTGGACGCCCTGACCGAGGCGCTCGAGCGCGCCGACGCCGTGATCGTGTGCGGCGGTCTCGGGCCCACGCAGGACGACATCACCCGCGAGGCCATCGCCCGGGTGATGGGCGTGGACCTGGTGCGCGACCCCGCGATCGCGGACGTCATCCGACACCTGTTCGAGTCGCGCGGCCGGGTCATGGCGGAGAACAACCTCCGGCAGGCCGACGTGCCGGTGGGCGCGTCCGTGATCGAGCAGCGCACGGGCACCGCCCCCGGGCTCATCTGCCCGGTGGGGGACAAGGTCGTCTACGCGGTGCCGGGGGTGCCCTACGAGATGAAGGAGATGCTCGAGCGGGCCGTCCTGCCCGACCTGGCCGACCGGTCCGGGCACCGCCAGGTGATCGTCAGCCGGGTGCTGCGCACCTGGGGCGAGAGCGAGTCCCGCGTGGCGGAGCTGCTCGACCCTCGACTCGCGGCGCTCGACGCGGCCGGCGGGGCGACCATCGCCTTCCTCGCCAGCGGGATCGAGGGCATCAAGGTCCGCCTCACCGCCCGCGCCGACACGGAGGCCGCCGCCGCGGCGCTCCTGGACGCGGAGGAGGCCGAGGTGCGCGCCGTGCTCGGCCCCCTGGTCTTCAGCGGCGAGGACCTCCCGATGGAGGCGGAGGTGGGGCGGCTCCTCACCGCCCAGGGGCTCACGCTGGCCGTGGCCGAGTCGCTCACGGGCGGGCTGCTGGCGTCACGGATCGTCGCGGTGCCCGGGGCCAGCGACTGGTTCACGGGGGGCGTGGTGGCCTACGACCGGCGCGTGAAGGTCGAGCTGCTCGGCGTGCCCGACGGTCCGGTGGTCAGCGAGGCGGCGGCGATGGCCATGGCCGACGGTGTGCGGGCGCGGCTCGGGTCGACCGTCGGCCTCGCCACCACCGGCGTGGCCGGCCCCACCGAACAGGACGGCGAGCCCGTGGGCACCGTGTGGATCGGGCTGGCGATCGGCGACGACGTCGACGCCATCAGGCTCCGCCTGCCCGGCGATCGGGACCGGGTGCGACAGATGGCCGTGATCAGCGCCGTCGACCGCCTCCGCCGCCGGCTGCTGGCCGCCCCCTGACCCATCGCCGCGAACGGGCGCGGCAGACTGCGTCCTCATCGCCGAGGAGGATCCATGCAACGCATCCCGCTGACCGACGCGCGCATCGCCATCGAGGGCGCCGTCGGGATCGTGGCCACCGACGAGCACGTGACGTTGCGCCGACTCGACGACCGGTGGCGGCATGAGTTCCCCGTGGAGGTGGACTTCCTCGCGGAGTCGCCCTCAGGCGTGCGGCTGGCCTTTCGCACCGACAGCTCGACGGTGGGGCTCGAGTTCCTCGCCACGATGCTGCAGACGAACGAGGAACCCGCTCGACCGAGCATCTTCGATCTCGTCGTCGACGGCGAGCTGGTGGCCAGCCAGACGAGCCACGGCGGGAACACCCTCGTGCTCGACCGGGAGGACCCCACCGTGTTCGAGCTGGTCCCGGGCGACGTCGCGACGGTGCACTTCGAGCTGTCCGGCCGCGCGGACCAGCGGGTGGAGCTGTGGCTCCCGTCCGCCACCGTGCTCCGGGTGCACGCCCTCCTCCTCGACGACGGCGCCGTGCTCGCGCCCGCCCCGTCGGACCAGCCGCGCTGGGTGCACCACGGGAGCTCGATCAGCCACTGCATGGAGGCCCACGGCGGGGCGCAGGTCTGGCCGGCCGTCGCGGCCCGGCTGGGCGACGTGCACCTCACCAACCTCGGCCTGGGCGGTCAGTGCCAGCTCGACCAGTTCACCGCTCGCACGATGCGCGAGCTGCCGGCGGACCTGCTCAGCCTCAAGGTCGGCATCAACCTCGTGAACGCGGCGTCGATGAGCATCCGCACCTTCCCGAGCGCGCTCCACGGCTTCCTCGACACGGTGCGCGAGGGCCATCCCGACACACCGTTCCTGGTGGTCTCGCCCATCATCTGTCCCGTCCACGAGGACATGCCAGGCCCCACCGGCCCTGGCACGGGTCCGCTGGTCAGCGCGCTCGGGACCGACGTGACCAAGGCCCAGGGCGCCCTGACCCTTCGGCGGGTGCGGCGGATCGTCGAGGAGGTCGTCGCCGTCCGTCGCGGCGCCGGCGACGCCAACCTGCACCACCTCGACGGCCTGGCGATCTTCGGACCCGAGGACGTCGACGACCTGCCCGACGGCCTGCACCCCAACGGCGACGGCTACGTCCGGATGGGGGAGCGGTTCGCTGCTCTCGCGTTCGCGGCGGGCGGTCCACTGGCGCCGGCGGGGTAGACCGGAGCCATGGCTGACCTCGAGTTCTTCTGGGATCCGGTGTGCCCCTGGGCCTGGCTCACGTCGCGGTGGGTGGTCAACGTCACCGAGGAGCGACCGATGGAGGTCGACTGGCGCTTCATCTCGCTCCGCATCGTCAACAAGGACCGCGACTACGAGACCGAGTTCCGGCCCGGCTACGAGCGGGGTCACACGCGCGGCCTGGAGCTGCTGCGGGTGGCCGCGGCCGTGCGCACGGAGCTCGGGAAGGACGCGGTGCTGCCGCTGTACACCGTGCTCGGTCGAGTGATCCACCATGACCGCGACGCGACCTCGTTCGACGATCCCGCCGGCATCCAACGCGTGCTCGAGGAGCTCGGCTACCCCGCTTCCCTCGGTGCGGCCGCCACGTCGACCGAGCACGACGAGCTGATCGCCTTCGAGACCCAGGAGGCGCTCGACCGCTGCGGCGGCAACATCGGCACGCCTGTCTTGAGCTTCACCCCGCCGGAGGGACCGAGCTTCTTCGGGCCGGTGATCAACAAGGCACCGAAGGGCCAAGCGGCCGTCGACCTCTGGGATGCCGTCGTCGCCCTCGGCTCCAATCCCCACTTCAGCGAGCTCAAGCGCTCGACGAGGGGTCGTCCCGACTTCGACCTCTGAGCGTCGGCCAGACTGGTGGGATGCTCCTCGATGGGATCAACCACGTCGCCGTCCTGACGTCCGACACCGATCGGTTGGCGTCGTTCTACGGCGAGATCTTCGACGCCACCGTGGATGGCGAGCTGCGGGAGGGCGATGCGTTCCGCCTCACCCTCATCAAGGTGGGCCCGACCTCCGAGCTCAACGTCTTCGAGATCACGGGCAACGCCGAGTCGCACCGGCAGACGCCGATGTTCGGCCGCGGCCGGCTCGACCACCTGGGCTTGCAGGCCGCGTCCATCGAGGCCTTCGAGACGATCCGCGACCGGCTCATGGCGTGTGGGGCCACCGACGGCTTCGTGACCGACTTCGGCCAGGTGCTCAGCGTCTTCTTCACCGACCCCGACGGCCTCGAGGGCGAGGTGTGCGTCACCAACCCCGACGCCGAGCCCGGGGTGCTCAACCCACCCGGCACCCCCGCCCTGCGCTACCACCCCGCCTGATCTCCCGCGGGGTCCTTGATCGAACGGCTGTTCGTAACTACAGTCGTGTCGTTCGCATCACGCAGCGGCGACAGGAGCTGTCACACCCCCTGCGTAGGTTCGACGGCATCCCCCAAGATCGAGACGAACGTACGCAGAGGAGACGCCAGGTGGAGCAGAACAAGGACAAGCAGAAGGCCCTCGAGCTGAGCCTCGCCGGCATCGAGAAGCAGTACGGCAAGGGCGCCGTCATGAAGATGGGCGAGAAGGGCTCGATGGCGATCGGCACGGTGCCCACCGGTGCCCTGGCCCTCGACCTCGCCCTCGGGATCGGCGGCCTGCCCCGCGGCCGGGTCACCGAGATCTACGGCCCGGAGTCGTCCGGCAAGTCCACCCTCGCCATGCACGTCGTGGCCGAGGCCCAGCGGCTCGGCGGCATCTGCGCCTACGTCGACGCTGAGCACGCCATGGACCCGATCTACGCGCGAGCCATCGGCGTCGACGTCGACGAGCTGCTCATCTCCCAGCCCGACACGGGCGAGCAGGCGCTCGAGATCACCGACATGCTCGTGCGCTCCGGCGCCATCGACGTCGTGGTGATCGACTCGGTCGCCGCGCTCACGCCCCGGGCCGAGATCGAGGGCGACATGGGCGACAGCCACGTCGGCCTCCAGGCCCGCCTCATGTCCCAGGCCCTGCGGAAGCTCACCGCCAACCTGAACAAGACGGACACCATCTGCATCTTCATCAACCAGCTGCGGGAGAAGATCGGCGTGATGTTCGGCTCCCCGGAGACCACCCCCGGTGGTCGGGCGCTGAAGTTCTACAGCTCGGTCCGGCTCGACATCCGGCGCATCGAGTCCATCAAGGACGGCGTCGAGGTGGTGGGCAACCGCACCCGGGTGAAGGTCGTGAAGAACAAGTGCGCCCCGCCCTTCCGCCAGGCCGAGTTCGACATCATGTACGGCAAGGGCGTCAGCCGCGAGGGTGGCGTGCTCGACATCGGCGTCGACAACGACATCGTGAAGAAGTCGGGTGCCTGGTACACGTACGAGGGCGAGCAGCTCGGCCAGGGCCGGGAGAACGCCAAGCAGTTCCTCCAGGACAACCCGGAGATCATGATCGAGATCTCCGAGCGGATCCGCACGGAGATGGGCATCGGCGACAGCCTCGATGAAGCAGCCGCCGCAGCCGCCGACGTGGTCGAGCTCGACCCTGACGACGTGCCGATCTCCCTCGACGACTGAGGTCACACACCAGGCTGCGCAGCCGCCAGGCGGAGCGGCGGAGCCGATGACAGCCGGATGGGCGAAGCCCGGCGCCCGAAGAGGGCGCTCAGCGATGCCGTAGCCTGTCGGCCGTGACCGAGCCCCGCCGCTTCTTCCTGCGCACCTTCGGGTGCCAGATGAACGAGCACGACTCGGAGCGGATCGCCGGGCTCCTGCAGGCCGACGGGCTGGTGGAGACCGGGAGCGTCGAGGACGCCGACGTCGTGGTGCTCAACACCTGCTGCATCCGCGAGAACGCCGACAACAAGCTCTACGGCACCCTGGGCCACCTCAAGTCGGTGAAGGACCGCACGCCGGGGATGCAGATCATGGTCGCCGGGTGCCTGGCGCAGAAGGACCGCGATGCGGTCACCGATCGGGCCCCCTACGTCGACGTGGTGGTCGGCACCCACAACGTGCACCGCGCCGCCGACCTGCTCCACGAGGCTCGGGACGCCGGCCACTCGATCGTCGAGATCCTCGAGGAGACGGTCGCGGAGGACCACGACGCCTTCCCCTCGGCCCTGCCGGTGCGCCGGGAGGTGCCCTGGGCCGGGTGGGTGACGATCCAGATCGGCTGCGACAACAGCTGTGCCTTCTGCATCGTCCCCGCGGTGCGAGGCAAGGAGATCAGCCGACCGTTCGAGGACATCGTCGAGGAGGTCCGGCGCGCGGCGGACGACGGCGTCACCGAGGTCACGCTGCTCGGCCAGAACGTGAACAGCTACGGCCGCGACCTCGCGCTCGCCGCGCGCCAGGCGGGCGGAGGCGAACGGGTGCGGCCGTTGTTCGATCGGCTCCTCCGAGCGGTGGGCGCCGTCGAGGGGATCCACCGTGTGCGGTACACGAGCCCGCATCCGAAGGACCTGCGGCCGGAGACCATCGCCGCCATGGCCGAGACGCCGGCGGTGTGCGAGCACCTCCACCTGCCGCTGCAGTCGGGCAGCGATCGGGTGCTGGCCGCCATGCACCGGGGCTACACCGCCGAGCGCTACCTCGACCGCCTCCGAGCGGCCCGCGACGCCATCGACGACCTCGCCGTGACCACCGACATCATCGTGGGGTTCCCGGGCGAGACGGACGACGACTTCGAGCGGACCCTCGAGGTGGCCGCGGAGGCCGCCTACGACAGCGCGTACACGTTCATCTACAGCCCCCGCCCCGGCACCGAGGCCGCCGAGATGGTCGACGAGCAGGTGCCACCCGAGGTGGTGGCCGAGCGCTTCGAGCGGCTCCGGATCGTGGTCGAGCGGTCGGGCCTGGCGCGCCACGAAGCCCGCGTCGGGCGGATCGAGGAGGTGGTCGTGGAGGGCCCGTCACGCAAGGACCCGGCGGTCCTGTCCGGCCGGACCCGCCAGAACAAGCTCGTCCACTTCGCCGCCGCGCCCGTCCGCGCGGGCACCTACGCCACGGTGCGGGTGACCGGGGCCGCGCCCCACCACCTGCGCGGTGAGCTCCTCGACGTGACCCGCGGCGCGACGCACAAGACCCGGCTCCCCCTGCTCGTCGGTTGATCACGATCACCGAGGAGCCCTACGACGGCCCGGTGGCCGTGGCGCTCGTGCAGGCGCTCCTGCGAGACCTCAACGAGCGGTACGCCGACCTCGACGAGGCGGACGACCCCGAGGATCGACGACTACCTCGCCGAGGTCACCCCGGCCATGGTGCAGACCCCTGTCGGGACCTTCCTCGTGGCGTGGATCGACGGCGAGCCGGCCGGTTGCGGCGCCCTCAAGCCGCTCGACAGCGATCCCGCCGTCGGCGAGATCAAGCGCATGTACACCGCGCCCAGCGCTCGCCGACGCGGGGTCAGCCGCACGCTCCTGGTCCGGCTCGAGGAGATCGCCGCCGCCCTCGGCTACCGCCGCATCCAGCTCGAGACCGGCGAGGCCCAGCCCGAGGCCATGGCCCTGTACGACTCCCACGGCTGGCACCGGATCACGCCCTACGGCCACTACAAGGACTCCCCGCAGTCGGTCTGCTTCGCCAAGGAGCTCGACCCGCGGTGACGTCCGGGCGCCACGCGGTGCTCGTGGGCGCCACCGCGTCCGGAAAGTCGGCCCTGGCCATGGCGCTGGCCCGGCGCGCCCCGGAGTGGGAGCTCGTGTCGGTCGACTCGATGCAGGTGTACCGCGGGATGGACATCGGCACCGCCAAGCCCACCACCGGCGAGCGAGCCGAGGTGCCGCACCACCTGCTCGACCTCCTCGACCCGTGGGAGGAGGGAGCGGTGGCGTGGTTCCAACGCCAGGCGCTGGCGACGATCGCCGACATCGAGGGGCGCGGCCGGCGCGCCCTGCTGGTGGGCGGCACCGCGCTCTACGTGCAGGCCATCGTGGACGAGCTCGACATCCCCGCCCAGTACCCGGAGGTGCGCGCCGAGCTCGACGCCGAGCCGGACACCGCCGCGCTCCACGCGCGGCTGCACGCCCTCGACCCGCTGGCCGCCGACCGCATGGACCCCGCCAACCGGCGCCGGGTGGTGCGGGCGCTCGAGGTGACGCTGGGCAGCGGTCGGCTGTTCTCGACCTACGGGCCGGGACTCGACGTGCACCCGCCGACGCCGTTCACCATGGTCGGCCTGCGGCGCTCGTCCGACGACCTGCGGGCTCGCATCGCGGCGCGGTACCGCGTCCAGCTCGATGCCGGTTTCCTCGACGAGGTCCGCCGCCTGCACGACGACCCGCGGGGGCTGTCCCGCACGGCCGCCCAGGCCCTGGGGTACCGCGAGCTCCACGAGCACCTGACCGCCGAGGTCCCCCTCGACGTGGCCCTCGACCTGGCGGTCCGTCGCACGGGCCGGTTCGCCCGGCGCCAGTGGGCCTGGTTCCGGCGTGACCCCCGCATCACCTGGCTCGACCTCGGGCCCGGGGAGGAGGCGAACCTCCTCGTGGACGATCTGGCGCGGACCGTAGGCTGACCGTCGCATGCGCCTCACCAAGCACCACGGCTTGGGCAACGACTTCCTCGTCCTGCTCGACCTCGGCGGCACCCACCCGGTGGGCCCGTCGGATGCCGTCGCGCTCTGCGACCGCCGCACGGGGATCGGCGCCGACGGCCTGCTGCGGGCCAGCGCCGGCACCGACGGGGCGGACGTCACCATGGAGCTGTTCAACGCCGACGGCTCGATCGCCGAGATGAGCGGCAACGGCATCCGGTGCCTCGCCCAGGCCGTCTTCCAGGCGGGCGAGGCGGAGCCGCCGACCCTCGAGGTCGCGACGGCGGCCGGCCGGCGGTCGGTCCACCTGTTGGCGGGAGCCGGCTCGGCGACACAGCGGATGAGCGTCGAGATGGGCCAGGCCAAGGTCATCGACGCCGAGGCTGACTGGGACGAGCCGCTCGCCCGCCGGGCGGCGCGGGTCGACCTGGGCAACCCGCACGTGGTGCTCGAGTGGGCGGGGGCCCAGCTGCCCGACACCGAGGCGCTCGTCGCCCTCGGCGCTCGCATCGACGCGAGCACGCCGGGCGGAGCCAACGTCGAGGTGCTGATGCCCCGACCGGAGGCGGACCAGATCGACATGGTCGTGTTCGAGCGAGGGGTCGGCCCCACGCAGGCATGCGGAACGGGCGCGTGTGCCGTCGCCGCGGCGGCGCACGAGTGGGGTCTCAGCGGTGCCACCGCCACCATCCACATGCCCGGCGGTCCCGTGGAGGTCACGCTCGGCGACCCTGTCCTGCTCACCGGCGACGTCACGTCGGTCGCCATCATCGACACGCCGTGGCCGTGAGGAGAGGGATGTCCGAGTGTCGCTGATCGAGCGCGCGTTCCGGGAGAAGATCGTCCTGGTGGGCGTGACCCTCCCCCCGCACACCGCCGAGGACACCGAAGCCGGACTCGACGAGCTCTCCCAGCTCGTCGACACCGCCGGCGCGGACGAGGTCGCGCGCCTCGTGCAGCGCCGTGCCGCGCCCGACCCGCCCACCTACATCGGCAAGGGCAAGGCCGAGGAGCTCCGGGAGATCGCGCTCGAGACCGACTGCGACACCGTGGTGTTCGACAACGAGCTCACCCCGGCCCAGCAGCGCAACCTCGAGAAGCTCCTGGGCCGCACCGCCATCGACCGGACCGCGGTGATCCTCGACATCTTCGCCCAGAACGCCCACAGCCAGGAGGGCAAGGCCCAGGTCGAGCTGGCCCTCCTGCGGTACCGGCTGCCTCGCATCCGCGGGCGGGGCACGACCCTGTCCCAGCAGGGTGGCGGCACGTCCGCGGGCGGGGCCCAGATCGGCACGCGCGGCCCGGGTGAGACGCAGCTCGAGGTCGACCGCCGTCGCATCCAGCGACGCATCCACAAGCTCGAGGCCGAGCTGCGCGAGATCGACAAGCACCGTGCCACCCAGCGCAAGGCCCAGCACCGGGCCCGCACCCAACGGGTCGCCATCGTCGGGTACACGAACGCCGGCAAGTCGACGCTCCTCAACCGGCTCACCGACGCGGGCGTCCTCGTCGAGGACCGCCTCTTCGCCACCCTCGACGCCACCACGCGACGCCTCGACCTGCCCGGCGGCGAGAAGGTGCTCCTCACCGACACGGTCGGCTTCATCCGCAAGCTCCCTCACCAGCTCGTCGAGGCCTTCAAGTCGACGCTGTCGGTCGCCGCGGACGCCGACCTCCTCGTGCACGTCGTCGACGCGTCGGCCCTCGACCCCGAGGGCAACATCGACGCGGTGCGCACGGTGCTCCGAGACATCGACGCCGACGAGGTGCCCGTGCTCTACGCCTTCAACAAGGCGGACCTGGTCCCGAGCGAAGCGCGGCGCCTCGCCAAGGTGCACGAGGGCTCCGTCTCGTTCAGCGCCACCACCGGGGAGGGCGTCGAGGAGCTCCTCCTCACGATCGCGGCCCGCCTCCGCGCGCTCACCAACATCGTCGAGCTGGCCGTCCCCTACGACCGCGGCGACGTCATGGCCGCCGTCCACCGGGAGGGCGAGGTGCTGAGCGAGCAGGCGGCCGACGACGGCATGCGCTTGCGGGTGCGACTCGACGACGCATCGCTCGGTCAGTTCGTCGAGTACGTGGTCGCCTGACGTGCGCGAGCCGTTCGTCCCCCCGCCGTACCCCTACGACCGTCTCGACGAGCTCAAGGAGATCGCCGCCGGGCGACCCGGCGGCTTGGTCGACCTCTCGATCGGCACGCCCTGCGACCCGCCTCCTGCGGCCGTCCTCGAGGCCCTGGCGCGGTCCGGCTCCGAGCGTGGCTACCCGCCCTCGATCGGCACGGCGACCTACCGGGAGGCGGCGGCGGCGTGGATGGCGCGCCGCCTCGGGGTGACCATCGACGCCGACCACGTGGCGGCGTGCGTCGGGACGAAGGAGCTGGTGGCGGGGATCCCGCAGTGGCTGCGCCTCCGGCAACCAGACCGCGACACCGTCCTGTACCCGGCGATCAGCTACCCCACCTACGCGATGGGGGCGACCCTTGCCGGTTGTCGAGCCGTGCCCTACGTGGACCTGGAGGCCATCGACCCGGCGGATGCGGAGCGCGCGCTCTGCCTCTGGGTGAACGTGCCCGGCAACCCGACCGGCGAGCTCCACGACCTGGGGGCGGCCGCGGCGTGGGGGCGAGCCCACGGCGTGCCGGTCCTGGCGGACGAGTGCTACATCGAGTTCACCTGGGACGGGCCGCCGCACACGATCCTCGAGCACGGCGTGGACGGGGTGCTGGCGGTGCACTCGCTGTCGAAGCGGTCGAACCTCGCCGGCGCGCGGGCCGGCTTCTACGCCGGGGATCCGGCGCTGGTCCGCTACCTGTCCGAGGTGCGCAAGCACGCCGGCTTCATGGTGCCCGGTCCGGTCCAGGCCGCGGCGGTGGCCGCCTGGGCCGACGACGAGCACGTCGAGCAGCAGCGGGCCCGGTATGCAGGGCGGCTGGCGCTGATGGTGGCCGCCTTGGCCTCGGTGGGCGTCGACGCCCCGATGCCCGCCGGTGCGTTCTACGTGTGGGCGCCGGCACCCGGCGGCGATGCCTGGGGCCTCGCCCGTCGCCTGGCGACCGACGGTGGAGCGCTCGTGTCACCCGGGGACTTCTACGGAGCCGAAGGCGCGGGGCACATCCGGGTGGCCGTGGTGCAACCCGACGACCGGCTCGAGCTCGTGGCCGACCGCCTTCGCGAGGCGATGGTCGACCCGGCCGTCGGCTAGGTCCCGGATCCGAGACCCCGCTGGCCGCCGCGACGCTCGCGTCGGGAGCGACTGGCGCTGGCGACGCTCTCCTTCATCGCTGAAGCGGCTCGTCGCAGCTGATCGCCGGTGAGCACCGGGCGGTTCGCCACCGCCTCGGCGAGCGTCGCGGTGCGCTCGATCAGGACGACCATCGCCTGCAGCTGGCGCCCGAGGTCGTCGAACTCCGCGTCGAGGCGCTGCTCCAGCCTGGTCCAGGCGGCCTGCGTCGCGCCCATCACCGCTCCGGCCTCGAACCCGGCGACCGCGGTCGGGCCGTTGGCGGCATCGGTGAGCGCGTCGCGAAGCGCCCCCAACCGCTGGTCGATCACGCGCAGCGCGCCGGCCAGCGCGAGATCCGTGTGGAGCATGAGCTGCTGGCCGAGGTCGTCGCCGTCGTCGGCCTCCGGAGGCGGGTCGGCCTGGTGCTCGAGGCGCTCGATGCTCTCGGTCAGCCGCGCGAGCACGTCGAGGCTCAACGTGAGGTCGGCTCGCATCCGCTCGAGATCTCCGGCCCACGACGTCGTCGCGACGAGGTCCGACGGTCCGGTGGCCGCAGGGATGGGCTCGGTGGAGAGCGCCAGGACCTGGCGCTCCATGGCGTTGAGCCGCTGCGCCACCTCGCGGGCATCGTTGCTGCGGCGGGCTTCGGCCTCGGCGACGTGCGCGAGCAGGTCGGAGTGGGAGTCCGCGATGGCGACGAGGGCGCCGGCGACCGTGTCGAGCTTCCGCTCGAGGCTGCCCAGTCCTGTGAGCTGCTCGTCCTCGGTCGATCGTCGGTCGTCGTCCGCCATCGGCGTCAGTTGGAGCTGTGGAGGGCGGTGTTGAGCGTGACCGCCCCTCCCGTTCGGTCTCGCACCTCCACCACCCCGGTGGTGCTGTTGCGGATGAAGAGCATGTTGCTCTGCCCGCTGAGCTCCTTGGCCTTCACGATCGAGCCGTCGGGGAGCGTGACCCGGGTCCCGGGCGTGACGTAGAGGCCCGCCTCCACCACGCAGTCGTCCCCGAGCGAGATGCCGATGCCGCCGTTGGCCCCGATCAGGCAGCGCTCCCCGATGCGCACGACGTGCTTGCCACCGCCGGACAGCGTGCCCAGCACGGACGCGCCGCCGCCGAGGTCCGAGCCCTCACCCATGATCACGCCCTGGGTGAGCCGGCCCTCCACCATCGCGGCGCCGATCGTGCCGGCGTTGAAGTTCACCGCGCCCGCGTGCATGACCGTCGTGCCGTCGGCCAGGTGGGCCCCGAGGCGCACCCGGTTGGCGTCCGCGATCCGCACGCCCGAGGGGGCGACGTAGTCGAGCATGCGCGGGAACTTGTCGAGCGAGTGGACCAGCAGGGGCGTGCCGGCCGATCGCCCGCGGACCTGGGCGGCCGGCAGGTCCTCCACGGCGACCGGGCCGAGCTGGGTCCACGCCACCGTGGGCAGGAGCCCGAAGATCCCGTCGAGGTTGATGCTGTTGGGCAGCACCAGCCGGTGCGAGAGCAGGTGCAGCCGCAGGTAGACGTCGCACGTGTCGATCGGGGGAGCCTGGAGATCGGCGATGGTGGTGGCGACCGCGCGCACGCTGACGCCGCGCACCTCGTCGCTGACCACGGCTCGCGCGGCTCCGCCCCCGAGGGCGTCCTCGATGTCGCCCGCCCGCACCGGCTCGGTGCCCGTCGTTCCGCCCCCCTCGGTGCGTTCGGGCTGCAGGAACCACGCATCGAGGAGCCGGTCGTCACCGGCGAACGTCGCGAGGCCGACGCCGCGTGCGCCGCCGGTGGAGGGAACGATGTCGGTCACGGCGGCCCACCGTATCTACCGTGGGGGGATGGCCGATCCCGACTTGCTCGCGCTCACGGCATCTCTGGTGGCGATCCCGTCCGTGAGCCACGAGGAAGCGGCGCTGACGGATCACCTCGAGGCCGAGCTGCAGGTGCTCCCGCACCTCGTCGTGGAACGGGTCGGGGCCAACCTCGTGGCCCGGACCCAGCTCGGACGGTCCCGGCGGGTGGTGCTCGCGGGCCACACCGACACGGTGCCCGTGAACGGGAACGCCGAACCTCGCCTGGACGGCGACGTCCTCTGGGGCCTCGGGTCGACGGACATGAAGGGCGGCCTGGCCGTGATGCTCGCCCTGGCGCGGGAGGTGGCGGCCCCCGCGGTGGACGTCACCTACGTCTTCTACGCGGGCGAGGAGGTGGCCGCCGAGCACAACGGGCTCGCCCACCTGCTGCGCGACCGGCCCGAGCTGCTCGAGGGCGACGTCGCCATCCTGGGCGAGCCCACCGGGGGAGAGCTCGAGGCCGGCTGCCAGGGCACGCTGCGCATGGAGGTCACCCTCCGAGGCGCACGGGCCCACACCGCTCGGCCGTGGATGGGCCGCAACGCGATCCACCGCATGGGCGAGCTCCTCCGCCTGGTCGACGGGTTCGAGGAGCGCCAGCCCGAGATCCAGGGCGTTCGCTTCCGAGAGGCGCTGCAGGCCGTCCTCGTCACGGGGGGCGTGGCCGGCAACGTGGTGCCGGACACGGCCTCCGTCACCCTCAACCACCGCTTCGCGCCGGACCGCACCGCGCAGGCGGCCGCCGATGCGGTGCGGGCCCTGCTGGACCCCGTGCTCGAGGACGGCGACGAGGTGGCCGTCGTCGACAGCGCTCCCGCAGCCGCGCCGGGCCTCGACAACCCCATCCTCCGGGCCCTCGTCGACGACCACCAGCTCACGGTCACGGCCAAGCTCGGCTGGACCGACGTGGCTCGCTTCGCCGCCATCGGGGTGCCCGCCTGCAACCTCGGGCCGGGCGATGCGACGCTCGCCCACACCGCCGAGGAGCGGGTGGATCGGGCATCGCTCGATCGGGCCTACGCCGTCCTCGGCGCCGTCCTCACGACGGCCCCGCCGCCCTAGGAGGCTCAGGCCAGGCTGGCGGTCAGCGTGATGGTGGTGCCGGTCAGCGCCTGGCTCACCGGGCAGCCCGTCTTGGCCCCCTCGGCGGCCGTCGCGAACTCGTCCGCGGTCATGCCCGGGACCTCGCCCCGCACGGTCAGGTGGATCCCGGTGATGCCCTCACCGGGTTGGAACGTGACGTCGGCCGTGGTCTCGAGCGTGGTCGGCGGGGTGCCGGCCTTGGCGAGCGCGCTCGAGAGGGCCATCGAGAAGCACGACGAGTGGGCGGCACCGATGAGCTCTTCCGGGCTCGTGCGCCCGGCCGGATCCTCGGCCCGTGACGCCCACGTGACATCGAAGCCGCCGAGTCCGGACGACCCGAGCTCGACTCGCCCAGAGCCTTCGAGGAGTGATCCGTGCCAGACGGTGGTGGCGGTGCGGGTGGTGGCCAAGGCAGGACCTCGCTTCATCGGGGATACGGGCAGACGCTGCCACCGTAGGTCGTCGATGCGGCGAGTCCGGCCTGGGGTCAGACGCGGCGGAGGACCGTGACGACCTTGCCGAACACCGCGACCTCGTCGGCGTCGAACTCCATCGGCGCGAGCCGGGCGTTCGACGGGAGCAGGGTGACCTTGCCGCCCTTGCGGGTGAACGTCTTGACCGTGGCCTCGTCGCCGGGGATGCCGGCCACGACGATGTCGCCGTTGTTGGCCGTGCTCTGGGCGTGGCACACGACGTAGTCGCCATCGACGATGGCGGCCTCGATCATCGAGTCGCCCCGCACCCGCAGCATGAAGAGGTCGCCCTCGCCGGTGAAGTCGGCCGGAAGGGGGAGGGTCTCCTCGATGTTCTCCTGGGCCAGGACGTCCGTGCCGGCGGCGACGTCGCCCACGAGGGGCACGTGCCGGACCGGCCGGCGCTCGACCGGGGCGCCGGACGTGGCGTCGAAGCGCACCTCGATGGCCCGGGGCTTCGTGGGGTCGCGCACCAGGAAGCCGAGCTTCTGCAGGGTGGCGAGGTGGGCGTGCACCGTGGACGGCGACGTGAGGCCGACCGCCTCGCCGATCTCCCGCACGGACGGCGGGTAGCCGCGCTCGCGCTGGTACTGCTCGATGACCTCGAGGACCTCCCGCTGGCGGGGGGTGAGGGTGACGTCAGGCATGGGAGACCTCCAGAGCCGTACAGATGTTCGGGACCGTACCGCCGCCGGCGCGCCAGGGCAAGAACACTCGTTCCCCGCACGTCCGTTCGATCTGGGCCTTGACCTCGAACGGGCGTTCGTGGGTATCCTGAGCAACAGCGAACAGGCGTTCCCGGAACACCCGTTCCACCGGCTCGCTTGTCACACCCCCTGAGGAGACTTCTCGACATGGCCTCCATCGCCCTCCAGCCCACCACCATCCCGCCGGGTCCCGGCCACCCACCCCGGCCGACGCTGCGAGTGCTCGACGGCGGCCGGGCCCCCGCCCGGCTGGCGCAGCAGGCTCGGTACCGGCGTCGCCGTCTGGTGGCGGCCGTCGTCACGCTCGCCGTGCTGACGGCGCTCTTCCTCCTGGCCAGCTCTGCCACGGCCAGGATCGCCGGCGGTGCCCCCTCCTCCGCCGCCGGCGACCCCACGCCCACCTCGGCCGCCGCCTCGAGCGCGGCCGGGGTGGCCGCGCCCGCCACCGTGGTGGTGCAGCCCGGCGACACGCTGTGGACGATCGCCGAGGCCGTCGCACCCGACACCGACGTCCGCGTCACGGTCGACCAGCTGGTCGCCATCAACGGCAGCTCGCCCCTCGTCGTGGGCCAGGAGCTCGAGCTGCCGCAGGGCTGATCGCCTGCTCCGCGGCGTCGCTTCGCCCGCCGCCGGCGCCCCTGCCGGGCCGCGGGCGCAGAAGTAGCGTGCCCGGCGTGCGGTGTCCTGCCTGCGGCTCCTTCGACGACAAGGTGGTCGACTCGCGCCAGGCGGACGATGGCTCGTCGATCCGTCGCCGCCGGGCCTGCATCGACTGCGGGCGGCGGTTCACGACCTTCGAGCGCCTCGAGGAGTCGCCGCTGGTCGTGGTCAAGCGATCCGGCGACCGGGAGCCGTTCGACCGGGAGAAGGTCGCGGTGGGGATCCGCCTGGCCGCCAAGGGCCGTCCGATCGAAGCCGATGGTGGTGTCGCGCTCGACGAGCTGATCGCGGCCGTCGAGGACGCCATCCGGCTCGAGGGCCAGACGGAGGTCCCGACGGAGATGGTCGGGCGGGCGGTGCTGGAGCGCCTGCGCGAGGTCGACCCGGTGGCCGCGGTGCGCTTCGCGAGCGTCTACCTGGGCTTCGACGACCTCAGCGACTTCGAGCGCGAGATCACGCTGCTCGCCAAGCGCACGGAGCCCAAGCGCCACTGATGCCTGACGGGCGCTAGGCGCCGCGGCGGATCCAGCGGGTGAGGAGGAAGCTGTCGTCCTCGAGCACCCGGTCGAGGTCCATCCCGATGGACTCGGGCGGGTAGGCGCCGCGGCTGGAGCGACCGGCGTCACCGCCGACGAGCGTGGGGGAGACGGTGAGGTCCCACTCATCGATGAGGTCGGCCAGCACCAGGTCGCCGTTCAGGTGGGGCCCGCCCTCGCAGGTGACGACCTCGACGCCCTGCTCGCGCAGCCGCGCCATGGCGGCCGACAGGTCGACGGCGTCGTCACCCACGACCAGGAGCTGCGCCACCTCGGCCACGGCGGCCTGGCGATCGCGATCGGCCGACGCGCAGGTGATCACGATGGTGGGCTCGACGGCCTCGGTGAACAGCGGCGTGGCGAGGTCGAGGTCGAGCGAGCGCGTGACCACGGCGATGCGGGGCACCTCCGCTTGCCCGCGCGCACGGCGGACGGCCCGGACGGCGTCCGAGGGCCGAGCCGGTCCGTAGCCCTCGGCCCGCACGGTGCCGGCCCCGGCCATGACCACGTCGGCCACGCCGCGGAGCGCCGAGAACATGGCCTTGTCGGCCGGTCCGCCGAGGCCGCCCGACCGGTCCGCGATCGTGATGGCGCCGTCGAGCGAGGCGACCATGTTGACGAGCAGCCACGGCCGGTGGGCCGGTGCCGGACGGGCATCGGCGGCCACGAGGGCGGCGACGTCGTCCACCTCGCCCGGGTCGGGCCACAACCGTCGCATCGGCCCGAACCTAGC
>CAVRKU010000008.1:0-206870 GCA_963721695.1 uncultured Microthrixaceae bacterium
AGGGAGGTGCGGAGGGTGGCGTCGAGCGCCGCGAACGGCTCGTCGAGCAGGACCACCTCGGGCTCCGGGGCCAGGGCGCGGGCCAGCGCGACCCGCTGTCGCTCGCCGCCGGAGAGCTCGTGGGGGAAGGACCGGGCCCGGTCCGCGAGGCCGACCAGCTCGAGGCACGTCTCGACGCGGCCCGCCTTGGGCTCGCCGAACGCCACGTTGGCCGCCACGGACAGGTGGGGGAAGAGGGCCCCGTCCTGGAACACCATCCCGACGTGGCGCTGCTCCGGCTCGACCCACATGGTCGGCCCCACGACCGTGCGCCCACCGATCGACACCGTGCCGGCGTCGGGGACCTCGAGGCCCGCGATCACGCGAAGCATGGTCGTCTTGCCGGATCCGCTGGGACCGAGCAGCGCCACCAGCTGGCCGCGCGCGACGGCCAGGGAGGCGTCGCGCAGCGCCGCGGCCCCGCCGAACGTCTTGTGGACGCCGACGGCGTCGATCGCGGACGGGGCCGTCACGGTGACGGACCCTACCGAATCACCTTGGGGTGGCTTGCTGCGCCGATGTCAGGATCACCTAACACCTAAGTACACTGCCGCCCGCCCCCCTCAGAGGGTCGTGATGCTGTCCCGTCTGATCCGCATGCGCTGGCCGATCCCCGTCGCGGTCCTGGTGCTCCTCGTCGCCGTCGTGGCCGTGGCGGTCTTCGCCAACCGGGACGACGGGCCGACGCTCGTCGTCTACAACGGGCGTTCGCACTACGGCAGCGAGGAGGTCTTCGAGGACTTCGAGGCGGAGACCGGCATCGACGTCGAGCTGCGGGGCGGCACCGGTCCGGAGCTGTTCGAGCGGCTGCAGCAGGAGGGCGTCGGACACCCCGGCCGACGTGCTCGTCACGACCGACCTGGCCAACCTGTGGCGGGCCGACGACGCCGGGCTGCTCGCCCCCGTCGACACCCCGACCCTCGAGGCCAACATCCCCGACGGGCTCCACGACCCCGACGGGGCCTGGTGGGCGCATCAGCACCCGGATGCGGGTCCCGGTCGTGTCGACCGAGCGCGTCGACCCCGGCACGGTGACCTCCTACGAGGCGCTCGGCGACCCGCAGTTCCGGGGCCGAACCTGCCTGCGGACCTCGTCGAACGAGTACAACCAGTCGCTCGTCGCCGACATGATCGCCAAGCGGGGCCATGACGCCACCCGAGGCGCTGCTCGAGTCGTGGATGGCCAACGACCCCGACATCATCCCCTCCGACGGGGAGCTGCTCGGCGTGATCGCCGCGGGTGACTGCGACCTCGGCCTCACCAACCACTACTACCTGGGCCGCGTGCTGCTCGACGACCCCGACTTCCCGGTGGCCCCCGCCTGGCCCGACCAGGACGGGGCCGGTGCCCACACCAACATCTCCGGGGTCGGGATGGTGGCCTCGACCGACCAGCCCGAGGATGCCATCGCGCTGATCGAGTACCTCACCGACCGAGAAGGCCGAGGCGCTGATCACCGCGGGCAGCGAGTTCGCGGCCAACCCCGCCGTCCCGCCGCCCGCCGCACATCGCCGACTGGGCCGACGTGAAGATGGACCCGATCTCCGGCGACCGAGGCGGGCCCCCTGCTCGACGACGCCGTCGAGCTGATGCTCGAGGTGGGTTGGCGCTGAGCACCGCCGCCGACCGCCGTCGGGCGCCGTCGCGGCCGACCCGGCGTCGGCGCGTTCCCGCGTGGACGATCGTGAGCGCCGTGATGGCGCTCGTCGTCGTCGGGCCGCTGCTCGCGCTGCCGGCCAGCTTCATCGGCGGGGTCGACGCCTTCGACGACATCGCCCGCACCCTGCTCCCGCGTGCCCTCGTCAACAGCGTGCTCCTCGGCGTCGGGGTGGGGGCCGGCACCCTGGTCGTCGGCGGCGGGCCTGGCCGTGCTCGTGTCGTTCTACGACTTCCCCGGCCGGCGCTGGCTCGACTGGGCGCTCGTGCTGCCGATGGCCATGCCCGCCTACGTCCTCGTGTTCGTCGCCCTCGGGCAGTACGGCGTCTCCAGCCCGCTGCACTCGAACCTGCTCGGCGGGGGCCTGCAGATCCCCGGGCTGCGCACGCCGCTCGGGCGCGACCGTGATCCTCACCGCCGTCCTCTACCCGTACGTCTACGTGCTGGGCCGCAGCGCGTTCCTCGGCCAGTCCCGTCAGGCCCTCGAGGCGGCGCGCTGCCTCGGGCAGCAGCTACGGGCAGGCGGTGCGGCGCGTCGCCGTCCCCCTCGCCCGCCCGGCGCTGGCGGCCGGTGCGTCGCTGGCCGTGATGGAGGCGCTGGCCGACTTCGGCACCGTCGACCTGCTCGGGCGTCCAGGCGCTGACGAGCGTCATCTACCGGGTCTGGTACGGCACCTTCGACCAGGACGCAGCGCTGCAGCTCGCCACCGTGCTCGTGGGCCTCGCCCTGATGATGGTCACCTTCGAGCGGGCGCTGCGCGGGCGGGCCCGCTACCACCAGGCCCTCGGCCGCGGCGACGCCATCGCGCCCCGGCCTCTCCGCGGCGCCCGGCGCTGGCTCGCCCCCCTGCCGGGACTCGTCCTCCTGCTGGTGGCGTTCGCGCTGCCCGTCGCCCAGCTGTTCGCCTGGGCGGTGGAGACGATCTCGGGAGGCGACCTCGATCCGAACCTCGGTCGCGCGGTGCGGAACACGGTCGTCCTGGGGCTGCTGGCGGCGACCGTCGCCGTCATCACCGCCACGATCATCGCCGTCGGCCAGCGGGCCCACCGCTCGCACTTCGGGTCGGCCAGCGCCCGCCTCGCGACGGTCGGGGTACGCCGTGCCGGGCACCGTCGTCGCGGTCGCGGTGTACGTCCCGCTGGTCGGCTTCGACCGGGGGGCCGCCCACTGGGCCGAGGATGTGCTGGGCCTCGACACCGGCCTGATCTTCACGGGCACGATCCTCGGGCCTGCTGGTCGCCTACGTCGTGCGCTTCCTCGCCCTCGCGTACTTCGCCGTCGAGGCCCGGATGAACCAGATCAGCCCGTCCCTCGACGACGCCGCTCGCGTCCTCGGGGCCGACCGCGCCCGCATCCTCGCGGACGTCCACCTTCCACTGCTCTGGCCGGGCATCCTGACGGGCGGCCTGCTCGTGCTCGTCGAGGTCATGAAGGAGCTCCCCGCCACCGCGCTGCTGCGGCCCCTCGGCGGCGACACCCTCGCCATCACCGTGTGGGACGCCACCAAGGACTCACGGTTCGATGCGGCCGCGTTGCCCGCGCTCCTCATCGTGCTGGTCGGCCTGCTGCCGGTGATCGCGCTCGTCCGACTCACGCGCCGGGAAGGCTGGGGGTCGGCGGCCGACCGGTTCTGACGAGGACCCTCGCCGGACGACGCCTCTCGGCAAACGCGCTCGTGTCCGATGGATCACGCTGCGATGCTCGAGTGCGATGCCCCTTGGTCTTGCTGCGCTCTGCGTCGATGCGAACGACCCGCTCGGTCTCGCGCGGTTCTGGGCGGAGGCACTGCGCTGGGAGATCGCGGACGACTCCTCCGAGGTGGTCCGTCTGGTGCCGACGGACGGCACCGGGTTCCCGCTGGACCTCTTGCCGGCACCGACACCGAAGCTCGGCCCGAACCGGGTCCACCTCGATCTGACGACCAACTCACTCGACGATCAGCGGGAATCCGTGGCCAGGCTCGTCGAGCTCGGCGGACGGCACATCGACATCGGGCAGGGCCCCGACGACGAGCATGTCGTGCTGGCGGATCCCGAGGGCAACGAGCTCTGCGTGATCGAGCCGAGCAACTCGTTCCTCGCGGACTGCGGCCGTCTGGGTGCGATCAACTGTGACGGGACGAGAGAGGTCGGGTACTTCTGGCGTGCCGCGCTCGACTGGCCGTTGGTGTGGGATCAGGACGAGGAGACGGCCATCCGTGCGCCCGACGGCAACGGGCCGATCATCGCGTGGGGCGGCCCGCCGGTGGCCCCGAAGCTCGGGAAGAACCGGTGGCACCTCGACGTCGCGCCGCTCGACCAAGCCGAGCAGGACGCCGAGGTCGACCGTCTCGTGTCACTCGGCGCGTCCCGAATCGACATCGGCCAGGGCGACGTCGACTGGGTCGTCATGGCCGATCCCGACGGCAACGAGTTCTGCGTCCTGCGTCACGCGTAGGTCCGGAGCTCGACGCGGTTGCCGTCGGGATCGCGGATGTACAGGCCACGACCGACACCACGGGCACCGAAGAGGTCCGCTGGACCCATCTCGACCTCGAGCGAGCCTGACGCCGCGAGGTCGTCGAGGTCGGCGTCGTCGACCGTGAGGGCGATGTGGTCGACGTTCGTGCCGCTTCGCTCGCCGGCGACGACGTCGATGAGGAAGGTCGGACTGATGCGGATCGAGACGAACGGGACCTCACCGCGACGCCATTCATCGAGCCGCTCGGCCCCGACCCCCAAGTGCTCCTCGTACCACGAGACGAGCCGCTCAGGGTCAGCGGAGACGAACACGACGTGGTCCACACCGGTGAGACGCATGCCAGAAAACCTACGCTCAACTGGATCCGACGTTGTTACGTGAATGAGAATGTGTTTTAGAGTGGCGGGCGTGGAGGACACCTCCGATCTCGAGCGACGGGTCGCCGCGATCGCCGCGCTGGACCAGCCGCTGCGGCGCGACCTGTACCGCCTGCTCTCGAAGGCCGACGGTTGGACCTCACGAGACGAGGCGGCCACCGCGCTCGGTGTGGGTCGACCCGTGGCGGCCTTCCACCTCGACAAGCTCGTGGAGGCGGGGGTGGTCGAGATCCGCTTCGAGCGCCTCACCGGGCGGTCGGGCCCCGGGGCCGGGCGGCCGGCGAAGCTCTACCGACCCCGCCAGGTCGAGCTCGCTGCGTCGGTCCCGGAGCGTCACTACGACCTCGCCGGATCGCTGCTCGCCGCCGCCGTGTCCGATGCCGCCGACAGCGGGAGGCCCGTGGTCGACTGCCTCGCGGCGGTCGCCCACGCCACCGGTCGCCAGATCGGCACCGAGCGCGGGCGTCCGGAGATGACCAGGGTTCCGTGCTCGGTGCGCTCCGCCAGCACGGGTACGAGCCCAGAGCCGTCGCGGGCGGAGACATCGTGCTCGCGAACTGTCCCTTTCACCGGCTGGCCGAAGAGCACCGATCGCTCGTCTGCGCGATGAACCTCGACTTCCTGGCGGGACTCCTCGAGGGCGTCAGCCCGTCCGGCGGTCTGTCCGCCCGGCTCGAGCCCGAGCCCGGGTACTGCTGCGTGCGCATCGCCCGCTGAGGCCGAGCGGTCGTCAGCTCATCCCGTGAGCGCTCGTCCTTCCGGGTTGCGAGCGGGATCCGGGGTCACGTCGCTGTCGCCCCCCGGGTCCGAATGGTCGTCGTCATCGTCGTCGGGCGGGCCGGGATCCGATGTCTGCACCCACGAGTGGGCTGGTTGGAGCGCGTCCTCGTCGAACATGCGAGGGCCCTACCCAGCCGCCGCGGGGGCAAACCGATCAGCGGGCGAGCTCGCCGGCGGATCCTCGCTTCGGCATCCACCGGCGTTTGGCGGTCCGGCCCGGAGGCAAGAACATCCTCGTGACGCATGTGCTGACCTTGTCGACGATGCAGCCCACCATGAGCGCCGCGCCGTGACGCCAAAGAAGAGCGCCCCGGCCGGGGCGAGCAAGCGGCTCGCGACGTATCAGCGCAAGCGCGACTTCAACGTCACGTCGGAGCCGTCCGGCAAGGAGCCGCCTCCGAGCGTCGGCAACCGGTTCGTGGTCCAGCGGCACCGGGCCAGTCGCCTGCACTACGACTTCCGGCTGGAGGCCGACGGGGTGTTGGTCAGCTGGGCCGTGCCGAAGGGCCCGACCCTCGACCCCGACGTGAAGCGGATGGCGGTCCACGTCGAGGACCACCCGCTCGACTACTTCGACTTCGAGGGCGTGATCCCCGGCGGCCAGTACGGCGGCGGCGACGTGATCGTGTGGGACTGGGGCACGTGGGAGCCTGCGAAGGGCGAGGACCCACTGGCCGCCATCGAGTCCGGTGACCTCCACATCGACCTGCACGGCGAGAAGCTCGCCGGCCGCTTCGTCCTCGTCCGGCGGGGCAAGCCGGATGACAAGGAGCAGTGGCTGCTGCTCCACAAGCACGACGAGCACGCGGTGGCCGGCTGGGATCCCGAGGATCACCCGCTGTCGGTGAAGAGCGGACGCACCAACGACGAGGTCAAGGCGGCTCCGCCCGCGACCTGGTCGAGCTCAGCGTCCTGGGCCGGAGCCACGGCCGACGAGCTGGAGGCCCTCGACGCGCTCGGCAAGGCGGGGGAGTGGCAGCTCGGCGAGCACACCCTGAAGCTCACCAACCTCGACAAGGTCCTGTTCCCCGGACGCCGCGGCAAGGGTCCGGCGCTGACCAAGCGAGACCTCATCCGCCACCACGCCACCATGGCGCCGGCGATGCTGCCGTACCTCGCCGGTCGGCCCGTCAACCTCCACCGGTTCCCCGACGGCGTGACCGAGACCGGCTTCTGGCAGAAGGCCATCCCGAAGCACGCCCCCGACTGGCTCACGCGGTGGCACTACGACGACCACGGCAAGGGCGAGACGGAGTGGTACCTGGTCCTCGACTCCGCGGCGGCGCTCGCGTGGGCTGCCAACAACGGCGCCGTCGAGCTGCACCCGTGGACCTCGCGCGGCGAGTCTCCCCACGAGCCCACCTGGGCGATGATCGACATCGACCCCGGCACCAAGGCCACCTTCGAAGACGCCCTCGTGCTCGCCCGCCTCTACCGCACGGCGCTCGACCACCTCGACGTGCAGGCCCGCCCCAAGGTCACCGGCAAGCGCGGCATCCAGATCTGGGTGCCCGTGGCCGCCGGGTGCAGCTTCGAGGAGACCCAGGACTGGGTGGAGACCCTCTCGCGGGCCGTCGGCGACACCGTGCCCGAGCTGGTGAGCTGGGAGTGGACGAAGGCCAAGCGACGCGGCCTCACCCGCCTCGACTACACGCAGAACGCGATCAACAAGACGCTCGTCGCTCCCTTCAGCGCCCGTCCGGTCCCCGGCGGGCCGGTGTCCGTGCCCATCACCTGGGACGAGCTCGACGATCCCGAGCTACGCCCCGACGGCTGGACGATCCGGACCATCGGCGAGCGACTGGCGACCGCAGGCGATCCGCTGGCCCCGCTCGTCGGCGTCCAGCAGCGCCTCCCCAGCCTGTGACCTCCCAGAGGCGCCCGAGGAAGTCGAGGACGCGCTGGGTCAGGAGCGCGGCCGCGTCGGCGTCGTAGGAGGGGAGTGAAGGGTCGGCGAAGAGGTGCTGGTCGCCGGGGTAGACGAAGAGCTCTGCGTCGGGCACGACGGACACGATCGCCCTGGCCGCGTCGATGTCACCGTCGCCGGCGAAGACAGGGTCGGCGTCCATGCCGTGGATCTGCACCGGGACTCCCCTCGGCCACGGCCCGAAGGCCCAGTCGCCGGTGATCGGGATGCAGGCCTCGAAGAGCAGCGCGCCCTGGGCTCCGGGTCGGGTCTGGGCGAGCCGCTGGGCCGGCATCGCCCCGAAGGAGAACCCGGCGTAGACGAGCGCTTCGGGTAGGGCGTCGGCGGCGGAGTCGGCGATCTCATCGATGCCGGAGCCCGCCTGTTGGGCGTACGCCATGCCTTCGTCGATCGTGCCGAACGTCTGGCCCTGGAACAGGTCGGGCGTGTGCACGGTGTGGCCCGCGGCCCGGATGAGGTCGGCGAACCCAGTCACCCCGGGCGTGAGCCCGTGCACGTGATGAAAGAGCAGTACCTCGGGCATGGCGGTCCTCCAGGTGGGGCGAACGTGCGTCACACGAGCGTCGCGCGGAACGGGCTTGTGGGGGACGGCATGCGCTCCGCGCGCGGCGCGGATTCCAGGTGAGATTCGCGCCCGCGGTGTTGCCAGAATGGACGGGCTGCGAGGACACGCTGGGGGAGGCACGATGTCAATCGCCAAGAGCATCGAGTCCGAGGTTCGGGATCGGGCGGATGCAAGGTCCGATGCATCCATCGCATCGGTCCTGGAACCGGTGGTGCACGCGGTCCTCGGCCCGCAGCTGCCGGTCCGGCTGCAGTTCTGGGACGGCAGTGAGCTGAAGCCATCGGGGGCGAGGGCGGCGGGGACGTTGCTCATCCGCAGCCCTGACGCCGTCCGGCGGATCGTCTGGGCGCCCAACTCGCTCGGGCTCGGCCGGGCCTTCGTCGCGGGCGACCTCGACGCGGACGGCGACCTCTGCGAGGTCATCGGGGCGCTGCGTGACGTCGTGCCCGATGACCTCCGGATCGGCACCAGGGCGGCACCGGCGGCCGTGCAAGCCATTCGCCGGCTCGGGCTGCCCAGCCGGCCCCTGCCACCGCCTGCCGAGGAGGCGAGGCTGCGAGGACTGCGGCACTCGCCGCGGCGTGACGCCGCCGCCATCAGCCACCACTACGACGTCGGCAACGACTTCTACCGTCTCGTGCTCGGGCCCTCGATGACGTACTCGTGCGCTCGCTTCTCGCAGCCCCGAGCTCGACCTCACCGCCGCCCAGGCCGCCAAGCACGACCTGATCTGTCGCAAGCTCGGCCTGTCCGAACGACCCGGCGGACGACTCCTGGACGTCGGCTGCGGCTGGGGCTCGATGGCGATCCATGCTGCGACGCACTACGACGTCTCCGTCGTCGGCATCACCATCAGCGAGGAGCAGGCGGCGCTGGCTCGCGAACGCGTGGCGCACGCCGGCTTGACCGACCGCGTCGAGATCCGCCTGCAGGACTATCGCGACCTCGGCGACGAGCGGTTCGACGCCATCTCCTCGATCGGGATGTCCGAGCACGTCGGCCAGGCGCGGCTGGCGCGCTACTACGAGATCCTCCACCGCGCGATGCAGCCGCAGGGTCGCCTGGTGAACCACGCCATCAGCGCGGTGCGGCGCCCGCGCAAGCGCCGCCCCACGTTCATCGATCGCTACGTGTTCCCCGACGGCGAGCTGATCGACGTCGCGGACTCGGTGGCTGTCATGGAACAGGCCGGGTTCGAGGTGCGAGACGTGGAGTCCCTGCGAGAGCACTATGCCCGCACCCTCCGCGCGTGGGTCGCCAACCTGGAGGAGAGCTGGGACGAGGCCGTGCGGCTGACCGGCGTTGCCCGGGCCCGGGTCTGGCGGCTCTACATGGCCGGGTGTGCCGTCGCCTTCGACGAAGGCGACATCGCCATCCACCAGGTGCTCGGCGTCGTGCCGAGCGCGAACGGCGGGAGCGGGATGCCCCCGACCAGAGCGCCGTGGGAATCCACCAAATCGGCTTGATGCATCGAACCCACTTGATGTAGGTTGGTCTGCTGCTCTCAACAAAGGAGAAGCCATGACCGACCCCAACGAGATGGTCAGCGTCCGCTACATGGTCGACGACGTCGAGGAAGCGACCGCCTTCTACACGAAGTTCCTCGACTTCGAGGTCCTCAACAAGTTCGCGCCCGCGTTCGCCGACGTCGCCCGCGGCAACCTGCGATTGCTGCTCGCCGGACCGACGAGCTCCGCCGGACGGCCGATGCCGGATGGCACCAAGCCAGGACCCGGCGGCTGGAACCGCATCCACCTCATCGTCGACGACATCGACGCCGAGGTCGCCCGCCTCCGTGACGCCGGTGCTCCGTTCCGCAACGACGTCCTCGAAGGTCCCGGGGGCAAGCAGATCCTGCTCCAAGATCCGTCCGGCAACGTCGTCGAGCTCTTCCAACCAGCCGACCGCAGCCCGGCATGACGACGCCCACGTCGTTCGCGCCATGACCGCGGTGATCGAGGAGGCAGGAGGTCCGCCGGACTTCCTCGAGCTGGTCGCCCATCCTTTGCGGTGGCGGCTCTTGCGCGAGCTGACCCGGAGCGATCGGGCCGTCTCTGAGCTGACCGATCGGGTGGGGGCGCCGCAGAACCTCGTCTCGTATCACCTTCGCCGCCTGCGGGACGGCGGCCTCGTGTCCACCCGGCAGAGCGCCGCGGACGGGCGCGGCGCCTACTACGCCATCGATCTCGCAGGGTGTGAGCAGAAGCTGCACGATGCTGGCGGCGCGCTCCACCCGGCCCTCGCGGTCCAGCCGGGCGCGTCACGAGACGCTCGGGCGCACCGGCGCCCCGCGCAACGGGTGCTCTTCCTCTGCACCGGCAACAGCGCTCGCTCCCAGATCGCCGAGGCCCTCCTCGATCAGCTGTCTGACGGCACGATCGCTGTCGCGAGCGCGGGCAGCCACCCAAAGCCCCTGCATCCGAACGCGGTGCGCGTCATGCGCTCGCGTGGGATCGACATCAGTGCCAACCGCACCAAGCACCTCGACGAGCTCGTCGGGCAGCGGTTCGACCTGATCATCACGCTGTGCGATCGCGTCCGTGAGGTCTGTCCCGAGTTCCCGTCGCAACCCGAGCTCGTGCACTGGAGCCTGCCCGACCCTGCCGCCGCCGGCGCCAGCAACCGTGCCTCACTGCCGGCGTTCGAGCAGACCGCCACGGAGCTCGAGACCCGGATCCGCTTCCTGCTCCCGCTGCTCGAGCGGGCGCAACCCACTGGTCCCTGACGACCGGACGCGCGACAACAGCGTGGCCGGCGTGAGCGAACAGCCGCCCACGCGACTCGCACGCAACCTCGGCCTCGGGGACGCCATCGTCATCGGGCTCGGCTCGATGATCGGCGCCGGCGTGTTCGCGGCGGTCGGCCCGGCCGCCGACGTGGCTGGGTCCGGGCTGTTGCTCGGTCTCGGAATCGCCGCGGTGGTGGCGTACTGCAACGCGACGTCGTCCGCGGCGCTCGCGGCCGTCTACCCGACGTCCGGCGGCACCTACGTCTACGGGCGCGAACGCCTCGGCGAGTTCTGGGGCTACCTCGCCGGATGGGGCTTCGTGGTCGGGAAGACGGCGAGCTGCGCGGCCATGGCGCTCACCGTCGGCGCCTACGCCTACCCGCAGTGGCAGCGCCCGATCGCCGCCGCGGCCGTGCTGGTCCTCACGGCCGTCAACCTCCAAGGCGTGCGCAAGACCGCCGCGCTCACACGGGTGATCGTCGCGATCGTGCTCGCCTCGCTCGCGGCCGTCATCTTCGGATCCCTCGCCGGCGGACAGGCCACGAGCCAGAACCTCGGCGACCTCGGTGTCGGCGGCGTCCGAGGCGTGCTCCAATCCGCCGGGCTGCTGTTCTTCGCCTTCGCCGGCTACGCCCGCATCGCGACACTCGGCGAGGAGGTTCGTGACCCCGAGCGGACGATCCCCAAGGCCATTCCACGCGCGCTCGCGATCACCCTCGTCGTCTACGCCGCCGTCGCCACCGCCGCGCTCCTCGCCGTCGGACCAGAGGCGCTCGCACGCTCGGCGGCACCGCTCACGACTGCCGTCGAGGCCGGCTCCCTCGACTGGCTGAGCCCGGCGGTGCGAATCGGGGGCACGATCGCCGCCCTCGGCGTGCTGCTCTCGCTCATCGCGGGTGTCAGCCGCACGATGTTCGCCATGGCCGCCGACGGCGAGCTGCCGCGATGGCTCGACGCCGTGCACCCGGCCCACAAGGTCCCCCATCGAGCCGAGGCCACCGTCGGGTGCCTCGTCGCCGCGCTCGCCCTTCTCACCGACCTCCGCGGCGCGATCGGCTTCAGCTCCTTTGCCGTGCTCACCTACTACGCGATCGCCAACGCCTCAGCGTGGACGCTTCCACGCCCGCAGCGACGCTGGCCCCGTGCGCTCGCCGCCGCCGGAGTCATCGGATGCGCACTGCTCGCCCTGACGCTGCCCGGCTCGAGCATCGCAGCTGGCAGCGCCGTGCTTGCCGCCGGCGCCCTCGTGTGGTTCGCCCGGCGCCTGCGCACCGATCGGAGCTAGCCGGACCTGGGCGGCTCAAAGCCGTCGAAGGGTCTCCCTGGCGAAGCGGCGCGCGGTGCGGGGCGTCATCGGGCCGATCCGCCGGAGCGTGCTCGACCGACCGTCCTGGAACGTCACGTCTGCGTACGAGTTGATCCCACTCCGAGCGAAGGTCACGTCGGCGATCACGGCCAGCGGGATGGACCGCTCCCGCCGTCGCACGATCCCGGTGCCGAGCAGGATGCGCTGGTCGGTGAGCACCGACGTGTCGCGCCGGCGCCAGAACGAGTAGAGGCCGAGCGTGAGGACGAACTTCGGGAGCGTGGCGAGCCGCCCGGGGCGGGCGACCATCACGACCTCCTCCTGGTCGAAGATCCGCTGCTGCATCTTTCGGCTTACGGGCGACGGGCCCTTGTCTCGTGCTTGTTCTTCGTGGCGCTTGCGCGACATCTCGTGTCTCCCTCGTCGGCAGCCGTCTTAGCACTCTGCGCTCAGCATGCCGGTTCGGTGGCGCTGCAGCACCCCCCAGAACAGGTGAACCCTCACCGGGTGGCTCCACCACCCCCTAACGGGATGCGGGGACGGATCACGGCGTCGTCGGGCTCATCGGACGTCGCCTCGTGTCCGCGCATCCACTTGGTCAGTGGTCGGCCGCTGATCCCGTGGGCGACCACGCTGAGCAGCACGGTCAGGACGATCGTCGACAGGACGGTCTGCACGCGTGGATCGTCGACGGGGAGCTCCTCGACGATCAGGAGCCCGAACACGACGGAGGCGAGACCCCGCGGCCCGAACCACCCGATGAACAGCGTGGCCGGGCGAGTGAACCCCGCGCCGATCATGCTGATCGCCACCGGGACCATCCGCACGACGGTGAGGCTGAGGGCGGCGTACAGGGCGATGCGCCAGTCCACGACCTCCAGGCCATCGAGCAGGAGGGCGGCCCCGGCCACGAACCAGACGCCCAGCGCCAGGACCCGCCCGATCAGCTCGGGGAGCTCGGTGGCCTCCTCGTCGTCGTCGGCCGAGCCGGCCCGGAAGGCGAGGCCGGCGACGAAGGCGGCCACGAAGTAGTTCACGCCGGTCTCCTCGGCCACGAGGAACGCGAGCACACCAAGGGTCAGGACGGCGATGCGTCGACCTCCCGGTGCGATCCACCCGTGGGCCCTCGCTCGGGTCGCCGTGACGCCGCCGAGGTAGCCGACGAGCCCGCCGATGGCCACGCCACCGGCCAGGTCGACCAGCGCGCCGACGCCAGGACCCGATGCCGTGTCCTCGAAGGCGCCGGCCCCGAGCACCGTCGCGGCGGCCGCGATGAACGCGGTCACGGCAGGGGTGGCGATCCCGTCGTTGAGACCGCTCTCCACGTTCAGCGAACGGCGGATGGAGCGAGGAAGCGACTCGTCGGACACCACGCTGGCGCTCAGCGCCGCATCGGTCGGTGCCAAGACGGCGCCGAGCAAGGCGGCCAGCTCCCACGGCAGGTCGGTCAGGAGCATCGCGGCGAGACCGGCGCCAGCCGCGAACGTGAGGGGCAGTCCGACGGCGAGCAAGCGGGTCGGCAGCCCAGCGTGGCGGCGGAGGTCCTGCGGATCGATCCGGGCGGCGTCGGCGAACAGGAGGAGTGCGAGGGTGACTTCGGCCAATCGGTGCACCGAGTGCGACTCGACCGCGATCTCTCCCACCGCCCAGGATCCGTTGCAGAGGAGCACACCTGCGGCGACGAACACGATCGGACCGGTCACATCCAGCCGTTCCAGGCGGCCCGACAGCACCGACCACCCGAAGAGGAGGAGGACGAAGGCGATCAGAGCCCCCGGGCTCATGGGCGATCCGCGAGACGGGTTGGCTTGAGAGGTGACGTCATGGGAGTCCGCCGATGCACAGAACGTAACTCGCGGGCCTCTCGTGCCGTGCGTTCAGGAGGCCGAGGGGTTACGACCCCGGATGATCCGGGCATACCCGCGGTAGCGGTTGATCGACGGCCGCCGCGAAGTCGCACGGTCTGGCCGCCGTGCCCGACCTTGAGGAGCACGCCATGCCCCGAGCCTGGACCAACAAGCGCGAACGCCAGTACGAGCACATCAAGGACGGCCTGCTCGACCGCGGCGAGGACGAGGACACCGCGGAGGAGATCGCCGCCCGGACCGTCAACAAGGAACGCGCCCGCGCCGGCGAGGCCAGGGAGACGAGCCGTACCTCCACCAGCGACATCTCCTCGGGCCGTCGCGGGGGCCTGCGATCTCACCGCGGGCCGGGCGGTCGCACCCGCGACCAGCTCTACAACGAAGCGCGCGAGAAGAACATCAAGGGCCGTTCCAAGATGAACAAGGCGCAGCTCGAGAAGGCCGTCGGTCGCTGATGGCCGTCGCCGCAGCAGCTGCCCGATCCCATCCCGCCGCAACCACCGGTCCCTGATCCGATGCCGGAACCCTCTCCAGACCCGGTTCCGGAGCCGCTCCCGCAGCGGAGGTGAGCCGGTCGGCGTGACGTCATCACCGACCTTCCGGCTCGGATGTGGGTAGGTCGGAGCAAGCGAAGTCGACCGCGAACGCGTCGATGACCGCATCCGCGAGCTGTTGGGGCGACCGCCCCTCGACGTCCTCGGTCAGCTGGGCCAGCGCCCGGTACCGGTGGTCCCGTCGGTCGTGCATGTCGCGCAGGCGCTCGAGCGGGTCTGGCGTCAGCAGGGGCCGGGGCTGGTCGTCCTGACGGACGCGCTCGGCGAGCGTCTCCGGGGCGGCACGGAGGTAGACGACCGCGACGTGGGGTTGGGCGAGGGCCTCCTCGGCGATCGGGTCGACGACCACCCCGCCGGGGGCGGCCAGCACCTTGCCCGGGCCTGGGGCCAACGCCTCCAGCACGATGGCCTGCTCGAGGGGGCGGTAGGCCGCCTCGCCTCCTTCCTCCCACAGATCCCGGACGGAGCGGCCCGTGCGGCGGGTGATCTCATCGTCGACGTCCACCAGGGGCAGACCGAGGCGCGCGCCGACGATCTCACCGACGGCGCTCTTGCCCGAGCCCATGAGCCCGACGAGCGCGACGTGGGTGAACGGCATCAGAGCCGAGGGCGGATCTCGTTGGTGAAGAACTCGAAGAAGCCCGCCTGGTCGTCGCCGACCTGCCCGAGGTGCACCTCGTCATAGCCGGCATCGACGAAGGCCTTGATCGCCTCCACGTGGCGATCCGGGTCGGGGCCGCAGGGGATCTTCTCGGCCAGGGACTCGGGGGTGACGAGCTCCGCCGCCTGCTCGAAGTGGGCGGGCATGGAGAGCTCCTGCGACGACTCACCGGGGACACCGCTGGATGCCCACAAGCGGTGCACGGTCTTGCGGGCCTGCTCCTCGTCGGAGGCCCAGCACACCTTCATCGTGGCGATGGCGGGTCCCTCGCCACCGTGACTGCGGTAGGTCGCCAGCGTCTCCTCGTCGGGCGACGTCACGACGAGCCCGTCGCCGATGCGCCCGGCCAGCTCGGCGGCCTCCGGCCCGAAGGCCGACACGAGCACCGGGACCTCCCCGTTCGGGGTCGTGTAGATCTGGGCGTTCTCCGTCGTGTAGTGGGTGCCGTGCCGGGTGACGATCTCTCCGGTCCACAGCTCCCGCATCAGGTCGATCGCTTCCTCGAGCATCTCGCGGCGGACCCGCGCCGGAGGCCAGTGCTGGCCGAGCACGTGCTCGTTCAGCCGCTCGCCCGTTCCCACACCGAAGCGGAACCGCCCGCCCAGCAGCGACGACGACGTGGCGACGGCCTGGGCGACGATCGCGGGGTGGATCCGGATGATCGGGCAGGTCACGGCCGTGGTGACCTCGAGGCCGGTGGTGGCCCCGATGGCGCCGATCGTCGACCACACGAACGGTGACTGACCCTGGCTGTCCATCCACGGGTGGAAGTGGTCGGAGATGGCGACCTTCTCGAAGCCCGCCCGCTCCGCCATCTGCGCCTGCTCCACGAGGGCACGGGGACCGTGCTCCTCCGAGGACAGGAAGTATCCGAACGCGGTCATGGCGGCTCCTTCGGTCGAGGTGGTCTCGATCTACCCACGCCGATCCGCGACGACACGTGCCCGACGGCCACGCCCGGCCGCGCGTTGGATGAAGCTCGCCACGGGAGCCCCGTGCGCCTCCATCCCCACGGCGTCGATCACGGAGTCCGGGCCCCGTCCGTCGGTCATCGAGCGGATGACCTCGCCAAGGTCGTCGTGCTGGCGCAGGTCGATCGTCTCGGCCCCGCGCGCCCGCGCCCGTTGCAGCCGTTCGTCGACGAGATCGACGGCGATCACTCGCCGCTCCTGGTGGAGGGCGATGCGCGAGGCCATGTCACCGATCGGCCCGAGCCCGAGCACCGCGACGGTCCCACCCTCGGGTACGTCGGCGTACTGCACGGCCTGCCATGCCGTGGGCAGCACGTCGGACAGGTACACGAACCGATCGTCCGGCGGCCCCTCGGGGACCTTGATCGTCGTGTTCTGGGCGTGCGGGACCCGCAGGTACTCCGCTTGGCCCCCCGGGCACCGAGCCGTACATCTTCGAGTAGCCGAACAGCGCGGCGCCGGTTCCCTCGTCGCGGACCTGGGTCGTCTCGCACTGCGTGGTGAGCCCGGCGTCGCACATGAAGCAGCTGCCGCAGGAGATCTGGAACGGGATCACCACCCGGTCGCCGACGACGAGTCCGCTGACCGCGGCGCCGACCTCCTGCACCACCCCCATGGGCTCGTGGCCCAGGATGTCGCCCTCCGCCATGTACGGACCGAGGAGCTCGTAGAGGTGCAGGTCGGAACCGCAGATCCCGGTGCTCGTCACCCGGATGATCGCATCCGTGTCCTCTTTGAGGATGGGATCCGGAACGGTCTCCACCCGGACATCGCGCTTGCCTTGCCAGGTCACTGCACGCATGGCTCACCTCTCGTCGTCGCGGTCCCGCCGGGCTCGGAGTACCCAGGCCCGCCCCCGGGTATGCGCCCGTCGCTCTGATCAGCGCGAGTCGGCTCCGGGCTACCGTCCCGGCCGTGACAGAGGTCTGGGCCACGGGGATCTCCCTGCCAGGGGTGGCGGTGCGGATGGCCCAGCGGGCCGAGGCCGATGGCTTCGATGGCTGGTTCGTCGTCGACAGCCAGAACCTGGCCGGCGATTGCTACGTCGCCCTCGCGCTGGCCGCGGAGGCGACCGAGCGGATCAAGCTCGGGTACGGGCGTCACCAACCCCTACACCCGTCACCCGGCCGTGACCGCGTCGGCCATCGCCAGCGTCCACGCCTCTTCTGGCGGGCGCGCCGTCCTGGGCATCGGCCGCGGCGACTCCGCCCTCGCGCACCTCGGCCTGGCGCCGGCTCCCGTCGCCGTGTTCGAGCGCTACCTCGCCCAGGTGCAGGCCTACCTGCGCGGCGACACGGTGAGCTTCGCCGAGCTGGCGGTGGACACCGTCGCCGAGGTCGGCACCCTGGACCTGGCGGACGGTCCCGCGAGCAGCCGCCTCCAGTGGCTGCCGCGCGACCTTCCGAAGGTGCCCGTCACGGTGGCCGCCAGCGGACCGCGGGTGATCGACGCCGCCGCCAGGCTGGCCGACCGGGTGACGCTCGCCCTCGGCGCCGACCCGGAGCGCGTGCGGTGGGGCATCGACCGAGCTCGTTCGGCCCGGCCCGACGTTCGCCTCGGTGCGTTCGTCAACGTCGTGTGCCACGACGACGTCGACGTCGCTCGGGCGCTGGCCAGCGGCGGCATGTCGACCTTCGCGCGGTTCAACGTCATGCACGGCACCACCCACGGACCGATGGGTGACCAGGACCGACGGGTGCTCCAGGGGGTGCACGACGCCTACGACATGGGCAGCCACACCCAGGCCGGCTCCCCGCAGGCCGAACAGCTCACGGCCGACTTCGCGGACACGTTCGCGGTCGTCGGGTCGGCCGACCGGTGCCGCTCGCGCCTCCTCGAGCTGGTGGCCCTGGGGCTCGATCACCTCGTCGTCGTCGGCCCCTCGCTCGGCGCGGACCCCACCGAGGCACGCGCCGCCCACCGCCGCTTCGTCACCGAGGTGCTCCCCGCCCTGCACGAGTGAGGGCGGCCAGTCCGCCCGTGTGTTCCTCGTGCGCTCTTGGGGTACACGCCGGTCATGGCACGACCCATCTGGTCAGGATCGATCAGCTTCGGCCTGGTGAACGTCCCCGTGAAGGCGTACACGGCCGTGCGTGATCACGATGTCCACTTCCACCAGCTCGACAAGAAGAGCGGTGCGCGGATCCGCAACAAGAAGGTGTCGGAGAAGTCGGGCAAGGAGGTCGATGCCGACGAGATCCAGCTCGGCTTCGAGATCCAGAAGGGCCGCTACGTCACCTTCGACAAGGACGAGGTGAAGCAGCTCAAGCCCGCCTCGACGCGCGCCATCGAGGTGACCGACTTCGTGGCCCTCGAGGACGTCGACCCCATCTACTACGACCGCACCTACTGGCTGGGACCGGCCAACGACGATGGCAAGCAGGCCTACCAGCTGCTGCTCTCGGCGATGGAGGACCGCGAGCGGGTGGGCATCGGCACCGTCGTGATGCGGAACAAGCAGTACCTCGCGGCCGTCCGTCCGCTCGACGGCGCCCTCGCCATGTCCACGATGCGGTTCGCCGACGAGGTGGTGGCCCGCTCGGAGGTGGACGGGGTTCCCACCCGGCGCTCGAAGCCGGAGGCGAAGGCCTTGAAGCTGGCGGTCCAGATCGTCGACTCGCTGGCGGGGGACTGGAAGCCGGAGCAGTACCACGACACCTATGCCGAGGAGCTCCGCAAGCGGATCAAGGCGAAGGACAAGGGCAAGGAGGTCGTCGAGGACGAGACGGTGGACGACTCCTCGGCCGATGTGCTGGATCTCATGCAGGCCCTCGAGGCGAGCGTGAAGAAGAAGGGCAAGGGAGGGCGCAAGACCGCTCGGCCCAAGGCCCGCAAGAGCGCCTAGCCCGCCTGGGGGCTCGCAGCCCTCAGGGCGAGCCCAGTGCTCGATCTCGGAACTGGCGCACTCCCGTCTTGAGCACCCATTCGTGGCCGAACCGGGCGACGGGCGCCCCCACGGCGGCCACCGCTCGCAGGACCGAGCTGGTCGGCTCGAGGCTCGAGACGAGCCGCAGCCGCGATCCGGTGCTGGTCTCAACGATGTCCACGCGAGCAGAGCCGGCGATGTCGCCGAGGATCCGAGCGACGATGTGCTTGGCCGGCGACACCTCGTCGAGGTGGATCGTGAAGCGCACGCGGTAGGGCAAGGGGGGTTGCACGACGGCCTCCCAGCGGTCGCCGGCCTCCAGCGCGTCGGCGTCGAAGTGCCGCAGCCATGGCCACCACTGGCGGTACGCGCCCACCTCGGTCATGGCCTCCCACAGCTCGTCCGCCGCGACCGGGAAGCTGTGCCACGCGTCAGAGTGGATCTGCACGCCGCCATCGTGCCGTCCGAGGGCTTGCTCGCGGTGGCGAGCTCGCCGGGAGGACGGATGAGATCGTGGGTGGGTGGGCAGGAGAGACGCGGACCGTCGAACCCCGGAGTGATCCATGAGCCCTGACCGATCGACCCGCCCAGAACCTTCCGTCCCCGAGCTGCAGCGCGAGCAGCAGGCGGAGATGTCCCGCAGCTCGATCGTGACACCGGGGCAGCTGCACGGCGCCGTCGGCGGTGCCGTGCTCGGTGCCGTCGCCGGAGGCATCCTCCTCCTGGTCATCGCCCTGGTGGCCTTTCCCGACGGACCGGGCGTCGTGGTGCTCCCGCTGATCGGCGTGGCGTTCGGGGCCGTCGCCGGCCTCGTCTACCAGGGCGGGCGGAACCCCGAGCGCGAGGACGAGCTCCTCACCGCGGAGGGTGCACCCGACCCGAGCGCCGCGGTAGCAGGCAACCCTCCGCAGGCCGACGAGCACTAGCGCTGCGGCTGTGGCTGCGGAGCGCTCGTGCTCGCACCTCGGCCTCGCCACCAGCGCCAGAGGTAGGGGATGAGCAGGCTGATCACGATCCTGCGCGCGAGCCAGATCATCATCGGGCGACCTGCTGCTGGTCGTGGTGCTGACGGTCGAGCTCGTGGTGGTTCGTCTCGATCTCCGCGATCGCGTCGTCCGCGTCAGACGACCGCACGAGCTCGTCGAGCTTGAGGTGCACCGCCACCTCGCGGCGGCGCTGCGTGTGGTGGATGACGAACACCATGACGAGGGTGGTCGACGCCGCCACGACCTCCAGCGCCGTGGCCATCCACGAGGGAAACCCCTTGATGGCATACACGACGAGCCACGCCACCACGAGCGTCCCGACTGACGAGGCGACCCATTCGCCCGCGGCGGCTTCGCCCACTCGGTGGACCGCTCGACTCGTGCGGCGGCGACGCTCGTCGGTGGTCACGAGGGGTGCTCGACGTCCGGTGTCATGCGGGGGCGACGGTGGCGGCCAGCTCTTCCTGGCTCATGGTGGACCGCCCGGGGATCTCCTGGGCCTGGGCCAGGCTGAGGAGCTCCTCCTTGGTCAGGTCGATCTTGTCGGCGAGCACGGGCGCCCCGAGCTCCGCCTTGCGGGCCTCGAGGCGGGGGCCCATCTTCTCGAGCTCGTCGGCGAGCGGGCGACGGAGCGGCGGGAACAGCTCCTTCTCCTCCTCCTCGGCGTGGTGCTCCACGTTCTCGATGAGGACGGTCATCTTGGCGACCCACTCGTCGGACCCGCCCTCGATCTGGCCCAGCTCCTCCATCAGCACCTTGACGACATGGTGCTCCTGGACACCTTCGTCGACCGTCTCGGAGACATCGTCGGTCGTGTCGTGCACCTCGGGGTAGAAGATCTCTTCCTCGATGGTCGTGTGGACGGTGAGCTCGTCGAAGATCTTCCCGGCCAGCTCGATCATGGCCGTCGTGTCTTCGGCGTCCTTGGCCGAGTTGAACCGGGCGAACAGCCCGCGAACTCGGTTGTGGTCAGCGATCAGCAGGTCGAGTGCGTTCATGGCAGCCTCCGGGGCGGGTTCGGGTCGGAGGTGCTCTACCCAGCCAGGCGGCGCTCAGACCCCGGGCCTCGGCTTCCGCGAGCGCCATCCCTCCAGGACGGCCGCGGCCGCGGCGTCGGGATCGAGGACCCCGGTGTCGACCACCGCGTCGTAGCTGGGATGTCGGTAGGCGTCGTGGTACTGGGACCGGGCTTGACCAGGCATGCGGTCGGGTCGTGCCTGCTCCCGGGCCTCGAGCAGGTCGAGGTCGATCTGCACGCGCACCCAGTGGGCGTCGAGGCCGGCGAGCTCGCTCTGCCAGCCTCGCCAGTCGTCGTCGGTCAGCACGACGTCATCCGCGATCACGTTGAGACCGGCTCGCACGGCACTCGCGACGGCGCCGCGCCAGGCGACGAGCACCTGTCGGCCGATCGGCCCCAGGCGCATCCGAAAGGACCCGTCGACGATCTCGAGGACCACACCCTCCTCGGCGCGGGCGCCGACATGGGCTCCGGCAGTGACCCAGTCGAAGGGGACCTTGGCGAAGTAGTCGTCCATCGCGTAGATGAACCAGCACTCGCCGTCGGCGGCGAAGCGGCGCTGCAGCGCGGTGGCAAGCGTGGTCTTGCCCGCGCTCGACGGGCCGTTGAGCACGATGACCGACCCCAACATGTCGGTGCCTCCTCAGACGGGTGTGACGGCTCAGGTGCCTGCCGCGATCCGGCGAAGGTAACGGTCGAGATCGGTGCGGACCTGACGGACGAGGTCCGCTACCCGCTGGTTGCCAGCCGCGAGCCCGTCGATCATCTCGTCCGTGAGCCCGGAGCGGAGCTCCACCGGGTCGATCCACCGAGCGCCGTCATGTTCGTGGCTGATGACGGCGTCCCCGTCGGTCACCTGGCCTCGATACGAGAGCTGCAGGCAGTCGCCGCCATAGACCCAGATGGGGTAGGCGCCGACCAGCTCGAGATCGCCAACGATGTCGAGACCGCTCTCCTCGACGAGCTCGCGCCGCGCGCCCTCCTCAGGGAGCTCCCCCCGCTCAACAGCACCGCCGGGCAGGAACCACTGGCCGGAGAGCGCGCCGCCGGCCCGCTTGAGCAGGAGGATCTCGCTGCCGCGTTCGGCGTAGACCACCGCGGACAGTCCATACAGCGGCACGTCGAAGCTGCTGTCGGAGCTCCCCAGGACGTCGTCAGCCATGGCGGCGAACCGTACGTCAGATCGCGACGCTGACGGAGCCGCTCGCGGTCAGCTCTTGGCGCTGGTGGCGCGTGGGCGCGACGACCGCTTGCGCTGGCGGCGGCGTCGGGCCCGGGTGATGAGATCGAGCACGGCCGTCTCGAGCTCCTCGGGGATCCCGTGCTCGAGCTCGTCGAGGTCGACCGCCGTGAGTGCGTCCTCGATCGTGTCTTCGGCCTCGAACCCCTCCACCACCCGAGGGTCGATGTACGCGGAACGAGCCACGGCGGGCGTGTTGCCCAAGTGATCGGCCACATCTCGCACGACCCCCAGCACCATCCGCTTGGCGGCGGTCTCCGACGAAGGTGCCCCGTCGGTCGCCGCCGCGGCGGCCAACCGTGCCGCCGCAAGCACCGTGCCGACCCACGTGCGGAAGTCCTTCGCCGAGAACTCCTCGCCGATCGCCTGCTGGAGGTACTCGTTGATGTCGCTGGACGTGATGTCCACCCAGGTCCGGCCGTCCTTCCAGGCGAGGAGCTCGGCATCGGCCGGAGCCCGCCGCCGACGCAAGGTCACGATGACGTCTCGCACCTCGGGGTCGACCACCTGGCACTGGCGCCGCTGCCCGCTCTTGGCGTCGTAGTCGAACTCCACGGAGTCCTTCCGGACGCGGACGTGCTCCTTGCGGAGCGTGGCCAGCCCGTAGGTGTCGTTCTCCTCCGCGTAGGTCTCGCCGCCGATCCGGAAGAAGCCCAGCTCCAGCATCCGGATCGCGCACGCCAGCACCCTGTCCTTGGGCATCCCCGCCAGTGCCAGGTCCGCATCGACCCGCTCTCGCAGGACGGGCAGACGGGCGGCGAACCGCAGCATCTTGTCGAACTTCTCGCGATCCCGTTCCGCGCGCCACTCGTCGTGGTAGCGGTACTGGGTGCGGCCCTTGGCGTCGACGCCGGTGGCTTGGATGTGCCCGTTCGGATCAGAGCAGATCCAGACGTCGGTCCAGGCCGGCGGGATGGCGAGGGCCTTGATCCGCTCGATCACCTCGACGTCGTCGATGCGGGTGCCATCGGCCTCCGTGTAGGTGAAGCCCTTGCCGGCGCCCTTGCGCCGCATCCCCGGGCCGTTGCAGTCGACCTCCCGTACGGCCATCTTCGGCCGCTACGCGATCGAGCGGGGGTCGAGCGCGGCCCGGGGTGCAGCGATCACAGCAGGTTCAGGCGTTCGCGTCGCGCAGCGACCGAACGGTGTCGTGCGCCGCCTGCACGTCGCGGAGCTGCCGCTCCACCACCGTGCGCAGGCCCGGCGTGATGTCCTCGGTGAGGGCCTTCTCGAACTGCTTCACGGCGTGGTCCTCGCCCTGTTCGGCCACGTCCAGCACGCCCTGGGGGTCGTCACCGGAGAGCGCGTCCTTCAGGCTCATCCAGCCGCGGTGCACCGCCGCCGCCACCGAGCCGTTGTCGTCGATGTCGTCGCCGTAGCTCTGGGCCAGGCCGCGGAGCTCGTCAGCGAAGCGCTCTCGCTGGGCACTGAACTCGCGGAACGTCGCCGCGTTGTCAGCCGAGCCGTCGGCGGTGAGCTTCTCCGCGCCCTTCGCGAATCCATCCTTGCCGTCTTCGAGCGTCTCGATCAGGTCCTTCGTCACTGCTGCGTCCGTGGACATCGGTGGTCCTTTCGTGGGGGGTGGTGCGGGGGTCCTGCCCACCTCGCCCACCTCCCAACCGCGCCCGAGCCTCCGTCTTGTGCTGGCGGTGACCGCCGTCCTGTCAGCGCATCGTCCGGAAGGCGGCGCGCACCTCGTCGACGAAGAGGGCCGGTTGCTCGAAGGCGGCGAAGTGGCCGCCCTTGGCCGGCTCGCTCCAGTAGCGGATGTCGGTGAAGGTCTTGTCGGCCCAACGTCGGGAGGGGCGGAAGATCTCCTTGGGGAACACGGTGCCGGCGACGGGCGTATCGATCACGCCCCCGCGCATGCGGGCGAAGCTCTCCCAGTAGAGACGGGCCGAGGACGCGCCGGTGCCGGGCAACCAGTAGGCCATCACGTTGTCGAGCATGCGATCGCGGGCGAGCACGTTCTCCGGGTGACCGTCGCTGTCCGTCCAGGCGTACAGCTTCTCGACGATCCAGGCGAGCTGTCCGGCCGGCGAGTCGACCAACCCGTAGCCCACGCTCTGCGGGCGGGTGGACTGCTGCTTCGAGTAGCCCGAGTCCCACTGGTCGTAGAACACGAACGAGTCGATGGAGGCCTGCTCCGCCGGCGTGAGATCCGCCATCGTGTCCGGATCGGGGAACGCGAGGACCATGTTCAGGTGGATGCCGATGCAGTGCTCGCGGTCGAGCGGGCCGAGCACCCCCGTCACGCCGGCGCCCCAGTCGCCGCCCTGGGCGCCGTAGCGCTCGTAGCCGAGCCGGCCCATCAGCACGGCCCAGGCGGCTGCGATCCGCTCGATGCCCCATCCGGCCTCGGTCGGCTTGTCGCTCCAGCCGAATCCGGGCAGCGACGGGCAGACGACGTGGAACGCGTCGGACGCCTCGCCGCCGTGCGCGGTGGGGTCGACCAGCGGGCCGATCACCTCGTGGAACTCGACCACTGATCCTGGCCAGCCGTGGGTCATCACGATCGGCAGGGCGTCGTCGTGCGGCGAGCGCGCGTGGAGGAAGTGGATGCCCAACCCGTCGATCGGCGTTCGGAACTGGGGGAAGGCGTTGAACCGGGCCTCGGCCGCGGCGAAGTCGTAGGCAGAGGCCCAGTGCTCGCACAGCTCCTTCACGTAGGCCAACGGCGTGCCTTGGCTCCAGTCCTCGACCGTCTCGGGGTCGGCCCAGCGCGTGTTCGCCAACCGGTTGCGCAGGTCAGTGATCTCGGCGTCGGTGATGTGGAGCTCGAACGGTTCGATGTGGTCGGTGCCCATCGCCGCAGTCTGCCGGACGCCGCACAGCGGTCGCTGAGCACGGCGGAGGGATGGCGGCCGGCCGATCGGGGAAGGACTCCCTGCGAGCCGCCGACCCTCGAGGAGGACGACGCCGACAGTGGCCCACGAGCAAGCGGTCAGGCGCTGACGGACGAACCGCGGGCCGCGCTCGACGCGCGCTCGGCTGGCGTCTATGCAGACGTCGTGCCGACGGAGACGGACGGGACCTTCGCCGACGAGCTGGAGGCATGGCTTCGTGGCGACGGGCCCAAGACGCTCGGATCGCTCGAGACCGTGTTCGAGGAGAAGACGTTCGCGACGACGGTCCTCTTCCTCATGTTCGTGCCGGCGCTGCCGTTGCCCACGGGCGGGCTCACTCACCTGTTCGAGGCCATCACGGTGGTGGTGGCCGGCCAGATGGTCCTGGGTCGGCGCACGATGTGGCTGCCGGAGAAGTGGAAGCGCCGTGAGCTGGGTGCCTTGACGACGGAGAAGGCCATCCCGTTCATGGTGCGGTGGGTCCGCCGGTTCGAGCGGTTCTCCCGACCACGGGGCGTCCGCATCTTCGAGCAGCGCTGGTCGCTCCGACTGCTCGGCCTGCTCCTCATCGTGTTCGCCGTCGCGGCCGGCCTCGCGCCGCCGTTCTCAGGGCTCGACACCCTCCCCGCCATGGGCGCCGTGATCGTCGCGCTGTCGATCATCCTGGAGGACGTCGTCATCCTCGGCATCGGCGCTGCCGTCGGCCTCGGAGGCGCGGCCCTCATCGTGACCATCGGTGCCGCCGTGGTGCGCTTCGTGCAGAACCTCGTCTGAGGAACCCGCTCGCGCCGTGGATGCCAAGATCCCTGCCGATGCCTGACCTCGACCGGCCCCTTGCCGACTCCGACGACGCCACCATCGCCGCCGCGCTCGAGCTGGCGGTGCTCCCGCCCCTGCTCGCGGCCCTGGCGGGCGACCTCGGCGACCTGACGCTTGTCCCTGACCACCTCCGCCCCGACCTCTCGGTGCTGATGGACCCCACCTTCGGGCTGTCGGCGGCGCAGGTCGACGAGGGCCGCGCGCTGGCCCTGGCCGCGCTGCAACGGCTGCGCGAGCGGCCCCCGCAGCCCGTGCGTGCGCTCCCGCTCGACGAGCTCACGACGCTGCTCGCCTTCGTCACCGGCGGCGCCGCCAGCGATGACTACCTCGAGCTCCTGCGCGACGAGCTGGCGCTCGGAGAGGACCTCCGCACCCCCAGGTGGCGCAAGGAGGACGTGGCCCCCGATCGCCCGCTTTCGGGTGGTGGTCATCGGCGCCGGCATGTCGGGGCTGGTCGCCGCCCACCGCCTGCACCAGACCGGCGTCGAGGTGGTCGTGCTCGAGAAGAACTCGGACGTCGGCGGCACCTGGCTCGAGAACTCGTACCCGGGCTGCCGGGTCGACGTGTCGAACCTCTTCTACTGCTACTCCTTCGCGCAGCGGGATGACTGGCCCCAGCACTTCTCCACCCAGGAGGTGCTGCTCGACTACTTCCGAGGGGTGGCCGAGACCCACGGGCTCCGGCCTCTGATCCGGTTCCAGACCGAGGTCACCGCCATGGAGCTCGACGAGGCGTCGATGACGTGGAACGTCCACGTCCGCGAGGCCGACGGACGGGAGACCACCGTCGCCGCCGACGCGGTCGTCAGCGGCGTCGGCCAGCTCAACCGGCCCAACATCCCCGACCTGCCGGGCGCCGCGACGTTCGCCGGTCCCACGTTCCACTCGGCGCGCTGGGATCACGAGGTCGATCTCCGCGGCAAGCGGGTCGTCGTCATCGGGACGGGGGCGAGCGCGGCTCAGTTCATCCCCGAGATCGCCGAAGAGGTCGGTCACCTGACGATCCTCCAGCGCACGCCGGCCTGGTTCCTCCCCACGCCCGACTACCACGACGCCGTCGAGCCGGAGGTGGCGTGGCTGATGCGCAACGTCCCCGGCTACGCCAACTGGGTCCGGTTCTGGAACTTCTGGCAGAACGTCGAGGGCCTGATGGTCGCCGCACGCGTCGACCCGGACTGGGACACGAGCGAGGCGAGCGTCAGCCAGATCAACGAGCTCGTGCGCCAGCTCTTCGCCGGGCACATCCAAGCTGAGCTGCACGATCGGCCCGACCTGATCCCGCTGGTCATGCCCGACTACCCGCCGTTCTCGAAGCGGTTCATCCGCGACGACGGGGCGTGGCCGCGCACGATCATGCGGGACGACGTCGCCCTCGTCACGTCCCCGATCGCCGAGATCACTCCGGAGGGGGTGCGCACGGAGGACGGCGTGCTGCACGAGGCCGACGTCCTCATCTACGGCACCGGGTTCACCGCGTCCGACTTCCTCATGCCGATGCGGGTGGTGGGGCGCGACGGGGTCGAGCTCCACGACCGGTGGCGGGGCGACGCTCGGGCCTACCTGGGGATCACCCTCCCTGGCTTCCCCAGCCTGTTCCTGCTCTACGGGCCCAACACGAACATCGTCGTCAACGGCAGCATCACCTACTTCTCGGAGTGCGAGGTCCACTACGTGGTGGGCTGCATACGGGCGCTCCTGGTGGAGGGGGCCAAGGCGATGGAGCCGAAGGTCGAGGTGCACGACGCCTTCAACGAGCTCATCGACGCCGAGAACCTGCGGATGGCGTGGGGCGTGTCGACGGTCAACACCTGGTACAAGAACGCCACCGGGCGCACCGCCCAGAACTGGCCCTTCAGCCTCCTGGAGTACTGGCAGCGCACGCGCGCCCCGGATCTGGAGGACTACGACCTGCTGCGGTGACGGCGCCACCGGCCGCGCCACCTAGCCTTCCGGGCATGGCCACCAGCCGCTCCCGCACGACCGCCGACACCCGGTCGAACGCCAAGGTCGTGCCGCTGCCGGGACTGGGCGCGACCCACACCGAGCTGGCGCGCGAAGCCGCCGTCACCCGCTGGACGAAGGTGCACGGCCACGACGTCGCCTACCGGCAGGCCGGGTCCGGTCCGCTGCTGGTGATGATCCACGGCATCGCCGGGAGCTCCGGTACCTGGGTGCCGCTCATGCCGTTGCTGGCCGAGCGGTACACCGTGATCGCCCCCGACCTCCTCGGTCACGGCGAGTCCGCCAAGCCCCGCGGCGACTACAGCCTCGGCGCCTACGCGTCGGGCGTCCGTGACCTGCTCGGCGTGCTCGGCTACGACCGCGCCACGGTGGTGGGCCACAGCCTCGGCGGCGGCGTGGCCATGCAGTTCGCCTACCAGTTCCCGCAGATGGCCGAGCGGCTCGTGCTCGTGGCCAGCGGCGGCCTCGGCAAGGAGGTCAACCCGCTGCTGCGGGCGCTGACGCTCCCCGGGACGGAGTACGTCCTGCCGGTGGTGCTGGCCCCGCAGATCCACAGCGTCGCCGGCTCGTTCGGGCGGGTGCTGGGCCGGTTCGGGTTGCGGGCCGACCCGTTCCTCGACGAGGTCTGGCGGGCGTGGAGCCGGCTCACCGACCGGCGCGCCCAGCGAGCCTTCATCCACACGATCCGTGCCGTCATCGACGTGAGCGGCCAGCGCGTGAGCGCTCGCGACCGCCTCTACCTCGCCCACGAGGTGCCCACGCTGATCGTGTGGGGTGACCACGACCAGGTCATCCCGGTCGGCCACGCGCACATCGCCCACGAGCTCATGCCCGGCAGCCGGCTGGAGATCGTCGAGAACGCCGGCCACTTCCTGCCCTTCGAGCGTCCCGAGGTCCTCGACCGGATCCTCCGCGACTTCCTCGCCACCACCAAGCCCGCCCACGTCAGCCCCAAGCGCTGGCAGGAGGTGCTCCGGCAGCGCTCGCCGGGCACCCCTTCGCCTGAGCTGCGCGAGGCGCCGTCGGCGCGCTGACCATGGCGACGATCTCGTACGCGCGGCGCTTCACGGACCTGGCCACGGCGGCCCCCGAGCGAGTGCTCATCACCTGCGGCGACGAGTCGATCACCCGAGCCGACTTCGAGTCCTCGGCCAACCGCCTGGCGCGCGACCTGCAGGGGCGCGGGGTCGTGCTCGGCGACATGGTGACCATCGCTCTGCCCAACTCGATCGCCTGGTTCGTCACCGCGGCGGCGTGCTGGAAGCTCGGTGCCATCCCTCAGCCGGTCTCCTACCGGCTGCCCCCGTCCGAGCTGCACGCCATCGTCGAGCTGGCGGATTCGCGCCTCGTCGTGGGTGTGGAGCCCGAGGCGGTGCCCGGGCGGGAGTGCCTGCCCGCGGGCCACGTGCCGCACCCGTCGATCGAGGACGGGCCGCTGCCCGACGCCACCTCGCCCGCCTGGAAGGCACCGACCTCCGGCGGGTCGACGGGTCGGCCCAAGCTCATCGTGTCCGGTGACCCCGCCTCGCTGGACCCTGAGGCCCGCCCGACCCTCGGGGTCGACCCCGACGGGTGCCTGCTCATGCCCGGGCCGCTCTACCACAACGGTCCCGTCGTCTGGTCCTGCACCGCGCTGCTGGCCGGCGCCCACCTGGTGGTGCTGCCGCGCTTCGACGCGGAGGCCACCCTGGCGGCCATCGAGGCGCACTCGGTGGACGTCGTGTACCTCGTCCCCACGATGATGAAGCGGATCTGGCGCCTGCCGATCGACGTGCGGGAGCGCTACGACCTGTCGTCCCTTCGGTTCGTGTGGCACCTGGCCGAGCCCTGCCCGCCGTGGCTCAAGGAGGCGTGGATCGAGTGGCTGGGCGCGGACCGGATCTGGGAGCTCTACGCGGGCACCGAGGCGCAGGCCGCCACCATCATCACGGGCGCAGAGTGGCTCGAGCACCGGGGGTCGGTGGGTCGCCCCGCCGAGGGCACCGTGCTCATCACCGACGAGGACGGCGCCGAGGTCCCCCGTGGCGAGCAGGGCGAGGTGTGGCTGCGGTCCGTCGAGCGCACGACGCCGAGCTATCGCTACGTGGGCGCGGAGGCCCGGGTGCGGGCGGGCGGATGGGAGTCGCTCGGCGATGTCGGGTGGCTCGACGGCGACGGGTTCCTCTACCTCGGCGATCGGCTCACCGACATGATCCTGAGCGGCGGCGCCAACATCTACCCGGCGGAGGTGGAGGCGGCGCTGCAGGAGCACCCCGCCGTGCGGTCCTGCGCGGTGATCGGGCTGCCCGACGATGACCTGGGCAACCGCGTGCACGCCATCGTGGAGGCCGATGCCGACCTCGACACCGACGAGGTGCTCGCGTACCTCCGCGAGCGCCTGGCGACCTACAAGCTCCCCCGCTCGGTCGAGGTCGTCGCGGAGCCGCTACGGGACGACGCCGGCAAGGTGCGCCGCAGCGCGCTGCGCGCCGAACGGATCGCCGCCTCCTGAGCCGACGCGGCCTCAGACGCTGCGGATGTCGCGGAGGCCGTGCCAGGCGAGGTTGGCGACGAGACGGGCGATGTCCTCGGCGGGTTCCTGGGCGCCGTCGGCCATCCACAGGCGACTGGTGCCCTCGGCCAAGCCGACGAGGCCGTGGGCCAGCTGCCGCCGCTGGGGCCCGGTGAGGTCCTCGACGTCGATCAGGGTGGCGATGGCCTCGGCGATCGCGCCTTCGACCTCCGCGACCTGTGCCGCGAACTCCTCGTCGCGGCGGGTGCCGCCGCCGAAGAGGACCCGGAACGCGGCTTCGTTGGCCTCGACGAAGCGGAAGTAGGCGATGAACCCGAGCTCGACCTGCTCGCGGGGTGACTGGGCCGCGGTGGTGGCCTTGGTGATGGCGTCGAGCAGGTGCGCGCCGACGTCGGTGAGCACCTCCCGGTAGAGGTCCCGCTTCGACCGGAAGTGCTGGTAGAGCACGGGTTTGGTGACGCCGGCCGCCTCCGCCACATCGTTCATGGACGTCGGGTGGAAGCCGTGCTCGCCGAAGACCTCCAGCGCCACCTCGAGCAGCTGCTCCCGTCGCCGAGCCGCGGGCAGGCGAGGGGACGGAGGTCGGCTGGCCACGGCCCGAGCGTAGGCCGCCTCAGTGTGTGTGGGTGATGAGGCTCCGGGCCACTTCGCCCTGCTGCATCGCGGTGAACGCCTCGTTCACGCCGTCGACGCCGATCTCGCGGGAGACGAGCTCCTCGAGCTTGAGCTTGCCCTCCTTGTAGAGCTGGATCAGCTTGGGCACGTCCTCGCGGACGTTCGAGGAGCCGTACCAGCAGCCCTTCACGGTCTTGGCCAGGTACAGGAAGGTGAAGGCCGCGTTCAGGTTGAGCATGACGTCCATGCGCGGCACGCCGACGAGGATCGCCTCGCCGCCGTTGCGCGTCATGTTGATGGTCTGCTCGATGGTCGGTCCGAGCCCGATCACCTCGAACGCGACGTCGACCCCTCGGCCGCCCGTGAGGCTGGTCACGTTGGTGACCGCGTCACCCTCGTCCGCCTTCACGAGGTCGGTGGCACCGAACTGCTCGGCCATCTTCAGCTTCGACTCGAACATGTCGACCGCGATGATCTTCTCGGCCCCGGCGATCTTGGCGCCTTGGATCACGTTCAGGCCGACGCCGCCACAGCCGACCACCGCGACCGAGTCGCCGGGACGGATGCTGGCGGTGTTCAGCGCGGCGCCGACGCCGGTGAGCACCCCGCACCCGATGAGGGCGGCGTAGCGGAGGTCGACGTCGTCGTCGATCTTCACGAGCGAGATCTCGGGCACGATGGCGTAGTTGCCGAAGGTGCCGCACATGGCCATCTGCCGAAGCGGCTGACCGTCGAGCGTGAGGCGGGTGGAGCCGTCGAGCATCCCGCCGGCGGCCGCCATCGCGCTCTTCTCGCAGAGGAACCCCTGGCCGCGGTCGCAGTAGTAGCAGGACCCGCACGTGGGCACGAACGACAGCACGACGTGGTCGCCGGGCTGCAAGGTGGTGACACCCTCGCCGATCTCCTCGACGATGCCGGCGCCCTCATGGCCGAGCACGATGGGCGGCGGGAGCGGGATCGTGCCGTTCTGGACCGAGAGGTCCGAGTGGCAGACACCCGAGGCCACGATCTTGACCTTGGCTTCGCCCGGGCCCGGCGGCGCGATCTCGATGTCGTTGTGGACGTGCACGTCTTCGCCGACGCCCTTGAGCACTGCAGCCGTGACCATCAGATCCCCCTGTGTCGAATGACGAATGGCGACGAGCGTGCCACCAGACCCGCGGTCCGGCAAGATGGGAACCGTTCTCGATCCAGGTGGCTAGCGGCCGAGCTCGCGGTCCTCGCGCTCGGCCGCCTTCACGCCGTAGCCGAACACGATGGCGGGCGCGAGCACGATGGACCCGACGACCAGGCACACGATCACCGTGGTGCCGACCGCGCCGCCGAAGCCGGTGGCCAGGCCCAGGAAGAACCCCACGATCGCGACGCCGTACAGCCCGTAGCCCGACCCGCTTGCCGAGGGAGACGAGGCGGGCGATGCGAGCGCGCCGTTCGAGCACGGGATCGACGCTCGCACCCTCAGCCACGGGTCCAGCCTGCCGCATCGAGGAGCCGGCGCAGGTCGTCGGCGAGGCGGTCGAGGCCGAAGTGGGCGCGCGCCACGGCCGCGTTGTGATCGTGGAGCTCCTCGTCCGGGTGGCGGATCTCCGCGGCCAGGAGGTCGGGGTGGGCGGGGTCGAACCATCGGAAGCCGAGCGCGCGCAGCTCGTCAGCCACCGGGTACGGACCCACCACGACGGGGCGCCGATGGATGGCCGCTTCGATCGGCGGGTTGCCGAAGCCCTCCCACGTCGACGGGAACGCGACCGCGTCGCAGGCCGCGTAGGCGTCCGCCATGGACCCCGGCGACGGTTGGTGGAGCACGCGGCACCTGGCCCCCGCGAGGATGCCGCGCAGCGTGTCCTCGTAGCCGTCCTCGGCGGGACCGAGGAGCCAATACGTGGCGTCGAGCGCCTCGGCCAGCGCCACGGCGGCGGGCACGTTCTTTCGTTCGATCGCGCGCACCGGGTGGAGCACGAGTCGCTCGTGCGGCCGCACGCCGAGCGCGGTTCGGGTCGCGTCGCGATCTCCCGCGGGCTCGTCGATGTCGAAGCCGTTGTAGATGGTCGTGGCCGGGATGCCCCGGCGGCGCATCTCGTCCTCGGTGAGGCGGTTGATCGTCACGTGGCGCCAGGCGGGGTCGACGGGCGGGAGCTCGCCCACGTGGGCCCACTCGGCGCGCTGCCACGGCGGGTCGTGGTGGTGCAGCACCGCCCGCCGGCCCCGGAGGCACGCAGCCACCGTCCGGGCCGCCGGTAGGTTCAGCGGGATCGTGCACAGGTTCTCCACCACCACGAGGTCGGCGCCGTCGAGCGCCGCGTCGACCTCGGCCGGCGTCGGGGGAGCGGTGGCCCGAATGGCCAGCCCGGGCAGCAGGTGGTCCACGGGCCCGTCGCCGGCGACCGTGCGCACCCTCCAGCCCAGGTCCGCCAAGACCCGGGCCCACGACGCCGCGACCACGGACACGCCGTCGTGACCTCCGAGCCGAAACGACACGAAGGCGACGGTGGACACGGCGGCACGCTACCCACGCCCGCGGACCTGGCGGCCGAGGCGCATCGGATCCTCGAGGCCGCGTGGCGAGATGACGATGCGGCCGGTGGCTACTGCGTGCCCAACCCCACCACCTATCCGTGGCAGTGGCTCTGGGACAGCTGCTTCCACGCCGTCGCGTGGGCGCACCTCGGTGACGAGCGGGCGACGCGCGAGCTCGGCAGCGCACTCTCCGCCCAGGACGGTGAGGGCTTCGTCCCCCACCTCCGCTACGGCGCCGGCCCCCAACCGCACGCCGCGCTGTGGGGGCGATCGGGCGCGTCCACGATCACCCAACCCCCGATGTACGGGCACGCGGTCGCCGAGCTCTCGAGGCTCGGGTTCGAGGTGGAGGGCACGATCCTCGACCGCGCGACGAGCGGGCTGCGGTTCCTGCTCGGGCCGGCGGCGGCGCACCGCAGGCGGCCTGGTGGAGATCTGCCATCCGTGGGAGTCGGGTTGCGACGACAGCCCGCGCTGGGACGACGTCGTCCCCGAGGGGTGGAGCCCCCGGGCGTGGTTCGACCGGAAGGGGGCGCTGGTGGGCTCCATCGAGCGGTCGGCCGGCGGGGCGCCGCTCCACAACCCGGCGTTCGCCGTCGGCTCGGCCGGCTTCAGCGCCCTGGTGGCATGGAACGCGCTGGAGCTGGCGGGCATCACGGCCGACGACGACCTGCGCCGGCAGGCGATCGAGCTCGCGGATGCCGTCGACGCCCGGTGGGATGCGGAGCGCACGACGTGGGTGGACGATGGTCCGACCGCCGACGGGTCGGGCGGCGTCCGCACGCTCGACGCCCTGCTACCGCTGCTCCTGCGCCCTCGTCCGGAAGCGATCGCCTCGCTCACCGATCCCCGCGCGTTCGGCGCGCCCTGCGGGCCCCGCGGTGTCCATCTCGCCGAGCCCTCGTACGCGCCGACCACCTACTGGCGTGGGCCCGCCTGGCCCCAGCTGACCTACCTGCTCTGGCTGGCCACCAGCTCGGTGTACGACCGCACCGCCTCGGCTTCCCTGTCGAGGTCGATGGTCACCGGGACCGTGAAGTCGTCGTTCTCCGAGTACTGGGAGGCCGACACCGGCCGCGCCCTCGGCGCGGTGCCCCAGACCTGGTCGGCGCTCGTCGTCGCTCTCCGCGCCGCCGACGAGTAGGTCGTCGCAGCGAGCGCTGGCTCGCGGCGAGCGCTCCGACGGCTCAGCTCGCGGACGGCATCGCCGACGCCGAACACGATGATCAGATCGCCGAACGACATGACCTCGTTGGTCGAACGGGACAGGGAGCACGTCGCCGAGCACCGGGAGCGTGTCCGATGCCGTCTCGAGGTGCCGGGGGCCGGTGAGCTCGACCGTGGCGACCTCGTCGGCGTCGATCACCCCCGCCTCGACGAGGGCGCTGGCTCGAACCGGGACGCCCGCGTTGAGCGCGACGGCCACCGAGGTTCAACAGCAGCCCGAAGCCCACCACGGCGACGCCCGTGATGTGGGCGTTCGCCATGGCGACGGCGATCAGCACGGCCAGCGAGAGCGCCAGGCACAGCGTTGCCGCCGAGCCGTCGAGCAGGGCCGACGCCGCGTTCAGCACGGCTCCGAAGGCGAGGAGCGGGATGCGCTCCACGCGAGGCCGAACGGCGTGGGCCCCGAGCGGGGGCCGGGTGAGCCCGATCGCCAACCCGACCACCACAGCGATCGCGAGGAGCACCACGCAACGACGGTACCGAGCGCGCCAGCGCCGAAGGCGGACCACTACGGTCGCCCGCATGGCCGGCCCCACCTTCGACGAGCTGCGCTACCACGTGCGCGACCACGTCGCCCTGCTCACCATCGACCGGGAGGAGCGCCGCAACGCACTGTCCTGGGCCCTGGTCGCGCGAGCTGCGGCGCGCCCTCGCCGCGGCCAAGGCCGACGACGATGTGCGCGTGGTGGTGCTGACCGGGGCGGGCACGAAGGCGTTCTGCGCGGGCGCTGACCTCGACGGCATGGCGGGCGGAGCCGGGTTCACCGAGCTGCACGAGGGACGAGGCGAGCTGGCCGACCTGTTCCGCGACCTGTACGCGCTCGGCAAGCCCACCGTGGCGAAGGTGCGCGGCTACGCGCTCGCCGGCGGCTTCGGCCTGGCGTTGGCGTGCGACCTCGTCGTCGCCGCCGATGACGCCGTGTTCGGCACCCCCGAGATCGGCCTGGGGCTGTGGCCGCACATGATCACCGTGCCCTTGGTGCGATCGATGCCTCCGAAGCGCGCGCTCGAGCTGATGCTCACGGGCCGCCGCGTGGATGCCGCAGAGGCCGAGCGCATCGGGTTCGTCACGAGCGTGGTGGCCCCGGACGCGCTCGACGCCGCGGTCGACGCGCTCACGGCGGAGCTCGCGAGCCGCTCGCCCCTCGCCCTGCGGCAGGGCCGCGACTCGTTCTACGCCGTGTGGGATCAGGACGTGGAGGCGAGCCTCCGCCTCCTGCACCCGCTCCTCACGCTCACCGCCAGCAGCGAGGACGCCGCCGAGGGGATCGCGGCGTTCAACGAGAAGCGCCCCCCGAGCTGGACGGGGCGCTAGTTGGACGCGATGTCGGCGGGGTTGATGTCGCAGTCGGAGAGGTAGTCCATGACCTCGGTCATGGCCTGCGCCTCGTCGAGCTCCCCGTCCTCGACGACCTCCGCGATCTTGCCGGCGAGGCAATCCGCCTGCTCCTCGTTGAGGCCGAGCATCGACTGGTAGGTCTCGGACATGGTCTCCTCGAAGTCCCCGAGTCCGGCGGCCCCATCGGTGCCGTCCGTCCCCTCGGATCCCTCCTCGCCCTCGCCGTAGAGGTCCACGCAGAACCCGCTGGGCTCGTTGCGATCGCCGCAGCTGTCGCCGAAGGCCTCGTACTCAGAGCCGCTGGGGCTGTCGAGGTAGAGCTGGTCGCACGCCGCGTAGTCGCCGTCCTCGCAGCTGTCCCAGAGCTCGTCGAGCTCGGGGTCGCTGCCGTAGCTGCCCTCCGACGGCGTACCGGTGGTGTCCGTGGTGTCGCTGCTGTCACCGGTCGTGTCGGTGGTGTCGCTGATCGCATCCTGGTTGCTGTCATCGTCGTCGCCACCGCTGAGGGCGAGGAAGGCGATCACGGCCAGGATCACGGCCGCGAGGATGCCGCCGCCGATCAGGAGGTTCCTCTTGGAGCCGCCATCGTCGCCGGACTCGTCGGCCACGTACGGCGGCGGGGGCGCGGGGGCCTCCGCACCCGGAGCCGCGGCCCAGGCCGCGGGCTGCTCGACGGTGGTGGGGTACGCGTCGGTGGCGTCGGGTGCGACCGGCTCCTGATCGACGAACGTCGGCTCGTCGACGGGCGACGGGTGCGACGGGCTCCTCGGCGACGGGTTCCTCGGCGATGGGCTCCTCCGCCGCCAACGGCGACGGGTCGTAGGGGTCCGTGCTCGCGACCCCTCCGTCGGCGACGTTCTCGGTCCACCCGCTTCCGTCCCAGTACCGGTGGTCGTGCTTGCCGGTGGGGTCGGGCTGCCAGCCTGGCGCGTTGTCACTCATGATCTCATCCCTCTCTGGATCCTTCAGCCGCCGGTGGTCGACAGATCACACTCGTCAACCGCCCTCGTCGCCGCGGTCGTGATCTCGTCCTGAAGCTCTTCGGGAGGCTCGTCGGCAGTCAGGTCGATGTCCTTGAGCGCTTCGGCACCGACCTCGTCGACGATGATCTGCGCGTAGCAGTCGGCCGCCTCGGCATCGAGCCCCCCGTCGCCGGTCTGCAGCGTCTCGGACAGCTCATCGACGAGGTCCGCCTCGCTCGACCCGCCCCCATCGTCACCGCCGCAACCGGCGACGGCGAAGGCGAGGCACACCGAAGCCGCCGCGCCGAGCAGGGTGGTGCGTCGCATCGGTGATCCGCCAGTCGCTCGAGGGTGATCAGACTCGGTGAGCATAGGGTGCCGCACCCCGTCAGGCGCGGCGCTTGACCCCGGCGAGGGCGACGTGGACGATCTTGCGCGGCGCCTCGACGAGCCCGACGAAGGCAGCGGCGCGACGGGGGAGGTAGACGGTGTGCGTCTCCCGCTCCACGCCCTTCACCACCGCCTGGGCCAGGTCGTCGGCCGCGGTGTCCGGCACGAGCTGGATCCGCCGGAGCCGCTCGAAGGCCTTGTTGAACGGCTCGTAGGACTCGCCGGTGGCGAGCATCTCGGTGGGGACACCTCCGACCATCACGGTCGTGACCGCGATGGGCAGACCCTTGAGCTCGTCCCGGAGCGCGGCCGTCCCGTGGGCCAGACCGGCCTTGGTGGCGGCGTACGCCGTCATGCCAGGAACGGACGCCAGCGCGGCGAGCGACGCCACGTTGACCAGGTGGCCCCCGCCGCGTCGCAGCATGCGCGGCACGGCCTGGCGGCAGAGCTCGAGCGGGGTGGTGAGGTTGAGCTGGATCTGACGCTCCACCTCCTCCGCCGTGCTCTCCCAGAGCGGACCGTTGTAGGCCACCCCGGCGTTGTTCACGAGCACGTCGATCGGTCCGGCTTCGTCCTCCACGCGGTGCACGAGGCGGTTCCGCTGCTCGGCGTCGAGCAGGTCAGCGGGGTGCGAGGTGCCGCCGAGCTCGGCCGCCAGCGACTCGAGTGCGGCCCCGTCGCGTGCGACCAGGGCCACCGACGCACCAGCGCCGGCGAACGCAGTGGCCAGAGATCGGCCGATGCCCCGCGACGCTCCGGTGATCAGGACTCGCTTGCCAGACAGCTGCATGACGTCCTCCTCGTGGCGGCGCCCAGAACCTAATGACAAGCGGCGACGCACCACTAGGTTCCCGGCATGATCCACCTGGAGGACCGGGGCCCGGTCGCACTGCTCACGATCGACCGGGCCGAACGGCGCAACGCGCTCGATCATCAGGCGCTGGAGCAGCTGCTCGAGCTGCACTCCCGCACCACCACCGCCCGCGTCGTGGTGCTGACCGGTGCAGGCGGTCACTTCTGTGCCGGCGCCGACCTCACGGGCGTGGAGGACGCCGGCTTCACCGACCTGCTGCGGGAGGTGCTGGCGACCCTGCGCGACGATCCCCGCCCCCACCTGGCGGCCGTCGACGGCGCCGCGCTGGGCGCCGGCACCCAGCTCGCGGTGGCGTGCGACCTGCGGGTGGCGACCGCAGGCGCCCGCTTCGGGATCCCCGCGGCGCGCCTCGGCCTGATGGTGGACCACTGGACGATCCAGCGCCTGTCGCTGCTCGCCGGAGCCGGGCCCGCCCGGGGGATGCTGCTCGGCGCCGAGTCTACAGCGGTGAGGACGCAGAGCGGCTCGGGCTGGTGCAGCGCCTTGGCGACCTCGAAGCAGCCCTCGGGTGGGCGGATGAGATCGCGGCCCTCGCGCCGTTGACGCTGGCCGGGTCGAAGCTGGCCCTCAACCGGCTCGAGATGCCCGTCGGCCGCAGGGGACGACCGGGACGTGCACGACGCGTGGGATCGCGCGTGGGGCAGCGAGGACCTCCAGGAGGGCATGGCGGCCTTCCGCGACCGTCGCCGACCCGTGTTCCACGGGCGCTGACGGGCCGCGGGCTCAGAAGTTCGAGGGCAGGAGGCGGCTGAACTCCTCGAAGAAGAAGAAGAGCGCCACCATGAAGAACGGGAAGGCGATCAGGTAGCACGGCCACTTCCGCCACTGGCGGCCCAGCAGCCAGGCGAACAGCCAGATCGCGGCGCAGAGCACCCCGAGCAGGATGGCCGGCAAGGCGGGCGCGCCCTCGCCGTCGATGTCGTCGAGGGCAGCCGGGGCGGGGGCGTCCTCCCCTCGTGACGGGCGGGGGAGGGGCTGCTCGTCGGGCGCCAGCTGGGCGACCACGACGATCCGCTGGCGCGCGCTGTACTTCGGGTGGCAGGCCGTGAGGGTCAGTCGGTTGTCCCCCTTGTCCGCGAGGACGTCGACCTGCTTGGGCGACACGATCAGCTGCTCCGTCACCAGGTAGGTGAAGGAGCCCTGGATGGTCTCGACGTGGATCTCGTCACCCGGCTTCGAGCTCGTCGATGCGATTGAAGGGCGCGCCGTAGGTGGTGCGGTGGCCGGCGATGGCGGCGTTGCCCTCCTGGCCCGGGAGGGGCGACTCCGGGTAGTGGCCGGGGCCCTTCTTGAGGTCGGGCAGCGCCACCCCTTCGACGACGATCTTGTCGACCCCGATCTTGGGGATGACCAGATGCGGCCGTGGGATCGCCCTCGGGAACCGGCGGGATGGTCGGGGGTGGCGGGGGCGTCTCGCCCGGCACTGAGGTCGGGGGGGTGGTGGTCGGCGTCGAGGCGGCCTCGTCCAGCACCTCGGCGAAGTCGTCCTCGAGACGGTTCTGCGCCTGCGCCTCCCGGATGCCCGTGCCCCAGAGCTGGTAGGCGACGAACAGGAGGATCAGCACGCCGGCCGTGATGCAGGTGCGCCCGATCGCACCCAAGACCCTCGCCAGCCGCATCGGGGGACACTACCGGGGGCTCTCGCCGCCTTGGTCGCGTCCGAGGGGCGTCCGTAGACTTCCCAGGCTCCCATGGAACCCGTCGTCCAGCTCCGCGGCGCGGTGACGCTACTGGGCCGGTTCCCCGCACTGGCCGGGATCGACCTGGACGTCGCTGCCGGCGAGATCGTGCTCCTCCGCGGGCCCAACGGGGCCGGGAAGACGACCCTGCTGCGACTCTGCGCCGGCCTCCTGCCGATCGCACGGGGTGAAGCCCGCGTGCTCGGGCACGACCTCACCGACCGCCGGCAGGCCCGTGCCGTGCGGCGGCGCGTCGGTCTCCTCGGGCACGCCACCGGCCTCTACGACGAGCTCACGGTCGCTGACAACGTGCGGTTCTGGGGTCGCGCCGCGGCGGCGGCCGACGAGGACATCGAGGGCGCGCTGAGCACGTGCGGGCTCGACGGACGGCTGGCCGCCCTCCGGGTTGCGAGCCTGTCGGCGGGCCAACGGCGGCGAACGTCGTTCGCGTGCCTCTTGGCCCGGCGCCCGGAGCTGTGGCTGCTCGACGAGCCGCACGCCGGGTTGGACCAAGAGGCCCGTGATCTGCTCGATGGGCTCGTGCGACGAGCGGTCGGGGCCGGGGCGACGGTGCTCCTGGCGTCGCACGAGCTCGACCGCGCCGAGGCGCTCGCCGACCGGGTCGTCACCATCGTCGGTGGCACCACCGATGTGCCCGCGCCCGCCGCCGCCGAAGGGGAGCACCTCCTTGTTCCGTGACGCCACGCTGATCGCGGGCAAGGACCTGAGGGTGGAGCTGCGCTCGCAGGTGACCACGCAGCAGGTGGCTCCCTTCGCCATCCTCGTGCTGATCCTGTTCGGCGTGGCGCTGGACCCCGATCGAGGGATCCTCGCCCGCGCCAGCGCCGGGCTCTTCTGGGTGGCGGTGCTGTTCTGCAGCCTGCTGGCGATCCAGCGGGCCTTCACCATCGAGGCCGCCGACGGAGGCCGCGACGCCCTGCGCCTGTCCGGTCTCGATCCGGCGGGGATCTTCCTGGGCAAGGCGGCCGCCATCTTCGTGCAGCTGGCGGCCCTGGAGGTCGTCCTCGCCGTCGGCGTGGTGATCATGTACGGCACGGAGGTCACGGGCGTCGCCCTCTTGCTGGCCACGTGCGTGGCCGCGACCGCGGGGCTCGCTGCCGCTGGCACGCTGTACGGCGTGCTCGCCGCTGGTCTCCGCGTCCGTGAGACGTTGCTCCCGATCCTGCTCCTGCCGGTGCTCGCACCGGTGCTCATCGGCGCCACCAAGGCGTTCGAGGCCGCGCTGGGGGGCGCGGCCGCCGACGGTTGGCCGTGGTTCGGCCTCCTCGTCACGTTTGCCCTGCTCTACACGACCTTCGGCACCCTCGCCTTCGGCACCCTCCTGGAGGAATCTTGAGCTCCCCCCAGCCCGAATCGACGTCGTCTCGGGGTACCCGCATCCTCGGCGGGCTCGCCCTCGCCGGGCTGGCCCTGCTGCTGGGCTACGCCTTCGTCTGGAGTCCGGCCGACGTCGCCCAGAAGGACTCGGTGCGCCTGATGTACGTGCACGTGCCGACCGCGATCCTGGCCTTCGTCGGGTGCTTCATCACGACGTTGGCGTCGGCCATGTGGCTGCGACGGCGCAGCGAGGGCTGGTGGGTGCTCGGCGGGGCCGCGGCCGAGGTCGGCCTCGTCTTCACGGGCATCTGCCTGGTGACCGGGTCGATCTGGGGTCGTCCCACCTGGGGGACCTACTGGGACTGGGACCCGCGCATCACGTCCACCACGCTCCTCTTCATCCTCCTCGTCGGGTACCTCGCGCTGCGACGCATCGACAACGAGACGGGCGATGCCGCGCAGCGCGGCATGCGCAGCGCGATCGTCGGCCTGCTCCTGTTCCCGAACGTGATGATCGTCCACTACTCGGTCGACTGGTGGCGGTCCCTGCACCAGACCGCCACGATCACCCGGCTCGACCCGACCATCGAGGGAACGATGCTGTTCACCCTGATGCTCGGGATCGTCGTGTTCGGGTTGGTGTTCACGTGGCTGCTCGTCCACCGGTTCCGGGTCGGCTGGCTCGAGGAGCGGGTGGGCGCCACCGGCCTCGACCAGGCGCTCGTCGAACGGCGGGCCGAAGCCGGCGTCACGATCCCGACGGGAGCGCACCAGTGATCGTCGCGATGACGCACGTCGGGTACGTGGCAGCCGGGTGGGGGATCGCGCTGGTGACGTTGGGCGGGTACGCGCTGTACACCGTGCGCCGCGGCCGCTCGCTGGCGGCCCAGGTGCCGCCGGAGGAGCGTCGGTGGAGCTGAGCCCTCGCACCGCCCCGGACGCGCCGGGTGCTGTCGCCCCCAGACGCCGCCGCAGCCCCTGGGTCTACGGCGCGCTCGTCCTCGTCCTCGTGGGCATCGGCGTCGTCGCGTACCAGGCCCTCACCTCGGCCTCGCTGTACTTCTACAACGCCGACGAAGCGGTGGCGCAGAGGGCGGACCTCGGTGACAAGCACTTCCGCCTCCAGGGGTCTGTGCTCGACGATGTCGAGCCGGCCGGCGATGGAGGGGTCACCTTCACCGTCAAGTTCAACGGCGTCGAGGTGCCGGTGCACCACGAGGGTGATCCACCGGAGCTGTTCGAGCCGGGCATCCCGGTCGTGCTCGAGGGTCGCTGGGCGAGCTCGGGCGAGGTCTTCGAGAGCGACACGATCCGCGTGAAGCACTCGGAGCAGTACGAGGCCGACAACGGTGACCGGCTGGACGACGCCGAGGACGCCGAGACCGGCGACGACACCACGCCGTGAACGCCACGCTCGGCATCGCCGGCGTCGTGCTCGGCGTGACCGCTTCGGCCCTCGGGATCGTGACGCTGGCGGTCGGGCTCCGCCAGAAGCGACCGCAGCTCCTCCAGACGGGGTGGAGCTACAGCCTCCTCGTGCTCCTGGGGGCCGTGGTGGCGGTGTTCGCGATGCAGCGGGCGCTCATCACACGGGACTTCACCGTGGGCTTCGTGCACGACAACGGCTCGAGCCGCACCCCTCGACTGTTCAACGTGGCGACGATGTGGTCCGCCCTCGAGGGCTCGATCCTCCTGTGGTCGCTGATCCTGGCCGGCTTCACCGTGCACGTGGCCCGGAAGTTCCGGCGCCGGTTGGCGGACCCGCTCGTCGGCTTCGCGCTGCTGACGATGCTCGTCGTCTGCCTCTTCTTCTTCCTGCTGATGCTGGGCCCGGCCAACCCGTTCACGACGGTCGCCGTCCCGGCCGGGTACGACGGCCCCGGCCCGAACCCGCTCCTGCAGGAGCACATCCTCATGGCGATCCATCCGCCGATGCTCTATCTCGGCTACGTCGGGTTCACCGTGCCGTTCGCGTTCGCGATCGCCGCGCTCGCCACCGGTCGCCTCGGCGAAGGATGGTTGGTCGAGACCCGGCGAGCGACGCTCCTGGCGTGGGGGTTCCTCACGATCGGGATCATCCTCGGCGCGTGGTGGAGCTACGAGGTCCTGGGCTGGGGCGGCTACTGGGGCTGGGACCCCGTCGAGAACGCGTCGCTGCTGCCGTGGCTGACCGGCACGGCCTACCTGCACTCGGTGATGGTGCAGGAGCGGCGCGGGATGCTCCGCGTCTGGAACCTGTCGCTCCTGTGCGCCACCTTCAGCCTCACCATCCTGGGCACCTTCCTCACCCGCTCCGGGGTGCTCGAGTCGGTGCACGCCTTCAGCGACAGCGACATCGGCGTGTGGCTCCTGTCGTTCTTCGCGCTGAGCGTCGCGGTCACCCTGGCCCTGATCGGGTGGCGCGGCGACCGGCTCCGCTCACCCGGCCGCATCGACTCGCCCATCTCGCGCGAGGGCGCCTTCCTCGGGAACAACGTGCTGTTCGCGGGCTTTGCGTTCGTGGTCCTGCTCGGCACGGTGTTCCCGCTGGTCGCGGAGGCGATCAACGATCGTGGGGTCACGGTCGGGCCGCCCTACTTCAACCGCATGACGGTGCCGATCGGGCTCGCGCTGCTCTTCCTGATGGCGGTGGCGCCCGTGCTCCCGTGGCGCAAGGCGTCGGGCGAGGTGCTGACCCAGCGGCTGTTCTGGCCGGCGTGGGCCGGCGCGATCACGATGGCGCTGGCGGTGGTCCTCGGGGTCCGCGGCCTGGGCACCGTCCTGGCGTTCGGGTTGGCGGCGTTCGCGGGCGGATCCGCGCTCCGCCAGGTGATCCTGGCCACCCGCCGGCAGGGGTGGCGCGGGTTCGTGGGACGAACCAACGGCGGCATGATCGTCCACATCGGCGTGGTGATCGTGGCGGTCGCCATCGCCACCAACGGCCACTTCATCAAGGAGATCGAGGCGCGCTTCGAGCCGGGCGAGACGCGCGTGGTCGGTGGCCACGAGATCACGTACCTGCGCACCGACGTCGTCGAGGAGAAGAACCGCACCGCCACGAAGGTGAGCGTCCAGATCGACGGCGGCCAGGTGTACCGCCCCGCCCTGTCGCAGTACGAGGGCTTCGGCCAGCTCATCGGCACGCCCTCGGTGCGGACGGGGCTGCGGGAGGACGTCTACCTCACCGTCACCCGACTGCCCGACGAGGGGAGCACGGCGGTCACGCTCCGCGTGATCATCCAGCCGATGGCCCTCTGGCTGTGGATCGGTGGCGGCGTGATGGCCTTCGGCACCGTGCTGGCGGCGTGGCCCGGACGCCGGCGCCGGGTGCCCACCGACCCGGTTTCGGCTCCCGTCCCCGTCGACGACGTCCCCGACCCCCGAGCCGGTGGGGGCCTGATGGACGCGCCCGCGCCCTCGCCCGAGGCGGAGGCTTCGCCCCGCCGACCGCGCACCGCGCTCCTGGCGTCGGTGGCGATCGCCGTGCTGGTGGCGCTCATGGTGGTGGTGCTCGCCACCCGGGATCCCAGCACCGAGCGGGCGACCCAGAGCCCGTTGATCGGCGAGCTCGCCCCGGCCACGGCGGGGACCACCCTCGATGGCGAGGAGGTCTCGATCGACGACTACCGGGGTCGGTGGGTGGTGCTGAACTTCTTCGCCAGCTGGTGCGTCCCGTGCCAGACGGAGCACCCGGAGCTGGCTGCCTTCGACGCCGCGCACCGAGCGGAGGGCGACGCCGTCCTGCTCGGGGTCACCTTCGACAACAAGGCCGACGACGCTCGCGCCTTCTTCGAGGAGAACGGCGGCGACTGGCCCGTCATCGACGATCCGGAGAACAGCATCGGGGTGGCCTACGGGGTCGCGCAGGTGCCGGAGACCTTCGTGATCCACCCCAACGGCACCGTGGTGCACCGGTTCGCCGGCGACGTCACGCAGGCCGAGCTGGACGAGCTGATCGACCTGGTCGAGGGGTCCTCATCGTGACCGCGGCGCGCCGGGTCAGCTGGTTCGTGATCGCCGCGCTCGTCATCGTCTCGATGGCCCGCGCCACCTTCGACGACGGGCCGCCGCGGACGACCGAAGAGCAGGTCCAGGCCATCGCCAGCACGCTGAAGTGCCCGATCTGTGGGAGCCAGTCCGTGGCCGACTCTGACGTGGCGGCGTCGCGGGCGATCCGGCTCGAGATCGCGAAGCTCGTGGAGGAGGGCGAGAGCGCCTCGACGATCCGGGCCCAGATCGCCGACACCTACGGCGATCAGGTGCAGCTCATCCCGCCGGCGTCGGGCTTCGCCGGCCTGGTCTGGATCCTCCCGGTCGTGGCGGTGGTCGTGACCCTCGTCGCGCTGTCCGCCGCGTTCGCCCGGTGGCGGCGCGCGCCCGAGGTCGCCGCCACCGACGAGGACCGTGCCCTGGTCGAACAGGCGCGGCGCGAGCGGTGAGCGATCCCATCTCGTCCGGTCTCGCCCCCCTCGAGGAGCAGCGGGACTTCCTCCTGCGCTCGCTCGACGACCTCGAGCGCGAGCACGACGCGGGCGACGTCGACGAGGCCGACTACCGGGCCCTCAAGGACGACTACACCGCGCGCGCCGCCGCCGTCCTGCGATCCCTCGCGGACGGCCAGGCGGCTCCCGCCGCGGTCGCGCGACCCTCGATCGGGCGTCGGGTCGCAGCGATCCTCGGCGTGGCCGCGTTCGCGGGCTTGGCCGGGCTGCTCGTGGCCCAAGCGTCGGGGCGGCGTGACGCGGGCGACCTCTCGTCCGGTGACATCCGAGCGTCGGTCACGGAGAAGCTCAACGAGGCCGGGCAGCTGCTCAGCGACGGCGATGCCGCCGGCGCCGTCGAGCTCTACGACGAGGTGCTGCAGGACCAGCCCGCCAACGCCGAGGCCCTCACCTATCGAGGGTGGGCCCTCTACCAGTTCCTGGGCGAGCCCGAGGACGGGCTCAGCTCGCTGCTCGACGCGGCCACGGCGGACCGCGAGTACCCCGACCCCCACGCCTTCCTCGCCATCCTCTTCTACCGCGGCGGCCTGATCGAGCAGGCCGCGAACGAGCTGGACCGCCTCGAAGCGCTCGATCCGCCGCCCGCCATGCTCGAGCTCACCGCCGGTCTGCGCGACGAGATCGACGCGGTCCTCGCCGCGGCGGCCGCGAGCACCACCACGACCACACCCTGAGGCCTGGTCAGGCGGGAGGCGGGACGTACCGTCCCTTGGAGATGTGATCGCCGTCCCAGGAGAGCACCCAGGTCGAGGCCTTCTGCCACCGCGGTTCGTCCTTGAGCCTCGTGCCCGTCGCGACGAGCGCGTCGAGCAGGTCGGGGATCACGTCGCCATGGCTGCACAGCACCGCGCTCGTGTCGCGCAGCTCCTGGGCCAGCGCCAGCGCGCCGGCCGCACCCGTTCCCTCCGCCAGCCGCTCGTCGAGCTCGACCACGATGCCGAGCACGTCGGCCAGCGGCACGAGCGTCTGCACGCAGCGCACGAAGGGGCTGGCCACGAGGCGCGTGATGCCCAGCTCCTCGAGCTGGTCGCGGAGCCCGTCGGCCTGCCGCCGCCCGCGCTCGGTGAGCGCGCGGCCTTCGTCGGGGTGTTCCCGAGCGCCTCGGTGTCCGGCATCCGCGTGTCGGACGACGTAGAGCTTGCCCACGGCCGAACGCTAGTGGGCGGCCCGCCCTACGCTGACCAGCCGTGGGGTTCTTCGAGCGCAACCGAAAGGCCCTCGTCGAGCGCGGGATCGACCCCGCCCGCCTGCCCCCCGGCCAGTACACCACCGAGCGGTTTCCCGTCCTGCACGTGGGAACCGTGCCCTCGTACGCGGAGGACCTCGCCGACTGGGATCTGCGGATCTTCGGGGCGGTCGACCACCCCTACGTGCTCTCGTGGGCGGAGCTGCTGGCCCTTCCGGCCGTCGAGGTGACCCAGGACATCCACTGCGTCACCAAGTGGACGATGCTCGACACCGTGTGGAAGGGCGTGGCGCTGCGCGACCTCCTCGACCGGGCGGGCGTCCAGCCGGACGCGGCGCACCTGATCGAGCACGCGGAGGCCGGCTACACCACCAACGTGCCCTTGGCCGACGCCCTCGAGACGGGGATGGTGGCCTACGAGTTCGGCGGCCTGCCCCTCGACCCGGAGCACGGCTTCCCGGCGCGCGTCGTCATCCCGCACCTCTACTTCTGGAAGTCGGCGAAGTGGCTCCGCGGCCTCGAGGTGTCCGTCCACGACCAGCCCGGGTTGTGGGAGACGAACGGGTACCACAACTACGCCGACCCCTTCCGCGAGCAGCGCTACTCATGAGCATGCAGTACACGACCCTGGGCCGGACCGAGCTCGAGGTGTCCGTCGCGGGACTCGGGTGCGGAGGCCACAGCCGACTCGGGCAGTCCTACGGCGCCACCGAGGCCGAGTCGATCGCCGTGGTCCGACGGGCGCTCGACCTGGGGATCAACGTCGTGGACACCGCGCGCATCTACGGCACGGAGGAGATCGTCGGGCGCGCGCTCGAGGGGTGCCGCGACGAGGTGGTGCTGTCCACGAAGGCGCTGCCGATCGACGGAGATCAGCCGATCAGCGCGGAGCGCATGCGATCGTCGGTGGAGAAGAGCCTCGGGCGGCTGCGCACCGACCGGATCGACCTGTTCTTCGTGCACGGCATGCGCTCGACCGACGTCCACCACACGCGCGACGTCATCGTGCCGGAGCTGCTGGCCCTTCGAGACGCGGGGAAGATCCGGTTCCTCGCCGCCAGCGAGGCCTTCGCGTCCGACAACGGTCACGACGCGCTCGGCCAGAGCCTCGACGCGGGTGACGATTGGTACGACGTCCTCATGGTCGGTCACAACCCGTTCAACCCGTCGTCGCGCGACCGGGTGCTGGCCGCCACCGAGGCACGCGGCATCGGCGTGTACGTCATGTTCGCCGTGCGCAAGGCGCTGGCCTCGCCCGACGGGGTGCGGCGCGTGGTCGACGGTCTGATCGCCGCCGGGGACCTCGACCCGGCGCTCGTCGACGCGGATGACCCGCTCGGCTTCCTCCTCGGCGACGACGGCGCCGCGTCGCTCCCCGAGGCCGCCTACCGCTTCGCTCGCCACGAGCCCGGCTGCCATGTGGTGCTCACCGGCACCGGCTCCGTCGAGCACCTGACGGAGAACGTGGCGTCCATCAACGGCCCGCCCCTGGCCGACGAGCACCTCGCCCACCTGCAGACCCTCTTCGGCCACGTCGACACCATCACCGGCGACTGACAAGACTTCGTGTGCGCTGAGCACCGCAAGCGGTGCTAGGCACCGAGCGTCGTCAGCGGAGGCTTCGCAGGGAGGCGAGGATGTCGGGGAGGGCCGTCAGGGCGGCCTCGACGTCCTCACGGGTCGAGGACCAGCCGACCGACAGGCGGAGGCTGCGGTGCGCGTCGACGCCCATCGCCTCGAGCACGGGCGACGGCTCGAGTGCCTCGGACGAGCAGGCCGACCCGGAGTGGGCGGCGATGCCGGCGCGGTCGAGGCCCAGGAGCACGGCCTGCGGCTCGATGCCGTCGATGCCGAGGCACACGAGGTGGGGGAGCCGGTCGTCGGGGTCGCCGTAGACGTGGACGCCGGTGAAGCTCGGCGCCGCGGCGAGGATGCGGTCGGTGAGCGCGCGATGGGCGGCCGCCTCGCGAGCGACGCCGCCGTCAGACAGCGCGGCCGCGGCGGCGCCGAAGCCGGCGATGGCCGCCACCGGCTCGAGCCCGGCCCGCCGGGCTCGCTCCTGATCGCCGCCGACCATCAGCGGGCGGATCCGCAGGCCCCGGCGCACGAGGAGGGCGCCCATGCCGGTGGGCCCACCGAGCTTGTGGGAGGACACGGACAGCAGATCGGCGCCGAGCTCGTCGAAGGCGATGGGATCGTGCCCGGCACCGGCGGCGGCGTCGACGTGCACGAGCACCCCCCGCTCTCGGCACGCGGCCACGATCGGCGCGACGGGCTGGCGGGTGCCCACCTCGTGGTTCCCCCACTGGATGTGGACGAGGCCGGTGTCCTCGCGCACCGCGCTCGATCAGCTCGTCGGGGTCGACGCGGCCGCGGCCGTCGACGCCGACGATCGTCACCTCGCCGTGGGCCTCCGCCGCGAGGCGGACCGCCGAGTGCTCGACGGCCGCCAGCACCTGGTGACCACCGCGCTCGGCGGCTCCCCAGCAGGCGCTGGCGATCGACTCCGTCGCTCCGCTCGTGAACACGACCGACCGCGGTCGGGCCCCCAGCAGCGTGGCGACCTGCTCCCGCGCCGTCTCCACCGCGACCCGTGCCTCCAGCCCCTCCGCATGGATCCGCCCCGGATCCCCGCCCGGCCGGGCCAGCCAGTCCGTGACCGCCGCAACCGCCTCCGGCCGCAACGGCGAAGTAGACGCATGATCCAGGTAGTGCCGTGTCATGCGAGATCCGGGTGACAGTGCTTCATCGACTGCCATGAGGCGAAGCCGCCGGGGGTATGCGAGGGGCAGCCCCCTTGCGCGCAGCTTCGCCGCCGAGGACGCTTGAGCGCGCCGCAGGCCTCACGTCAGTTCGTCGAGCAAGCTCTGCTTCCGACGACGAGAGATCGGTGATGCATTGGTCGTCGCCCATGGGGCGGCTCTGGGAGGTGGAGGCGTCGGTCTGGCCGTAGAGGGCGCCGAGCATGCCGCGCACGAGGCCGCGATCGACGGCGCAGATGACCGGGTGCTCGATGGCGGCGCCGCCGAACGGGCAGTGGTCGGAGACGATGCGCAGGCCGTCGCCGTGCCGCTCGGCGTGGGCGGCGAAGCCGTGGGCCGTGAGGGCGTCGGCGACGGCGTGCAGGGCGGTGCGGAACGAGCGCTGCACCGCGCCGGTGGCGGCGCGTGTCGGACACGGCGGTGGCGGTCGGCCCCATGGCGGCAGCCATCGCCTCGCCGTACCGCACGCCGACCTCCTCGGCCATCGCCTCGGCCTCCTCGGTGGGCAGCCGGGACAGCGCCTTGCCGAGCAGGGTGACGAGCAGGTCGTCGTGGCGGACGGGGAACTCGAGGGTCATCTCGGGGGAGGTGACCCGGTACCGCTTGGACGGCCGGCCGGCGCCGGACCCGGAGCGACCGGTGGCGACCTCGACGTAGCCGCCGCCCGCCAGCTTGTCGAGGTGGTGCCGGGCGACGTTGGGGTGCAGCGCGAACTGCTCGGCCACCGCCCCCGCGGTGACGCCGCCATCGTCTTCCTCGCTGCTGCCCGTGGACGAAGAGGTAGATCTCCCGGCGCGTGGGGTCCCCGAAGGCGGAGGTGATCGCCGTCACGGCGCTCGAGAACTCCGTCGGGGTGAGGCCGCTGGACATCGGCCGGTATTCTACCTATGGCCGTAGTGCAAATACCCCTGAACCCCGGAGCCCACCCCCCATGCCCGTCACCGTCGACGACGTCATCGATGCCCTTCGCCCCGTCCAGGACCCGGAGCTGCACCGCTCGATCGTCGACCTCGACATGGTGCGCGACGTGCGGGTCGACGGCGACGCCGTGGCGCTCGAGGTCACGCTCACCATCGCGGGCTGTCCCCTGCGCAACGAGATCCAGAGCCGCGTGAGCGGGGCCCTCGACGCGATCGGGGTGACCTCCGTCGACCTCTCCTTCGGCGTGATGACGGACGAGCAGCGCGCCGCCGTCCGCGAGAAGCTCCAGGGCGACCCGTCGGCGACGGCCGGGAGCCAGCCGTCCCACGGCCACGCCGAGGGCCGCGAGATCCCCTTCGCCGACCCGGAGAGCACGACGCGGGTGCTGCTCATCGCCTCCGGCAAGGGCGGGGTGGGGAAGTCGTCGGTCACCACGAACCTGTCCGTGGCCCTGGCCCAGCGGGGCCGGAACGTGGCCGTCATCGACGCCGACGTGTGGGGCTTCTCGATCCCGCGGATGCTCGGCGTGGAGCACCCGCCGGCGGTGATCGACTCGATGCTGGTGCCACCCACCGGGGCCGGCGGGGTCCGCTGCATCTCGATGGGCTTCTTCGCCAAGGAGGACCAGCCGGTCATCTGGCGGGGTCCGATGCTCCACAAGGCCCTCGAGCAGTTCCTCACCGACGTCTTCTGGGACGACCCCGACTTCCTCCTCGTCGACCTCCCGCCCGGCACCGGTGACATCTCGCTGTCCCTCGCCCAGTTCCTGCCGCGCGCCGAGGTCTACGTCGTCACCACGCCGCAGGCCGCCGCGCAGAAGGTGGCGCAGCGCGCGGGGTTCATGGCGCAGAAGGTGAACCTCGAGGTCAAGGGCGTCATCGAGAACATGAGCTGGTTCACCGCGGACGACGGCAAGCGCTACGAGCTGTTCGGCGCCGGTGGCGGCGATGCCCTCGCCGACGTGCTCAGCGTGCCGATGCTCGGCCAGATCCCGCTCGTCCCCGAGCTCCGCGCCGGTGGCGACTCCGGTCGCCCGATCGTGCTCACCGAGCCGGATGGGGACGCGGCCCAGGCCTTCGCCCGCATCGCGGAGCAGATCGAGGTCGAGCTGGCGCCCACCCGTCGCTACCGCAAGGAGCTGAAGCTCCTCTAGCGCGCCATCCCCTCGGGGCCGCACCCCCGTACCCTCGACGGGGTGGACGACGGGCCCGGAGCCGAGGAGGTCTTCCCGCCGGAAGATCGCCCCGTCGGGCGCCGGGTGGTGCTCGGGATGCTCGCCCTCGGTGGCGCGGGCATCCTCTGGGGGGCCAAGGCGCAGTCCTGGATGGAGGAGACGCTCCGACCGCTCACCATCAAGGACCAGACCGGGCTGTCGTCCTTCCTTCCCTCCGCCGGGCGCTTCCGCATCTACACCGTCACCGGCACGCTCCCGGGCCGTAGCGACGAGGAGTACCGCCTGACCGTCGACGGCGACGTGGAGCGACCGGTCACCCTCGACCTCGCCGACCTTCGGGACCGCCTGCCGCAGACCTCGCTGACGCGCGACTTCCAGTGCGTCACCGGCTGGCGCGTGGCCGAGGTGCCGTGGCGGGGCGTCCAGCTGTCGGCCCTCCTGGCCGACGCTGGCGTGCGACCCGGGGCCACGCACGTCCGGTTCTGGTCCTTCGACGGCGTCTACACGGAGACGCTCACGCTCGATCAGGCTCGGCGCGATGACGTGCTGATCGCCCACGAGATGCTCGGCAAGCGCGTCACGCGCGAGCACGGTGGACCGGTTCGCCTCTACGTCGCACCGATGTACGGCTACAAGTCGCTCAAGTGGCTCGAGCGCATCGAGGTGGTCAGCGCCCTCGACGATCCCACCGACCCCGGCTACTGGGAGCGGAACGGGTACGACGTCGATGCCTGGGTCGGGCGCTCCAACAACCGGGACGACGCGGCCACGTGACGACGGCGGTCGTGGCCAGCCCGCTCGTGGTGCGCTTCACGCGCGCCCAGCGCTGGCTGCACTGGAGCAACGCCACCCTCTTCCTCGTGCTCCTCGCCACGGGCATGACCCTCTACATCCCGACGCTCTCGACCCTGGTCGGCCGTCGCGTGCTGGTGAAGGACATCCACGTGTACTCGGGTCTGCTGCTCCCGGTCCCGCTGCTCCTCGCCTACGCGGGTCGTTGGCGGGGCGCGGTGCGCCACGACTTCCGTCGCCTCGCGCGGTGGTCGACGGACGACCGACGCTGGCTGCGCAGCCTGGGCCGGCGCGGCCAGGAGCGGATGGGCAAGTTCAACGCGGGCCAGAAGCTGAACGCCATCTTCGTGGCCGGTTGCATCCCGCTGATGCTCGTGACCGGCGGGATCATGCGCTGGTTCGATCCGTTCCCGCTGGCCTGGCGGACCGGAGCCACCTTCGTCCACGACTGGCTGGCCCTGGCGCTGCTGGTCGTGACCATCGGCCACATCGGCAAGGCCCTCGCCGAGCCCGTGTCGCTGCGAGCGATGGCTCGTGGCACCGTGCCCGCCCGCTACGCCGAGCGGCACCATCCCCGCTGGTGGACGGAGCTCCAGGATTCGGACCCCGATCGTGCCGAGGTGCCGAACCCGCACCCCTAGGATGGCCGCCGCACCAACCCGAGGAGAACCAGTGGACGTCCGCATCGGCCTGACCCAGACCCCCAAGGAGATCGAGGTCCAGCTCGGTGACGACGCTGACGCCGACGCGCTCCGCTCCCAGGTGGACGCGGCGCTCGCGGCCGGCAGCACGCTCTGGCTCACGGACCGCAAGGGCCGTCAGGTCGGCGTGCCGTCGGAGAAGCTGGCCTACGTGGAGATCGGCAGCCCCGACGACGAGCGCCGCATCGGCTTCGGAGGCTGAGCAGGCCCAGCCGAGGGCATCGCGACATGGCCGTCGACCTGCTCGATCGGAGGCTGCTGTTCGTCACGGGCAAGGGCGGCGTCGGCAAGACGACCATCGCCGCGTCACTGGCCCTGCTCGCGTCACAGCACGGCAAGCGCACCCTCGTCGGCGAGGTCGACGCCAAGGGCAACCTGGCGGACTTCTTCGAGATCGGACCCACCTCGTTCAAGGAGCGAGAGGTGTCGCCCGGCCTGTTCGCCATGTCGATGGACACGGAGGAGTCCCTCAAGGAGTACCTCCGCCTCCAGCTGAAGATCCCGCTGGTGGCGCGCCTGGGTCCGCTGGCGCGGACGTTCGACTTCGTGGCGAACGCGGCCCCGGGGGTCAAGGAGATCCTCACCGTCGGGAAGTTCCTCTGGGAGGTCCGCGAGCAGAGCTACGACCTGGTCGTGGTCGACGCCGTCGCGACCGGGCACATCACCGGGCAGCTGGCGGCGCCGCAGGCGATCCAGGAGCTGGTGCAGGTCGGGCTGGTCAGGGACCAGACCGGCTGGATGCTCGACATCCTGGGCGACCCTGAGCAGACCGGGGCCGTGATCGTGGCCGCGCCCGAGGAGATGCCGGTCAACGAGACCCTCGAGCTGGTGGAGCGGCTGGCGACGGAGACGGTCGTGGACCTGGCGGCGGTCGTCGCCAACCGGGTGCTCCCCGAGCTGTTCGCCCGCGGGGAGGAAGAGGTGTTCGATCGCCTGACCCAGCCGGGCAACGAGTCCCTGCTCAGCTCGGCCCTGGGCGCGTCGGTGCAGCCGATCCTGGCCGGGGCCCAGCTCGCGGTGACGCTGCGCCGCACGCGGGGGGTGCACCTGGCCCGGCTGCGCGCCGAGCTGCCCGCGGCCACGCCACTGCTCTACGTCCCGTACCTCTTCCAGCGCAGCCACGGCGCCCGGGCCACCCGACAGGTGGCCGAGCACCTCCGCGAGGAGCTCGGGTACTGACATGGCGGCCCGACGCCGGAAGGCGGCCCCGACGGGTTCGATCGAGCAGCTGCTCGCGGCCAAGGAGATCGTGATCCACTGCGGGTCCGGCGGCGTGGGCAAGACGACCACCGCCGCTGCCGCGGCCGCGATGGCGGCGGTCCACCACGGCGGCAAGGTCCTGGTGCTCACCGTCGACCCGGCCAAGCGGCTGGCCAACGCACTGGGGCTCGAGGAGTTCGGCAACCGCGAGGTCCAGGTGCCGGTGGAGGCCTTCCTCGAGGCGGGCGTCGAGCCGCGCGGCGAGCTCTGGGCCGCCATGCTCGACACCAAGCAGAGCTGGGATGACCTCATCCACCGGCATGCTCCGGATGCCGCGACGCGGGACGCGATCTTGGCCAACCCGCTCTACAAGAACATCACCGGTCGGTTCGTGCAGAGCCACGACTACATCGCGATGGAACGGCTCTACGAGATCCACGCGTCGGGCACGTACGACCTCATCGTGGTGGACACGCCCCCCACGCGGAACGCCATCGACTTCCTCGAGGCGCCCGAGCGCATGGCCGACTTCTTCTCCAGCCGCCTGTTGCGCTGGCTCACGGTGCCGGCCCGCAGCCGGGTGCTGAACATGGCGTCGAAGCCCTTCTACTCGGTGGCCGACCGCATCCTGGGGTCGAAGTTCCTGGAGGACATCGCCGAGTTCTTCCTCCTGTTCCAGACGATGTACGCGGGCTTCGTCGATCGCGCCGAGGCCGTGACCCGGACGCTGGCCGACAAGCGGACGACCTTCGTGGTGGTCTCCACGTTGGAGTCCGCTCCCGTGCGCGAGGCGGAGTTCTTCGTCGCCGCCCTCGAAGACCACGGACTGCACCTCGGTGCCGTCGTGCTGAACAAGGTGCTGCCGACGTGGTTCCTCGACCCGGGAGCCACCGAGGCCGCCACGGCGCTGACGCAGCGATCACACGACCTGGCCACGGAGCTGCCCGCCGCCATCGGCGAGCCGGAGCTCGTCGCCGGCGTGCTGCGCGAGGTGGGCGAGAGCTTCCTCAACTTCCAGGTGGTGGCGAAGCGCGAGGCCGAGATACGAGCCGAGCTGGCGGCGGCCCCCGACGTCGTGGCGTCGGTCGACTACTTCGACCACGACATCACCGACCTCGCCGGGCTCCTCGCCCTCGGGGAGCAGTTCTGGCGGTGAGCGCGGGTCGGCTCGTCAGCGTGGCGTCCGGCCACGAAGCGACGACGGCGGCCGCCGTCGAGATCCTCGGAGCCGGCGGCAACGCCATCGACGCGTGCGTGGCCGGCGGCTTCGCGGCCGCCGTCGCCGAGCCCACGCTCACGAGCCTGGGCGGCGGTGGGTTCCTGCTGGCGCGGACCGCGGCGGGGGAGGAGGTGCTGTTCGACTTCTTCGTCGACACCCCCGGCCGGGACGCACCCGCGGCCGAGCGCGGCCTCGACTTCGACGAGGTCGTGGTGCGCTTCAGCGGCGCCGATCAGGCCTTTCACGTGGGCCTGGCCTCGGTGGCCGTCCCCGGTTGCCTGGCCGGGTTGCTCCACGCCCACCGGCGGCTCGGCCGGCTGCCGCTCGACGCGCTCACCGGCCCGGCGCGCCGGCTCGCGGAGGTGGGCGTGGAGGTGAACGATCAACAGGCCTACGTGCTGCAGATCCTCGAACCGATCCTCACGCGCACCGAGGAGGCGGCGGCGATCGTCGCGCCGGGCGGCCGCCTCCTCGCCCGCGGTGACCGAATCGTCAACCCGGCCCTGTCCGCCTTCCTCTCGACACTGGACGAGCAAGGCTTCTCGGCGCCCGAGCTCGCCCGCGAGATCGGCGCGGCGATGCAGCGGGGCGGCGGCCTGCTGACGGCGGCCGACCTGGCGGCCTACACGGTGGTGGAACGAGACCCCTTGTCCGTGTCGTGGCGCGGCCACCGACTCCTGACGAACCCGCCGCCGGCCTTCGGAGGCGAGCTGGTCGCCCTCGGGCTCCTCGAGCTCGAGGCTCGCGAGGACTGGCCGGCGAGCGCCGGGTCCGTCGACCACGCCGTGGCGCTGGCCGAAGCCATGGTGGCGACGGAGGAGGCGCGGGCCACAGGCACGGTCGCGGGCGCGCTCGCGCGACGACGGGCCACGGGTGGGACGACGCACATCAGCGTCGTCGACGCGGACGGCAACGCCGCCAGCATGACCACCTCCAACGGGGAGGGATCGGGCTGGCTCCTCCCGGGCACGGGCGTGATGGCCAACAACATGATGGGGGAGGACGACCTCCACCCAGGAGGGTTCCACGCCACCGAGCCCGGGCAACGGGTGGCCTCGATGATGGCGCCCTCCCTGGTGGTCGGCCCCACCGGGGACGTCGAGCTGGTCGTGGGCAGCGGTGGATCGAAGCGCATCCGCACCGCCCTGCTGCAGGTCATCGCGAGCGCGATCGACCAGCAGCGAGCGCTCACCGACGCCGTCGAGAGCCCGCGGCTGCACTGGGATGGGACCCAGCTCCACGTCGAGCCGGGCTGGTCCGACGCCGCCGTGGCCGCGCTGGGTGCTCGGTGGCCCCTCATCGTCTGGCCGCAGCCCGACCTGTACTTCGGCGGGGTGCACGCCGCGGGGGCCGGACGAGCGGCCGGGGATCCCCGCCGAGGCGGCGCGGCCTACATCGGGACTCCTTCCCCTCCGTAGGCCGAACGGCCTATGCTCTGGGGGCTGTGCGGGCAGTCACCCCGCACTTGGCGAGGAGCACACCATGGCACTGTTCAGCCGCAAGAAGGCGGTAGCAGAGGAAGTCATCGACCTCCGCGAGGCGGAGCCCGCGAAGCCTCAGTGGGGCTCGCCGGTCCCGTGCCCGTCGTGCAGTGGGCGCGGCTACCTGGACCACATCGACCCGTACAAGGAGATCATGTTCCTGCACTGCACCGAGTGCGGGAACAAGTACGAGTTCACCAAGGCCGAGTTCGGCATCGACGACAGCAGCGACGCCTTCACCCTCTGACACGCCCGTACCCATAGCCTGAGCGGGCCATGGCCACGCTCACCGAGCTCGCTCGCTTCCACACCGCGCTCGATGGGCGAGGCGTCAACCACCTCCAGCGCCTCGTCGCCGGCTGGGGGCTCCTCGCCGACTTCTGCTTCGCGGACCTGTTGCTCTTCGCGCCGACGGTCGACGCTCCCGACGGCGAGCGCTTCCTCGTGCTGTCGCAGGTGCGCCCCTCCACATCGCAGACCGTGTACCGGGCCGACTGGATCGGCACCACCGTCGACGAGGAGGAGCGACCGCTCGTCGCCCGTGCGTTCCGACTCGGCGAGATCATCGAGGGAGAGGCCACCGTCGCCGCACTGAAGGAGCGGGTGCGGGTGCTCTGCATCCCGATCCGTTGCCGGGGCGAGGTCATCGGCGTCCTCACCCGCGAGTCCGCGCCGTCGTTCGGTCGCCAGCCGGGCGAGCTCGAGCGCACCTACGTCGACATCTTCAACCGCTTCGCTCGGATGATCGCAGCGGGTGACTTCCCCTTCGACGCGGAGGACGCCGAGACCGAGGAAGCACCGCGCGTCGGTGACGGCGTGATCCTCCTCGATGCCGCCCAGCGGGTCGAGTACACGTCCCCCAACGGCGTGTCCGCCCTGCACCGGGTGGGGGTGCACGCGAACTCCGAGGGACTCCGGCTGGGGGAGCTCGGGCTCGACGACACCCTCGTCCGCATGGCGTTCTCGATCAACGCACCGGTCACCGAGGAGCTCGAGGGGCAGGCCGATGTGTCCGTGCTCGTCCGGTGCATCCCGTTGATCGACCATGGCGCGGTGTCCGGCGCAGTGGTGCTGATGCGGGACGTGTCAGAGCTGCGTCGCCGGGACCGGCTCCTCCTGTCCAAGGACGCCACGATCCGCGAGATCCATCACCGCGTGAAGAACAACCTGCAGACGATCTCGTCGCTGCTGCGCCTGCAGGGGCGACGCTTCACCTCGCCCGAGGCCAAGACCGCCATCGAGGAGTCGGTGCGCCGGATCCGCGCGATCGCGCTCGTGCACGAGACGCTGTCACGCGAGGCGGGGGACGACGTCGCCTTCGTCGAGATCGTGCGGCCGCTGCTTCGCATGGTCGAGGAGGGCATGTCCTCCGAGGACCGGCCGGTGAGCTTCACGGTGGAGGGCGATGCCGGCTTCCTCCCGGCCACCGTTGCCACGCCGCTGTCGGTGGTGCTCAACGAGCTCCTCCAGAACGCGATCGACCACGCCTTCCCGGTCGCCTTGGACCTCAAGGCCGTGCCGGGGCGGGTCGTGGTCCGGCTCGCGAACGACGGGGCGCGGTTGCAGGTGTCGGTCGTCGACGACGGCGTGGGGCTCCCGCTGGACTTCTCGCTCGACTCGGTGACGGGGTTGGGGCTCTCGATCGTGCGCACGCTCGTGACGACCGAGCTCATGGGCACGATCGAGCTCGAGCGGGGCACGGCGGACGGCGATCGTCCCGGCACCGTGGTTCGCCTGGACCTCCCGGCGACCGAGCGGGAGTGAGCACCAGCTCAGGCGAAACGCGAACCGACCTCCTGCCGGAGCAGGAGGTCGGCTGACAGGAAAGCGGAGGTTCAGGCGGTGCGGCGCTGGCGAGCGACGTACTGCTTGCGCAGCTGGCGGCGCTCCTCCTCGGAGGTGCCCCCCCAGACGCCCGAGTCCTGGTTGGAGGCGAGGGCGTACTCGAGGCACGGGGCCTGCGCCTCGCACTGACGGCACACGGCCTTGGCGTTCTCGATCTGCTCGATGGCCGGGCCGGTGGTGCCGACCGGGAAGAAGAGATCTGGATCTGTGTCACGGCAGAGCGCGACATCGCGCCAGTCGTCGCGCTCGATGGTGAGCTGCAGGGGGCGGGTTTGGGCGAGGGCCACGAGGTTCCTCCGCGGCGGGTCAGAGGTCACGACGAGTTCGTGACGAGTTTCACATGCCACCACGATACGGTTACGGCAGAAAGAACGTGTGCGGCTGCGTTGGACACGGTAGCGCCCATGCGCTAACCCCTGCAAGCACTTTTTGCTGCACCGAAGGTGACATTTGCCATGCTAGTGATTGCACACCGGGGCGCGTCCGCGGCCTACGCCGACAACACCCTCGAGGCCTTCGCGGAGGCCGTCGCCCAGGGGGCCGACGGGGTCGAGCTGGATGTGCGACGCACGTCCGACCAGCGGTTGGCGCTGTCGCACGACGATGCGCTCGCCGACGGTCGAGTGGTGGTCGAGACCGCGTTCGCCGATCTGCCGGCCGATGTGACCGACCTCGGCACGGCGCTCGACGTGTGCGCCCCGCTGTCCGTCGTCAACATCGAGATCAAGAACTGGCCCGACGACAAGGACTTCGACCCGACGGAGCAGCTCGCCGCGTCGGTGGTCGCGCTGCTCGAGGAGCGCGGCGAGCTCGACGACGGCCGCAACCTCGTCTCGTGCTTCCACCTCCCCACCATCGACCGCGTGCGCGAGCTGGCGCCCGCGCTCCGCACGGGCTGGCTGCTCGGGCTGATCGAGGACCCGCGCGACCTGATCGAGCAGGCCGCCGCCGGTGGTCACGTCGCCGTGCATCCCCACCATGCGTTCGTCACCGAGGACTTCGTCACGATCGCGCACGCCGCCGGCCTGGCCGTCAACACCTGGACCTGCGACGACCCCGATCGCATCCGCTGGCTGGCCGACCTCGACGTCGACGCGGTCATCACCAACGATCCCGACCATCGCGCTCGCAGGCGCTTGGCCGCTAGCGCGAGACCCCCGGCATGACGAGGTCGAGGACCGCGGGTTCGTGCCGCAGGACGAGCTCCTCGGTGTCGCCGAGGTAGTCGCCGTCGACCTGGTACGGGAAGGGTCCGTAGCCCGTCACCGTGAGCTCGGTGAGATCCGTGCGGTGGTCGGTCCAGCGCGAGGTGCGGAGGTGCCGTCCGTTCGTCAGCGCGGACGCGATGATCCGCATCATGCGGGTGAAGGCGAGGGTGCGCACCGTGACCGAGGCGAGGCCCCGCTCGAGGGTGGCCTCGGGGGCGAGGTCGAGCGGTCGGTTGCCGAGGTACGTGTAGGGGCTGGTGTTGAGGCAGATGCAGAGGTAGCCGTCGTCGACCACCGACCCGTCCTGGAACCGCACGGAGAAGCGGGGACGGCTGCGGTCGTAGTGCCGCAACGCGGTGTCGAAGCCGGCGTACACGAACAGCGGATGGCCGGCGTAGCGCTTGAGGCCCGATCGCCGCTCGACCTGCGCCACCACGGCGGCATCGAAGCCCATCCCGACGTGGAAGAGGAAGTAGCGGCCGTTCACCGAGCCGAGACCGACGCGCTGGATCCGTCCCGAGGGCAAGTGAGTCCAGGAGGTCGCCCGTCGCCTCGATCGGGTCGTTCGGCAACCCGATCGTGCGGGCGAACACGTTGGTCGACCCGCCCGGCAGCGGCGCCAGCGCACACGTGGAGCGAGCCAACCCGTTGGCGGCTTCGTTCAACGTGCCGTCGCCGCCGAGGACCACGACGACCTCGGTGCCGGCCGCGGCCGCGCCCTGGGCCAACCGGGTCGCGTGCCCCCGGCGACTCGTCTCCGCCAGCGTCACCTCGTGGTCCGCGGAGAGCGCCTTCTGGATCACCACTCGGCTGCGCGCCGTCACCGACGACGCCGAGGAGTTCACCAGCAGGAGCACCTTCATGTCGGTCGGAGCCTCGCCGAACCCTCGACTACAAGCCGGGTTGGAAGCCGAGGCGCACGATCGTGCGACGATGCCCGGCATGCACGTCGTCGTCTGTGTGAAGCAGATCCCTGACCCCGCCGAGCCCGGCAAGCTCGAAGGTGACAACACGCTGGACCGCAGCGGAAAGCTCATCCTCGACGAGTCCGACAGCTATGGCGTCGAGATGGCCCTCCAGCTGGTCGACAAGGCCGGCGGTGGCGAGGTCACCCTCGTGTCCATGGCCCCCAACAACGAGATGGGCGGGCTCCGCACGGCGCTGGCCATGGGGGCCGCCAAGGCGATCCTGATCTCGGACGACGCCCTCTCGGGCGCCGGTGCCCTCGACACCGCCAAGGTGCTGGCGGCCGCCATCAAGACGGCCGAGCCCGACCTGGTGCTCGCCGCCACGGAGTCGAGCGATGGCTACACGGGCACCGTCCCGGAGCAGATCGCCGCCCTCCTCGGCCTGCCGTCCATCACCTTCGCCAAGGAGATCCACCTCGAGGGCGAGACGGTCAACGTCCAGCGCCAGACCGAGGAGGGCTACGACCAGGTCACCTGCCCGCTCCCGGCGCTCGTGTCCGTCACCGCCGGTGTGGTGGAGCCCCGCTACCCGTCGTTCAAGGGGATCATGGCCGCCAAGTCCAAGCCGGTCGACCAGAAGACCGTCGCCGACCTCGGCCTCGATCCCGCCCAGGTGGGCTCGGCCGGAGCCGGCCAGGAGATCATCGCCGTCGACGATGCGCCCGCCCGCGAGGCCGGCGAGATCATCGAGGACGACGGTGAGGCCTTCGGCAAGATCGTCAGCTTCCTCGATGGCCTCAAGGTCATCTGAGCCCCGGATCGACTGAGGAGAGAACGCACATGGCTCTGAACACGATTTGGGTCTACGTCGAGGCCACCGACGGCAAGGTCAGCCCGCTCAGCCTCGAGCTGCTCACCAAGGCCGCGTCGCTCGGCGGCACGGTCGAGGCCGTCTACGCCGGCGGTGACGCCGACGCCGTCGCCGGGACGCTCGGTGCCCACGGCGCCACCAAGGTCCACAGCACCGGCGACCTCGGCGGCTCGCTGGCCGGCGTGCCGGTGGCCTCCGCGATCGCCAAGGCGATCGGTGACGGCAACGGCCCGGACCTGGTCATGCTCGGCACCACCTACGAGGGCCGCGACATCGCCGCCCGCCTGTCCGTCGCCATCGACAAGCCCGTCCTCACCAACAACGTCGACCTCGCCGTCGATGGTGACGACGTCGTCGTCACCGAGCCGATCTTCGGTGGCACCAAGCTGGTGAAGACGAAGTTCACCGCTGGTGGTCCGCACATCGCGCTGTTCCGCCCGAAGTCCTTCGAGGCCTCCGAGGCCGGCGGTGGCGCCGCGGAGGTCACCTCGCTCGAGGTCACCGAACCTGGCACCGCGAAGGTCACCGACCACCACGTCGAGGAGGCCACCGGCCCGAAGCTCGACGAAGCCAACATCGTCGTCTCCGGCGGTCGTGGGCTCGGCGAGGCCGGCAACTACGAGATGATCGAGACGCTCGCCAAGCTGCTCAAGGCGGCGCCGGGTGCGTCCCGTGCCATCGTCGACGCCGGGTGGGTGCCGTACAGCTACCAGGTCGGCCAGACCGGCAAGGTCGTGAAGCCCACCGTCTACATCGCGGCGGGCATCTCCGGGGCCACGCAGCACCTGGTGGGCATGAAGGGCTCCAAGAACATCATCGCCATCAACAAGGACCCCGAGGCCCCGATCTTCTCGGTGGCCGACCTCGGGATCGTCGGCGACGTCCACAAGGTCCTCCCCAAGCTCATCGAGGCGCTGCAGGCCCGCTAGCAGCGTCGAGACGCGGGCACCGAGAAGGTGTCGCAGGCGTCGAGGTCACCTGAGTCGAAGCCGGCGCGGAACCAGCGCTGGCGCGACTCGGACGAGCCGTGCGTCCAGGTCTCCGGGCTGCCGTTGCCCAAGGCGTCGTCGCCCACGGCCGCGGCGGCGTCGAGTCCCTCGGCGATGTCGCCGGGTTCGATCAGCCCACGGTCCTGAGCGGAGTGGCCCCAGATGCCGGCGTAGCAGTCGGCCTGGAGCTCGAGGCGCACGGACAGCTCGTTGGCGTCGCCGCCGGACTGCTGTTCCTGCCGGACCTCACCGCTGGTGCCCAGCACGTTCTGGACGTGGTGCCCGAGCTCGTGGGCGAGGACGTACACGCGAGCGAAGTCGCCCGGAGCGCCGAACTGGCTCTGCAGCTGCTTGAAGAAGGCCAGGTCGATGTACGCGGTCTCGTCGGCCGGGCAGTAGAAGGGCCCGACCGACGACGGCGCGTTGCCACATCCGCCAGTGCTCACGGCGTCCGTGAACAGCACGAGCGTCGCGTCGCGGTAGTCGCCGCCGAGGCCATCGCCGCTCGCCCAGAAGCCCTGGATGTCGTCGAGCGCGTCCGACATCTCCTCCACGAGCGGCTCGTCGGCGGGGTCGACGGTGCCGCTGGACCCTCCGGTGTTGATCTGGTTGAACACGTCGTTGATGTCGATGCCGCCGCCCCCGCCCGCCACCGCCGCCGAGGACCTGGAGCAGCACGACGACGATGACGCCGACGATGCCGCCGCCCACGGCGAGGCCGCGACCCCCCATGGCTCGACGATCCTGGAGGTTGTCGCTGAGCCCGCCGCCCGTGTTCCGGAACTTGACCATGGGGACGGTATGCCCGAAGTGGCGCTCGGCTATTCCGCGCGCAACGCGTCCACCGACCGCTGTCGGGCCGCGACCACGCCCGCTGGCAACGCGAGCGCGGCGCCGGCGAGGCACGCCACCAGCGCGACGATCAGCAGCTCGAGCGGCGAGGTCGTGGCCGACGCGCGCACCCCGATCTGCTCCGCGACCAGCTGCCAGGCCACCCGCCCCGCCGCGATCCCCAGTGGGATGCCGAGGACCAAGCCGATGGCAACGAGCGTCCACGACTGCGTCGTGATCGCACGGAGGACATCCCTCCCGACGAACCCGAGCGACCGCACGACCCCGAGGTCGTGACGCCGGCGGCGAACGCTGGTGGCGAGCGCATGGCCCACAGCCGCGAGGGCGAGGAGGCCGAGGAACAACCCGAGGACACGAGGGAGGAACTTCACGCCACTGAGGTGGGCAACGTCGGGCGGGGGTGAGGGGAAGCTGTACACCGACAGGCTCTCCGGGAGGACGGCTCGCACACGCTGCGCGGCCTCGTCCTCGTCGATGCCCTCGGCGAAGGTGACCACGACCTGATCGAACCCACCGGTCTCCGCGACGGCGGCGAGCGCGTCGGGCGTCAGCACCACGCCCTCGTTGAACGCGTTGTCGTCCTGAGTTGGCATCAGCACCTCACCGACCACGACCGCCTCGCGCCCGCCGTCGGGCAGGTCAGGATCCGCGAGGCTCACCGAGTCGCCGATGGCCAGTCCGAGCTGCTCAGCGGTCTTCGGACCCACCGCGATCTCCCGGGGTCCGGACGGCATCCGGCCGCTCACCACCGTGAACGACGGGGCGCCCAGCTCCGCTCCCATCGCGACGCCCGTCATGCGCTCACCCGCTGCTCGCACCTGGGCGAAATCGATGACCCCGATGTCCTCGATCCCCTCGACGCCCCTCAAAGCATCCAGCTCCTCCGCCCGCTCCTCCTCCTGCTCCTCCGAGGCGATGTCGGGGGCGAGGGTCCAGTTCCATCCGCTGCGGGCGGGATCCTCCACCAGCGCGTCGAGCCCAGCGCCGAAGGTCAGTGCGCCGACGACCCCGGCGATCCCGAACGCCATGCCCACGATCGCCGAGCGGACGGGCACCGACGACCTGCCCTCACCCCTATCGAGGGCCATCGAGACGCCAAGCTCGCTGGAGGGCGAGAAGCGGCCACTCGCGAGCAGCGACGCCTGGGGACGCCGACCCTGCGGCGCGGATCGCTCCACGCCGACCCGGGTGGCGCGCACCGCTCCGAACAGGACCGTCGCCCCGAGCAGCGCGACGAGCAGCAGTGCGCCGAGAGGCAGCACGAGGACATCGACGTCGACACCGGGGCTGGGCTCGGCGGTACGAGCCTGGCCGATGGGCATCAGGACGGAGCCACCGATCGCGAGCACCACGGCGACGCCCGCACCGGCCACGATGACCGGCAGCACGGACAGGACCATCCCGATCGTGCACTCGGTTCGGCTGAGGCCCATGGCACGCAGCGTGGGGAGATCGTCCGCCGTCTCTGCCATCCGCCGGTGCAGGGCTTGCGCCCCGGCGACGAGTGCCGCCAGGGCGGCCACGGCGGCGAAGGCGGTCAACCCGACGGCGAGGACCCTGGTGCCGTCTTCGACCTTCGCGGTCTGGTCCTTCTGCTCGCCGACGAACACCTCAGGGAGCTCGAACTCTGAGATGACACGCTCCACGGCCGGCGCTGGGTCGTGGCCGGGGACGGTGGCGATCTCGATCGTGGGACCGAAGCCACCCGCCTCGCCCCAGTACTTCTCGTGGAAGGCCGGCGTGGCGTAGAAGGCACTGACCTCTGGATCGGCCAGGTCGTACGCCGTCACCGAGATCCCGGTGATCTCGAACGGGATCGTCGGGCCCGCCGGCGCGTCGAAGACGTCCTCGCCGAACTGCTCCGCGGTGTACGTGCTGACCGTGACGGTGTCGCCGACCTCCACGTCCAGGTTGCGCTGCGTGAAGCGGTTGACCAGCACCTCGTGGGGGTCCGACGGGTCAGGCCGGCGCCCCTCGAGGAGGCGGGGGACATCGATCTCCGTGAGGAGGGCGGGGTCGGGCCCAGCGAACACGCCGAGGTCGTACTCGCTCCCCTCGACGAAGGCGGGGGTGATGTAGAAGGGCACGGCCTGTTCCACCGCGGGGTCTGCCCGCAGCGCGTCGAGGACCTCCTCGTCGATGTCCTCCTCGGAGTAGTACTGCAGCTGCGACGTCAGCGGTGTTGCTCGCCTCCAGGAACCGGTCGAACGCCGATGCACTTCGCCGGGCCCCCGCGGCCGTCGTGAGGACGACTGCGCCGCTCACGCCGATGAGGAGGACGAGCGCGAGCGCGGCGCGCCGATGCCGGACCAGCTCGCGGCGGGCCCAGGCCCAGCTCGGTGTCATGGACGCATCCCACCGCGACCGGAGGCGCCCAGCCAGGGCGCGAGCACCCCTGCCCGGGGTGGTGGCACCCCTACTAGGTTGCGGGCGTGACGATGAAGGGCCGGACATCCTGGACCAACTGGGCCGGCAACCAGTCCTGCGCTCCATCCGCCATCCAGCGGCCCAGCAGTGAGGACGAGCTGGTGGCGATCGTCAAGCAGGCCGCCGCGACCGGCACCCGAGTGAAGTGCGTCGGCGCGGGCCACAGCTTCACGCCCATCGCGTGCACCGACGGCGTGCTCCTCGACCTGTCCGACTACGACCGAGTGCTGGATCACGACCGGGAGACTGGCACGGTCACGGTGCAGGCTGGCATCACCCTCGCCGCGCTGTGCGACCAGCTCGACCAACGCGGCCTCGCGCTCGAGAACATGGGCGACATCGGGTACCAGTCGATCGCCGGCGCCACCGCGACGGCCACCCACGGCACCGGCTGGCACTTCGGCAACATCTCCAGCCGCATCGTGGGCCTGCGGCTGATCGCCGGGGACGGCTCGATCGTGGACGCGACCGCCGAGGAGAACGCCGACGTGCTCGCGGCCGCCCGTGTCGGCCTCGGGGCGCTCGGCATCGTCTCCACCGTGACGATCGAGGCGGTCCCGGCGTTCCGGCTGCACGCCATCGAGGAGCCGATGAGGGTCGACGAGCTCCTGGCTGACTTCGACGGGTACATGTCGAGTGCGGATCACGTCGAGTTCTACTGGGTGCCCCACACGGGGTGGGCCCTGACCAAGCGCAATCGCCGCACCGACGAGCCGGCCGCGCCCCGGAGCCGCGGCAAGGAGCTCGTCGACGACATCCTGCTGCCCAACGTCGGGTTCGGCGCCCTGTGCCGCATCGGCCGCCGCAAGCCCAGCTGGATCCCGAAGATGGCCAAGATCCTGCCGTCGACGGGTCGCCTGGAGTACACGGATCGCAGCGATCGGGTCTTCACGAGCCCGCGCCGGGTGAAGTTCTACGAGATGGAGTACGGCATCCCTCGGGACGCCGTCCCGGAGGCGCTCAACCGAGTTCGACAGCTGGTCGACGAGGCCGGCATCCAGCTGAGCTTCCCCGTCGAGGTGCGTGTGGTGGCGCCGGACGACATCCCCCTGTCCACCGCCGAGGGCCGGGCCACGGGGTACATCGCCGTCCACGTGTACCAGGGGACGCCGTACGACGCGTACTTCCAGGGCGTCGAGCGGATCATGGACAGCTACGGCGGGCGCCCCCACTGGGGGAAGATGCACTTCCAGCGGGCCGAGACGCTCGCCGAGCGCTATCCCCGGTGGGACGAGTTCCAGGCGGTCCGCCGCCGGCTCGATCCCGAGGGCCGATTCTCGAACCAGTACCTCGAGCGCGTGCTCGGCCCCATCAGCACGTAGCGCACTGCGTCGGCTTCGATGCGTGGGTCAAGGGGCCTTGGTGGCCCTTCAACGCGCCCAAATATCACTCTCTGTGGTCAGAGTTTCACGGAGGGTTATTTGGAGGAATACCACGGATAGTGGTGGCCCCATCACCGTCCGTTAGATGCTCTGACCAGGGTAAACGCGGCTTGTAATGCTTGACCGGTCAACGTATTGTCACCCTCAGTGACTCGCTGAACGGAGTAAATGGCTCGCCTGAATCACTGGGTTGGTCACGCACAGCGACACTGCCAGACAAGAGCGGGACAGAGAACGATCCTGGAGGATCTCAGATGTCGAAGACCGGTGTTGAGTGGGGCGGCCGAGGTGTCGAGTGGGGTGGCCGTGGCAACTCCTGGCGCGGCAACTCGTGGCGAGGCAACTCGTGGCGCGGTAACTCCTGGCGCTGAGGTAGGACTTCCTACCTGCAGTCGACCATCCAGAGGCCCCGGCGTGAGCCGGGGCCTTTGCGCGTGGCGATTCGGGCCTAATGGCCAATTGACTCAAGTTCCCCTGAGCGGTTGGCTTTCCCGGTGACGATGAGCCGCCACACGGTTGAGCGAACGCTGGCGCTCGTCGTGCCGATGTTCGCCTTCACGCTTCTGGCCGTCCTGGGGCCGCTTCAGAACGCGGAAGAGCTCACCGGCGCTCCGTTCACGCTGCCGCTGATCGTGCTCCTCCTGGGGTTCGCTGCGGCCGAGCTGCTCGCCGTACAGATCGAGTCGCGGACTGAGGCGCACTCGGTCAACTTCGTCGAACTGACGTACGTCGCCGCACTGCTGCTGGGGGCGCCGACGGACATCGTCCTCGCACGCATGATCGCCACGGTGGCCGTGATGGGGGTGTTCCGGCGGCAGTCAGCCCACAAGCTGATCGTGAATGTCGCCTCCTCGAGCGTGGAGGCGGCGACCGCGTGCCTGATCTTCTTCACCTTCATCGGCGACCTCTCCCCGGTGAAGCCGGAGGGGTGGATCGTCATCTACGCGAGCACCCTTGGGGCGTATCTCGTCTCGGCGTTGCTGGTGACGCTGGCGATCACGGTCTTCAGCGGCTTTCCCGGTCGCCGGATGCTCACCCAGGTTCTTGTCGTCGGGGGCCTTGTGGCCATCGCGAACACGACTCTCGGCATCGTGGTTGTGGGTTCCCTGTGGGATGAGACCTACTCGGGCCTGCTTGTAGGCGTCGTGGTAGCCGTGCTGTTCGGTCTCCACCGATCGTTCACGAGGCTCAGCGAGCGTCACAAGGACCTGGAGACGCTGCACGACTTCACGCGGGCGCTCGGAGATGCGGTCGAGATCACGGACCTGGAGCAGGCCGTTGCGCTCGGCGCGCGCGAGATCCTGCGTGGGGAACAGGTTGCCCTTCTTCTGCCTCCGGTCCGTCCTAGCGCGCCCGCCACTCGCCTCGTGATCCGAGGCGATGACGCGACGCGCACCAACATCTCGCCTACTGAGCTGGCGGCGGATCTGGCGCTGCTCTTGCCGGACGACACCTCGCGGCTCTTCGAGCCGGGGCAGCCGCTGCCGGGGTGGTTGGGTGAGGTGGGGGTGAAGGATGCGGCGATCGTTCCGCTGACCACCGACGGTCTGACGGTGGGGGCGATGGTCGTGGCCAACCGCCTCACCGAGGTCAGCTCGTTCGTCGAGGACGACCTGCGGCTCTTCGAGACCTTGGCCAACCACGCCAACGTGGCCCTCGCCAACGGCCGGCTCGTCGCCACGCTGCAGCACGATGCGAGGGAGAAGGCGTATCAGGCGCTGCACGACCCGGTGACGGGGCTGCCGAACCGCACGATGCTCCAAGAGCGCCTCGAGACCGCCATCCAGGACGCCCGCGACAACGGCCTGGGCGTGGCCCTGGTGTTCCTGGACCTGGTGACCTTCAAGGAGGTCAACGACACGCTCGGCACGGTGACCGGGGACCGGCTCCTGGTCGAGGTCCGTGATCGCATCGAGGCCGTGCTGCCGGAGCAGGCCCAGCTCGCCCAGTTCACCGGCGACCAGTTCGCCGTGCTCGTCACCGGAGTGACGGACCACGACTTCGTCATGGGACTCGCCGAGACCGTGCTGGCCGAGTTCGACTCGCCGGTCACCGCCGGCGACGTGTCGCTGGTGCTCGGCGCCGACCTCGGCGTCGCCCACTACCCCGACCATGCGCCGACGGCCGAGCTGCTCCTGCAGCGCGCCGACGCCGCCACCTACCGGGCCCGCCAGGAGGGCTCCGGCATCGAGGTCTACGCCTCCGAGACCGATCCGTACGCGCCCCGCCGCCTCGCCCTCGCCGCCGACCTCAGCGAGGCCCTCGAGCGGGGCGAGGTCGATGTCTACGTGCAACCCAAGGTGTCGCTGGCCGACGGGTTCGTCATCGGGGCCGAGGCGCTCGTCCGCTGGACGCACCCCCGGCTGGGCCCGCTCGCGCCCGATCAGTTCATCCCGGCGGCCGAGCACACCGGCGTCATCCGCCAGCTCACGACCTACGTGGTGCGCGATGCGCTGGCGCAGTGCCGGTCATGGCGCGATGCCGGGCTCGATCTCGACATCTCGGTGAACCTGTCGGGTCGGAACCTCTTCGACACCCACCTCGTCGAGGACATCGGCGCCGCGATCGAGGAGGCGAACGTCCCGGCCTCGGCCCTGACCCTCGAGCTGACCGAGTCGACGGTCATGGGTGAGAGCCAGCGATCGATGGCCGTGCTCCTCGGTCTGCAGGAGCTCGGCGTGCGGCTGTCGGTGGACGACTTCGGCACGGGCTACTCCTCCCTCGCGCACCTGCGCAGCCTTCCGATCACAGAGCTGAAGATCGACAAGTCGTTCGTCATGACGATGACCGTGAACGACCAGGACGCCGTCATCGTGCGGACGTTGGTCGAGCTCGGACGGAGCCTCGGGCTGCGGACCGTCGCGGAGGGCGTGGAGAGCCCTGATGCCCGGGAGATGCTGCGGGAGTACGGCTGCGTGGAGGCCCAGGGCTACCTGTTCAGCCGGCCGATCCCGGCGGAGCACTTCCTCCCGTGGATCGCCCGCCAGCCCGTGCGCCACCGCCCGCTGGGCGACCAGGTCGTGCCGTTCAACCGCGACCAGCGCCGTGCGGTCGGCGACATCGACCCGGGCTGAGCCCCTTCGACGTCAGACGAGCGGCCAGGGGTAGCGCCGGCCGGTCTCGTCCATCGGGAAGCACCCGGCTCGCACGAGAGCCCTGGCGCGTGCCCGCACCGCGTCACGCTCGAACGGGTCGAGCAGCTCCGCGAGAGGGTCCGGCAGCTCGGAGCCGGCCAGCACGTCGACGGCCTCGAGCAGATCGTCCGGGATGTCCTCACCGGCGAACTCCCAGATCACGGTCCGCAGCTTGAACTCGCGGTGGAACATCAGGCCGTGGTCGATGCCGCGGATCCGTCCGTCGAGACCGAGCAGGCAGTGGCCGCTCTTGCGATCGGTGTTGTTGCCGACGAGATCGAAGGCGCACATCGCGCGGAGCTGGGGGTGGTTGGCCTCGTCCTCGTACAGGGTGAAGTAGTGCTGCTCGAAGTCGGCATCGACGAACTGCTGCACCGATCCGACGCCGAGTGGTCCGTCGCGGCGGATCGTGAGCGGCACGAGGTCCCAGCCCAGCGCCTCGGACAGCTGGTAGGCGGCCACCTCCCGGTGGTCCAGGCCCGACGGGAAGTCCCACAGGGGACGCTCACCACGTCGCGGCTTGTAGATCGCCCGCACCACATCGTCGCCGCACGAGATCTCGCAGAGGTACGTGGCGTTGGAGCTCCAGGGCATGCGCCCCAGCACCTCCATCTCGCCGTGCTGCAGTGCGTTGGCAGCGGCGTCGTCGCTCACTAGTTCATCCGTGGACAGGCGTGGCCGTCGGGGTCGAGCGGGAGTCCGCAGAAGCGGCACGGCGGCCGTCCCGCTGAGACCAGCTCACGCGCGTGCTGCACGAAGGCCGACACCTGCGCCCGGTTGAGCCGGACCTTCACCGACTCGCCCTCCTCCGCGTCCTCATCGACGAGCTCCTCGAGCACCACCACGATGCGATCACCAGGTTCGTCGTAGGCGACGCCGATGGGGCCGACGGTCCAGATCTCCTCGAAGGGCTCGCGGAGGTCGAGGTCCCCGACTGCCTCGCCGTAGGGAGCCGGTTCGAGGTCGTCGAGCAGTCCGGCGAAGTAGTCGGCCAGCGCGGCGACCTGCTGCTTCTCGCAGCGCACGGTGATGACGAGCTCACCGTCCCGAGCCTGCAGGTAGAACACGCGCTGCCCCGGCTCTCCGATCGTCCCCGCCGTGAAGACATCCGGCGCCGGCAGATCGAACGAGCTCATGGCTTGGCCTGGACCGTCGGTGAGATCTGGCCTGTGACGCCGACGAGGGGCCATGAGCCGGCACTGCGCTTGTTTGATTCGCTCGCAAGCTCGCTCATGACGGGACGAGGGAGGCGAGGTCGCCGGTGGAGTTCACGGCGAGGACGACGGGGCCGTCGACGGTGTAGAGGATCGCCGACACCGAGCAGGGCGACACGACGATGCGTTGGAACAGGTCGAGGTGGGTGCCCATGGCATGGGCCACGGCGGCCTTGATGGGATCGGCGTGCGATACGGCCACCACCGTCTGCCCTGCGTGCGCGAGGCGGAGCCGGTCGATCGCGCCGCAGATGCGCGTCTGCATCTCGGTGAAGGACTCGCCGCCCGGAAAGCGGAACCCGCTCGGGTTGCGTTGCACCGTTCGCCACTCCGGCAGCTTGTAGAGGCGCTTGAGCTCCGCGCCGGTCCACTCCCCGAAGTCCGCCTCCATGAGGCCCTGGTTGCTTCGGACCCTCAGGCCCAGGGCCTTGGCGATCGGTGCCGCGGTCTCGCGGGTGCGCTCGAGGGGCGAGGCGTACACGGCCGACACCTTGCGCTTGTCGGACTGCAGGGCCGCGATGCGCTGCGCGACGGTGGCGGCTTGCTCCTGGCCCTTCTCAGCGAGGTGCAGACCCGGCGCCCGACCGGGAAGGACCTTGCCCGTGGTGGGGGTCTGGCCGTGGCGCACGAGCAGGACGAGGGTGGGCGCAGGTGGGGTGGTCGCTCGGGCCATGATCGGCAGTCAACCTATCGTTGCCGCCCGTGGATCCGTCCCGGGCCCAGGCCCTCCAGCAGGTCTCCTCGGAGGTCGTCGCGTGCGTCGCCTGCCCGCGTCTCGTGGCGTGGCGGGAGCAGGTCGCCACGGACAAGCGCGCCGCGTTCCGAGCGGACGAGTACTGGGGCCGCGGTGTGCCGGGCTTCGGCGATCCGAACGCGTCGGTCGTGATCGTCGGCCTGGCGCCGGCCGCACACGGCGCCAACCGGACAGGGCGGATGTTCACCGGCGACCGCTCGGGCGACTTCCTCTACGCGGCGCTGCACCGCACTGGCTTCGCCAACCAGCCGACGAGCGTCGCCCGCGACGATGGCCTCGAGCTGACCGGAGCGTGGATCACGGCGCCGGTGCGGTGCGCACCACCCGCCAACAAGCCGACGATCGCCGAGCGCGACACCTGCCGGCCGTACTTGGAGCGGGAGCTCGCCATCCTCGACGCCACGGTGTTCGTGCCCCTCGGCGGGTTCGCCTACCAGGGCCTCTGCGGCATCCTCGGGGTACGGCCCCGTCCGCCGTTCGCACATGGCGTGGAGGTTCCGCTCGAAGACGGCCGCTGGATCGTGGGCAGCTACCACGTCAGCCAGCAGAACACCTTCACCGGCAAGCTCACCGAGCCCATGCTCGACGCCGTGCTCACCCGCGCCCGCACTCTCGCCGGCCGCTGAGCCAACGGGCCGTACCCCCAGCCTGTGTTGGATTCGTGCTCTCAGGGCTCGGATCGAACACAAGTTGCGGGGGTGCGGGGTCACCCGAGGAGGGCGGTGAGCTCGCCGGCCGCGTAGAGGATGGCGGTGAGGCCGAGGAAGCTGGCGACGGTGACGCGCAGGCGACGGTCGGTGGAGCGGATGGCGATGGCCGCGCCGATGCGAGCCCCGGGGATGACGCCGATGATCAGCGCGATCGCGACGCGCCAGTCGATGTGGCCGAGCAGCGCGTGGGTGATGGTCCCCGGGATGGCGAAGGCGCCGACGCACACCAGTGAGGTCGCGACGGCCGACTTCACCTCCATGCGGGCGAGCTGGACGAAGGCCGGCACCATGATCACGCCCCCGCCGATCCCGAGCAGCCCGGACAGCGCGCCGGCGACCACCCCGATGGACGCGTAGCGGAGGACGCTCGAGCTGCCCTCCGGGGCGCCGGCCGGCGCCTCGGGCGCGTCCGTCTCCGCCAACGGCTCCTCGGGCGGCAGGGGAGCGGGCGCGCGACCCATCCGGTAGGACGACAGGCCGAGCAGGCCAGCGGTGGCGAGCTGCAGCAGGTGGCCGTCGCCCGGCACCTCCTCGGCGGCGATGCTGCCGACGACCGCCATGGCCAGTCCCATCGGCACCGTCGCCGCGACCGCGGGCCATCGGATCAAGCCCTCGCGCTGGTAGCGCACGGCCCCGCTGGCTGCTCCGGGGATGATGACGGGCAGCGCGGTGCCGATGACGATGAGCGGCTCGAGGCCGAGCAGGCGCATCCCGGGCTGTGAGATCACGCCGCCGCCGACGCCGAACAGGCCGGACAGGATGCCCGTCGCCACCCCGAGCAGGACCGTCAGCAGGTCGCGCGCCACACCAACGTCCACGGCGGAGGTCTAGCCGACGCTAGATGTGGGTCAGGCCCCCGGCGCTGGCTTGGCTGGGTTCTTGGGGAAGTCGATCGCCGTCACGGGCCAGCGGTCGCGGCTCTTCGCCGACAGCTTGTGCATGAGGGCGATGGCGGCCGGATCGTCGTCGCCGGGCCGGGCCTCGATCGAACCGTCCGCGATCATCCGGCTGATGATCTCGCGCCCGAGGTCGGTGCGAACGATCGTGAGCGTCCAGTCGTTGTACTTGCCGATCCCGCCGGTGGAGATGTCGGCGTGCTCGGCGGCGAAGTCGGGGCAGTGGATGCAGCCCTCGCGCGTCCAGGCGTGGCACTCCTTGAGGTTGATCTCGTGGTAGGCGCCGTCGCGCATCCAGATCTGGAACACGCCCTTGATGTTCATCTTGACCATGTCCTGCTTGGCCAAGCCGTACTTCGTCCAGAACAGCTCTTCGAAGATCGAGTCGTCGAAGCTCTTGGAGCACAGCAGACCGATGTTGAACACGATCGGCTTGCCCACCTTGCCGATCTTGCGGCTCCACATCACGGGCGGCACGGACGACTGGCAGCTCATGCCGACGAGCGCCAGCTTCGAGAAGCCCCGATCGATCGCCTCGGGCAGGGCCATCGTGTTGGCCGAGTACGTGTAGCGAGAACCGGCGCCCGCGAGGACCTCCTCCTTGGTGGTGGCCACGCCCGGCACGGCCTTCCAGCTGCTCGTGCCGTCCTCCGGTCCGGCCTCGAGGTACGACGTCAGGGCCGCATCGATGTAGCCCTGGTCCAGGGCCCAGATCAGCAGCGCGGACACGAGCCCGCCGTCCTGACCCATCTGGTGGACCATGTCGTCGCTCGCACGCGTGAGGAGGATGTCCTGGTAGATGCCGGACGGCTCATCGGGCTGGCGCACGCGGGCGAAGAGGTGCTCGTCGGCCTCCGGCTCCCAGCTGCGGAAGCGAGGGCAGGCCCGGGTGCACGACGTGCAGCCCTTCTCACCGTGGATGCAGTTGTCGAGCCCGAGCTCCTCCTCGAGGTGGAACGGCTTGTACGCCCCCGGCGCGTGCTCATAGCCGATGACGTCGTGCGGGCACGCGATCACGCAGCCGGCGCACCCCGTGCAGAGCCCGGAGGTGATGACCTCCTCGTAGAGCTCCTTCCACTGGAGCGTCCAGCGCTCCTTCTTCCCCGCCGACAGGGCGTACGGGCCCGCGGTCGGGTCGTCCGTGACGGTCATGGTCGCAGCGTACGGCGTTCGAACGAACCGACATGGCTGTCACCCGCGACAGGCGGTTCGCACGTCGGTACTGGTGACAACGGACGAATGCGGCCGCTGGGCCGGGAGGGACCACCATGAAGAGATCGACCAAGCGACGGGGACTCCTTGGAGTGCTCGCCATCGCAACCGCAGGCGTTGCGCTCGCGGTCAGCACGTCGTCAGCGAGCGCCACCCGGCCACTCGTCACGGCAACCCTGAAGGACACCGCCGGCACCGTCGTCGGACAAGTGGTGTTCTTCGGTCGCGGTGATCAGGTCAGCAGCGTCGCGGTGCACATCCGGGCCACCGCGGCGCCGGGCCTGGGTGACTTCCACGGCTTCCACGTGCACACCACCGGGGTGTGCACCCCGACGCCGTCGGGCTCGACGAACGTGCCCTTCGGTTCGGCCGGCGGGCACTGGAACCCCACGGCGGCGACACATGGCTCCCACTCGGGTGACATGCCGAGCCTGCTGATCAGGGCCACGGGCAACGCCAACACGCTGTTCGAGACCGATCGGTTCAACGTGAGCGCGCTGCTCGACGCCGACGGCTCGGCCGTGATCCTCCACGCCGGGCGAGACAACTTCGCCAACATCCCGGCGACGTACTCGAGCGGGGATCCGGCGGTGCCGGGCCCGAACGCCGCGACGCTGGGCACGGGTGACGCCGGCGGGCGCTACGCCTGCGGAGTGGTGCGCGTCGCGAGCTGACGCCGCATCCATCTCGTACGGAGGACCTCGCCGATCACATGGCGAGGTCCTCCGGCGCGCCCGGACGGACCGTGGGAGGATCGCCCCGTGAGGCGGCGCGGCGAGCCCGGGGAGGGCGCCGGCAGCGTCATCGGCGCACGGATCGTCGACGCGATCGAGGCGCTGTGTCACCCGGCGACCGGATCTCGACCGTCTGTCCCATCGATGGCGGCCATCCACCTCGCGACCACCGGTGACGGGGCAGCGCTGGTGGGTGTCGGCGTGCGGACGGACGTGGCCACGGTGGACGTCGACGCCCTCGTGCGGTCGCTGTACGTGGAGCACGCCCCGTCGCTCGTGCGCATGGCCCGACTCTTCGTCGACGACCGCAACGCGGCCGAAGACCTGGTGCAGGAGGCGTTCATCCGTCTCGCTCGCCATGCCCATCGCATCGAGGACCCGGCCAAGTCGGCCGCCTACCTCCGCTCGATCGTGCTCAACCTGGCCCGTGACCACAATCGGCGAGGCCTGGTGTCGCTGCGTCACCGTCCGCCGGCGGACGAGGTGCAGGCGACCGCTGAGGACGAGGTCATGCTGCGTGACGACCAGCGCTACGTGATCGACGCGCTGCGCGAGCTGCCGTTGCGCCAGCGCGACTGCGTGGTGCTCCGCTACTACTTCGAGGCCGGGATCCAGGAGATCGCCGAGACGCTGGGCATCTCGCAGAACTCGGTCAAGACCCACCTCAAGCGGGGCCTCGCGGCCCTGGAGCGCCGGTTGGAGGGCACGCGATGAGCATGCTCGAGGACCGCCTCCGCGACGCCCTCCTCGGCGGCGCGTCGCAGGTGCACGAGAGCCCCGACCTGTTCTCGCGCATCGTGCTGTCCATCGAGGACGACCGCATCCGTCGCCGCCAGCGGTGGCGGGCCGCCGGTGTCCTCGCCTGTCTCGTGGGCGCGCTGGGCGCCCTGCTGTTCGCCGTGATCGACATCAACGAAGGAGAGCTGCTCATGGACTGGTGGATCCTCGAGCTCCTGACGACCCTCTTCCTGATCGGGTTGGCCCTGTGGCTGGGCCCGTTCATCAAGCGGTTCGGGCGGAGCTACGCCGCGGACGTGTTCCGCGCCAACCCGAGCACCGGGAAGAGCTTCATCGTGCTGACCGATGTCGCGTACTACTTGATCTTCCTGTCGTTCATCCTCTTCACGATCACGTTCGACCTTCCGTCGGACTGGGACGGCGTCGTGAACGGCGTGCAGCTGAAGCACGAGGTGTCGCGCGTGGCGGGCATCGTGCTGATCATGGGGCTTCTGCACGGGTTCAACATCCTCGCCCTGCCGGTGGTCGGGCGGCTGTTCACCCTCAACCGACGCCTCGACCAGGACACCCCGGAGCGCGAGTCGTGACGGCGGTGATCGAGGTCGATGGGCTCCGCAAGGAGTACCGCCGGCTCCGAGGCCAGACACGGGTCGCGCTCGACGGCCTCGACCTCTCCGTCCCGGAGGGTGGCGTGTTCGGGTTCCTCGGCCCCAACGGCTCGGGCAAGACCACCACCATCCGATGCCTGCTCGGTCTCGTGCGACCGAGCGGCGGCACGGCGTCCGTCCTGGGCGCGTCCGTGCCATCGGGGCTGGCCGGCGTGATCGGCCAGATCGGATCGATCGTGGAGACGCCGGCGCTGTTCCCGACCATGACCGGTCGTCGCAACCTCTCGCTGCTGGGTCAGCTGGACGGCCATGGCCCGCACGCTGTCGAGGCCGCGCTCGATCGCGTGGGGCTGGGAGATCGGGCCGACGACCTCGTGAAGACCTACAGCCTCGGCATGAAGCAGCGGCTCGGGTTGGCGGCAGCACTGCTCAAGGACCCGGCGCTGCTGATCCTCGACGAGCCCGCCAACGGCATGGATCCGGCCGGCATCCGCGAGATCCGGTTCCTGCTGCGCTCGCTGGCGAACGAAGGGCGGACGGTGCTGGTCTCGAGCCACCAGCTGGCCGAGGTGCAGCTCACCTGTGACTCCGTCGCCATCGTCGATCGTGGGCGGACGATCGCCGCCGGGCCCGTCGACGAGGTGCTGCGCCTCGGGGGTTCGACCGGCCTGCTCGTGCGGGTCGACGACCTCGCGGACGGGTCGGCCGCGCTGACGGCGGCCGGGTTCGACGTCTCCCCGGCGGGAGCCCACCTGCGCATCGCGGCCCCGCCGACCGCGGGCGCCGACGTCACGCGCGCCCTCGCCTCGACCGGCCAGTGGGTCTCAGAGCTGCGCATCGAAGAGGTGAGCCTGGAGGACCTCTTCCTCGAGATGACCAGTGGATCCACCAGCCCTGAGGAGGTCCTCGCATGATCCCGTACAGACGACTGCTCGCGGAGGAGGCCCGGCGCGCGCTCTCTCGACGGGCCATCTGGCTCCTGATCGGGGTGGCGCTGGTGGGGATCGCCCTCACGGGGGTGATCGCGTACGTCGGCAGCAACGACTTCGATCCGCGGGCCACGCGCCGGACATCGCGCGGTTGACGGACCTCTGGGTGACGGGCGGAGGCGACGGGGTCCTCGCGGCCACGCTCCTCTTCCTCGCCGTCGGAGCCCTCATCGGTGGCGCGACCGTCACGGGCGCCGAGTGGCAGCACGGAACGGTCGTCACGATCTCCACCTGGGAGGTCCGCCGCGTGCGGTTGCTCTCCGCTCGCATCCTGTCGGCGATGGCCCTGGCCACGCTGATCGGCATGGCGCTGCTGGTCCTGTTCTGCCTCTCGTTGGCGCCCACCTACCTGCTGCGCGGGACGACGGACGGGGCCGACACCGAGTTCTGGCGGGAGCTGGCGTTCGCGATCGGCCGCCTGGCGGCGCTCACGGGGCTGGCCGCCGGCCTCGGGGCGGCCGTCGCGAGCATCGGTCGGCGCACCACCGTCGCCGTCGGCGTCGTCCTTCGCGTACCTCGCGGTCGTCGAGACCGCGGTGCGGGCGAAGTGGCCCGAGGGGGCGCGCTGGCTCCTCGGTGAGAACACCGTCGTGCTCGCCACCGCCTCGGATCTCGAGGGAGCCGTGTTCACGCGTGACGTCGCCACGGCCGCTCTGACGCTGTGCGCGTACGTGGCGGTACTTGTGGGCGTCGCGCTTGTGCTCTTCCGCCGACGCGATCTGGCGGGTACCAGCTGACGTGATCGTGGTCGCGCTCGTCGTCGTGATGGCCGTCGTGGCCCTGGTGGTGGTCGCGGCAGCACTCATCGCCCGGGACGGGGCCGACGACGGGATCGCGACGGTGGGCGTCGTCCTGGCGATCGTCGTGATCGCGGTCGTCGTTCTAGCGGCGGGGTTCGTCGTGGGGGGAGGGGACGGCGAACCAGGGGGCGACGCCACGCCGAGCGCACCAGTCGTCGTGTCCGGGGGCGGCGCCGCCCCCCTCCGCCCCCCGCAGCTGGTCCTGACGGCGACGGCGGAGGGGCAGCTGCCGCGGCCGCTCGGCGCGGTGGGCGACATCGTCGACGGCGAGGTTCTGGTGGTCGGGGTGGCCGGGCTCGAACCCGGCTCGCGCGCCACGGTGCACCAGTGCCCGACCGGGGCATCGGCCCCGAGCGCCTGCCGGGCGGGTCTGGCGTTCCAGGTGGGTCCGCAGGGGGGAGCGTCGGTGCTCGTGGACCTCGAGGAGGACCTCGAGGTGGCGGGGCGGTGACGACGTCGACTGCACTCGCGACGACTGCAGCGTCGTCGTGTTCGGTACGTCGCGCCTCGAGGCCCAGACCGTGTTCGGCGGGCCTGCGCCGCCCCCGGTGACGCTGGTCGCCGACCCCGTCGCGGTGCCTCCTGGCGGCACCCTCACCGTGACGGCCGACCAGCTTCCGGCGGGATCCGAGGCCGCCTTCGCCGTCTGCCGACCCGACGGCACTGCTTCCGTCGACTGCGGAGCACCAACTCCCGGCGTGTCCGCCGATCCCGACGGTCGGGCGTCGGCCTCCCTCACCGTCGCTGCCGGCCGGTGCCCGCGGGGATCCACCTGCGCCGTGGCGGTGGTCGTCGATGGCGGCGAACCGCGTGCCTACGCTCCGTTGAGGATCATCGGACGGTCCGGGGTGGCGTATGACGACCCACGGCTCCGCGCCGGTCTGGTGGTCGCGGCGCTGCTGGTCGGGATCGCGCTGGTGCTCCTGCGCCGCACGGACTGGACCCCGGTCGGGGGCGATCCCTTCGCCGGGGTGGAGATCCCCAGAGACCCCTTCGCCGACGTCCCCGATCCCTGAGCGTCGGCTCGTTGGCCCCGGGCACCCGGCTGCGACACCATGGCACCCATGGACCTGACGTATCCGCCCGAGGCCGAGGAGTTCCGGATCGAGATCCGAGCCTGGCTCGAGGAGCACCTGCCTGACGGCTGGTTCGACGACGACTTCGAGATGAGCGCGGATGAGCGGGCGGCGTTCAACGAGGCCTGGGCGGCGAGCCTCTACGAGGGAGGCTGGATCTGCGCCACCTGGCCCAAGGAGTACGGCGGCAAGGGCCTGTCGCTGATGCAGGGCGTGGTGCTCGCGGAGGAGTTCGCCCGGGCCAAGGCCCCGCTGCGGGCTGACTTCTTCGGCGACACCCTCGTCGGTCCGACCATCCTGCAGTGGGGCTCCGAGGAGCAGAAGCAGGAGTTCCTGCCCCAGATCATGCAGGGCAAGGTGCGCTGGTGCCAGGGGTTCAGCGAACCCGACTCGGGGTCGGACCTGGCGTCCCTGAAGACCAGTGCGGTGCTCGACGGGAACGAGTGGGTGATCAACGGGCAGAAGGTGTGGACCACCCAGGCCCAGTTCGCTGACTACTGCTTCCTGCTCGCCCGCACCGACCCGGACGCCGCGAAGCATGCCGGGATCTCCTACCTGCTCGTCCCGATGCGCCAGCCCGGGGTCGAGGTCCGCCCCATCACGCAGCCCGACGGGACGGCCGAGTTCAACGAGGTGTTCTTCGCCGACGCCCGGTGCCCGGCGGACAACGTCGTCGGCGGGCTCAACAACGGCTGGGCCGTCACCAACACCACGCTCGGCTTCGAGCGGGGGCAGTCCGCCACGACGGGCTACCGCCGGTTCCAGGAGGAGTGGAACCAGCTGGTGGCCGCGGCGACCGCGAACGGGGCCATCGACGACGCCGTGATCCGCCAACGCCTCGTCCGCTACTACACCAAGATCCAGATCATCCGCATCAACGGCCTGCGCACGCTGACCGCCACGTACACGGGCCGCAAGGACCCGTCGATCGGTGCGCTCGGAGCCACGAACAAGATGATGTGGTCGGAGATGCACAAGGAGGCCATGGAGCTGGCCCTCGACATCTTCGGCGCCGAGGCGATGCTGGCGGATGCCGGGCCGGCGTCCGGATCCTGGCCCGCCGCCCTCCGTGGCCAGGGCAAGGGCAGCTACCGGGTCAGCCCGATGCTGTCGACGTTCTTCTTCAGTCGTTCCGAGACCATCTGGGGCGGCACGTCCCAGATCCAGCGCAACATCGTGGGGGAGCGCGTGCTCGGCCTCCCCAAGGAGCCGAAGGCCGAGAAGCGAGCCTGACGGCCGGTCAGGCCACCCGCATCGGAGTCGAGTCGACGCCGCCGTCGGATCGACCCCACCACATCCGGTCGGGCAGGCCGCCGGGCCCGTACCACGCCACATCGTCGTGGCCGTCTCCGTCGAGGTCGCCGGCGACGGGCAGGTAGTCGCCGTCGATCCTGAGCGGGGTTCTCGTCACCGAGGAGGGCGGCCCGTCCCAGCGGACGTCCGGGGCGGCCCCCGGTGCGTACCAGACGATCTCGTCGGCTCCGTCGCCATCGAGGTCGGCCGCCACCGGGCGATAGCGGCCGTGCACGGAACCGGGCACGCCGGTGGCGAAGCCGCGTTGGCCGAGCCGGCCGCGCCACAGGCGGTCTTCTCCGCCGCCGCCGGCGTACCAGTACACGTCGTCGGCTCCGTCGCCGTCGAGGTCACCGACCACCGGCTGGTACGCGAGGTTGACCGACACCGCGACGCTGTCGAAGGTGCCCCGCTGGGCGCGGCCGTACCAGACGCGATCGGTGCCCGGTCCGCGGCGGTACCAGAGCACGTCGTCTCGGCCGTCGCCGTTGAAGTCGCCCGTCGTGGGTGCGTAGCCGAGGCCGGTCACCGAGACCGCGGTCTTGGTGACGGAACCGCCGGACCACACCGCGTCGGGCCGGGACCCGGGCCCGTACCAGAGGATGTCGCCGCAGCCGTCACCATCGAAGTCGCCGGTGATGGGTATCGAGTCACCGGCGGCCGCCAGGGTCGCCTTCTGGAACCGTCGGCTGGTCCGCCCCGCCCATCGGGAGTCGTGATCCGCTCCCGCTCCGTACCAGATGAGGTCGTCGATCTGGTCGCAGTCGAGGTCGGTCGCCGCGGTCCGGTAGCGCCCGTTCACAGAGGAGGCGGCCGAGACGGCTTCGGCGGGGATGACCGGCGAGCAGGCCCGCTGCCCCGAGAGCGGCGAGGTGTTGCCGCCCGCCGTCGCTCGCACCTCGCCGGCCCGGCTGCTCGGCAACCCGAGCCGTGCCGCCACGCCGGTCCACGACTCGCCCGAGCTCGTGCCGACGCAGCGGGCGCGGTCGACCCGCGAGGCGCGCTCGGGCCGATCGTCAGTGCCGCGGCGGCGCGCCTCGACACCTCCTCGACCAGGCGGATGCCCGTGGCCTGGGTCGTCGCACCCTCTGTCATCACCGTGATGGCGTAGCCCTGATCAGCGTCGTGCTTGCGCACGAACCCGCTCGACCCCACCCGCCACCCCAGCCCGGTCGACGGGTAGAAGCCGTTCTTCTGCGCCACCGTCCAGCCGTTCGGCACGCCGGCGGTGATCCCCCAACGCTGGAGGGGGTGGACGTTCGTCATGTAGCTCCACGCCTCGTCCCGACCCGCCTGCCGGAGGTCGCCGCCGCCGTTGAGGAGCTGCAGGGCGACCTTGGTCCGGTCGACCGCCGTGCTGCGGGTGAGGCCGAAGACCGCCGTGTGCGAGGTCGCGACGGCACCGAAGCGGGGGTCGGTCGCGTGCATCGCCCGCCGCGCTGCCGACGTGCCCGTAGAGCGCGCTCGTCTCAGGGTTGTAGGACAACCGGATCATGGGCCCGATCTGCGACCGCTCCCACGCCGTGAGGCCGCGTCCGGCATCCTGGGCCTTCAGCAGGACGGCCCCGAGCACCTGGGCCTTGATCACGGATGCGGTGGTGATCTGCATGCCCTGGTGGAGGTGCAGCCAGCACCCCGTCTGCGTGTCGTAGACGGCCGCCGTGACCTTGATGCCGGGATAGCGCTGCGCCAGCCCGGCCACGAAGCTGGAGCTGAACACGTTCGGGGCACCCAGCGGCCTCCGCCCGGGCCGGCTGCAGCGCCAGCACGCCGACCGACCACCAACGACGCCAGTGCGATGCGACCGGCTGCGGCGCCAGCGTGGAGGGGCATCGGACCAGTCTGGCAGGGGTGCCGTTGGACTCCGGGACGGCGCCGATAGCGTAGATGGACCATGACGGCCGCCTCCTCTTCCCGCGCGCGGCACCGCACCTGGGCTCAGCGGGTCGTGGTCGTCGTCGGCTGCGTGATCGTGATGGCCTGCGTCGGCACCGCGAGCGTGGCGGGGTACCTCGGGATCCGGTACGGGCAGATCGACCGTGTGTCCGACATCGACCTCCAGGGGACCGAGGCGGGTGAACCGGCCAACTTCCTGCTGGTGGGCACGGACAGCCGCGAGGGCATCGACCCGTCCGACCCCGACGCCGGGTACTTCCTGGGCGACACCGGATGCGAGTGCACCGACACGATCATGGTGCTGCGGGTCGACCCGGAGAAGAAGCAGGCCTACGTGCTCTCCTTCCCGCGCGACCTGTACATCCCGATCTCCGGCACCGGCGAGACGCAGCGCATCAACACCGCCCATGCGCACGGCGTGCAGACGCTGATCGACACCATCCAGGACAACTTCAACATCCCGATCAACCACTACGTCGAGGTCGACTTCCAGGGCTTCGAGAAGCTCGTCGATGCCGTCGGCGGCGTGCCGATGTGGTTCGACGCTCCCGTTCGCGACAGCCACACCGGTCTGGACGTGCCGGCAGCCGAGTGCCAGGTGCTCAACGGCGAGCAGGCGCGGCAGTTCGTTCGCTCCCGCCACCTCGAGTACCTGGACGAGGATGGCGAGTGGCAATCCGATCCCACCGCCGACCTCGGGCGCATCACGCGGCAGCAGGTGTTCGTGCGCCGATCGATCGCCAAGGCCGTGTCGCAGGGCCTCACGAACCCGATCACGCTCAACGAGCTCGTGTCGGCCGGCGTCGCCAACGTCCGCCTCGACGAGGCGCATCGACGCAGGGGACCTGCTCAGCCTCGGCTCGGCGTTCGCGGAGTTCGACTCCGACGACCTCGCCGGCTTCAGCATCCCGACGGAGTCGATGCGGACGTCCGCCGGTGCGCAGGTCGAGCTGCCCCTGATGCGGGAGGCGGCCAACTCGCTCGCCGTGTTCCGCGGCCTGCCGCCGGGCACGATCATGCCGGAGTCGGTCGATGTGACCGTGCTCAACGGCAGCGGCGTCACGGGCCAGGCCGCCGACGCGGCGGGCGCGCTCGGTCGACTCGGCTTCAACGTGGTCGACGTCGACTCGGTCCCCGACGACGAGCACTTCGCGCGCACCACCGTGCGCTATGGCGACGGGTACTTCGCGGCGTCGTCCGCTCGCGTCGTCGCCAGCTACATCACGGGCGGCGCCGCCCTCGAGCACGACCCGTCCATGGGTGACTCCGATGGGGTGGTCGTCATCGTCGGCTCTGACTTCACGACCATCCACGATCAGCCCGCCCCCGAGGGCTCCCCCGACGATGAGCGGACCACCACGTCGACGACCGCCACCACCGAGGGTTCGGAACCATCAGGTGATGGCACGACGACGACGGTGCCCGAGACCACCACGACGACCGTGATCGGGTACTCCACCGGCGAGCCCCCCGACGGCGTCGACTGCGGCTAGGCCACGAGGAGGATCGATGATCGAGATGATGTCCGCCGTGCCCGTGGGCGTGGTCGGCGTGAAGTTCTCGGGCCACGTGACGCGGACGGAGTATCGGGAGCAGCTCCGCCCGCGCCTCGACGAGCTCGTCGAGGCCGGAGAGCCGATCCGGATGCTCGTCGTCCTGGACGCCGAGTTCGACAAGTTCGAGCCGGGGGCGCTCTGGGAGGACATCAAGTTCGGTGCCCACGACGGTCTCTCCCACGCCTCGAAGTTCGTCCGCACCGCCCTCGTCTCCGATGCGGAGTGGGCACACCACGCCATCACCCTGTTCGGCTGGATGGTGCCCGGGGACGTGAAGGTGTTCGACCTCGACTCGCTCAGCGACGCCATCGAGTGGGTCGCCGCCGTCTGAGCCGACCGCGGCGGGCCGCCTAGAACACGGGTACGTCGGGCTCCAGGCCGGCCAGGACGGCGCCGGCCGTGGTGAGCGTGTCGGGTCGCACGATGAAGTGCTGGGTGAGGGTGTGGATGTCGCGGGCCCGGCGCTGCAGCGGCGAGTCGGCGTAGACGGCCGTCCCGCCGCCAAGGCGGTACGCGGTGTCGACGACGTGGGTGGCGCGCTCCGTTGCCCACGCGGCCGCCGCCCTCGTGCGGGCCAGGTCCTCGAGCGAGGACGGTCGACCGTCGACCGCGGCCGCCCAGAGCTCCTCGGCCGTCGCGTGCAGAAGGCTCCTCGAGGCGCGCAGCTCCGTGTCGGCGACGGCGATCTCGTGTTGGAACAGCGGGTTCGTCGCCAACGGCGAGGCGGCGAGCAGGGGGACCTTGGCGCCGGCGAGGGCGAGGATGTCGTCGAGCGCGCCGCGGGCGATGCCGAGGGCCACGCTGGACATCACGAGCGACACGAACGCGGGGATGTGGATGCGCGCGATGGGTTCGTCGATGCAGGGCTCGCCCCCCATCGGGACGAAGGTGCGATCGGCCGGAACGCGGAGTCCGTCGACCCTGTAGTGGTGGCTGGCGGTGGCGCACATGCCGGTGGCGCTCCACGTGTTCTCGATGACGACGTCATCGGGCGAGAACAGCGCCGCGCGGAGCACGGGGTGGCCGTCGACCACCCCTTCGACGCAGTTGCCGTAGATCCAGTCGGCGTGCTCGCACCCGCTGGCGAACCCCCACCGTCCGGTGACCAGGTAGTCACCGTCGGTCGGCGTGATCGATCCGGCCGGGTTGAAGGCGCCGGCGAAGATCACGCCGGGCCCGGCCGCGAAGAGAGCGTCGAAGGTGGTCCGGGGCAGGCTGACGAGATCGACCCAGACGCCGCCGCCGAGCATCACGATCCAGGCGACCGATGCATCCGCAGCGGCGAGGTCTTCGTAGAGGCGCATGGCGGTCACGAGGTCGGCACCCGCGCCGCCGTGGCTGGCGGGGACGAGCACGCTGAAGCAGCCCGACGCGCGGAGGTCGTCGAGAAGGTCGCGTGGAACGCGCCGGGCCGCCTCGATCTCCGCTGCCCGTGCTGCGATCGTCGGGAGGAGCTCGGCGACAGTGGTCGCGGTGGTGGCGCTCACGGCCGCACCATGGGGGCCTCGGCGGCGTGACGAGCGCGGAGCTCGTCGTCCCAGCCGCCGTTGCAGTAGCCGACGACCTCGGAGATGCGCTCGTCGTGCACCTCGCACAACCACACGCGACGGGCGGTCACCTTGCCCCCGGGGGTCTGCTGGGACTCCTGATGCTCGACCAGGAACCCGTCCGCCGTGGGGACGACACGGAGCACGTCGACGCTGACCGGACCCTCCGCGATCGATCGCAGCTGGTTCACGAAGGCGTCCCCGCCCACCAGCTGGAAGCGCCACAGGGGTGGCAGCAGATCGAAGAACGCATCGTCGGTGAACAGGCCCTCGTCAGCTTCGAAGTCGACGAAGCAGCGGGTGAAGGCCGTGCTCAGCCGGTCGATGGTGGCGGTGTCCCGGGTGTGGTCACGCAGTTGGTTCGTCATGTGGGGACCGTACGAAGGCAGCGAGGCGCCCACATCGACCGAAGTGGCCATCTTCGGGTCCGCGCCGCGTGGTTCGTTCTGACCACGCGCGCCGGAGGGCGAACGGTCAGAGGAGCCCGTGCTCGTGGGCGTAGGTCGTGGCCGCCGCTCTCGACGGCAGGTCGAGCTTCGTGAAGATGTTCTGGAGGTGGCGGGCGACGGTGTGCTCGCTGATGCCGAGCGCGGCCGCCACCTCCCGGTTCGACTTGCCGGTGGCCACGGCGCGGAGCACGTCGCACTGGCGCGCCGTCAGCTGCCCCGGCGCGACGCCAGTGGATCGCGCCAGCCGCCCCGCCCGGGCGAGCTCGGTGCGCGCCCCGAGGTGTTCGAACGTCTCGAGCGCCGTCGCGAGCTGTCGGTCGGCTGCATCGTGGTCCGAGAGCGCGCGGCAGGCACGGGCGATCTGCACGCTGGCCCGAGCCGCGTCGTAGGGCAGCTCGAGGTCGCGCCAGGCCGCGCCCGCGCGGCGCAGCTCGACGACCGCGCCCATGGCATCTCCTTCCGCGAGCAGGACCGACCCCGAGCAGTACGCGGCCATCGCCTGGACGTACGGCGCAACCTGGCCCGCGATGACGCGCTCCCCGAGCTCGTCCGACGCGTCCCGGGCGGCCGCCACATCGCCGGAGGCGAGCAGCACCTCCACCGCCGCGGCGAGCATCGCCGGATGGGTGCGAAGGCCGCGCGTCTCTTCGACGACCCGCTGGATGGAGGCCACGGCCGCCACGACCTGTCCCTGAGCGAGGCGCAGCAGCTCGAACCCGGGCGACGGCTCGCGTCCGTGGTGGCTTGCTTCTCGGTAGGCGCGCTCGGCCGCGGCGAGCTCGCCGCGGAGTCGATGCAGCTCGCCGACCTGGTAGAGCGCCGCGCCGACGGAGGGATGCCCAGGTTCGCTCAGGTAGCGGAGAGCGTCCTCCGCGGCCTTGGCGGCATCCGGCCACGATCCGTGCGCCTGCAGCACCTCTGACCGATGCACGAGGCACTGGCCCCGGAAGGGCACGAGGTCTGGTTGCTGCTCGCACCAATCCGTCAGCACCTCGGTCCACTCCGCGGCCCGACGCAGGTCGAAGGCGTCGATGCACGCCGCGATGACCCCGCAGTAGACGATCCCCGCCGGAATCGGTGAGACCTCCCCGGTCGTCACCGAGACCATCGCGTCATCGAGCAGCCGCATGCCGGCGGCTGTCTGACCGAGCGCGATGGTCGCCTCGCCCTGGCACAGCAGGCCGAGGGCGAGGAGGTCGTGGTCGTCGCATCGGCGGGCGATGTCGACGACGCGGTCGGCCAACGACCGCGCCTCTTCGACCCGCCCGGACCCGTGCGCCTCCAGGAACGTCGGGATCAGCAGGAAGCCGGATGTGGAGCACTCGCCGACCTCCGCCAACGTCCGCTCGGCCCGCGCGAGCCAGCCGCCGGCCTGGGCCATGTGGCCGTGGAACATGAGGATGAACCCAGCCCAGAACGCACACCGCGCCGCCGCTCGTGCATCACCGCCCCGAAGGTGGGCCTCGTGGGCCCGTTCCCACGCCTCGACGCACTCGTGGTCGTGCCCCGTCAGGTTCGCCGCGACGGCCAGTCGCTCGAGGTCCTCGGGACCGAGCTCGCTCTCCCCGCTCAGGTGCTCGTAGGCCGCCCCCCACGCTCTGCGCTCAAAGGCCTCGCGGCCTGATTCGACGACCACGAGGTCATTGTCGCCGACCGGGGTGCGGCTCGCGGCGCCGGCTGCTCAGCGGTGCGCCCACCGCCGCGAGCCTCGGCGTGTCAGCTCGCGAGCCGAGTGGCGAGGAGCTGCTTGCCCTGCTCGGCGCCCTTGCGGCTCTCCGATTGGGCCTTGCGGAAGAACTCGGCCAGCTCGGTGTCACCGGCACGCTCGGCGTCCTTGGCGTAGATCTCGAGGCGGAGCGCATTGCTCAGGCACGTCTCGGTGAACCAGATGATGTTGTAGTCCTTGTCGGCGGTACCGGTGATCCCGCCGGTCTCGGTGTCGAGCAGAAGTTCCGTCATTGCACGCGCTCCTTGGGGTCGATGTCGTGACCTCCCCCTACCCACCCATCGTCGGGCTGATCCACCAGAGACGCTGGCGCCCTCGGCAGGACTCGAACCTGCACCACACCGATGAGAAACGGCGGCGGCGCCGGTCTGACTACGGTCCGCCAGGTACCTGCGACCGCAGCAAGGGAGACAACCGATGAGACCGCTCCGATACTCGATCAACGTCACCCTGGACGGCTGCTGTCGATCACCAGGTGGGGATCCCGGACGTCGTCAGGGAGCTGCATCGCTATCACGCCGCCAACCTGGCCCGTGCCGATGCCCTGCTCTTCGGCCGGGTGACCTACGAGATGATGGAGGCGGCGTGGCGGCGGCCGGCGACGGGAACGTGGCCGGACTGGATGGAGGATTGGATGCTCCCCTTCGCCGAGATGATCGACGGGGCGAAGAAGTACGTCGTGTCGAGCACCCTGGACCAGGTCGATTGGAATGCGGAGCTCGTGCAGGGTGACCTGGAGGAGGCCGTCAAGCAGCTCAAGCAGGAGCCCGGCGAAGGCCTGTACGTGGGAGGGGTGACCCTCCCGCTGGCCTTGGCGGATCTGGGATTGATCGACGAGTACGAGTTCCTCGTGCAGCCCGTCCTGGCGGGCCACGGGCCGACGTTGTTCGCCGGCCTGAGCGAGCGCCTCGAGCTGGAGCTCGTGGAGCGCCAGGAGTTTCCGGCCGGGGCAGTGTCGCTGCGCTACCAGCCCCGTCCGCGTGACTCTGGGTGCTCGTGACGGCGTAGCCGTCGTCGCTGTGGTGAGCGCCCTCGGCAGGACTCGAACCTGCGCACACGGCTCCGGAGGCCACTGGCGCCGCCAGGCGCCCATCAGCACAGCTCGTGGGTGCTCGACGACGGCGTAGCCGTCGTCGCTGTGGTGGGGCGCCCTCGGCAGGACTCGAACCTGCGCACACGGCTCCGGAGGCCGATGCTCTATCCGCTGAGCTACGAGGGCGTGGGTTGTGCGCCGACGGCCGTGGGTCGCTCCGCGATCGCCGCCAGGTGCAGGGGGCGACACTAGCGGGGTGCGCCGGCGGGACGCACCTGGCCGGCGGGCCTGGAGCGCGTGGCCGCTGACGGGCGCTAGAGGATCGGGTCCTGATCGGCGACGTCGACGACCGGCCGGGCCGGCAGGGGGATCCCGAGCTCGGCGAGGGCGCTCACCCAGTCGACGAAGCGGGCGTAGGTGGGCTCGCCGCCGCGGTCGCTCACGATCGTCACGCCCCGGACCTCGATGGTCCTTCCGGTCGGGTGGTACCCCATCACGTCCCGGTCGTCGTCGTCCTCGATCCCCCGGTGGACACCGGTCCAGGTCCACGGCACCGCGACGTCGCCCAGCTGCGGAGCTGTGGAGCGTGCGCGAGGTCGTCCTCGTCGTCGTCGTCGTCGCGCAGCACCGCGAACCCCTGGTCGTCGGACTGCGGCTCCAGCCACGCGGCCATGGTTCGCGGTCACGTCCTGCTGGACCAGCTCCAGCGCAACATCTGTCTCGGGCATCGTCGTCCTCCTGCCGTCAGTACTCACGTGGGGTACCCACGGTGTGGGTGGGTTCAGCACGCCGCCCTCCCACTCCGCCGGGCTCACGGTGACCGGCGCTCCCTCGCTGGTGTAGGCGAGGGCAAGGGTGGGGAAGGTCCCTGGGCCCTGCGGGCGAGGGCAGCGACAGCACGTGACGCGGGGCCGGTGGTACCGCTGGCTGACGACCCACGAGCCCTGGGGGCCGACGGCGGCCGGCGGGTCCTCCTGCGTAGTTGGGATCCGGCGGGGTCTTGGACCGCAGCGGGCGTGTTCTTGAGCGGGTGGCCGTGGCTGGGCGTCGAGAGGAGCACCGTGACCTGGCCGCTCGTCGGGCCGCTGCCGTCGTCCGCCACGTGACCCAGCCCTCGAACCACGGGATGGGGCAGCGCCAGAACAGCTCGATCGGCCAGTGCTGCGTGGCGTTCGACCGCGGCCGCCTGGGTGTGTGGGATCCCGAGGCTCACCTCGAGCGCGCGGATCAGCGTGAGGCGCAGCACGCCCTCGCAGTCGCCGTGCCACGCCTGCCAGAACCCCGTGGTGGGCGACGCCACCTCGTCGAACGGCGAGCGGCGGCAGCCAACTGCCCGCCGCGTCCTGCGTGTAGCCGAGCCAGTCCCGCTTGAAGTGATCGCGGAGCTGCGTCGGTGCTGTAGGGCCCCGCGTCGAGCGGTTGCGAGTCAAAGGCGTCGAGCTGGTCGATGGCGTCCCCGTTGCGGAGCCTCGCCAGCGTCTCGAGCGCTCGACCCCGGTCTCCCGTTGACGTAGTCCTCGATGACCGAGAGGTACGGGCCCTTCTCGAGCGAGTACGGCATGGAACCTGGCATCGACCCGACCTCCCAGCTGCCTCCCCAAAGGCAGTGGCCGGAAGGCTATCGCTTGCTCGACGGCCGTGCCGCGGTGATGACCGTGTGCACCTCGACGGGGTCGGGGAACCCCTTCAGCAACCGCTCACCATCTCGACGGAAGGAGCGGCCAGGGCCTCGGGCACCGTCGACGACGTCGTCGCTGACCAGCACGGTGCCGTCCGCGGCGGCGTCGCACAGCCGCGACGCGCGCACGACGCTGAGGCCGAAGAGGTCACCCCCGTGCTCCACCGGTTCGCCCATGGCCACACCGGCCCGCATCATGAGCGGCGTGTCCGGATGTTGCGCGCTGGCTCGCTCGAGGTCGCGCCCCATCTGCACCGCGCAGTCCACCGCATCGGCGGGGTTGGTGAACCACGCGCCGATCCCGTCGCCGGTGTGCTTGAACTCCACCCCGCCGTGCTGTCGCAGGCACGACCGGACGGTGTGGTCGTGCTCCTCGACGAGGTCCACCCACGCGGCGTCGCCGGTGCGCACGTTGAGCGCCGTCGAGCCCACGAGGTCGGTGAACAGGATGACGCGGCGGGTGGGGCCGGTGGCGGTCAGGTCGAGGCGGCCGAGTCGGCGAGCCTCGGCGGCGAGGGGCAGCGCGCCCACCGCGTCGAGGGCCAGGCTCGCCGTGCTCGGCCATCTGGGCCACGTCGCCGCGCCGGGCGGGCAGCCGCTGGGCCAGCTGCGCCTCCAACAGCCGGAGCCGGGCCAGCTCGACGACCCACGAGCCCGCCGTCGCCTCCTCCACGGCCACGTCGATCCACTGCGCTGCCGCGAGCGTGTCGTCGCTGGCCAGATGGCAGCCGGCGAGCAGGCGGCTGAGCTGCGAGACCCAGCCGCTCGTCAACCGGATGCCCGACTCGTGGGCGGTCGTGAGCGCCGGAAGGACGTGGGCGGCCATCTCGCCGTCGCCCAACCGACCGGCCACCTCGGCCTGGAGGCTGAGCCCGGGGAGGTTGCGGAGCGTCGGATCCGGTCCCGGCGGTCGCCAGGGTCGCTCGGCGAGCTCGCTGCGAACGAGGTCGAGATCGCCCAGCAGCGCGGCGATCGCGATGCGATAGCGGGCCTGGGCGCCCGGTCGGATGCCGCTGCGCTCGATGGCCTCCTCCGCGCCCCGACCGTCACCGCGCAGAGCGCGCGCGCAGGCCAGCGCCGGATACGCGATGGGCCGGGTCCACACGAAGCCAGAGCGGCTCATCGACAGCTCGGCCTCGGCGAGGACGTGCTCGGCTCGGTCGAGCTCGCCGCGGGCGACGGCGGCCGAGGCAACGGCCGCCGTCAGCAGCGCGTGCTCCCCCCAGATCTGTTCGTCCCGCAGCGTGGTGGCCAGCTCGCGGGTTCCCTCCGCCACCAGGTCGGTGTGGCCGAGGAGCTGGTTGACCAACGCCAGGCGGACCGCGGCATAGGTCTGCGACCGGGCGCCGCTGCCGATCGGTCTGGGGGCCCTGCGCTCGCTGGAAGGCATCGCTCGCGCTCGGCAGGTCGAGTCGGGCCCAGCGCGCCATGCCTTCGGCAAACGCGACCGAGCTGGCGAGTTCCGGAGCGGCGTCCTCGGGTAGGGCGACCGCCGCCTCGGCGGCGGCCTCGGCGGCCCCATCGAGGTCGTCGTAGGACGCGCGGATCTCGGAGAGGAGCGCCAGCACCTCCGCCCGGGCGGCGCCGTCGGCATCCGGGTTGGCGGTGAGGTACGCCCGCAGGAGGGATGTCGGGTCGGCGACGGGTCCGTCGCCGGCGTTCGTCGCGAGGGTGCGCGCCAGCGGGATGAGCGCCGCGGCCCAACGCGCCGCGTCGCCGTGGGCCTCGGCGAGATCCACGGCGAGGCCCCCGTGCCGGCTGGCGACCGCGAGGTCGAAGTCGTGCGATGCGGCCCGGCTGACCAGGGAGTGCAGGTCGGCCCGCTGGTCCCACGGCGCCTCTGGGCCCAGGGCCGCGAGTGCGGTGTCGGCCGCGATGGCCGCGTCGGACCAGGCCCCGATGGCGAGCGCCTGCCCCGCGGCCAGCTGGCTCCAGCGGGACAGCCGCGCCGACTCGACCTGGGATCCAGCCCGGGTCAGGTGGTGCGCGATGGCTGCCGCGGAGGCATCGCCGCGCTCCTCGAGCCGGTCGGCGATCCGGAGGTGCAGCCGCTCCCGGGCCCGCCGGGACGGCGTGTGGAACAGCACGTGGCGAACCTGCGGGTGCGCGAACGCGACCTGGCCGTCGCGATCCAGGAGGATGCCCGCTTCCACACCCTCCTCGAGCAGGCCGTCGACGTCGGACATCGGGAGGTCCGCCGCCACCGCGAGGTCACGCACATCGTGGGGCTCGCCGAGCAGCGCCGCCGTCGTGAGCAGCGTGCGGCACTCGGGGGACACAGCCCTCGATGCGGGCCGACACCGCGCGGTCGAAGGTGCGGAGGTCGACGGCCAGGTGCTCGTGCTTCGGCACGAGGCTGCCGGCCTCGACGCGGAGGTTCTTGACGTCGAGGCCGCTGCGCAGGACCTCCTCGGCGAGCAGCGGGTTGCCTCCGGAGGATTCGACGACCAGCTCGACAGCGCCGCCGTCGGGGGAGCGGGCGCGACGAGTCCGAGCAGCTCCCGCAGCTCGGGTCGCGAGAGGCCCTCCAGCGTCAGGGTGATGGTGCTGGGCTCGCGCTCGAGCCGAGCGACGGTGCGAGCGACGCGTTCGTCGTCGACCGGGGTGCGAACCGTGAGGACGGTCAGCACCCGGATGCGACGCGCCGCCGATGCGTGGTCGAGCAGCACGAGCAGGTGCAGGAGCAGCGACTGGCTCGCCGGATCGGCCCACTGCAGATCGTCGATGACGAGCACCACGGGCTTGTCGCCGAGCACGTCGAGCAGGGCCTGCTCCGCCCGGCGCCACAGGTGGCGCCGGATCCTCCTCGGCTCCACTGCCGGTCCCGTCGAGGTCGAGGGGCCCCGACAGCGAGGTGAGGCCGCCGTCCGGCGCGATCGTTGCGAGGGCCGTCGTGATCGGCAGGTAGGGGAGCGAGAGGTCCTCCTGGCCCGCCCCCCACAGCACCACCGCGCCTCGGTGCCGGCCTGCCTCGCTGATGGATCGCGCGACGCGGGACTTCCCGATCCCCATCTCCCCCTGCAGGATGAGGACCTGCGGCGTGCCCGCGAACGCGGCGTCGAGGAGCTGCCGGCCGACCTCCCGCTCTCGGGCTCGCCCTACCAGGGTCTCTGCCTGACCCCTCAGCACGAGCCGACGCTACCGCCGCGCGGTCCCTCCTCACGAAGGGGTTCGCTGCGCGACCGCCGGAACGGTCTGGGGGGCAGAACAGCGGCCCGCGTAGCATGCGTCGACCGTGATCCGAGACTCCCTTGCCGCCGCCCTGCGCACCGCCCTGACCGAGGCGGGCATCGAGCCGCCTGCGGAGATCCACCTCGAGCGGCCCGGCCGGCGGGAGCACGGCGACTGGTCCTCCAACGTGGCCATGGCGACGGCCAAGGCCAACGGTCGAGTGCCACGCGAGCTGGCCGGCGACCTCGTCGAGCGGCTGAACGCCGCGCCGCCGGCCCACGTCGAACGGGTCGAGATCGCCGGTCCGGGGTTCGTGAACTTCCACCTCCGGGAGACGTGGCTCCACGACGTCCTCGTCGACGTGATCGCCGGTGGCGAGGACGGCTACGCGCGCCTCGACCTCGGGGGTGGCCGGCGGGTCAACGTCGAGTTCGTGTCGGCCAACCCCACCGGGCCGATCCACGCGGGCGGGGGGCGCTGGGCCGCCTTCGGCGACTCGCTGTGCCGGATCCTCGAGCGCACCGGTCACGTCGTCCACCGGGAGTACTACCTCAACGACCGCGGCGTGCAGATGGGCATCTTCGGCGCATCGCTGTCGGCGCGGAAGGCCGGCACGGAGCTGCCCGAGGACGGCTACGCGGGCGAGTACATCCGCGAGTGGGCGGCGGAGATGCCCGACGACGTCGACCCGGCGGAGTGGGGCTACGAGCGGGCCAAGCGCGATCTGCGGGAGAGCCTGGCCAGCATCGGGGCCGTGTTCGACACGTGGTCGAGCGAGCAGGCGCTCGCCGACACGGGCGAGGTCGGTGCCGCCCTCGACGATCTCCGGCACCGCGGGGTGGTGTTCGAGAAGGACGGTGCCACCTGGCTGCGCACGACGGACTTCGGTGACGACAAGGACCGCGTCCTCGTGAAGTCGAACGGGGAGCCCACCTACCTGCTGCCCGACATCGCCTACCACCGCAACAAGTACAACCGCGGCTTCGACCTGCTCATCGACATCTGGGGCTCGGACCACCATGGCTACGTGGCGCGCCTCAAGGCGGGCGTCCAGGCGCTCGGCCACCAGCCCGACGAGCTCGAGATCATCCTCGGACAGCTCGTGAGCCTCGTGCGCGGTGGCGAGGAGGTGCGCCTGTCGAAGCGGGCCGGCACCCTCGTGCTGCTCGACGACCTCGTCGACGCGGTCGGCTCGGACGTCGCCCGCCTCACGTTCCTCCTGCAGTCGATGGACACGCGGCAGACGATCGACCTCGACCTGATCACGTCGCAGTCGAACGAGAACCCGGTCTTCTACGTGCAGTACGCGAACGCCCGGATCCACTCGATCGGTCGCAAGGTCGCGGAAGCCGGCCTCGAACGGGCACCGCTCGCCGCCGCCGACCTGTCGCTCCTCGTGCACGAGCGCGAGCTCGACCTGCTCCGCAAGCTCGACGAGCTCCCCGAGGTGCTGGCCCTCGCCAGCGCGGACCGGGCGCCGCACAAGGTCACCACGTGGGTCCGCGAGCTGGCCGACCGGTTCCACGGCTTCTACCACGACTGCTACGTGATCGGGGACGTGCCGCCGGAGCTCACCCAGGCGCGCCTGTGGCTCGTGGAGGGGGCCCGCACCGGGCTCGCCATCGGCCTCGACCTGCTCGGTGTGTCGGCGCCCGAGGCGATGTGACGCGGGACCGCGTGCCTCCGGTGGCTGCTGCCCGACACGGCCACGATCGGCGAGGACGGCCGGCTTCGCATCGGTGGTTGCGATCTCCTGGACCTGACGGAGGAGTTCGGCACGCCGCTCTTCGTCTACGACGAGGCGCACCTGCGGGCCCGCTGCCGCGAGGCGGTCGCCGCGTTCGGCGACGGCGTGGCCTACGCCGCGAAGGCCTTCCTCTGCCTGGCGATGGCGCAGCTCGTCCACGAGGAGGGGATGTACGTCGACGTCGCCACCGGCGGCGAGCTGCACGTGGCGCTCGCGGCGGGCGTGCCGGCGGATCGACTCGTGCTCCACGGGAACAACAAGTCGCTCGAGGAGCTGCGCATCGCCCGGACGGTGAGAGTCGGCCGGATCGTCATCGACAGCTTTGACGAGCTCGAGCGCCTCGCCGCCCTGCACCGTGAGGACGGCTACGTGCCGAAGGTGCTGATCCGCGCCACGCCCGGCGTCGAGGCGCACACCCACGAGTTCGTGCGCACCGGCCAGATCGACTCGAAGTTCGGCTTCGGCGTGCCGTCGGGCGACGCCGCGCGGGCGGTCGCCCGGGCGCAGGACTCGCCGGCCGTCGAGCTGGTCGGCCTCCACATGCACATCGGCAGCCAGGTCTTCGTGGCCGACTTCTTCCACGAGGCGGTGGAGGTCGTGGCTCCGCACGTGCTCGAGATGGACCTGCCCGAGCTGTCGATCGGTGGCGGGCTGGGCGTGGCCTACGTCGAGGGGGAAGAGGCCCCGTCGATCACGGAGTGGGGCACGGCCATCGTGTCCGCGTGTCGAGATGCCGGGATCGAAGCGCACGTGTCAGCGCGGAGCCCGGACGCGCGATCGCCGCCCAGGCCGCCGTGACGCTGTACTCGGTCGGCACCATCAAGGACGTGCCCGACGTCCGCACCTACGTGTCGGTCGACGGCGGCATGTCCGACAACCCACGGCCCGTGCTCTACGGCTCGGGCTACGAGGCCTTCCTGCCCCGGGCGGCCACCGCGGACCGGCCCAAGCGGGTGACGATCGTGGGCAAGCACTGCGAGTCGGGCGATGTCCTCGTGCGCGACGCGCAGGTACCGGCCGACCTCGCCGTCGGTGACATCCTCGCCACGCCGGTCACCGGTGCCTACGGGCACTCCATGGGCTCCAACTACAACAAGGTGCTGCGCCCGGCGGTGGTGTTCGTGGCCGACGGCGCGGCGAAGGAGGTCGTCTCCCGGGAGACCCTCGACGATCTCCTCCGCCACGACCGACCCGCTGTGAGAGCTGGATCCAACGGGGTCGGGCGGATGACCGGGCCACCCCTACGATGGCGCCGATGAGCGACGAAGCGGAGCGGCACGGTGTTCCCGTGCGCGTGGGCGTGCTGGGCTGCGGGAACGTCGGCGCCCCCCTCGTCGAGCTGATCCGGACCCAGGCCGCCACCGTCGAGGCCCGCACGGGACTGCGCCTCGAGGTCACTCGGGTGGCGGTGCGCGACCTGAACAAGACCCGGCCGATCTCGCTCCCGCCGGAGCTCCTCACCACGGACGCGGCCGCGATCATCGACGACCCCGAGGTCGACCTGGTGGTCGAGCTCATCGGGGGCATCGTGCCGGCCCGCGATCTCATCCTCTCCGCCATCAAGGCGGGCAAGCCGGTCATCACCGGCAACAAGGAGCTCCTCGCCTCCCACGGGGCGGAGCTGTTCGAGGCGGCCGAGCGCGCCGGTGTCGACCTGCTCTTCGAGGCAGCCGTGGCCGGGGGCATCCCGATCATCCGGCCGCTGCGGGAGTCGCTGGTGGGGGAGCGCATCACCCGGGTGATGGGGATCGTCAACGGCACCACCAACTACATCCTCACGCGCATGACCGAGGCGGGCGTCTCGTACGCCGATGCCCTGGTCGAGGCGCAGGACCTGGGGTACGCCGAAGCCGACCCCACCGCCGACGTGGAGGGCTACGACGCCGGGGCCAAGGCCGCCATCATCGCCAGCATCGCGTTCGGCGCGGCGGTGACCGCCGCCGACGTGCACCACGAGGGCATCTCCGGGCTCGCCGAGGTCGACATCGACTTCGCCCGGCGGATGGGGTTCGTCATCAAGCTCCTCGCCGTGGCCGAGCAGACCGACGCGGGCGAGATCGGTGTGCGCGTGCACCCGGCCATGGTTCCCGTCGAGCACCCGCTCGCGTCCGTGCGCGAGAGCTTCAACGCCGTGTTCGTGGAGGGCGCCTCGGTCGGCGACCTCATGTTCTACGGCCGAGGGGCCGGGGGCTCACCGACAGCCAGCGCCATCCTCGGCGACGTCATCGACGCCGCGGTGAACCGGCACAAGGGCTCGCACGCGTCCGTGGGACAGCTCGCCAAGGCCGTCATCCGGCCCATCGCGGACGTGGAGTCCGCGTACTACCTCAACGTCGAAGTGCTCGACCGGCCTGGTGTCCTGGCCCAGGTCGCCGGCGTGTTCGGCGATCACGCGGTGTCGATCCGATCCATGGAGCAGGAGGGGCTCGGCGACGAGGCCCGCCTGATCTTCATCACGCACCGTGCCCGGGAAGCGGACGTGCAGGCGACCCTCGCCGACCTCCGCCAGCTCGAAGCGGTCGACCGCATCGGCTCGGTGGTGCGGGTCGTGGGCGTCGAGACCTGATGAAGTACGTCTCCACGCGCGGCGCCGCCCCGGTGCTGGGCTTCGGCGACGTGCTGCTGACCGGGCTGGCGGCCGATGGGGGTCTGTACGTGCCCGAGACGTGGCCGACCCTCGCGCCCTCGGTGTGGGCCGAGGTCCGCCCGTACGTCGACGTTGCCGTCGACGTGATGTGGCCCTACGTCGACGGCTCGATCGAGCGCGAGGCCTTCACCTCGATGGTCACCGATGCCTACGCCACGTTCGAGCATCCGGAGGTGTGTCCGCTGGTCGACCTCGGCGACCTCCACCTGCTCGAGCTCTTCTGGGGCCCGACCCTCGCCTTCAAGGACGTCGCCCTGCAGATCGTCGGGCGCCTGTTCGACCACGAGCTGACCGCGCGCGACCAGCGGGCCACGATCGTGGTGGCCACCTCGGGCGACACGGGGTCCGCCGCCATCGAGGCATGCGTCGGCCGCGAGCGGCTGGACATCGTCGTGCTCCATCCGGCCGATCGCGTGAGCGACGTGCAGCGTCGCCAGATGACCACGGTCGACGCGCCCAACGTCCACAACGTCGCCATCGAGGGCACCTTCGACGACTGCCAGGACCTCGTGAAGGCGCTGTTCGCCGACGCGGCGTTCCGCGACACGGTGCGCCTGTCGGCCATGAACTCGATCAACTGGGCCCGGGTGATGGCCCAGATCGTCTACTACGTGACCACCGTCGCCCGGCTCGGCCGCTGCTCGTTCGCGGTGCCGTCGGGAAACTTCGGCAACATCTTCTCCGGCTGGATCGCCGAACGGATGGGGCTGCCGATCGACCAGCTCGTCATCGGGTCGAACAGCAACGACATCCTCACCCGCTGGGCCGCGGACGGTTCCCTGGTCGCGCAGCCCGTCGTGCCCACGTACAGCCCCTCGATGGACATCCAGGTGTCGTCGAACCACGAGCGTCTCCTCTTCGAGCTCTCCGGCCGCGACGGCGCCCGGACGGCCGACCTGCTCACGCGGTTCCGGGGCATCGGTGCCGCCGAGGCGCCGCAGAACGACCGGTTCGACGCCGCCAGCCTGGATGATCGAGCCACCCTCGAGGTCATCCGCGAGGTGCACGACACCACGGGCGTGCTCGTCGATCCGCACACCGCCGTGGGCATCGGGGCCGCTCGCTCCCGCCGCACCGGCGACTCGCCGATGGTGGCGCTCGCCACCGCCCACCCGGCGAAGTTCCCCGACGCCGTGGAGCGGGCGACCGGCATCCGCCCGCCGCTGCCGCCTCGGCTGGCCGACCTGTTCGAGCGCGAGGAGCGCTACGACGTGCTCCCCAACGAGGTCGAGGCGGTGCGCGCCCACGTCCTCTCGTCGACCTCGGCCTGACCGTCAGCCCTCGGCGGCCTCGAGGCGGAGCGCCGCCGACACGTGGAGTCGGAACCGCCCTCGGCCGATCTTCTCGATGCGCACCGGCGCCGACCGCTCGTCGAGGCGCCGCTTCAGCAACAGCAGCCGGTTCTCGAAGTTGTCCCGGTGCGGCGGCAGCTCCAGGGACGGGTCGAGGCGCAGCTCGCGGTGGGTGAAGTCCACCCGCCCCTCCCGCTCGTGGTGACCGACCAGGGCCCACAGCAGCCGGCCGGCCACGCCCTTGATGAGGTAGTCGCCGTCGAGGAACGTGCTGCCGTCAACCGGGAAGAAGCGCAGGTGGGCGGGCGCGCCACTCGTCGGTTCGGCCTCCACGGTCGCTGGGGCAGCCGGTACGCGCTCATCCTCGGCCCCCTCAGAGGAGCGCTCGCGCTCCACCGCGTTCGCGACCAGCGCGGCGACCACGGTCAAGGCGCCTTCGTCCTCGGTGGTGTACGCCGCCACCGAACGGCTCTCGACCGCGAGGACGCCGACCAGCTGCCCGAAGGCCATCGCCGGCACGGCCAGCTGGCTCTGGGCGTCGGGCAGCCCCGGCACCGGAAGGTCGTGCCCGGGCGCGATGTCCCCGCTGTCCTCGTAGGACCGGCGCACGATGCGGGAGTACTTGTCCATCTGGCCCAGGTTCCCGACCCGCAGGGGCGCGCAGCGGGCCGCGGCCAGACCGATGAGGCCCTGGCCGACCGTCACCTCCGAGCCGACCCCCTCGGCCTCGTAGCCGCGGCTCGCGATCGTGAACAGGCGCCGGCCGTCCTCGTCGAGCAGCAGGACCAGCGAGTGCTCGTAGCCGAACAGCGCGGCGAGCCCCGCGACGGTCGTCTCGAGGATGGCGTCGAGATCACCGGCACGCGAGAGCCGTCCCGCCAGCTCGGCGAGCGCCGGCGCCCGCTCGCCTGGGTCGTGCCGACCGACGCTCCGCCGAGGATCCCCTGGCCGGTGGGCGGCGGTGGGGACGGGCTCGATGTCGAGGACGCGATAGATGTCGGCGGCCTGCAGCTTGAACACGTCCTCCATCCGCTGGAGCGCGGCGAGGGCATCGATGTCTGCCCGCAGCCGATCGAACACCGGTCCTCGGCGCTCGGTGCGCTCGTAGACCAGCCGCAGGCGGAACTCCTCGTAGGTCACGGGGTCGATCATCAGGACGCTGGCGCGGGGGTTCTCGGCCAGGTTCCGGGCCGTCTTCGAGAAGAACTGGTTGGAGAGGGCCACCCGCTCGTGGTCGACGAGGTGGACGCGGGACAGGTAGGTGATGTTGGGGGTGCCGTCGGCCGACGCCGTCGCGATGACCGCTGGTACGGCCCCCTCGAAGCAGAGGCGCAGCGACTCGAGCGTCACCGAGGTCATGCCGTGCCGCCTGGCAGGCGAGCCCCGGCGCCTGGCCCCGGTGTCTGGTCGAAGAGCTGCTCGACGGCGACGGTGCAGGCCACGTAGCCGAGCGGCGTCATCCGCTCGACCACCGTGCGGTCGATGCCGTCGGTGTCGACGATGTCACCGAAGAAGGCGTCGCAGTACCGCTCCGCTCGAGCGACGTCCTCGCCGGACGCCGCCTCGACCGACGAGGGCACGACCCTTGAGCTGCACCGCGCGCAGCGTGCGCACGCTCGCGCCGGTGATGGCGATGGCGCCCCTCCCGGCCGCCTGATCGACCGTGGCGAGGTCCTCCACGTCGAGCAGGAGGCGCAGGTGCCCGTCGTCGGGCAGGACCGTGAGCCCCCATCCGCGCCCCGCATGGGGCTCGCCGTCCGGGAGCACCGTCGCCAGGATCAGCGCGCACCCGCCCTCCAGGAAGGCCGTCCGCTCCTCGTCGAACACGCTGTTGGCCTCCTCGCGACCAGGGTTACGCGGTACTTAGCAACAAGGTAGGCGGCATTCAGGAGCGGGCATCCCACGGCTCCTTCAGGGTGGGACCTGCGCTGCCGGACCCCCCGGCGGACCACCCGACAGGAGCCATCACCATGACCCTCATCGATCTGCCCGCCACGACCCTCGCGCCGGTGACGCTGCGACCTCTACCGCGACATCCACAAGGCCATCCGGATCGAGCTGTTCTCGGTCACCACCGAGGCGGCCAGCCTCGACCCGAGCCTCGGCGTCGCCCGTGCGGGGCTGGCCCGCCACGTCCGCGACGTCGTCGCCTTCCTCGTCGACCACGCCGAGCACGAGGACGCCGCCATCCAGCCGGTGCTCGAGCGGGAGCTCCCCGACCTGGCGGAGCGGGTCGCGGTCGACCACGAGGTCCTCGAGGCCCGCATGGACGATCTCGTCGCGATGGCCGAGGAGGCCGCGCAGCTCGACGCCCCCGACGCCGGCCACCGCGTCCACCGCGTGCACCTCGCCGTGGCGTCGTTCACCGGCGCCTACCTGGAGCACCAGGACGTCGAGGAGCGCGTGATCATGCCTGCCCTCGAGGCGGCGGTGGGCGTGGAGGCCGTGGTCGGCATCCACCAGTCGATCCTGGCGTCGATCCCGCCGGAGGACATGGCCAAGTCGCTCGCCCTGATGCTCCCGGCGATGAACATCGACGGTCGCACCGAGCTGCTCGGCGGCATGCGGGCGGGCGCACCGGCCGAGGTCTTCGCCGGCGTGTGGGGCCTCGCGGGCTCCGTCCTCGACGCCGGCGACCTGGCGGCCGCTCGCCAACCGCCTCGACCTCGAGGTGGTGGCCCGATGACCGCCCTCACGCCCGTGAACCCCTGGTCGTGGTCGGAGGGCTTCGGCTACGAGCAAGCCGTCCTGGTGGACGGCGCCGCCCGGACGCTGCTGTGCGCAGGGCAGACCTCCGTCGACGCCAACGGGGCGCCGGTGCACGTCGGCGACATGGCCAAGCAGGTGGCCCAGGCGCTGGACAACCTCGAGGCCGTGCTGGCCGAGGCGGGCATGTCGCTCGGCGACGTCGCCCGCCTGAACTACTTCACCACGGACGTCGACGCGTTCTTCGGCGCCTTCGACCTCGTGACCACCCGCCTTCGAGAGGCCGGCTGCCGGCCGGCGGGCACGTTGGTGGAGGTCTCGCGCCTCGCCCTGCCGGGCCTGCTCGTCGAGATGGAGGCGACCGCGTACGCCTGAGGTACGCGTTCCGTCGCCCGGGGAGGGCTCTGCCAGACTGCGCCGGTGAAGTACGTCGTGTGCGTGCCGGACGGCTGTGCAGACCTCCCCGTCGCGGCGCTCGACGGGCGGACGCCGCTCGAGGTGGCATCGATGCCGACGCTGGCCCGGCTGGCGGCGCGCGGTGAGGTCGGCCGAGCGGCCGTCATCCCGCCCGGGCTGCCGCCGGGGAGCGACGTGGGGAACATGTCGATCCTCGGGTACGACCCCGCTCGGTACCACACGGGCCGAGCACCGATCGAGGCCGCGGCCCTCGGTCTCCGGCTGCGACCCGACCAGGTCGCGTACCGCTGCAACCTCTCGACGGTGAGCGTGAGCGGCACGATGCTCGACTTCGCCGGTGGGCACCCCAGCACGGAGGAGGCGAAGACCGTCATCGACGCCCTGGACGCGCAGCTCGGACGGGGCGCGGGCGCCGACATCGAGTTCCACGCCGGCGTGCAGTACCGCCACATCCTCGTCGCCCCGGCGGACTGGGCCGAGGCCGACTGCACCCCGCCGCACGACCTCTCCGACAAGCCGGCGGTGTGGCCCACCGGCCCGGCGGCCGCCAAGCTCCAGGCGGTGATGGACGCCAGCCGGGAGATCGTCGGCGACTTCGGCTTCCAGGCCAACCAGGTGTGGCTCTGGGGCCAGGGCTTCCAGCCGCAGATGCCCCGCTTCGTCGACCAGACCGGCTGCCAAGCCGCCCTCGTGACGGCCGTCGACCTCATCCGGGGCCTCGGCGTGCTCACCGACATCGAGCGGGTCGAGGTGCCGGGCGCCACGGGCTGGTTCGACACGGACTACGAGGGCAAGCGCGACGCCGCCCTGCGGTCGCTCGACGCCGGCGCCGACCTGTTCCTCATCCACGTCGAGGCCACCGACGAGGCCGGCCACGCCGGCAACCTCGACGAGAAGATCAAGGCGCTGGAGGCGTGGGATCGGCGGATCCTCACCGACCTGGTGGCCGGGCTCGACGCGATGGGGCCATGGCGGATGCTCCTGCTGCCCGACCACCCGACGCCCGTCGAGCTGAAGACGCACACCACCGACTCGGTGCCCTACCTGCTGGTCGACTCGGCGGTCGACGGACCCGGAGGCACCTACACCGAACCGGCGACCGCCGACTGCGCGGCTGTCCCCGGCCACGACCTCATGGCCCGCCTCGTCGGCTGACCCTCCGTCGACGCGGCCTGCGACAGATCGCGCCCTCTGCGGTCCGATCCTGTCGCAGGCGTCCTGGGCGGCCGATCGCAGCACGCGGCCTGCGACACATCGCGCCCTCCTCGGTTCGATTCTGTCGCAGGCCGCGTCGGCGTCTGTGGCTAGGGGAGGGCGAGGTCGGGCGCGACGCCGAGGTCGGCGGCGCCCAGGCCGAGGATGTAGCCGGCGGTGCGCTCGTAGGACGCCCGCAGGTCCGCGTGGAGCTCGGGCGAGATGCCGGCGGCGATCGTGGCCGCGGCGGGGAGCACGCGGTAGGTGGATCGCTCGTTCCAGGTGGGCGTGAACGCCAGGTCGGTGACCGCGACGCCCGTCGGTGTGTCGCCGACGGTGACGGTGACGACGACGCCGTCGGTGGACTCAGCCGGGCAGCAGCGCGGCGAGTTGTTCGACAGCTGGTTGCCCATGCCCCACACCACCCACAGGTCGCCGACCTTCGAGATCGGTTGCACGACGTGCGCGTGGTGGCCGACGACCAGATCGACCGCGCCCGGCACGGCCGCCAGCGCGTCCGCCACGACCTGCTGCGCCTCGACGACCTCGTGGCGGTACTCGTTGCCCCAGTGCAGCGAGACGACGACGAGCTCCGCGCCCGCGGCTCGGGCGGCCTGTGCGTCGGCCAGGATCAGCGCGGGGTCGATCTGGTCGACGAGCCACTCCTTGCCGGGCGGCCGCACGAAGCCGTTGAACCCGTAGGCGTACGACAGCTGGGCGACGGCGATCCCGTCGACGTCGTAGTGCGCGGGCTGGGTGTTCTCCTCGGGCGACCGTGCCGTCCCGGCGTGCGCCAGACCAGCCCCGTCGAGCGCGTCGAGCGTCGCCACCACCCCCTGCTCCCCGAAGTCGAGCGCGTGGTTCGACGCCACGGAGCAGCCGTCGTAGCCGGCCTCGGCCAGGTCCGTCGCCAGCTCCGTCGGCGCCCGGAACCGTGGATAGCTCGACAGGGCGTCGCCGGGCCGGGCGAGGGTGACCTCGAGGTGGCAGATGGCCAGGTCGGCGGCGGAGAGCTGCGGTTGGATCGGCGCCAGCATCGGTGAGAAGTCGTAGCCGGCGCCGGTGTCGGCTGCCTTCCACACGCCCGAGTGGATGAGCACGTCGCCGCCGAAGGCGATCGTGCCCGAGCGCGGGGGCGGAAGCGTGGTGGTCGTCGACGACGACGTGGTCGGTGCGGTCGTGGTCGTCGTGCTCGAGGTGTCAGCGGCGGCCACGGACGGGTCGTCGGCGGAGCGGGCGATGGCGAACGCGACGCCGCCACCGACGAGCAGCGTGATCAGGACACCGACGACGAGCGCGCCGCGCTGCCACGGCGGCCCGCCGGAGCCTCTGGCTCCGATGCTGCGGCTGGTACGACCCCACGGGTCAAGGATCCTCCGCGGCCCGCCGCAGGTGGCGGATCAGCGGTGAAGGCATCGTCAGCTGTAGCGGGTGACGTAGCCGCGGGCTCGGAAGAGCCGGAGCATCCGCAGCACGTACAGCATCGACAACGCCCCCAGGACGAGCGCGCCGAGGATCGCCCAGCCGAGATCGCCCCACGGCACCTCCCCACCACCGAGCAGCTCGCGAGCGGCGCTGAAGGCGTAGGTGGTCGGGAGGAGCTTCGCGATGGGCTGGATGGCGCCGGGGATCGAGCTGACCGGGTTGAACACCCCCGACACGGCCAGGATCGTGAACGTGGTGGCCCAGGCGAGGATCTCGGCGCTCTGCCCGTAGCGCAGGAGCAGCCCGATGACGAGCATCGCCGTGCACCATCCGACGAGGAGCAGCACGCCGACCACGGGGACCAGCCCCCAGCCGATCTGAGCCAGCCCGAAGCTGTAGAAGACGAGCGCGGTGAGGCTCACCACCGCCATGGCGGCCGTGAGCTTCAGCAGGCCCATCAGCGCGAGGCCCACGACGTACTCCGACTCCCGCAGCGGGGTCGTCATCACGTTGAGGATGTTGCGCGTCCAGGTCTCCTCCATGAAGCCGGTCGCCACGGCGATCTGGCTCTGGAAGAGGACGTGGAACAGCATGATGCCCGGCGAGGAGATAGGGCGTGGCGGCCCGGCTGACGTCGTTCTCCTGCGCGACGAAGGCGCCGAGCGAACCCCAGAGGAGCACGTCGAACACGGGCCAGAAGGCGATGTCGAACCAGCGGTGGGGGCTCCGGAACAGGACGTACCCGTGCCGGCGCACGACCGTGCGCACCCGCAGCCACGAGAAGCTGGGTCGATCCGACGCGATGACGCTCACGTCGGCACCTCCTCGTCGTTGAGCAGCGCCGAGGTCCTCGACCTGGTCCTCGGCCACGACCGTGCCGGCCAGCTGGAGGAACACGCCCTCGAGGTCGCCGTGCCCGAAGGCGTCGGCCACATCCGAGGGGGAGCCGTCGGCCACGACCTCACCGGCGGCCAGGAACACGACACGCTCGCAGAGGCGCTCCACCTCCACCATGTTGTGGCTCGTGACGAGCAGCGCCGTGCCGTCGTTGGCGGCGACCTCGAGCAGGCCGGTGCGCACTCGGTAGGCGACGTCGGGGTCGAGGCTGGCGGTCGGCTCGTCGAGCACCAGGAGCTGGGGGTCGTGGAGGATCGCCTTCACGATCCCGACGAGGGTGCGCTGACCCGACGACAGCTCCATGCACATGCGGTCGGCCAGGTGGGTGATCTTGAAGCGCTCGAGCCCCTTCTCGACCGCGGCCTCGCCGGCCTTCCGGCCCATGCCGTAGAAGCCGGCGAAGATCGACAGGGCTTCGCTCACCCGCAGCCGGTCCGGAAGGGGGAGGTAGCCGGCGACGAAGCCGACCTCGCCCATCGCCGCCGAGCGGCCCTTGGGGAGGGAGTGCCCCACGACGGTGATCGAGCCGGCGTCCGGGGTGATGGCGCCGAGGAGCATCAGGAGCGTGGTGGTCTTGCCGGCTCCGTTGGGGCCGAGCAGGGCCACGCGCTCGCCCGCGCCGATGGTGAGGTCCACCCCGTTCACGGCGCGCACCTTCGCAAAGGCCTTCACGAGACCGTGGGCTTCGAGCACGTTCCCCACCGAGAGCGGAGTCTTGCTGGGTCGAGGGGCTGCCGCCCACGAGTTTCAGCCGCTGAGGGCCTCACGCTAGGGTGACCAGTGTTCCGCCGGGGGGCGCAACCAGAGCCGACACCGACCGGACATCCGGCACCGGCGGCTCGAACCGCCCCCGTTGTGAGGGCGATCTCTGCGCCCCGCCGGCACTTCCCCTTCAAACCCTGAGGTACCACTCGAATGAGCGTGGACTCCACCGCCCTCGAACGCTCCGCTCTGGAGCGCAAGGATCGCGACGAGCTGTTGACGATCGCCAAGGCCCTCGGTGGCAAGCCCACCGCCCGAGCCAAGAAGGCCGACATCGTCGACCTGGTCCTCCAGCTGACCGGGGTCGAGGGCGACGACGCCTCCACCGCCGCGCCCGAGGCCGCCACCGCTACGGCGGAGGCAGAGGTCGCGGAGGCCCCTCGACGCGCTCCCCGCACCCGCAAGGCCGCCGCCGAACCGACCCCCGAGCGTCCCGTGGACGAGCCCCCGGCGGAGTGGGAAGCCGAGGCCGGGGCCCCCGAGGAGGACGCCGCACCCGCCGAGGCCGAGCGCGCGCCGGGCGGGCGCCAGGGGCGTGGCGGCCAGAACGGCCAGCAGGGCCGCCAGGAGCGCCAGCCGGCCCGCCAGGGCAACGGCGGCGAAGCCACCGGCCGCAACGGCGGCAGCGGCAACGCCAACGATGGCAACGGCGGGAACGGCAACGGCAACGGCAACGGCGGCAACGGCAACGGCAACGGCGGCGCCCGTCAGCCGAGTGGGTCCGGTGCCGAGCAGGCCCAGAGCGGTGGCCAAGGCGACGAGGACGAGGGCGGCAACCGTCGTCGTCGACGGCGCGGCCGCAACCGAGATCGCGAGGGCGGCGCGCCCCAGGGCCAGGGCGGGGCACCCGAGGAGTACACGGGCGAGCCCATCGACGTCGAGGGCTACCTGGACCTCCGCGACGAGGGCTACGGGTTCCTGCGGATCCGCGGCTACCTCCCGTCGCGTGACGACGTCTACGTGTCGGTCAAGCAGGCCCGCCAGTTCGGGCTCCGCAAGGGCGACCACCTGAAGGGCGCCAGCCGACCGGCGCTCCGCAACGAGAAGAACCCGGCGCTGCTGCGGATCGACCTGGTGAACGGCGAGGAGCCGGACAAGGCGCGGGAGCGCCCGAGCTTCGAGGACCTCACCCCGCTGTTCCCCGACACCCGCCTCACCCTCGAGAACCCGTCGGACCCGACGAACATGACGGCCCGGATCGTCGATCTGCTGTCACCGATCGGCAAGGGCCAGCGGGGTCTCATCGTGTCGCCGCCCAAGGCGGGCAAGACCACGATCATGAAGCAGATCGCGCGGTCCATCGAGGTCAACAACCCCGAGGTCCACCTGTTCGTGCTGCTCGTCGACGAGCGGCCCGAGGAGGTCACCGACATGAAGCGGTGGCTCAAGAACGAGTCGTCGACGGTCGTCGCCTCCACCTTCGACCGACCCACCGAGGAGCACATCCACGTCGCCGAGCTCACCATCGAGCGGGCCAAGCGCCTCGTCGAGGACAAGCAGGACGTCGTCATCATCCTCGACGGCATCACCCGGCTCTCCCGTGCCTACAACCTCGCCGCTCCCACGACCGGGCGGGTCATGTCCGGTGGCATCGACACCGGTGCGCTCTACCCGCCCAAGAAGTTCTTCGGGGCGGCCCGCAACGTCGAGGAGGGCGGCAGCCTCACGATCCTCGCCACCGCGCTGGTCGAGACGGGCAGCCGCATGGACGAGGTGATCTTCGAGGAGTTCAAGGGCACCGGGAACATGGAGCTGCGCCTCGATCGGCGCCTCGCGGAGCGCCGTGTCTACCCGGCCATCGACGTGGACGCCTCGTCGACCCGCCACGAGGAGCTCCTGTTCCTCGGCACGCAGCTCCAGCAGGTCTGGAAGCTGCGCCGGGTGCTGTCCGGGATGGCCCACGACGGGGCCAGCGGAGCCGGGCTCGAGCTGCTCACCGACCGGATGAAGACGTTCAAGACCAACGCCGAGTTCCTGGCCGAGATCGGCAAGGCCGCCGGCTGACCCAGGTAGCGATTCGGGACCCCATCCCGGTAGCCTCATCAAGCCCCTGAAGCAGAAGTACGGAGATCGCCATGCGCGCCGACATCCATCCCGAGTACGTGGTCGCCACCGTGAAGTGCTCGTGTGGCAACACCTTCGAGACCCGCTCGACGAAGGCCACCCTCTCGTCGGAGCTCTGCAGCCAGTGCCACCCCTTCTACACGGGGAAGCAGAAGCTCGTGGACACGGGCGGTCGCATCGATCGCTTCGAGCGCCGCTACGGCAAGCGCCGCAAGAGCGAATCCTCCTCCTGATCCCTCCCGGGTGACGGATCGCGCGCCGCTTCTGGCCGCCAAGCTGCGCGGGCTGGTCCGCGCGCAGCGGGGCGATGTCACGGGCGAGGCCGCGGACTTTCCCGGTGGTGCCGCGCTCGTCGACGGGCCTACCGGGTGGCTGCTGCTCGACACCAAGCCGCTGGCCTCCCTGGGGCCCGCGCTGGTGTGGGCGGACCGCCGCCAGCTGGCGGAGCTCAACCTCATCGTCGAGGCGGACGCCGGACTGGTCGCGCGCCGGGCCGAGCTGTTCACGAACCCACCGTCCGTGTGGGAGGTCGATGGCGTCACCCTCCGTCCCGCGATCGCGGCGCCGGCTGAGCCGCCGCCCGCCGCCGAGCCGGCTCCCGCGCTCGCCGAGCTCCTCGTCGACGCCGACATCGAGGTCGTCGTCGAGGACGGCATCGTCCGCGGTGAGGTGCTGGGTCTCGAGGTCGCGCGCATCGTCCACGGGACCACCACCTCGGGCACCCCGATCGACGAGCCGGTGCTGGAGGTGGGCGTCGGGCACGCCGACCGCGAGCTCACCGGCCTGGTCCACGGCAACCTCCCCCCGGCCGCCCAGCTGGCGCGGGTGATCGAGATCGTCCGGGCGCAGCGGCGGGTCGGCGCCGAGCGTCACCCGCTCAACCAGCTCGCCCCGGAGCGCTGGCTGCGAGCGAACCTGGTCGCCGACCCGGCCCGCATCGGCCTGGCCGAGCTGCGCTCGGCCCCGCCTGCCGTGCCCCGACCCAACCTGCGTGATCCCGCCATCGCGGTGGCGGTCGGCGTGGACCCCACGGGCGCCGACGTCGTCGTCGCCTGCTCGGTCGGCGTCCACCTCGACCTGACCCCGGCGGCCGCCGACGCCCGCCTGGCCCTCGCGCCGGACGCCCGCCTGCTGCTCGTCGTCCCCGAGCGCGACGCCCACCCGGTCACCCGAGCCCTCGCCGACCGCCTCGAGCACCCCGCCGAGCTCGTCCCCCTCGCGGGCGACTGGCGCGCGTAGCCCCGCTCGAACCCCGCCCCGACCAACTCGGGTGCGAAAGGCCGCGCTTCTGTCGCTGTTCGCACCCGAGTTCGGATCCGGGAGGCAACTCGGGTGCGAAAGGCCGCGCTTCTGTCGCTGTTCGCACCCGAGTTCACCTGGTGGCCGTAGCCTCGCGGGGTGCTGGATCGGCTGCGTGACCTGGAGCGGGAGTACGGCGACGTCGAGGCGCGCCTCGGCGATCCCGAGCTGATCGCCGACCAGGGTCGCTACCAAGAGGTGGCCCGGCGCTACAGCGAGCTCAAGCCGATCGTCGAGGCGTACCGCGAGCTGGTGGGGCGCCAGGGTGACCTCGAGGCCGCCCGGGAGATGCTCACCGAGCTCGACGGCGACGACCGCGAGGAGATGCGGGCCGAGGTCGCAGGCGCCGAGGCCGACATCGAGCGGCTCGAGGCCGAGATCCGGCTGCTGCTGCTCCCGAAGGACCCGAACGAGGGCAAGAACGTCATCGTGGAGATCCGCGGCGCCGAGGGCGGCGAGGAGGCCAACCTCTTCGCACGCGACCTGTTCGAGATGTACCAGGGCTACGCCAGCCGCATGGGCTGGAAGCTCGACGTGCTCGGCTCCGACCCGTCGGACATGGGCGGCTTCAACGAGATCACGTTCCTGCTCAAGGGCGACGGCGTGTGGCCCCACATGCACTTCGAGGGCGGCGTCCACCGTGTCCAGCGGGTGCCCGTGACGGAGAGCCAAGGTCGGATCCACACCTCCTCAGCGACCGTGACCGTCCTCCCGGAGGCGGAGGAGGTCGAGGTCGACATCGACCCCAACGACCTCCAGATCGACGTCTACCGCTCGTCGGGGCCGGGCGGGCAGAGCGTGAACACCACCGACTCGGCCGTCCGGATCACCCACAAGCCGACGAAGCTCGTCGTCGCCATGCAGGACGAGAAGAGCCAGATCCAGAACCGCGCCAAGGCCATGCAGGTGCTGCGAGCGCGCCTGCTGAAGCTGGAGCAGGACCGCCAGGCGGCCGCCCTGTCTTCGGAGCGCAAGGACCAGGTCAAGAGCGGCGGTCGTTCGGACAAGATCCGCACCTACAACTTCAAGGAGAACCGGGTCACCGAGCACCGCATCCAGCTCACCGTCTACAAGCTCGACAAGGTGCTGGCCGGGGAGCTCGACGACGTGGTGGACGCCCTGATCGCCGACGAGCAGACGCGGCGGCTCGGCGAGTCGGGGTGACCCCGCGCTGGCGCGAGCTGCGCCACGAGAGCACCGAGCGGCTGCGCGCCGCGGCGGTCGAGGATCCTGAGCAAGAGGTCCGCTGGATCATCGAGCGAGCGAGCGGACGGTCGCCGGCCGAGCAGGTCGCGGCCCTGGATGACGACACCACCGAGCGGGAGGTCCGCTTCGTCGACCAGATGGTGGCGCGGCGGGCCGCGGGCGAGCCCCTCCAGTACGTGCTCGGCCGGTGGGGGTTCCGCACGCTCGACCTCTTCGTCGACGGGCGGGTGCTGATCCCGCGCCCGGAGACCGAGGTGGTCGCGGGCCTGGCCATCGACGCGCTGGCGCGCGCTCGATCGCCCCGGCCTCGCGGTCGACCTGGGCACCGGATCGGGTGCCATCGCGCTGGCCATCGCGGCGGAGCGGTGGCCGCACGTGGAGGTGTGGGCGACGGACCGATCCCCCGACGCGCTGGCGGTGGCCGGCGCCAACCTGGCCGGCCTCGGCCGCCGGGCTGCGGTCGTGCGCCTGGCCGAGGGCGACTGGTTCGAGGCCCTCCCCGAGGACCTCCGCGGCCGGATCGACGTCGTCGTGTCCAACCCGCCCTACGTCGCGACCGACGATCCCTTGCCGCCGGAGGTGGCGGACTGGGAGCCGCGCGAGGCCCTGGTACCGGGGAAGACCGGCCTGGAGGCGATCGAGCAGATCGTGCGCACCGCCCCCGGGTGGCTGCGCTCGGACGGCGTGCTGGTGGTCGAGATCGGCGAGACGCAGGGCGAGGCCACCGCGGCGCTGGCCCGGGACGCTGGGTTCGCGACGGCCGACATCCATCCGGACCTGGCGGGTCGTGACCGCGCGCTCGTCGCGCGGCGCTGACTGCGCCAACAGATGGTCGAGGGATCCGGCGCATGGGTAGGTTCCACGCGTGCCCGGTGACCCCATCGACGAGGTCGTCGCGGCCCTGCAGGACGGCGGCGTCGTCGTCCTGCCGACCGACACCGTCTACGGGCTGGTGGCGCGGGCCGCCGACCCGGCCGCGACGACCGCGCTCTTCGCGCTCAAGGACCGCCCCGACCGGCGTCCCGCTCGCCGTGCTCTGCGCCACGGTCGATCAGGCGTTGGCCCTCGCGGATCCCTCCGTGGGGCCCCCGGTCGCCGCGGTCGCCGCGGCGTGGTGGCCGGGCCCGCTGACCCTCGTGCTCCCTCGGCGAGCCGGGCGTGGAGCTCCACCTCGGCGAGCCGGCGAGCACCGTGGGCGTGCGGGTTCCCGACCACGACCTCGTCCGTGCCATCGCGGCTCGCGTCGGGCCGTTGGCCGCCACCAGCGCCAACCGGCACGGCGAGCCGGTGGCGGAGACGGCGGCGGCGGCGTCGGCGGCCTTCGGGGACGGGGTGGCCGTGGTCGTCGACGGCGGGCGAGGTGGCGCGAGCTCCTCGACCGTGATCGACGCCACCGGGTGGCCGTGGACCGTCCTGCGTGCCGGCCCCATCGAGGGCGCCGCGGTTCTGGCCGTCGCGGCGGCGGCGGTCGAGCCCCGGGGGTAGGTTGACCCGCTGAGCAACTGAGCACCGGGGGAAGCAGCATGACGTCGAAGAACGAGGCGCTCCAGGGGACCGTGGACGATCTCCGCCAGATCGCCCTGTTCGCCCAGATGACCGAGGCGGAGCTGGCGCGCGTCGCCGCCCTCGGCGAACCCGTCGATGCGGAGCCCGGGGCGATCCTGATCGACCAGGGCGACGTGGGCGTCGAGTGCTTCCTCGTGCTCGAGGGCGAGGCCGGGATCTTCTCCGGCGGTCAGCACGTTGCGACCATCAGCTCCGGTGCGGTGGTGGGGGAGATGGCGCTGATCGGCCACAAGCCCCGCAACGCGACGGTCACCGCCCAGACCCCGATGCGGTTGCTCGCCTTCAACATCTCGTCGTTCAAGAAGCTGCTCGAGGAGATGCCGGCCGCGCAGAAGTACATCTTCGAGCTCCTCGAGACCCGCGCCCGCGAGAACAGCGCCAAGTAGCGCGTCGGTGCGCTAGCTAGACGAGCTCGGTGGCGCCATCGGGCTGGAGGCGGGCTCGGCGTCCGGCGAGGTCCTCGGTCACCAGCGCCTTCAGGGTGTCGGCGTCGGTCGTCGTGCCGACGGCGCGTCGGCCGTCGTCCAGCAGGCCGACCACGAAGCCGGTCTCCGGCTGGCCCTCCCGGTCGTGCAGGGCGGTCCACGTCTCGATGGCCACCTCGCCGTCGGGCGCCTCCTCGAGGACCCGGCGCGGGAGGGCATCGACCTCGGCCTGCGGCTCGCCGTGGCGGAAGCCGTCCGCGGGGGGTTCGGAGCTGTAGACGCCGAACGCGTGCTTGGTGATGAAGCCGCCGTTGGCGGTGACGAGGCCCACGCGCGCCGGGATCCTCCCGCAAGCGAGCCGCCATGGTGGCGATCGAGTGCATGACGTAGTTGTTCCAGGGCCCGCCCGCGAACGAGAGCCCCCCGGTGACCGTGAGGGGCCGGTCGGTGCCGAGACCCAGCTCCTTCGCCGCGATCTGCACCGCCGACGGGAAGCAGGAGTAGAGGTCGATGTGCGCGAGGTCGTCCCCGCCGACCCCGGCCAGCGCCAGGGCCTCGCGGCCCGCCAGGCGCATGGCCGGCGACGCGCCGAGGTCGTCGCGCTCGGTGAAGTGGTAGTGGTCGTGCGCGTCGGTGCCGCTGTGCGGGAACACCCAGCGATCGCGGGGCACGCCGAGCGCCTCGGCCCGCTCGGCGGAGCAGAGGATCACGGCCGCGCCCTGCTCCACGGCGTTGTTCGAGTTCATCCGCTTCGTGTACGGGAACCCGATCATCCGGTTGTCAGGGCTGGGGGTGCGGATCTCCTCGGGGCGGTAGGCCTCCTGGATCCACGCGTGCGGGTTGGTGCTGGCCACCTCGCTGAAGCGGGACCAGAGCTCGGACACCGCCACGAGGTGCTCGTCGAGCCCCCGCCCGATGTTGATGCGGTGGGCCTGCTCGAACAGCGGGTACACCTGCACCGGCATGAACACGCCCGCGGGCTTGCTCGCCGGGCGAGGACATCGGCACCTGCGCCGTCGAGCTGGCCGCCTCGGGGACGTCGTCACCCTGCACCGTCCAGTCGAGGGTCACGCCGGCGGATCGGGCGGTCGAGCGGGTGCGCCACGCCTCGGCGCCGCCGAGGAGGACGAGGTCGGCCTCGCCGCGCTGGATCGCCAGGCTGGCCAGGTTGACGAGCGATTGGGGGCTGTTGCCGCCCATCCCCGACACGGTGCTGGTGCGCGGCGTCGCGCCGATCCGCTGTCGCGACGAGGAGCCCCGGATCGCGATAGCGCCACGAGAGCAGCCCCACGATGTGGACGGTGTCGGCGCCGGTCAGCGCCGCCGCGCCCGCCCCGCTGTCGTCGGCGGCGCGCCGCAGCGCCTCGGCGATCAGGTCGACCGGCTCGACCGCGGTGGCCCCCTTGTCGACACGATTGCTCAGCTGACCGGCACCGATCAGGACCGGTGTGCGGGGGTCGACCACGGGCTCCTCCGACATCCACGCGAACTTGACTGACCGGTCAAATCTAGGGAGCGCCCGCCGCGCACCTACAATCCGCCCATCGACGTGCTCTTGCTCTGCACCGCCAACCAGTGTCGCTCGCCGATGGCTGAGGTCCTGCTGCGCCACCACCTCCAGGAGGCTGGTGTGGCGGCCCACGTCTCCTCGGCCGGGCTCTACGAGGGTGGCCGCCCCGCGACGGCCCACGGCGTGGAGACCATGGCCGACCGCGGGCTCGACCTGCAGCGACCACTGCAGCCGCCAGCTGGACGCGGACATGGTGGCGCAGGCCGACCTCGTGATCGCGATGGCGCGCGAGCACGTGCGCGAAGCGGTGGTCCTCCGCCACGACGCGCTCGCCAAGACCTTCACCCTCAAGGAGCTGGTGCGCGGGGCGGACATCATCGGCGCCCGCACCGCCGACGAGCCGTTGGCCGACTGGCTGGCGCGCATCTCGGCGTCACGGTCGCGCGGGTCGCTGGTGGGGGTGGGCTACGACGACCAGTTCGATGTCGACGACCCCGTCGGACGCGACCGCAAGGCGTACGAGGTGACGGCCGACCTCCTCGACGACCTCCTCGCCGCGGTGGTGGAGCTGGCCTTCTCGGCCGACTGCGAGCAGGAGCGCACCGCGTGAGGGTGGCGATCGGCGCCGATCACGCCGGCGTGGACCTGAAGGCGCACCTCGTCTCCGAGCTCGAACGCCTCGGCCATGAGCCGCTCGACCTCGGCACCCACGGGACGGAGTCGGTCGACTACCCGCCGATCTGCGCCGCCGTCGGCCGCGCGGTCGTCGCGGGCGAGGCCGACCGAGGGATCGTGCTCGGCGGCTCGGGTCAGGGCGAGCAGATCGCCGCCAACAAGGTCCACGGGGTCCGGGCCGCGCTGTGCAACGACCTGTTCACGGCGCGCCTGAGCCGAGAGCACAACGACGCCAACGTGCTGTCCATGGGGGGCCGCATCGTCGCCGAGGGCCTGGCGTCGGAGATCCTGGCGCTGTGGCTGGCCACGCCCTTCGACGGCGGCCGCCACGAGCGCCGGGTGGCGCAGATCGCCGAGATCGAGATCGAGGAGGCGTCGTGATGGCTTGGCCGAGCAACCGCTGATGACGAGGTGCTGGCGCTGATCCAGCGAGAGATCGAGCGGCAGAACACCACCATCCAGCTGATCGCCAGCGAGAACTTCACCTCGCCGGCCGTCCTGCGCGCCACGGGTTCGGTCCTCACCAACAAGTACAGCGAGGGCTACCCGGGCAAGCGGTACTACGGCGGCAACGAGGTCATCGACGAGGTGGAGAACGTCGCGCGCGAGCGCGCGAAGGCGCTCTTCAACGCGCCGCACGCCAACGTCCAGCCGCACGCCGGGGCCAACGCGAACATGGCGGTGTACCTCGCCCTGCTGAACCCGGGCGACACGGTCCTCGGCCTCCGGCTCGACCAGGGCGGGCACCTCACCCACGGGTCACCGGTGAACGCCAGCGGCAAGCTCTACAACTTCGTGTCCTACGGGGTCACGCCCAGCGACGAGCGCATCGACCTCGACCAGGTGCGCGACGCCGCCCTCGAGCACCGACCCAAGATCATCGTCACCGGCGCCACCGCCTACCCGCGCATCATCGACCCCGCGCCGTTCCGTGCCATCGCCGACGAGGTGGGCGCGCTGTTCATGTTCGACGCCGCGCACATCGCCGGGCTCATCGCCGGTGGGCAGCACCCGAACCCGATGGACCACGGCGCCGACATCATGACGCTGACGACCCACAAGACCCTCCGGGGTCCGCGCGGCGGCGCCATCCTGTGCACCGCCGAGCTGGCCGAGGTGATCGACAAGTCGGTCTTCCCGGGTCTGCAGGGCGGGCCGCTCGACCACGTCATCGCGGCCAAGGCCCTCGCCTTCGCCGAGGCGGCCACGCCGGAGTTCACCGCGTACGCGGCCTCGATCGTCCGCAACGCCGCTGCCCTGGCCGAGGCGCTGGCCGGTCACGGTCTCCGCCTGGTGTCCGGCGGCACCGACAACCACCTGATGCTCGTCGACCTGCGCACCTTCGACCCCGACCTGTCGGGCAAGAAGGCCCGGTTGGCGCTCGACAAGGCCGGCATCAGCCTCAACGAGAACACGGTGCCCGACGATCCCCGGCCGCCCTACATCACCTCGGGACTTCGCATCGGCACGCCGGCGGTCACCACCCAGGGGATGGGGGAGCCGGAGATGGTCACCATCGCGGGCTTGATCCACCGCGTGCTCGTGGGCCGCGACGATCCCGCCGAGCTGGCCGCGGTCAAGGACGACGTCCTCGCCCTGTGCTCGAAGTTCGCGCCGTACCCGAGCGAGCTCTAGCGCGCGGGTGCGCGACTACCTCGGGGAGTTCCTCCCCGTCATCGGAGCCGCCGCGCTCGTCACGCTGCTGACCACCCCGGTGTTTCGCTCCCTGTCGTTCAAGGTGGGCGCCGTCGTCGCCCCCGACGAACGGCGCGTGCACACGAAACCGCTGGCCGTCCTGGGCGGCGCGGCGATCCTGCTCGGGTTCCTCGCCGGGATGTTCGTGGGGTGGCGCGACGACAGCTTCACCGAGGTGTTCACGGCCAGCACCGTCCCCCTCGGCGTCGTGCTCGGCGCCATCATCATCTTCGGGGTCGGCCAGGTCGACGACCTCCGCGAGGTGTCTCCGCCCGCCAAGATCGCCGGCACGGTGCTCGCAGGAAGCGTCCTGTCCATCGCCGGCGTGAGCATCCTGTTCTTCCGCATCCCGTTCGCGGGCCTCGTGTCCCTGTCGCCGGACATGTCGGCCCTCCTCACGGTCGTGTGGGTGATCGGCATGTCGACGGCGATCAACTACATCGACGGTCTCGACGGCTTGGCGGCGGGGATCGTCGGCATCGCGGCGGCCGCGCTGCTCCTCTACTGCGAGCGGCTGGACGGCGCGGGGGCGATCGGGCCGGAGAACGCCGGCCCGCTGATCGCCGCCGCCACGCTCGGCGCGTGCATCGGGTTCCTCCCGCACAACTTCCACCCGGCCCGCATCATGATGGGTGACGCCGGGCGCGCTGCTGCTTGGGTCTCCTGATGGCCGCGGCCACCATCACCGTCGGCGGGAACACGGACACGCCGTTCTCGGGCCAGACGTTCTTCTTCTTCGCCCCGCTCTTCATCCCGCTCGTCATCCTCGGGGTGCCGATCGTCGACACGGCCTTCTCGATCGTGCGGCGCGCCCGCCGGGGCGGCAACGTCACGGTGGCCGACAAGGACCACCTGCACCACCGCCTGATGCGCCTGGGCCACGGCCAGCGTCGCAGCGTCCTCATCCTGTGGACGTGGACGATCCTGCTGTCCGCCATCGTGCTCTACCCGACCTACACCCGTGGCCGGGGCGACCTGTACGTGCCGATGGCCATCGCGGCCGCGGCGCTCGTGCTCTACACGATGTTCGGACCGGGCATCCGCTCCCGCCGAGATCCGGACTCCTGAGCGCGGCAGGGGACGGAGTTAGGGGCGCCTACTACCGGCGTCCGTGACAGGTTCGCGACGCTTCGAACTCTCGGTCGCGAGTCCGCTAAGGTGCCCCGCTGGTCCAGGAGGGGGCAGGATTTGCCTGCCCCGCGCTCCGTGTTCTAGATTGCGAACAGTTTCACAAGCGCCCGTCACGAGGCGGGCTCGAGGGTCCTGAGGTCCAGAACAACGGTGTTCGATCTCTCCACCAAGCGTGAGCTCAACAACGGCTTCGGCGACGCGTTGGCGACGGCCGTCGAGCTGGCGGTGACGCCCGCGATCTTCGCGTGGCTGGGGTGGAAGCTCGACAGCTGGGCCGGCACCGCGCCGCTCTTCCTGGTGGTGTTCTTCCTCTTCACCTTCGGCTACGTGGTGTGGCGCCAGGTCGTGATCTACCAGGGCCGGATGAGCAAGCAGGAGCAGGAGCTCCTGCACCCGACGCGAGAGAGGCAAGACCCATGACCGCTGTCGATCGCCAAGCACCGGTCCCGCCGGCGCCGGAGGTCGAGCGCGAGCTCGCCTTCGACATGCTCAAGCGCGGCGTGTGGTTCGCGCCGGCCATCCTCCTGGTGTCCACCATGATCTGGGGCACCAAGGGAGCCGCATCGGCCGCGGTCGCCATCGCGGTCGTCGCCGTGAACCTGCTGCTCGCCGCCATCTCCCTCTCGTGGGCCGCCAAGATCTCGCTCACCGCGATCATGGCCGTCGCGCTCGGAGGCTTCGCCGTGCGGATGGCCCTCGTCACCGCCGTGCTCTTCTCGGTCCGCGACGCCAACTGGATCGACATGATGGCGCTCGCCGTCACCGTGCTCGTGACGCACCTCGGGCTCCTGTTCTGGGAGCTCCGCTACGTGTCCGCTTCGCTCGCCTTCCCGGGCCTCAAGCCCACCTCTGACAAGGAGGCTGTCCTCTCGTGATCCTCGGGTTGGAGTTCCCGCCCATCTCGCACGTCGTCGAGTGGCCCACCGGGCCGCTCGGCATCAACAAGGTCATCGTGCTCATGTGGTTCTCGACCTTGATCGCCATCGGCGTGATGTGGCTCGGTGGTCGCCGCAAGGCCCTCGTACCCACCGGCATCCAGAACGTGGCCGAGTCGGCCGTGGACTTCGTGGAGGAGGGGATCATCCTCCAGACGATCGGTCCCGAGGGACTCCGGTCTCGGTGGCTCACACCGTTCCTCATCACGCTGTTCACCTTCATCCTGGCCTGCAACATCTGGGGCCTCGTGCCGCTCGCCCAGATGCCGGTGAACGCCCGCATCGCCCTGCCGGTGTTCATGGCGCTGATGGTGTACGTGATCTACCACACCGTCGGCATCGTCACGCAGGGCCCGATCACGTACATGAAGAACATCATGTTCATGCCGGGCGTGCCGAAGGTGATGTACCTCCTCCTGACGCCCATCGAGCTGGTCACCAAGTTCATCAGCCAGCCCTTGAGCATGGCGGTGCGACTCTTCGCCAACATGCTCGCCGGCCACCTGCTGCTGGTGAGCTTCGCCGTGATCACCGCCGCGCTCGCCACCCTCGGGCCCACGCTGATCATCTTCCCCTTCAGCTTCGGCCTGCTGGTGTTCCTCACCGCCTTCGAGGTGCTGGTCGCGTTCCTCCAGGCCTACATCTTCACGATCCTCGCGGCGGTGTACATCGCCGACGCGATGCACCCCGCCCACTGAGCAAAACCACCAAGGAGACACAAGTGCTGCAACTTCTCGCACAGCAGGACCCGGGCGAGCTCGAGGCCGGCCTCACCGCCGTCGGCCGAGGCATCGTCTACGGCGGCGCCGCCATCGGCCCCGGCATCGGCATCGGCCTGGTGGTCGGCAACGCCATCACCGCGATGGCCCGCCAGCCCGAGGCGGCCGGCATGGTCCGGACGACCATGTTCCTCGGCATCGCCTTCACCGAAGCCCTCGCCCTGTTCGGCTTCGTTCTCGCGTTCATCATCTCGGGCTGAGGAGGCCAACCGTGCGATTCCGCACCCGCGCAATGCTGGCGAGCGGCCTGCTCGCCGTCGGGCTCCTGGCCTTCGCGCCGCATGCCTCCGCCCAGGAGGAAGGCGGCGAGGAGGAGTTCACCGAGGAGCAGATCGACGAGATCAAGCACGAGGCCGAGCTCATCGCCGAGCAGAACGGCGGCACGGAGTTCGACGCCCACTGCGTCGCGATCCTCATCGATGGCGGCTCCGCCGACGACTGCCAAGAGGCGCCGAGCCCGATCCTCCCCGAGACCAACGAGATCATCTGGGGCGGCATCTCGTTCCTCCTGCTCTTGCTCCTGATGTGGAAGTTCGCGCTTGCCGGCCGTCAAGGAGGGCATGAACAACCGCACCGAGCGGATCCGCTCGGACCTCGACACGGCGGAGATGGCCAAGGCCGAGGCGGTCGGCGTGCTCGACGGGTACAAGGCCCAGCTCGCCGACGCCAAGTCGGAAGCCGGCCGGATCATCGAGGAGGCCCGTCAGGCAGCCGACGCGCTCAAGAAGGACCAGGAGTCCCGTCTGCAGACCGACCTGGCCGAGACCCGAGCACGAGCCGCGGCGGACATCGAGGCGGCCAAGGCCCAGGCCACCGCCGACCTCCGGGGCGAGCTCGCCTCGCTGGCCGTCGGCGCCGCGTCGGCGGTCGTCAACAAGAACCTCGACCCGGCCGCCCAGACGCAGCTCATCGAGGACTACATCAACCAGGTCGGTACCTCTTCATGACCGACGACCGCTCGCACGCCTACGCCGAGGCACTGCTCGCGGTCGCGCGGTCGGAGGGCCAGCTGGCGGAGGTCGAAGACGAGCTGTTCCGGTTCGCCCGGCTGCTCGAGGCCAACGACGACCTGCGCACCACCCTCACCGACGCCAGCCTCCCCGTGAGCCGGCGCCAGCAGATCGTCGAGGACCTCCTCGGCGGTCGAGCCAACCCCACCACCACCGCGCTGGTGTCGATGGTGGTCGGCACGGGTCGCTCGCGCGACCTGCCGGCGATCATCGACGAGCTCGTGAAGCTCAGCGCCGCCGAGGGCAACAGGGAGGTCGCCGAGGTCCGCTCGGCCGTCGACCTCACGGACGACCAGAAGCAGCGCCTGGCCGCCGCCCTGGAAGCCAAGACCGGCAAGAAGGTGGAGCTCAAGGTGATCATCGACCCGACGGTGCTCGGCGGGCTCGTCGCCCAGGTGGGCGACACGGTGATCGATGGATCGGTCAAGACCCGCCTCCAGCAGCTCAAGACCGCGTTCTGATTCGCACGCATTCGACACGAAGGAACCCACGAAGATGGCAGAGCTGACCATCAACACCGCTGACATCGCCGCAGCGCTCCAGAAGAACCTCGAGGGCTTCTCGCCCGACATGGAGGCCGCGCAGGTCGGCCGCGTGATCGAGGTGGGCGACGGCATCGCGACCGTCTCGGGCCTGCCCGGCGTGGGCGTGAACGAGCTGCTCGAGTTCGAGGGCGGCGTCCGCGGCCTGGCGCTGAACCTCGACGAGGAGACGATCGGCGCCGTGATCCTCGGTGACGGCGGCGCCGTCAGCGAGGGCACCGCCGTCAAGGCGACCGCCCAGATCCTCTCCGTGCCCGTCGGTGACGGCCTGCTCGGCCGCGTCGTCGACGCCCTCGGCATCCCGGTCGACGGCAAGGGCCCGCTCACCAACGTCGAGGACCGCCGGATGGAGATCCAGGCGCCCGGCATCATCGGCCGCAAGCCGGTGCACGAGCCCCTCCAGACCGGCATCAAGGCCATCGACTCGATGACCCCGATCGGCCGCGGTCAGCGCGAGCTCATCATCGGCGACCGCAAGACCGGCAAGACCACGATCGCCATCGACACGATCATCAACCAGCGGGGCCTCGGCGTGAAGTGCGTCTACGTCGCCGTCGGGCTCAAGGAGTCGACGGTCGCCAACACGGTGGCCACGCTCACCCAGTACGGCGCGATGGACTACACGGTCGTGGTCGTGGCCGGTGCGTCCGACCCGGCGCCGTTCAAGTACCTCGCCCCCTACGCCGGCTGCGCCATGGGCCAGCACTGGATGGAGAACGGCGAGCACGGCCTCATCGTCTACGACGACCTCTCGAAGCAGGCCGAGGCCTACCGCCAGGTGTCGCTGCTGCTCCGCCGCCCGCCGGGCCGCGAGGCCTACCCGGGCGACGTCTTCTACCTCCACAGCCGGCTGCTCGAGCGGGCCGCCAAGCTGTCCGACGCCAACGGCGCCGGTTCCCTCACCGCCCTGCCGATCATCGAGACGAAGGCCGGCGACATCTCGGCCTACATCCCCACCAACGTGATCTCGATCACCGACGGCCAGGTCTTCCTCCAGGACGACCTGTTCAAGTCCGGTGTCCGGCCCGCCTTCGACACCGGCCAGTCCGTGTCCCGGGTGGGCGGTGCAGCCCAGATCAAGGCCATGAAGAAGGCCGTGGGCACGCTCAAGGGCGACCTGTCCCAGTTCCGTGAGCTCGAGGCGTTCGCCGCCTTCGGCTCCGAGCTCGACAAGGTGTCGCAGGCGGCGCTCGACCGCGGCTACCGCCTCGTCGAGCTGCTGAAGCAGCCCCTGAACAGCCCGATGCCGGTCGAGGAGCAGGTCGTGTCGCTCTACGCCGCCACCAACGGCTACCTCGACGCCGTCCCCGTGGAGGACGTGTCCCGCTTCGAGAAGGAGCTGCTCGAGTGGTTCCACGCCCGTCACGGCGGCGTGCTCGACGGCATCAAGTCGTCCGGCGACATCGCTGACGTCGACGCCTTCGAGGCCGCGCTCCAGGGCTTCGCCGAGCAGTTCCAGGCCTCCGACGGCTCCAGCGCCCTCGTGGAGCCCACCGTCCCGGCCGTCGTCGCCGCGGACGCCGTGCTCGAGGGTGATGAGGCCGACGCCGAGGCAGCCGAGGCAGCCGAGGAAGCGGAGGCGTGATCTAGTGGCCGGTGGTGCCGAGCGGGTCCTGCGCCGACGCATCAAGTCGGTCCAGTCGACCAAGAAGATCACCAAGGCGATGGAGCTCATCGCCGCCAGCCGGATCCTCAAGGCGCAGCAGCGCGTCAACGCCGCGCGGCCCTACAGCGAGCAGATCACCGAGGTGATCCGCAACCTCGCGGCCGCCGGCGCCGGCAAGGGCTCCGCCCTGCTGGAGCAGCGCGAGGAGATCCGCACCGTGGCGTTCATCGCCGTGGCCGGCGACCGCGGCCTCTGCGGCGGGTACAACACCACCGTCATCCGCACCGTCGAGCGCGAGATGGCTCGCGTGCAGGCCGAGGGCAAGCAGACCCGCCTCATCACGGTCGGCAAGAAGGCCACCGGGTACTTCCGCTTCCGCGGGTTCGCCATCGACGACAGCTTCGTCGGCTTCTCCGACGAGCCGACCTACGAGGACGCTCGCAAGGTCGCCGAGGCCGTCGTGCAGCGCTTCGAAGACGGCGAGTACGACGCCGTGGAGATCTGCTACACGCAGTTCATCTCCGCCGGTGTGCAGCGCGTGCAGCTCAAGCGCTTCGTGCCGATCGAGACCGACATCCTCGAGGCGGCCGAGCAGTCGACCGGTCCGAGCGCCGACTACGAGTTCGAGCCCGGCCCCGGCGAGATCCTCGACCGGCTCCTGCCCCGCTACGCCGAGGCCCGCCTGTACGCCGCCCTGCTCGAGGGCTCGGCCTCCTTCTTCGCCGCCCAGCAGCGAGCCATGAAGTCCGCCACCGACAACGCCGAGGAGCTCATCACGAAGCTCAGCCGCGTCATGAACCGGGCCCGCCAGGACTCGATCACCACCGAGATCATGGAGATCGTCAGCGGCGCCGAGGCCCTGCGCTCCGGCCAGTCCGGCAGCACCGATCTCCTCGCCGACAAAGCCCTCAACGTGGTCGACATCGCCGGCCACCACCGCCACCTCGACCGCCCCGCCTGATTCGGAGTACTGACATGACCGTGACCGACAGCCAGCCCACGTTGAAGGACGGCCGCGTCGTCGCCATCGCCGGCCCGGTGATCGACGTCGAGTTCCCGCCCGACGCGGTGCCGCAGATCAACACGATGCTCGCCTTCGACATCACGATCGACGGCAAGCCGAACCCGGTGAAGGCCGAGGTGGCCCAGCAGATCGGCGACGCACGCGTCCGGGCCATCTGCCTCAAGCCGACCGACGGCCTGGTGCGCGGCACCAAGGTGGAGAACACCGGCCACGGCATGCAGATGCCCGTCGGCGACGCCGTGCTCGGCCACGTGGTGAACGTGATCGGCGAGCCCCTCGACGTCGACTCGCTCGACGAGAGCCAGATCGAGGACCACTGGGACATCCACCGCCACGCCCCGGACTTCGACTCGCTCGAGCCGCAGAAGATCGTGTTCCCCACGGGCATCAAGGTCATCGACCTGCTCACCCCCTACCTCCAGGGCGGCAAGATCGGCCTGTTCGGCGGGGCCGGCGTGGGCAAGACCGTGCTCATCACGGAGATGATCAACCGGGTCGCCTCGCAGTTCGGCGGCGTGTCCGTGTTCGCCGGCGTGGGCGAGCGCACCCGTGAGGGCACCGACCTCTTCCTCGAGATGGGGGAGACGATCATGGGTGACGGCGTCACCCGCGTGCTCGACAAGGCCGCCCTCGTGTTCGGCCAGATGGACGAGCCGCCGGGTGTTCGCCTCCGCGTCGCCCTGTCGGCCCTGACGATCGCCGAGTACTTCCGTGACGTGAAGAACCAGGACGTGCTCCTCTTCGTCGACAACGTGTTCCGGTTCGTGCAGGCCGGCTCCGAGGTGTCCACCCTCCTCGGCCGCATGCCCTCGGCCGTGGGCTACCAGCCCACCCTCGCCGACGAGATGGGCGAGCTGCAGGAGCGCATCACCTCCACCCGCGGCCGGTCCATCACGTCGCTGCAGGCCGTGTACGTGCCCGCCGACGACTACACCGACCCGGCGCCGTTCACCACCTTCACGCACCTCGATGCCACCACCGAGCTGTCACGTGACATCGCCGCCCTCGGCATCTACCCGGCCGTGGACCCGCTGGCGTCGACCTCCACGATCCTCGCCCCCGAGATCGTCGGCGACCGCCACTACAACGTGGCTCGCCGCGTGCAGGAGATCCTCCAGCGCTACAAGGAGCTGCAGGACATCATCGCCATCCTCGGGCTCGACGAGCTCTCCGAGGAGGACCGCATCACGGTGGCCCGGGCCCGCAAGATCCAGCGGTTCCTGTCCCAGCCGATGTTCGTGGCCAAGAACTTCACCGGCCTCGACGGCGTGTTCACCCCTGTCGAGGAGACGGTCGACAGCTTCGAGCAGCTCGTCAACGGTGACCTCGACGACCTGCCCGAGCAGGCCTTCCTCAACGTCGGCGGCGCCGACTCCGTCCGCGCCAAGGCCGCGGAGCTGCTCAAGTAATGACCCTGCACGTGGAGGTCGTGTCGCCGGAGCGGATCCTCTGGACCGGGGAGGCCGATCGCGTGATCGCGCGCACCCTCGGCGGCGGCGAGATCGCGTTCCTCACCGGGCACGCCCCGTTCGTCGGTGCGCTCGACATCGGCACCGTGCGGGTGCACAGCGAGGACGGGAACGAGGAGACGATCGCCGTCCACGGCGGGTTCGTCGAGGTGAGCCACGACCGCGTCACGGTGCTCTCCGACGTGGCCGAGGTCGCCAGCCAGATCGACGTGGACCGCGCTCGTGCGGCCGCCGAGCGAGCGGAGACGAGCCTGCGCGTCGAGCACGACGTCGAGGTCGAGGCCGCGCTGCGGCGAGCCCGGGTCCGCATCGAGGCGGCGACGGGCTCCGTCGGCGCCTCGCACTAGTCGCCGGTCCGAGACAGACCAGTAGCCTGCGCCGATGGCCCGACAGCGGCTTGGCGTCGTCCTGCTGGTGCCCCACCCGATCGCGACACAGGTCGACGGCGTCCGCCGGGCGCTGGGTGACGGCGCGCTGGGCCGGATCGAGCCGCACATCACGCTCGTGCCCCCCGTGAACGTGGCGGAGCGGGATCTGCCGAAGGCGTTCTCGATCGTGCGAGCGGCGGCCGGTGCGGTGTCCCCGCTCACGCTGCGGCTCGGACCGGTCGCCACGTTCGCACCCGTGAACCCGGTCGCCTACCTGCAGGTGCGGGGCGAGGACGACGCCCTCGACGGGCTCGAGCGCCTGCGCACCCGATGCCTCGAGGGTCCGCTCGATCGTCCGCAGGACCACGACTTCGTGCCCCACGTGACCGTGGCCGACGAGCTGGCCGCCGATCGCCTCGCCCACGCCGACGCAGGTGCTGGCCGACTTCACCGCCGAGGTGACCTTCGACCGGGTGCACGTGCTCGCCGAGCTGCCCGGGCGCATCTGGCGCCCCGTCGCCGACTCGCTGCTGGGCGAACGGCCGGCGGCCGTGGGTCGCGGGAGCCTTCCCCTCGACCTGGTGAAGTCGGGTCGGCCCGGGGTCGAGGCGGCGGCGCTCCTGTCGTTCGAGGAGTCCACGGCGGGCGAGCCGTTCGCGGTCACGGCGTTCCGCAGCGGACAGGTGGTGGCGGCCGCGTGGGGCTGGTCGGCGCGGGGCGCGCTCGAGCTCGCCGACCTCGTGGTCGCGATGGAGCATCGCGGGCAGGGGATCGGCCGCCACCTCGTCGCCGCGGTGGAGGCTGAGGCTGCGTCGCGTGGGTGTGACGTGGTGGGCGTGTCCGCCGCCGCCCAGGGAGCCCCCGCCGCGCTCCTGACCGCCACGGGCTACCGGATGCTGCCCGCCGAGGGCGGCCCGGGCGGGCCGCGCCGATGGGAGCACGTCATCGCGGCCGCAGGGCCCGAGGACGGCGGGTGACGGAGGCCGTAGCTCCTTCCTGGCGCGCCAGACCCGGCCCCGTGGTGGGCCGTGCGTGCTCGTGTACCTGCCGTTCGCGCTGCTCGGCTACGGCACCGACCTGGACGTGGCCAACGTGCTGCGAGCGGGTCGGTCGTGGGTCGACGAGGGCAGCTACGAGATGTCCCGAGGCCCGGGTGCCGCAGTGCACGAGCTGGGCGTCGGCCTGCTCGACCGCCTCGGCGGCTCGGTGCTGGTCAACCTGGCCAGCGTCGGGTTCGCGGCGCTCGCGCTGTGGAGCGTGTTCGTGCTCGTGCAGCGCGACGGGGGCGCTGGCCCGAGTGGTCGGTGCTCGTGCTGGCGAGCAACCCGTGGTTCTGGATCGCGGCCACCTCGCTCGGGGACTTCGTGTGGGCCCTCGGCCTCCTGCTCGCCGGTGTGGTGCTCGCGGGCCGCTCCGAGCGATCGGTGGCGCTCAGCGGGTGACTCGCCGGTGCCGACAGCCTCGGCCGCGCCGATGCGCGTGCCGGCGGGTGGCGCCGACGCGTCGCGGTGAGCATGGCGGAGGCCCTGGTGGAGCCGAGCCCGGCGCCGTCGATCGAGCTGGGCGGCGAGCGCGACGCCGCGTCCGCGGCTGGCCGGCAGGATCCTGTGCCGGGGTGCCTGTTCGGCCTGGCCATCGGCTGCCGGGCGTCGTCGGCGCTGCTCGTGCTCGCCTGGTGCGCCGCCGAGCTGACCGGAGCGGACGGCTGGCGCGTGCGACGCGGCGTCGCGTCGCCTGGGTCGGGGGCATCGCCCTGCTGGTGGGCATCATCTGCTTCGTGCCGCCGTGGTGGACGCGGGGCGGTCGCTCGACTTCATCGACAACGAGCTGGAGTTCGTCGGCTTCGGCGTGCACCTCGGCCGGTGGGCGGTGAAGAACCTGGCGCTCGTCGGCCCGCTGGCGGGCATCGTCCTGTTGCTCGGGATCCCCAAGGCCCTGGCGGCGCTCGGTCGCTGGTCGACCTCCGCGCTCGTGCGGTTCTCGGCGCTGGTGATCGTCGTGAGCGAGCTCCTCTACTTCCGGTTCCCCTTCAAGCCGATGCACCTGCTGCCGGTGGTGGCGGCCACCGCGCTCCTGATCGGTGCGTCGCCACTCGTCACGAAGCGGTGGGTCGCCGCGCTGGTGGTGGCCCAGCTCATCGGCGGTCTGGTCGGCGCGACCTTCGCCGCGCCCGACGTCCAGGACGCCGCTCGCTCCGGGCGCGTCGACGTCAGCATCACCGCCGGACCCCTGCTCACCGACGTGCGCTGCCGGTTCGATGACCGGGATCTGGGGCCGTGGCCGGACCCCGCGACCCTGGCCGCCACCGAGCGAGCCGGGGTGAACGCGGCCTGCCAGAACCGCGACCTGGCGCGCCGACTGACCCACCGCTACGTTCAGTTTCGTGACGCTTCGGCGGGTCACGCTCTGCACGGCGATGGCAGTCGCCGTCGCCTCCTGCAGCGGCGGTGACGACGACGCCGCCTCGACCACCACCACCGCTCGCGCCCTCGACGACCACCACCACGACGGCCCCCGAGCGCCGAGGCCAGCACCACCACGACCGCCTTCGACCCCGCCACCGTCGAGGGCGAGGTCGAGGCCGCCTACCTCCGCAGCTGGGACGTCTACGCCGACGCCGTCTACGACCTGGAGCTAGACGAACAAGCCCTCGCCGAGGTCTACGCGGATGAGCACCTGCAGACGTGAGCTGCGACGAGATCGAGTCGACGGATCGATGACGGCCGAGCCGCGCTGGTGCAGGTCGACCACGACTACGACGATCGACGTCGTCGACGAGTCGACACGGCCATCGTGATCGATCGATATCGGAACCACCAGGTGCTGATCGATCCCGTGACCAAGGAGCCGACCGAGGCCGACCCGAACGAGCGAGCTCGTCGACGCTTGTCACGCTCGATCGACTCGACGGCGTGTGGCAAGGTCGACCTGGATCGAGCGGTTCGGCATGAGGCGCATCGCTCGTCGCTGGTCGTCGCTCGCTGCTGTGGCTCGTCGGTTCGCGCCGAGCGACAGCGAGGCCGACGATCGAGGACCGTCGACGAGGACGTCGAGACCGTGGAGGATGCGGTTCGGGTGACGATCGTCCGGTCGGGGGGTGAGGACGTCATCACCTCGTTGCGGGGCGGGCGCGCGGCGAAGCGGGAGGGGTGCGCCTGGTCGCTCGTGTACGCCCCGGAGCTCGAGGATGCGCCCTACGGCATCTCGCCGGGCCCCATGCCGCACCCGGACGCCAAGTTCGCCCTGCTGCTCTGCAACGGCACGATCGTGCAGCCGATCTGGGTCGCCCCCGACGACATCGTGGACGTCGACGCCCTGGCCCGTGACCTGGCCGAGCAGTACATCGAGGACGTCCTCGAGCCGGACGTGAGCATCGGCGTGAACCCGGCGGCCCGCGGGCTGGTCGGGCTCGACTCGTGGTTCTGGGTCGAGGGCTTCGATGGCGCGGCGACGGCGCCCCCGATCGCGGCCTTCGGGCTCACGATCGACGTCCGCATGCAGTCGGGCACGTGACGTGGGACTTCGGCGACGGCGAGACGCGTCGTCGGCGACCTCGGGCGCGCCTACCCGGAGGAGTCGTCCGTCCAGCACGTCCACCAGCGCGACGGCACGTTCACCATCGCCGTCACGATCGATCTCGTGCCCGAGTACCGGGTCGAACGGCGGCCCGTGGCTCGCCCTCGCCGACCTCCAGGCCACCGCCACCACGGCCTACGAGGTCGAGGAGCGCCAAGCCGTCATCACCGACGCCTGACCGACGTCACGAGCCCGGCGACATCGACCGTGCAGCGCGTCGCGGACCGACCCCCGCAACTTGTGTTGAATCCGTGCGATTTCCGCACGTGATCGTGAGCGCACATGAGTTGCGGCGCGGGATTCGCATGCGGAGGCGATCGCGGCGGGCGACGGTGACCGAGGCGTGGACGGACCGAGCACCCGGCTGCGCCTCGTCGCGCCCTTGCCCTTGACCTTGCCCTGCGAGTGCTACTCGAAGTCGACGTAGGCGTAGTCCTTGAGCTTCGAGATGCGGTGGCGGGCGTTGACCTGGCGGACGGTGCCGGACTTGGACCGCATGACGAGGGACTGGGTGGACGCGCCCCGGTTGTCGTAGTGGACGCCCTTGAGCAGCTCGCCGTCGGTGATGCCGGTGGCCGCGAAGAAGCAGTTGTCGCCGGCCACCAGGTCGTCGGTGGTGAGCACCTTGGTGAGGTCGTAGCCGGCGGCGATGGCCGCGTCGCGCTCCTCGTCGTTGCGGGGCCACAGCCGGCCGAGCTGCTCGCCGCCCATGCACTTGAGGGCCGCGGCGGCGATGACGCCCTCCGGGGTGCCGCCGATGCCGAGCAGGATGTCGGCACCGGAGTCGGGCCAGGCCGTGGAGATGGCGCCGGCGACGTCGCCGTCCTGGATGAGGCGGATGCGGGCGCCGGTGGCCCGGACCTCGGCGATCAGCTCCTCGTGGCGGGGGCGGTCGAGGATGACCGCGGTGACGTCGCGGACGCTCTCGCCCTTGGCGTCGGCGACGGCCTGGAGGTTCTCGGTGACGGACCGGTTGAGGTCGATGACGCCGACGCACTCGGGGCCGACGGCGATCTTCTCCATGTAGAAGCACGGGCCGGGATCGAACATGGTGCCGCGCTCGGACACGGCGATGACGCTGATGGCGCCGCCCCGGCCGAGCGCCGTGAGGGTGGTGCCCTCGACGGGGTCGACGGCGATGTCGGTGAGCATGGGCGTGCCGTCGCCGATGCGCTCGCCGTTGAACAGCATGGGCGCTTCGTCCTTCTCGCCCTCGCCGATGATGACGATGCCGTCCATCGGGACGGTGTCGAGCACCACCCGCATGGCGTCGACGGCGGCGCCGTCGGCCCCGTTCTTGTCGCCGCGGCCCATCCACCGGCTGGCGGCGAGAGCGGCGGCCTCCGTGGTGCGCACCAGCTCGAGCGCGAGGTTCCGGTCGGGCCGCTGCTTCTCGCGTCATGGGCCCCGAGGGTACTTGGCATGGAAGGGCTGTCCCGTGGATGGGCCTGCTGACGCCACGGGGTGAGGAAGACGACGAGCAGGGCGACCTGACGATCGCGGGCCTCGACCTGGGCGGCGATGGTGACGACGAGATCACCTACGACCTGGACGAGTGGAGCGAGGCCGACCGCGCCGTGCTGCGCGACCGCCTGGAGACGCTCGGCGCGCCCCACACCTGGGAGGGCACCACCCTGGTGGTCGACAGCGCCGACGAGGCCTGGGTCGAGCGCATCATGGATCAGATCGACGAGGAGCTGTCGGCGCCGCCCGAGGACGAGGTCGACGACGAGCAGGTCGCCTACGACCTCACCGACTGGGACGACGACAGCTGCGTCCGCCTGATGGAGACGCTCTCCACCGAGGCCATCCCCTACGCCCTGGACGGCGACGAGCTGTTCGTGGCCAGCGAGGACGAGGCCCGGGTCGACGAGATCGTGGGCGCCCTCACGACCCCCGGCGCCACCCTCACCCTCGGCGGCCCGGCCAGCTTCGAAGCCATGAGCGAGCTCTTCGTCGCCGCGGACGTGCTCAGCAAGGACCCGGACGACCGCCACGCCACCGCGTCGCTCATCGAAGGGGCGCGGGCGGCGGCCGGCAGCGAGCGTGCCCGTACGGCCTGGACCCGGGCGTGGTGGGACGGCGTGGTGGCCCGCGCCGGCGCGCTGGCCGACCTCGTCGAGTCGCATCAACCCGACGACGAGCAGGTGATCGGCCTCGCCACCGACCTCCGCGCCGAGCTCCGACCCTTCATCTGACCGGTAGCGTGACCCGGTGATCCTGGCCGAGCTCGAGGTCTTCCACTCGCGCCCGATCGCGCCGACTCGGCGGGTGGCCCTCGGCCGCAGCAACCTGCCGGTGACGCCGGCGCCCGGGTTCGGCGGGCTCCTGCTCGGCGGCATCGTCGCCGGCCACATGGAAGCGCTCGACCCCGAGCTGTTCGACGACCTCAACCGTCTGACCCTGCAGCTCCAGGAGGGCATGCGCGTGCCGCAGCCGCGGCTCCGGCACCGCTTCCAGCAGGACCGGATCGGCCTGACCCGCAGCCTCCACCGCCTCGTCGGCGAGGGGGAGGACCTCGGCGTTCGAGTTCGAGATCAAGGGGGCGGCGGCGCAGCACATCCTCGCCGCGGTGTACGCGGCCGGGCAGCTGCCGCTCACGGTCCGGGGCCGCGTCATGGACACCATCCGCAAGGGGATGCGCTGGACGGGGCCGCTCGATCACGTCTTCATCACGCACCTCTCGGGCCTCGACCGGGGGCGGGACTGGTCGACGGAGGCGTTCCGCGACCCGGTGCGGTGGGCCATGGGCGTCCTCGGCCTCAACGAAGGGCAGACGGCCTCCGTCCCGGATCGCGGCGACGTCCAGCGCCAGTTCCGCGACCTGCTGCGGGTGGCGCACCCGGACCACGGAGGGGCGATCGACGGGGCCGCGCAACGCATCGCGGACCTCACCGAGGCGCGGCGGATCCTGCTCGCCTCATGACCCCGCGGCGACGCCCCACCAAGCCGGGCGCGCTCCTGCTCTTCCCCGGCGCGGGCAGCTCGGCCAGCCATCCCAGCCTCGTCGCCATCGAGGACGCGGTGGCGCCCCTGCCGGTCAGCCGCGCCGACTTCCCGTACCGGCGCGAGGGGCGGCGCGCGCCCGATCGGGCTCCGAAGCTCCTGGCGTGCGTGGTGGAGGAAGCCGGCCTGCTGGCCGAGCGGACGGCGGTCGACCCCGCCCGCGTCGTGCTCGGTGGTCGCTCCATGGGCGGGCGCATGTGCTCGATGGCGGTGGCCGACGGCCTGCCGGCGGCCGGCCTCGTGCTGATCAGCTATCCGCTCCACCCGCCGGGCAAGCCCGAGCGCCTGCGCATCGAGCACCTGCCCGCGCTGCGCGTCCCGTGCCTGTTCATCTCCGGCACCCGGGATGCCTTCGGGACCCCGGCGGAGCTCGAGGAGCACACCGCGGCCATCCCCGGCGCCGTCACCCACGTCTGGATCGATGGCAAGGGCCACGACCTCAAGGGCCAGGACCAGGTCATCGCCGACGCCGTGGCGTCGTGGCTCGGGGTCAAGCGCTAGTCGCTGACCCGCTAGTCGCTGGCCTCGGCTTCGATGGCCTTGTAGGCGGGCTCGGTGGCCATGCTGCTGCTCACCCGCAGGGCCATCTCGGGCGGCTCGGCGATGGCGGCTCGGAAGAGGTCGACCACCGTCGCCGTGTCCCAGTCGATGGCGGCGGACTCCTCCTTGGTGAGCTCGATCTGGGTCACCGGGAGCGGTTCGGTGGCCGGATCGCCGTCATCCTCGATCGGCTCCTGGCACACGTCGTAGGAGACGAGGCCGGGCCACCGCTCGAAGAGGTCGCTGAAGACCACCCCGACGGTGAGGATCCCGTCGAGGTACTCGTCGACCGAGCGCTCGTCGCCGATCGGTTCGACGTAGAGCCCGAGGTGGGTGCCGGTCGGGGAGGGCTCGTAGCCGCCGCCGCTCCGGTCGATGAGGCCGCCCCGATCGACGAGGCGCAGGCCGAGCTCGGCCAGGGCGGCTCCGTAGATCGGCTCGAGGTCGAGCGCGGCGGCCGGCGGCAAGGCGCCTTCCGGCTCGGCCGTGGTCGTGGTGGTGGTGGAGGCACCGTCGCGAGTCGTCGCCCCCGCAGGCCGCCAGGCTGCCCAGGACCAGGCTCAGCGCCAGGCCGACGGTCAGGGTCCGGGAGCGGGTCATCACGCCTGGATCTCGACGGGTGTCCCCAGCGGGAGCCCGATCTCCTCGACGAGCCGCTCGATCACGTCGTTGTGGACCCGGATGCAGCCGCTCGACACGTCGGTGCCGAGCGCGTCGGGCTCGTTGGTGCCGTGGATCCCGATCACGCCGGTCCCGCCGTTGAAGCTGGTGAGCACGTTCGAGAAGCCCGGACAGCCCGTAGGCGTAGGTGCCGTAGGGGCCGTTCGGGTCCGGCGGCTGCAGCAGCTCCTTCAGGTAGTAGACGCCACCCGGCGTGGGTCGATCCTGACGGCCGACGCCCACGGGCTCGTCCACGATCACCTCGTCGCCGTCGAACACGCGGATCCGATGCTCGGAGATGCCGACCTCGATGCGATACGGAACCCGGCTGAGGGACACCTCGGCCGCGTTCACCCAGCCGACGCTCCCGTTGGGCCGCACCGGGAGGTACACCTCGTGGCGCGCGTCGCCGGAAGACCGCACCAAGAACACGATCGGGATCGTGTCGACGGACGTGTCCACACCCGAGACGACCTGTCGATCGGGCACGGTGGCGTCCTCCGACGGGTAGACGTCGATGCTCGACGCCTTCGCCTGCGCGACCTCGACCCCGACCGGCTCGGGGGCGGTGGTCGTGGTCGACGGGGCCTCGGTGGTGGTGGTCGTCGTCGTGGGGTCGGCGGCCTCGGCGCCGTCGCTCCCGCACGCGCCGGCGAGCAGGATGACCGCCAGCAGCGAGCGCGACGAGCGCGGCGAACCCGGGGGGAGGACGGCGGCACGTCGGCCCGACTCTACGTGGTGGGCGGCATCGAGCCGGTCCTCGGGGTTGAGGTCCTCGAGCTCGCGGTGCACGGTCTCGGGGTACTTGACCAGCACGAGCACGGCCATCAGCAGCGGCCCGATCGCCAGCAGCGCCAGCGCCGGGCCGAGCCCGTTCCATCGGTCCGACAGCGCGCCGGCGATGCCGAGCCCGAGCACGCTCCCGGTGACGCCGAGGATCGAGATGCCTCCGTTGGCCCGGCCGCGCAGCGACGTGGGGAACAGCTCGGGCCCGTAGACGCCGAGCGCGGGCACCACCATCGCACCGCAGATCGCGCCGGCGACCGACAAGACCCACATCGGCCACCCCCCGAGCAGCACCATCGCCACGGTCAGCAGCGTGCCGGTGATCACTCCGACGGCCCCGACGATGCGCCGACCCCGGGTGTCCGCGAGGCGTCCACCGATCACCAGCCCGATCCCGCCGGGCGTGTTGGTGAGGAGGCTGAAGACGGTGATCCGCAGCGCCGAGAAGCCCTCCTCGTCCCGGAGGAACTCGTTCATCAGCTGGGAGGCCGGGGCCGTGAACAGCTGGAGGAGGAAGGCGGAGGCCGCGAGCAGCAAGAAGCGGCCCCCGTGACCGGCCATGTGCACCTCGGCGTGCTCCGCCTCGTAGCGACGGCTCTCCGGCAGGTGCCGGGCCACGATCCGGACGATCGGCAGCAGGAGCAGCGAGGCCGCCATGACGACGCGCCAACCACCCACGCCGAGGTCGGCGAGCGGGAGGGCCATGAGGCACAGCCCGGCCCCGAACGCGCCCGCGGCGCCGATGAGCGTGATCGCGAAGGCACGCGACCCCGAGGGCATCTCCTCGGCGGCGACGACCACCACGAGCAACCCGCCGGCGGTCGCCAGCCCGCGCACGACGGTCTGCGCGACGCCGAGCGCGACCAGGTCGGGCGCGAGGCTGCTGAGCGCGGCGACCAGGCAGCCGAGCCCCGCGCAGGCGAGCAGGACTCGACGGCGGCCCTTGCGGTCGGCCAGCGCGGTCAGCGCGAGCGCTCCGAGGATGCCGATGCGGACCGCCGCCAGCGTGGCCCCCTGCTGGGTCTTGGTGGCGTCGAACTCGTCGGCCGCGAACGTGATCGTCTGGCTCAGGAGCGTGCCGATGTAGCTGAAGACGACGGCGAGCGCGCAGAGCGACCCGAGCGCGGTGGCGGCGTGGCGGTCGGGCGACTCCGGGGGCGCCCACCACGGTCGCGAGCCGGGTGACAGGAGGGCGTGGCGGTACAGCCCCGCGAAGGGGAACGACCACACCATCGGAGCGAGCTCGTAGTCGATCCGCTCGGACACGCCCCCGTCCGGGTCGGTGTGCAGGCTGCGCTCGTAGCGGGCGAACGGTCCCTGGACGGCGCGGAACCGATCGGATCCGTCGGCTGCCTCCACCACGACGTCGTCGCGTGGCTGGCGGGCCGGCCCGATCTCGCCCTCGGGCAGTGTCCGGGTGAGGACCGGCACCTACTCCTCGTCGTTCGGCTCGGATGGCTCCTCGGCCTGGGCTCGGGTCGCCGCGCCGGTTGGCCACGGCGAGCAGCAGTGCGAACAGCGCGATGGGGACCAGCACGAAGCCGATCTCGTCCCACCCGCCCTGGTGCGCGAGCACGGTCACGGGTCCAGCGTCCCAGGCGCGGTCATGTGAGCACCAGCATGGCCGCTGCGACGATGGACGCGGACGCGGCCACGGCCATCGCCCAGGTCGCGCGCATGGCCGCGCGCGGGCGCACGAGCCCCAGCGCGGTGTCGTGCAGCAGGACGATCGCGGCGCCGTTCCCCACGAGGAGGACCGCCAGCTGGACGACCCGCACCCAACCGGCCTGGACGATCGAGTAGTCGATGGTGTGGTTGAACGTGCCGAAGAGATCCCAGCCCCGGCCGAGGGGATCCGACAGCAGGGCGAGGAAGTTCTGACCCTCGGAGAGCAGGAGGGTCAGGTCGTGGCCGATGAACCAGCCCGCGGCGATGGGTACGAGGGCGATGCCCAGCGGTGCGGCGAGCCGGACGGCGCGGGCGGCGTCGTCCCGCCCGTGCTCCGCGATGCGCACGACGAGGAGGTAGGCGCCCGCCACGATGGCGGCGATCCACGTCAGGCCGACGGTGTTCAGCAGCGTGCGCGTCCAGCCGGTGCTCGTGCCGAGGACGTCGACCCAGAGGGGGGTGCTGGAGAAGGCGTCGAACCCCGTGCCGCCCAGCCAGATCACCATCAGCGCCGCGGTGCCCGCGGGGGCGGCCCCGCGTGGGCGGCGCAACCCGATGCGGGCGACGGCGGCGGAGAGCGCGCCGAACCCCTCGCCGGTGACGACCCACGCCCGGCCCCATCGGAAGGCGCCGGCGACGGCCGCCGCGAGGTAGGCGAGGAGGAACACGGCCAGGGCGTTGGGCGAACCAGGGCGGTGGTAGGCGAGCTCGAACCAGGTGAAGGCGGCGAGGAAGGCGGCCGCGGTCCACGACGGTCCGGCGGTGCCCTCGTCCTCCGGCGCTCGGTCGTGGGGGACGATCCGCGCCGCGGCTGGGAACGGACCCAGCCAGCGCATGACGTCGCCTAGCGAGCAGGCAGACGATCGGGAGCGCGATCCAGAACACGAGCACGCTGACGGGTGCGATGTTGGCGGCGTTCATGTCCGGGCCCGCGATCGCCACGCCGATCACCGTGAGCAGGAGCACGAGGCCCACGACGTTGCCGACCCCGACGCGCGCCGTGCGACGCTCCTCCGGCCCCACCTCGACCAGCCGTCGGGTCGCGGGCCACGTGGCGCGCAGCACCACCGCGGTGCCGAGCATGATGGCCACGCCGATGTAGGCGAGCAGCCAGGGCGGGGCGGGCAGCGCCCCACCTCCCACGTTGTGGGCGAACATGGGCGGGGAGCGTAGGGGCGAGCCGGTCGGGAACACAGGTCGGGGCCCCGGCGTTGAACCGTGAGGTTGGTCACCGGAGGCGCGCGGTGCGACCATGGATCCCCGACCTGAGGAGCCCTGTCCGTGCTGGACGAAGCCAAGCTGAAGGCCACCATCGAGGCGATCCGCCCGGCCATCCAGGCCGACGGCGGTGACATGTTCCTGCGCGGCGTCGACGTCGACTCCGGCGTGGTGCAGGTCGAGCTGGTCGGCGCGTGCGTGAGCTGCCCGGCGTCCACGGTCACGCTGAAGGCGGGCATCGAGCGGATCCTGAAGGACCGCGTCGAGGGCGTGACCGAGGTGCTCAACGTCGGGGAGACCCTCCTCGACGGCACCCCGGTGTCCCTGTAGCCGACCGGTAACGTCCAGTCGGCATGGCCGACGACCCCGGTGACCTGCTGACGAGCGCCCGTGCGGGTGATCGGTCGGCGTTGGCCAGGCTCCTCACCCTCGTCGAGCGCGGGGGTCCGGAGGCCCGGGCGGTCGGCCGCCTCACCCATGCGGCGGGGGGCCAGACCTACACCGTCGGCATCACCGGCGCGCCAGGCGCCGGGAAGTCCACGCTGACGAACGCGCTCCTCCGCGTGATCCGGGCCGACCGATGTCGAGGCCGCGGTGCTCGCCATCGATCCCTCGTCCCCCTTCTCCGGCGGAGCGATCCTCGGCGATCGCGTGCGCATGGCCGACCACGCCACCGACGACGGCGTCTTCATCCGCTCCATGGCCACGCGCGGCCACCTCGGAGGGCTGTCGCTCGCCACCATGGAGGCCATCCGCACCCTCGACGCCACCGGATGGCCGTGGGTGCTGATCGAGACCGTCGGCGTCGGCCAGGTCGAGGTGGAGGTGGCCGGCGCGGCCGACACCACCGTCGTGGTGGTGAACCCCGGATGGGGCGACGCCGTCCAGGCCAACAAGGCCGGGCTGCTCGAGATCGCCGACGTGTTCGTGATCAACAAGGCGGACCGCCCTGGGACCGAGGAGACGCGGCCGCGACCTCGAGCGCATGCTCGACCTCACCGCGCCCGCGGGGTGGCGGCCCCCGGTGCTGGCCACGACGGCGGTCACCGGCGATGGCGTCGACGAGCTGTGGCAGGCGATCGCTCGCCATCGCGCCCACCTCACGGCCACGGGCGAGCTCGAGCCCCGGCGGGCGGCGCGGGTGGACGACGAGCTCGTCCGCATCGTCGCCGCGCTCCTGCACGAACGGGCCCAGTCCGCCGGCGGACCCGAGCTCGACGACGTCGCCGGCCTGGTCGCCCGGCGCGAGCTCGACCCCTGGTCGGCCGCCGAGCAGCTGCTGGGGGACTAGGGACTAGCGTCCCCGGCCATGCCGCCGCCTCTCGTGCTGGTCGAACGACGGACCGACGGCGTCGCCGTGCTCCGCCTCGACAACCCCAAGGTGAACGCGCTGTCCACGGAGCTGCTGCGCCAGCTGGCCGACCGCGGCGGAGGACCTTCGCACCGATCCACCCGGCGCCGTCGTGGTCACCGGCGGCGACCGGATCTTCGCCGCCGGCGCCGAGATCACCGAGTTCCGATCGGCCGAGTCGCCGACCGACGTCATCACCCGAGCCGAAGCCGAGCTGGTCGGGCAGCTGTTCCTCCGGGCGCTGAACGCCGTGGCCGACATCCCGCGCGCGACCATCGCCGCCATCTCGGGCTTCGCGCTCGGCGGCGGCTGCGAGCTCGCGCTGGCGTGCGACTTCCGGATCGCCAGCGAGAAGGCCCGCCTCGGGCAGCCGGAGATCCTGCTCGGCATCATCCCCGGGGGTGGCGGCACGCAGCGGCTGCCCCGGCTCATCGGCCCGGCCCGCGCCAAGGACCTGATCTTCAGCGGCCGTCAGGTCCGCGCCGACGAGGCGCTGGCCATCGGCCTGGTCGACGAGGTCGTGCCCGCCGAGCAGGTGCTCGAACGGGCCCTCGACCGGGCGGCCGCGCTGGCCGCCGGCGCCACGGTCGCCCAAGGGCTGGCCAAGCGGGCCATCGACCGCGGCCTCGACATCACCCTCAACGGCGGCCTCGACCTCGAGCAGCAGCTCTTCGCCGAGGTGTTCGCCACCGACGACGCCCGCATCGGCGTGCAGTCGTTCCTGGACGAGGGTCCCGGCAAGGCTCGCTTCACAGGACGATGATGGTCACATGAGCGGACTCCCGCCCCCGCCCCCGCGCAGGCGGCGAGCCTGGACACCGTCGGTCCCTACGCGACCTCGGCGATGCCGCTGCCCGGGCTCGGCCCGCTCGCGGGTCTGGCGACCGCGTTGACCGTCCTGCTTGGCGCTCGCCGCGATCGTGGAGCTGGCTGCCGCCGCAGCGTTGTTCACCCGGGCGGGGCTCTTCGACGACGCCGCCAACGGGATCTTTCCCGGGCTTCGACGAGGCGACGGCCGCCGACGATCGAGTGGCCGGCACTGGTCGGCCTGCACCTGATCGCGTTCCTGGCCACGGCCGTGGTGTTCATCATCTGGCAGTTCCGCCACGCCAAGAACGCGCAGGTGCTGGGCGCCTACGGGGGCCTCGGGCCGGGCTGGGCGATCGGCGGGTGGTTCGTCCCCTTCGCCAACTACGTGCTGCCCGCCATGCAGATGCACCAGTCGAGCCGGGCGTCTGACATCGAGGGCCGAGCGGCAGGGCGGTCGGGGCCGCGGGGTCGGGCCTCGTGATCCTGTGGGCGATCGCTCTTCGGCCTGCCGTCGCTCACCTTCGTCGGCGGCGGGGGCCTGGCTCCGGCCGACAGCGAGGGCAACGTCACAGATCGACGAGCGTCGCAGGACATCGAGGACGTCGGCGGAAGCGACCGCACCGCAGGCGCTGGGCATGGTCCTGTACGCCGCTGGCCGCGCGTCGCCGCCATCGCTGATGGTCCGCAGCCTCACCTCCAAGCAGGCCGCCGCACCGATCGCCTCATGGCCGCCGCCTCGGCCAGGCACTCGCCGCCGCGTGGCGCCGCCGCCGCGTCCGCCGCCATCGCCGGTCAACCGCCGACCGACGCCGCGGAGGAGGCGACGGCCTTCGCCGCGTCGTCGCCGGACTGGGCGGCCCAGTCCCCCCAGCGCGACTACGCGCCGCCTCCGCCGCCCGGCGCTCCGCCGACCCCGCCGCCGCCTCCGCCTCCGCCCCCGGCACCGCAGGCGCCGCCGCCTCCGCCGCCCGCCGACACCGGGCCGCCACCTCCGCCCGCGCCGGAGTAGCCCCGCTCAGCCCCAGGCGATGCGGCCGAGCTCGGCTGGAGTGACGAGCGCGGGATGGTTGGGGACGATGCGCACCGTGATGCCGTAGCGACCCGCCCGGTCGCACGCGAAGCTCCCGTGGTAGCGGAGGTGGCCGTCCTCGGCCGGGCCGTTCTGCTCGAGCACGACGAGCTGCGGATCGGCCAGCTCCTCGCCCTGGCCGGCGGGACCGTGGAGGAGCTGCACCTGCACGTCGGACGGGGCCAGCGTCCCGAGCGACACGACCGCGTCGACGGCGCGATCCGTGCCGATGTCGGCCACGGCGTCGTCGACGTCGACGTGATCCACGTGCACGCCGGGCCAGGCCGTCTCGACGCCGGCCTTCCAGGAGGCGAGGTCGCGGGCGGCGGCGAAGCCGTCGTGCGCCAGCGCATCGCCCTGGGCGGCGGTGGGCTCGTAGAGCTGCTCGGTGTAGTCCCGCACCATCCGGGCGGCGGTGACGAAGGGGCCGAGCGTGATGAGCGAGCGCTTCACGCGCTGCACCCACTTGCGGGGCACGGGACCCTGCCACCGGTCGTAGAACAGGGGGACGACCTGGCGCTCGAGCAGCTCGAAGAGCGAGCCCGCCTCGACCTCGTCGCGGCGCTCGAGGTCGTCGACGTGCTCCGCCGACGAGATGGCCCAGCCGTTGTCGTGGTCGAAGCACTCGTCCCACCAGCCGTCGAGGATGGAGAGGTTCAAGCCTCCGTTGAGGGCGGACTTCATCCCGGACGTGCCACACGCCTCTTGGGGGCGGCGCGGGTTGTTGAGCCACACGTCGGCGCCTTGGAGCAGGGTGCGGGCGACGGCGATGTCGTAGTCGTCCACGAACACGAACCGGTGGCGCACCTCCGGGTCGGCGGCGAACTGGCTCACCTGGCGGATCAGCTCCTTGCCGGAGTCGTCGGCGGGGTGCGACTTGCCGGCGAAGACCAGCTGCACCGGCCGGTCGCCGGACAGGAGCAGGGCCTTGAGCCGGTCGGGCTGTGAGAGCAGCAGCGTGGCGCGCTTGTAGGTGGCGAAGCGACGGGCGAAGCCGATCGTGAGGGCACGGGGGTCGAGCACGGAGTCGGTCCACTCGACGTCGCTCGACGACAGCCCGCGCGCCATCAGCTGGTCGCCCAACCGCTGACGCACGAACGCGACCAGCGCCTCGCGGCCCTGCTCGCGTGCGCGCCAGATCTCGTCGTCGCGGGCGTCGGCCAGGCGCTCCCAGCGGTCGGCCTCGGCCTCGTGCCACTCGGGCAGCACGTGGCGGGTGAGCACGTCGGCCATGTCGGGTGCCACCCACGTGTGGGCGTGCACGCCGTTGGTGACCGAGGTGATCGGGATCTCGTCCTGGGGGACGTCGGGCCAGAGGTCGCTGAACATCTCGCGGCTCACCTCGCCGTGGAGCTTGGCGACGGCGTTCGACCGCCCCGCGAGCCGCAGGCCCATGACGGCCATGTTGAACCGCTCGTCGGGCGTGTCACCGGGGCGGTGGCCGAGCTCCATGAGCTCGTCGAGCGTGATCCCCACCTCCTTGGCCCAGTCGGAGAAGTAGCGCTCGATCAGCTCCCGCGGGAAGCGGTCGATCCCCGCCGGCACCGGTGTGTGGGTGGTGAAGATGCAACCGGCGCGCACGGCTTCGATGGCCTCGTGGTACGAGAGGCCGGGGTCGGCGACGAGCCGCCGGATGCGCTCGAGGCCCAGGAAGCCCGCGTGGCCCTCGTTCGTGTGGAACACCTGGGTGTCGATGCCGAGCGCGTCGAGGGCGCGGACCCCGCCGATGCCGAGCAGGATCTCCTGGCGGAGCCGGTGCTCGGTCTCGCCGCCGTAGAGCCGGTCGGTGATGTCGCGCAGGTCGGGTGGGTTCTCGTCGACGTCGGCGTCGAGGAGGTAGAGCGGCACCCGCCCGACCTCGGCCTTCCACACCCGGGCGACGAGGGGAGCGCCGGCCAGGTCGACCTCCACGCGGATGCCGTCGCAGGGCACCAGCGCCATCGCGTGGGGATCGAGGTCGGGGTAGCGCTCCTGCTGCCAGCCGTCCGCGGTGAGCGACTGGCGGAAGTAGCCGTGGCGGTAGAAGAGGCCGATGCCCGACGAGGGGCACGCCGAGGTCGCTCGCCGCCTTGAGGTGGTCACCCGCCAGCACGCCGAGGCCGCCCGAGTACTGCGGCAGCGCCTCGGCGATGCCGAACTCGGGGGAGAAGTAGGCCACGGACCGCAGCGGGGAGCCGTCGCGGGCCTGGAACCAGCGGTCGCCCTCCAGGTAGCGCTGGTGCTCGTCGCGCACCTCGCCGAGGAAGCGCATGAACCCCGGGTCGTCGACGAGCGCGTCGAGCCGCTCCCGCGGCACCACGCCGAGGACGCCCATCGGGTCGTGCACGGAGGCGTCCCACGCGTCCGGGTCCACCCACTTGAAGACGTCGCGGGTCTGGGCGTCCCAGGACCACCGGAGGTTCATGGCCAGCTCCTCCAGCGCGTCGAGCTCCGGGGGGAGCGACGGACGGACCGTGAAGCTGCGGAGGGCCTTCATCCCGGCCGACCCTACCCAGCCGCCTGTGACAGGACCGAGGCCAGGTCGACGCGCAACGAACTGTTCACGTCGGATACCGTCGGCGGCTCAGCGACGAGGGGGTCGAGCGGTGGCGCAAGAGGTGCGTGCGGTGGTGGCCAAGGCCGTCAAGCAGCCGGTGTCCGTCGAGGTGATCGAGGTCCCCGACCCCGGCCCCGGTGAGGCGCTCGTGCAGGTGCAGGCGTGCGGTGTCTGCCACACCGACCTGCACTATCGGGAGGGCGGCATCAACGACGAGTTCCCGTTCCTGCTCGGCCATGAGGCGGCCGGCGTGGTCGAGGCGGTCGGGCCCGACGTCACGGACGTCTCGCCCGGCGACTTCGTGATCCTCAACTGGCGGGCGGTGTGCGGCGAGTGCCGGAGCTGCCGCCGCGGTCGCCCGCAGTACTGCTTCAGCACCTTCAACGCCACGCAGAAGATGACGCTCGACGGCGTGCCGCTGTCGCCGGCGCTGGGCATCGGCGCCTTCGCCGAGAAGACCCTCGTGGCCGCGGGGCAGTGCACCAAGGTGTCGGCGGAGGTGAAGCCGGAGGTGGCGGGCCTGCTGGGCTGCGGCGTGATGGCGGGCCTCGGGGCCGCCATGCTCACCGGCGAGGTGGGCCTGGGCGACTCGGTCGCCGTGTTCGGGTGCGGGGGAGTGGGGGACGCCGCCATCGCCGGGGCTCGGCTCGCCGGCGCATCCACGATCATCGCCGTCGACCTCGACGCCCGGAAGCTCGAGCTGGCCAAGGAGTTCGGCGCCACCCACACCGTCGATGCGTCGGCCACCGATCCCGTGGCGGCCATCCAGTCGTTCACCGACGGCAACGGTGCCGACGTGTGCATCGAGGCGGTCGGGAACCCGAAGGTGTTCGAGCAGGCCTTCTACGCGCGCGACCTCGCCGGCACCGTCGTGCAGGTCGGCGTCCCGAACCCCGAGATGCGCATCGAGCTCCCGATGATCGACTTCTTCGGGCGCGGCGGTCGGCTCAAGCCCAGCTGGTACGGCGACTGCCTCCCGAGCCGGGACTTCCCGATGCTCGTCGACCTGCACCTGCAGGGGCGGCTGCCGCTCGAGAAGTTCGTGAGCGAGACGATCAGCCTCGACGCCGTCGAGGAGGCGTTCCACAAGATGGAGCGCGGCGAGGTGCTGCGCTCGGTCGTGCTGCTCTGATGCCGATCGAGCGCGTCGTCACGTCGGGCACGTTCAGCCTCGACGGGCAGGACTTCGACGTCGACAACAACGTGTGGCTCGTCGGTGACGACGCCGAGGTCCTCGTGGTCGACGCCGCGCACGACCACGAGCCGATCCTCGCCGCGGTGCGCGGGCGGCGGGTGACGGGCATCGTCGCCACCCACGGGCACAACGACCACATCAACGCCGCGGCCGCGCTCGCCGACGCCACCGGCGCGCCGATCCTGCTCCACCCGGACGACGCCGAGCTGTGGGGCCACGTGTACCCGGACCGACGGTGGGATCAGGACCTGGCCGACGGCGACGCGCTCGCCGCCGGCGGGCACGAGCTGCGCGTCCTGCACACGCCGGGCCACACCCCGGGCGGGGTGTGCCTGTGGGACGAGGGGAGCGAGGTGGTGTTCAGCGCCGACACGCTCTTCAAGGGCGGGCCGGGCGCCACCGGCCGCAGCTTCTCGAGCTTCCCCACGATCATCGAGAGCATCCGCACCAAGCTGCTCCCGCTGCCGCCCGCCACCGTCGTGCACACGGGCCACGGCGACGACACCCGGATCGGCGACGAGAGCCCCCACCTCGAGGAGTGGATCGCCCGGGGTCACTAGCCAGTTCGCACAACTCCTTTGCAAAACTGTTTTGCAAAGGTAGTGTGCAGTCCATGACCACCCCGGACCGCGAGCTGCGCATCCTCCACCCGACGGGCGCCCAGCTCCAGACGCTCGCCCACCCGCTGCGGTCGCGCCTGCTCGGCGCGCTGCGGTTCCACGGCCCCGCCACCTCCACCGCACTGGCGGCCCGGCTCGGCACCAACAGCGGGGCCACCAGCTACCACCTGCGCCAGCTGGCGGAAGCGGGCCTGGTGGAGGACGACCCCGAGCGCTCCAACGGTCGCGACCGCTGGTGGCGCGCCGCCCACGACGCCACCTCCTGGCGGTCGACCGACTTCGACGACGATCCCGACGCGCGTGCCGCCGACGACTGGCTGGTGCGCCGCCAGGCGCACGTCGCGTCCGGTTGGCTCAACGACTGGCTGGAGGGCCGCAACGAGTGGTCGGCCGAGTGGCGCGCCGCCGCCGACCAGTCCGACTACCACCTCGACCTGACCGCCGAGGGGCTGCGCGCGCTCATGGACGATCTGCGCGCGGTCGCGGAGCGCTACCGCGCCGCCCCCGCGGAACCCGGCGCCGAGCGCGTGACGCTCCTGCTGCAGGCGTTCCCGAGCCCGGAGCGCGTGGTGTGAGCGCCGCCGACCTCCGGTCGATCCGCCGCCGCTTCTACCTGCTGCTGTCCCTGCGGTTCGTCCCGACGGGGCTCTTCGTGACGGTGTTCGTGCTGCTGATGCTGGAGCGGGGTCTGTCCCTCGCGCAGATCGGGCTGGGCACCGCGGCGCAGGGCGTCGTCATGCTGTTCCTCGAGCTGCCGAGCGGCGGGCTGGCCGACGCGCTGGGCCGCAAGCCCGTCCTGATCCTGGCCACCCTGTTCTCGATCGCCGCCATGAGCCTGCTGCTCGTGGCGGACACCGTGTGGCTCCTGGCCATCGTGTCGGCGCTCCAGGGCGTGTTCCGGGCGCTCGACAGCGGTCCGCTCGAGGCGTGGTTCATCGACGCCTCGATCGCCGCCGATCGCGACGTCGACATCGAGCGCGGGCTGTCGCGGCAGAACGTCGTGATCTGCACGTCGATCGGCCTCGGCGCCATGCTCGGCGGGCTCATCGGCTCGACCGACGGGGTGTTCAACGTCAACCCTCTCGTCGTCCCCATCGCCCTGGGTCTGGTGCTGCAGGTCGTCGGGCTGGTCGCGATCATCACGCTCATGCACGAGGTCCGCGCCGGCAGCGGCTGGGCCGCGGCCCGGCAGTCGATCGCGACGGTGCCGGACGTGGTCCGCGGGGCGGTGCGGCTGATCCACGCCAGCTCGCTGCTCACCGCGCTCGTCGTCGCCGAGCTCCTGTGGGGCTTCGGCATGATCGCGTTCGAGGTGTTCCTGCCGCCGCGGCTGGCCCAGGTGAGCGGCGGCGTGGAGGAGGCGACTCGGCTGCTCGGCCCGGCGATCACCGTCGCGTGGGTGCTGTCGGGGGTGGGGGCCGCGTGCGCCCCGTGGCTGGTGCGGCGATACGGGTCCGCGGTCGCCGGCTGCACCCTGCGGTTCGTGCAGGGCGGCACCGTGGTGGCGATGGGCCTCGCCGCCGGGCCGGCCGGCCTCATCGTCGCCTACCTCGCCAACTACTGGGCCCACGGCGCGACGGCGCCCGTGCACTACGGGATGGTCCACCGCGCCGTCGAGGCGAGCCATCGCGCCACGGTCGTGTCGGCCAACTCGCTCACGTCCCAGGTGGGTGGCGCCCTCAGCGGCATCCTCCTCGGCGCCCTCGCCGACGCCACCAGCATCACCACCGCCATGCTCGTCGCCGGCGTCGTCCTCGCCGCCGCCGGCCCCCTGTACCTGGTGGGCCGCTCGACCTCCAGCCCCGCCAGCCCCGCCATCGTCGCCCCCCTCGACGTCCCCGTCGCCTGAGCCCCACCCCCTCCTCGCAACCTGCGGGTGAAGCGCCCTGTTTCCGCGGCACTTCACCCGCCGGTTCGGGGCAGGAGGTCGCGAACTCGGGTGCGAAGGGACGCGTTCCTGTCGCTGTTCGCACCCGAGTTCGCGTGGCGCTGGCAACTCGGGTGCGAACGCGTGCGTTCCTGCGGCTGTTCGCACCCGAGTTGGCGGGCGGCGGCGAACTCGTAGGGTGGGGGGCGTGCTGACGCCGATCGTGATCGACGACGTGCAGCCGCGGACGCCCGGTGGGTTCGCCGCCAAGGCGGTGAGCGGTCAACCCCTGCTCGTGTCGGCGGTCCTGGTGGCCGACGGGCACGACCAGCTGGCGGCCCGCGTGCGCTGGCGGCCGGTCGGCAGCGACGAGTGGCATGTGTCGCCCCTGCAGGACAGCGGCAACAGCCGGTGGGAGGGCTCGATCACGGCGACCGAGATCGGCGCGCACGAGCTCGTGATCGACGCGTGGACCGACCGCTACGCGACCTGGCGGCACGAGATCGACGTCAAGGTGGCGGCGGGCCAGGACGTCGAGCTGGAGCTGGCGGAGGGGGCGCTGCTCCTCGAGGACCTGGCCGCCAAGCGCCCGCGGCCGGCGGAGCGTGATCGGCTGCAGGCGGCGGCGACGGCGATCCGCCGCACGAGCTGCACCCTGGAGGTCCGGCGCGACGCGGCGGCCGACGACGAGGTCGTGGCGCTCGTGAGCACGTTGCCCGACACGCGCCTCTCGTCATCCGGCCCGCACCCGCTGTGGGTCGACCGGCCCGCGGCGGCCCACGCCGCCTGGTACGAGCTGTTCCCCCGCTCCTTCGGCGGCTTCAGGGGCACGGCCGAGCACCTCCCGTACGTCGCCGACCTCGGCTTCGACGTCGTCTACCTGCCGCCCATCCACCCGATCGGCGTCACCCATCGCAAGGGCCGCGACAACAGCCTGACCCCGTCGGCCGACGATCCCGGGAGCCCCTGGGCGATCGGCTCCGCCGAGGGCGGCCACGACGCCGTGCGACCCCGCGCTCGGGACGATGGCGGACTTCGACGCCCTCGTCGCCGCCGCCACCGAGCTCGGCCTCGAGATCGCGCTCGACTACGCGCTGCAGTGCAGCCCCGACCACCCCTGGGTGCGCGGCCACCCGGAGTGGTTCACCCAGCGGCCCGACGGCTCGATCCGGTACGCCGAGAACCCGCCCAAGAAGTACCAGGACATCCACCCGATCAACTTCTGGCCGGCCAAGGACGCCGACCGCATCGCCCTCTGGGCGGCGTGCCGCGACATCCTCGAGCACTGGATCGCGCACGGCGTCCGGACGTTCCGGGTCGACAACCCGCACACCAAGCCGCTGCCGTTCTGGGCGTGGGTGATCGCCGACGTCCACGAGCCGCCACCCGGACATCGTGTTCCTGGCCGAGGCGTTCACCGACCCCGCCATGATGGCCAAGCTGGCCGAGGTCGGCTTCACGCAGAGCTACACGTACTTCACCTGGCGGCACGACGCCTGGGAGCTGCGGGACTACGTCACCGAGCTCACCCAGACCCCGCTGGCGACGTACATGCGCCCGTCGTTCTGGCCCAACACGCCGGACATCCTGGACGACCACCTCCGTCACGCCCCCTCGGCCGCGTTCGCGATCCGGTTCGTGCTCGCCGCCACCCTCGTGCCGCTCTACGGCCTCTACTCCGGCTACGAGCTGGTGGAGAACGAGCCCGCCAACGACACCACCACCGAGTACCGCCACTCGGAGAAGTACGAGATCAAGGCGCGCGACTACACCCAGCCGCACTCGCTCGCGCCGCTCATCCGGTCCGTCAACGCGATCCGCCGCCGCCATCCCGGCGTGTGGTCCCTGCCCGACATCCGCTTCCACCACAGCGACGACGAGCGCTTCCTCGTCTACAGCCGCGGCCACGCCGACACCGACCTGCTGCTCGTCGTCGTGAACCTCGAGCCGCACCAGGCCCTCGACACCACCGTGCGCCTCGACCTCGGCGCCGTCGGGCTCCCCGCCGACCACCCGTACACGCTGCACGACGAGCTGTCCGGCGACACCTACGTCTGGGGCGGCCCGTCCGCCTACGTCCGCCTCGACGCGCCGGCGGGCCAGGTCGCCCACCTCTTCCACGTCACCCGCTAGTTCTCTGGACGCTGACGTCCGCATGGCGGGCGTGTGGGTCCACAGATCTCGTGTGCCAGCCTGGAGGGGTGACGAACGGCATCGACCCGGCTGACGACCGCTGGTACCAGCGGGCGGTGTTCTACGAGGTGCTCGTGCGCGGGTTCTTCGACTCCACCAACGACGGCACCGGTGACCTCCGGGGCCTCACCGAGAAGCTCGACTACCTGCAGTGGCTGGGCATCGACTGCATCTGGCTGCTGCCCTTCTACGACTCGCCGTTGAAGGACGGCGGGTACGACATCGCCGACTTCTTCAGCGTGCTCCCCGAGTACGGCGACATCGAGGACGCCCGCGAGCTGATCGAGCAGGCCCACGCACGCGGCATGCGCGTCGTCGCCGACATGGTGATGAACCACACCTCGGACCAGCACCCCTGGTTCCAGGAGAGCCGCCAGGACAGCACCAACCCGAAGGCCGACTGGTACGTGTGGGGCGACGACGACCAGCGCTGGAGCGAAGCCCGCGTGATCTTCGTCGACACCGAGCCGTCGAACTGGACCTACGACACGCAGCGGGGCCAGTACTTCTGGCACCGCTTCTTCCACCACCAGCCGGACCTCAACTACGAGAACCCCGAGGTGGCCGAAGCGATGCTCGACGTCGTCCGCTTCTGGCTCGACCTCGGACTCGACGGCTTCCGCCTCGACGCGGTGCCCTACCTGTTCGAGCGCGACGGCACGAACGGCGAGAACCTCCCCGAGACCCACGAGTACCTGCGGCGCCTGCGCAAGGTCGTCGACGACGAGTTCCCCGGCCGGGTGCTCCTCGCCGAGGCCAACCAGTGGCCCGAGGACGTCGTGGATTACTTCGGCCCGGATGGGGAGGAGTGCCACATGTGCTTCCACTTCCCCCTCATGCCCCGGATGTACATGGCCGTGCGCCGCGAGCAGCGCCACCCGATCACCGAGATCCTCGCCCAGACGCCCGCCATCCCCGACGGGTGCCAGTGGGGGATCTTCCTGCGCAACCACGACGAGCTGACCCTCGAGATGGTCACCGACGAGGAGCGCGACTACATGTACGCGGAGTACGCCGCCGACCCGCGCATGCGCCGCAACATCGGCATCTCGCGGCGGCTCTTCCCCCTCCTCGAGAACGACCAGAACCTCGTCGAGCTCTTCCACGCCCTGCTGTTCTCGATGCCGGGCAGCCCCGTCCTCTACTACGGCGACGAGATCGGGATGGGCGACAACATCTTCCTCGGCGACCGCGACGGCGTGCGCACGCCGATGCAGTGGACCCCCGACCGCAACGGCGGGTTCTCGACGTCCGACTTCGCGCAGCTCTACCTGCCCCCGCTGATGGACCCCGTCTACGGGTACCAGGCCGTCAACGTGGAGGCCGAGCAGCGGAACCCGTCGTCGTTCCTGCACTGGCTGCGCCGGCTGCTCCAGGTGCGCAAGGAGCACCCGGTGTTCGGCACCGGCACCTTCGAGGTGCTCCACGCCGACAACCCGTCCGTGCTCGCCTACCTGCGCGCCGACGACGACAGCGCCGTGCTGTGCGTGCACAACCTCAGCCGCTTCCCCCAGCCGTGCGAGCTGATGCTGGAGCAGTACGCGGGCAAGGTGCCCGTGGAGCTCACCGGGCGGGTGCCGTTCCCCTCCATCGGCGAGCTGCCGTACTTCGTCACGCTGGCGCCGTACGGCTTCTACTGGTTCAGCCTCCAGGCCGGCGACGGCGAGGACATGCTGTGATCGACGCCGAGCGCTGGCGCGCGCTCCTGTCGGAGCACCTCCCCGGCCACCTGCCGCGGCAGCGCTGGTCCGGCGCCAACGAGCGCCCGATCTCGTCCGTGGACATCGTGTGGCTCGACGTGATCCGCGACGAGGAACCGCTCCTCGTGTGGGCCCTCGTGGAGGCGCACTTCGCCGACGGCGGTGACCAGCAGTACCAGGTGTTCATCGGGGCCCGCGGTCGCCACCCGCGGCCCGAGTTCCTCGAGGGGAAGGACCATCAGCTGCTGGCCGACCTCGCGACCGACGGTGGCGAGCTGGTGGCGTACGACGCGCTCGATCGACCCCGACCTCGCCATCGACGTCCTCCACCTGGTCGCACCCGACATCGAGGTGCTCGTGCGGCGCCCCATCGTGCTCGAGCACTCGAACAGCTCGGTGATCTTCGACGAGGCCACCATCCTGAAGGTCTTCCGCAAGATCGAGCGCGGCCCCAACCCCGACGCCGAGATCACCCGCGTGCTCGCCGAGCAGGGCTACGCGAACGTGCTGCCGCCGCTGGCCGAGCTGCGCCGCGACGACACCGACCTCGCGGTCGCCCGCACCTACCTGGTGGAGGCCACCGAGGGATGGGACATCGCCCGCACGTCCGTGCGCGACCTGCTCGCGTCGCGCCTGCCGCCCGAGGAGTGCGGGGGTGACTTCGGTCCCGACTCGACGCGCCTCGGCGCGACCATCGCGGGGCTGCACCTCGCCATGGCGGCGGCCTGGGGCACCTCACCGGGGAGTCCCGCCTCGTGGGTGGCCGAGATGGAGGCCCACCTCGAGGAGTCGCTCGTGGAGGTGCAGATCCGGGCCGCCCACGTCGACGTCGACCTCGACGTGATCCGCGCCCGGTACCGCGCCGCCGCGGCCATCCCCGATGGCGGGGGCGAGATCCGCGTGCACGGCGACCTCCACCTGGCGCAGGTGATGAAGGTGGATGCAGGGTGGATCGTCCTCGACTTCGAGGGCGAGCCCTCCCGTCGCCGCGCCGACCGGTTCACCCGCTCGTCGCCGCTGCGCGACGTGGCCGGGATGCTGCGCTCCCTCCACTACGCGGCGTCGACCGTGCTGTCGGAGTGGGGGCTCGAGGACGCCGAGCTCGCCGGCCTGGCCGCCGCGTGGGAGGAGCGCAACCGGGTCGCGTTCCTCGAGGGCTACTTCGGGCATCGAGGGGATCGATGCGCTGCTGCCGGCCGACGGGGACAGCCGCGCGACCCTCCTCGCCGGCTTCGAGCTCGACAAGGCCGTGTACGAGCTCGGCTACGAGCTCGGCCACCGTCCGGACAAGGCGTCGATCCCGCTCGCCGGCATCGACCGCCTGGTCCGCCGCCCCGTCGCGACGTGAGCGCACCCACCGATCTCGACCTCCACCTCTTCGCCGAGGGAACCCATCGGCGGCTGTGGGAGGTGCTCGGCAGCCACGTGACCGAGGTGGACGGGGCCGCGGGGACCGACTTCGCGGTGTGGGCTCCCCACGCGCAGGCCGTGGCGGTGGCCGGACCGTGGAACCACTGGGACGTCGACGGCCACCCGCTCACGCGCGTCAGCGACGGCGTCTGGGGCGGCTTCGTCGCCGGCCTCGGCAACCGCACCCCGTACAAGTACGCCATCACCCGGCCCGACGGCACCGTCCGGCTGCACGCCGATCCGATGGCCCAGTTCGCCGAGCACAGCGGCGGCATGGCGAGCATCGTCTTCGACAGCCAGCACACCTGGGGCGATGGCGGATGGATGGCGGCCCGTCCGGACGGCGACCCGGTCGACCGACCGGATCAGCGTGTACGAGGTGCACCTCGGATCCTGGCGGCGGCACCCCGACGGGCGCTTCCTCAGCTACCGGGAGGTGGCCCCGCTCCTCGCCGACCACGTCCTCGAGCTCGGCTTCACGCACGTCGAGCTCATGCCCGTGGCCGAGCACCCCTACGAGCCGTCCTGGGGCTACCAGGTCACCGGGTTCTACGCCCCGACCTCGCGCTTCGGTGACCCCGACGACTTCCGCTGGTTCGTCGACCACCTCCACCAGCGCGGGCGTCGGCGTGATCGTCGACTGGGTGCCGGCGCACTTCCCGCGCGACGAGGGCGCGCTGGCTCGCTTCGACGGGGCGCCGCTCTACGAGCACGTCGACCCGGGCCGCGCCGCGCACCCCGACTGGGGCACGCTCGTGTTCGACCACACGCGCCCCGAGGTGCGGGCCTTCCTGACCGCCAACGCCCTGTACTGGCTCGGTGAGCTGCACGTCGACGGGCTGCGCGTCGACGCCGTCGCCTCGATGCTCTACCTCGACTACTCCCGCGGCCCGGGCGACTGGACCCCGAACGAGCACGGCGGGAACGAGGACCTCGGCGCGGTCGCCTTCCTCCAGGAGCTGAACACGGTGGTGCACGCGGAGCACCCAGGTGTGCTCACGATCGCCGAGGAGTCCACCGCCTGGCCCGGGGTCAGCCGTCCCGTCGACGCCGGGGGTCTCGGCTTCACCCACAAGTGGAACATGGGGTGGATGCACGACACGCTCGACTACTGGTCGACCGACCCGCTGCACCGCCACGAGCGCCACAACCGGCTCACCTTCGGGCTGACCTACGCGTGGGCGGAGCACTTCGTGCTCCCGCTCAGCCACGACGAGGTGGTGCACCTCAAGAAGCCGCTCCTCGGCAAGATGCCCGGCGCTCGACGACGCAGCCCGGTTCGCCAACCTGCGCTCGCTGTACGCGTGGATGTGGGCCCATCCCGGCAAGCAGCTGCTCTTCATGGGCGGCGAGCTGGCCGAGCCCAACGAGTGGTCCCACGAGCGGGGCCTCGACTGGAGCCTCCTCCTCGATCCTCGCCACGCCGGCGTGCAGCGCCTCGTCGGCGACCTCAACGCCATCCAGGTCCACCACCCCGCCCTGTTCGAGTCCGACGGCGACCCGGCCGGCTTCGCCTGGCTCGCGGTCGACGACGCGGCCGACAACGTGCTCGCCTTCGAGCGGCGACGGCCCGGCACCGACGAGGTGATCGTGTGCATCGCCAACCTCAAGGGCCTCCACGCCGAGGACTACCGGATCGGCCTGGCCCGGCCGGGTCGCTGGCGCGGCCTCGTCACCACCGACGACGCCCGCTACGGCGGCTCCGGCAGCTGGGTTCCCCACCTCGACACCGAGCCCACCGCGTGGCAGAACCGCAGCCAGTCCGCCGTGCTCACCGTCCCGCCCCTCACCGTGCTCTACCTCATCCCCGAATGACGGCTGACCTCGGTGGTCCACGGGCACTTCTACCAACCGCCGCGGGAGGACCCGTGGACCGGGGTCGTGCCCGAGCAGCCGGACGCCGCGCCCTTCCACGACTGGAACGAGCGCATCACCGCCGAGTGCTACGCGCCCAACGCGGCCGTGGAGCTGATCGGCGACGGCGGCGAGCCCTTCGTGGTCAGCAACTACGAGCACCTGTCCTTCAACGTCGGGCCCACGCTGCTGTCGTGGCTCGAGGCGCACCACCCGGACGTGTACGGCCGCATCATCGCCGCCGACGCCGCGGCGGGGCGGGCCATCGCGCAGGCCTACGGCCACGCCATCCTCCCGCTGTGCAACGACCACGACCTGCGCACCCAGGTCCGGTGGGGGATCCTGGACTTCGTCCACCGGTTCGGTCGCCACCCCGACGCGATGTGGCTGCCCGAGACGGCCGTCAGCGATGCGGTGCTGCTGGTGCTGGCGGAGGAGGGGATCGGGATCACCATCCTCGCCCCCGGGCAGATCGAGGCGGTGCGACCGGTGGGCGCCGACGACTCGGCGTGGTCGTCCGTCCCCGGCGAGGCTGCAGAAGGCGACCCGGCGCCCCTCGACACGAGCCGGCCGTACCGGTGGCAGCACCCCGAGCAGCCCGAGCGCACCGTCGACCTCGTGGTGTACGACGGGGAGCTGGCCCACGCGCTGGCGTTCGCCCGGCCCACCAGCGGTGACATCCTCGACGCCGTCGGCGACCGCGAGGGTCTCGTGGCGGCGGCCACGGACGGCGAGACGTTCGGCCACCACCACGCCGGCGCCGAGCGTGACGTCGCGCTGGCGCTCACGCTGGAAGCCCGCCGGCGCGGCGTGCGCACCCCGCGCCTGGTCGACGTCGTCGCCGACCGGCCACCGACCCACGAGGCCCGCGTCCGCGTCAGCGCCTGGTCGTGCGCCCACGGGGTCGGCCGCTGGATGACCGACTGCGGCTGCCACACCGGCGGCCCGGAGGGTTGGACCCAGGAGTGGCGAGCGCCCCTGCGCCACGCCCTCGACGTGCTGCGCGACTGGGGCGTCGAGCTCGTCGATCGTCGTGGCCCCGAGCTGCTGCGCGACCCGTGGGCGGCCCGGGACGACTACCTCGCGGTGCTGCTCGGCGCCCGCACGTGGGACGACTTCGCCGCCGAGCACGTCGTCGGCGATGGGCACCACGCCGGGCTCCTGCTCGACGCCCAGCGCAACGCGCTCCTCATGTACACGTCGTGCGGGTGGTTCTTCAACGACCTGGCCGGCATCGAGACCGTGCAGATCCTGCGGTACGCGGCCCGGGCCATCGACCTCTACCAGCAGCTCGGCGAGTCACCCCCGGTCGACGACGTGATCGCCGCCCTCGCCGAGGCCCGGTCGAACGACCCCGAGGCCGGCGACGGCAAGCAGCTCTGGCACGAGCAGGTGTGGCCGCACTGACCTGCACCCCGACTGCCGCCGCGGTTGCAACCGGGTTGCAACCGGTGCGACCGCAGGGTGCGGGGATGGCGACGGGGCAACACCGACGAGCAGGGTCGCAACCCCGGCGGTAGCGTCCCGCCCGTGCACGAGGGCGGCGTGGCCGCCGGGCCCGGGCCTCGACGTCCGGGTGTTCGGACCCCTCGTGGCGCGGCGCGACGGCGTCGAGCTGCCCCTCGGAGGCCCCAAGGAGCGGGCGGTGCTCGCCACCCTGCTCGCCGCCGAGGGCGAGGCCGTCAGCATCGAGGGGCTGGCCGAAGCCGTGTGGGGCGAGGACCAGCCCCGCAGCGCCGTGCGGACGCTGCACGCCTACGTCGCCCGGCTCCGCAAGGCGCTGGCCGCCAACGGCGAGGGCGCCGATCTGCTCGTCACCCGGGGCCGCAGCTACCAGCTCGTGCTCCCGCCGGACGCGGTCGACGCCCATCGCTTCGTCGTCGCCGCCGCGCTCGGGCGGTCGCTGAGCGAGCGCAGCGACCCCGGCGGCGCGCTGGCGGCCTGCGACCGTGCGCTCGCCGAGTGGGGCGGGGCGGCCTATGCCGGGCACGAGGACATCGACCGTTGCGCGGCGGCGGCCCGGGCGCTCGACGAGGTGCGCCGCGGGCTCGTCGAGGACCGCTTCGAGGCGCTGCTGACCCTCGGCCAGGCCGGCGAGCTGGTGCCGGCGCTCGAGTCGGCGGTGGGCGAGGAGCCGCTCCGCGAACGGCGCTGGGGGCAGCTGATGCTCGCCCTCTACCGGGCGGGCCGTCAGGCCGACGCCCTCCGCGCCTTCCAGCGGGCCCGCGAGGCGCTGGTGGATGCCCTCGGTGTCGAGCCCGGACCGGAGCTGCGCGAGCTCGAGGCGGCCATCCTCGCCCAGGACGACGAGCGGCTGCGCTCGGAGGTAGGGCGGGACGACCCGCTGGTGGCGCTGCCCGCCGCCCTCGACGCCGCCGGTGGCGCGCTGGTCGGGACGCGGCCAGGAGCTCGACGGGCTCCTCGCCACGTGGCGGCAGCTGCGGTCGGGTCGGGGTTCGTACATCTCCGTCGTCGGTCCCGAGGGCATCGGCAAGACGCGGCTGGTGGCCGAGCTGGCGGCGCAGGCCCACCAGGACGGGGCCATCATCTGCTTCGCGCGCTGCGATCCCGATCACCGATCGGCGCGCGCCGTCTTCGACCAGGCCCTCCGGTCGGCCGGCAGCTCCCTGATGCGGGTGCAGGCCGACGCTCGGACCGGCGAGTCGCTGGGGGCCACGATCGCCCGCCGCCTGGGGGAGTGGGCCGCGACCACGCCGGTGCTGCTCGTGCTCGACGACCTCCACGAGGCCGAGACCGAGGTGCTCGAGGTGGTGGCCGACGTGGCCAGCTCGACCCGGGCCGTCGCCGCCCTGGTGGTCGCCATGTTCCGCACGGAGCCGGGCGAGGGCGGTCGCCGCACCGGCACCGAGCAGCAGCTGGTCGTGGCCCCCTCGAGCGTGACGCGGTGACCGACGATCTGCGCGCTGTACGGCGACGCCTGGACCACCGCCGACATCGACGAGATCCATGCCGAGACCGGTGGCGTGCCGCTGCACGTGCACGAGGTGGCCACCCGGGCGCGTGACGCGGCCACCCGCCGGGTGGGCGAGGCGGCGGGTCAAGCGCAGCAGGCCGAGGCTCGCCTCTCGACCAGCCAGCGGCGGTCGCCGACGAGGTGGTCGGGATCCAGCGGGTCATCGAGCGGCAGCGACGTCCAGCTGGCCACCCGCACCGACCCGAACCCGACCACCGTCTGCCCCTTCCGCGGCCTGCAGGCCTTCGGCTCCGACGACGCGCAGTGGTTCTTCGGCCGTGAGCGGCTGGTGGCGGAGGTCGTCGCGCGCCTGGTGACGCGGCCGGTGCTGTGCCTGGTCGGCGCCTCGGGGTCGGGCAAGTCCTCGGTGCTTGCTGGCCGGTGTCGTCCCGGCCCTGGCCGAAGGGGTGCTCCCCGGCAGCGAGTCGTGGCAGGTGGTCGTGGCGACGCCGGGGTCGACCTCGGTGGCCGAGCTCCGGGCTCGGATCGATGAGGCGCGGGCCGGCGGCGCCCGGGTGGTGGTCGTGCTCGACCAGATGGAGGAGCTGTTCACCCTCGGCGCTGACGGGTCGACCAGGCCGCCGCGGCCGACCTGCTCACCGAGCTCGTCATGGCGGAGGGGTGCTGCTGGCGGCGGTCCGGGCCGACCAGCTCGCCAACGTCACCGAGGTCCCCGGTCTGGCCCGGCTGCTCGGCGGCAACAACCTGCTGGTGGGGCCACCCACCGGGCGGGAGCTCTCGGACGCCATCGTCCGCCCGGCCCAGCGAGCCGGGCTGGTCGTCGAGGACGGCCTGGCCGAGGAGATCCTCGCCGATGCCCAGGGCGCCACCGGTGTGCTCCCCCTCGTGCAGACCGCCCTCCTGGAGACGTGGGCCCGCCGGCGTGGCGACGTGCTCGGCCTGGCCGGCTACCACGAGGCCGGTGGCGTGAGCGGTGCGGTCGCTCGACAGGCCGAGGCGGTCTACGCCCGCTGACGGAGCCGCAGCAGGCCGCCGCCCGGCGGACCCTGCTGCGGCTGGCCGAGGTGGCCGACGACGGTGCCCTGGACCTGCGCCGACGGGTGCCGATCGCCGACGTGGCCGGGCCTCCCGGCCAGCGATGCCCGGGTCGCGTTCGACGCGATGGTCGACCAACGCCTGCTCACCCTGGGCGAGGAGACGGTGGAGGTCACCCACGAGGCCCTGTTGCGGGCCTGGCCCCGCCTGCGCGAGTGGCTGGAGGCCGACGTCGAGGGCCGCAAGGTGCACCACCGGCTCGAGGACGCCGCTCGCGAGTGGGAGGCCGGCGGGCGCGACCCGTCCGACCTGCTGCGCGGGAGCCGTCTCAGCCTCACGGAGGAGTGGGCCGCCGACCACGCAGGACGACCTGAGCGAGCGGGAGCAGGACTACCTGACCGCCAGCCAGGTGGCAGCGGCCGCCGAGCTCACCGAGGCCCGCGCCCAGGCCGAGCGTGAGCGCGGAGACCAGCTCGCGCCTCCGGCGCCTCCTCGTCGGCACCGTGGCCCTGCTGGCCGTGGCGCTGGTCGCGGGAGCGGTGGCCGTCCACCAGCGCGGCGCCGCCGACGACGCCGCGGGCGACGCGCGCAGTGGCGCAGGCATCGGCTGACGCCGACAGCCTCTCCGCCGACGCCAGCCGGCTGTCCGCGCAGGCGCTGGTCGACCCGCGGCTCGACCGAGCGCTGCTCACGCGCGGTCGCCGCGGTGGACCTCGAGGACAGTCGCGGACACCAGGCGCGGGCTGATCGACACCATGCAACGCATGCCCCGCGCCCTCCGGCTGGTGCGGCTGGCGGGAGACGCGAGGCCTCAGCGGGCCGCGCTCACGCCGGACGGCCAGTACGTCGCGGTGTCGGACAACGGATCGACCGTCCGTGTGCTGGACGCCGACACGCTTGCCGAAGTCGGGCGCACCGGCGGCGTGCCCAACTTCGCGCATCGCGACTCCGAGGCAAGCGGCCTCCTCGCCCTCGGCGTGAGCTACGCCCGAATCGCCGCGATCAGCGTGGTCGAGATCCCGAGCATGACGGAGGTCGTCCGCTTCGAAGACGGCAGTCGGAGGGGCGGCGGGCTGCCCGGCTCGCCGGTCGGCCCTGCGGTCTCCGTCGGCGGGAGCGAGGCTGGTGATCGCTTCTCGGGGCTGTTCTCCGACCCACGGACGGAGGGCGGTGTCGCGCGTCTGGGACGCGGCAACGCCCAAGGTGCCGATGTTCGAGCGGTGGAGCCCCAGGGACGAACCGATCCAGGAGTCCCTCCTCACCGCAGACGGGGCGACCGCGTCATCCTGGTCTACGCCGATCGTGCCGAGCTGGTGACGCTGGCAACCGGGGCATCCCGGGCGGTGCCCGGAGACTACGGCGATCTGGTGGCGGTCAGCAGCGGACGGCCGCTACCTGGCCGCGGTGGCCTCGCTCGCCACCCAGAGCCGGGCTCGCCGCAGCGCAACGTGCTGCTCCCACAGGTCGGTGGTGACGGTCCACGACCTCGCCACGGGTGCACCGCTCCCTGCGCTGTCCGCGTCCGCAGATGTGACCTCGTTGGCCTTCGCGCCCACCGGGCACGTGCTCGCGGTCGGAACCGACGACGGCACCGAGATCTGGAACCTGCCCGAGGGCCAGCGCCTCGCGGGCCTCTCGGGGCAGGCCGCCGCGACGGGAGGGGTCGCGGTTGACCCGACGGGAAGGCAGGCCTACTCCGTGAGCCTCGACGGAACGGTGGTGCGCTGGGACGTGGACGGGCACCAGCTCGATCTTCCGGCGCCTCGACCAGCCGATCGAGGATGTCGACCCGGCGGCGGAGCTGCTCGACCTGCAGATCGGCCCCACCGGTGACGCGTACTACGTCCTCGGCGACCGGATCGCGATCCGGGACGCCGAGACCGGCGACATGCTCGATCCGATCCTTCTCCCGGACAACCCCAGCGGGCGTCCCGGCGCCGCGGCGATCCTCGCCGTCACCGGCTCGCCTGATGGCGGCCGGATCGCGGTTGGCACCGGCTGGGGGAGCGCCTGGCTGTTCGACCGCGACACCGGAGCGAAGCTCGGCCAGTGGCAGACCGGGGACGAGGACTGGCGCTCGGTCGCCTCCGTTGCCTTCAGTCCTGACGGCGAACGGCTGGCCGTAGGGCTCGCCAACGACACGCTGCAACAGCCGGACGGCACCTTCCCTCGCACCGGGCAAGGACGTGTTCGTCTTCGACGGGCGGACGCTCGAGCCGGCGGGCGAGCCGTTCGAGGTGCGGGACTCCGGCGTGAGCGGGATCACCCAGCTGGCCTTCGATCCGAGCGGAGAGCAGCGTGCTGGCGCAGCACCACCGTGACTGGGGCGGCCCCTACGGCGACCTGGTCCCCGCACCTGTGTTCCTCGCGCGTTCACGACGTGGACACCGGCAGCCAGACGTGGCGCACGTCGGCGGACGGCCTGGGGATGGCGTGGTCGCCAGACGGTGAGCGGATCGTGATCGGTGGTGCCGGCCACGGCGAGATCGCAGCTCCTCGCCGCCGCCGACGGTTCACCACTCGTGGGCCCGGTCGCGGCGCACGACGGGTTTGCGGAGGACGTGTCCTTTTCACCCGACGGCCGCCTGGTGCTCGTCGGCAGGTACGGACCACAAGGTGCGCCTGTGGACCGTGGACGACCTTCGCCCCGCCGGCACGTTCACCCCGACCGATGGGAGCGCGGGGGGCGAAGCCGAGCTCGGTTCTTCTCCTCCGGCGCTGCGATCCGCATGCTCAACGGACTCGAGGTCTGGACCGTCCCCGTCGACCCTGCCGAGCTGGGCGCGCATGTCTGCTCGGTCGTCGGGCGCGACCTCACGGACGAGGAGTGGAGTGCCCTGGCCCCCGGTCGGCCGACTCCCGACCTCTGCAACTGACCTACAACCCCATCGCAACGGCCCTCTCCGAAGGTGTGGGTGGCTCACCAAGTTGGTGGGTCACTGAGCCAGGAGAGTGCAATGGCCTTCACCACCCATCCCAACCAGCTCGACTCCAAGCGGGGCCTCCGGGCCGGTCTGATCGGACTGGGCTTCGTGGCCGTCGCCGGCGTCGCCGCCCTCGGCTTCAGCGTCGTGGACTACGACAGCACGCCGGCCCCGGCCGCGGTGGACTTCCCCACCGTGGACGAGATGCGGGCGGAGAACATGGAGATCCGGCGCCAGATCGCCGTGGCGAACGCAGCCGCTGAGGCTCCTGCCGCCGAGGATCCGGTCATCCGCCCCACGAAGGAGCAGCCCTGACCAGAAGGCCCCGAGCGGCCGCCCCCGAACCCGGGTGTGGCCGTGAGGGGCCTTCTGTCGCGCCCGGGCTGCAACCGGGCTGCAACCGCCGAATCGCAGCGTTCGAGCATGACCACGGGCACCCCTGACCAGCATCACGACGAACCCGGGGATAGCGTCCCCGCCGTGCGCGAGGGGGGCGTGCCTCCGGGCTCTGGCCTTGACGTCCGGGTGTTCGGACCTCTCGTGGCGCGGCGCGACGGCGTCGAGCTGCACATCGGAGGCCCGAAGGAGCGGGCGGTGCTGGCCACCCTCCTCGCCTCCGAAGGCGAAGCCGTCAGCGTCGACGCGCTCGCCGAGTCGCTGTGGGGCGACGATCAGCCCCGCAGCGCCGTGCGAACGCTGCACGCGTACGTCGCTCGGCTCCGCAAGGCCCTGTCGGTGAACGGTGAAGGCCCCGACCTGCTCGTCACGCGGGGCCGCAGCTACCAGCTCTTGCTCCCGCCGGATGCGGTGGACGCCGACCGCTTCGTCGCGGCGGCCGCGCTCGGTCGGTCGTTGAGCGAGCGGTGCGACCCAGGCGGGTCGCTGGCGGCGTGCGACCGGGCGCTCGCCGAGTGGACCGGGTCGGCGTATGCCGGGCACGAGGACATCGACCGGTGTGCGGTGGCAGCCCGGGTGCTCGACGAGGTGCGCCGCGGGGCTCGTCGAGGACCGCTTCGAGGCTCTGTTGGCCCTTGGCCAGACCGGCGAGATGGTGGCGGAGCTCGAGTCGGCGGTAGGCGAAGAGCCCCTCCGCGAGCGGCGCTGGGGACAGCTGATGCTTGCGCTCTACCGGGCGGGCCGTCAGGCCGAGGCCCTCCGCGCGTTCCAACGGGCGCGCGAGGCGCTGGTGGACTCCCTCGGTGTCGAGCCCGGGCCCGAGCTGTGCGAGCTCGAAGCGGCGATCCTCGCCCAGGACGAGGCGCGGCTGCGCTCGGAGGTGGGGCGGGACGATCCCGTGGTGGCGCTGCCCCTCGCGCTCGATGCCGCCGGGAAGTGCCTTCGTGGGCCGCGGCCACGAGCTGGATGTCCTCCGCGACACGTGGCGGCAGCTCGCATCCGGACGCGGCGCGTACGTCGCGGTCGTCGGTCCCGAGGGCATCGGCAAGACGAGAGTGGTGTCGGAGCTGGCCGCCGAGGCCCACCAGGACGGGGCCATCATCTGCTTCGCCAGGTGTGATCGCGATCACCGGTCGGCGCGCGCCGTCTTCGACCAGGCCTTCCGGTCGGCCGGCACTTCCCTGATGCGGGTGCAGGCGGACGCTCGGATCGGAGAGTCGCTGGGGGCCACGATCGCCCGTCGCCTGACTGCGTGGGCGGAGACGGCGCCGGTGCTGCTGGTGCTCGACGACCTCCACGAAGCCGAGCCCGAGGTGCTCGAGGTGGTGGCCGACGTCGCGGGCTCGACCAGCACGACGGCGGCCCTCGTCGTCGCGCTGTTCCGCACGGAGCCGGGGGAGACAGCTCGTCGCACCGGCACCGCGCAGCAGCTCGTGGTGACCCGGACTCGAGCGTGAGGCGCTGAGCGACGATCTGCGAGCTCTACGGCGACGCGTGGACCGCCGCTGACATCGACGAGATCCACGCCGAGACGATGGGGGTGCCGCGGCGTGTCCATGAGGTCGCCACGAATCGGGCCCGCGAGGCGGGGATCCGACGGGTGGGCGAGGCAGCCGGCCATGTGCAGCTGGCCGATGTCCGGCTCTCGACCAGCCAGCAGGCGGTCGCCGACGAGGTCGTGGGGATCCAGCGGGTCATCGAGCAGGAGCGCATCCAGCTGGCGAGCCCCATCGACCTGAACCCGGCCACGCTCTGCCCCTTCCGCGGCCTGCAGACGTTCGGCACCGATGACGCGCCGTGGTTCTACGGGCGGGAGCGCCTGGTGGCTGAGGTCGTCGCCCGCCTCGTCACCCGCCCGGTGCTGTGCCTGGTGGGCGCGTCGGGCTCGGGCAAGTCGTCCCTCCTCCTGGCGGGCGTCGTCCCCGCGCTCGCCGACGGGGTGATCCCCGGGAGCGAGTCCTGGTCGGTGGTCGTGGCCACGCCCGGGACGATGCCGGTGGCGGGGCTCCGCACCCAGATCGAGGATGCGGCGGGCGGCGACCGGGTGGTCCTCGTGCTCGACCAGATGGAGGAGCTCTTCACGCTCCGCGACGACCCGGACGAGCAGTCCGCGCTGGCGGAGCTGCTCATGGATCTGGTGGACGGCGGAGGGTTGCTGCTGGCGGCGGTGCGGGCTGACCAGCTCGCCAAGATCACCGAGGTTCCCGGGTTGGCCCGGCTGTTCGCGGGCAACAACCTGCTGGTGGGGGCGCCCACCGGACGCGAGCTCACGGACGCCATCGTCCGTCCCGCCCTGCGAGCCGGGCTGGTGCTCGAGGACGGCCTGGCCGACAGATCCTGGCCGATGCCCAGGGCGCCACCGGTGTGCTCCCGCTCGTGCAGACCGCCCTCCTCGAGACGTGGGCCCGCCGGAGGGGCAACGTGCTCGGCCTGGCCGGCTACCACGAGGCCGGCGGCGTGAGCGGTGCGGTCGCACGACAGGCCGAGGGCGTGTACGCCCGGTTGACCGCGCCGCAACAGGCGGCCGCCCGCCGGATCCTGCTGCGGCTGGCCGAGGTGGCGGACGACGGCGCCCTGGACCTGCGCCGCCGGGTGCCGATCGCCGACGTGGCCGGGGCGCCGGGAAGCGATGCCCGCGTCGCGTTGGACGCGATGGTGGACCAGCGGCTGCTCACCCTGGGCGAGGACACGGTGGAGGTCACCCACGAGGCCCTGCTGCGGTCGTGGCCGCGCCTCCGCCAGTGGCTCGAGGCGGACGTCGAGGGCCGCAAGGTGCACCATCGGCTCGAGGACGCCGCTCGCGAGTGGGACGCCGGCGCACGCGACCCTTCCGACCTGCTGCGGGGCAGCCGCCTCAGCCTCACCGAGGAGTGGGCGGCCGACCACGACGGACGACCTCAGCGAGCGCGAGCACGACTACCTGACCGCCAGCCAGGTGGCCGCGGCCGCCGAGCTCACCGAGGCCCGCGCCCAGGCCGACCGCGAGCGCCGCACCAGCTCCCGCCTCCGCCACCTCCTCGTCGGGACGGCCGCGCTCCTCGTGCTGGCGCTGGTGGCCGGGGCGGTCGCCGTCCAGCAGCGCGGGGTCGCCGACGACCAACGGTCCATCGCCAGGGCCGAGGCGCGCGTGGCCGACGCCCGCGCGCTCGCGTCGGCCGCCGTCGCCAACCTCGACGTCGACCCCGAGCGGAGCGGCCTGCTCGCGCTCGAGGCGCACGCGCTCCTCGGATCCGGCGAGTCGAAGGCGGACCAGGACGTCCAGGAGGCGCTGCACCAGGCGGCCGTCGCCATGCGGATCGAGCAGCGGCTGCCGGATGTCGGTGGCGCCGTGGGGTGGTCCGGGAACGGCGAGCTCCTGGCGGTCCAGGGACCCGCGGGTTCCGGCGTCGTCGAGGTCTACGACGCCACGACCTGGGAACGGCGGAGTCAGCTCCAGGCGCATGACGATGACATCACCCGCGGTGGCGCTCAACTTCGACGGATCCCTTCTGGGCACCACCGGGTGGGACGGCGTCGCCAAGGTGTGGGACCCGCAGACTGGTGAGGCTGCTCCACGTCCTCGACGGGGACGGCTACTCGGCGTCGGCCAGGTTCAGCCCGGACGGCACGGCTCTTCGCGGCCGCCTGGCCCGACGACGGCGGCGGACTCGTCCAGGTGCTGGACCTGCGCTCCGGCGAGATCGTCCACGAGATACGCGGCGTGCCGACGGTGCGCCGGCTGTCGTTCAACCCTGACGGCACGCAGCTGGCGGCTTCCGGCCGGACGACGGTCGGGTCGGTCATCGATCTCACGACCGGAGCGGTGGTCCTCACCCTCCGCGGCCACACGCGCTCAGGTCATGGACATCGATTGGAGCCCGGACGGAGAGTGGATCGCGACGGCCGGCGACGACGGCAGCGCCAGGGTCTTCGACGCTCGGTCCGGTGCCCAGCAGGTGGTCGCGACCGGCCACACCTCGGCCGTGGTCGGGGTCGATTGGGACCCGGCGTCCGCCCGCCTGGCGACCGCCAGCGACGACGGCACGGCCAAGCTGTGGGCCATCGTCGGAGGTGGGGCCTATCTCCTGTCGACCCTGTCCGCCCACGACACCACGTCGGGTGTCGCAGTGGGTGGCCTTCTCGCCGGACGGGAACCGGCTCGCGACTGGAGTGCACGGTGACGTCGGCTCCGCCGTCGTCACCATCTGGGACGTCCGGGTGACCGGCGGTGCCGAGGTCGGGAACGTGCCCGCCATCGCGTTCCATTGGAATCAGGCCGTGTTCACGCCTGACGGGCGGTACCTGCTCACCTCCCAGGCCGGAGGCACCGTGGGAGTGTGGGACGCCACCACCCTGGCGCCCGTCCGCACCCTCGGTACGCCCGGCGCGACGATCACGGTCGGGTGGGCTCCCAGCGGCAACGCCCGACGACCTCGTCGACGCTCCTGCCATCACCTGACGGTCGGCTCGTCGCCACGACGAGCGTGCGGAGCATGGACGGAGCAGTCGCCCGGTGAGGGACAGGTACGTGTCTGGGATGTCGAGTCGGGCGAGGAGCGCTTCACGGTGGTCGCGGGGTGGAGGGCCGAGGACGTTGCCTGGAGCCCGGACGGCGACCTCCTCGCCGTCGCCGGTGGCGATGAGGACGAGGACTCGGATCACCGTCGTCGATCGCGAGGGAGACCTCGTCACCACCATCGACGACTTCCACGGGCACCTGATCTACGGGATCAGGTTCACGCCCGACGGCGAGTCGCTCGTCCTGGTGATCCGCTCCCACGGGCGCTTCGACCCCGAGGTCGCTCGCGTCGAGGTTCGGGACTGGCGCACCGGTGAGGTCGAGTCCACGATCGACGCGGCGGCCGAGCTGGCGATCCCCGACCCGACCGGCCGCACCATCCTCATCGCCCCGGCCCCGCTGGCCGAGGACCGGGCGATGTCGCTGTGGGACACCGCCACGGGCCGAGTCGTCGCCAGGCTCGAGGGCAGCACCGGCATCATCGTCGCCGCGGCGTTCGATGCCGCCGGCACCCGGATCGCCACGGCCAGCCAGGACGGCAGCCTTCGGCTCTGGGACGCGGAGTCGGGCGAGGAGCTGCTCGCCTTGCCCGGCCACAACGGGTTGGCGAGCGCGGTGTCGTTCGACCCGTCCGGCACCCGCCTCGCCTCTGGCGGAGCCGACGGCATCGTGCGCGTCTGGGAGCTCGACCCGGACCGGCTCGCCGAGATCGTCGAGGCCAAGCTGACCCGCGGCTTCACCGACGCCGAGTGCCGGCGGTACCTCCGCCAGGACTCGTGTCCGGTCGAGCGCTGATGCGCTGCAACTGACCTGCAACCGTCGCAACCGACCTACAACCGTCCGCAACGGCCCTCTCCGAAGGTGTGGGTGGCTCACCAAGTCGGTGGGTCATCAGAGCCAGGAGAGTGCAATGGCCTACACCACCCATCCCAACCAGATCGACAGCAAGCGCGGCCTCCGTGCCGGCCTGATCGGTCTGGCCGTCGTGCTCTTCGCCGCTGTCGCCGCCCTCGGCTACAGCGTCGTCAGCCACGACAGCGAGACGGCCCCTGTCGTCGTCGACTTCCCGACCGTCGACGAGATGCGAGCCGAGAACATGGAGATCCGGCACCAGGTGGCCGCAGCGGCGGCGGCCATCGAGGCCCACAGCTTCCCGTCCAACGACGAGATGCGGGCCGAGAACCAGATCATCCGAGACCAGGTCGGCCGCAACGGCTGCCGCGGCCGCCGACGATCCGGTCCGTCGCCCCGACCGCGACGAGCCACACAGTCGGAAGGCCCCGTCCAGCGGCCCACCCGGACCGTCCTCTGACCTCCGCGTGAGGCCGTGCGGCCCTCCTGGTCGACTGGGTGCCCCGAAAGGGGCACCCAGTGCTGTCGCGACCGCGAGATGGGCGAGCCCGGTGCCCCGAAGAGGGGCACCCCAGGAGCACAGATAGCCTGCCCCATCGTGAACACGCAGATGCAGACCTGCTACCGGCACGCCGATCGGCGCGCCGGCGTGATCTGCCAGCGCTGCGACCGGCCCATCTGCCCGGACTGCATGCAGCAGGCGTCGGTGGGCTTCCACTGCCCGGAGTGCACCAAGTCGGGCGCCCAGAAGATCGTCCGGCCGGCGCAGCTGCTGCGACCGCTCGTGACCCAGATCCTGGTCGGGGTCAACCTCTTCATCTTCGCCGTCGGCATCGGCGCCGGCCTGCAGACCCGGGACCGGGTGATCTACGAGGGCGGCCTCGTCGGTCTCGGCTACAACCCCTTCACCCAGGAGCTCATCGGCGTGGCCACCGGCGAGTGGTACCGCATCGTCACCAGCGGCTTCCTCCACGCCAACCTGATGCACGTCGGCTTCAACATGTTCATCCTCTACCGGCTGGGCCAGCTGCTGGAGCCCGCGCTGGGCCGGGGCCGCTTCCTGCTCGTGTACTTCGTGGCCCTGCTCGGCGGCAGCTTCGGCGTGCTGCTGATCGACCCCAACCACTTCACCGTGGGCGCGTCGGGGGCCGTCTTCGGGGTCATGGGCGCGGCCGTCGCCGTGTTCCGCGCCCGCGGCGTGAACATCATGGACTCCGGTCTCGGCGCCACGATCTTCCTGAACCTGGCCCTCACGTTCATCATCCCCGGCATCTCGATCGGCGGGCACGTCGGCGGCCTCGTCACGGGCTACGTGGCGGGCGAGCTGCTCATGAGCATCGGGCCGCAGTTCCTGAAGGACCAGCGGCTCGCCGTGGCATCGGTCGTGCTCCTCGGGGTGGCGGTGACGGTGGGATCGATCATCGTCGCCTGATCCGCGCGGTCATCCTCCAGGAGGACGACGGCGTCGAGGGTCGTCGGTACCGTGACGGCGATGCACCCGTTCCGTCGGCCGATCGCCTGGTTCCAGGCCCACCCGTTCGCGGCGGACGTCCTGTTGGCCGTGGCGGTGACCGCGCTCACGCTCCCGTCGCTGTGGTCGACGCCCACGGGCGAGGCCGACACGAACTTCCGGGATCCGGACGTGCTGGGCGTGGTGCTGCTCGTCCTCTCCTCGGCGCCCATCGCGTGGCGCCGGCGGGCTCCGTTCCCGACCCTGGTGGTGGTGGGCACCGCGGCGGTGGCGTACGAGGCCTTCGGGTACCCGACGCAGTTCAGCACCGTGGGCGTGCTGATCGCGCTCTACACGGCCGCCGCCCACCTCGACCGTCGACGGTCCTTGCAGGCGGCCACCTTCACGGCGGTCGGCCTCGCCATCGTGCTCCTCACCGCTCGCTGGGAGGTCACGATCGGGTCGATCGCCAGCAACATCGTCATCTTCGCCACGGTGTGGCTGATCGGCGACAACCTCCAGACCCGCCGCGCCAACGTGGCCGCCCTGCGCGAGCGGGCCGAGCGGGCCGAGCAGACCCGTGCGGCGGAGGCGCAGCGGGCCGTCGCCGAGGAGCGCACCCGCATCGCGCGCGAGCTCCACGACGTCGTCGCCCACAGCATGAGCGTGATGCTCGTGCAGACCGGCGCGGCCCGCCGGGTCCTCGACACGGACCCGGCCCAGGCGACCGCCGCGCTGGAGGCGGTCGAGGCCACCGGCCGCGATGCGATGAAGGAGATGCGTCGCCTGCTCGGCGTGCTCCGCGAGGACACGGCCCCGTCCACCCTCGCCCCCCAACCCTCGCTCGACGGGCTCGAGGCGCTGGCCCAGCAGTTCACCGAGGCCGGGCTCGACGTCACCCTCGAGGTGGAGGGCACCGAGCGGCCGCTCCCGGCGGGGGTCGAGCTGTCGGCCTACCGCATCGTGCAGGAGGCGCTCACCAACGCCCTGAAGCACGCCGGCCCGGGGGTGTCCGTCGTGGTGAAGGTGCGCGCCGCCGGCGACGACCTCGAGGTGCAGGTGGTGGACGACGGTCGGGGCGCCGCGGCCCAGGGCAACGGCAGCGGCGGGCACGGCGTGCTGGGCATGCGCGAGCGGGCCGACGTGTGCGGCGGCGAGCTGGTCGCCGGTCCCCGCGCCGGCGGTGGCTTCGAGGTGCGCGCCCGGTTGCCGGTGGTCGAAGGGGCCGGCGCTTGACGATCCGGGCCATGGTCGTGGACGACCAGGCGCTCGTGCGGGCGGGCTTCCGGATGATCCTCGAGGCGGAGCCGGACCTCGTCGTCGTCGGCGAGGCCAACGACGGCCTCGAGGCCATCGAGGTGGCGGAGCGGGCCCAGCCCGACATCATCCTCATGGACATCCGCATGCCCCGTCTCGACGGCGTGGAGGCCACCGCCCGCATCACCGGCCAGCCGGACCCGCCGCGGGTGCTGATCCTGACGACGTTCGACCTCGACGAGTACGTCTTCGCGGCCCTGCGGGCCGGGGCGAGCGGCTTCCTCCTCAAGGACACGCCCGCCGAGGACCTCGTCGACGCCGTGCGGGTGGTGGCGGCCGGCGATGCCCTCCTGGCCCCGTCGATCACGCGGCGGGTGATCGAGGAGTTCGCCGCCCAGGCCCCGCCCAGTCGCCGCGCCGAGCGCCGATCTCGAGCAGCTCACCGAGCGTGAGCACGAGGTGCTCGTCCACATGGCCCGGGGCCTGTCGAACCACGAGATCGCCGCGGCCCTCTACCTGGGCGAGACGACCGTGAAGACCCACGTCGGCCGGGTGCTCATGAAGCTCCACCTGCGCGACCGCGTCCAGGCCGTGGTGCTGGCCTACGAGTCCGGGTTGGTGCAGCCAGGGCGGTAGCCCCAGGGGAGGACCGGCCACCCGCGCCGGGTCATCCTCCAGGAGGACGCAGCGATCGTCCGGGGGCCCGATGGCGGGAGCGGCCCTGCGGCTCACGATCAGGTCATGACTGCAACCATGACCACCCAGACCGCTCCCGCTGTGCGCACCGTGGCCGCCAGCGCTCGGGAGGCCACCAAGCGCTACGGCGACGGCGACACGGCCGTCATGGCCCTGGACCGGGTCAGCGTCGACTTCTACGCCGGCGAGTTCACCGCCATCATGGGCCCGTCGGGCTCCGGCAAGAGCACCCTCATGCACACGGTCGCCGGGCTCGACGGCCTCACCAGCGGGTCCGTCCGCATCGGTGACGTCGACCTCACGACGCTCAACGACAAGCGCCTGACCCGCCTGCGCCGGGAGAAGATCGGCTTCATCTTCCAGGCCTTCAACCTGGTGCCGACCCTCACGGCCATCGAGAACATCACGCTCCCGTTGGCCCTCGCCGGTCGCAAGCCCGATCCGATCTGGCTCGACCTCGTGGTCAGCACGGTCGGCCTCGCCGACCGCCTCGAGCACCGGCCCAGCGAGCTCTCGGGGGGCCAGCAGCAGCGGGTCGCCGTGGCCCGGGCCCTCGCCAGCCGACCGGAGATCATCTTCGGCGACGAGCCGACCGGCAACCTCGACTCCCGCTCGGGCGCCGAGATCCTCGCCTTCATGCGCCAGGCCGTCCGCGAGCTCGGCCAGACGATCGTGATGGTCACCCACGACCCCGTGGCGGCGTCCTACGCCGACCGCGTCCTGTTCCTCGCCGACGGCCAGATCGTCGACGAGATGTCCGCACCGACGCCCGACCGGGTGCTCGACCGCATGAAGAGCTTCGGGGAGTAGATCGCCATGTTCCGCACCACCCTCAAGGACCTCTCCGCACGCAAGCTGCGGCTCCTGACCACCAGCATCGCCGTCCTCCTCGGCGTGGCCTTCATGGCCGGCACGCTGGTGCTCACCGACACCATCGGCCAGACGTTCGACGATCTCTTCGCCGACGTGAACTCGGGCACGGACGCCTACGTCCGCGGCGAGGCGGCCTTCGAGGCCGACGAGCTGGGCGGCCAACGAGCCCGCCTCGACGAGTCCCTCGCCGACACCATCGGCGGCATCGACGGCGTGGCCGTCGCCGCCCCGAGCATCCAGGCCTACGCCCAGATCGTCGACAAGGACGGCGAGCCCATGGGCGACCCGGAGATGGGCGCGCCCACCTACGGGGCCAACTGGCTGGCCGACGACGACCTCAACCCCTTCGAGCTCGCCGCCGGGCGGGCCCCGGAGGCGGCCGACGAGGTCGTCATCGACCAGGGCAGCGCCAAGGCCGCCGGCTACCAGGTCGGCGACGACGCCTCCGTCCTCACCCAGGCCGGCGAGCAGGCCGTCACCATCGTCGGCATCGCCACCTTCGGCGGCACCGACAGCCCCGGCGGCGCCAGCTTCGCCCTCTTCACCCTCGACGCCGCCGAGACCTACCTGACGGCACCGGGGAAGGTCGACGCCATCAAGGTCGTCGCCGCCGACGGCGTGAGCGACGAGCAGGTCGTCGAGCGCATCGCCCAGGTCGTCCCCGACCAGGTCGAGGTGCTCACCGGCGCCGAGATCACCGCCGAGGACCAGAGCGACATCAAGGAGGGGCTGGGCTTCTTCAACACGTTCCTCCTCACCTTCGCCCTGATCGCCCTGTTCGTCGGATCGTTCATCATCTACAACTCCTTCTCGATCCTCGTCGCCCAGCGCGGCCGTGACATGGCGCTCCTGCGGGCCATCGGGGCCAGCCGCCGCCAGGTGCTCGGCTCCGTCCTGCTCGAGGCGGTCGTCGTCGGGCTCATCGCCTCGGTCGTCGGTCTCGCCGCCGGCGTGGGCGTGGCGTCGGGCCTCAAGGTGATGCTCGACCACCATGGGGATCGACATCCCCGCCGGTGGCATCGTGCTCACCTCGTCGACGGTGGTCATCTCGCTGATCGCCGGGCTCGGCGTGAGCATCGCCTCGGCGCTCCTCCCGGCTCGCCGGGCCAGCCGGGTGGCGCCGGTCGCCGCCATGCGTGACGTCGCCGTCGACAGCTCCGGCAGCAGCCGCCGCCGGGCCGTCATCGGCACCGTGGTCACCGGCCTCGGTGGGGCGTCGATCGCGCAGGGCCTCTTCGCCGGTGGCGACGCGGCGCTCATGGCCGTCGGCCTCGGCGTGGCGCTGGTGTTCCTCGGCGTGGCCGTGCTCGGTCCGATCCTGGCTCGGCCCGCTCAGCCGGGTGCTCGGGTTCGCCGTTGCCCCACCTCAAGGGCATGTCCGGCACGCTCGCTCGGGAGAACGCCATGCGCAACCCCAAGCGGACCTCGGCCACGGCCGCCGCGCTCATGATCGGTGTCGCCCTCGTCGGCTTCATCACCATCCTCGCCTCCTCGACGAAGGCGTCGATCGGCGACAGCCTCGACAGCTCCTTCAAGGGCGACCTGGTGATCGACTCCGGCACCTTCGCCGGCGGCGGGCTCGACCCGCAGCTGGCGGCCGACGTCGCCGAGCAGCCCGAGGTGGCGGCCGTCAGCGGCCTCCGCAACGTGGCCGCCGAGGTCGACGGCTCCGGCACGATGATCGTGGGGGTCGACTCGTCGACCATCGCGGACGTCTTCGACCTGGGCGTCACCGACGGCGCCCTGACCGACCTCGGGGACTCCGAGATCGCCATCCAGTCCGACGAGGCGACGAGCCACGGCTGGACGGTCGGTGACACGGTTCCCGGTGCGGTTCGCGGAGACCGGCGTGCAGGAGCTCACCGTGGCCGCGATCTACGACGACGGTGACCTCGCCGGGAGCTACCTGGCCGGCACCGCCCTCCTCGAGGCCAACGTCGCCGACCAGTTCGACAGCATGGTGTTCGTCCGCTTCGCCGACGGCGTCGACACTGCGGCCGCCACGGCGGCGGTGACCGAGGTGGCCTCGCAGAACCCGCTGGCCGACGTGCAGGACCGGGACGCGTTCGAGGCGTCGATGGGCGAGCAGATCGACATGCTCCTCAACCTCATCTACGCCCTGCTCGCCCTGGCCGTGATCATCGCCCTGCTGGGCATCGCCAACACCCTGGCCCTCTCGATCTTCGAGCGGACCCGGGAGCTCGGCCTCCTGCGGGCCGTGGGCATGACCCGGGCGCAGGTGCGGGCGACGGTGCGCTGGGAGTCGGTGATCATCGCCCTGCTGGGCACGACCCTCGGTCTCGCCATCGGGACGTCGTTCGGCTGGGTGATGGTGAAGGCGCTCGAGGATCAGGGCCTCAACACCTTCAACATCCCGGTCACCCAGCTGGTCGTGGTGGTGGCGATCTCCGCCATCGCCGGCGTGCTCGCCGCCGTCCTCCCCGCCCGTCGGGCCGCCAAGCTCGACGTGCTGGAGGCGATCAGCGCCGTGTGATCCACCCCGTCCTGCCGATGCCTCCGTGGCGCCCGGTCCCCGGGCGCCACGGTCGCGCCCGGGCTAGGTGTGCGGTGGGGGAGCGGCCGGGTCCTCGGGAGGAGTCTCCTCGGACGCCTGATCGTCGAGGGCCTTGGAGGCGAGCACGAGCGCCTCGGCCAGCTCGCGGGTGGTGCGCCTCGACTGGCTGAGCCGGCGCTCCTCCGCCGAGGGGCTCAGGTTGAGCGACTCCACCTCGCGCCGAGCGCTCTCCCGCAGCTCCGCGGCGAGGCGCTGGACCTGCTCGATGAGCGCCCGCTCGGAGTCCGGCTCGGCTGCGGGCGAGTCCTCAGGGGTCGGCTCCGGTTCGGTCGTCCGGAGGTCGATCACCTGCTGCGGGCTCCGCGACCACACGCGGCTCGCGGAGGTCGATCACGACGTCGGGCACCAACATCGGCACCGGCCCGTGGGCCGGGCCCGGGAGCAGGGCGCCCTTGACCACGGGCGGGAGCGCCCCCATGGGTTCGAAGGGCGGTTCCGCTCGGCGTCGACGCCAGCGCGCGGACGAGGGCGCGGATCCCGCGCCACAGCAGCGCCGCGAGGGCGATCGCGATGACGGCCAAGCCCCATGGCCACTGCGTGGTGGTCGCGACGAACGCCAACGTCTGCCGGGCGGACGTCACCTCGCCTTCCACGGTGTGCTCCCCGATCGCCATGGTGTCGAGCTGGAAGGGCATCTCGATGGCCACGGTCTCGTCGGGCCGGATGACGACCACGCCGGACGATGGGATGGGCGTCGGCGCGGCGGAACCCTCGCGCCAGCGAGCGGTCGCGACGGCCTTGACCGGCGCGGGGCTCGGGTTGCGAACGGTCACGCGCAGGGTTCGGTCCGCGCTGGCGCCGAACAGCGCCGGCAACCCGCCCGGGTCGTGGATCGTGAGGCTCACGATCTCCAGGTCGCTCTCCTGCTGGTCAGCTCCCGTCGGGCTGGTGGCCGTCGCGGGGTGGACTCCGACGAGGGCGAGGAGCGCACCGACGAGCGCCAACAGGCGGACGAGCAGGTATGTGCGGTGCGACGTCCGGACGCGGCCGTTCGAGCCGACCTGCGCGCGCCCAACGTCTCCCCGATGCGAACCCATGCCCGATCGCCCTTCCCGTGGCACCTGAGGTCGTGGCCAGAACGTCTCACATTCCGTGCGATCTGACAATTCGACGGTCACAGTGCGTGGTCAACCGCACGATTTAGGTGGTTTTGTCCCCCACCAAACGGGCGGGCCTCACCTCGAGAAGCGCGTGGCCAGCCGGGTCAGGTTCCGGCGCCAGATCCGGGCCAGGACGGGCTTGCTCACGAAGGCGCCGACCGGCCCGCCCATCCACCAGGGGAAGACGAGCTTCTCCTTCCACTGGAACTGGGTGCGGCCGCCGGTGGCCTTCTTGAGCGTGAAGCGACCGGTGCCGGTGACGAGCCCGGTGTGGCGCACGCCCATCACCTTGCCGGGTGCCCACTCGGTGATCTCCATCACGTCGGTGAGCTTGAACGGGCCGACCTTGGTGTCGCACTCGAAGGTGGTGCCGACGCCGGACGTCTGGGCCGAGACGAAGCGGATGGCGGTGGCGTCGGCCATCCACTCGACGTGGCTGCCGATGTCGGCGACGTCGGCCCAGACGGTGTCCGGCGACGCGTCGAGCATCGTCACCACGCGCACCTTCGCCATCGCGGCGACGGTACCCCGCCCCACTCGGATCGCCGCCAGTGCGGCCTGCGACAGATCGCGCCCGTAGCGGGTCGTCTGTGTCGCAGGCCGGGCTCGGGACCGGCACCAGTGCGGCCTGCGACAGATCGCGCCCGGGCGGGTCCGTTCTGTCGCAGGCCGGGTCGCGGCCCGCCGTGCGCGGTCCGCTGGCACGAGGCGCGGCGTGCGTAGGCTCCTCGCCATGCGTCGTCTGCTCGTCTCTGCGTCTGTTGTGCTGACCGTCCTCATGCTGGGGATCGTCCCGTCGTCGGCTGGCAATCCCGCCCAGGACTCGATGGTGATCGATCCCACCTCGGGCCCTCCCGGCACCGAGATCAGCGTGACGGGCACCGGGTGCGTCACGAAGGGCGACGTCGAGGTCGTCGTCGATCTGCTCGACACCGTCGGACGAGGTGCAGGACAGCGAGACGGTCGAGCCCACCTTCGACGGGTTCAGCGGCGACTGGGAGGCCACCCTCACCGTGCCCGCCGACACCACCGACTTCGGCGAGTGGACGGTCGAGGCCGTGTGCCGGCTCGAGTTCCCGGAGGACGCCGCGGTGGCCCCCGCCGGCATCCAGTTCCTCATCGACTACATCCCCCGCGCCTTCACCGTCACGGAGCCGGCCCAGGAGCCCCCGCCGCCCGTGGAGGAGCCGCCGCCGCCGCCGCGCCGGTCGACGCGGTGCCGGACTTCACGGGCTGAGCCCGGCGTCCGTCCTCGCGTCGGTGAAGGTGGCCGACGCCTGGATGGCATCGGCCACGTAGAGACGGATCCCCTCACCGGCCTGGTCGCTCGCGACCGCCAGGAGCTCGGCCAGGGTCAACGTGTCCCAGTCCAGGGCCTCCACCTGCCGCGGGTCATGTCGAGCTGCGTGTAGGGCGCGAGGTCGGGCTCACCGTCGACGGTCGTGGTGCCGGGCTGCTCCTGGCAGACGTCGAAGGACTCGAGGGCGTCCCAGCGGCGAAGGATCTCGGGACCGAGCAGCCGCGCGGTGGTGAGGATCCCCTCGGCGTACTGGTCGTCGCTGTACTCGTCGATCGGCTCCACGTACAAGCGCCAGGTGGGTGCCGGTGGTCGACTCGACGTACCCGTCGCGCTCGAGGACCCCGCCCCGGTCGGTGAGCTGCAGCCCGAGGTCGGCGAGGTCGTCGGCGAACACCGCCCGCACGTCGTCGAGGTCGGCGGGCCGCGAAGCCGCCGCCGGGGCCTCGTCCGCCGCGTCGTCGCCGCACGCCGCCGAGCGCCGAGCGCCACGACCGCCAGCAGGAGCAGCGGTCGCCGGATCGTCACCGCGCCACGGTAGGGGAGTCGGTCGGAGGCCCGATCAGGGTGAGCCCGGCGGCGGTCAGGCCAAGGTGCGGGCGGCGGCTTCGACGACGAGGCCGGTGGCGCACAGGAGCGCCTCGCTGTCGTCGGGGCCGACGAGCTGGACGCTGGCCGGGAAGCGGCCGCCGGCGGGGACCGGGAGGGCCAGGCTGGGGTGGCCGGCGTGGTTGACGGGGAGGTTGGTGCGACGGGTGTTGGGCACCGGGCCGTCGATCGGCGTTGGGAACATGGCGATGGTCGGCCACGCCAGCACCGGGGCGCGGTCGAAGGCCGCCGCCAGCTCGGCGCGCCACCCGGCCCGGTGGGCCCGGGCGAGCTCGTAGTCGGCGACGCGTGACGTCGCGACCCTGCTCGATGCGCTCGACGATGTCTGCGCCCAGGCCGCCCGGGTCGCGCTCGTAGAGGTGGCGGTCGACCAACCAGTACTCGTGGAACATGACGGCCCAGCCGGCGTCGTTGGCGGCGTCGAAGCCGGGCAGCGCGATGTCGATGACCTCGAGCTCGGACGCGGCGAGGGCGGCGTCGACGGCGGCGTCGATCGCGGGGTCGACGTCGGGGAGCCGGACGCGGCCGACGACCGGGGCGGAGCGGTCCGCCGCCACGAAGCCGGGTTCGAGGAGCGCCATCCCGGCGATGGTGCCGGCGACGTCGCGCGCCATCGGGCCCAGCGTGTCGAGCGACGGAGCCAGCGGCCACACGCCGTCGAGCGGGATGCGGCCCCAGGTCGTCTTCAGCCCGACGGTGCCGCAGCAGGCGGAGGGGTTGCGGATCGAGCCGGCCGTGTCGCTGCCGATGGCGATGTCGACCTCGCCGGCGGCCAGCGCGACGGCGTTGCCGCTGGAGCTCCCGCCCGGGATGCACGTCGGGTCGAGCGGGTTGACCGGCGTGCCGTAGTGCGGGTTCACGCCCGTGCCGCCGCACGCCAGCTCGTGCAGGTTCGTCTTGCCGACGATCGCGACGTCGGCCGCCCGCAGCGGCGCCATGCAGGCGGCGTCCTGGTCGGCGGGCTCGGCGGTCGCGGCCAGCACCCGACAGGCCGCGGTGGTGGGCGTGCCGGCGACGTCGATGATGTCCTTGATCGCCACCCTGGGCCCGGACCCCGGCTCGTCCATCCGCAGGATCCAGGTGCTCACGTCCGGCACGCTACATGCCCTCTGACCAGGGAGTTCGCGCAGGGTCCGCCAGGACTGTCACACCCCCTGCGCACACTCTCCCCATGGTTCTCACCGCTGTCCTCGCCGCCCTCGGGGTGGCCGCCGTCCTGGTCCTCGCCTACCTGATCGGGTCCCGCGCGGCCCGCTCCAGCACGGCCGCCGCCGACGAGCGGATGGCCGTCGCCCTCGAGCAGCAGGCCGCCGCCCTCGCGCAGCAGGCCGCCCACCTGGAGGCCCGCCTCGGGATGGAGCGCGAGCACACGGTCACGGCCGCGGCCGACATGGCCGCCAAGCTGGCCGGCGAGAAGCTCGGCGACACGATGGCGGGCGGCACCCGCCAGCTCGACCTGCGCACCACGGCGTTCGAGAAGCGGGTCGAGGGCCTCAGCGCACAGCTCGAGCGGCTGGGCGACGTGGTCACCCAGCTGCACCGCGACGGCGCCCAGCAGCACGGCCAGCTCCTCACCGGGCTCAAGGAGGCGCAGTCGTCCACCCGCGCGCTGGCGGAGACCACGGGCCACCTGCGCGAGGCCCTCGCCAGCCCGAAGGCCCGCGGCCAGTGGGGCGAGCGGATGGCCGACGACGTCCTGCGCCACGCCGGCATGGTCGAGGGCGTCACGTACCGCAAGCAGGCGGGCATCGCGGGCGGCGGGATCCCCGACGTCACGTTCCTGCTCCCCGGTGGGCGCGACCTCCACATGGACGTGAAGTTCCCGGTCGACAACTACCTGCGCCACCTCGAGGCCGACACCGACGCCGAGCGCGAGCTGCACGCCAAGGCCTTCCTCCGCGACGTCCGGGGCCGGGTGAAGGAGCTGTCGACCCGCGGGTACATCGACGCCGACGCCACGCTCGACGAGGTGTTGCTGTTCATCCCCAACGAGAGCGTGTGGGCCTTCATCCACGAGCGCGATCCGCAGCTGATCGACGTGGCCCTCCAGCAGAAGGTCGTGCTCTGCTCGCCGGTGAGCCTCTTCGCGGTGCTCGCCGTCATCCGGCAGGCCGTCGAGCAGACGCGGCTCGAGCGCACCAGCAACGAGATCCTCGAGTGCCTGGCCGGCTTCGGGCAGCAGTGGGCGAAGTTCGCCGACGCGCTCGACGTGGTGGTCAAGCGGTTCGACACGGCGCAGCGGGGCCTCGAGGAGGTCACCGGGCCGCGCCGACGCCAGCTCGAGCGCCAGCTCGACCGCATCGACGACCTCCGGGCCAGCCGCGGCCTCCCCGACATCCAGCTGACGCTGGGCGACGGTGAGGGCGAGGTGCTCCGGCGCGCCAGCGGCGACGTGCGCCCCTGGGGCGTCCCCGAAGCGGGGTGACGAGATCGGAGTGGCCGGCGACCACTCTCCGCGGTAACCTGCCGCCGACAGATGACGCCTCGTAGTGAGGCGTTGCGCGGGGAACGCGATGATCCAACCGTCTGCATTGGTCGCCTGGACGGTCGGGGAGCGAGGGCGAAACCGGCCCCTTCAAGAGCATTGCGATGAAGGAGCAGGGCACCGTGACCAATCTCACCGTTCGGCGACGGCGTTTCGCCGCCATCTCGTTCACCCTCGGCGTCGCCATCGCGGCCTCGGGGGTGTTCTTCAGCCCGGCTGAGGCCGCGCCCGGCCCGCCGGTCTTCGGCGCGGGCTACGACTCGTACCTGAACGAAAACCGAGCGCGGCATCGGCGCCGATGGCGTCGACCCCGGCGACTGCCCGACGAACGCAGTCGTGAACGGCCTGACGGCGTGGCACTTCGTGCTCACCGGCAACTCGCATGACTTCGCCAGCCTCGACGTCGCCTTCGTGCTCAACGGCAGCAACGTCACGCTCAGCGGGCTGACCCCCAAGACGACCGCCGACTGGGCCACCTTCGACCCGGCGCTGCACTTCATCGCCGACCCGAGCCTGAAGCACGCCTACGTGTACACGTCGGGCACGGGCTCGGTGCGTGACGCGGCGTCGCAGAACAACCCGGACTCCGCTGGCCCGCAGATCGTGCTGAGCCACGTCTGCGCCGGCACCGGCACGACGACCACGACGGAGGGCTCGACGACCACGGAGGGTTCGACCACGACGGAGGGTTCGACCACGACGGAGGGTTCGACCACGACGGAGGGTTCGACGACGACGGAGGGTTCGACCACGACGGAGGGTTCGACGACGACGGAGGGTTCGACCACGACGGAGGGTTCGACCACGACGGACGGGATCCACCACGACGGTGTCACCCAGCTCGACCGAGCGCGAGACCACGTACGACCGCGGCGGACACCACCACGGAGACCGTCAGCGGCGTGACGGTCACCAAGGCACTGCCGAGGACCGGTTCCTCGAGCACGATGCCGCTGGTGCTCGCCGGTGGAACGCTGATCCTCGCCGGGCTCGTGAGCCTGCGCCTGGGTCGGGAAAAGGCCAGCCGCTAACCGCGGCGTTGGAGGGGCGGGGAGGGAGGCCTTCGGGCCTCCCTCCCTCGCGTCCGGCCTACGGTTCTCGCGATGCGCTGGATCGACGATCACTGCCACCTGCACCGGGATCTGGCGCAGGCCGACGCGCAGGTGGCCGCGGCGGCCGACGCCGGCGTGGAGCGGCTGATCACGGTCGGGTGCGACGTCGGCCAATCAGCCGACTACATCGAGATCGCCCGCCGGCACCCGGGGCGGGTGTGGGCCACGGCCGGCGTGCACCCGCACGACGCCAAGGACGGCATCGACGGGCTCGAGGGGCTCCTGGGTGAGGCCGAGATCGTGGCGGTGGGGGAGTGCGGGCTCGACTTCCACTACGACCACTCGCCCCGCGACCAGCAGGCGGAGGTGTTCGCCGCCCAGATCGCGCTGGCGCACCGGCACGACCTGGCCCTCGTCATCCACACCCGGGAGGCCTGGCCGGAGACCTTCGACATCCTCGCGGCCGAGGGGGTGCCCGAGCGCACGATCTTCCACTGCTTCAGCGGCGGCCCCGAGGAGGCCCGCCGGTGCCTCGATCTGGGGGCCGTGCTCTCCTTCAGCGGGATCGTGAGCTTCCCCTCCGCCACGGACCTGCAGGACGCGGCCAGGGCCTGCCCGCTCGACCGGCTCCTCGTCGAGACCGACAGCCCGTACCTGGCGCCCGTGCCCCACCGGGGGAAGAAGAACCAGCCCGCCTGGGTGGTCGACGTGGGCCGAGCGGTGGCCGAGGCCAAGGGTCTCGCGCTGGAAGATGTCGCGAAGGCGACATGGGACACGGCCAGTGCCACCTACCGACTGCCTCAAGATTGACTGAAGAACAAGCGTTCCCCAAATCACAAGGGTGTTGTTTGCATTCAGGTTACGGTCCTGCGTAACGTCCTCTGAATGTTCGCAGGGCCAAGTCGGCCGCGACCGGAAGCCCGCCATCGGGCCGCCGGGCGCCCGGCACCAACGGGCGGTCGACCTCTGGCTGCACCTGCCCATCGCGCGCCCACGCACGGCCGGTCCCGGTACCACGAGCCCCTGCTGGCCCCCCGCAAGCGCCGGGCCAAGGCCGGTGCCACCACGGCGCCGAGGCGTCGAAGCGGTCCTGGTGAGCACATCGCCGTCCCCGGGCACCGGCGGATCGAAGAGCCGGTCGCCGTCGAGCTGCAGCCCGGTGAGCCCGGCGTCGGATCGGCCGTGCGGCTCCACCGCAGCCGCCTGGCCTTCGCCGTCGCCGTCACCCTGGCCGCCGTCCCGGTCCTGGTGCTCGACAACATGTCGGCCCGCGCCGACACGAACGAGCACCCGGTCGAGGTGTCGTACGGCTCGGAGCTCCGGACCGCCTGGGACACCTCGAGCAGCGTGACGACCGCTCCGCCGACCACCGTCGCCGAGGTGGTGGCCCCGCCCACGACCGAGGCCCCGAGCACCACCGCCGCGGCCGAGTCGACCACCACCGAGGAGCCCGCCGTCCTCGCCGCCACCGCCCCCGCGCCCCCCACGACGGTCGCGCCCCCCACCACCTCACCGCCCACCACCTCCGCCCCGCCGACCACCTACGGCGATCCGAACGACCCGGCGACCTGGGACCGGCTCGCCAGCTGCGAGAGCGGCGGCAACTGGTCGGCCAACTCCGGCAACGGCTACTACGGCGGCCTGCAGTTCTCCCTCGCCACCTGGCAGAACGTCGGCGGCAGCGGCTATCCCGCACCAGGCGTCGAAGGCCGAGCAGATCAAGCGCGGCAAGATCCTCCAGGCCAGCGCCGGCTGGGGCCAGTGGCCCTACTGCGCCCGCCAGCTCGGCCTCCTCTAACCCACCGGCTCGCCACCGCCCCCCGACCGCCTGCGAACTCGGGTGCGAAAGGACGCGTTCCTGCGGCTCTTCGCACCCGAGTTGCGGTTTGATCCGCGAACCCCGTCGTTCCTGACGGGGTTCACCCTCGAGTTGAGGGTTGGCTCTGCGAACTCGGGTGCGAAAGGACGCGTTCCTGCGGCTCTTCGCACCCGAGTTGGGGTGGGCGGGACGGGTCGCCGGGGCGGGGGTGCAAGGCTCGGCGGCGTGACGCACTCCCCGTCGGCCATCCGGGCGCTGCTGGCCGAGCACGGGCTGGAGGCGTCGCGGGCGCTGGGCCAGAACTTCGTGGCCGACGCCAACATCGTGCGCAAGATCGTGCGGCTGGCGGGGGTCGGGCCCGGCGACCGGGTCGTGGAGGTCGGCGCGGGCCTCGGGTCGCTCACGCTCGCGCTGCTGGAGGTCGGCGCCGAGGTGACGGCCATCGAGGTCGACAAGCACCTGGCCCCGGTCCTGCGCTCCGTCGTCGAGCCCGAGGGGGCGACGGTCGTCGAGGCGGATGCCATGCAGCTCGACTGGGCGGCGCTGCTCGGGCCGCCTGATCCCGCCCGGCCCTGGTCGATGGTGGCGAACCTGCCGTACAACATCGCCACGCCGCTCGTCCTCGACCTGCTGGAGGAGGTGCCGACCATCGAGCGGATGGTCGTGCTCGTCCAGCTCGAGGTGGGGGAGCGGCTCGCCGCCGGGCCGGGCACGAAGACGTACGGCATCCCGTCGGTGAAGCGGGCCTGGTGGGCCGACGCCGCCGTCGTGGCCAAGGTGCCCGCCAGCGTCTTCATCCCGCAGCCGCGGGTCGTCTCGGCGGTGGTCGACCTCCGGCGTCACGAACCGGCCGGCCCCGAGGCCGAGCGGGCCGTCGTGTTCGACCTCATCGAGACCGGCTTCAACCAGCGCCGCAAGATGCTGCGCCGCTCCCTGGCCGACAAGGCGTCGGTCGACGCCCTCGAGGCCGCCGACATCCGCCCCGAAGCCCGGGCCGAGGAGCTCACCCTGGCCGACTGGCAGCGCCTGGCCGCCGTCCTGGCCTGAACCCGAGCCGCGTCGGGGTCGATTCGACGTCGATTCGACACCGACGTGGGGGAGCGGGCCGACGACGGAGCGTCGTTACGCTCGGCCCGTGCCCGAGGTCGTGTCCGCCCCCGCCAAGCTCACCCGCTCGTTGCGGGTGACCGGGGTGCGCGCCGACGGCTACCACCTCATCGACGCCGAGATGGTCAGCCTCGACCTGGCCGACACCCTCACCTTCAGCGACGGCGACGCCCTCGAGGTGCACGGCTCGACCGAAGACGTACCCGCCCACGACGACAACCTGGTGCGGCAGGCCCTCCGGGCGGTCGGCCGCACCGCCCACGTCGTGCTCGACAAGCGGATCCCGTCCGGCGCCGGGCTCGGGGGCGGTTCGGCGGACGCCGCCGCCGTCCTCCGCTGGGCGGGCAGCACCGACCTCGACCTGGCCGCGTCCCTCGGCGCCGACGTGCCCTTCTGCCTGGTGGGCGGCCGCGCCCGCGTCACCGGTGTCGGTGAGCAGGTGGCGCCGCTCCCGTTCGAGCCGCTGACGTTCACCCTCCTCACGCCGCCGGTGCACTGCTCGACGCCGGCGGTGTACCGCGCCTGGGACGACCTCGGTGGCCCGACGGCCGACGGCCCCAACGACCTCGAGCCCGCGGCCCTCGTCGTGGCGCCGGAGCTGGCCCGCTACCGGGACCAGCTCGGCGACGCCACCGGCCGCACCCCCGTGCTCGCCGGCAGCGGCAGCACCTGGTTCGTCGACGGCGCCCACGACGGCGACGGCTTCGTCGTCGTGCACACGACCCGCTAGCGATCAGTCGAACACGGTCGTCCAGGTCACCACGAGCAGGCCGATCGCGAAGGGCAGCAGCACCAAGCCGGCGAGCACCATGCCGACCCATCGCGGCCCCCACGGGCGCGGTTGGCGCCCCGAGCGAACGCGCCCAGGCGCTCGATCTCACCCTCGAAGGTCCACTGGTTGTGCTCGAAGGTCGGAAAGGCCTCCGGCAGCTCGTCCTGGTCGGGCTCGCCCGGCGGGTGCGGTCGCCGAACCTCCCGCCCGTGCTCGTCGATCTCCACGGGGCAGCGTACGAGACCCGGAACGCGCGACGACCGCCTCCCGGAAGAGGCGGTCGGTCGCTTGCGACAGGTTGTGCCTGGGAGCGGCCGGCTTACTTGCCGGCGGCTCGACGCTGCCAACGCGTGCGCTTCAGCATCTTCTTGTGCTTCTTCTTGCGCATGCGCTTGCGGCGCTTCTTGATCAGTGAACCCATGAGGTCGACCACGCTACCGGCGGGCCCATCCGCCGTGCCAAAGCGGCCTCAGGCGGGCTCCAGCGCGATGTGGTTCCCTTCGGTGTCCGACAGCTCGAGCTGTCCGCCCATCTCATCCATGTAGATCCGGTCCGCCCGCATCACGGCGCCGATCACCTCCCAGACCTGGGTTCCCTCGCCCACGTCGACGCAGCCCGATGGAGTCGACAGCGCATCCGTGATGACGAGGTACCCGTCACCATCGACCGACCAGGTGCCGCTGCGCCGAGTTGCAGCCGTCGTCCCAGGCCACCCTGCTGCTCGCCGAACGAGAACGCCAGCGTCGCCGGCGGTCCGGGCGGGGGAGCACCTCCTCGTCGCCGTGGTACAGCGCACGCCACGCGCCACTCCGTGCCCGCCAGCTCGGGGCCTGCGGACGGCGCCGTCGTCGGCGGCACAGCCGAGCGGAGGCGCGAGGGTAGGGTCGTCGTCGGCGGAGAGGATGAGCAGGTCAGCTCGTCGCTGGACCCGAGACGGTCGACCCTGATGTCGTCCGAGCCCATCACCGCTGCGATCGCCTGCGTGGTCGGGTTCGTCGGGCAGCCGACGCGCTCGACGTCGAGCTGAAGTCACCCCGAGGTCGAGCGGCGTCGGCGACGGGCTGCGTGTACGTGGCCCCGAAGCTGTTGCAGCCGTCGGTCCAAGTCGACCTCGCCGTCGGCGAACGTGAACACGCAGCCCGTCGCCCTCGGTCGGTTCGCCACGACCGTCGGAGCGCTCGAGCTGCCACTCGCGTGCCGTCGAGGGCGGACTCGACGTCCCACCTCGCCGAGGTCGCTCGGGCAGCAGGACGCGCTCGGCGAAGGTCGACGGCGGCGTGGCGGTTGGCGTCCTCGCTGCCGCCCGACACCGTCACGGTGAACGACTCGCACAGCTCCTGCCCGCCGGGGAACCAGCGCACCTGCACGAAGTCGGGGCCGAACCAGATGCTGGCGGTGCCCCGCTCGAGCTCGACGTCCTCCACCCGCTCGCCGACGAGGTCCGTCAGCACCACGCCGGGCACGTGGAGCTCGGCCACCTGCGACCCGAGCATCGTGTGGGCGACGAGCTGGTTGGCGGGCTGACCGGAGGGATCGAAGCGCGGCGGATCCGCGGCGGGACCGGCGTCCATCACGATGGGGTCGCCGGTGATGCCGACCGTGCAGACGCCTCCGGTGACGGTCGTGGGATCGCCGGTGCCCGGCGGGCGGCTCGGTGGTGGGCGTCGTGTCGACCGACTGGTCGTCGTCGGCCAGCAGCGCTGCCGCGGTGCCGACCGCCAGCACGGCCACCGCGGCCACGCCGACCGCGACCAGCCAGCGCGGGCGACGGGCGCGCTCGCCGGACGCCGCGGGCAGCGGCACCACCGCGCCGGCCTCGGCTCGTTGCGAGGCGTCGGCCCAGAGGTCCGGCGCGGGCACGTCGTCGAGGGCTCGGCGGGCGCCGTCGAAGTCGAGGGGGTCAGGCATCGTGGTCCTCCAGGAGGTCGCGCAGGCGCCGGTGGGCGCGCATGCGCTGCACCCGAACCGTCGCCGCCGTCGTGCCGAGCAGGCGCGCCGCGTCCGGGGCGCGGTGCCCGGCCAGGTCGCACAGGACGACGCACGCCCGCTGCTGCTCGGTGAGGTGGCGCAGGGCGGCGATGAGGTCGAGCGCCGGCTCGGGCACGAGCACGCCGACGTCAGGCACCGCGCCCGACGCGGGCGCCGCGCCCCGCCGCTTCAGCTCGCCGGCCGCGATCCGGAACGCCGACCGCCACGCCCAGGCCGCGGGGTCGTCGACCCCGTCGCCCCGGCGGAGCAGCTGGGCCCACGCCTCGGCCACGGCCTCGTCGGCCACGTCGGCCGAGCCGCTGTAGGCGAGCACCGCCCGCCAGAGCTGCGGGTGGACGGCCTCGTACGCCGCCCGCACCCGCTCCACCTGAGCATCGGCCTCCACCGTCGCATCCTGCACCACCCCTCCAGGGCGCGAACGCGCTCGAAGTGTGAACACGGGCAGCGCCGGGCAAACTCCCCCGATGGCTGACACCCTCAGCGCGCGGGGCATCAGCCAGCGGTTCGGCGAGCGGGTGGTGCTCGACGACGTCGACCTCGAGGTGCCGTCCGGTCGCGTGATCGGGCTCCTCGGGCCGAACGGCGCCGGCAAGACGACGCTCATGCGGATCCTGTTCGGCGTGCTCCCACCCGACGCCGGCATCGTGGAGTGGCGCGGCCGTCCCGCCGACGACGACGACCGTCGCTCGTGGGGCTACATGCCCCAGGAGCGCGGCCTGTACCGGGACATGCGGGTGCTGGACCAGCTCGTCTGGCTGGCCCGCCTCCATGGCCTCGACCAGGCCACCGGGCTCAGCCGGGCGACGGACCTCCTCGAGCGCCTCGGGCTGGGTGACCGCGGCCGGGACAAGATCCAGGACCTCTCCGGCGGCATGGCGCAGCGGGTGCAGCTGGCGGCGGCGATGGTCCACGAGCCGGACCTGCTCGTGCTCGACGAGCCCTTCGCCGGCCTCGACCCCGCGGCGGTGGAGTTCCTGTCCGCGGTGATCCTCGACCACGTCCGCGCGGGGCGGAACCTGCTCTTCTCGAGCCACCAGCTCGATCTCGTCGAGGACCTCTGCGAGACGATCACCCTCATCAACCACGGTCGCGTCGTGCTCCACGGCGACGTGCGCGCGCTGAAGGCCGGCAGCCCCAACCGGTACCTGCGCGTCGACGTCGCGGTGGACGAGGGATGGGTCGACCCGCAGGCCGCGACGGCGGTCACCACCGACGCGTCCGGCACGCGCCTGCGCCTCGAGGCCGGTGCCGACCCCGGCCGCGTGCTCGACGCCGTGCGCGCCCACGTCGAGGTGCTCGACTTCGCCGTCGAGGCGCCGAGCCTGTCGGAGCTCTTCCTGGCCGCCACCGGCGAGGACCCGCGCCGCGACGACGCCGATCGAGGAGCCGGCATGAGCACGTGGCAGAGCATGCGCCTCGTCGCCGGGCGCGAGCTGCGGGAGACCATGCGCCGCCGTTCGTTCTGGATCATCGTCGCCGTGGTGCTCGCGGCGTCCATCGCGGCGGTGCTCCTGCCCAGGTGCTCGGAGGCGGCGGCACCACCTACCAGGTCGCCGTCGTGGGCGGCTCGCCCGAGCTGGACGACCAGCTGGAGGCGGTGGCCGACAGCCTCGACGTCGACGTCGAGCTCTCCGAGCGCCGACAGCATGCAGAGCGCCAGCCAGCAGGTGGCCGACGACGAGGTCGACGTGGCCATCGTCGTCGGCGGGCAGCCCACCGTGATCGCCAAGCAGGACCGCGCCGACAGCTTCGTCGCCACCGTGCAGCAGGTCGTGGGCGTGCAGGCCCTCGCCGGGCTGCTGGAGGACGAAGGGCCTCAGCGCGGACGAGGTCGGGCAGGCGCTGCAGGACTCGACGGCGCAAGGTCGTGCGCCTCGACCAGGACGAGGCGAGCCGCCAGGGCGTCGGCCGCCATCGTCGCCACGCTCCTCTACCTCCTGCTGCTGATGCTGATGATCCTCGTCTCCAACGGCGTGGCCATCGAGAAGGCCAACCGGATCAGCGAGGTGCTGCTCGCCATCGTGCGCCCCGGTCCGCTGCTGTTCGGCAAGGTGATCGGCGTCGGGCTGGTCGGCATCGCCACCCTGGCCATCGCCGCTGCTGCCGCCGCTGGTCGCGGCTGGCTGCTGGGCGGCGACCTGCCCGCCGGGCTCGGCGCCGCCATCGTCGCCGGCGGGCCGTGGTTCCTGCTCGGGCTCGTGCTCTACCTGACGACGGCCGGCGCCCTCGGCGCGCTCGTCGAGCGGCAGGAGGAGGCCGGCACGGTCGTGATGCCCATGACCATCCTGCTGGTCGGCAGCCTGCTCGTCGCCCAGAGCGCGTCCGACACGGCGCTCGGCCGGGTGCTCGCCATCTTCCCGTTCACCTCGCCCGATGGTCATGCCGTCGCGCATCGCCACCGGGGAGGCGTCGGGAGTGGAGATGGCGCTGTCGCTCGTCGTCGGCGCGGCCACCGTCGTGCTGGTGCTGCGGCTGGGCGCCCGCGTCTACGCGCGGGCGATCGTGCACACCGGCCGACGCCTCAAGGTCCGCGAGGTGCTGACGTAACCTGACCCTCAGCCCGATCGGGGGTAGTTCAATTGGCAGAACACCGGCCTTTGGAGCCGGCTGTTGGAGGTTCGAGTCCTCCCCCCCGAGCCATGGCCAGCCCCGCCAGGCTCCGTCGCGCACCGGCCCCGGCTGCCTCGTCGCCCTCGTGCTGCTGCCGATCGTGATCATGCTCGGGCTGGTGATCGGCACCGTGCTCAGCCACGACGACGACGGGTCCGACGAGGAGGCGGTCACCCTCGACGAGGGGACCATCGACGGCGTGGCGTGGCGCGTCGACGCCGTGCGGGACGTCGACGGGCGCCAGCTGCGCGTTCCTCTACCAGGACGGCGAGCAGCTCACCGGCGCCTGCTCCGTCACGCCGCAGGACGCCACCATCGGCGACCAGACCGTCGTGTTCGGCCGCGCCGACCGACGGCGTCGAGACCGTCAGCGTCGAGCTGAGCGACGGTGAGGTCGTCGAGATCGACACGGTGACCGCCGACGGCGTCGACGGCACGTTCTTCGTCCAGGTCGTCGACGGCGACGTCGACGCGGAGGCCTTCGCCAGTTCTGTGTGCGCAGCACCGATGCGGTGTCGCGCACAGAGCGTGCGCGCATGCGACGGGGGCTGGCGCGGTAGACCTGTCGACATGACCGGTCGACATCTGTCTGCGGTGGTGCTCGCAGCGGGCGAGGGGTCACGCATGCGGTCGGCCCGGCCGAAGCCCCTGCACCTGCTCTGCGGGCGCGCCATGGTCCTGTACGTCCTCGACGCCCTCCCGGCGCCGGAGATCGACCGGGCGGTCGTGGTGGTGGGCCACGGCGCCGAGCGCGTCACCAAGAAGCTCACCGAGGACGGCGCCGGCCTGCGCCTCGAGTTCGTGGAGCAGCACGTGCAGCGCGGCACGGGCGACGCCCTCGCCGTCGGCCTCACCGCCCTCCACGACGACGACCTCGACGACGACATGGACGTGCTCGTCCTGCCCGGCGACACGCCGCTCCTGCGGGCCCGCACGGTCGCGGAGCTGGTGGCCGAGCACCGGCACTCCGGCGCCGCGTGCACCGTCCTCACCGCCCGGCTCAAGGACCCGACCGGCTACGGCCGCATCGTCCGCGTCGGCAAGGACGAGCACGTCGCCCGCATCGTCGAGCACCGCGACGCCACCACCGAAGAGCTCGACATCGACGAGATCAACACGGGCATCTTCTGCTTCCGCCGCAGCCTCCTCGCGCCCGCGCTGCGCATGGTCAGCCCCGACAACGCCCAGGGCGAGTACTACCTCACCGACGTCGTGGAGGTGCTGGCCGAAGCCGGCCACCGCGTGGTGACGCGTGGTGGCCGACGACGCCGACGAGACGCACGGCATCAACGACCGGGCCCAGCTGGCCCACGCCGAGGCCGAGCTCCGCTCGCGCACCAACGCCGACTGGCTGGCCAAGGGCGTCACCATGGTCGACCCGGCCGCCACCTACATCGACACCACCGTGTCGCTGGCGGCCGACGTCACGCTGTTCCCCGGCACGATCCTCCAGGGCCGCACCGTCATCGGCGAGGGCGTGGAGATCGGCCCCGGCTGCCGCCTCGTCGACTGCACGGTGGGCGAGCACACCACCCTCGAGCACACGGTCGCCCGCCTCAGCGACATCGGCGCCGACTGCGAGATCGGTCCGTACGCGGTGCTCGAACCGGGCGCCCACATTCCGTCCGGGACCCGCACCGGGCCGTTCTACACTGCAAGTGCGGACGGCGGCGCTCGAGGGCTGAGCGTCCGCCGCCAACATCCGCCCACTCCGGTCAGAGGGGACCCATGGAGCTGGTCACGAAGAAGAGGCTGCACCTGCTGGCGGGGCGGTCGAACCTCCCGTTGGCCGAAGAGATCGCCGACCACCTCGGCGTCGAGCTGGGGCACCCGAACCTCGTGGAGTTCGCCAACGGCGAGATCCACTCGCGGCTCGGCGAGAACGTGCGGGGCGCGGACGTCTTCATCATCCAGACGCACGGCACCACGCCGGAGCTGTCGGTGAACGACGTGATCATGGAGCAGCTGATCATGATCGACGCCGCCCGGCGCGCCTCGGCCAAGCGCATCACCGCCGTGATCCCCAACTACGGCTACGCCCGCCAGGACCGCAAGGCCGAGAACCGCGAGCCGATCACCGCCAAGCTGGTCGCCAACATGTTCGCGGCCGTCGGCACCAACCGGCTCATGTCCGTCGACCTGCACTCCGGCCAGATCCAAGGCTTCTTCGACGGGCCCGGTCGACCACCTCACCGCCATGCCGGTGCTGGTCGACTACATCCGCGACAACCTGCCCGAGGACATGGTGGTGGTGTCGCCGGACGCCGGCCGGGTGAAGGTGGCCGAGCGCTACACGAACCAGCTCAACGCCGACCTCGCCATCGTCCACAAGCGCCACGTCAAGGGCGTGAAGAACACCGTCGAGGCGGTCGAGATCGTCGGCGACGTCGAGGGCCGCACCTGCGTGATCATCGACGACATGATCGACACCGGCGGCACGATCTGCGCCGCCGCCGACCAGCTCATGGAGCGCGGCGCCAACGAGATCTACGCGCTGGCCACCCACGGCGTGCTGTCGGGCCCGGCCATCGACCGCTTCAAGAACTCGGTGATCAGCAAGGTCATCGTCACCAACACCCTGCCCCTGCCCTCCGAGAAGCAGATCGACAAGATCGAGGTGCTCTCCATCGCCAAGATCCTGGCCGCCGCCATCGACGCCGTCTTCGAGGACAACTCCGTCGGCGAGATCTTCGGCGGCGCCAACCAGGCCTGACCCGACCCGACCCGACCACGTTCTGTGTGCGCCTGCCGTCCGCATGCCGAGTGTTGAGCGCACACAGAAGGTGATGGATGACGGGGTGACGAGGACGAGCTCTACGCGGTGCGGCCGGAGGACTTCGTGGCGGCGCGCACCGCGCTCGTCAAGGAGCTGAAGGCCGACGGTCGCAAGGACGACGCGGCCGCGGTGGCCAAGCTGCGGCGGCCCAGCGTGGCGGCGTGGGCGCTGAACCAGGTGGCGCGCGAGAAGCCGGACCTGGTGGAGACGGCCATCGACGCCGGCGAGAAGCTGCGCGCGGCGAGCGACGCGGCCGTCGCCGGCCGGCCCGGCGAGCTCCGCGCGGCCACCGCCGCCGAGCGCACCGCGGCCAACGCGGTGGTGAAGGCGGCCGCCGCCCACCTCGGCGCCCGGGCCGACGCCACCGCGCCGGCGCTGCTCGCCACCATCCGCGTCGCCGCCCTCGACGAGGAGGTCGCCGACCAGCTCCGCCGCGGCGTGCTCGTCACCGAGCAGGAGCAGCCCGGCTTCGGCTTCGGGATGGACGTCGACCGGCCCGCGCTCGACGCTCGTCCCCGATCTCAAGCCCAAGGCGAAGAAGGCCACCAAGTCGACGGCCAAGCCCAAGGCGACCAAGGCCGCCAAGGCGCCGTCAGCCGCCGCGGCCGCCAAGCAGGCCGAGCGGGAGAAGGCGGCGCGGGCGAAGGAGCGGGAAGCGCAGCGGGCGCGCAAGAAGGAGCTCGTCGCCCGTCAGCGCACGGCGCAGCGCAAGGAGCGCGAGGCCGTGCGCCTCGCCAAGGAGGCCGACGAGGCCGAGGCCGAAGCCGAAGAGGCCCGCGCCGTGGCCGACCAAGCCCGTCAGGACGCCGACGCCGCCCACGAGGCCGTCGACGAGCTCACCTGACCCCTTCTGTGTGCGCCGATCGTCGCGCATGCCGGTGCTGAGCGCACACAGAAGCAGTTGGGGTCGGGCTACAGCGGGGTGCCGAAGGCGAGGCGGTGGCCGTCGGGCGTCTCGATGCAGAAGTCGCGGAGGCCGTAGGGCTCGTCGTAGATCTCGCGGTGGATGGTGACGCCGGCGGCGGTGTACTCCGCGTAGAGGGCGTCGACGTCGGTGACGTAGAAGTAGGCGTCGGTCTCGATCTCCTCCCGACCGGCGGGCAGGTCGAGCCGGCGGATCTGGAGGTGCAGGTTCACGCCGTCGCGGTCGACGATGGCGTACACGGGACCTTCGTCGGGATCCTCACCGAACAGGCCGATCTCGGGGTCGAGGTGGAACCCGAGCACGTCGCGGAACCACTCGGCCGACTTCGGCACGTCGCGGCACCCGAGGATCGTGACGCTTCGCTCGAACGTCATGCGCGCGACCCTAGATCTGTGGACGCACATCGTCGCCATGCGGGCGTGTGCGACCACAGATCTGGTGCTGTCAGAGGAGGTCGCTCAGGAGCTCGGTGAGCTCGTCGAGCTGCGCCGAGGTCGGTGGCGGTGGGGACGAGCTGGATCTCGTCGTAGCCGGCGTCGACGGCGGCCAACACCGACGCGCGGACGGCCTCCGGCCCGGCCGCGGTGCACGACGACGCCAGCGACTCGGCCAGCTCTTCGCCGAACACGCCGAGGTAGTGGCTGGCGTAGTCGTGCAGCTGGCGACGCGGGTCGGCGCCCAGCGCGAACCACCAGGACGTCATCACGACCGGGGCCTCCAGCCGCTCCGCCTCGTCCCACGCCTCGCGGGTCCGGGCGGCGCCCAGCGCCAGCCCGGGGCCGAGGGGGTCCAGCTCGAAGCCGTTGATCCCGTCGGCCCACACCGAGCTGCGGACGAGCGACCGTCGCCCGACGCCCGCCGAGATGATCGGGATCCGGTGGACGGGTCGCGGCCCCACCGGGTCGAGGCCCGGGCCGGGGGCGGTCCCGGACCACACCGAGCGGATGCGGGGGACCTGCGCGTCGATCCGATCCCAGCGCCGGCTGACCGAGCGCCCCAGCGCCCGGTAGTCCTCCAGGCGCCCGCCCACGCCGACGCCGAGCACGGCCCGCCCGTCGGAGATGACGTCGAGCGTCGCCATCTGCTTGGCCACCCACACCTCGGAGTGCATCGGCAGCACGACCACCGACGCGGCGATGTCCACCCGCTCCGTCACCGCGGCAGCCGCGGAGAGCACGCTGAACATCTCCAGGTTCCGGTAGGCGATGCGCTCACCGAAGCCGACCGACGAGTACCCGTCCGCCTCGATCCGCCGGGCCCAGTCGAGCACCAGCCGTCGGTCGAGGCCGTGGAGCATCGCGGGCAGGGCGAGGCCGATCCGCATCACCGTCGATCCTGCCAGGTCACCCACCAGGTGGCCCGCCGGGGCCCGCGCCCACTACCGTTCCTCGGTCCACAACCGATCGAATTGCGCTCCGGCGCGATCTCAGACGTAGGAGCCTCCTCTGATGGCCGAGATCATCCTCACGGCAACCCCGCGCCCCCCGCAGGGCACCCGCCCCGCCCGCCGCCTCCGCGGCGAGGGCAAGATCCCCGGCGTGGTCTACGGCCTCGGGACCGACCCGATCACCCTCACCGTCGAGTGGCGCGAGCTCCGGGCTGCGCTCATCACCGAGCAGGGCCTCAACGCCGTCATCAACCTCGAGATCGACGGCGACCGCACGCCGACCCTCGTGAAGGACATGCAGCGCCACCCCGTGCGCCGCAACGTGCTGCACGTCGACTTCATCCGCGTCGACCTCGACAAGACCGTCGACGTCGAGGTCACCATCCACCTCGAGGGCGAGGCCGAGGCCGTCACCCGCGAGGGTGGCGTGGTCGACCAGGTCCTGCAGGCCCTCCTCATCACGGCCAAGCCGGCCGACATCCCGTCGGGTCTCACCATCGACATCTCGGACCTCGAGATCGGCGACGCCAAGCGCGTCAGCGACATCACGCTGCCCGACGGCGTCACCACGCCGATCGACGGCGACGACCCGGTCGTCACCGCCAGCCACGGCATCTCCGAGGCCGAGCTCGAGGCCGCTGAGGCCGAGGTGGCCGGCGAGGTCGAAGGCGAAGAGGGCGAGGCCGCCGAGGGCGAAGCCGCCGACGACGCCGAGGCCAGCGCCGAGGGTGGCGATGCCGACGGTGGCGACGCAGCCGCGGGCGGCGACGAGGGCTGAGTCCATGCCTGCTCCGGGCGTCGCTCCGCTCCGACCGCCCTCCGCAGGTGCCTCCCGGCGACCGGCGAAGCCGGCTCGCCTCCGGCCTGGCTGAAGGCGGTAGGAGTTGTTCGGACGCAAGCGAGGTGAAGAGAAGAAGCGCACCGGCACTCCGGCCGACCTGCTCGTGGTCGGGCTGGCCAACCCGGGCGCCGAGTACGAGGGCACGCGCCACAACGTCGGCGGCGAGGTCGTCGCAGCTCCTCGCGGCGCGCCACGGCGCCAAGCTCCGCAAGGGCAAGGAGCGGGCGATGGTCGACGAGGTCACCGTCGACGGCAAGCGCCTCGCCCTGGCCATCCCCCTCACCTACATGAACCTCTCCGGCGAGGCCGTCGCGCCCCTCGTGCGCCGCCACGGCATCGACGACCCGCAGCACCTCGTGATCGTGCACGACGAGCTCGACCTGCCCGTCGGCACCCTCAAGGTGAAGGTCGGCGGGGGACTGGCCGGCAACAACGGCCTCAAGTCGGTGAAGGCGCACCTGCACACCGACGACTTCGTCCGCGTCCGCATCGGCATCGGCAAGCCGCCGGGCAAGGCCCAGGGCGCCGACCACGTGCTCAAGAAGCCCGGCAAGACCGACCGGGCCGAGCTCGACGTCATCGTCCAGGAGGCCGCCGACGCCGTGGAGCTCATCTTCAGCGACGGCCCCGCCGTGGCCATGAACCGCTTCAACACCCGCTCGGATCCCGCCCCTTCCTAGGCGCCGGCCGTATCTCTGCGGCGCCGCCCGACGATCACTAATCGTGGGCTCATCCCCACGCAGCGAACGTCTGAGAGGACCCCCCGTGATCTCCACCGTGCCCGTCAAGATCGTCGCGACCACCGTCGCACTGCTGATCGCCGGTGCCGCGGCGGCCGCGGCAGCCATGGATTCCCCGCCGCCCGCCGCCGACAAGGGGCTCACCAACGCCGAGGAGCACACCGGCTTCCCCGTCCCCGTGGCGAACGGCCGCGGCGACGACGAGGCGCCCGGTGACGACGCCGTCGAGGACGAAGGCGACGAGAGCGAAGAGGCGCCCGACGAGGCCACGACGAGAGCGCGGACGACGCCGCCCCGAAGGACAACCACGGCGCCTACGTGTCCGCCGTCGCCCAGGACAAGACGCTGACCGGCCGCGAGCACGGCAAGGCCGTGTCCGAGGTGGCCCGCTCCGACGCCGGCAAGCCCGACCACGGTGACGACGAAGACGACGCCGACGACAGCCCCGGCCAGGGCAACGGTCAGGGCCAAGGGCAGGGCAACGGCCAGGGCCAGGGTCACAACAAGTAGCACCAGCGCCGAGCCCTCCGAGCAGCGGCAGCCGCCGCCTCCGAGCGGTCGTCAGTAGCGTCGGGTCGTGCTCGTCGGTCGGGAGGGACTCCTTGCGGTCGGCGCCGCAGCCGTCGCCGACGCCCAGGGCGGCCACGGCCGGCTGCTCCTGCTCGCCGGCGAGGCGGGGATCGGCAAGACCGCCCTCGCCCAGGCGATCGCCGACCAGGCCCGCGCCACCGGCGCCATCGTGCGCACCGGTGCGTGCTGGGAGACCGAGGGCCTGCCGCCCTTCACGCCGTGGCTCGACGTGCTGCGCCGACCCGGCGGCGATGCCTGTGCCGCGGTGGCGGCCCGGCTCGACGCGGGGATCCCGGAGGCCCCCGACGCCGCCAGCGCCGCCCGGGCCCAGGCCCGGTTGTTCGCGGACGTGGTCGACGCGCTGTACACGGTGGGCGCCGACCACCCGCAGGTCGTGCTCCTGGAGGACCTGCACTGGGCCGACGGCGCCTCCCTCGAGCTGCTCTCGGCGCTCGCCCCCCACCTCCCGTCGCTGCCGGTGCTCGTGGTGGCGACGTACCGCGACGACGAGCTGCCCCGGACGAGCCCCCTCGCCGGCCTCGGGGGCCAGGCCGAGCGGCTGACGGTGACCGGCCTCGACGCGTCAGCGGTCGAGGCCCTCCTCGCCGACGTGCTCAACCGCCCCGCCACCGCCGGCGAAGCGGCCGCCGTCGAGCGCCAGACGGGCGGCAACCCGCTGTTCGTCACCCAGGTGGCCCGGCTCATCGACGCGGGCTCGGAGGGCGTGCCCGCCGGGGTCCACGACGTGCTCGAGCGGCGGCTGGCCCGCGTGAGCACGCCGTGCGCGCACGTGCTGGGCGCGGCCGCGGTCCTCGGCCACGAGTTCGACCAAGACGTGCTCGCGGCGATGGTGGGTGTCGACGTGCTGCCCGACCTCGACGAGGCGCGTGCCGCCCGCCTGGTCGCCCCGATCGACGCCGAGCCGATGCGGTGGGGCTTCGTCCACGCCCTCGTCCAGGCCACGCGGTACGACGGCCTCTCGGCGACGGAGCGGGAGGGGTGGCACCGACGGGCCGTCCGTGCGCTCCGCAACCGACCGGGCACGACGGCCGCAACCCTCGCCCACCACGCCATCCGCGCCCGCCACGAGCCCACCGACTCCGAGCCCGCAGAGCTGCTCGTCGCCGCGGGTCAGGAGGCCCTCAACCGCCTGGCCTGGACCGACGCCGCCACCGCCTTCGAGCGGGCGCTGGCGGCGGCGCCGGAGGGCCCGACGGGTGACGACGCCCGGGTCGAGGCGTGGCTCGGCATCGGCGCCGCCCGTCTCCGCCAGGACCGCGCCGACGCGCGGGACGCCTTCGACGAGGCCGTCGCCATCGCCCGCCGCATGGATCGCCCGGACCTGGTGGCGCGCGCCGCGCTCGGCTTCGGGGTGGGCCTCGGGGCCTTCGAGGTGCGGCTGCTCGACCACCGCCAGATCGATCTGCTCGAGGAGGCCGCCGCCACCCTCGACGTGAGCTCGCCGCTCCTCCCGCTGGTGCTGGCCCGCCTGTCCGTGGCGCTGGCCTTCGTCGACTCCGACGAACGCCGGGCCGAGCTCGCCATCCGCGCCGTCGACCTCGCCCGCACCGCGGGCGAGTCCGTCGCCCTCGGCCACACGCTGGCGGCCCGCTGCGACGCCTTCGCCGGTCCCGACCACACCGCCGATCGGCTCGCCGCCGCGGGCGAGATCGTCACGCTGGCCCAGCGGGCCGGTGACCTGCCGCTGGAGCTCCTCGGACGCCGCCTGCGCGTCGTCGCGCTGTTCGAGAGCCTGCAGCTGGCGGAGGTCGACCGCGAGATCGGCGCCTACGCGCGGACCGCCGATGCGCTCGGCGATCCGCTCTACGCCTGGTACGTGCCGTTGTGGCGAGCCGCGCGGGCCTGGAACCGCGGCGCGGTGACCGAGGCGCATGAGCTGGTGGACCAGGCCGAGCAGATCGGGGCGCGCGGTGGCAGCCAGAACAGCGCGCTGCTGGTGGCCGTGTTCCGCTTCATGGCGGCCATCGAGGTCCGCGACCGCGCGAACGCCGAGGTGCAGGGCCAAGCGATGCTGGCCCTGGTCCCCGCCACCCTGGGGCCCTACTTCGGGCTCGTCACCGCCTACATCGAGGGCCACATGGGTGAGGCCGAGCGCACCTCGGCGGCCCTGGGCCAGGTCGGCCGCCACGCCATCGAGGCGCTGCCCCGTGACAGCGAGTGGGTGTGCTGGCTGGTGCAGACCATCGCCAGCGCGGCGCGGGCGGGCGATGCGGAGTGGTGCGCGATGAACCGCGAGCTGCTCGCGCCGCTGTCCGGCGCCGGGGCCGTGGAGGGCATCGGCGCGTACTGCCACGGCAGCGTCGACCGCTTCCTCGCGTTGGCGGCGGGCGTGGCCGGCGACGCGGAGGCCACCCGGAAGCACGTGGCCATCGCCGAGCGGACGGTGGCCGGGGGCGGCGCGCTGCTCGAGGCGGTGACCGCGTTGGACGGCGCACGAGCGCTCGACCTGGCGGGCGCGCCCGAGGACGCCGAGCGCGTTCGAGCCCTCGCCGCGCGCGCTCGCGAGACCTTCGTCGCCGTGGGCCTCTCCGCGCTGGTGGTGGAGGCGAACCACTTCGCGGGCACCGTGGCCGCCCCCGCGTCAGCCACGGACACCGGCGCGCTCGCGCGCGACGGCGACACGTGGGCGTGGACCTGGGACGGCGACACGGTGCGCGTGAAGCACGCCAAGGGCATCGCCGACCTCGCCCTCCTGCTCGAGCGGGCCGGCCGCGAGGTCCACGTGCGCGAGCTGGAGGGGACGAGCGCCCCGTCCGCCACGGGGTCCCCGCAGGCCGTGCTCGACGAGGAGGCCGTGCAGCAGTACCGGCAGCGGCTGGTCGACCTCGAGGACGACCTCGACGAGGCCGAGCGCCACGGCGACACCGGCCGCGCCGAGCGCCTCACCGTCGAGCGGGACGCGCTCGTCGACGAGCTGACCAAGGCCTTCGGGCTCGGCGGGCGGGCCCGGAACGTCGGCAGCGATCCCGACGAGCGCCTCCGCAAGGCCGTGTCGGCCCGGGTGAAGGCGAGCATCGACCGCCTCGACGAGCTGCACCCGGGCCTGGGCCGCCACCTGCGGGCGTCGGTGCGCACCGGCTTCTGGTGCGCCTACCAACCCGAGCGGCCCACCACCTGGTCGGTCAGCCGGTAGCGGCGGTCTGGCGTCGCCAGGCCCGATCTGGCGCCTCCTGGTCATCACCCCACCCCATCCGGAGGATCCGATGACCGTGACCGACCCCACCACCAGCTCGCCCGTCGACGAGGAGGCCATGGGCGCCTTCGCCGAGGAGCTCTTCGGCGCCGGCCTGGCCACCATGGAGCTGAGCCTCGTCTACCTCGGCCGCCTGCTCGGGCTCTACGAGGCCCTGCGCGGCACGCCCTCGGACCGCGCCGGAGCTGGCCGCGGCCGCGGGGATCGACGCGCGCTACGCCCGCGAGTGGATCGAGCAGCAGGCGGCGGCCGGCGTGCTCACCGTCGACGACGTCACCGCCGCCCCCGACGAGCGGCGCTTCACCCTCCCCGAGGAGCACGCCATCGTGCTGCTCGACGAGGAGCACCCCGCCTACACCGGCGCCCTGGCCGACGTCGTCGGTCCGGTGGTGCGCACCTTCGACCAGCTGGTCGAGGCCTTCCGCACCGGCCAGGGCGTGGCCTTCTCCGCCTACGGCCTCCACGACATGCAGGCCGGCTTCACCCGCCCGATGTTCGCCAACAGCCTGGTGGCCGAGTGGCTCCCGCACCTGCCCGACATCCAGGCCCGCCTCGAGGCCGGCGAGCCCCTGCGCATCGCCGACATCGGCTGCGGCGAGGGCTGGGCCGGCATCTACATCGCCGAGGCCTACCCCCACGTCACCGTCGACGGCTTCGACCTCGACGACACGTCCGTCGCCCAGGCCCGCAAGCACGCCTCCGAGCGCGGCGTGGCCGACCGGGCGCGCTTCGAGGTGCAGGACGTCACCGACACCAGCTTCGGCGACCGCTACGACCTGGTCATCGCCGTCGAGGTGGTGCACGACCTGTCCGACCCGGTCGATGCGCTGGCCGCCATGGAGCGCATCTCACGGCCCAACGGCGCCGTGCTCATCGTCGACGAGAACGCCGCCGAGACCTTCGAGGCTCCCGGCGATCCGATCCAGCGGCTCCTCTACGGCTTCAGCGTGCTGCACTGCCTGCCCGCCGGCCGCACCCACGAGCACTCCGCCGCCACCGGCACCGTGATGCGCCCCGCCACCTTCGAGGCCTACGCCACCCAGGCCGGCTTCAAGACCGTCGACATCCTCCCCATCGACCACGAGGTCTTCCGCTTCTACAGCCTCGGCCGCTGATCAGCAGGTGAACGTGATCTCGCCCATGTCGATGTACTGCTCGCCGCCGAGTGTGCTCGTCTGGTTGCCGTTGCGGTAGATGAACGAGAACGAGTCGATCGGCCCGGCGTGGCGGATGCGTGAGGTTGCCGCCCATGCTGCTGCCGCTGAGGTTGGAGTTCGAGTTGGAGTTCCGGAACGCGGTCGGCCAGGGTTCCGGTCCCGACCACCGTGCTCGTAGCGGGCTTGCTCGATCCCGAGCCCGGTGTGGTGTTGAAGATGATCTGATCGCGGTACCCGGTCGACGAGCCCAGCTGCTGAGGGCATCGATGTCGTAGATGGGAACGCAAGTTGCGCTCACCGGGCTGCTGAACTGGAACGTGATCGTCTGCTGCCGACCGTTGGCGTTCGGCCGCTGGTGAAAGCGCAGCGCGTTGCCGGGTTGCGCCGCCGGCCGGCCCGGACAGAACATCTGGTTGTCGGCCGGGTGACGTGTGCCAGGGGCGGCGACGGACGAGATCGTGATCGTCAGTGTTGCCGACGATCCGTTGGTGACCACGGTGCCTGGCTCGTAGTCGTTCCAGTCGATCACTCGCTCCCGAGCCCGCAGCTGGCGACGGCTGGCAGCCGACGCCACGCTCGTCATCATCGGCGTGGCCCAGACAGCGGCGCCGCCGATCGCCATGCGGCGGAGCAGCGCGCGGCGGTCCAACGGCGCGGGGGGCTCAGCAGACATGGGGGACAGCGCTCTCCGTGGGGACGTCGGACACCGGGGGTCCGGACCGCCCCGAGCCTAAGAAACGGGGGTTCGTGCTTCGCGGATGGTCCCGGCGGTCATGATGGAGGGCATGAGCACCGAGACCGTGATCGTCGTCGGGCAGGGCTACGTGGGGTTGCCGCTGGCGATGCGGGCCGTGGCGGCGGGCTACGACGTCGTGGGCTACGACGTCGACGAGCACCGCAGCAAGGCCCTCGCCGCGGGCACGTCGTTCGTGGAGGACATCAGCGACGCGGAGGTGGCCGAGGCGCTCGCCACCGGCCGCTACCGGGCCGTGGCGAACCTCGAGGGCGTCGAGCGCTTCGACGTCGCCGTCATCACCGTGCCCACCCCGCTGCGGGAGGGCATCCCCGACCTCACCTTCATCGACGATGCCGGCGCGCAGCTCGCCCCGCTGCTCACCGCGGGCGCCACGGTGGTGCTCGAGAGCACCACCTACCCGGGCACCACCGAGGAGCGCCTCGGCCCCGATCCTCGAGCAGGGCTCGGGCCTGCGGGCCGGGCCGGACTTCCACCTCGGCTACAGCCCGGAGCGCATCGACCCGGGCAACCAGCACCTGGACGCTGGCCAACACGCCCAAGGTGGTGAGCGGCATCGACGCCGCCAGCCTGGCCAAGGTCGAGGGCTTCTACGACCGGATCGTCGACACGCACCGTGCCGGTGAGCACGCCCAAGGAGGCGGAGCTCACGAAGCTGCTGGAGAACACGTTCCGGCACGTGAACATCGCCCTCGTCAACGAGCTGGCCATGTTCGCCGCCGACCTCGGCATCGACGTGTGGGAGGCCATCGACGCCGCCTCGACCAAGCCGTTCGGCTACCTGCGCTTCACCCCCGGGCCCGGGCGTGGGCGGCCACTGCCTCCCCGTCGACCCGAGCTACCTGTAGCTGGCAGGTGAAGCGCCGCCTCGGCCAGAGCTTCCGGTTCGTGGAGCTGGCCAACGACGTGAACGAGCACATGCCCGACTACGTGGTGCGCCGGATCTTCAGCGCGCTGAACGACCAGGGCAAGGCCATCAAGGGCAGCCGCATCCTGCTGCTCGGCGTGTCGTTCAAGGCCAACGTGGGCGACTGGCGCGAGACCCCGAGCCACCGGGTGGCCGACCTGCTCGCCGAGCTCGGCGCCGACCTCCGGGCCGCCGACCCGCACGTCGCCGCCCGACCGCTTCCCGCCCGGCACGACACCCGTCGAGTGCACCGCCGAGGAGCTCGAAGCCGCCGACGCGGTGGTGCTCCTCGTCGACCACGCCGCCTTCGAAGCGGACACGATCCTCGCCAACGCGCTACGTGCTCGACACCAAGGCGCACCTGCCGACGGCCCCAACGTCGAGCGCCTGTAGCGGTACGCTCGAGGCACTCGGACTCCGGTCCGCATCGGCGCTCCCGAGCGCCCTCCCGATGACACACGATCTGGAGGCGCTCACGAGCATCACCGAAGAGCGGCGACCGGGCGCTGCGCAGCAAGATGGACCACCTTCGTCACGAAGGAGTACCTGGATCAGCGACTTCGACAGAGCGGTTCGCGACCAAGGACGACCTGCATGAGATGGCGATGCAACTTGATCACCTGGATGCTCCTCGGACAGGCCACGCTCGTCGCCATGGTCGGAGTCCTGATCCTGTTCGCGGTCTAGGCGAGCGCCGCCACCGCCTCGTGCACATCGCCGTGCACGAGGCGTTGCACGGGAACCCGTTCGGCGAGCTGGCACAGCGCGACCAGACCCGACTCGCCCACCAGGCGCAGGTTGAGGGCGTGCTCGAGGACGGCGATCACGGCCTCGCGCGGCTCGAGCGGCTCCGACAGCGAAGTCGCGGCGCCGGCCTCGTAGCGGGGGAGCACCACCCGATCGACCGGCCCCGCCGAGTCCACCAGGATCGTGACGTCGGCCCGCAGCTCGCCCGGCAGGACGTTGGGGGACGCTGCTTCGCCCAGCCCGAGCACCGCGCGGCTGGTGGCGTCGAGCACGAGCGGCTTGGGGTAGGTGACCGTGGCCAACGAGCCGGTGCGGACCCCGACCGCCTCGTCGGTGCCGTAGTCCCAGCCCGCCTGCACCAGCGCGGCGGTGAGGGTGGTCTTGCCGTGCCCTGAGGTGGCCGGCAGGAGCACGACCTCGCGGGCGGGGGAGCGCACGCACCCGGCGTGCAGGGCGATGCACGCGGTCGATGCGGCGGCGATCTGGTTGAGGGCGGTGGGGAGCGCGTCGAGGAACGAGGTCCGGGAGCCGTAGGTGCGATCGGTCCCGGAACCGGTCAGCGCCACCGTCCCGTCGGCCGCCTCGTGGACCGTGAGGTCCAGGGTGGCCGCCCGGTCGTCGTGGAGCGACGCGAGCAGCGTGTCGATGTCGGTGAGCAGCGAGGCATCGGCGCTCCGGAACCGCACGCCCTCGTCGAGCACCGCGCACGACCGCCCCGGGCGGCTCGTCCGCGCCGAGCTGGCGGGCCAGCGCGAGCACGGGCGGCGGCACGGTCGTGCGGCCGACCAGGCCGGCCTCGGTGAGCTGTTGCACGCCCAGCGGCGAGGTCGGCCGCGACGACGGCCGGGTCGAGGCCGGTGGCCTCCGACGATCGTGCGTCGCCACGTCGTCGAGGTCGGTCGACGCCGTCGCACGCCTCCCACACCAGCCCGGCCGACGGGTTGAGCACGTGCACCATCTCGACCACGACGTCGTAGAGCACGGTCAGCTCGCCCAGCGGTGCGGCGAGCACACCGGGGGAGCGGGACGGGAGGGCGAGCCAAGGCCCGGAGGATACGACCCTGCACCGGAGCGGCCCGGCGGGCCCTCTATCGTCACCGCCCGTGGCTCGCTGGATCATCGCCTTCGTGCTGAGCAGCGCCATCGTGATGGTGGGCGTGCCGGCAACCCGTCGCTGGGCGTTCAAGGCGGGCTGGTTCGAGCGCGCCAGCCAGACCCGCCGCACCCGGTCGCAGCGCCGCCCCAACCACGGCGGCCTGGTGCTCGCCGTGGCCCTCGGCGCCGGCGCCTTGCTCGCCGGCCCCACCCAGCCCGTCGCGCAGGCCACGCTCCTCGCCTGCGTGCTGGCCATCGCCACCGGCTTCCGGGCCGAGCAGGACGAGGGCCGGCGTGGCTCGTGCCGGTCGGGCAGGTGGCGGCGGCCGCCGCCCTGCCGCTCGTCGGCATCCGCGCCGAGCTCACCGGCGGCACCGTGTCCGACGCGGTGCTCACCGTGCTCGCCGCGCTGGTGCTGATGCGGGGCATCCGGTCGATCGAGCGCACGGACGCAGTGGCCCCGTTCGTGGTCGCGGTGAGTGCCGCCGGCCTCCTGCTGGTGGCGGCCCGCGGCGACGACGTCGTGGCGCCGGCGGCGGCCGCCCTCGTGGGCGCGGCCGGCGCCATGGCGGCCAGCACCTGGCCCCCGGCCCTCGTGCGCATCGGCACCATCGGCCCCACCGCGCTGGGTGCCGGGCTGACGGCGGTGGCCGTCGAGCTGTCGACCCGGAGGTCGTCCGCGCCCCGCAGCGCCCTGGTCCCGGCGTTCTGTCTGGTGTGCTGGCCGTGGCCGCCGTGGTGACGCAGTGGGATCGCCGTCTCCGCGATCGTCACCTCCCGCCGCGCGTCGTCCTCCCCCTGGCCGCCGCCGCCGGGTGCTTCGCCGCCGACGCGGTCGGCCGCGGCGCCATCGACCTGCCGGTCGCCGCCGCCATCGCCCTCGTGCCCTCGGTGTTGCTCGCGTTGGTCGGCCTGAGCGCTCCGCCGCGTCGGGAGGAGGGGTGGGTCTCGCACCGCGGCCGCAACGTCGCGATCGCCACCGGCGTCGCCGTGGTGCTCGCGTCGGTGGCCGCCATCGCCGGGATCCTGCTGCTCGATGCCCGGCGCGACATGGAGCGCGGCCGCGAGTTCGCGACCGCCGGCCTCGACGCCGCCCGCGACGGCGACCTCGAGGAGGCCCAGCGCCTGTTCGCGACGGCCGACGTCGCCTTCGCCGACGCCTCGGACGCGCTCGACAACCCGGCCGTGCGCGTGGGCGAGGTCGTCCCCGCCCTCGGCCCCAACCTGCGCAACGCCCGTGCCCTCGCCGACGGTGGGCGTCGACCTGTCGACCACCGCGGTCGCCGTCGCGGAGCGGGCGGGCGCCGACGACCTGCTCGTGGTCGACGGCCGCTTCCCCATCGAAGGCGCGCGGGCGGTGAGCGCCGAGCTCGGCACGGCCCTCGCCACGCTGCAGGACTCCACCGCGCTGCTCGACGACGTCGACTCGCCGCTACCTCCTCGACGAGGTGCGCGACGGCTCCGACGAGGTGGGGGAGCGGATCGCCGACGCCACCAACAGCATCGAGGTGGCCGCCGAGGCCACCCGCCTGCTGCCCGACCTGCTCGGCGCGGACGGTGAGCGCCGCTGGATGATCGCCCTGCTCACGCCGAGCGAGCAGCGCGGCGCCGGCGGCTTCGCCGGCGACTACGCGGAGGTGCGGGCGGCCGACGGCGTGGTCGACCTCGTCCGGACGCTGCCCGCCGCGCGAGCTGAACGCCGCCACCGACCCCGAGGTGCAGCGAGCCATCCTCCCGGCCATCTACCGCGACCACTACGAGGGCTACCGACCCGGCCGCTTCTGGCAGAACCTCAGCGCCACGCCCGACACCCCCACCTTCGCCGAAGGCATCGCCGCCGCCTTCCCCCTGACCGAGGGCGGCGGGCCGGTCGACGGCGTGGTGGTCGTCGACCCCTACGGGATCGCCGACCTCCTCGAGCTCACCGGCCCGGTCATGGTGCCGGGCTGGCCCGTGCCCCTCACCAGTGAGAACGCCGCCCAGGTGCTGCTCTTCGACCAGTACGACCAGCTCACCGAGGAGCAGATCGACACCTTCCAGGTGGACGTGATCGACGCCGTGACGAGCGCCCTCACCACCGGCACCCTCCCCCCGCCCTCGGAGCTGGCCGCCACCCTGGGCCCGGCGGTGGCCGGCGGGCACCTCCGGCTGTGGAGCCCGAAGGCCGACGCGGAGGCGCTCTTCGAGCGCATCGGCGCCGACGGCACGCTCGAGGCGCCCGCCGACGGCAGCGACTTCGTCCAGGTCCTCACCCAGAACGCCAGCGAGAGCAAGATCGACTGGT
>CAVRKU010000009.1:0-218923 GCA_963721695.1 uncultured Microthrixaceae bacterium
CTCGCACCATGGCTCGACGACGCCCGGAACCGACCGCGAACCCTGCTCGTGGCGCCGCCCTGGTCGTCGTGGCGGTCGTGATCGGGCTGCTGCTCCTGCGGAACGGTCTCGACACCTCCGAGGCCATCACCACCAACGGGGGCAGCGACAGCTCGACCTCCGACGGGAGCCCTACGGACGGTGACACCACCGATGGGGCCCCGGACGACACGACCACCACCACCCCCGCCGCGGAGCTCCGGCCCCCGGCGGAGGTGCCCACGATCGTGCTCAACGACTCGGGGATCCCGGGCGCCGCCGGCGCCTACAGCGATCTGCTCGCGTCGCTCGGCTACCCGCTCACCAACCCCGAGGGCGCGAACGAGGCGGATCCGAACACGACCAGTGAGACGACGGCCATCTTCTTCGCGGAGGGCTTCGAAGGCGAGGCGGCCGCGGTCGCCACCGCCATCGGTGCTCCTGACATCGCGCCCGCTGCGATGCCGGCCACGCCTCCCGGCCCGATCGCGGGCGCCAGCGTCGTGGTGGTCCTCGGCACCGACCTGGCCAGCGTGACGCCCACCACCGCCACCACCGCCGCGAACTGACCCGAGCAGGCGGGTGGTGGACGCACGCGCCGTCCTCGGTCGTGACCCCGCGTCGACCGCGCTGTTCCTCGACTTCGACGGCACCCTCTCGCCGATCGTGGCGGTGGCGGCGGACGCCCGCCCGCTCGCGGGCGCCGTGGAGGTCCTGGCCGCGCTGGCCGAGCGCTTCGCGGTCGTGGCCGTCGTGTCCGGACGTCCCGTCGCGTTCCTGCTGGCCCACCTGCCCGGCGTCGTCGAGCTGCACGGGCTCTACGGGCTCGAGGCGGTGGCCGACGGAGCACCGATCGTCCGGGCCGAGGCACAGGAGTGGCGCGCGGTCGTGGACGAGGTGGCGCAATCGGCGGTGGTCGACGGTCCCCCGGGTCTCGATGTGGAGCACAAGGGCCTCTCGCTCACCCTCCACTACCGGCGTCAGCCCGAGCTGGCGGACGCCGCCCTCGGCTGGGCGGCCGGCGCCGCGCAGCGATCGGGGCTCGCGCTGCGGAGAGCGAAGATGTCGGTCGAGCTCCATCCGCCCGTGGCGGTGGACAAGGGCACGGTGGTCGAGGCCCGGGCCGCCGGCACGTCGACGGTGGCCTACCTCGGCGATGACGAGGGTGATCTGCCGGCCTTCGCCGCGCTCGACCGGCTGGCCGCCCGAGGGATCACGACCGTGAAGGTGGCGGTCCGCACCGTCGAGGCGTCGCCGGCACTCCTCGCGCAAGCCGATGTGGAGGTCACGGGCCCCGAGGGCGCGCTGGAGCTCCTCCGGAGCCTGCTGACCTCCTAGTCGGCCGCGGCCAGCTGGTCGGCGAGCCAGTCGGCCGGGACGCGGGCCTCGGCGAGCGAGCGGAGCAAGGCGGCGCGCTCGGCGCGCTCAGCGGCGGGCATCGTCAGCGCAGCGGTGGAGCGCCTCCGCGGTGCCGACCAGGTCGAACGGGGGAACGGGCACGGCCGCCGACTGCAGGCGCTCCCAGGCGCCGGCCTCGGGGGAGAGCGCCAGCACCGCGTCGCGGTCGTTCACGAGCGCCCCTTCGGACGCAACGAGGTTGAGTCCGTCGCGGATGGGGTTCACCAGGAGCACATCGGCCCGCCTGAGCAGAGCGACCGACCGCGGATGGTCGTCGTCGACGTCCAGCACGATCGGCTGCCAGTCGTCGGTTCCCCACCGTTCGTTGACGGCCGTGACGGCCCGCTCGATGTCCTCGCGGTAGGACGAGTAGCCGGGCACGCCCGCTCGCGAGGCGTAGGCGCCCGCCACGAACACCACCTGACCGCGGTGCTCCGGATGCGCCTCGAGGAGGAGGTCGTAGGCGAGGAACCCCCGCAGGATGTTCTTGGACAGCTCGACCCGGTCGACGCGTCCGATCACCGCGCGGTCGCCGACTCCCGCCTCGAGCGCCTCCAGCGCCTCGGCACACTCGGGGGACGCGGCCACGGCCCGGATGTCGTCCGGGTCGGAGGCGAGCGGCGACACGAACGTCTGCGGCTCGAGGCCGGCGAGCTCGCGTGCGGACGCCGTGAAGTCGTCGGCCCAGCGCTGCGTGTGGAACCCGCACGCGCGGTGGGCAGCCATGCCAGCGAGCAGCTCCTGCGCCGCCTCGGCGGGCAGGGCGCCGAGCCACAGCGGGGGCGCGAACGGGGTGTGGCTGAAGTGCACGCACCGGAGGTCTGGACGCCGGTCACGCAGGTGAGCCGCCACCAAGCACAGGTGGTAGTCCTGGATCAGCACGGCCGCGCCCTCCGGCGCCACGTCCGCCACGGCATCGGCGAAGACCTGGTTCAGCCGCCGGTAGGCATCCCAGGCGGCCGGCCAGCGACCGTCGAACGAGGGCTCGCGAGCGAGATCCCACAGGCCGTGGTGGGCGAACCAGAGCACCTCGTTGCTCACCACGTCGTAGGCGAGCCGGTAGGTCTCCGCGTCGATGGCGAGCAGGCGCACGCGGAAGCCGTCCGCCTCGACGAGCCCGGTGGCCGCCGCGGCTCGATCCCCGTCGGTCATGGCGGCGGCCAGCCAGGTCACGTCGCTGCTCGCGACCAGCGGGCCGATGCCGGACACGAGCCCGCCCGCGCCCCGCTTGGCGACGAGTGAGCCGTCGTCCGCGGTCTCGAAGGTGACCGGGCCGCGGTTGGAGACGAGGACGATCGGCCGGTCGGACGAGGGGGTGCCCATCGGCGCCACGGTAGTGACCTCCATCGGCAACGATGGCCGGCATGGGCTCGGCAGCGGAGGGCAGCGGTGACGGCCCGAGATCGACCGCGCTCCGACGGGTCGTCGCCGCACCGGACAAGCTCCGCGGCACGGCGACCGCCGCCGAGGTGGCCGCCGCGATCGGCGAGGCCGCCGTCGCCGCCGGATGGACCTGCGACGAGGTGCCCATGGCGGACGGGGGCGAGGGGACCCTCGACGTGCTCGGTGGGCCCAACCGCACGAGCACGGTCACCGGGCCGTTGGGCACGCGGGTGGAGGCGGCCTGGCGCCTGGACGGACGTACGGCGGTCATCGAGATGGCCAGGGCCTCGGGGTTGGAGCTGGTGGGCGGGGCCGCGGCGAACGATCCCGTGGCGGCGTCGACGGCGGGGACGGGCGAGCTGATCGTCGAGGCGATCGACAAGGGGGCGGAGCGGGTCATCGTCGGCCTCGGTGGCTCGGCGACGACCGACGGCGGGCTGGCCGCCATGCGGGCGCTCCACCCGCTCGCGCGGCTGAAGGGCGTCGATCTGATCGTCGCGTGCGACACCCGCGTCGCGTTCCTCGAGGCGGCGACCTCGTTCGCGCCGCAGAAGGGTGCGACGACCGCGCAGGTCGAGCTGCTGCGCCGCCGCCTGGAGCGGCTGGCGCAGGTGTACCGATCCGACCACGGCGTCGACGTCCTGACCTTGGAGGGCGCCGGCGCCGCCGGAGGGCTGGCCGGCGGGCTGGCGGCGGCGGGCGCCCGGCTGGTCAGCGGGTTCGACCTGGTGGCCGACGAGGTGCACCTCGACGAGCGCATCGAGGGAGCCGATCTCGTCGTCACCGCGGAGGGCTTCCTGGACGCGTTGAGCTTCGAGGGCAAGGTGGTGGGTGGCGTCGTGGGCCTCGCCGGCGCCCTCGGCGTGCCCGTGGTGGCGATCGCCGGGCAGGTGTTCGACGACGTCGGCGAACGGGTCGAGGCCATCAGCCTGGTGGACCGCTTCGGCGAGGAGCGGGCCCGCGCCGCCACGCTCGACTGCATCCGGGAGGTCATGGACGACGTCCTCGCCGGGCACGAGGCATGATCTCGACACCGGAACAGAAGGGGACTCCGTGACCGACGACCTCAGCCACCTCGATGCCACGGCGCAGGCCGAGCTCGTCCGCTCGGGTGCCGTCGACCCCCCTGGAGCTGGTCGAGGCCGCGATCGAGCGCGTCGAGCGGGTGAACCCCGAGCTCAACGCCGTCATCACGCCGTTGTTCGAGCGCGCCCGTGACCAGGCGGCGTCGGAGGGGCTTCCCGACGGCCCGCTGCGCGGCGTCCCCTTCGTCCTCAAGGACCTGAGCGCGCACTCGGCGGGCGATCCGTTCCACGAGGGCATGGCGTTCCTCAAGGACCGCGACTGGACGGAGGCAGAGGACACCGCGCTGGCAGCCCGCTTCCGGCGGGCCGGCCTCGTCACCGTCGGCAAGACGAACACCCCCGAGCTCGGCATCCTCCCCACGACCGAACCGCTTGCGTACGGGCCGACCCGCAACCCGTGGGACACGAGCCGCTCGACGGGTGGCTCCAGTGGCGGGTCGGCGGCCGCGGTGGCCGCCGGGCTGGTGCCGATCGGGCACGCCAACGACGGCGGCGGCTCGATCCGCATCCCCGCGAGCGAGTGTGGCCTGGTCGGGCTGAAGCCGACCCGGGCCAGGGTCTCATCGGCGCCGGAGTTCGGCGACGTGATGGGCGGCCTCACGTGCGAGCTGGTCGTGTCGCGTTCGGTGCGCGACACCGCGCTGGTGCTCGACGCCGTCCACGGGATGGAGCCCGGCGATCCGTACGCCGCTCCCGATCCGGCCCGAGCGTTCCTCGACGAGATCGGAGCGGCGCCCGGGCGGCTCCGCATCGGCATGATGACGCAGAGCCCGGGCGAGTCCGTTCCCGTCCACCCGGACTGCATCGCCGCCACGGAGGCCGCCGCCCGCCTCCTCGAGTCCCTCGGCCACGAGGTCGACGTCTCCCACCCCAAGGCGCTCGACGACCCCGACTACACCGGCCACTTCATCACCAACTGGGCGGCCGGTGCGGCCTGGGAGCTCGACTACTGGACGCGCCGCACGGGCGACGAGATCGGGCCCTCGGACGTCGAGCCCCTCACGTGGGCGCTGGCCGAGGTCGGACGCTCCGGCAACGCCGCCGACTGGCTGTGGGCCCGCGAGTGGCTCCAGGTGAACGCGCGAGAGATCGCCGGCTGGTGGACCGAGGGCCACGACCTGCTCCTCACGCCGACGATCGCCGAACCCCCGCCGCTGCTCGGCTCGTTCGACAGCCCCCCGGACAACCCGCTGCATGGGCTGTTCCGCGCCGCAGAGGTCGTGCCCTTCACCCCGCCGTTCAACGGCACCGGGCAGCCCGCCATCTCGCTTCCGCTGCACTGGAACGCCGACGGCCTCCCGATCGGGATCCAGCTCGTCGCCGCCTTCGGGCGCGAGGACGTGCTCCTCCGGATCGCGTCCCAGCTCGAGGATGCGCAGCCTTGGTTCGACCGGAGGCCCCCTGTCCACGCCTAGCGCGACCGATCCATCGGGGCAGCCGGCGACGATGCTCGATCGCGTCCGACGCGCGGGCACGGTCTCCTGGGCCCTCTGCGGCATCGCCGCGGTGGTCGTCATCCTCGGCCTCGTCGCCTACGTGCTGCGCGTGATCTGGCCGCCGCTGATCCTCGCGGGCGCCATCGTGTTCCTCCTCAACCCCGTCGGTGACCCGCCTGCAGGGACGCCACATCCCCCGCGCCCTCGGAACGGGTCTCTCCTACCTCGCCGTCGTCGCCGCCATCGGGATCGTGATCCTGCTCGTCGCCCCCCTGGCCACCCGCCAGTACGACGACCTCGCCGATCGCTGGCCCGAGCTGAGGGAGGACCTCGAGGAGGACATCAACGACCTCTCCGCACGGTCGGACCGCAACGAGTGGCCGATCCGCATCCCCACCTGGCAGGAGCTCGAGGACCAGTTCTCCGCCGAGGAGGCGGCGGACACCGACGGCGACGGCGTGATCACCAAGGAAGAGGAGCAGGAGCGCTTCGCCTCCCAGATCGACACGGCCCGGGAGCTCGTCCTCAAGGTGTTCCACGTCGGGATCATCTTCGTGCTGGCGCCGATCATCGCGTTCTACCTGCTCGTCGACCTACCGCACATCCGTGAGGTGTTCCGCTCGCTGGTGCCCGAGCGGGCGCGTGGCGACTCGATGGTGGTCACCCGCCGACTCGGCACGGCCATCGGGGGCTACTTCCGCGGCCAGGTCGCCGTCGCCTTCGTGGTCGGTGTCATGGCGTCGATCGGGATGTTGATCATCGATCTGCCGTTCTGGCTGATCGTCGGGATGATCGCCGGCCTCTTCAACATGATCCCGCTCATCGGTCCCTGGATCGGTGCGATCCCGGGCATCGTGATCGCGATCGCCACCGGAGGCGGGCCGGGCAAGGCGGTCGCCGTCGCGGTGGTCATGGCCATCGTCCAGCAGATCGACAACCACTTCATCAGCCCGATCGTCATGCAACGGGCCGTCAAGCTGCATCCCGCGGTCGTGATGCTGGCGCTGCTCGCCGGCGGAACGCTCTTCGGGTTCCTCGGGCTGCTCCTCGCCGTGCCCACCGCGGCCGCGCTGAAGATCATCATCGGTCACGCGTGGCGCCACTACGTGCTCGGGGAGCCCCTCGATGAGATCGAGGCGCGCTGGGAGTCCGAGGAGGAACGTGTGCCTGGTGGGGTGGTCGAGCGCGTCGGGCTCGAGTCGGCGACTACTCCGGAGAGAGCAGGCGCCGCCGAGCGGGACTTGAGTGCCACCATCGCCCGCGCCATGGACGTCAGCGCCTCGTCGGAGGAGGCTGGTCCGGCGGGAGTCGGGTCGCTGATGGCCAGCTCGGCCCGTTCGACGCTGCAGCCGGTGAGTGCTTGCAGCAGCTCGGTCAGTCGGTGCCCGGTGGGTGGATCGTCGAGGTCGATGATCACAGTCGTCTCGGGGACGATCTCGGTGACCGCCATGGGTTGTAGCTCCAGTCTCGCCCTGGCCGCTGGTTGGTTGTCTCTCCCAACATCGACCACTCTCCGTGGCGACCTTTAGGGATTTCCCTGGGTCCAACGACCTAGGCGAAACCGGGACAGACGAGCGGTGCCTACGCGGTCTGGCGGCGGTAGCCGGACACCTCGACGAGCGGCGGCCGTTCGCCGATCCCGACCTCGACGGGCTCCAGATCCGGGCGGACGAGCGTGGCCGGCCGGGTGAGGGGACGCCCCGCTCGGTCGAGCGCCGTCTGCAGGACGGCGAGGGCCTGGGGGCCGAGCTCGTCGAGCGAGCGGTTGCGATGGCGGCGCAGCCCGAGGTCGACCTGAGCGATCGCCTCGGTGCCCTCGAGGTCGGCGATGTCGACGAGCAGACCGAGGTCGACGCCGTAGCCCTGCACGAAGGGGAGCCGCTCGAACAGCGCCCGCCGGCCGGCGTACTCGCCCGAGAGCGGCTGCACGATCGACGAGAGGTGCGGGAAGTGCGCCGCGATCACCGGCCGCGCCATCAGCTCGGTGACCCGCCCGCCGCCGTGGGCGAGGCCGCCGACCGGACGGTCGTAGAAGCCCTTCACGAACTGGATGTCGGGGCGGGCGAGCAGGGGACCGAGGAGCCCCACGACGAAGTGCGGGCCGAAGTCGAGGATGTCGCTGTCACACCACGCGATGAGGTCGCCCTGCGCCGCGGCCACCGACTTGTAGAGCGCCTCGCCCTTGCCTTCACCGGGCCCGAGCTCAGGCAGCACCGCGTCGACGGCCAGCACCCGGGCGCCGGCGGCCGCGGCGACGCGAGCGGTGGCGTCGACCGAGTGATCGTCGAGGACGAGCACCTCGTCGACCAGCCCGGAGCCTTCGACCAGGTGGCGCTGGAGCTGTTCGACGATCGGACCGATGGTGGCCGCCTCGTCGCGGGCGGGGAGGCACACCGACACGACGTGGCCGCGGCGTGCCTTCTCCTCGGCCAGCGTCGGAGCGCTGAAGTCGCCGTGCCGGAAGGTCCGGAAGATGGGCCGCCGCACGGCCGCCATTCAACCGGGGGAATGGTCGGGCAGCAACCCGGGGTTCGAGGTCACGATCGTCGAGCCCACCAGCCTGCCCCCCCGAGGATCCGAACCGATGAGCGTCACCGTCCGCGTGCCCACCACCCTTCGCACCCTCACCGGGGGCGCGGCCGAGGTCGCCGTCGAAGGCGCGACGGTCGGCGATGTGCTCGCGGCGCTCGAGGCCGAGCACCCCGGGTTCGCCGAGCGCATCCTCGACGACGAGGGCGGCCTGCGGCGCTTCGTGAACGTCTTCGTGGCCGATGACGACGTCCGGTTCCTGGAGGCGCTCGCCACCCCCGTTCCCGACGGCGAGACCGTGTCGATCATCCCGGCGGTCGCCGGCGGCTGACACCCGCCACGCACGCTGGGCCGTACGGCTCATCGTGCTCAACCCAGGGTGCGGCCGCGTCGATCCGTTCGCATGCACGCACCCGAGGTCCTGGTCGTAGACGACGATCCGGACATCCGCGCCATGCTCGGGTACACGCTCGGGGCGGAGTTCAACGTTCGCTTCGCGTCCAACGGCATCGACGCCATCGACGAGCTCGCCACCAACCCACCCGACGCGATGGTGCTCGACGTGATGATGCCCGGGCTCGACGGCTACGACGTCCTCGAGGCGCGCCGCGAGCGCGGCCTGGCGCCGCACACGCAGGTGATCATGCTCACGGGCAAGACCGACGAGGGAGACCTCGTCCGCTGCTGGGCCCTGGGCGCCGCCGCCTACCTCTCCAAGCCCACCGACCCGGAGCAGATCGCCGCCATGCTCCGCGTCCACCTCGCCGCGGCTGCCGACGCCTGACCCCAGGCCGGCAGCAGCGCGAACGGTTCCGGCGACCGGTGCACCGGCGGACGGCGCACCGGTCGCTGGATCGGGCCGGGCGCCCATCCGTGCGTCCGCCTGGCGGCTGCGCACGTCGAGAACTAGCACTCGGCGGTTGCGAGTGCTGATCGAGGGTGCTTGACTGGGTTAGCAGTCACGCACCGCGAGTGCTAACGCACACCCACCGCCTACGGAGGACCATCCGAACGATGTCCAAGACCATCGCCTTCGACGAAGAGGCCCGGCGCGGCCTCGAGGCCGGCATGAACAAGCTGGCCGATGCAGTTCGAGTCACCCTCGGCCCGAAGGGCCGCAACGTCGTGCTCGACAAGAAGTGGGGCGCCCCCACGATCACCAAGGACGGCGTGTCCGTCGCCAAGGAGATCGACCTCGAGGATCCCTACGAGAAGATCGGCGCCGAGCTCGTCAAGGAGGTGGCCAAGAAGACCGACGACGTCGCCGGTGATGGCACCACCACCGCCACCGTCCTCGCCTGGGCGATGGTCCGCGAGGGCCTTCGCAACGTCGCCGCCGGAGCCAACCCGATGGCCCTCAAGCGGGGCATCGAGGCTGGTGTCGAGGCCGCCGTGACCAACCTCGGCAAGCTCTCCAAGGACGTCGAGTCCAAGGAGCAGATCGCGCAGGTCGCTTCGATCTCCGCCAACAACGACATGGAGATCGGCGAGGTCATCGCCGAGGCGATCGACAAGGTCGGCAAGGACGGCGTGGTCACCGTCGAGGAGTCGAACACGTTCGGCATCGAGATGGACCTCGTCGAGGGGATGCGCTTCGACAAGGGCTACATCTCCCCGTACTTCGTCACCGACCCCGACCGCATGGAGACGGTGCTCGAGGACCCGTACATCCTCCTCGTGAGCTCCAAGATCACCGCCGTGCGGGACATGCTCCCCGTGCTCGAGAAGGTCATGCAGTCCAGCCGCCCGCTCCTCATCATCGCGGAGGACATCGAGGGCGAGGCCCTCGCCACCCTCGTGGTGAACAAGATCCGCGGCACGTTCAAGAGCGCCGCCGTGAAGGCCCCCGGGTTCGGTGAGCGCCGCAAGGCGATGCTGCAGGACATGGCGATCGTGACCGGTGGTCAGGTCGTCTCCGAGGAGGTCGGCCTCAAGCTCGAGAACACCACCCTCGACCTCCTGGGCACCGCCTCGAAGGTGATCGTCACCAAGGACGAGACCACCATCGTCCAGGGTGCCGGCGCCGATGCCGACATCAAGGGTCGCATCCAGCAGATCAAGAACGAGATCGAGAACACCGACTCGGACTACGACAGCGAGAAGCTCCAGGAGCGCCTCGCCAAGCTGTCCGGTGGTGTGGCCGTCCTGAAGGTCGGTGCCGCCACCGAGGTGGAGCTCAAGGAGAAGAAGCACCGCATCGAGGACGCCGTCTCCACCGCGAAGGCTGCGGTCGAGGAGGGCATCGTGCCCGGCGGGGGCGTGGCCCTCGTGCGGTCGCAGACCGCCGTGCTCGCCGTCGCCAAGAAGCTCGACGGCGACGAGGCCACCGGCGCTCGTCTCGTGGCCAAGGCCATGGAGGAGCCCCTGCGCCAGATCGCGCTCAACGCGGGCATCGAGCCTGGTGTCGCCGGCGAGCGGGTGAAGGCGATGGAGGGCAGTGAGGGCCTCAACGCCGCCACCGGCGCCTACGAGGACCTCATCAAGGCCGGCGTCGCCGACCCCACCAAGGTCACCCGTTCGGCGCTCCAGAACGCAGCGTCCATCGCGGCGCTCTTCCTCACCACCGAGGCGGTCATCGCCGACAAGCCCGAGGAAGCCGCCGCCGGCATGCCCGGCGGTGGGATGGAGGACTTCTAGGTCCTCGCCGGTCGGCTTCGCCGACATCGACTGAACGTGCAGCGCCGCCCTGGGCTCAGGGCGGCGCTGTTCTGTTCAGAGGCACAGCGCCTCCAGGTCCTGAGCGACGGCGGCCGCACCGCCCGCCTCGGCGCTCGCGCTCGCGACACGTTTGGCCCCGTCGCGATAGCGGTCGTCGGTGAGCACCTTCGCCACCGCGGCCCGCACGTTCTCCGGCGTGGCCTCGGCGGCGGGCACGGTCTCACCGGCCCCGACCGTGACGACGCGCTCCGCGTTGAGCGGCTGGTCGCGGGAGATGGGCGTGCAGACCATGGGCACCCCGTGGCTCAGCGAGGCAGCCACGGTCCCCAGGCCCGCATGGGTGACGACGGCGTCGACGTGCGGGAGGACGGCGCCGTGCGGCACGTGGTCGCGCACGACGACGTTGGACGGGACGCGAAGCCCGGCGGCGAGGTGCTCTGCACCAACGGTGACCAAGGCGCGCACCTCCTGACCGTCGAGCGCGTCGAGGATCGTCTGCAGCAGGGGGCCTTGGCCCATGTCCGTCGTGCTGAGGCTCACGAGCACGGCGTGCTCGTCGGGCCCTCCGAGCTCGGGCGGTCGATCGGACGGGTCCGCCGGGGGGACGAGGAAGCCGGTGTGCTGCAGCGAGGCGGGTGGCGCGAGTGCCGTTGGCGCGTCGAAGACCTCTGGCACGGCGGCGTAGAGGCGGTCGTGGGGGAGGAAGATGTCGGTCCACGACTCCCGGGCGTCGAGTCCGAACACCGCCCTCGTGTCGTTGATGGCGGACGCCAGGTAGGGCCAGAGCTCGCCGAACCAGGTGTCGACGTACGTCTTGTACATGCTGTGCAGCAGGATGGCGGAGCGGCATCCCGACGCCTCGGCGGCGGCCGCGGCGCCGGCCAGGTTGCAGTCCACGATCACGGCGTCCGCGCCCCTCGCCGCGATGACGCTGCGAAGGTCGTCGCCGGGTCCCCGGCCCGTCATCACCGCCAGCACGGCCTCGAGCTGCTCCTCGAGCGGACGGTCGGTCGCATAGTCCGGACCGTTGAGGGCGATGAACTCGCATCCGGCTTCCCGGGCCCGGGCCCCGACAGAGGTCTGGCCGAGCACCGTCACCGCGTGCGCTCTCGCGGCGAGGGCCTCACCGATCGCCAGCATCGGCGGGACCGTCCCACCGGCGTCATGCAGGACGAGGACGAAGTGCCCCACCTGCTGCTCCCGTCCGCCGTTCACGACCGAATGTCACCACATCTAGATTGCATTCGTGGAAGGAACTCGGATCGTGCTGGTTCGGCATGGGGAGTCGCGGGCGCAGGAGCTGGGGATCCTGGGGGGCCACGACGGGTGCCAGGGGCTGTCGGACCTGGGACGACGGCAGGTGGCGGCGCTTCGTGATCGGTTGACGGCCACCGGGGAGCTCGCGAACGCCACCGCGCTGTACTCGTCGGTCATGCCACGCGTGGTCGAGACGGCCACGATCCTCGCGCCGGCGCTGGGCGGGCTCGAGGTGCGGTCGGAGTGCGACTTCTGCGAGGGCCATCCCGGTGAGGCCGACGGACTCACCTGGGCTGAGCTCTCGGAGCGCTACCCGCCCCTCGACGGCTGGGACGCCGACCACAGCCCCGTGGCGGGCTGGGAGACGTGGCGGGAGATGGGGGTTCGTGTGCAGCGAGCGCTCGACTCCCTGGTCGAGCGCCATCCCGGCGAGACGGTCGTCGTGGCCTGCCACGGCGGAGTCGTCGTGCAGGCGATGTTGCACTGGCTCGCGCTCGACGAGGTGGCGACCTCGCGGCGGGCGTGGATGGCTGCGGACAACTCGTCGATGACCGAGTGGCTCTTCGCCACGAACCCGTACCAGAAGGACACCCTGCCGGTGCAGCTGGTGCGCTACAACGACCACGCCCATCTCGGCACCCTCGCCTAGCGCCGTTGCACGGGCGGCGGGATCCACTCCGGGTCGACCTCGTCATCAGGCTCGAGCGGTCGCATCGCGAGGTCGATCGCGCTCCAGAGCGTCTGCGACGAGCCGAAGAACAGCACGGGCGTGAGGCCGGCGACGAGGAAGCTCGAGATGAAGATCGGAGCCGCCCGTCGGTCGTTCCAGGTCAGCACGAAGCCCACCAGCATCGTGAGCAGCAGCGCGCCGAAGGTCACGATCGTGTTGATGCCGACGGCACCGATCCAATGGCCCTCCTCTCGCCGGATGGGGTAGTTGCAGCGCGGACACCGGTCCCGTACCTCGAAGAAGGACTCGAAGACACCGCTCGCCCCACAGAGCGGACACCGACGCAGCAGCCCCCGGCGCACCAGGCGCCGGACGGTCAGCGGCTTCGGGTCCGGGCGGTCCATCGCGCCGAGGTTCGCATGTCGCCCGCAGGCGGTCGAATAGCGTGGGCGGCATGAGCGATGACGGCGCGGGCCTCCCTGACTCGGCTGAGCCGGATCAGGAGCTGCCGCCTCCGCTTCCGTCGCTGCCGGCGGAGGTGACGGCGGGCGACGACGAGCTGCGGCGCCTGATCGACGCAGGGGCCAGCACGCCCGAGGAGCTGCGCGAGCTCGCGGCCAGGATCCGAGAGCAGCGTGACCGTGAGGACGCCGCGTGGCGCAGCGAGGTGCGGCCGGCGCTCAAGAAGGCCAAGAAGGGCCGCTTCCACCTCGGTGATCTGGTCGAACGGTCCGAGGAGCCGAAGACCCCGAACGTGTGGATGTTCGGGATCGGCCTGGCCGGGGTGGCGATCGTGCTCGTGCTGGCCGCGGCCAAGTCGTCGATCCTCTGGGTGCTCCTGCCGCTCGTCGGCGTGCTCGGGTACGCCTACGTGCAGGGGAAGCGCGACGAACAGGCGGACGAGCCGCCCGCGGCCGACGGGGACGCCCCGGACTGACGGGTCGCTACCCTCGGGACGTGACCCGGGGCCGCACCGCCAAGCTGCTGACCCAGCACTGGGACGGCACCTCGCTGCGACGGCGTCCCGACCATCTGATCGTCGAGGAGCCCCTCGAGGTGCACCTCGACGGCCACCTGGTGGCCACCACGATGCGGACGCCGGGGCACGACTTCGAGCTGGCCGCGGGCCTCGTGCACGGCGACGGTCTCCTCGCGGGTGCCGCCGTCCTCACCTGCCGCTACTGCGCCACCGGGAGCGCCGTGGAGAGCGCCTTCAACGTCGTGAGCGTGGACACCGGTGGCGCGGCCCCCGTTCCCGCCCCTCGCCTCAGCGTGAGCACCTCGGCGTGCGGGATGTGCGGTTCGACCGCCATCGAGGAGATGCAGGCGCGCGTCACGCCACTGCCGGCGGGAGCGCCCTGGTCCGTGGAGCTCCTCGCCGATGTGCCGGGACGGGTGCACCCGGACCAGGACCTGTTCGCCGCCACGGGCGCGGTGCACGCGGCCGCCGCCTTCGACCGCTCGGGCACGCCGCTGGTGGTGCGGGAGGACATCGGACGCCACAACGCCGTGGACAAGGTCGTCGGTCGGCTGCTCCTCGACGGTCAGCTCCCCGCCCACGACCTCGGTCTCTACATCAGTGGGCGTCCCGGCTTCGAGATCGTGCAGAAGGCATGGGCGGCGGGCTTCAGCGCCCTCGTGGGGGTGAGCGCACCGTCCGCCCTCGGGGTGGAAGCGGCCCGCCGCGCCGGGTTGACCCTCGTCGGGTTCGTCCGCGGCGAGCCGCCGGTGGCCAACCTCTACAGCCCCGAGGTGCCCGCTCCGTGAGGGCCCCGGTACCCTCGGCCCATGCCTGACCCGCTCGCTCCGCACGTCGGCTGGGGCGTGCTCCACCTGTTCTGCCAGGCCGGCCCGCTCGCCGAGGGCGAAGCCGTCGCCGCCGCCGTCAAGGCCGCGGAGGGGGACGACGTCCAGGTCGTGCCGGTGGCGATGCTCGGGCACAAGGCCGATCTGGCCTTCATGGCCCTGGGCGCCGACCTGTGGCGGCTCCGGCAGCTCCAGACCGAGCTGACCACCGCCGGTCTCGAGGTCGTCGACAGCTACGTCTCGCTGACGGAGCTGTCCGAGTACGCCCAGGGGGTCCCGGAGGAGATGCGTCAAGCCCGGCTCCACCCCCAGCTCCCGCCCGAGGGCAAGGCGGCGTTCTGCTTCTACCCGATGTCGAAGCGCCGCGGTGACGTGAGCAACTGGTTCACGCTCCCGTACGACGACCGCAAGGAGCTGATGTACGCCCACGGGGCGAGCGGCCGGAAGTTCGCGGGGCGTGTCCTGCAGGTGATCACGGGCTCCACGGGGCTCGACGACTTCGAGTGGGGCGTCACCCTCTTCGCGGTCCACCCGGACGACCTCAAGGAGGTCGTCTACACGATGCGCTTCGACGAGGCCTCCGCCCTCTACGCGGAGTTCGGACCCTTCTACACGGGCATGGTGGCACCGCTCGGCGACGTCCTCGCCGCCGTCGGGCTCGACTGACCCGCGTTCAGCGGTCGAGCACCCGCAGGAGGAAGCGCTGCGTCCGCTCCTCCGCCGGGTGCTCCAGCACCTGGGCCGGATCGCCCTGCTCGATGATCGCGCCCTCGTCCATGAACACCACCCGGTCGGCGACCTGGCGCGCGAACGCCATCTCGTGCGTCACGACGAGCATCGTCATGCCCTCCTCCGCCAGGCCGCGCATGACCTTCAGCACATCACCGACCAGCTCCGGGTCGAGCGCCGAGGTGACCTCGTCGAAGAGCATCATGTCCGGGTCCATCGAGAGCGCTCTGGCGATCGCCACCCGCTGCTGTTGGCCACCGGAGAGCTGCCCGGGGTAGGCCGCCTCCTTCTCGCTCAGGCCCACGCGCTGCAGCATGCGCCGCGCCGTCTCGGTGGCCTCGACGCGGGTGCGCCCGAGCACCCGGCGCTGGCCGATCGTCAGGTTGGCGAGGACGGTGAGGTGGGGGAAGAGGTTGAACTGCTGGAACACCATCCCGATGCGCCGGCGGATGTCGTCGAGCTCGCAGTCCTCGTCGGTGATGTCCTCGCCCTCGATCACGATCGTCCCGCCGCTGGGCTCCTCCAGGCGGTTGACGCATCGGAGCAAGGTGGACTTGCCGGAGCCGGACGGGCCGATCACGCACACGACCTCGCCCGCCTCCACCACCAGGTCGACGCCCTTCAGCACCTCGTGGTCGCCGAAGGACTTGCGGAGGCCGCGCACCTCGATCGCCGGGATCATCGGGGCACTCCGCCGCGTCGCTCGAGCCAGGCCGCGAGCCGGGTGAGGGGCAGCGTGACGGCCAGGTAGAGCAAGGCCACCACGGTGATCGGGGTGCCGTTGAAGGTCTTGGAGACGGCGTCCCGTCCGTACTTCGACAGCTCGATCGTCTCCGCCGTCGTGCCGAGCACGTAGACGAGCGATGAGTCCTTGAGCAGCAGCACCAGCTCGTTCGTGAGCGGCGGGATGATGATCCTGAACGCCTGCGGGATCACGATCGACACCATCGCCTGGGTGGAGGTCATCCCGAGCGATCGGGCCGCCTCGGCCTGTCCCCGGGGGACCGCCTGGATGCCGGCTCGGAGCGTCTCGGCCATGTAGGCGGCGGCGACGATCGCGAGCCCCAGCCCGGCGGCCCCGTACCTCCCCGGCACTCGGATCTCGAGCGCGATCGGGACCGCGAAGCCGACGAGGATGAGCGTGACCAGCGCGGGGATCCCGCGGAACACCTCGATGTAGACGGTGGCGATCCACTGGTAGACGCGGAACGTCGACAGGCGCATCAGGGCGAGCACGAGGCCGAGGACGAGCCCGCCGGCGAAGGCGATGCCCGTGATGATCAGCGTGTTCTTGACCCCGGTGGTGACGATCCCCGGGAAGAGGTCGGCGGCGATCTCCGGCTGGAAGAACGCCTGCTGGATGCGGGCCCAGTCGGCGGTGGCCACGAAGGCCACCGCCACCGCCAAGGGCACGATGATGGCTGTCCAGCGAGCCAGCCGTGCCCGCTGGCGGCGGGTCAGCCGCATCGGCTGGTATCAGGCCTCAGCTTCACCGAAGTACGTCGCGTAGATCTCGTCGAAGCCGCCGTCGTCGCGGAGCGTTGTCGAGACCGGTGTTGAGGAAGTCGAGGACGGCGGTGTTGTCCTTCGCCACCGCGAAGCCGTACTGCTCGTCCGTGGGGAACTCCTCGATCATCACGAGCGAGTCGTCCTGCGTGGTCCGGTACCCGTTCACCGGCAGGTCCTGGAGGATGCCGTCGATCTCGCCCGCCTCCAGGGCCGCGAAGAGCCCGTCGCTGTCCTCGAACGACGTCACGGTGGCCCCGGTCGCGTTCTCGTTGGCGAACGTCTCACCGGTCGTGCCCGACTGGACCCCCAGCGGCCGGCCGTCGAAGTCCTCGAGCGACGTGATCTCGCCGCCGTCCTCGGCCTTGATGAGAAGCGACTGGGCGGAGTCGAAGTAGGGCTCGCTGAAGTCGACCTGCTCCTTCCGCTCGTCGGTGATGCTGACGGCGGAGCCGACGACGTCGCAGTCACCGGCGGCGAGGGACCCGAGGATGCCATCGAAGGGCAGGTCGATCACGGCCATCTCGAGGTCCGCGGTGTCGGCGATCGCCCGGAGCAGGTCCATGTCGTAGCCGGTGTCGGTGCCGGCATCGTCCTTGAACTCGAAGGGTTCGTACGGCGTGTCGGAGCAGACCGTGAGCGTGCCCTCGCTCACGAGCCCTTCGGGGGCGGCGACGGCGTCGTCGGCCGGTGCCTCGGTCGCGTCCGTGCCTTCGTCGCTGTCGTCGCCACAGGCGGCGAGCACCAGGGCGACGGGGACCAGAACGGCGAGGAATCGGGGGGTGAGGCGCATCAAGGCTCCATGGGTTGGGGGGCTGACGGTGGTTCGGGATCGGGATCGGGGACGGGGGGCGGTGCCGGGGCGGCCGCCCGTGCGGCGCCGACGTCGCCCCCAAGGTAGGCGGCCTTCACGCTCGGGTCGTCATGCAGGTCGGCGGCCAGGCCCGACACGAGCACCTGGCCCACCTCGAGCACGTAGGCCCGGTCGGCCCGCTGCAGCGCCTGGGCGGCGTTCTGCTCGACCAGCAGGATGGTCGTCCCCTGCCGGTTGATCTCGGTGATGATGTCGAAGATCTGGGCGACGAGCATCGGCGCGAGGCCCATCGAGGGCTCGTCCAGCAGCAGCACCTTGGGCTTGGCCATGAGGGCCCGTCCGATCGCGAGCATCTGCTGCTCGCCGCCGGACAGCGTGCCGCCCGCCTGGCCCTTGCGCTCGAGCAAGCGGGGGAAGAGCTCGAACACGCGGTCGAGCTCCGCGGGCTCGTACTTCCCCTGCCGCGGCGTAGGTGCCCATCTCGAGGTTCTCCATCACGCTCATGCCGGGGAAGATGCCGCGGCCCTCGGGCGCCTGGCAGATCCCGCGCTCGACGAGCTTGTGCGGCGCCATGCCCGTGATGTCCTCGCCCTCGAAGGTGATCGTCCCGCTGGTGACGGGCCGTACGCCGGAGATCGTCTTGAGGGTGGTGGTCTTGCCGGCGCCGTTCGCACCGATGAGGGTGACGATCTCGCCCTCATCGACCTGGAGCGACACCCCCCGAAGCGCCTGGACCTGGCCGTAGTGGACGTGGACCTCGTTCAGCTCAAGCAGCACCGGACGGCACTCCCAGATAGGCCTGGATGACCCGCTCGTCGCTCTGGATCTCCGCCGGGAGCCCTTCCGCGATCTTCTCGCCGAAGTCGAGCACCGCCAACCGGTCGCACACGTTCATCACGAGGCCCATGTCGTGCTCGATCAGGACCACGGTGAGGCCGCTGTCGCGGATCTGGCGGATGAGGCCGATGAGGGCCTCCTTCTCCGCGGGGTTGAAGCCGGCCGCCGGCTCGTCCAGGAGCAGGATCTTCGGCTGGGTGGCGAGCGCCCGCGCGATCTCGAGCCGCCGCTGGTCGCCGTAGGGGAGGTTGCGGGCGGCCGCCTCGGCGCGGTGCGGGATGCCCGACGAACTCCAGCAGGCGAGCGGCCTCGGCCTTCCCGACCCGCTCCTCTCGGAAGTAGCGGGGGCTGCTCAGGAGCGCCCCCGGCACGCTGGTCGCATGCCGAGCGTCGGCACCGACCATGATGTTCTCGACGGCGCTCATGTTCGGGAACAGACGGATGTTCTGGAACGTGCGGGCCACGCCCGCCGAGGTGATGTGGTGGGGCTTCTGACCTGCGATCGATCGGCCGTCGAGCTCGATCTCACCCGCCGTGGGCCGGTAGACGCCGGTGACGCAGTTGAACAGGGTGGTCTTGCCGGCGCCGTTCGGGCCGATGATCCCGAAGATCTGACCCTTGTGGACATCGATCGACACGTCGTTCATGGCCACCACGCCGCCGAACACCATGGTGCAGCCGCGCAGTGCCAGCACGATCTCGGCCACCTCCGCCGCGCTGGTGACGGACTCCTCGGGCAGCTCCACATCGGTGGGCACGTCCGTGGTGGAGGGTCCCGCGTCCACCTCGCCGATCACTTCTTCCTCCTCCGCGATCGTGGCCCCCATGCCCGCGGCGGTGCTGGTGGACTCCGCCAGCTCGGCGGCCCGCTGACGGCTCGGGAGCAGGCCCTGCGGACGGAACAGCATCATGAGCACGAGGGCGAGGCCGAACAGGAAGACGCGGTACTCGGTGATGTCGCCCGCACTTCCGCCGGTGACGGTGTTCAGGAAGTCGAGGGTGCCCTCGCCGCCGGCGTCGCGGAGGTACTCCGGGATGAACCCGACCGCGAAGGCGCCGGCGATGACGCCCGGGGTCGACCCGAGGCCGCCGAGGACCACCGCGGCGAGGACCAGGATCGACACCGTGAACGGGAACGTGGCCGGGTTGATGAAGGCGACCTTGGTGGCGTAGATCCAGCCCGCCGAGCCGCCGATCGCGGCACCCACCGCGAACGACCACAGCTTCATCTTGAAGGTCGGCACGCCCATGAGCTCGGCGGCGTCCTCGTCCTCGCGGATGGCCGCCCAGGAGCGCCCGACGCGTGAGCGCTGCATCCGGGCCACCAGCAGGATGACGATGACGATCGCGACCAGCACGAGGTGGTAGTAGGGCAGCGGCTTCGTGCCGAACTCGGTGTTGCCGATGCTCGACGGGTGGGGGATGCCGGAGATGCCGCGCGCCTCGCCGAGGCTCACGCTGTTCTGGGCCGAGATCCGCACGATCTCGCCGAACCCGAGGGTGACGATGGCGAGGTAGTCGCCTCGGAGGCGGAGGGTCGGCGCGCCGAGCGCCACGCCTGCCGCCATCGCCGCCGCGATGGCGAGCAGCAGGGCCTCCCATGCGGTGAGCGAGCCCCCTCCCGTCGTGAGCTTGGCGGTGGTGTAGGCACCCACCGCGAAGAAGGCGACGTACCCGAGGTCGAGCAGGCCGGTGAGCCCCACGACCACGTTCAGGCCCAGCGCGAGGAGGATGTACACGCCGACCGGGAAGAAGAGGATGCTCTGCCAGCTGCGATCGAGGGTGGTCGGGTACCACCACGCGAGCGCAACCATGGCGATGAACACGAGCGACTTGCCCCACCAGGGCAGCCGGTCCCACGTGCGACCGACCGGCTCGACGATCTGCAGCTTGGGAAGGCGGATTCGATTCCGGGCGCTTGTCATGCTTTGGACCTCCCGAGGCTCTCACCGAGCAGACCTTGTGGACGGAACAGCAGCACCAGCACCAGCACCACGAAGGCGAACACGTCCTTCCACTGACCGCCGAAGAGGAGCGAGCCGTACGCCTCGAGGAGCCCGAGCAGCAGACCGCCCACGAGCGCGCCGCGGATGTTGCCGATGCCGCCGAGCACCGCGGCGGTGAACGCCTTGATGCCCGGGAGGAAGCCGATGTTGAAGCGGGCGGCCTCGAAGAAGATCACGAAGAGGAAGCCGGCGGCGCCGGCGAGGATGCCGCCGAGCAGGAAGGTGAGGGCGACCACGCGGTCGATGTTGACGCCCATGAGCTGCGCCGTCTCGGCGTCCTGAGCGGTGGCGCGGATGCCTCGGCCGAGGCGGCTCCGGTTCACGAACTGGTCGAGCAGCGACCATGAGGACCAGCGCGGACACGAAGACCAGGACCTTGTCGGGGCGGATCTGCGCGTCCTGGAAGGTGAACCACGTCGACTTCTCGAGCACCCGCTCGGACCCGATCCGGGCTCGGCCGTAGCGCAGCGCCAGGAGCTCCTGGAGCATGAGCGAGATGCCGATGGCGGTGATCAGCGCCGTGAGGCGCGGCGCGTTTCGCCGGCGGAGGCGCCGGTAGGCGATGCGCTCCATCAGGAACGCGGCGAGGCCCGAGGTGAACATCGCCACGGAGAGCAGGATCAGCAACGTCCCGACGAGGGAGAGGCCGCTCCGGGGTGCGTCGATGCCGAGGCCCTGGATCACGAAGGTGGTGGCGAAGATGCCCAGGGCGAAGATCTCGGAGTGCGCGAAGTTGATGAGGCGGAGCACGCCGTACACCAGCGTGTAGCCGAGCGCGATGAGGGCGTAGATCGAGCCCAGGGTGAGCCCGTCCACGGTCGCCGACCAGAACTGGTCGCCAAGGGCGGCGAAGTCGATCTCGATGGGTGGTTCCCCTTGTGGACGAAGTGAGGGGGCGCCCTGCCGGGCGCCCCCTCGTCAGTCTCGTACTGGTTACCGCCGGCCTACAGGTCGTCGGTCGCGGCCTCGAGCACGATGGCGCCGTCCTTCACCTCGAAGAGGAAGATGCCCTGCGCCTCGATGTTGCCGTTCTCCTCGAACACGACCTCCTTGGAGATGGCGTACGGGACCTCCGTGAGGCCCTCCACGTAGCCGAGGAGCGACTCACGGTCGGTGTTCCCCTCGAGGATGCCGTTGAGGAGGATGTTGGCCGCGTCGTACGCCTCGGTGGAGTAGGTGCCCGGCACGGTGCCGTTGATCTCCTCGTACTGCGTGGCGAACTCGGCGATGGCCGGGTCCTCTGCCGCCTCGGAGGCGAAGAAGCACGGGCAGCTCAGGATCGCACCGTCGGCGGCGTCGCCGGCGGCGTCGACGAAGCCGGACGTCGAGCGCACCGTCACCGGAGATGAACGGTGGCGTCGACGCCCGCGTCGGCCAGCTGCTTCTTGAGCTGGCCGGCCTCCTCGTAGTAGCCGCCGTAGAAGATGGCCTCAGGGGCCGCCGCCTTCACGGCGTTGACGGCAGCCGAGAAGTCCTCGCTCTCGGGATCGATGACCTCCGTGGCCACGATCTCGATCTCGCCTTCGAGCGAGCGGCGCGAGCTGATCCTCGGCCAGGCCCTTCCCGTACTCGCTGTTGTCGTGGACGATCGCGATGCGTCGCGGGCTGGAGCGACGAGGTCGAGGTACTTCGCCACGACCGGCCGCCTGCGCAGCGTCGTCGGGGAGCACGCGGTGGAACGACGCGCCGCCCGGGCACCACGTCGGGGAGCTCCACGTTGGTGGCCGAAGCGCTCACCATCACGAGGCCCTCTTCGGTGAGGGTGGGCAGGACGGCTCGGGTCTCACCGGAGAACGCCGGGCCGACGAGGCCGAGGATGTCCTCGTTGCCGATGTAGTCGTCGAGCACCGTCGGCGCCTGGGCGGGATCGCCCTGGGTGTCGAACTCCTCCATGCGTGATGTTGAACTCGTCGCCGTGCTCCTCGTTGAACTGGTCGACGGCCACCTTGGCGCCGTCGCGGATGTAGATGCCGAGGTTGGCGGCGCCGCCGGTGAGCGGGCCCACGAACGCGATCGACAGCTCCTGGACCTCGCCGCCGCCGCCTGTCGTCGTCGTGTCGCCGGAGCTGTCGCTGTCGTCGCCGCAGGCTGCGGTGACGAGCGCGAGACCGCACAGCACTGCGGCGGCCTTTACGAACCTTCTGTTGCCCATTGTGGTCTTTGCCTCCCCTTGCCCAGTGACCTGGGACGATGTGAACGGCGACACTACACACGCTCACGTTGCCGTGCTGTGAACGGCGGGTTGACGGGGCAGACTGCCGGGGATGGCGACCGACCTGCTCTTCCTGCGCGATGCGGAGCTCCGCACCTTCGACGCGACGGTCACCGCGGTGCTCGATGACCGCGTCGACCTCGACCGGACGGCCTTCTACCCGACCGGTGGCGGCCAGCCCCACGACACCGGCACGCTGGGCTGGGATGGCGGCTCGGCTCGGGTGGTGGAGGTGCGCAAGGACGCCGAGGGCACCTGGCACCGCCTCGAGGGTGACGTGCCGCCGGTGGGCGCCAGCGTGCACGGCGAGATCGACTGGGATCGACGGCACGCCCTCATGCGCACCCACACCGCCCTGCACGTGCTGTGCGGGGTGATCTGGAACGAGTGGTCGGTGCCCGTCACCGGGGGGAACATGGAGCCGTTGTCGGCCCGCATGGACTTCGAGTTCGACCCGCTCCCCGAGGGCTTCGGCCCCCGCATCGAGGAGCTCGTCAACGCCGCCCTGCAAGCCGACCACCCGATCGAGGTGTCCTTCCTGCCCCGATCGGTCGCCGTGCTCGACGAGGACCTCATCCGCACCAAGGTGAGCCTGATCCCCGAGTCCGTGGCGGAGATCCGGGTGGTCGACATCGTCGGGCTCGACAAGCAGGCGGACGGCGGCACGCACGTCCGCTCGACGGCCGAGGTCGGGCGCATCCGTGTCGTGAAGACCGAGTCGAAGGGGAAGGGGAACAAGCGCATCCGCCTCGAGGTCGTGGATGCCTGACGCCGCGCTCGAGCCCCTGCGCGAGCGCCTGCGGGAGCTCGGCTCGGTCGTGGTGGCCTTCTCCGGCGGGGCCGACTCCGCCTTCCTGGCGTGGGTGGCGCACGACACCCTGGGGCCCGACCGGGCCCTCGCGGTCACGGCCGTCTCGCCGTCGCTGCCCACGGCCGAGCGCGACGAGTGCGCCGCGCTCGCCGAGAGCTGGGGGATGAGCTGGCAGGAGGTCACCACCGACGAGCTCGACAACCCCGACTACGCCGCGCAACGACGGTGATCGCTGCTACTGGTGCAAGGACGCGCTGATGGTCGCGGCCGGCCCGCTGGCCGAGGAGCGCGGCGCCACCGTCGTCCTCGGCGTCAACCTCGACGACCTCGACGACCATCGGCCGGGCCAGCGCGCGGCCACCGAGCGCGGCGCGGCCTTCCCGCTGGTCGACGCGGGGTTCACCAAGGCGGACGTCCGGACCTGGTCGAAGGAGCTCGGTCTGGTGACGTGGGACAAGCCGGCCGCCGCCTGCCTCGCGTCCCGGCTGCCGTACGGCACGCCCGTCACCCTCGGGCGGCTCAGCTCGGTGGAGCGGGCCGAGGCGGCGTTGCGAGCCCTCGGGTTCACGGAGCTGCGCGTGCGCCACCACGACGAGGTCGCGCGCATCGAGGTCCCGCCGACGGCCCTCGCGGAGGTCGTGGCGCGTCGCGAGGCCGTCGTCGCGGCGGTCGAGGCCGCGGGCTACCGCTGGGTGGCGCTCGACCTGGCCGGCCTGCGCAGCGGCGGGTTCAACCAGCTGCTCGCGGGACGTTCCGCGACGCCTTGACCGAGCCCGATGACCCCGCCGACGCGCTCGCACTGCGCCGGTACGCCGATGCCCTGCTCGAGGCGGTGACCCTGGCGCTCCCCGGCTGGGTGGAGCGCGTGGTGGCGGAGCGATACGTCCAGTGGTCCCACCGGTCCGCGCCTCCCGCCGTGCTCGAGGAAGCTCGGCAGGCGGGGCAGGAGGCACTGGCGGCGGTGGAGCCGCCGCTCCGCGACCTCCTGGCGACGGACGTGGACGCCCAACGCACGAACCCGTTGTCGATCATCCGCACCGCGGTTCGCTTCCCGACCGCCGTGCTGACCGGGGCGGGGGTGCCGCCGGTCGAGCGGGACCAACACGCCGTGGCGCTGTTCCCGGACGACCACTACGACCTGAGCCCGGCCGCGTTCGCCGACCTCGGCGACTCGGTCCACGAGCCCGGGTTGGTGTGGGGGGCGGCCAAGGCCCACGTGATCCTGCGGCGTCGCCGCCGCGGGTGATCGGGGCGCCTGGCGCGAGGGCGCCTAGTCCTCTTGCTCGGGCTCGAAGCGCTGCCAGCCGGCGTCCGTGATGGAGCGGGCCTCGAAGAAGAGGCAGTCCGCGGGGCAGGCGAACGGCGCCACCTCCGCCGCATCGACCCGGCAGCGCTGCACGATGTCGTCCGACGGCGTGGTGCGCGTCGAGTAGTGGCGACAGTCCCTTCGCACGGCCATGCCCGGAAGTCTCCCATGGGCGCCCGGGTAGCCTGCGGCCCGTGGCAGACCGGCTCGTCGTCATCGGAGGGGACGCCGCAGGCATGTCGGCCGCCATGCAGGCCCGACGCCGCCAGCCCTACCTGGAGATCGTCGCGCTGGAGAAGGGCTCCTGGACGAGCTACTCCGCGTGCGGCATCCCGTACCTGGTCGCCGGCGACGTCGCGTCGCTCGACGACCTCGTCGCCCGTACGCCCGCCGAGTTCCGGGAGCAGCGCATCGACGTCCGGCTGCGGCACGAGGTCCTCAGCATCGACCTGGCCGGCCGCTCGCTCGAGGTGCGGGACCATGCCCGTCACCGCACGATCCCCATCGACTTCGACCAGCTGCACGTGGCGACCGGCGCACGCCCGACGCGCCCGGACCTCCCTGGCATCGACCTCGACCACGTCCGCGGCGTCCAGACGCTGGACGATGCGAAGGCGCTCCTCGACCACGCCCGCGTGGCACGGTGCCAGTCCGTGGTCGTGGTCGGCGGCGGGTACATCGGCCTGGAGATGGCCGAGGCCATGGTCCGGTGGGGTGCGAACGTGACGGTGATCGAGAGCACGAGCCAGCTGATGAGCACCCTCGATCCCGACATGGCGGCGCGCCTCCTCCAGCCGATGAGCGACATGGGCATCGATGTGCGGCTCGAGACCGAGGTGACCGCCTTCGAGCCGGGGCGGGTCGTGGTCGCGGACGGCGATGACGTCCCCGCGGACCTCGTGATCCTCGGCCTCGGGGTGACGCCGAACAGCGAGCTCGCCGGGGCCGCCGGCGCGACCACGGGCGCCCGCGGTGCGCTCGTGGTCGATCGCCGCCAGCGCACGTCCCTCGACGGCGTGTACGCCGCGGGCGACTGTTGCGAGTCGACGGCACCTCGTGTCCGGCCGTCCTACGCACGTGGCGCTGGGCACCGTCGCCACCAAGCAGGGCCGAGTGGCGGGGATCAACCTCGGCGGCGGGTACGCCACCTTCCCGGGCGTCGTCGGTACGGCGATCACCAAGGTGTGCACCCTCGAGATCGGTCGGACGGGCCTCACCGAGCGCGAGGCGGCCAAGGAGGGGTTCGAGGCCGAAGCGGCGTCGATCGACTCGACGACGATCGCCGGCTACCTGCCCGACGCCAGACCGATGACGATCAAGCTGGTGGGGGAGAAGGGCAGTGGACGCCTCTTGGGCGCGCAGATCATCGGGGAGGACCGTTCGGCCAAGCGGATCGACACGCTCGCCACCGCACTCCATGCCCGCATGCGCGTCGACGAGCTGATCGATCTCGACCTGGCCTACGGGCCGCCGTTCGCGACCACCTGGGATCCGATCCACATCGCCGCCCGCCGCCTCGCCGAGGCCTTGTAGCCACCTGTCAGACTGGGGCATGGCTCTGGCGCCGGCACGAGCGGCCCTCGAAGGCGATCCCACGCTGGTCGGTCGGTCCCTCTGCCGGGCCTACAGCGACCTCGTGGATGGCTGGCTCGCGGAGATCGTCGCGGACGCAGAGGCGGAGTTCGGCGGCGGCGGGGTCGCGCTCGTCGCCGTCGGCGGCTACGGCCGGGCCGAGCTCAGCCTCCAGTCGGACATCGACGTGGTGCTCCTCCACACCGGTCGGGGCGACATCGGCACGCTCGCGGATCGCGTCTGGTACCCGATCTGGGACGAAGGGCTGAAGCTCGGCCACGCGGTGCGCACGATGCGGGAAGCCCTCGCGTTGGCGGCCGACGACCTGGACACCGCGACCTCGTTGTTGCAGGTGCGTCACCTCGCCGGGGACGCGGACCTCACGGACGAGCTGGCCCGGCGGTCGGTCGAGCACTGGCAGAAGCGAGCCAAGCGCTGGCTCGAGGAGCTGTCGAGGCGGGTCCGGACCCGTCACGACGCGGCGGGTGAGGTGGCGTTCCTGCTCGAACCGGACCTGAAGGAGGGCCGAGGAGGACTGCGCGACGTCCACGCCCTCCACTGGGCCGAGGCGGCCCGCAGCCTCCTGTGGGAGGGCGACGACTCTGTGCTCGAGGAGGCCTACGACGCGCTGTTGTCCGCCCGCGTCGAGCTGCATCGCCGCACCGGTCGACCCGGCGACCGCCTGCTGCTCGAGGAGCAGGATGCCGTGGCCGCCGCCCTGCACGACGAGTCAGCCGATGCGCTCATGCACCGCCTGGCGGCCGCCGCGCGCACGATCGCGTGGCGGAGCGACGACGCGTGGCAGCGGATCGATGCGTCGCTCAGTGGACCGCTGGGATGGCGGTCGCGCCGGGACAAGGCGATCGGGGACGGCCTGGCGCTCCGGGATGGCGAGGTGCACCTGACCGCCGACGCCGATCCCGCCCGGGATCCCAGCCTCGTGCTGCGGGCGGCGGCGGCCGCGGCCGCCGGCGACACCCGCATCCACCGATCTTCCCTCGATCGGTTGGCGGGCGGGGCGTCGGCCATCCCCGACCCGTGGGCGGCCGAGGTCCGCGCCGCGTTCGTCGATCTCCTCCTGGCCGGGCACCGCGCCATCCCGGTCGTCGAGGCCCTCGACCAGATGGGCCTGTGGACGTACGTGCTGCCCGAGTGGGAGGCCGTCCGCAGCAAGCCGCAGCGGAACGCGTACCACCGCTTCACCGTCGATCGACATCTGATGGAGGCGTGCGCGAACTCAGCGGCGCTCGTCGCGCGCACCGATCGCCCTGACCTCCTCGTCGTCGGTGCACTGCTGCACGACATCGGCAAGGGCTACCCGGGCGACCACACCGAGGTCGGAATCGAGCTGCTCGGCACCATCGGCCCCCGCATGGGGTTCGCGCCCGCGGATGTCGCGGTGCTGGAGGCGATGGTCCGGCACCACCTCTTGCTGCCCGACGTGGCGACGCGCCGTGACCTCGACGATCCGGCGACGCTCGAGGCGGTGGCCGAGGCCGTGGGTGACCTGCGCACCCTTGGGCTGCTCGCCTGCCTCACCGAGGCCGACAGCCTCGCCACCGGTCCGGCGGCCTGGGGGCGGTGGAAGGCGGACCTCGTGCGCGATCTCGTGGCTCGGGTGGCCCACGTCCTGGGTGGTGGCACCGCGGACGAGGTGCGCGACGACTTCCCCACCGCCGAGCACGTCGAGCTGCTGCGAGCGGGCCGTCTCGTGCTCGACGGCGATGGGGACCGCATCACCGTCGTCGCGCCCGACCGTCAGGGCCTGTTCAGCCGCGTGACCGGGGTGCTGGCGCTCCACGGGCTGGCGGTGCTCGACGCGGCGGTGACCAGCCTCGACGGGATGGCCCTCGAGGTGCTCCGCGTCGAGTCCAGCTTCGGACCGACCATCGCGTGGGACAAGGTCATCGCCGACATCGAGCGGGTGCTGGAGGGACGGCTCGCGCTCCAGGCCCGGTTGGCCGAGCGCGCCAAGGTGTACGGCTCGCGCCACAAGCGCACGCCGGTGCACGAACCGCCGCGGGTGGTGGTCGACAACGCCGCGTCCCGCGACTCGACGGTGGTGGAGGTCCACGCCGTCGACAGCATCGGCGTGCTCTACCGCATCACCCGGGCCCTGGCGGAGCTGGAGCTCAACATCGTGTCGGCCAAGGTGCAGACCCTGGGGGAACGGGTCGTGGACGCGTTCTACGTGCGCGACACCGCGGGCAACAAGCTGGTCGACCCCGCCACCCTCGTCGAGGTCGAGCGAGCGCTGCTGCACGAGTTGTCTTCGTAGTCGGCGGCCTGCGGCCGCCTCCCCGAGCTTGTCGGTGCGCCCTCCGGGCGCGCTGATTGCTTGTCGCTCGGGGGTGGCGGAGCCACCCCTCGCCTTGTGGGGGCTCCGCCAGGAGGCTCTGCCCCCACACCCCCGCCGGGTCCTCGCGTAGGTTCCTCCTCATGGAGCCGCTCGATCTCGTCGTCGTCACCTCGTCGGAGGTTCGGGTCGCTGGGCGGCGAGACGGAGATCGGCTGCTCGTTCCTGTCGACGATCTGGGCTCGGCCACGGGGTGGGCGCTGAAGGACGCGGGGCTGTGCAAGGGCGACGTCTGCGTGCCCGTGCGGGGCGCTTCGGACCTGGTGGTCGACGGTCTGGTGGACCTCGAACGGCTCGGCGCCGCCGTGGGGCTGGTGGTCGCGGTCGACGCCGACGAGGGGATCGCCGTGTTCGGCGGACCGTCGGCGCCCGTCGCTGACCCCACCGCGGGCTCGCGGGACGCCCCGGACCTCGCGTTGCCCGACCTCGACGGGCGCGAGGTGAGCCTCCGCGACTTCGCCGGCCAGAAGTGCATGGTCGTCGCCTGGTCCTCCTGGTGCGGCTGTCGGTACGAGCTCGGCGCGTGGCAGGCGCTGCAGGACGAGCTGGGGGAGCAGAACCTCCGGATCCTCTCGGTCGCGCTCGACGAGGACGTCGACGCCGTCCGACCGTGGGTCGACGAGGCGAACCCCTCGTACCCGGTGGTCGTCGACCGAGAGGGGGTGCTGGCGGAGCGCTTCGGGGTGGTGAACGTCCCGACCACCATCTGGATCGACGAGGAGGGCCAGATCGTCCGGCCGCCGGACATCGCGCCGGGCGACGACCGCTGGAAGGAGTTCACGCAGATCGACTCCGAAGCCCACCACGCCGCCCTGAAGCGCTGGGCGCTCGAGGACGAGCTGCCGATGCCGTCCGACGAGGTCGTCGCCAAGCACCGGCGTCGCACGCCGGACGAGCACCTCGCGCTCGCGCACCGCCGGCTGGCGATCCACCTCCGGCGCGACGGACGCCAGGCGGCGGCCGAGCGGCACATGGATCGGGCGGCGGAGCTGGCGCCCATGGACTGGACGATCCGCCGCGGCCTCCTGCCGCTCCGGGGCCAGGACCCGTTCGGAGAGCCGTTCTTCGAGTTCTGGCAGGAGTGGGAGGCGGCCGGGCGTCCCGGCTACGGGCTCGAGCAGGCACCCCGCTGATGGCCGAGCACCGCGACCCGCCGACCAGGCAGGACCTCGTCCGGTGGTCGGAGTCGCTGTCCGCGATCGCCCGCACCGGGCTGGGGTTCACCCAGAGCCTCTACGAGCAGGAGCGGTTCGAGGAGGTGCTCCACATCGCCGCGGACATCCGAGCGTCGTTGGCGGCCGATGCCGAGCTCGACGTGGAGCACTACGTCGACGAGTGGATGCGCAACGTGGGCGAGGGCGTGGCGGGCTACGTGACCCCCAAGTCCGCGATCGGTGCCGTCGTCTACGACGACCAGGGACGGATCCTCCTCGTGCAGCGGGCCGACTCCGGCGTGTGGCTGTACCCGACGGGCTGGGCCGACGTCGGCTACTCACCGGCCGAGGTGGCGGTGAAGGAGGTGCTGGAGGAGACCGGCATCCACTGCGAGCCACAAGGCGTCATCGCGGTGCTCGACGGGATGCGCATGGGGATGACGCGCATCCCGCTCTACTCGACGGTCTTCCTCTGCCGCGCGACCGGTGGCGAGCTGACCGCCCATCCGCTGGAGACGAGCGACGTGGGCTGGTTCGCGGAGGATGGCCTTCCCGCCATGACCGTGGGTCTCTCGCAGTGGGGCGCCCACGCCTTCGCGGCGATCCGCGGGGAGCCGGTGCCCGTCCTGTTCGACCCGCCGCGCTCCCAGCCCTGGCACGGCGCCTAGCCCCGATCCCAACCGGTCGGGGTGTGGGCGCGGCTACTGGTCGCGCAGGAAGCGCTCGACCTCTTCGGCGATGGACTCGACGCTGGGCAGGACGCCGGGCTCCACGTCGTGGCGCTCCTCCAGGGAGGCCACGTAGGTCGCCGTCTCCTCGTCCGCGTCGACGAGCTCGCTCACCTGGCGCTCATACGACGCAGACGCGATCTCGAGGTCGGTGGTGGGGATCCACGTCTGGAGCATCGCCGCGGCTCGCTCGACCAGCGCGAGGGCGGCCTTCGGTGACGGTGCACCGGGGACGTAGGCGGGGACCGTCGCCCAGAGCGATGCGGATCGGAGCCCGGCCCGGCGCCAGGCGTCGTGGAGGACACCGACGATCCCGGTGGGGCCTTCGTACCGGGAGGGCTGCAGCTCGAGGCCCGCGACGACCTCGGGTTCGTAGGCCGTGCCGACGATCGGCGTCGGCCGAGTGTGCGGCACCTCCGCGAGCAGCGCGCCGAGCGTCATGCAGAGGCGGGCGCCGTGGAGCTGGGCGACCTCGGTGAGCTCGGCGCAGTAGGTGCGCCACCGCAGCTGGGGCTCGGTGCCGATGATCAGCAACACGTCCTGCTCCGTGGTCGGGATCGTCGCCGCGAAGATGTCGGTGGCGGGCCACACGATCTCGCGGAGCCCCTCGTCGTCGAGTCGCACCTCGGGACGGGTGGCGGTGAAGTCGAAGAACTCCTCCGGATCGACGTCTGCGACCTGCTCGGCGTCCCACCGGTCGACGAGGTAGCGGGCCGCGGTCGTGGCCGCGTCGCCCGCGTCGTTCCAGCCCTCGAAGGCGGCGATGACGACAGGGTCACGGAGCGTGGGACGGGTCGTCCAGCGGACGTGGTCCATCGCTCCACCGTACCGTCGGGAACCAGGTGGACGACACGAACGACAACCCCCGCATGATCCGCCGTCTCGGTGCTGCTCTCGTCCTGACCGTCACCGCTGTGGTGGCACTCGCATCGCCGGCGTGGGCCCATGTCGAGATCGAGCCGGCCGAGGCGGTGGCGGGCGCCACCGAGTCCCTGACGTTCTCCGTCGCCTACGAGGGCTCAGCGACGACGGGGCTGGTGGTGCAGCTGCCCGAGGGAGCGTCGGTCAGCGAGGTGCCGGCGAAGGCGGGCTGGACCTCCGCCGTCGACGAAGCAGAGCACACGGTGTCCTGGACCGGCGGCTCCGCCGCGGCCGACGACACCTTCAGCGTGGTCGTCGTGCTCCCGACGACACCAGGTGAGGTGCTGTTCCCGACGATCCAGCAGACCGTCGCGGGGGAGGTGGCCTGGATCGGCGAGGAGGAGGGCGAGGACCATGGCTCGAACCCGGCTCCCCGCCTGACGCTCGTCGCCGATCCGACCGCGACGACGTCCACGACCGAAGCCTCCACCACCACGACCGAGGCGACGACGACGACCGACGAGCTCCCCGGCACCACGCTGGAGGCGGAGCAGCGCGACGACGGTTCCACGTCGGCGGCGCCGTGGCTGATCGGCTCGGCGATCGTGGCCCTGATCGCCGTCGCTGTCGGGGGCACGTTCCTCAAGCGCCGCGCCGACCGGGCGCAGGAGGACGGGTCAGGCGACGGCGGCGACGCTGGTGCCGGGAACGGCGGCGACGCCCTCTGACGACGAGGCGCTCGAGCGCTCGAGCCGGAGCGTGAGGCCCTGCACGAGCCAGTCCTCCCGCACGCGAGCCTCGAGCACCGCCCGGGCGTTGGCCGTGGCCCCGTCGTTGCCGAGCGATCGTACGAACGTGGTGAGCGGGTTCACGCGCTGACTGTCGCGCCACCGTGTGACATCGACGACACGCTCGCGTGAGCACCGTGTCGCGAGCAGGTGAACGTTGTCTGATGGCGCCAACGGGCCCCTGCTCACGGGATCGAAACGGTCGGTAGGATCCGAGGCATGCCAGCGACCAGCACCATCCGCACCGTGGCCGAGGTGATGAGCTCCCCGGCGATCACGGCCCACTCGTCAGAGACGGTGGCGGAGGTGTCGAAGCGGATGGCGGAGAAGAAGAAGGGTTCCGTCGTCATCGTCGACGGCGAGCGTCCCATCGGCATCCTCACCGAGCGCGACCTCGTGCGCTTCAACGCCACCGGGGCGGCGGCGTCGGACACGAAGGTCAGCGAGTGGATGACCCAGCCGGTGGACTGCTGCGCTCCCACGCTGTCGGTGCAAGAGGCCTTCCACGAGTTCGCCGAGCACGGGTACCGCCACCTCCCCGTGGTCGAGAGCGACAAGCTCGTCGGCGTCGTGTCGCTCCGCGCGCTGATGGGCGTCGCCCAGATCCAGCCGGTCGTCCATCCGTCGAACATCGAGGCCCCACCCGGACTCGAGGGCGTCATCGTGGCGGAGACGTCGGTGGGCGACGTACGGGGCCTCGAGGGCTTCTACCACTACCGCCAGTACAACGCGGTCGAGCTGGCGGACAAGCTCCCGCTCGAGGACGTGTGGCACCTGCTGTTCGAGGGTCGCCTGCCCTCGCCCGCGGAACGGGAGGCGTTCGCGGCGGAGGTCAACCCGCTGCGCGTCGTGCCCGAGTCGGTGGCGGTCCTCCTTCCCGCGCTCGCGGCGTCGAGCCAGACCGTGATGGAGGCGGTGCGCTCGGCCATGTCGATGGTCGGCGCCGCGGAGGGCTACAAGCCGACGCTCGACATCGACCAGGCCGAGCGCCGCCGCAACGCACTTGCAGATGTGCGCGGTCATGCCCACGCTCATCATGGCCATCTACCGCCTCCAGCAGGGCCAGGAGCCGATCGCCCCCCGTCACGACCTCGGCTACGGCGCCAACTACCTCTGGATGCTCACGGGCGAGGAGTTCGACACCGACAAGGGTCGCGCCGTCGAGCAGTACCAGATCACCACGATCGACCACGGGTTCAACGCCTCCACCTTCACCGCCCGGGTGATCTGCTCGTCCGGGGCCGACGTCGCCGCGGCCGTCGTCGGCGGCATGGGTGCCCTCTCGGGACCGCTGCACGGCGGAGCGCCCTCACGGGCCCTCGCCCTCCTCGAGGCCATCGGCACGGCGGAGAACGCCCGGCCGTACCTCATCGACCACGTGTCGCGCGGCGAGAAGATCATGGGCTTCGGTCATCGGGTCTACAAGACCGACGACCCCCGCTCGACGTTCCTGCGGGGGGTCGCGGAGCGGATCCACGCCGACAAGGTGGAGTTCGCGAAGGTCGTGGAGCAGACCGTGGTCGAGGTCCTCGGGGAGCTGAAGCCCGGCCGGAACCTGTACGCCAACGTCGAGTTCTACGCCGGCGTCGTGATGGACCACTGCGGGCTGCCGCCGGAGCTGTTCACGCCGACGTTTGCCTCGAGCCGCGTGATCGGCTGGTGCGCCAACATCCTCGAACAAGCCGCCGACAACCGGATCATCCGCCCGTCGGCCAAGTACGTCGGTCCGCCGCCGCCGCAGCCTGTTCCCGACCCGACCTGACCGTGCCGGTCACCGTCTCGATCGCGATCGCCGCGGACGCTGAGGAGCTGACGGAGGCGCTGCGACACCTCGTCCCGCAGCTCTCACGCTCGAATCCGCCGCCATCCCTCGAGGCGGTGCAGGCGATGCTCGGCCACGACGCCGTCACCCAGTTCATCGCCCGACGCGACGACGGCTCGATCGTCGGCGTGTCGACCCTCGTCACCTTCCCGATCCCCACGGCCATCCGAGGCTGGGTGGAGGACGTCATCGTCGACGAGGCCAGCAACAACCAGGGCATCGGCCGGTTGCTGCTCGACGCCATGGTGGCGAGAGCGGGCGAGCTCGGCTGCAAGACGGTCGACCTCACGAGCCGCCCGAGCCGCGAGGCGGCCAACCACCTCTACCGCAAGGCCGGGTTCGAGGAGCGCGACACGAACGTGTACCGCCGCGAGCCCTGACGGTCGGCTCGCCCGTGGAGACGCCGCCTCGAGCCGTCCTCGAGGCGTTCGGGATCACTGGCGGCGTCACGCGGCTCGACGGTGGGGAGGGGCGGACCGTGCGGGTCGGCGACGCCGTGCTCAAACCGATCCACGACCTGGCCGAGGCGGAGTGGACGCAGTCGCTCCTCGATGCGGTCGTCCTCGACGGTGTGCGGATCGCGTCCCCGATCTCAACTGCCCAAGGGGCCTGGGTCCACGACGGGTGGGTTGCCTCGCGGTTCGTCCCTGCTCTGCGGCCGGCCGCTCCCGACTGGGCGACGGTGGTCGACGCCGGCCTCCGGCTCGGCGACGCCGTCGAGGCCGTCCGCCGCGGGGGTGAGGACGTGCTCGACCGGCGCCACCACCGCTGGGCCATGGCCGATCGGGTGGCGTGGGGCGAGGAGGACATCGCGCTCTCGTCTCCGGCGACAGAGGTGCGCGAGGAGATCGCGGCCCAGCTGCTCACCACCGCGGACCGCGAACGGCACTTCGTGCACGGCGACCTCGGCGGCAACGTCTTCCTCGATCCGAGTGGCGTCCCGGTCGTTCTGGACGTGAGCCCGTACCTCCGCCCGCGACGCTGGGCAGAGGCGATCGTGGTGACCGACGCGGTGCTGTGGGACGGGGCCGACCCTGAGCTGGCCCGGTCCTTCGCCTTCAGCTCGGCCAACCGCGACCTCCTCGGTCGCGCCCTCACCTATCGGCTCGTCGCCGAGCAGGTCTCGCGCGATCCACGTCATGCCGCCCTCCTCCCGCCCTACCGGGCGTTGCTCGCCGCCCTGGGCTGAGGCGCCAACCAGGTGACCGGGATCACCATGTACCTGGTGCGGCGCAACAAGCGGGCCAAGGCCTCGCGACGGCCGCGGACGTCAGGTAGGCGGGGCGGCGGCCACGGTGAGGCCGCCGTCGAGGTGGGTCGTGTCGTTGAAGCGACGGAGCACCCAGCGGTCGCCGGAGACCACCAGGTGCGAGATGGAGGCGTTGTCGGCCCCCGAGAGCGCGAACGGGCGCGAGCCCGTGGCCTGGGCGAGGATCTGGCCGATCGTGCCTCCGTGGGCGAAGGCCGCGACGCGCTGGTCGGGGTGCGCGGCGGCGATCCGGGTGATGGCGCGCCGGACCCGGGCGGCGAAGACGTCGGCCGGCTCGGCGTTCGGGATGACGTCCCAGCGCTCCTCGGTGATCATGCGCACGGCGATCGGGTCTCCCTCGGCGACGCGCTGGCGGAACACGCCCCCTTCCCAGTCGCCCAGGAAGACCTCGTGGAGGTCCGGGTCGGTGACCATCGGCAGCTCGAGGGCGCTCGCCAGCGCGTTGGCCGTCTCCGACGTCCGACGGAGCTTCGAGACGTAGATCGCGTCCACGCCTTCCCCGGCCAGACGGGCGCACACCTTCACGGCCTGCTCACGCCCCTCGGGTGAGAGCGCCGGATCGCCGTGGCCATCCACGAGCTCGAACGGCTGCCCCTCGACCGCGGGCTGGGACTCGCCGTGGCGGACGAGCAGCACCTCCGTGGCGCCGGGGGGCGGGAGGAAGCGATGCTGGCGGAACGAGCGGGGTTCAGGCACGAGCGCAGAGCGTAGGTGCACCCAGGTTGGTCGCCGTCGACATGGGGTAGACCAGGGACCTTCGCCACCCCAGGAGGCTGCCGTGGGACTGATCCGCAAGACGTGCTCGATCGCGACGCTCGGCATCGTCGACTACCGCTCGCAGAAGGAGCAGATCCGTCGAGCCGAGAAGGCGCAGCGCAAGGCGGAGAAGCAGCTGGCCGGCGTCGAAGCGGCGCGAGCCGCCACCGACCAGCGCTTGGCAGCGGCCGAGGACGAGGCCCGTCGGGCCCAGCGGGCCGCGGCGCAGAAGGCGGAGCTGGCCAAGTCGGGCAAGGTGTCGCGCCGCGATCGCCGTCGTTCCAAGGCGGCGCAGGCGCGGGAGTCCATCGAGGGCCTGGTGAGCTCCGCCGGGCCGGCCATCGAGGAGCGGGCGAAGGATCTCAACCGGCGGGCCCGCAAGGCGGCCAAGAAGGCGCAGAAGCAGGCCGACGCGGCAGCCAAGAAGGCCCGCAAGGGCGTCGAGAAGCAGGGCCGGCGAGCCCGGAAGAAGGTCGAAGAGGTCGCGCGGGCGGCGAGCGACCTCGTCGACGAGCACCGCTGACGCGGCCGCGCTCACCCGTCGGCGAGGTAGGACGAGACGGCGATGGGCTCCTGTTGCTCGTAGCCGACGGGTAGGTACACCTCGCCCTCGCTCGTGAGGTACCAGACGCCCCATTGGTGGAGGCCGAAGAACGCCCGGGGGTGCTCGGCGAGGAGATCGGCGTAGAGCCGGACCCCACGCACGTAGCGGGCGCTGTGGTTGTAGCGGAACAGCGCGTGGTCCAGGTCCGTGGCCCCGTTGTTGGCCGCCAGGTAGCGGGCGGCGCCGACGATCGCGTCGTGGGTGTCGTCGATGTCGCCGCCGCCCCCGTAGGCCGCCCAGGTGGCGGGGAGGAACTGCATCGGCCCTTGGGCGCCGGCCGTCGAGGTCCCGCGGATGCGCCCGGTCCCCGTCTCGACGAGGTGGATCGCGGCGAGGACGCTCCAGGGGATGTCGAACTCGTCGCCGGCCTCCCGGTAGATCGACAGGAGCTCGTCAGCGGGCCGGGGGGCGACGATGCGCCAGGCCGGCAGCGTGTCCGACGGCGTCACGTGCATCCCACGGAACTCGCGGCGAGCGGCGGCATGCCGCCGCACGGACGAACGCAGCTCCTCCGGCAGGGCCGCGAGGACCACCTCGTCCCACTCGGGGTGGCCGCCGAGCGTCCGGTACGCGACCTGCTGCGCGAGACCGGCCCGGGCCAGGTCGAGCTCGGGGGTGGACGGATCCCGGATGGCGGCCTCCGCGGCGGCGATCTGATCGGCCAGCGCCTGGGGCGAGGCGGCGGCCGCCGGTGGTCGGAGCGCGAGGACGTCGACCGGTTCCGTCGTGGTCGTGGGCGGCGCGACCGTGACGGTCGTGGTCACCGGCGTGGTCGTGCTCGTGGTGGTCGAGGGGCCCGGGCGATCGCCGAGCTCACCGTCGCCGGCGTCCCCACTGCAGCCCGCCACGAGGGTCGCGGCCAGCAGGAGGCCGACGGCTCGCTGCACGCCCACCACTCACCCTCGGGGTGGGCGGTGCCACGGGACGGCCTGGGCCACCTCGGCGATCTCGATCGCCCGGTAGACGTGGGGGAAGGTCTCTCCGGGGCGGCTCTCCTCCCAGCGCAGCGCGTCGCGCAGCCCCTCCGCGTGCAGGTGCAGCACGACGAGCTCGTCGACGTCCGCGTAGTGCCGCTCGATGGTGGCGTCGAGCTGCTCGTCGGTGCTGCAGTGCACGAACCCCTCGTCATGGAGGCTCGGCGGCTCGATCGAGCCGGTCGCCTGGTACGCCGCCCACTCGTCGGGGGTCGCGAGGTGGCGCAGCTCCGGCGCGCTCACGGGGCCACCAGCTTGAGCACCGCGCCGTTGGCCATCAGCACGTACAGCTCGCCGTCGTCGTCCTGGCCGAACGAGTACAGGTCGCCGACCGGGAGGTCCCAGGTGCGGGTGTCGACCACGCTGTCGCCGTCCAGCTGCAGGCCCCGGACGCCGGTGGCACAGGCGTCGCCGAAGAGGTAGACGCCCGCGAGGCCGGGGATCTCGTCCCCGCGGTACACGTAGCCGCCGATGACCGAGCACCCCGAGGTGTGGTCGTACTCATGGATCGGGAGCACGCCTCCATCCGGGTTCTCACCGCCGTCGTAGGAGTGCGTCCCCTCCATCTCGGCCCATCCGAGGTTGTCGCCCTGGCCCGCGTCGAAGCCCGACGCGGCCGGGAGCCGGTTGACCTCCTCGTACTCGTCCTGGCCCACGTCGGCCACCCAGAGATCGCCGGTCGTCGAGTCGAACGTGAACCGCCAGGGGTTGCGAACGCCGTAGAGCCAGATCTCGGGTTGCCCGCCGTCGCCGTCGGCGAACGGGTTGCCGGTCGGGATGCCGTACGCGGGCCCCTCTTCGGCCCCGGCCTCGGGGTCGATCCGCAGGATCGAGCCGAGGAGGGTGGCCGTGTCCTGCCCGTGCCCGAAGGGGTCGCCGCCGTCGCCTCCGTCACCCAGGGCGATGTAGAGGTACCCGTCCGGGCCGATCGCGAGCTGGCCGCCGTTGTGGTTGGCGAACGGCTGCTCGACCACGAGCAGCTCGCGACGGGTGTCGTCGTCGATCGTCGCCCGATCTCCGAGCTCGTACTCGACGATGACGGTGTAGCCGTCCGGAGCACGCGTGTAGTCGAGGTAGAGCTTGCGGCCGTCGCTGGAGAACGACATCCCGAGCAGCCCCTGCTCGCCCTGGTTGATGACCTCGTCGGAGATGTCGAGGAGCGGCGTGTTCTGGACCTGGTAGGTGACGTCCTCGTCGTCGGAGAACTCGTCGGTGAGCACCTTCACGAGCCGAACGCGACCGCCCTTCTCGGCGATGTACAGGTCAGGGGAGCCGGGACGAGCCGCCAGAGCGATCGGTTCGTCGAGCTGGGCCACCTCCTCGAGCGCGAGCGGGATGTTGTCGAGGATCGGCACCGCCGCGGGGGCAGTGGTGTCCGTCGAGTCGCTGGGCGGGACCGTCGTCGTGGTGGTCGTGGTCGTGCTCGGGGCCGCGGGGCCGTCGTCGCTGCACCCGAGGAGCAGGCACGCGGCGAGGACCAGCACCGCTGCTCGCCTCATCGGCGGACCACGCGGATCAGGCCCTCCTGGACGACCGTGACCGCGAGGTGGCCCGCGGCGGTGAACAGGCTGCCGCGGCCGAGACCGCGGCCACCTGACGCCGATGGCGTGTCCTGGTCGTAGAGGAGCCACTCGTCCGCGCGGAACGGTCGGTGGAACCACATCGCGTGGTCGAGGCTGGCCATGAACAGGTCCTCGTCGTCCCAGCTCCCGCCGTGGGGCCGCAGCGCGGTGTCGAGCAACGTCATGTCGCTCGCGTACGTGAGGACGCATGCGTGCAGGACGGGATCATCGGGCAACGTGCCGTCGGCCCGCAGCCACACCTGCTGGTGGGGCGGCAGCGGCTTCTTGCGGTCCGGCGGGTTGCTGTCGACGTGGCGGGTGTCGATCGGTCGGGGCCGGTGGAACCACGGTCCCATCGCGTCGGCATAGGGCGCCATGCGAGTGGCGAAGTCCGGCAGCGTCTCGGGGGCGGGGGCCTCCGGCATGGGTGCCTCGTGCTCGAGTCCCTGCTCCTGCACCTGGAAGCTCGACTGCAGGTTGAAGATCGCCTTGCCGTGCTGGATGGCGACGACGCGACGGGTGGTGAAGGAGCGACCGTCGCGGATGCGGTCGACCTCGTAGAGGATCGGCACGTGGGGGTCACCGGGCCGGAGGAAGTAGGCGTGCAGCGAGTGGACGGACCGTCCTGCCTCCACCGTGCGCGCCGCGGCCACCAGGGCCTGCCCGGCCACCTGTCCGCCGAAGACGCGCTGGCGCTCCTCGTCGGGCGACACGCCGCGGAACATGTTGACCTCGATCGGCTCGAGGTCCAGCAGCTTCACCAGCGCGTCGACGGCGTCCTGCGACATGGGGGCCATCCTCGCGTATGCCACCTCGGGTACGGTCCCGCCCCATGCCGGCCAAGACGTTTCCCGAGGGGTTCCGATGGGGCACCGCCACCGCGGCCCACCAGATCGAGGGCGGCAACGTCAACAACGACTGGTGGCGCTGGGAGCACACCCCCGGCTCGGGGTGCAAGGAGTCGAGCGGCGACTGCTGCGACAGCTGGCACCGCTGGCCCGACGACGTCGCGCTGCTCAAGGAGCTCGGGTTCACCGACTACCGCTTCTCCGTCGAGTGGAGCCGGATCGAACCCGCCGACGGTGAGTTCTCCAACGTGGCGCTCGACCACTACGCCCGGCTGTGCGAGGGGCTGCTCGAGGCCGGCGTGGCGCCCGTGGTCACGTTCCACCACTTCACCACCCCGCTCTGGCTCGCCGACCAAGGGGGTTGGAGCAGCGACGCCATGCCCGACCGGTTCGCGGCGTACTGCGAGCAGGTCGCGTCGCGCCTCGACGGGCTGATGGCCCGCGCCTGCACGATCAACGAGCCCAGCATGGTGGCGACCCTCGGCCACCTCGCGGGCCAGTTCCCGCCCGGGGCCCGTGACCGCGACCTGCGTCACCGGGTCAACGAGATCTTCGTGCGGGCCCACCGCCAGGGCGTCGACGCGATCCGAGCCAACGCCGCCGGGGTGCCGGTCGGGATCACGCTGGCGATGAGCGACTACCAGGCGGTCGACGGCGGCGAGTCGAAGCTCGAGCAGATCCGGCGGGGCATGGAGGACGTGTTCTTCGACGCGACCACGGGCGACGACTTCGTCGGCGTGCAGACCTACTCGCGCACGCGGGTGGGTCCGGACGGGGTGCTCGGGCCGGAGGACGGCGTGCCGACCCTGATCATGGGCTACGAGTACTACCCCGAGTCCCTGGAGGCCACGATCCGCCGGGCCTGGGAGTACACGCGGGGGGAGGTGCCGATCCTCGTCACCGAGAACGGCATCGGCACCGACGACGACGAGCAGCGGATCGCGTACGTGCGAGCGGCGCTCGAAGGCGTGCTCGCCTGCATCGCCGACGACATCGACGTGCGCGGGTACACCTACTGGAGCCTGCTCGACAACTTCGAGTGGGCCTTCGGCTACGGACCCCGCTTCGGGATCGTCGACTGCGATCGGACGACGTTCGAGCGCACGCCCGAAGGAGAGCGCCCGCTGGCTCGGACAGGTCGCGCGAGGCCAACGCCCTGGGCGTCGGGCTTCGCCCATCGGTGTCATTGCTGGGCTCGCCTGGCGGCTCGCCGCCCTATCCTCGGTGGTCGTGAACCTGTCACCGGCGGCGCTGCTCGACCGCGTCACCGGAGGACGGGGCAACCTGGCCATCAGGTACACGACGGTGTCCCTGATCGGGGTGACCATCACGCAGCTGCAGCTGCTCCTCTACGTCGGGATCCTGGACAAGGACCCGACGTGGTCGAACGTCATCGCCGTGTCGCTCTGCTCGATCCCCGTGTTCCTGCTCAACAAGCACTGGGTCTGGAACGCCGACGGCAAGCTCAGCCTCCGCCGCGAGATCCTGCCCTTCTGGGTGTTCACCCTCGCGGGCCTGGGCCTGTCGACGGCACTGGTCGCGTGGGTCGAGACCTTCTCCGACTCGACGCTCCTCGTGATGGCGGCGAACATCGGCGGCTTCGGGCTCCTGTGGGTGGCCAAGTTCCTCTTCCTCGACCAGATCATGTTCGGTCACTCGGAGAAGGACGAGGTCCTCTCGCAGGAGGCCCCGCTCGCCTGACGCTGCGCCGGATAGCGTCGCCGTCCATGTCGACCCTGCTGCCGCTTGACCCTGACGAGCTCCTCTCGACCACCCGGTCGGTGCGCAAGCGCCTCGACCTCAGCCGCCCGGTTGCGCCCGAGCTCCTCCGCGAGTGCATCGAGGTCGCCACGCAGGCGCCCACGGGTGGCAACAACCAGGGCTGGCACTTCGTCGTGGTGACCGATCAGGCCAAGCGCACCCAGCTGGCCGAGTGGTACGCGCCGGCGTTCGCGGCGATGTACGGCAACCCCGACGCGGTCGTGGGCAACCTGCCGCAGGACGACCCCGACTACGTGGCGACCACGAAGAAGGTCATCAGCTCGGCCCAGTACCTGGCCGACCACCTCGCCGAGGTGCCGGTCCACGTCATCCCCTGCATCGAGGGGCGCACCGACAACCTGCCGGTGGCGTGGCAGGCCGCCATCTGGGGCTCGCTGCTGCCCGCCGTGTGGAGCTTCATGCTGGCGGCGCGGGCCCGCGGGCTCGGCACCTGCTGGACCACGCTGCACCTCACCGAGGAGAAGGCGGCCGCCGAGCTGCTGGGCATCCCCGACCACGTGATGCAGGGCGCGCTCATCCCCGTCGCCCACACGCTCGGCGGCACCGACTTCAAGCCCGGTGCCCGCCGCGACCTCGACCGCATCATCCACACCGACGGGTGGTGATGGACGCCGAGCTGCGGCGTCAGGCCGAGGCGGCGCGGGGGTTCATGCCCGCGGACGAAGGGATGGCGCTCCACGACGCCGCCTCGGCGGTCGCGGTCGACGGGCCCGATGCTGGAGGTGGGCACGTACTGCGGCAAGTCGTCGGTGTACCTGGGCGCGGCGGCGCAGTCGCTCGGCCGGGTGCTGTTCACCGTCGACCACCACCGCGGCTCGGAGGAGAACCAGCCGGGCTGGGAGTGGCACGAGCCCGACCTCGTCGATCCCGCCGTCGGCAAGATGGACACGCTGCCGTTCTTCCGCAAGACGATCCACGACGCCGGGCTCGAGGGCACCGTGATCGCGGTCGTGGGCGACTCGCCGACGGTGGCCTCCGCCTGGGCCACGCCGCTGGCCTTCCTCTTCATCGACGGCGGCCACGGCGAGGAACCGGCTCGCATCGACTACGAGCGCTGGACGCCGCACGTCTCCCCGGCGGCACGTTCTGCATCCACGACGTCTTCCCCGACCCGGCCGACGGCGGCCGCCCGCCGTACGAGCAGATCTACCTCCCTGCGCTGGCCAGCGGGCGGTTCGAGGAGGTCGAGGCCGTCGGGAGCCTCCGCGTCCTGCGCCGCCTCCCCTGAGGCGCAGCCCAGCTGCTCGCCCGTCAGTAGGTCAGGAGGCGGTGTGGTCGCGGTCGGCGAGCCGGGCGGCTCCGCCCAGGAAGCTCAGCTCGATGAGGAACCCGAGCCCCACGACCTCACCGCCGATCGCCTCGACGAGGCGGGCCGCGGCGGCGGCCGTGCCGCCGGTGGCGAGGACGTCGTCGATGATCACGATGCGCTCCCCGGCGGCGACGGCGTCCTGGTGCACCTCGAGCCGGTCGGTCCCGTACTCGAGGTCGTACTCCTCGGTCTCGGTGGCCCAGGGGAGCTTGCCTGGCTTGCGGATCGGCACCAGGCCCGCACCCAGTCGGTGGGCGACCGGCCCCGCGAGCAGGAACCCCCGGGCCTCGATCCCGGCGACCTTGTCGACCCGCCGCCCGACGAACGGCTCGGTCAGCCGGTCCACGACCGTCGCGAACGCCCCCGCGTCGCCGAGCAGCGGCGAGATGTCCTTGAACACCACGCCCGGTTGTGGGAAGTCCGGGACGTCACGGATCAGCGCTCGCAGCCCCTCGTCGGTGTGGTGAGCCACTGGTGACGCCGCCCGAACGGGTCCCTACAGGTCCATCAGGGGAGGCAGGACGCCCTGGGTCTCGACGAACAGGGCGGAGGCGGGGGTGGCGCCGGCGAGGGCGTCGGCGCAGAGGATGACGCTGGCGGCGGTGTAGGTGCTGCGCTCACCGCCGGGGAACCGGGCCTCGTCGGGGAAGACGGTGCCCGTCCAGTAGCGGCCGTCGGGGTCGTGGCGGAACTGCTGCGCCCAGCCGAAGAGCGTGTGGGCCATCTCGCGATCGCCGACGGCCAGGTAGGCCATGGCGCACTCGCAGGTCTCGGCGACGGTGATCCACGGACGGTCGGACACGCACCGGACACCGCGGCCGTCCATGAGGAAGGTGTCCCGGCGCTCGTCGAGCCGGGCCCGGCCCGCCTCGCCGAGCACCACGCCGCCGAGGACCGGGTAGTACCAGTCCATCGCCCACCGGTGCTTCGGCGCGAAGGCCTCGGGGACCTCGCGGATCACGTGGGCGAGCTGGGCGGCGGACATCTCCCAGTCGGGACGCTCGTGGCCGAGCAGCTGGGCGATGGCGATCGCACAGCGGAGGCTGTGGCAGATCGAGCTCGAGCCGGTGAGGAGGGCGAAGCTCCAGGGGGTGCCGTCGGCGTGGCGGGCCCACAGGATCTCGCCGCGGGGCGTCTGCAGGTCGAGGACGAAGTCGATCGCCTTCTCGACCACCGGCCACAGCTCCTCGACGAAGCCACGGTCGTCGGTGAGCAACCAGCGGTGCCACACGCCTGCGGCCACGTAGGCGCAGACGTTGGCGTCGAGCTTGTCCTGCTCGACCTGCGTCGAGCCGTCGTCGCCGGCGACGTAGTACTGGTGCCAGGAGCCATCGTCTCGCTGCAGGTCGACGAGCCACTCGTAGGCCCGGTCGGCCTCGGCGCGCCGGCCGCCGACGTCGAGGGCCATGGCCGCCTCGACGTGGTTCCACGGGTCGGCGTGGCCGCCGGGGAACCACGGGATCATCCCGGAGGGCAGCTGCCACTCCGCGATGCCGTCGAGCGTCGCGTGGAGGTCGGTGGCGGAGACGAGGCCGGGGACGTCGACGGGCATGCCTACGCCGTCCCGTGGGGCTTGCGGGCGTAGACGATCAGGCTCTTGCCCAGCACGGGGTTGAGCACCCGTTCGGCGAGGCGGGTGAGCGTGCCCATCGGCTGCGTCTGGGCGATGTCCCAGATGAGGACCTGGAGGTAGGCCTTCACGAGCGGGTTGTCGTCGTTCGTGGGGCCCACCGCGCACTTGAGCCACCAGTACGGCGAGTGGAGCGCATGGGCGTGGTGCGCGGCGCCCGGCGCCAAGCCGGCCGTGCGCATGCGAGACCGCAGCGTGGGCTCTGAGTAGATGCGGACGTGGCCGCCCTCCACGAAGGGCGCGTGGTACTCCTCGGACAGCGCCCAGCAGATCTGCTCGGGCAGCCAGGACGGCACCGTGGCGGCGAGCGTGCCGCCCGGCTTGAGCACCCGGAAGATCTCCTCGAGGGCCACCTGGTCGTCGGAGACGTGCTCCAGCACCTCGGAGGCGATGATGCGGTCGAAGGTGTTGTCCGGGAAGGGGAGGCGGAGCGCGTCGCCGTTCGTGGTCGCGGCCATCGCGTCCGGCTCGGTGCCGGCCTCGCCGGCCTCCCGCATGGCTGCGAACAGGCCGCCGACGTCCTTGAGCTCGGCCGCGGAGTAGTCGAAGGCGACCACCTTGGCGCCCAGGCGGAACGACTCGAACGCGTGCCGGCCCGCCCCGCAGCCCATGTCGAGCAGCAGGTCGCCCGGCTGCACGCCGAGCTCGTCGAACCGGACGGTGAGCATGCTCAGTCCTGTCCCAGTCGGATGCGGTACTGCTCGACCGTCTTGAGCGCGGTGTGCTTCCAGGACCAGCGGTCGACGATGCGCTGCCGTCCCCGAGCGCCGATCGTGCCCCGGAGGTCGTCCTGCTCGAGCCCCCAGCGGATCTTCGCGGCGAGCGCGTCGCTGTCGCCGGGCGGGACCACCATGGCGGTGTCGCCGTCCTTGCCGATGACCTCGGGGACCGCGCCGCCGGTCGTGCCCACGAGGGGCGTGCCACAGGCCATCGCCTCGATGGCCGGGAGGGAGAAGCCCTCGTACAGCGACGGCACGACCGCCATCTCGGCCTCGGAGTAGAGCTCGATGATCCGCTGCTCCGACACGCCGGTCACGAACTCGACGTGCTCCTCGAGGCCCAGCCGCTTGATGGTGGCGTCGCTCGCCCCGCCCGGCTTGCGCTTGCCGATCACGACGAGGTGGATGTCGTCGCGCTCGGTGCGCAGCTTGGCCACGGCCTCCAGCAGGAACTTGAGGCCCTTCATGGCCACGTCGGCCGACGCGGTGGTGACGAGGCGGCCCGGGACGACCGCGACCTCGGGCAACGGCTTGAAGAGCTCGATGTCGACGCCCACCGGGACCACCGCCATGCGGGCGGGGTCGACCTTGTGGTCGTGGACGATGTCCTTGAAGGAGTTCTCCGAGACCGTGATGATGCGCTCGAGCCGCCGGGCGACCTGCGTCTGCATGTCGACGAAGGCGTACCAGCGGCGCAGCGTGAGCCGCTTGTACCAGCTCTCCGCGGCCTCCATCTCGAGGCGGCGATCGACGGTGATCGGGTGGTGGATGGTGCCGAGGACCGGGAGGCCGAGCTGGCGCTCGATGAGGAGCAGGCCGTAGCCGAGGCACTGGTTGTCCTGGACGATGTCGAAGTCGTCCTGGCGGTGGCGGAGGTGGTCCCAGGCCCGCATGGAGAAGGCGAGCGGCTCCGGGAAGGTGCCGAAGGAGAAGGCGGTGACCTCGAGGAAGTCCGTCCAGTTCTTGAGCTCCCACAGGCCCGGCATCCGCATCGGGAAGTGGTCGTTGTAGATGTCGAGGCTCGGCAGCTCGACGAGGGGCACCCGCTCGTCGAGGATCGGGTACGGCTGCCCACCGAGCACCTCGACGTGGTGACCGAGGTCGACGAGCGCCTTGGCCAGGTGCCGGGTGTAGACCCCCTGGCCGCCCACGTGGGGCTTGCCCCGGTAGGACAGGAGGGCGATCCGGAGGGGGGCGTCGCTGGGCATGATCCGACAAGCCTTTCGGGCGATTGACCCATCGGTCAACTCAACGCGCAGGTGGCCGCCAGGCCGCCTGTAGCAAGCGATGTGCTAGCTGGCGTGCACGCTATCGCCGACCCGGACGGTTCCGCTCTGCGTCACCTTGGCGTAGACGCCCAGGTTGTTGGCGTTGGCGTCGCGGATCGTCGTCCCGATGGCCTTGTCGCGGCGCAGCCCCGGCTGGGCCCGTGACGGCATCGTGCACCGGGGGGTGGCCATCAGCACCTCGCTCCCCACGGTGCCGACCTCGATGGTGCTCCACGCCTCCTCCACGAAGCCCGTGGCGACGGGCTCGATGAGCGCGGTGGGGCGGAAGCGGCGGACGTCCCACTCGCCGTCGGGGTGCTCGTCGGCGATGGCGGCGAGGCTGGCGGTGGTCAGCCAGTGGGCGTCGGCGAGGTCGAGCCAGGTGCCGGGCGGGCCCGGCCAGTCGAACAGCGGCGAGTCCTCGTCGGACATGCCCGTGTACATCTCCATCGGGAACACGCCGTCCACCGGCGGCGCCTCGAGGCGCACCGCGAGGCCGAGCCAGTCCGAGAGGGCCTGGTGGACGCCCGCGTCGTCGGCGGCGTGCTCGCTCCCGTCGGGCAGGGTGAGGACCACCCGGTCGCCATCGAGCCGGGCCGACGCCATGAAGAGGTCGGCGTAGCGCTTGGCGGAGAGGACCTTGCCGGCCGCCGGGTCGACCACGGCCAGCGTGCGGTCGCCCGCCGCCCCACCGGGGGCCAGGTCGAGCGAGTCGACCTGCTCCCCCTGGAACGACTTCACCGGGTACCGCCACACCTGCTGGACCGTGCCGACCTGCTCCATGGTCGGAGGTTAGGAGGGTGGGACGGACCAGGTCAGGGACATCTCCGCGGTGAGGGGATGGCCCGGCCGAACGATCGTCGCCTGCTCGGGGTGGTTCAGCGCGTTGGGCGGCCCGGTCTGGGGCTCGACGCAGATGGCGTGGCTGGTCTCGTCGAAGAGCACGACATGGTCACAGGTGGAGGTGAGTGCGACCTCGAGGGCCCCAGGCCACGTCAGCACGACGGGCCAGGTGACGGCGGTGAAGCAGTCGTCCCACGGCCCGTCGGGCGGCGGGGCCTCGACGATGCCCGAGCGGGAGGCCGTCGACGCCTCGGGGGTAGTAGCGGGCGGCGTCGAGGGCGACCTCGAGAGCGCCGCCGACGTCGACGCGCCGCCGGAACCACGGGTGCCAGCCCAGCGTGGCGGGGAAGGTCGGGCCGGCGGTGTGCACCTCGAGGCGCAGCTCGAGTCGGCTGGCGGACAGGGCGACCTCCTGCACGGCCCATCCCGGGAACGGCCAGCCGGGCTGCAGGTCGCGCGCGCAGGCGGAGGTAGCCGACGTCGGCCCGCTCGACGATCCAGCGCCGGTCGAAGACCGTGCCGTGCATGGCGTGGCCGCCGTGGTTGGGCGCCAGCTGGTGGACGCTGCCCGTCCCACACGAACCGGCCGTCCCGGACGCGCCCGGCGAAGGGGGCCATCGGGATAGCAGCCCGAGAGCAGCGGGTCGCGTCGGCGCCGTCGAGGCTCCCGGGCTGCGGCTGGATGAGCAGCTCATGACCGTGGACGACCAGCGACGACAGCCGCGCCTCCGCGCGCCAGGTCGACGCTGGACGGTCGGCCGGTCCGGCGAGTCGAGGGTGGGCATCGCCGGCAGGCTAGGTGACCGCGGCGCTCAGGCGAACACGGGCTCCAGGTGCTCCGTGACCGTGGCGTCGCGACCGAACACGAGGAAGCGGTCGAAGCCGCGCAGGAACCAGCGGTCGTGGGTCACCGCCACGACGGTGCCGACGTAGCTCTCGAGGGCCTCCTCCAGCGCCTCGGCGGACGCCAGGTCGAGGTTGTCCGTGGGCTCGTCGAGCAGGAGGAGGGTGCTGCCCGCCAGCTCGAGGAGGAGGATCTGCAGGCGGGCCTGCTGGCCGCCGGACAGGGTCTCGAACGCCTGCTGGGCGCAGCCGTGGATCCCGTACCGCCGCAGGGCCGCCATCGCCTTGCCTCGCTCGACGCCGCGCTTCATCACGATGTCGAGGACGTCGATGCCGCGCAGCTCGGGGTGGTCGTGGGTCTGGGAGAAGTAGCCGGGGACCACCCGGGCGCCGAGTCGCCACGTGCCCTCGTGGCCGACGGGCTCACCGGCGAGGAGGCGGAGGAAGTGGCTCTTGCCGGTGCCGTTGGGGCCGAGGACCGCCACCCGCTCGCCGTAGACGACCTCGGTGTCGAACGGGTCGGTGAGGCCGTGCAGCTCGAGCTGCTCGCAGATCACGACCCGAGTGCCCGTGCGGTCGCCGCCCAGGCGCATGGTCACCTGGTGGTCGACGACGCGCTCGCGTGGCGGTGCCGCTTCGAAGCGCTCGATCTTCGTCTTGGTGGCCCGCACCCGGGACGCGAAGGTGTCGCTGCCCATCGACGCCCGGCGGCGGTACTCGACGAGCATCGACTGCATCCGCTTGCGCTCCTCTTGCCACTGCCGGTGCTCGTCGTCGATCCGCGCCAGCCGCGCCTCGCGCGCGTCGTGCCACGTGCTGAACGACCCGCCGTGCACCCACGCGGTGCGACCCTCCAGCGTGACCACCCGCTGGGCCACGCCGGCGAGGAGCTGGCGATCATGGCTGATGAGGAGGATCGACTTCGGGCACGCACGGAGCGACTCCTCGAGCCACTCCTTGCCAGGGACGTCGAGGTAGTTGTCCGGTTCGTCGAGCAGGAGCACGTCGGCGTCGGAGCGGAGGAGCACCTCGAGGGCGAGGCGCTTCTGCTCGCCGCCCGACAGCGTCGCCAGCGGGCGTTCGCCGGCGACGTTCAGGGGTTGGCGCACGGCGATCGTGGTGCAGGTGTCCCACAGGACCTCCGCGTCCCAGCCCCCCGCATCGCCCCACGCCGTGTGGGCGCGGGCGAGGGCCATGCCGGTGCGGTCGCCAGGGTCGTCCGCGGCGGCCCGCTCCGCGGCGCTCAGGTCGGAGGCGGCGCGCTGGAGCGGGGTGGGGGAGAGGTCGAGGAGCATGTCCCGGACGGTGCGCCCTTCCTCGCGCCAGCCCACGAGCTGTCGCATCACCCGCAGGCGACCGTCGACGTGGACGCTCCCGGCGTGGGGTGCCTGGTCGCCGGCGATGACCCGGAACAGGGTGGTCTTGCCCGCGCCGTTGGCGCCCACCAGCGCCACGTGCTCCCCGTCGCCCACCCGGAAGCTCACGTCGCCGAGCAGGTCGACGCCACCAGGGGTCCGGCACGCCACCCCGTTCACGTCGATGGCTCCCACGGGCCGGACGCTACTGACGGGCGGCGGTCCCCGGGCACGGGATTCCCTGGTTCTGTGGTCGCTCAGCACCGCATGCCGGTGCTGAGCGACCACAGAACGGGTGGGGTCGGGGGGTTAGGTTCGGCGGCCATGCGAGCGGTGGTGCAGCGAGTGACCGAGGCGACGGTGACCGTCGGTGACGAGGTCGTGGGCGCGATCGGGCCCGGGCTCTGCGTCCTCGTGGGCGTGACCCACGCTGACGAGGCCGCGACGGCCACCAAGCTCGCCGACAAGCTCTGGCACCTGCGGATCCTCGCTGACGACGACGGCGACATGAACCGCTCGGCGGCCGACGTCGGTGCGCCGCTGCTGGTGATCTCGCAGTTCACGCTCTACGGCGACACCGCCAAGGGCCGCCGGCCATCGTGGCTCGCCGCCGCCCGGCCGGAGCAGGCCGAGCCGCTCGTCGCCGGGGTCGTGACCCGGCTCGAGGAGCTCGGCGCGGTCGTCGCCACCGGCCGGTTCCGAGCGGACATGGCGGTCGCCCTCGTCAACGATGGACCCGTCACCCTGATCGTGGAGGTCTGATGGAACCCGGCACCCGCCCGCTCCCCAGCTGGTACGACGACGCCAAGCTCGGGATCTTCGTGCACTGGACCGCCGCGGCGGTGCCGGCGTTCGCGCCGATCGCCGACTCGCCGTTCGACCTGGCCGCGGAGGGTGGCTGGGAGGAGGCCATGCGCTGCTCCCCCTACGTCGAGTGGTACCAGAACTCGGTGGCGATCGAGGGCAGCCCGGCCGCCCAGCACCACGCCGAGGTGCACGGCAACCGGCCCTACGACGACTTCGTCGCCACCTTCCTCGCCGGGCACGGGGGCTGGCAGGCCGAGCCCTGGGCCGACCTGTTCCGCCAGGCGGGGGCTCGCTACGTCGTGCTCGTCACGAAGCACCACGACGGCGTGCTGCTCTGGCCCAGCGACATCCCCAACCCGCACAAGGAGCACTGGGCGTCGGCGCGCGACCTGGTCGGTGACCTCGCGGCGGCCGTGCGGTCCCGCGACATGCGCTTCGGCACCTACTACTCGGGGGGGCTCGACTGGACCTTCGGCGGCCTGCCGATCACGGACCTCGGCGGCATGTTCCGGGCGATCCCGCAGTCGCCGGAGTACCTGGACTACGCGGACGCGCACTGGCACGAGCTGATCGAGCGCTACCGCCCGGACGTGCTGTGGAACGACATCGGCTACCCGGCGGCGGCCGACCTCGACGCCCTCTTCGACCGCTACTACGAGGCGGTGCCCGAGGGCGTCGTGAACAACCGGTTCGACTGGATGGCCCAGTCGTCGGGCGGCCTGCACTGTGACTTCGTCACCCCGGAGTACTCCACCGTCGGCGACCCCAACCGCAAGTGGGAGAGCACCCGCGGCATCGGCACGTCGTTCGGCTACAACCGCCAGGAGTCCGAGGACAGCTACCTGGCCCCGGACGCGCTCGTGCGGATGTTCATCGACGTGGTGGCCCACGGCGGCAACCTCCTCCTCAACGTCGGCCCGACGGCGGAGGGCGTCATCCCGTGGGTGCAGGCCCAGCGGCTGCTCGCGCTCGGATGGTGGCTCCGCGTCAACGGTGACGCGATCTACGGCACCCGTCCGTGGACGCGCACCGACGGCACGACGGGCGAGGGCCACGACGTGCGCTTCACCACCCGGGACGGCGCGGTCTACGCCATCGTGTGCGGCACCCCCTCCGGCGACGGCGTCGCCCTCGACGTCGCCCCCGCCCCCGGTGCGACGTCCACCTCCTCGGCCACGACGCGCCGCTCGCGTGGACCGCCGTCGGGCGACGGCTGCGCCGTCACCCTCCCCGGCCGTCCCGCCGACGCCCCCGCGCTCGCCCTCCGCCTCTCCGCCGTCGCCTGACGAGCGCGCGAGCGACGAGGGCCCGGCGAGGCCTGCCAGTTCTCACGCGATCAGCCGCTCGCCGTCACGGATCGCCCTAGCCGGTCGAGCGGATCCTGGCGGATCCGTCGTGGCATCACCAGCACGGCTTCGCGCGCGGTGGTCGGTCTGGTAGCGTCGGCGGTCGTGCTCGTGGCGAGGGACATCCAACGGCACCACGGCGGGCAAGTGGTGCTGGGCGGGGTGTCGGTGTCGATCACGCCGGGGTCCCGACTCGGGATCGTGGGGCCGAACGGCATCGGCAAGTCGACGCTGCTGCGGATCCTCGCCGGGCTCGAGGAGCCCGATGCCGGTCGGGTCGAGCGGTCGCCCCTGACCACGACCGTGGGCTTCCTGCCCCAGGAGCCGGACGCGCACGCGGGCGAGAGCCTGCGCGCGTACCTGGCCCGCCGCACGGGCATCGCGGCGGCCAGCGAGGGCCTCGACCACGCGACGGCGGCCATGGGCGACGATGCCGACTCGATCGAGGCCTACGGGACGGCCCTCGACCACTTCCTGGCCATCGGCGGCGACGACCTCGACGCCCGCATGGGCGCCGTGCTCGCCGAGGTCGGCCTCCCTGCTGATCGCATCGACGTCGAGGTCGGCCACCTCTCGGGGGGCCAGGCGGCACGGGCCGCGCTCGCGGCCATCCTGCTGTCCCGCCAGGACGTGCTCCTCCTCGACGAGCCGACCAACGACCTCGACTTCGCCGGCCTCGACCTGCTCGAGCAGTTCGTGGGCTCCACCTCCGCGGCGGTCGTCACCGTCTCGCACGACCGGACCTTCCTCGACCGCGTCGTCACCCGGATCCTCGAGCTCCGTCTCCCGGATCACGACGCGGAGGAGCACGCCGGGGGTTGGAGCGACTTCGTGGAGGCTCGCGAGCTCGCTCGGCGTCAGCAGTACGAGGGCTACGAGAAGTACACCGCGGAGCGGGACCGTCTCCGGCAGCGCCAGCGAACGCAGCGGGAGTGGGCCGTGGTCGGGGTGAAGAACGCCAAGGCCAAGAAGACCGACAACGACAAGTTCCTGCCCCACCTCAAGTCGCAGCGCTCGGAGAAGATGGCGGCCAAGGCCAAGGCGACCGAGAAGGCCATCGAGCGCCTCGAGGTGGTCGACAAGCCCTGGGAGCCGTGGGAGCTCCAGCTCGAGCTGAAGGCGGCCACGCGGTCAGGGGATGTGGTCGCCCGGCTCGATCGCGCCACCGTGGAGCTCGGCTCGTTCCGCCTCGGACCGATCGACCTCGAGGTCGCCTGGCAGGACCGCCTCGCCATCGTCGGTCCCAACGGCTCCGGCAAGACGACCCTGCTGCGGGCGCTGCTCGGCGAGATCGACCTGGCCAGCGGTCAGCGCTGGCTCGGTCCCGGCGTGAAGGTGGGGCTGCTCGACCAGCGTCGACTGCGCTACGGCGGGGACGTCGCGCTCCTGCCGTCCTTCATGGCCACGACCGGCCTCGACCGCAGCGAGGCGCGCTCGCTGCTGGCCAAGTTCGGGCTCGGCGCCGACCACATCGACCGGGCGGGCGCAGCCCTCTCCCCGGGCGAGCGCACCCGAGCGCTGCTCGCCGAGCTCATGGCCCAAGGCGTGAACTGCCTGGTGCTCGACGAGCCGACCAACCACCTCGACCTCGAGGCGATCGAACAGCTCGAGACGGCGCTGGAGGGCTTCGACGGCACCGTGCTGCTGGTGACGCACGACCGGGCGTTCCTCGACGCCGTGCACGTCACGACGATGGTCGACCTCGGCGAGCCCGCGTCAGCTCCACGGCCCAGCCCGCCGCGATGAGGACGAGTGACAGCGAGATGGCCCCGAGGTTCCCGTACCGGGTGTAGATCGTCAGGCCCTCGCGCAGCTCGAGCTCCCGCTGGATCACGACCTGCTCGCCGATGCGGCTCCGCTCGAGCACGTTGCCCTGGTCGTCGATCACCGCCGTGAACCCGGTGGGCGCCACCTGGGCGACCCACCGCCCCGACTCGATGGCGCGCATGCGGGACGACGCGACCTGCTGCGTCTGCACGATGGTGCCCGTGAACGACGAGCCGTTGGTCGGGTTGAGCACGAGGCGACCGCCCGCTTCGACCCCCTCGCGCGTGCGGTCGGGGAAGAAGATCTCCCACGAGATCGGGGTGGCGACGCGTCCGACCGGACCCGGGACGTCGAGCAGGGGCGGCTGCTCGCCGATCAAGGCATCGCGTCTGGGCAGCGCGTCGCCGGCGAGCGGCTCCAGCAGGCCGCGCAGGGGCACGTACTCGCCGAAGGGGACCCGGTGGACCTTGTCGTAGCGCTGGATGATCTCGCCGTCGGCGTCGATGAGGACCGCCGCGTTGCGAAAGGCGTTCGGGCCGGCTCCCTCGACCGTGCCGACGATCATCGGCGCGCCGAGGTCGGTGGCGAGGTCGCCGACCACCGCGGCCCACGGATCGTCGGCGAAGTCCTCGTCGGTGTCGATGACGTCCTCGGGCCAGACGACGAGGTCGACGGGTGGCGTCACGAGCTCCGTCGCGGCGACATGGCGCTCGAACACGTCGACGACGCCGGTGTCGGTCTTGCGGGTCCCCTGCCGGCCGCCGCCCTGGACGAGCGCCACCTCGGCGCTGCCCACCGAGTACCCGTCGGGTGCGATCGCCGACCCGGTGAGCACGAGGGCGACGAGCGCGGCGAGCCCCAACGCCGGCCACCACGCGCGCCGGACGGCGGCGGCCACCGCCTGTCCCACCAGCACGGTGACGAGCACCAGCAGCAGCTCGCCGCCGACGCGGAGGACGGCGGCCAGCGGTCCCGCGACCTGGCCGATGGCCAGGTTGGCGAGCGGTACGCCGCCGAAGGGCCAGGTCCACCGCAGGAGCTCCGCGAGGGTCCAGGTCCCGGCCAGCGCCAGCCAGCGCCCGCGGCCGGGGGGCGCCGCCATCACCCCGACACCGAGCATCCCTGCGTACGCCGCGCACGCGATCACGTAGCCAGGCGGCGTCAGTGCGGTCATCCAGCTCAGCGACGGCACGAAGCAGCCCATGGCGACGAGCCAGCCGCGACCGAACCGGCGGCCCGCCGGTTGGTTCGCGATCAGCCGATCGAGGCCCACCAGCCCGACGATCGCGAGGGGCCAGAAGCCGAACGGAGGCAGCGACAGGCACAGCGCGACGCCGCTGGCGACGCACGCGCCCGCGGTTCGGAGTCGCTCGGCTCGGCTCGGCATGCGGGGAATGATGGCCGCTAGCCGGTCGGCGTTGGCAACGCGGCGATGCGCGCCGTCAGCGCTTCCACCGAGAGCGCCGCGAGCTCGGCCACCAGCGGGTCGTCCCCCGCGGCGCCCACGAGCCCGTCGCCGTCGACGAGGTAGCGCCCCTCGGCGCTCCCCACCACGTACACCGGCGCGTCCACGGTGCCGACGGCCGTGAGGAACCAGATCCCGTCGTCACCGACGGCGGACGGAGCGAGGCCGTCGACGATCAGCGGGGTGCCGTCCTCGAGCCACCCCTCCTCCTCGACCCGCAGGACGGGCTGGCCGGGCGCGGGTCCACGGAGCACGTCGGCGACCTCGAGGGTGACGACCCGCGACACGACGGCGCCCCCGCCCGGTTCGCCGAACACGCGGCCGCGCTCGACACCGACGACCTTGGCCCGCACCACGAGGTCCGCCGCCCCGGCCAGCTCCTGGAGCGATGCCGACGCGCGGGGCGTCGGACGTCACCGCGACCGGCTCAGGCGGTGCGGCTTCCGTGGCTCCCATCGCTCGGCGTCAGGAGCGACCCGGCCGCGATGGCCACGACCACCGCCACCACCGGACCCGCGATGCGCCACGACGCATCAGGAGTCACCGTCGGCGTCGCTGAAGCTCATCGTCACGCCGAGCTCGCTGGCGACCTCGGTGGCCAGCAGCACCTTGAGCGCCGCCACCGCCTCCTGCGCCTCCGCGATCGAGTCGGGGTCCTCGAAGGCCGCGGTCACCGAGTCGGGGAGGGCCGACGACGGCGGCCGTGGCGGTGGCGGACGCGGCCTGGAGCCGCTCCGCGGTGTCAGCGGAGCGCGCGGCGACGAGGGCGAGGAGGCGTCCGTCCTCGACCTCATCGCCGAGCAGGGCCGTCGACCCCGTCGAGGGTGGCCTTCAGCTCGGCGGCGTGGAACCCGGCTGGGCCGTCGGTGCGCTTCTCGGACAGCTCGTCGAGGCTGGTCGCCTCCACGAGCGCCCTGCAGCCCTTGGTCGTCCGTGTCGGTGACCCGGAAGATGACCTCGTTGACGATGGCGTCGACGCTGGACTGCGGGTCGCCGTCCATGCCGGCGACGAAGGTGTCGCGATAGCCGTCGGTCCAGTCGGCGAGCACCGCGGCGCTCTCCTCGGCGGCGATCTGGGTCGCGGACGCCAGGTACGCGCAGCGGCGAGGATCGCCCTCGGCCAGTGCGTCGGACCCCTCGCCGAAGAGGGCGACCTCCAGGGCCGAGATGCCCTTGACCGCCGCGCCGGCGCTGGCGAGCCCGGCGACGTCGACCGGGTCGGTGCCCGCCAACAGCTCGTCGATGTCCGCGGGGCGGGCGACGAAGCCGACGGATGCGGCGAGGCGGCGGTCCATCGCCGGGCCCACGCCGGCCGCGCGGGTGCCGCGCCAGGCCGTGGTCACCTCGCGCCACGCCTCGCGCGCGGCATCCAGGGCCGCGGCCGACGGCTCGGCGCACAGCGCATCGATGTCGCCGGCCAGGGCGTCGAGCGCGGTCACGAGCGTCTCGTAGGACGGGATGATCACGTCGTCGGCGAGCACCTCGAGCACCTCGGTGGCGTCCGCATCTGACGGCTCGGCCGGCGCGCCGCTGTCGTCGCTCGAGCACGCCCCGCCCGCGACGGCCACGGCGAACGAGAGCGCGACGGCGAGGGTCCGTACCCGGGTCACAGGCTCTCCAGGAACTGGATCAGCTTCGCCCGCGCCTTGGCATCGAGGGCACGGAAGGCCTCGCGCGCGGCCTCGGCCTCTCCGCCGTGCCAGAGGATCGCCTCCTCGAGGTTGCGCGCCGGCCGTCGTGGAGGAAGCGGGTGTGGCCGTTGACGGTCTCGACGAGCCCGATGCCCCACAGCGGTGGCGTGCGCCACTCCGCGTCCACGTCACCCCCGGCGCCGTCGTCGGCGAGGTCGGGGCCGAGGTCGTGGAGCAGGAGGTCCGTGTAGGGGCGGATGGTCTGACGGTCCAGCGCCTCGATGTCCGCGGGGCCGGTGCGCAGCTCGTCGACGTGGCAGCTCGCGCAGCCGAGCTCGCCGAAGAGCGCTTGTCCCTCCTCGGTCTCGGGCGACTCGACATCGCGGCGAGCCGGGACGGCCAGCGTCCTGGTGTAGAAGGTCACCTGCTCGAGCTTGCGGTCGTCCAGCTCCGGGTCGCCGCCGTTCGGCGCGCTCAAGCACTCGGCTTGCAGGCGCGTGCAGGGTTGATCGGGTCGGAGCGACGACGTGATCCCGATGTCCGCCACGAAGGCGCGGGCGTTCTGCTGTTCGACGCTCGGGACGTCGGCCTTCCAGCCGAAGCGTCCGAGCACCGGCTCGCCGTCCGGATCGTCAGCGGGCACGAGGCGGGCGACGCCCGAGATGCCGTCGCCGTCCGCATCCTCCGGATCGGCCAGGTCGAGGATGTCGCCGGCCGGTACCCCCTCGAGCAGCCCGACCCCGAAGACCGCGGGTGCGATCCGGGGCGACACGAGCACGCCGTCGACGGGCTCGCCCTGCTCGTCGAGCACCTCGTAGGTCGGCGCGAGGAGCGAGTACGAGGTGCCGTCCGGGTACTCCCCGGGCCGCTCGGCCCGCGTGATGACCACGGTCCCCTCGACCGGCACGCCGCGGATGGCGCGATCCTGCAGCTGGCCGCCGAGCTGGCGGTGGGGTTCGAGCTCCCCATCGGCCCCGACGACGCTCAGCCGGAACAGGAGCCCGCGCTCGGGATCGTCACCGTCGGCGGGCGGCTGCGCGCGGCCATCGCGGAAGTGGCACGACGAGCACGACTGCGCGTTGAACAGTGGCCCCAGCCCGTCCCGCCCCGTCGTCGATGCCGGCGCGGTGACCCAGTTGTCGTTGAAGAAGTTGTTCCCCACGGCAAAGGTCCGCCGCTGCTCGCCGGTGAGGCCCGGGACGGGCTGCGCGAAGGCGCCTGATCCGGCGATGTCCACGGTGGCGTCGCCGCCCTGCGCCGTCAGCTCCTCCGCCGTTGGCGTGGGGGCGGAGGCATCATCGTCGTCCGAGCCGGAGCAGGCGAGGAGGGCAACGGCGGCGGCCGACACCAGCAGGAGGTACGGCCGCCGCATCGCGCCCTAGATCGCCAGGCTGATCGAGTACCCGAGGGAACCGGCCAGCTCGGCCACCGAGTCGCCCTGGTCCTGGAGCCCGGTGATCAGCTCGAGCAAGGCCACGCGCCCGGGAGCGTCGTCCTCGCCGAGGATGAGCTGGTCGAACGGCGCTTCGAGGGCTTCGGCCTTGGCGACGTTCTCGTCGAGCTCGTCGAGCAGGGCGGCATCGAGCTCGGGCTCGACCGCCGCGACCACCTCGGACAAGCGAGGTCCCGTCGATGCCGGGGTAGTCAGCGGTGTAGATCATCCGGACACCGATGGCGTTGCCGGCGATGTCGGTCGTCGTGTTGTCCGAGAAGCAGGAGTGCTCGTCTTCCTGGTCCTTGGTGTCGTAGGCAACGGCGATCCGCTCGCCGGCGAGCTCACCCTGCGACAGGGCGCCCATGCTGCGGAAGATGTTCGACACGGCCTGGCCCGGGTCGGCGAGGAAGGTCTCGCGGTAGGCGCCGTCCTCGGGATCCCACTGGTCGCGCACGCCGCTGAGGTCGTCGACCAGCAGCTGGGCGAGGAGGGTGAGGTAGGTCGCGCGCCGCTCGGCGGTCGGCGCGGTGGTGTAGTCGGTGAGGGGCCGCGCGCCGGCGCCGTCCGCGCTGAGGTCCTGACCCCACAGCAGGAACTCGATGGCGTGCCAGCCGGTGGAGATGTTCGACTCGCCGCCTTCCTCGTTCGCCGCCACGAGGACGTCCGTGGTGATCTCCGGCACGCCCGCGGTGTCGTTGATGATGCCTGCGGCGGCGTCGCCCTCGACGTAGTCGATGTAGGCCTCATCGAGGGGCCAGGCGTTGATCTGGCCCTCCGGCCCGTCATCGGGGTTGTCGATCGGGCCATCGTAGAAGCGGAAGGCCTCGGTGGGGCCGTACAGGACCCGGGCGTCGAGCCACGACTGCTTGGCCGCCGCGAGGGTGTCCTCGGTGGGGTCGGCGACGAAGGCCTCGAGGTCCGCCTGCAGCGCCTCCGCCTCCACCGTCACGTCGGTGTACGCCGCGTGGACGAGGTCGGCGTAGGTCGTGGCCGCCTCGAGGGCGGCCTCGTCGCTGAGTCCAGCCGCACCATCAGGCGCGGTCGTGGTGGTGGTCTGGGCGTCATCTCCGTCGTCGTCGGAGCAGGCCGCGCCGAGCAGCGAGCCGGCCAGCAGCACGGCCACGAGCCGTCGGGGGAGTTGATGGGTCACGTAGGTTCTCCAGTGAAAGGATCGGTCACCCGAAAGAGTTAGGAAGGCCTTACTCTCCAACACGTGCGTACCCGACGCAAGCCAGCAACCAACCTGACCGGGGCAGCCGCGCGTCCCGTCGATGCCAGCTCTCTGGCGATCGTGCGCATCGCGCTCGGGCTCGTCGGGCTGCTGAGCGTGGCGCGCATCGTCGCCTACGGGTGGATCGACTCGCTCTACGCGGGGACGACCCACCGGTTCGCCTATCTCGGGTTCGCCTGGGTGCCCCAGCCGACCGTGGCGCAGATGCAGGCCCTCCTCGTCGTGCTCGGGCTGGCGTCGGTGGGGTTGGTGCTGGGGTGGCGCACCCGGTTGAGCGCGCTCGCGTTCCTCATCGCGTTCACGTGGATCGAGCTGATCGACGCGACGACGTACCTCAACCACTACTGGTTCCTCACCCTGCTCGGCGCCCTGGCGGTCGTGGCGCCGCTCGGCCGCGCGATGAGCCTGGACGCGCGCCGAGCCGGTGGGCCGAGCACGGTGGCCGTCGGTTGGGTGTGGCTGCTGCGGTTCCAGGTGGGGGTGGTCTACGTCTTCGCCGGTCTGGCCAAGCTCCAGGGGGACTGGCTCCTGCGGGCGTTGCCGCTCGAGCTGTGGCTCCCCGCCCGCGCCGACGTACCGGTGCTGGGGCGGCTGGTGGGCATCGAGGCCGTCCCCCACGCCTTCGCCGTCGCGGGCGCGCTGTTCGACTGCCTCGTGGTCCCGTTCCTGTTGTGGCGGCGGACGCGGTTGGCGGCCTGGCTCACCCTGGTGGTCTTCCACCTCTGCACGTGGGCCCTGTTCCCGATCGGCGTCTTCCCCTGGCTCATGGTGGGGGCCGCCACGGTGTTCTTCGCACCCGACTGGCCGCGCCGGATCCTCGCCCGGACGGGACGCGCGACCGCGGTGCCACGGGTCCGGTCGGTGCGTCCGTCGCCGGTGCTGCTGGGCTTGGCCGCGCTGTGGATCGTCGTCCAGCTCGCCCTGCCGCTACGGCACCTCGCCTACCCGGGCGATCACCGCTGGACCGGCCAGGGCTACCGCTTCGCATGGAACGTGCTGCTCGTCGAGAAGTCGGGATCGGTGACGTTCCTCGTGCACGAACCGGCGACGGGCCGCAGCTGGGTGGCCGACCCGTCCCAGCTCTACACGGCGAACCAGCTCCGCGTGATGGCCACCGAGCCCGACCTGATCCACCAGGCCGCCCTCGCGATCGCGGCCGACGCACGAGCGCACGGGCACGTCGTCGAGGTCCGCGTCGACGCGTGGGTCAGCCTCAACGCCCGTCCCGCCGCCCGCCTCATCGACCCGTCGGTCGACCTCGCCGCCCAACCCCGCGACCCCTGGACCGACGACTGGATCCTCCCCGCCCCGACCTGAGCCGTCGCCGACCGTCCAACCGCCGGCGAACTCGGGTGCGAAGAGCGACAGGAACGCGGCCGTTCGCACCCGAGTTGGAGATCGGCGGCGAACTCGGGTGCGAAGAGCCGACAGGAACGCGGCCGTTCGCACCCGAGTTGCGGGGGTTGGGGGTCAGGCGTCGAGGGCGGCGAGGACGCGGCGGGTGGCGTCGGCGCCCTGGCGGATGCACGCGGGCACCCCGAGGCCCCGCAGCGCCGCGCCGGCCACCACGAGCGTGGGCGTGGCGGCGGCGAGCTCGGCGTCGATGGCCGCGACGCGATCGAGGTGACCGGGTCGGTACTGCGGGAAGGAGCGGTGCCAGCGGGTCACCCGGGCGTCGACCGGGGGGCCGTGCAGCTCCATCAGGTCCGCGAGGTCCGCGAGGACGGCGGCGATGAGCTCGTCGTCGGGGAGCGCCAGGGCCGCCTCGTCGCCGTCGCGCCCCACGGACGCGCGGAGCCAGAACGTGCCGTCGCCGGCCAGGTGGGGCCACTTCGCCGACGTCCACGAGCAGGCGGTGACCGTGCGACCCTCGACCCGCGGCACGAGGAAGCCGCTCGCGTCGAGGGCGCGGTCGACGGCCTCGCGTCGCACGGCCAGGCTGACCATCGCCACGGACGCGTAGGGGATCGCGGCCAGAAGCGTGGCCGCTCGCGCCGCGTGCGGGCGGACGAGGTCAGCCGCGGGACGGGCGGGCAGCGCGAGGACCAGGCCATCGGCAGCCCGGGTCGCGCCTCCCTCGAGGGCGACCCGCCACCGGACTCCATCGGCTTCGAGCCCGACGACCCGATCGCGCTCCACGGTCACACCGCGTGCCTCGAGGTCACCCACCAGGGCGGCCACGAGTGCGCCCATGCCCGCCCTCGGCGCGAAGAACACCGGCGCGCTGGTGTCGGCCACGCTGGCGCGCTGCGCCCGGCAGGCCTCGATGAGGGAGGACCGGCCACTGCGGAGGGCCGCGTCGAGCTGCGGCACGGTGGCCGCCAGGCTGAGCTGATCGGTGTCCCCGGCGTTGATCCCTCCCACGAGGGGATCGACCAGGCGCTCGAGGGCCTCGTCGCCGAGCCGATCACGCATCACCCCACCGATGCTGGTGTCACCGGCCGGCGCGGTCAGCGGGGTGGTGAGGTCGCCCTCGACGCGACGCGTCCCCTCGGGGGAGAGGATCTCCGAGTCGGCCAGCTCGTCGAGGTCGGTGGGGACTCCCAGCAGCTGGGCCTCCGGCAGGCGGCGCAGCCGGCCCCGGCTCCACACGTGCGCCCGTCGCTCGGTCGGGGAGACGAGATCGCCCTCCAGCCCGAGCGCACGACAGAGGTCCACCCCTTCGGGCACGCGGGCGAGGAAGGCGTCGGCCGCCTCGTCGAGCTCGCCCCCGTCGAAGGCGCTGGACCGCACCTTGCCCCCGAGCTGATCGGGGTCGACGACCGTGACCGACGCGCCCGCGATGGCAGCGTCACGCGCGGCAACGAGACCCGCGAACCCACCGCCCACCACCACGAGATCGGTCACGGCGCCGCGGCGAGGACTCGATCGGCCAGCGCACCCATCACGGCCTGGTCGGCGTTGAGGACCCGGGTGCGACCGAAGGCCAACCCCACCTCGGCCGCCACCTGCGCCGCCTCGATGTCGAGGTCGTACACCACCTCGAGGTGGTCGCTCACGAAGCCCTGCGGGCACACGAGCACACCGTCGGCGCGACCCGTGGCCGCGAGGTCGCGGATCACGTCGAGCACGTCAGGCCCGCGCCACGGCTCCGGCGTGCGTCCGGCGGACTGCCAGCACAGGGACCAGCCGGCCCACCGGTTGAGCCCCACGGCCTCGGCGACGGCGCTGGCGGATGCCCGCAGCTCATCCGGGTAGGGGTCGTCGACCAGCACCCGCTCGGGGAGGGAGTGGGCGGTGAACAGCACCTTCGTGCGCTCGGGAAGCGGCTCGAGGGCCTCGCCCACGGCGGCGGTGAGGAAGTCGAGGTACGTCGGCTCGAGGTGCCAGGAGTCGATCGCGATGCACGGCACCCCGCGGGCGTCGCCGACCTCGGCGAGGCGGGCCTGGTACTGGCCGACCGAGAAGCCGGAGTAGTGCGGTGCCAGCACGAGGCCGACGATGGCGTCGACGCCCTCGTCGGCCAGGGCCGTCGCGGCGTCCTCGATGAACGGTGCGGCGTGCTTCTGGCCGAGCGCCACGTGACAGAGGCCGGGTGCGCGCTCGTCGAGGGCGCGCTGGAGCTCGATCCGCTGCGCTTCGGTGCGCTCGGCGAGGGGGGAGATCCCGCCGATGGCGTCGTACCGCCGCGTGAGGTCGGCGAGCTGCTCGGGCGTGGGGGCGTTCCCGCGTCGGATGTGCGTGTAGTACGCCTCGACGTCGGCGGGCGACGCCGGCGTGCCGTACGCCATGACGACCACGCCCAACCGCTCAGCCACCGTCGGTCCGCCCCTCCTCGTGCACGAGGTCGACCACCTGGGCCAGCACGCCGGGGTCGAGCTCGGGCAGCACCCCGTGGCCGAGGTTGAAGATGTGCCCGGGCCGGCCGTCGTTGCGGCGCAGCACGTCACGGGTGCGGTCGGCGACGACGTCCCACGGCGCGAGGCAGACGGCCGGATCGAGGTTGCCCTGCACCGCCTTGCCGGGCACGCGATCGCGGGCGACGTCGAGCGGCACCCGCCAGTCGACCCCGACGACGTCGGCGCCGGCCTCGCCCATCAGGGTCAGGAGCTCGCCCGTGCCCACCCCGAAGTGGATCCGGGGCACACCGGTCGGCTCGAGCGCCGCGAACACCTTCGCGCTGGCGGGCATCACCAGGTCTCGGTAGACGTCGGGCGCCAGCGATCCCGCCCACGAGTCGAAGAGCTGGATGGCGCTGGCCCCGGCGTCGACCTGGGCCAGCAGCGACGCGATCGCCATGTCGGCCAAGCGATCCAGCAGCTCGCGCCACAGCGACGGATCGCCGTGCATCATCGCCTTGGTGAGCCCGTAGGTGCGCGACGGCCGACCCTCGATCAGGTAGCTGGCGACCGTGAACGGTGCGCCGGCGAAGCCGATGAGCGGCGTGGATCCGAGCTCGTCGACCACGAGGCGGACCGTCTCCGCGACGTAGGGAGCGTCTGCGTCCGGCTCGAAGGGGCGCAGCCGATCGAGGTCGGCCTTGGAGCGAAACGGCTCGCTGACGACGGGACCCACACCAGGGGTGACGTCGACCCCGAAGCCGATCGCGGCGGCCGGCACGACGATGTCGCTGTAGAGGATGGCGGCGTCGACCCCGTAGCGGCGCACGGGCTGGAGGGTGATCTCGGCCGAGAGCGCCGGATCGCGGATGGCATCGAGGATGCTGCCTTCGCCGCGCAGGGCCCGGTACTCAGGCAGCGACCGGCCCGCCTGGCGCATGAACCAGACCGGCACGCGAGGCGCGGGCTGGCCCCGAGCCGCTCGCAGCAGCGGCGCATCGGCGAGCCCGGGGTGCGGCGTGACCATCGAGCCCAACCTACGGGCCGCCCGAGCAGGCCGCGAAGTCGTGGTCTGATGGCCTCGTGCGACGATCCATCGACGACCATCCCTTCACGCTCGACGAGCTGCCGCCCAGCGAGGAGGACATCCAACACCTGTCGTGGGCCGTGGCCATCAGCGATGACTACGACGATGCCGAGCCACGCGTGGTGCTCACCGTCGAGGAGGTCGGCAACGCCGGCGCCGGCCTCATCGCCCACCTCACCCCCACCATCGCCCGCCGCCTCCGGGTCGCCCTCCGCGACGCCCTACGAGAGATCGGCCAGGACCCGGGCGCTGATCGACGTCAGTGGTCGAGCGCCGCATGGCGAGCGAGACGACGACGACTCAGTAGCGCAGCTCCGCGAGGACGGCGAGGTGGTCGCTGGGGACGACGCCGGCGACGGGTTCGAGGGCCTCGACCGTGCACCGGGTGACGTGGCCGGCGCCCCCGGCCTTGGGCCAGCCGACGAGGACGTAGTCGATGCGGCGGTCGGGTTCGAGGTCGAGCTTGGCGTAGGGGTTGTTGTTCGTCCACGTGGCACCCGTGTCGCTGGAGTCGGAGGCCTGGCCGGCCACCTCCCAGGCGTCGTGGAACACGAGCTTCGGCACCGGTGTGGCCGCTCGCCCGGTCAGCATGCGGATCTCGTCGCTGTCGGGGTCGGCGTTGAAGTCGCCGGCGAGGATCGGCGGGAACGCACGGCCCCCTTCGGGCCGCGACGCTTCGATGAACCCGCAGATGGCTCGCACCTGCAGCTGGCGGACATCGCTCTGGTCGAACCGCCAGTTCAGGTGGGTGCTGAAGACCTGCAGCTCCCCGCGTGGCCCGTCGATGTCCGCGCGCACGCAGGTGCGCAGCTCTTCGGTCGCCTCGGGGGACGGGAGCGGCAGCACGTCGCTCGTCGTGATCGGCCATCGCGACAGCACGGCGTTGCCGAAGCGGACACCGTCGTGCACCAGCCGGGCGCCGTAGGCGTGGTGGAAGCCCAGCCCCGCCGCCAGCTCCTCGGCGAAGCCCACTTCGTCATCGGCCCACACCTCCTGCAGGCAGATCACGTCGGCGTCGAGGCGGGCCAGGGTGGCCGCGATCGCGGGTCGGCGCGCCTCCCACGGCCCGAAGCGATGCCACAGGTTCCAGGACAGGACCCGCAGCCGGGTCTCGATCAGCGTTCCGTAGGGCCCGTCGGCGTCCGTCACGGGTTCAGCATCGCCCACCCGAGCGTGTCTTTGCTGAGCGTCAACCTCCGGTAAGATCGCGAGTCCCCTTTGTCCCCGGGAGGATGATGGCGTCCCATCCCGACCTGTCCGCCGAGCAGGCCTACATCGACAACGCCTACCGCAGCCTCGAGCGCTCGCGCGAGGAGGCCACGCGGCTGCGCTCGATGGTCGAGGTCGGCAAGGGCGGCACAGAGCAGGCGCGGTGGGAGCGGGAGATGATCGAGGGCAACATCGCGCAGCGCCTCGCGTCCCTGCAGCTGGGGGACGCCAGCCTGGTGTTCGGCCGGATCGACCGGACCCGCGGGGAGGGTGGCGACAGCTACTACATCGGCCGTCTGGCCGTGTCCGACGAGACGCGCGAACCGCTGGTGGTCGACTGGCGGGCGCCGGTCGCCGAGCCCTTCTACCGGGCCACGGGCCGCCAGCCGATGGGCCTCGTACGCCGCCGCCACTTCTCCACCCGGGGGCGGCAGCTGCTCGCGATCGAGGACGAGCTGTTCGGCGAATCGGCCGGACTGCTCGGCGGCGAGCTCACCATCGTCGACGACGGCCGGGAGATCCGTGGGCAGAGCACGCTGATCGCGGCCCTCGAAGAAGCGCGCACCGGCCGTCTGAGCGACATCGTCGCCACGATCCAGGGCGAGCAGGACGAGATCATCCGTGCCGAGCTGCCCGGAGTCCTCGTGGTGCAGGGCGGGCCCGGCACCGGCAAGACCGTGGTCGCCCTCCACCGGGCCGCCTACCTGCTGTACACCCACCGCTTCCCGCTCGAAGGCCAGGGCGTCCTCGTGATCGGCCCCAACCGCCTCTTCCTCGGGTACATCGAGCAGGTCCTGCCGAGCCTCGGGGAGGCCGGGGTCGAGCTGGCGGTGCTGGCCGACCTGCTCGACGGCACCCACCCGCTCGACATCGAGGGTCGTGACCATCCGACCACGGCTCGGGTGAAGGGCGACCTCCGCATGGCGAAGGTGCTCGCGCAGGCCGTGCACGATCGCCAGCGCCCCCTCCGGCGCACCATGCGCGTCGGCTACGGCGTGCAGACCCTCAGCCTCACGCCGAACCAGAGCAAGGCCATCGTCGCGGATGCGAAGCGGCGCTTCCGGCTCCACAACGCCGGGCGCCGGCACGTCGAGGCCAGCGTGTTCGCCACCCTCGCGGACAGCGCACGGGTGCCGGTGGAGGCGCACGAGGTGCGCGACCGGCTGCACAGCTCCCCCGAGGTGCGCGAAGCGCTCGAACGGATGTGGCCCGTCCTCACCCCGGCCGACCTCCTCCACGATCTCTTCGGCTCGGCGGCGCTCATCGAGCTGGCCGCGGGCCGCTCCCTGTCGGCCGAGGAGCAGGCCGCGCTCGTTCGCAAGCGAGCCGCGACCGTCGACGAGGCCACGTGGACGGTCGACGACGTCCCGTTGCTCGACGAGGCCCGCGCCCTGCTGGGCCCGAAGCCGCGCCGGCGGCGTCCGGGCCAGCCGGCTGACGAGGACGTCCGCACGTACGGCCACATCGTGGTCGACGAGGCCCAGGACCTGTCCCCGATGCAGCTGCGCATGCTGACGCGCCGCTCGCTGAACGGCTCGATGACCGTCGTCGGCGACATCGCCCAGTCGACGGGAGCGTGGGCCCACGCCGACTGGGAGGAGGTGCTCGACCAGCTGCCCGACCGGCGGGCGCCCCGACGCACGGAGCTGACCATCGGCTACCGGCTCCCCGGCCCGAACATGGCCCTCGCCACCAAGGTCCTCGCGCTCGCGGCGCCCGACCTCACCCCGCCCTCATCCGTGCGCCAGGAGGGGGAGGAGCCCCGCTTCGTCGAGGCGGGTCCGGAGGGCGTGGCGGTCGCCGCCGTGGAGCAGGCGCTGATCGAGCGGTCCGCCGTCGACCCCGGCAGCGTGGCGATCATCGTGCCCGATTCGCTCCTGGGTGCCGTCGGCGGCGCCCTCGACGCGGCGGGCGTCGAGTTCGGGCGGGCCGCTCGCAACGGCTTCAACAGCCAGATCACGCTGGTGCCGGTGAGCCTGGTGAAGGGCCTGGAGCTCGACGCCTCCGTGGTCGTGGAACCCGCGGCGATCATGGAGGAAGAGGTGCAGGGCGCCCGGTCCCTCTACGTCGCGCTCACGCGAGCGACGAAGCGCCTCGTCCTCGTCCACGAACGGCCCCTGCCCGACGTCCTGCGCTGACCTAGGTCGTCAGCCGGCGAGGACGTGGCGGCGAGCGCCACCTGGAGGCCGCACGGTCTCGATGGCCATACGTTGGGACGATGCCTGACTGGTCGGCGTTCGACGATGTCGACCCGAACCTTCCGGGGCTCGTCGTGGGCGTCGCCACGGCTGGAACGGTCACCGCGGTCGGGACCTTCGGTTCGGTCTCGCCGGGGGGCGAACCGCTGAGCCCGAGCTCGCTGTTCTACGTCGCGTCGATCGCGAAGCAGTTCACGGCCGCGGCCGTCGCGGTGCTCGCGCTGGACGGGAAGCTCACCCTCGACGACTCCGTTCGGCGCTGGTTGCCCGAGCTGTCGCCTGCGTGGGAGCCCGTGCGGGTCGGTCATCTCGTTGCGCACACCGGGGGCCTACCGGACGGCAACCCCATCGACGCCGACGCGGGGTGGGGTGCGGGTTGCCGGATGTCCACCTGGGACCGGGTGGACATCATCGCGGCGACCGAACCCACCTCCGCCGCCGGGCGTGCACCACCGCTACAGCAACCACGGGTACGTCCTCCTGGCCGCCGTCGCGGAGCGGGCGGCTGACGAGACGCTCGGCGCGTACGCCCGGCGGACCCTCTTCGACCCGGCGGGCATGGGTGCGAGCCGCTTCCTCGACACGACGGGCGGAACCGCAGTCCCCGGTTGGGCCGGCGGGACCGAGCGGATCGACATCCAGTTCACGTGCTGCGGCGATGGCGGTCTGGTGACCAGCCTCGACGACCTCGCTCGCTGGGACGGCTGGCTACCGAGCTCCCGGCTCGCTCGCCTCATGCTGGCCGATCGTCCCTCGCTCCCGAACGGCCAAGTGGCGCACGACGCGTGGGGGATCTCGATCCGCCGGCACCACGGGTTGCGCATCGAGAGCCACGGCGGCTCGATCGACGGCTACCTGGCCAGCTTCGTGCGGTTTCCGACCGCGGCCGTGACGCTGATCATGCTCGCCAACACCGATGGGTTCGGCGTGGCCGAGCTTCGGCCGCCGCGGCCGGCAGCTCGCTGACTCGCTCCTCGGGGACCAGCTCGATCGGAGCCGCCCACCCTGGACCGAGACGCACGGCGAGCCGCTCGATGTCTGATGTCTGACGGCGTTCGGCCCTACGGCTGCGTGTCGTCAGCTCGGTTGGCGAGGAGGTCGACGACGTCCTGGTGGTGGAGGAACTCCGCCCACTGGAGCGGCGTCGCTCGGAAGTCGGGATCGGTGGCCGCCGCGTCAGCGCCATGGTCGAGGAGCAGCTTCACGACCGCCAGCTCGCCGGCTCCGGCGGCGATGTGCAGCGGCGTGCGGCCGGTGGTGGGAACGGGCGCACCGCGTTCGATGAGGCCGACCACGAGGTCCCACCGCCCGTAGCGGGCCGCATGGTCGACGAGCTCGGCGCCTGGGACCACGTCGCCCAGATCCTCCAGCACGCTCGCGTCGCCGCGGATGATGCGCTCGACGAGGGGCTCCTCCGCCACGGTCGTCTTCTGCCAGCGCCAGAGGTCGCGCAGCAGGGCGATCTCGGCGCCATGGTGGATGTACTCGTCGAGCATGTGCAGCACGTAGGCCGCCCGGCTCCGATCTGCGTACTCGGGGCCCGCCACGCGACCGATGGGCTCGGCGAGGGCCTCCTCGGTGACGAGGTCGAGGTGCGCGTCCCACCGATCGTGCGCTCGTTCGAGCATGGCCAGCGCGTCCGCCACCGACGACGGTGGCGCTCCGGCAGGGTCGTCCATGCCGATCGGGGCGCCTTGCGGAGGAACGTCCAACCAGCGCGGGGCCCTGTCCTCGCCGTAGCAGTCGATGAGGTGCCACAGGCGCCAGGCGATCGTCGTGAACGGCTCCGGCTCGGGGCGAGGCAATGGCCAGTCCGCCATCCAGGTGCCGTCGGCTCGCTGCCGGACCGTCCAGCACCCTGGGGCCGGCTCCCAGAAGTACTCCTCGTCGCTCAAGCCCTCGAGGCGGGCGCGGGTCCGCACCCACACGCCGTCGGACATGTCGACCAGCTCTCGCTTCACGTCCGTCACGCCTCCGGCAGCGTACGCACCGAGGTGGGCCGTCGACGGGAGCACGACGCTCCACCCATCGGCCTCCGGCCGAAGGGTCGTCACGGCACAGCTCGGAACACCGTCCTCGATGAGCGACGGTCGCTGGGCCACCAACGCCTCATCGCCGAGCAGCGGTGCGGATGGCGTCGACGGTCACACCGCCGTGGGTCACGACGACGACCTGGCCGTCGTCGCCGGCCTCCTCGGCGAGGTCCGCCATCGCGGCAAGGAACCGAGCCGCGGCCTGCTGCGAAGAGTCTCCGGAGCGGGGGACGAACGAGCGGTCTGCCGACGCGCGGCTCCACTCCGACGCGAACGCGGCGAGCGTCTGCTCCGGTTCGCCCTCCCAGTTCATCCGCTCGCGAAGGCGGGCGTCCGCGACGACGTCGAGGTCAAGCCGCGCCGCGATCGGCGCGGCCGTCTCGACGGCGCGTCGCAGTGGACTGCTGACGATTCGGGTCACCGCGTGGTGCGACCGAAGCCAGCGGGCCGTCACCTCCGCCTGGCGGCGACCCGCCTCGGTCAATCCAGGATCACCGGGCAGCCGTTCCTTCTCTCCGTGCTGCACGATCAGGATGAGGCAGCCCACGACCGAACCCTACGTTGGGTGCTCGCGAACGACCCGTGAGGGGGAACATGGCGAACGAACCGACCGCGCGACCGTCGATCCGCTGGAGCGGCGTCTGCTTGGACTGCGCGGATGCCGAGCAGATGGCGGCCTTCTACGGCCGGCTGCTCGGCTGGGAGGTCACGGCGCGCGACGAGTCGACGACGCGCCTGGGAGGCTCCGGATGGATCGGCATGGAGGACCCTCGGGGCGGCGTCTCCCTGTCGTTCCAGGCCGAGGACTGGTACCGACCGCCGACCTGGCCCGAGGCGCCGGACGCGCAGGACAAGATGCTCCACTTCGAGGTCGACGTGGACGACCTGGACGCCGCCATCGCCGCTCGTCGTCGCGGCCGGGGGAGCGGTCGCCGCCCACCAGCCACCGGACCGGGACCAAGCCGAGCTCCGGGTGGTGCTCGACCCGGCGGGCCATCCGTTCTGCCTGATCAGCGACGACTGAGCCGAGCCCATCAGCGATCTGGTGGGCGTAGGGTCGGACGGCTCCAACGTGGAGGTGCACCATGTTCGACGTCGATGGATTCGTAGCCGATTGCCGCACGAGCCTGACGGAGTCCCATCCCGCTCTGGCCGTCAAGGAGCTGCTCGGTCGGGCGGTCGCCGAGCCCGACGCCGTGGCAACGGCGCTGCAGGCGGAGCCGGGCGTCGTCGTGTTGCATCGCAGCCCCGACCTGACCCTCCTCAGCGTCGTCATCGCGGCCGGTCTGCCGCCGACGCTGCCGCACGACCACCGGATGTGGGCGGTGGTCGGGATCTACGGCGGACAGGAGGACAACCAGTTCTTCCGCCGCGCCGACGGCGCCCTCGTCGACAGCGGGGGGCGCTCGCTCGGCGCGTCCGACACCCTCGCCATGGGCGACGACATGATCCACGCCATCCACAACCCGCTCCAGCACAGCGCGCTGGCCGCCATCCACGTGTACGGCGGCGACCTCGTCGCGGCCGAGCGCAGCATGTGGACGCGGCCGGACTTCGACGAGCAGCCCTACGACGACACCAAGGTCCTGAGCGGCGGCGGCATCCGCGACCCGCGCGCCTAGCCCCAACGGGTTCTGTGTGCGCCCACCACCGGCATGCGGTGCCCACCGCACACAGAAGCGGTTTGTCTTCTAGACGGTGACGAGGATCCGCTGGCTGGCGAAGGCGCCGATGCCGATGTGGCGACCGTTGACCTCGACCGTGGTGGTGCCGTCGGGCGAGGCGGCGGTGATCTTGCCGATCTTGCCGGGGATGACGTCGGCGTCCTCCAGGAACTCGAGCAGACCGGGGGTGAACTCGAGCTCCTCGGGGATGCGGCTCACGGTGAACCCGCCGCCCACGCCGACCTCACTGAGCGGCACCGACGGGGGAGCGTGGTAGTCGGCCCCGGGGATCGGGTTCCCGTGCGGGCAGGTGGTGGGGTTGCCGAGGACCCGGACGATGGCGGCCTCGACCGGCTCCGAGATGATGTGCTCCCACTTGCCCGCCTCCTGGTGCGCGTCCGCCCACGACAGGTCGAGGATGTCGGTGAGGAACCGCTCGGCGAGGCGGTGACGTCGCACGACGCGCTCGGCGAGGCGGAGCCCCGGGGCGCTGAGCGTGATGGCGTTGTGGTCGATCGCGACCAGACCCTCCGACTCGAGGCGCTTGATCATCTCGGACACGGCCGGACGGGACACCATCAGCCGGTCGGCGATCCGGGCCTGGATCACCTCGACGTCGTCCTCGTGGAGCTCGTAGATGGCCTCGCAGTACTCCTCGAACGCGGGGTGGAACTCTGGGGTCTGGTACTCGGCCATGCGGCCAGGCTACTCCCGACAGGTGCAGTTAGGCACCCCTAACCTCGACGTCCTGCAGCGATCGCAGGGCCAGCTCGGCGCTCGTCTTCTTGGCCCGCTCCGGCGGCTCGCCGCAGACGAGGACGGGCAGGGTCCTGGTGACGGCCACCTCGCCGCGCGACCGACCGGTGGTGCCGTCGGCGAGCCGCCACTCGAGCTCGACCGTGGCCGACCGCTGGTCGTCGTCGACCGCGGTGCGAGCCGACGTCACCCGCCCGTCGAGCCACGACCAGCCGTGCTCGGTGAAGAGCGCTCGCTCCACGACCTGGGCCCACGGATCGAAGGCGGTGGAGCCGCGGTCGTGCGCGGCGAGCGAGCTGACGTCCCCCGTGCGCCCGAGCACGCCGTCGAGCAGGTCGGCATCGGCGTAGGCCCACGCCCGCCCGTCGGGGAGGGTGATGGCGGTGGGAGCGAACCGATGCCCGCCGGTGTGGCTGCAGCGCCACAGGCGCGCCCGGTCCCACGGGTGGCCAGGTCAGCGTGCAGCAGCGTGCCCCACCGACCGCAGCACGGGTCGCGCCGGCCATGCCCGCACACGAGCACCTCAGGCGGCGCATCACCGACGACGGTCGGCCAGTCGCGCAGCGGGCGGTCGGGCGTCGCGAGGAGCGCCGTGAGCAGGTCGGGGATGGCCTCGACGGGTACGCGGTGGTCCACGCCGTCGAGGTGGTGCGTGCTGGTGCGGCGATGGTGCACGACCCGACGGAGTCCGTCGGCCGAGGAGTCCTCGTGCGGGACGACCGCCATGAGCCGGGCCCGGGGGTCCGCGGCCGCGGTTGCGAGGGGTTCGATCTCGCTGACATCTGAGGGCCACGGCAGCGGCCACTCCACCAGCAGCAGCTGATCGAACGCACCGGCGGAGCCGATCGGATCCACCCCCTGCGCCTGCGTCCACGGCGAGCAGCGGAAGGCCGGATCCCTCGGGGTCGGGTCGGCTTCGGCCGCGTCGATGGCGCTCACCAGGTGCACGCTACCGACCGTCGGCCGAGCGCCGGATGGGGCGGTCCGATCGACGGCGGGATAGGTTCGATCCCGGCCGGGCAACCGGCCCACAACCGCACTCGAGTAGGGGAAGCCGGTCGAAGTCCGGCACTGACCCGCAGCCGTAGGCCACCGACCCTCGTGCCGGTGGCGAGTCGGAATGCCTCCTCGGGCGCATCAGCTCCATCAGCCGTCGAGGTTCGCGGATCGGGAGCTCGGAGCACACGGCAGGGCCCGTGAGCGGTCGAGCGTTGTCCGGGGATCTCGACCCACCGGAAGGCTCGATCCCGATGACACCCACCCACCGGCGGCCCGCCCTGCTCGGCGCCGCCATCGCTGCTGCCCTCGCGGTCCTCTTGGCTGCCACCCCCGTCCGGGCCGTCGAGCCGGGCACGACCGCCACCCCCGCCGAGGCCGCCGCCGATTGGCTCGCCACCGAGCTCGAGGCCAAGGACGGGCTCCTCACCATCAGCTTCGGGGGTCCGGACGAGTTCGCCGACCAGGGCCTCACCATCGACGCGGTCCTCGCCCTGCTGGCGGCTGGCGCCGGCGACGATCCTGCCGTCGGCCTCGCGCTCGACGCGCTGGCGGCCAACCTCACCGACTACATCACCGGGTTCGAGACGCCAGCCGACCGCGCCGCCAACGCGGTCGCGAAGACGCTCTTGCTCGAGGAGGTCTCCGGCGCGGACGTGAGCGCCGGCATCGATCTCGATGCCGACCTCCGTGGGCTCATGGAGACCGACGGGGCCGACCTCGGGCGCTTCACGGACACCGACTCCCTGGGCTTCGGGCAGTTCGCCAACGGCATCGGCCAGGCCCTCGCCATCCTCGCCCTCGATCGCACCGCCGGCGGCGTTCCGTCCGAAGCGGTCGACTACCTGCTCGACCAGCAGTGCTCCGACGGCAGCTTCCGGCTCTACCAGTTCGGCTACGTCCTGTCGTTCGGCCCGCCTCCGGTGACGGTCACGACGCACTCGTGCGAGGACCCGGCGGAGGGGGACGCGGACGCGACTGCGTTCGCGCTGCAGGCACTCCTCGCGGTGCCGTCGTCCACCGCGGTGTCGGACGCCGTGTCCGGGGCCGTCGCCTTCCTGCTCGGTCAGCAGCAGGGTTCAGGCGGGTTCTTCGGCACCGGCGCCGTGAACAGCAACACGACGGGCCTGGCCGCCGCCGCCCTCCGCGCGGCAGGGGAGGACGGTGCTGCTGACGCGGGAGCCGCCTTCCTCGCGGCACTCCAGAGCGATGCCTGCGCCGAGTTCGGCGCCATCGCCTATGACCAGAGCGCCTTCGACGCCGGGATCGCGGCCGACCGCGGCCAGTGGACACGGGCCTCGGCCCAGGGAGCACTCGGCCTCGGTCTGCCCGCGTACGGCGACATCGGGACGGTGGCGCCGGTGTCCGCCGGTCTGGAGGAGGTGACGTGCCCGGCCGTGGTGGTCGAGCCGGGGGCGACGGCGTCGGCCGCCTCCGTGATCGCAGGCGGGTCGGTCACGATCTCCGGGGTGGGCTTCGCGCCTGGGGAGACGGTGGATGTCACCCTCAACTCCACGCCCGTGGCTCTGGGCTCGTTCACGGCTGACGACGCCGGCGCGGTCGAGGCACCAGTTGTCATCCCGGCGTACATCGAGCCGGGGATGCACACCGTCACCCTGGTGGGACAGACCTCGGGCGTCGAGGCATCGGTCGAGATCGAGGTCGTCGCGCCGGCCCCCGTGCCGGGCGCCGCGGCGGAGCTGCCGCCGACCGGCTCGGCCGCAGGCGAGCTCACGCTGATCGGGACGGGGCTCCTCGCCGCCGGCGCCGCCCTCCTTGCGGTGAGCCGTCGCCGGCGCGTGGTGGAGCAGGCGACCTGATGACGAGCCGGACCCGGCGCGCGGCCCTCGCCCTCGTGGGCGGGCTCGTCGCGCTGGGTTCGGTGATCGTGCCGTCGGTCGCGTCGCCGGCGCCGGCCCCCGCGGTCCTCGCCGGCGCCTGCACCGACACGACGGGGATCACCGTCGTCGTGGACTTCTCCGCGTTCGGCGACGGCGTCGTGGTGCGATGTGCGCCCCAACCCGTGCGATCGGGCTTCGACGCCCTCACGCGCGCGGGCTTCACGTTCGCAGGTACCACGCAGTTCCCGGGCCTGCTCTGCCGGATCAACGGTGAGCCGGCCTCCGACCCCTGCCACGGGGCGCCCCCTCCCGACGCGTACTGGGGCTACTGGCACGCCCCGCGGGGCGGATCGTGGACGTACAGCTCGTCGGGCGCCGGCAGCCGCGTGCCGCCGGCGGGCAGCGTCGAGGGCTGGTCGTTCGGTGACCGTGACGAGCCGGGGATGGCGCCGCCCACGCCGGCGACGACCTCGACGACGACTCGTCCGCCGACGACCCCCACCACGCAGGGATCGCTCGGGGGGCCGGCGACCGCGACACCGACCACGGCCGACGCGCAGGGGGGCGGGGCCGGCGCGACCTCGACGACCGCCCCCGACGGCTCGACGAGCACCACGAGCGAACCTGGCTCGTCGGTCCCCCGAGGCCGAGGACGACGGCGTCGATGGTGAGAACGCCCTGCGGGGCGAGAGCGCGTCGGCGACCGAGCCCGTGGGTGACGACGGTGGATCACCCGTCGGCGTCGTCGTCGCCGCTCTCGTCGCGCTGGCCCTCGGGGGCGCAGCCGCGATCACCGCGAAGCGCCGGCGCTCGCACGAGGCCGGGGGATAGCGGTGCGCCTCCCCCGGGCGCTGCATCCGGGCGCGTGGTGGCTCTGGGCCCTCGGCCTCGCCACCGCCGCCAGCCGCACCACCAACCCGTTGCTGCTCGGGCTCATCGCCGCCGTGCTCGCCTACGTCGTGGCCGCCCGGCGCACCGACGCGCCTTGGGCGCAGGGCTTCAAGGTGTACTGGTACCTGGGCCTGGTCGTGATCGGGATCCGGGTCGCTGTTCCGCATGCTGCTCGACGGGCAGTACGGCGCCCACATCCTGTTCACGCTGCCCGAGCTCCCCCTCCCCGCCGCGGCCGCGGGCATCCGCATCGGCGGCCCCGTGTCGCTCGAGGGGCTGCTCGCGGCGCTCTACGACGGGCTCCGCCTCGCCGTGCTGCTCCTGTGCGTCGGGGCCGCCAACGTGCTCGCCAACCCGAAGCGGCTCCTCAAGGCCATGCCCGCGGCCCTGCACGAGATCGGGGTGGCGGTGACGGTCGCGCTCAGCGTCGCCCCGCAGCTCATCGAGAGCGGCCAGCGAGTGCGAGCGGCACGACGGTTGCGGGGCGAGCCCGGCCGCGGGTTCCACGTCTTCCGGGAGATCGCCCTCCCGGTGATGACCGATGCCCTCGACCGGTCGCTGCTGCTGGCGTCGGCGATGGACGCGCGCGGGTACGGACGGTCGGCGGCCGTGGCGCGCCCGCTCCGGGCCACCACGGAGGCGCTGCTGCTCGGCGGGCTGATCGGCATCGGCATCGGCACCTACGGGCTGCTCGACAGCACCGCCCCCCGGACCCTCGGCCTGCCGATGCTGTTGGGCGGCGTCGCGGCCGGGTGGGCCGGGATGGTGCTGAGCGGCCGCCGCGTCTCCCGCAGCCGCTACCGCCCGGATCCGTGGGAGTGGGAGGAGTGGTGCGTCGCCGGGATCGGGCTGCTGGTGGCGAGCGTCGTCGTGACGGTCAGCATCGTCGATCCCCGCGCCCTGCATCCCGTCGCTCTTCCCCCTCCAGTGGCCCGCCCTGCCCGTGGTGCCGGCCGTGGCGGTCCTGCTCGCGGCCCTGCCGGCCTGGGTCGCCCCTCCGGTGCGGTTGACCGCGACCCGTCTGCCCGAGGTCGAGCGCGAGCGGGAGCCCGTCGCGTGATCACGTTCGAGCACGTGTCGATCACCTACGTCGACGCGCCGAGCCCGGCCCTGCGCGACGTCGACCTCGTGATCGCGGAAGGCGAGCTCTGCGTGGTCGTGGGGCACACGGGATCGGGGAAGACGACCTTCCTCGGGGCCATCAACGGCCTCGTCCCGCACTTCACCGGCGGGCACCTGTCGGGGCGCGTCGTGGTCGATGGCCGTGACACCCGGACCCACCCGCCGCGCGAGCTCGCTGACGTCGTGGGCATGGTGGGCCAGGACCCCCTGGCCGGCTTCGTGACCGACACCGTGGAGGAGGAGCTCGCCTACGCGATGGAGCAGCTGGCCGTCCCGGCCGCGGTGATGCGCAAGCGGGTGGAGGAGACGCTCGACCTGCTCGGCATCGCCGAGCTCCGCGATCGCGCCCTGCGGACGCTCTCGGGTGGCCAGCAGCAGCGCGTCGCCATCGGCTCGGTGCTCACGCCCCACCCGCGCATCCTCGTGCTCGACGAGCCGACGTCCGCGCTCGACCCGACCGCCGCCGAGGAGGTGCTCGCCGCCGTGCACCGGCTCGTGCACGACCTCGGCATCACGGTCGTCATGGCGGAGCACCGCCTCGAGCGGGTGGTGCAGCACGCCGACCACATCGTGCTCCTCGACGACCACGGCGGGGCCACGCACACGACCCCCGCGGCCGGGCTTGGCCACCTCCGCCCTCGCGCCGCCCGTCATCCGACTCGGCCGGCTGGCCGGCTGGGATCCGCTCCCGCTGTCGGTCCGGGATGCCCGTCGCCTGGTGGCCCCGCTCCGCGACCGCCTCGCCGCGTCCGCCCCCCCGCCCGCGCCCGCCGCCGCGGGTCCAACCGTCCTCGACGCACGCGGGCTTGGTCGTTCGCTACGGGGACGTGGTCGCGCTGCGCGGCGTCGACCTCGCCGGTGCGGCGGGAGAGGTCGTCGCGCTCATGGGCCGCAACGGCTCGGGGAAGTCGTCGCTGCTGTGGGCGCTCCATCCGGCCGGTCGTCGGCAGGGCGGATCGGTGACGGTCGACGGGCACGAGGTGACCGACGACGGCGTGGCATCGGTGGCCCTCGTCCCGCAGACGCCGTCCGACCTGCTGTACCTCGCCACCGTCGACGAGGAGTGCGACCAGGCCGACCGGGAGTCCGGCACGCCGGCGGGGACCTGTCGCCGCCTGCTCGAGCGGATCATGCCCGGCCTCGCCGACGATCAGCATCCCCGGGACCTCTCCGAAGGCCAGCGGCTGGGTCTGGTGCTCGCGGTGCAGCTGGCGACCGCTCCCCGGGTGGTGCTGTTGGACGAACCGACCCGCGGCCTCGACCACGAGGCCAAGGAGCGGCTCACCGTGCTGCTCCGCGAGCTCGCCGCCGAGGGCCGGCTGGTGGTGGTCGCGACGCACGACGTCGAGTTCGTGGCTCGGACGGCCGACCGCGTGGTCGTGCTGGCGGAGGGCGACGTCGTCGCCGACGGTCCCACCGCGGACGTCGTCGTCGCGTCGCCGGCCTTCGCGCCCCAGGTCGCCAAGGTGCTCCACCCGGATCGCTGGCTCACCGTCGACGAGGTCGCGACGGCCCTGAGCGTCACGGGGGCCTCGTGATCGCGTCGCGCGATCGGTCCGTGCTCCGCGTGGCGCCCCGTACGGCCGTCGCCTTGCTGGTCGCGTCCCTGGCGGGGTTGGCGATGTTCGCGTGGCCGCTCGTGATCGATCCCCCGGCCGACTTCTCCCACACCCGCGACGCGCCCTACATCTTCGCCCTGATCCTCCCGGCCCTCGTCGCCATCGTGCTCACCGAGCTGACCGGGCGGGGCATGGACACCAAGGCCCTCGCGATGCTCGGCGTGCTCTCGGCGATCGGAGCGATCCTCCGTCCCCTCGGCGCCGGCACGGGCGGCATCGAGCTCGTGTTCTTCCTGCTCGTGCTCGGCGGGCGCGTGTACGGCCCGGCGTTCGGGTTCGTGCTCGGGTCGACCACGCTGTTCGCGTCGGCGCTGCTCACCGGCGGCATGGGTCCGTGGCTGCCGTTCCAGATGCTGGCGTCGTCCTGGGTCGGGCTCCTGGCCGGCCTGCTCCCGCCCGCGAGGGGCCGGGCCGAGATCGCCCTCCTCGCCGTGTACGCCGGGCTGTCGGCCTACCTCTACGGCTTCCTGGTCAACCTGTGGGGGTGGCCCTTCGCGCTCGGCACCGACACCGCGCTCTCGTACGTGCCGGGGGCCGCGGTGCTCGACAACCTCCACCGGTTCCTCCTGTACACGCTGGCCACATCCACCTGGGGTTGGGACACGGGTCGGGCCATCACGAACGTGGCGGCCGTGCTCCTCGTCGGCCCCGCCGTGCTCGCCACACTGCGGCGGGCGACCCGCAAGGCGGCCTTCGATGCGGCCGTCACCTTCGACGTCACGCCGGCGCGAGATGTGTGACGATGGTGTGGGCGTCCTACGGCAGGGGAGGTTGCACGTGCTGGCCGATCAGATCCTCCAACGCAAGGGGCGGGAAGTCTCCACGATCCCGCCGGAGGCCACCGTGCGCGATGCCACCGAGGCCCTTGCCGCCGCCAACCTCGGCGCGCTGGTGGTGTCCGTCGACGGCTCGTCGCTCGCTGGCATCGTGTCCGAGCGGGACATCGTGCGTCGGCTCGCGGCGGAGGGCCCTCCGCTCCTCGATCAGCCGGTGTCGTCGATCATGCAGTCCGAGGTGCAGACCTGCGCCGGCGGGGATCACGTCGACCAGCTCATGGAGCTGATGTCGGAGCACCGGATCCGCCACCTGCCGGTCGTCGAGGACGACGCCTTGGTCGGCATCATCAGCATCGGCGACGTGGTGAAGACCCGGGTGGACGAGCTCGAAGCCGAGAAGGAGCAGCTCGTCGACTACATCCGCGGCCGCTGAGCGTCAGCTCGCCGCGGCTCCCACGAGCGTGGCGACGCCGACCACGGCGAACGCGATGGCGCCGAAGTAGCGCAACGTCGAGGGCTGCACGTGGCGCGAGAGCGACTGGCCGGCGAGGACCGCCAGCGCGGTGGCGGTGAGCATGGCCGCGAAGGACCCGATCCACACGGGGAGCGCGCCGCGAGCGGCCGCGAGGCCAGCCGTGGTCAGCATGGTCTTGTCACCGAGCTCGGCGAGGAAGAACGCCACCCCCACGCTGATCAGACCCGCGCGGCCCGGCGCGCTGGCCACCTCGTCGTCCTCGTCGGTTGCCGTGCGCCACGTCCAGACCGCGAACCCGAGGAACAGCAGGCCGGCCCCCACCGCGACGGCGCGATCGGGCACGGCCTCGGCGACCAGGACGCCGACGGTCACCGACAGCGTCTGGAGGATCGCGATGGCCACCCCCAGCACGGCCAGCACCTTCAGCGGGGGGTAGCGGCCCCCCAGCGTGAGCGCGACCAGCTGGGTCTTGTCGCCGAGCTCGGCCAGGAACACGACCACGAACGCGGTCGCGACATCACCCATGGCTACGCTCCGTGGCTCGCGGCGGGAACTCCTGGACCCCGCTCGACGACCTCCCCGCATGCGCTCCCTGCTCCGACTTGCCGCCCTCGCCAGCGTCGTCGCGATCAGCGCCTGCGGGGACGACGGCGGGTCGGCGACCACGACGACCGTGGGGTGCAAGGACGCCGAGGACGGCCGCGTCACGCTGGTCGCGGTCGACCTCCGATGGGACACGGACTGCCTGCGAGCCGAACCCGGTCCGCTCACCATCGAGGTCGACAACGGCGAGGAGGGCGTGAACCACAACGTCCACCTGCCGGACGCGCCCGGCTCGCCGGCGACGGAGCTCGAGCCGGGTCCCGTCACCCAGGAGCTCGACGTCGACCTGGCCGCGGGCAGCTACGAGTACCTCTGCGACCTCCACCCCAACATGGTGGGCACGCTGACGGTGGGTTGAGCCAAACGGCGGCGTCACCCGGCACCGATCCCTGACAGCCGGTGTCAGCAGCCGTCGGTAGCGTGACAGGGTGGTTGCTCCGGATCCGCTGGCCCCGTTCTCACCGGCCGTGCGCGCCTGGTTCGCCTCGTCGTTCCCCGCTCCCACGCCGGCGCAGGCGCAGGGCTGGCCTGCCATCGCGAGCGGTGAGCACACGCTGATCCTCGCTCCCACGGGGTCGGGCAAGACGCTGTCCGCCTTCCTGTGGGGGATCGACACGCTGGTCAACCGCCCTCCGCCGACCGAGCGCACGCACCGCACGCGGCTCCTCTACGTGTCGCCCCTGCGGGCGCTGGCGGTCGACGTCGAGAAGAACCTGCGCAGCCCGCTGCAGGGGATCCGCTTGGCCGCCGAACGGCTCGGCGTCGCCTTCACGGAGCCCACCGTCGGCATGCGCACCGGTGACACCCCCGCCGACGAGCGGCGCCGCCTCGTCCGCAACCCGCCCGACATCCTCATCACCACGCCGGAGTCGCTCTACCTGATGCTCACCTCCGCCGCGCGCGAGACGCTGCGGGGGGTCGAGGCCGTGATCATCGACGAGATCCACGCACTGGCCGCCACCAAGCGAGGCAGCCACCTGGCCGTCACCCTCGAGCGCCTCGACCAGTGGATCCAGACGGCAGCGGAGACAGGAGCGCAGCGACGCTCGGAGCGCCTCCGACAGCGCCACAGCGGATCGGGCTGTCGGCCACGCAGCGGCCGTTGGAGGAGATCGCGCGGTTCCTGGGCGGGACCGAGGGACCGCCGGCGGGGGAGCGTCGGCCGCGGCCGGTCACGGTCGTCGACGCCGGCGTGCGCAAGCCCCTCGAGATCGAGGTGGTGATCCCGGTCGACGACATGGCGGAGCTGGGCACCGTGATCGACGAGCCCACCTCGGGCCCGGCCGCGGCGGGCCCGGTCCGACACTCGATCTGGCCGGCCATGCACCCCCGGCTGCTGGAGCTGGTCAAGGAGAACCGCTCGACGCTCATCTTCGTCAACGCGCGACGCCTGGCGGAGCGGTTGGCGACCCGGCTCAACGAGCTGCACTGGGAGGGCGAGAACCGCGCCGCGGAAGCCGAGGGGAACCCGCCGGTGCAGGAGGAGCTCGTCAAGGCCCACCACGGGTCGCTGTCGCGCGAGCGGCGGCTCCAGATCGAGGACGAGCTCAAGTCCGGTCGGCTCAAGGGTCTGGTCGCCACGTCCAGCCTGGAGCTCGGCATCGACATGGGCGCCGTCGACCTCGTCATCCAGGTGGAGTCGCCCGGCGCGGTGGCGACGGGCCTCCAGCGGGTCGGTCGGGCGGGGCACCAGGTGGGAGCGCCGAGCCGCGGCAAGCTCTTCCCCAAGCACCGGGCCGACCTGCTCGAAGCGGCCGTGGTGGTCGAACGCATGCAGGCGGGGCTGATCGAGGAGACCCACTACCCGCGCAACCCGCTCGACGTGCTCTGCCAGCAGATCGTGGCGATGTGCGCGCTCGACGAGTGGGGGCTCGACGACCTGCGCGACGTGGTGCGGGGCGCAGCACCGTTCGCGGAGCTGTCCGACGAGGTGCTGGAGTCGGTGCTCGACCTGCTCTCGGGCCGCTATCCGTCCGAGGAGTTCGCCGAGCTGCGACCGCGCATCGTGTGGGACCGCGTCGAGGGCTCGGTGCGAGGGCGCACCGGTGCACAGCGCCTCGCGGTCACCAACTCCGGCACCATCCCCGATCGGGGCCTCTTCACCGTCACGCTCCCCGATGGCACGCGCGTCGGCGAGCTCGATGAGGAGATGGTCTACGAGTCCCGCCCGGGCGAGACGTTCCTGCTCGGCGCGTCGACCTGGCGCATCGAGGACATCACCTTCCAGAAGGTGATCGTCACCCCCGCGCCCGGGCAGCCGGGGAAGATGCCGTTCTGGCACGGCGACGGCCCCGGCCGGCCCCTCGAGCTCGGCCGCGCGATCGGCGCCTTCACCCGCGAGCTGCGGGCCGGCGCGGCGCAGGGCGTCGATCCCGTGCAGCGCCTGCGGGACGGCGGGCTCGACGATCGGGCGGCGACGAACCTCGTCGCCTACCTCGACGAGCAGGCCGAGGCGACCGGGGCGGTGCCCGACGACCGCACGATCGTCGTCGAGCGGTTCCGAGACGAGATCGGTGACTGGCGCGTGTGCGTGCTCTCCCCGTTCGGCGCCCAGGTGCACGCTCCGTGGGCCATGGCCCTCCAGCACCGCCTCGGCGAACGGTGGGGTACGGCGGTCGAGCTGATGTGGAGCGACGACGGGATCGTGATCCGCCTGCCCGAGTCGGTCGACGAGCTGCCCGACGACGACCTGCTCATCGACCCGGACGAGATCGAGGAGCTGATCGTGTCGCAGCTGCCGGGCACGGCGATGTTCGCGTCCCGGTTCCGGGAGTGCGCGGCCCGCGCCTTGCTCCTCCCCAAGCGCCGGCCCGATCAGCGCACCCCGCTCTGGCAGCAGCGGCAGCGCTCGGCGGACCTGCTCTCGGTGGCGGGCAAGTACCCGTCGTTCCCGATCCTCCTCGAAGCGACGCGCGAGTGCCTCAACGACGTGTTCGACGTGCCCGCGCTCGTCGAGGTGCTGCGCGACCTGCGCAGCCGCAAGGTGCGGCTCGTTGCCGTCGACTCCCAGGCCGCGTCGCCGTTCGCCCAGTCGCTGATGTTCGGGTGGATCGCCGTCTACATGTACGCCGGCGACGCGCCGCTCGCCGAGCGCCGAGCCGCGGCGCTCGCGCTCGACCGCGACCTCCTGCGCGACCTCCTCGGCGCCGAGGAGCTGCGCGAGCTCATCGACGCCGACGTGCTCGCGGACCTCGAGCTCGAGCTGCAGCGGCTGGTGGAGGGCCGTCTGGCTCGTGACGTCGACGAGCTGCACGACCAGCTACGACTGCTCGGCCCGCTGTCGATCGACGAGCTGGACCTGCGGTCCGTGGACGGGGCGCCCGTGAAGGACTGGGCCGATCAGCTCGTGGCCGAGCGCCGCGCCTTCCTCGCGTCGATCGCCGGGGAGGAACGCCTGTGCGCGGCCGAGGACGCCGGCCGCCTGCGCGACGCGCTCGGCGTCGCGGTGCCCGTCGGCCTCCCAGGGAGCTGCACCGAGTCGGTGCCCGACCCGGTGCTCGACCTCGTCTCCCGCTACGCCCGCACCCATGGTCCGTTCCTCGCGCAGCACGCCGCCGGTCGCTACGGGATGGCGACGGAGCCGGTGCGGGCCGCGCTGGAGCGGCTCGAGGTCGAGGGCCGGGTCGTCCGGGGCGAGTTCCGCCCCGACGGCGTCGAGCGCGAGTGGTGCGACGACGACGTCCTGCGGCAGCTCCGGCGGCGGTCGCTCGCCGCGCTCCGCAAGGAGGTGGAGCCCGTCGATGCCGCGCACCCTCGCCCGCTTCCTGCCCCGCTGGCACGGCATCGGCACGAACCGCCAGGGCGTGGATGCGCTCGTCGACGTGGTGGCCCAGCTGCAGGGCGCCCCGCTGGTCGCGTCGGCGCTCGACCGTGACATCCTCCGGGCCCGCCTTCCCCACCACGAGCCGGCCGACCTCGACGCCCTCTGCACGTCGGGCGACGTGGTCTGGGTCGGCGCGGGTGCGATCGGCTCCACCGACGGTCGCATCCGGCTCGCCTTCCGCGATCAGGCCGGCCTCCTGCTGTCCCGCGTCGAGGGCTTCGAGCCCGACGACCTGCACACCGCCCTCCTCGACCACCTCGACGCGCGGGGAGCGTCGTTCTGGGCCGACCTCACCCGCGCCGCCCAGCAGGCGGGCCAGGCCTTCGACGATCCCACCGTGCTGGCCGCGCTCTGGGACCTGGTGTGGGCGGGGCTCGTGACCAACGACTCGCTCGCCCCGCTGCGTGCCTTCGTCGGCACGACCGGGCGTCGGTCGGCCTCCCGCACCTCGCGCACGGGGGCGCGGGGGCGTCCTCGTCCGGGGCGTCTGGCCCGGATCGGGCCCGCGGCCGGCGCCGGCCGGTGGTCGCTCGTCGCCCCGCTGCTCGAGCCCCTCCCCACGGTCACCGAGGCGGCGCATGCCCGGGCCCTGCAGCTGCTCGAGCGCTACGGCGTCCTCACGCGGGAGGCCGCGTTGGGCGAGGGGGCCGAGGGCGGCTTCGCCGGCGTGTACCCCGTGCTCAAGGCGCTCGAGGAGCGGGGCCAGGTGCGCCGCGGCTACTTCGTCGCCGGACTCGGGGCGGCGCAGTTCGCGGTCGCCGGGGCGGTCGACCGGCTCCGCGGCGAGCGCAGCGATGTCGATGACCCGCCGATCGTGCTGGCGGCCACCGACCCCGCGCAGCCCTTCGGGGCGGCGATCCCGTGGCCGCTCTCGGAGGGCCGCCCGGCCCGCGCCGCGGGCGCGCTGGTGGTGCTGGCGGGGCCCGACGCGCTCGCCTACCTCGAACGGGGCGCCCACAAGGTGCTCCGCTTCCCCGCCGCCACCGAGGACGACCGCTGGGCCGACGCGCTCGGTCGGCTCGTGGACACCGGCCGCTTCCGGTCGCTGGAGATCCGCTCGGTCGACGGCATCGATGTGCACGAGGCCGCTCCGGAGGTGCGCGAGGCACTGCAGCGCGCGGGGTTCCAACAGGCCTACAAGGGCTGGTCGAGGCGGTCACGCCCGTGACGGCCTTCGAGTACCGCGTGCGCAAGGACGGCGACGTCGTCATCCACCACCACGGCCGCCAGGCCACCGTCCTCCGCGGCGCCGCGGCGACGCGCTTCCTCGCCGACGTCGAGCGGAAGGACCCGCAGGCGCTCATGGCGAGGGTCACCGGCAACTACCGCCGGGGCAACGAGCGCACCGCCGCGGCTCACCCGCGCAACCAGCGCTGACCTCCTGGAGGACGCGCCCGGATACGGTCCCGCTCATGACGGCGACCGTGCGCGGGTTCACGACCGGGTGGTTGGAGACCGAGCTGGCCGGTCTCCTCGAGGGTGGTGAGGGTGGCATCCGGATCCCGGTGCTCTCGTACCTCGTCGAGCACCCGAAGGGCAGCCTGGTGTTCGACACCGGCCTCCACACCGACATGCGGGTCGACCCGGTGGCCCGCATCGGTCGCCTCGCCAGGCACTTCGCCAGCGAGCTGGCTCCGGACACGGCAGTCCACGAGCGCACGGCCGCCCTCGAGGTGACCCCCGACATGGTCGTGTGCTCGCACCTCCACTTCGACCACTGCGGCGGGAACGGTCTGCTCGGCGACGTGCCCATCGTCGTGCAGCGAACGGAGTGGGAGGCCGCCCACGACGCGGTCCCGGGGACGGGCTACGTGTCCGCGGACTTCGAGACCGGGCAGGACGTCCGCCTGGTCGATGGTGAGCACGACGTGTTCGGCGACGGCACGGTGGTGTGCGTCCCGACGCCGGGCCACACCGCCGGCCACCAATCGCTCCGGGTCCGCACGGCCGAGCGCGAGCTCGTCCTCACCGGCGACGCCTGCTACTTCCGCCGCTCGCTCGAGACATCGACGCTCCCGATGTTCGGGCACGACCGCGCCGAGCAGCTCCGCACCTTCGACGTGCTGCGCGGCCCTCGAGGCCGCCGGAGCCCACCTCGTGTTCGGCCACGACCCCGACCAGTGGCCCGACGACACCCCGCGAGTGCTCTGACCCGCGCGGCCACGACCGTCCCACACCGCCGCAACTTGTGTTGGATAGCAGCGAAGATCGCTCGTTTTGAACACAGGTTGCGGTGGTTGGCCCCGCACTCGCGAACTTGTGTCGAAAACGGGCGGTAGCCGCACGGATTCAACACAAGTTGCGGGGGTTGGGGATCAGGCGTCGATGGTGGCGGCGGGGGAGCCGGCGTCGATCGCGCAGGCGAGCGGGTGTCGAGATGGCGCTGGCCGGATCGCTCACGTCGTCGAGCAGCCGGAACGACGCGTGCACCCGGTCCGGGGTCACGTCCAGCACCAGGTAGCCGTGCCCGTTCAGCTGGCGACGCACCTGGGGGCTCCGCTCGGTGACGTCGGCCGGGAACAGGGGGGACGAGATCGCGGGTGACATGAGCTCGGTGGCGACGATCGCCGTGTCCGGCTCGAACGGTCGCTCGTGCACGTCGATCAGCATCCCGGCGTGGTAGTCGCCGGTGAGCACGACCGGGTTGTCGATGGCGGCGAGCTGCTCGATGAAGCGATGGCGCGCCGTCGGGTACCCGTCCCACGTGTCGAGGTAGTAGGCGGCGCCGTCGGTGTCGTTGCCGCCGTCGATCCCGCCCAGCACGACCGGGTTGCCGATCAGGTTCCAGGTGGCCGTGCTGCTCCCGCTCGCCTCGGTGAACCACGCCTCCTGGTCGGCGCCGAGCAACGTCCGATCCTCCAGCCGCTCGGCACAGTCGCCGAAGTCCTCCGCCTCCGGATCGCCGTCCCGACACGGCGGCACATCGCTGAACTGTCGCTCGTCGAGCAGGTAGATGCGGGCGAGGTCACCCGACGTCGACGAACCGGTTCACCACGAGCTCGCCCCCGTCAGGCGGGCCGACCCGGACGGGCAGGTGCTCCCACCACGCCTGGTAGGCGGCGGTCTTGCGCTCCTGCCCCGCCTCGGGCGAGTCCGGCTGCTCCACGAGGCCGTCGCCGCTGTAGTTGTTGGACACCTCGTGGTCGTCCCACGTCAGCATGAACGGAAAGCGGTGATGGGCGTTGCGCAGGTCCTCGTCGAGGGCGTACGACGCGTACCGCAACCGGTAGTCGGCCAGCGTCTCGACCGCGTGCACCGGGACGGTCGTGCGGCCTGCCCCTTCCGAGCTCGGGAACTCGTAGATGTAGTCGCCGAGGTGCAGGACGAGGTCGACCTCCTCGTCGAGCAGGTGCCGGTAGGCGGCGTACGAGCCGGTCTCGTACCACTGGCAGTTGACGATGGCGAGGCCGAGCGCGTCGGGAGCACCATCGGGCAGGGTCCTCGTCCGCGCGACCGGGCTGGTGTGCTCGCCGACGGTGAACCGGTAGTAGTAGTCGGTCGCGGGGTCCAGCCCGTCGACGTCCGCGTGCACCGAGTGCGCGTGGTCAGGGGTCGCGACGGCGACGCCGGATCGCACGAGGTCCGTGAAGCCCTCGTCGCGCGCCACCTCCCACGTCACGTCGACCTCCTCGCCCGGCATGCCGCCCAGCCCGTCGTCGGCGAGCGGCTCCGGCGCGAGCCGGGTCCACAGCACGACGGCGGACGGCAGCGGATCACCGGACGCCACCCCCAGGGTGAACGGGTCGCCGCTCAGGTCGGGAGCCGGGCGTGGCGTGGTGTCGTCCGCTGGGACGGTCGTCGTCCCCCCGCCCGCGTCGTCGCCGCTGCAGCCGGCCATGAACGCGATGAGCGCGGCACCCGTCCCCACCAGCAGACCGCGACGGGTGATGTCGATCGATGGCTCGTGCTCGTCCCCCACGCCGGCGAGCATGGCACGGCTGCTCGACGGTCGTGCCGGTCCGACCGCGGTTCCCTACGCTCTGGTGATGGCGGTGGATGATGACTTCAGCGACCTGGTCGCGTCGATGGACAGCGCCATGGTGGTCGTCACCGTTGCCACCGAGGACGAACGGGACGGCTGCCTCGTCGGGTTCCACTCGCAGGCCAGCATCGAGCCCCCGATCTACGCCGTGTGGCTGTCGACGGCCAACCGCACGTGCCGGCTCGCCGGGCAGGCTGACCACCTGGCGGTGCACCTCCTCGACGCAGACCAGCACGACCTGGCCGAGCTGTTCGGCGGGGAGACCGGAGACGACGTCGACAAGCTCAGCCGCGTCGAGTGGGAGCCAGGGGTCGCGGGCGTGCCGCTCCTGCGCGCGTGCGACAACCGGTTCGTGGGCCGGGTCACGCGGCGCCTCGACGCGGGTGGCGACCACGTCTGCGTCGTCCTCGACCCGATCGAGGTGTCCACCGGTCGCCGCCCGACCCCGCTTCGGTTGCGCGAGGCGACCGACATCGACCCCGGGCATCCCGCCTGAGGAACCTCGGCCAGGCCGGCTCGAGCGGGGGCCTACGGTGACCCGCATGCGGCGCCGATTCCAGCAGGTCGACGTGTTCACCGCGACCGCGACTCGAGGCAACCCGGTGGCCGTCGTGCTCGACGGGGCTGAGCTCACGGACGACCAGATGCAGGCAGTCGCGCGCTGGACCAACCTCTCGGAGACCACGTTCGTGCTCGCGCCCACCGATCCCGCCGCTGACTATCGGCTCCGGATATTCACGCCCGGCGCCGAGCTCGGCTTCGCTGGCCACCCGACCCTTGGCACCTGTCACGCGTGGCTGACGGTCGGTGTACCCCGATCACCGGACGCGATCGTCCAGGAGGGCGCGGTCGGGCACGTTCGGCTGCGCCGCTCCGACTCGCGGCTGGCCTTCGCCGCCCCTCCAATGACGGCCGCCGATCCCGATCCCGACGTGCTTGCCGCCACCGTGTCGGCACTGGGTTTGGCGGCGGGCGCTGTCGAGCGGGCCCAAGTCCTCGACAACGGCACCGCGTGGCTCGCGCTGCTCGTCGGTGATGCCGCATCCGTCCTGGCCCTCGAGCCCGACCACGCGGCGTTGCGAGCACTTCCGAAGGTGGGCGTCGTCGGTCGTCGAACGGACGGCGACGCAGCTGTCGAGGTCCGGGCCTTCGCGGCGTCGGTGGGGATCACGGAGGATCCGGTCACCGGCAGTCTGCAGGCGAGCGTGGCCCAGTGGCTGACCGCGGCAGGTGACCTCCCCGGGAAGTACGTCGCCGCCCAAGGGACCTGCATCGGTCGCGAGGGGCGGGTACACATCGAACGGGTCGGCGAAGACGTGTGGGTGGGCGGCGGTACCCACACGGTCGTCGACGGGACGATCGACATCTGATGCCCGTAGCCGTGATCACGGGCGGCAGCCGGGGCATCGGTGCTGCCACCGCCCCCCTGCTGGCCGCGGCCGGACTCGACATCTGCCTGTCGTACCGAGCTGACGACGCGGCGGCTGACCCGTCATCGACGAGTCTGCCGGGCTCAGGCGTCCAGGCGGTCGCCGTCCGTTGCGACGTGCGCAACGAGGCCGAGGTGGTCGCGCTGTTCGCGGCCGCCGACGAGCTCGGCTCCGCTGCGGGCCCTCGTGAACAACGCGGGGATCACCGGTCCCAAGGCGCGGCTCGACGAGCTGTCGGCCGCACGCATCGAAGACCTCCTCGCCGTCAACGTGCTCGGCTCGTTCCTGTGCGCACAGGGAGGCCGTGCGCCGCATGTCCACCGACCACGGCGGAGCGGGCGGCGCCATCGTGAACGTGTCCTCGGCGGCGGCCCGGCTCGGGAGCCCGGGCGAGTACATCGACTACGCCGCCACCAAGGGAGCGATCGACACGATGACCCTGGGGCTCGCCAAGGAGGTCGCGCGAGAGGGGATCCGCGTCAACGCGGTTCGACCCGGCCTGATCAAGACGGACATCCACGCGAGCGGTGGCCAGCCCGACCGCGTGGAGGAGCGGCGCGACAGCGTGCCCATGGGACGTGGCGGGGAGGCCGTCGAGGTGGCCCAGGCCATCGCGTGGCTCTGCTCCGACGAGGCCGCCTATGTCACCGGAGCGCTGCTCGACGTGAGCGGCGGCCGGTAGGTTCCGCGGCATGCCCTCGCTGGCCATGACCGTCGACGAGCTCAACGAGTTCCTCGGGAACGCGTTCCCGGGAGCGCCGCGCGCCTACCGGGTCGAGCACGCCGCCGCCGACGGCGTCCGCATGCGCGTCCCGTACGACGCCGCGCAGCTGCGGCCCGGAGGCACCCTGTCGGGACCCACGATGATGGGCCTCGCCGACGCGGCCGCCTGGCTGGTGACGCTCTCGCACATCGGGCCGGTCGCCCTCGCCGTCACCAGCAGCCTCACGATCAGCTTCCTCACCAAGCCGGGCCCGTCCGACCTCCTGGCCCATGCCACGTTGCTCCGCCTCGGGAAGCGGCAGTCGGTGAGCGAGGTCCGCCTCTGGAGCGACGGCACCGACCCGAGCGAGCCGGTGGCCCACGCCACGGTCACCTACGCCATCCCGTCGTCGCGGGACTGACGAACTCGCTGGGAGCACCCCGGTCACGGTCGGCAGACTCGACGGGTGCTGAGCGAGGACCAGCGCCGAGCGTTCCACGAGGACGGCTACCTCCACCTGCCGGCCGCCGTCCCGACCGCGGCGACCGAGCGGATGCGCGAGCGGCTGTGGCGGATGCTCGAGCACCGAGGGGCGTGCCGCGATGACCCCTCGACCTGGACGCCCGCGGCGGCGACGCGGCTCCAGGGGATGCGCAAGGGCGATGTGGCGCCCCACGACAGTCCGAGCGTCGTCGAAGCGCTCGACGACCTGATCGGTCCCGGCGCGTGGCGGGCTCAGCGCCATTGGGGTCAGGTGCTCGTGACCTTCCCGAACCGCGAGGTCTGGGACGTGCCCCATCGCCCCTGGCACATCGACCACGGCTATGACTTCCCGCGCGACGCGATCTGGGGCGTGAACGTCTTCCTCTTCGTGGACGACGTGCAGCCGCAGGGCGGTGGCACCCTCGTCCTCCACGGGTCACCCCGGATCATGCGAGCGTTCGTCGACGGCCTGCGACCCGCCACGCGGACCCAGAAGCAGCTGCGCCATGCGTTCGACGCCAGCGACCCGTACCTGAAGGCGCTGTCCGATCCGTCGGACACCGTCGACCGCGTGGCGCGCTTCGTCGATCGCGACACCGAGGTCCATGGGGTGCAGACCCGCGTGGTGCCGCTGTCCGGCCGAGCGGGCGATGTCGTCGTGTGCCATCCGTGGACCGTGCACAACGTGGCGCCCAACGCGTGCGACCGACCACGTCTGATGCGGGCCAGCCGGGCCTTCCACCGCGACTTGCTCGTCACCGTGAATACTCAATGACATAGGGTATCTCCGATGCGGGAGGACCCATTCGGCGGAGGGCTCGTCGACCTGCTCGTGCTCTCCGCCATCGGACGAGGCGAGAGCTACGGGTACGCGATCGCGCAGCGCCTGGCCGTCCACGGCGTGACCGGGCTCAGCGAAGCGAGCGTGTACGCCAGCCTGCGGCGGCTGGAGGACCGGGACCTCCTGGAGTCGCGTCAGGTGCTGGCGGACAACGGCAAGGCGCGCCGCTACTACGCGCTCACGCCCGCTGGCGCTGCGCATCGAGGGCGAGGCCAGGAGAGCTGGGAGGCGACCAGCGCTGCCGTGCAGCGCGTGCTGGCCGCCGCGGACGAGGAGACGAGACGATGAGCGATCGCACGGAGCAGCTCGGCGAGTCCGAGGCCTGGTACGTCGCCGAGGTCACGCGCCACGTCCGGAAGCTGCCCGAAGCGGAGCGCTCGACGCTGCTGGCGGTGCTGCGGGACAACCTCTCGGAGCGGCCGCCGTCGGCGAGCCGCGCCGAGCTGCTCGATGCGCTCGGGTCGCCGGCCGACTACGCCGACCGACTCCGCCGCGACGCAGGGCTGCCGGACGCGGCGCGTCCGCCGAGGCGCCACTGGTCTCTCCGGCGGGTCGGGCTCGGGCTGGCGGTCGTCGCGGTCGTCCTCGCCGGGTGGTTCGCCTGGCGCTGGTGGACGGCTGAACCAGGCATCTACAACTCGTGCGCCGGCGTCTCGGGTCAGCCACCGGAGGTCACGGTGGAGCAGAGGGATGCGGCAGGGTTGAACGAGCACCTGGTCGGCTACGCGGACGGTGCCGAGCTGTCGCTCCTCACCTGCCTCTCGTCGGAGGAAGCCGTGACCATCGTCGACGTCGAGCTCGGCGCGGCCGAGTACATGCTGTTCGAGCCCACGGGCCTCCGCAGGCGCGCGCAGACGGCCCCCGACGACCCGAGCGATGGGTTCGAGCCCTTCCGGCTCGAGCGGGACGACAGCCCCGACGGCATGCAGTTCGTGTACCTCGACGGCCGGCTCACCGACTGCGAGCACTACGAAGCGGGAGGCGGCAACTCGTTCACCGATGCCACGGTGACCTACGAGTACCGAGGTCGGCAGCGCACGACCACCATCGACCTCCTGACGCAGTACACCTTCGTGTCGCCCCCCGACGCTGCGTGCCCGCGACCACGGGACGACCCGAGCGCCTGATCAGGCCACGAGCTCGGCGATGACCTCGCCGAACACCTCCGTGTGGAGGTCGACGTCAGCGTCGGTCGTGGTCGGGGCCATCAGCGCCATGTTGTGGAACGGGGTGAGGAGGATGCCCCGGTTCGCCAGCGCGAGGTGCAGCAGCTCCTCGACGTCGTCGTCACCGGCCGCGGCAGACTCGGTGCCTGTGCGCGGTGCCGGTCGTGCGAACCGGTACTCGGACCGGGCGCCGAGCTGCACGACGCTCCATGGCACCTCGTGTCGGTCGAGCACGGCTTGCACGCCGGCGGTGAAGCGGGTGGCGCGCTCGATCATCCCCTCGAAGGCGGCCGCGGTGAGCACCTCGGCGAGGGTCGCGCGGGCGGCCGCCAACGACAGGGCGTTGCCGGCCAGCGTGCCGCCCACACCGCCGACGTCGACCAGGTCGGCGCCCTCGGCGTCCACGCTCGCGGCCAATCGATCCGCGACCGCGGCCGACAGGCCGTACGCCCCGATCGGCACGCCGCCGGCGAACGACTTGCCGAGGGTGAGCAGATCGGGCCGCAGGCTCCAGGCCTGGGTGCAACCCCCGGGGCCGGCGGAGAGCGTGTGGGTCTCGTCGATCAGCAGCAGCGTGCCCGTGCGGTCGCACAGCTCGCGGAGCCCGTCCAGGAAGCCCGGTTCGGGCAGGACGATGCCGATGTTGGTGAGGGCGGGTTCGGTGATGACCACGGCGACCTGCTCGTCGGCCAGGGCCGCCTCGACGGACGCGAGGTCGTTCCACTCGAAGGCCCGGGTGGTGGCCGCCGGATCCACCGCGGGACCGACGTTCCCGGCTCGCGACACCGTGCGGCCGTCGGGGCCGCGCACCACGAAGGTCTCGTCGACGGTGCCGTGGTAGCTGTAGGCGAAGCACGCCACGAGCCGCCGCCCGGTCACCAGGCGGGCGAGGCGGAGCGCCCAGCGGTTGGCGTCCGTCGCCGAGAGCGCGAAGGACCAGCGCGGCAGCCCGAAGCGCGCCGTCAGCTCGTCGGCCACCCACGCCGCGTCCTCGGTGGGGAGCATGGCCGTGATGCCGCCGAGGTCCTCCACCCGGTGTCGCACGGCCGCCACGGTGGCCGGCGGCGAGTGACCCGCCATCGCACCCGTGTCACCGAGCGCGAAGTCGACGTAGGTGTGACCGTCGAGGTCGGTGACGCGGCTCCCCGAGGCCTCGGCGAGGAAGATCGGGAAGCCGCCGGCCCACTTGGCCATCCAGGTCATCGGCACGCCGCCGATCAGGTGGGAGGCGGCGGCGGTCGCCGCGGCGGCCGACCGGGGGCGAGCGGCCGCGAAGGCCGCGCGCTCGCGGACCAGCAGCTCCTGCAGCCGTGACCGGTCCACCGCACCCATCGGGCGACCGTAACCCGCTCGCTCAGGGGCTGAGCCAGATCCGCACGAGGTCGCGCAGGCGGTCGATGCCGACGTTCTTGGCCGCGCTCACCCACACGACATCGCCCGGCTCGAGGTCGCACGCCGCCGCCAGCGCCCGCTTGCGCTTCTCCCGCTGGGCCGCCTTGACCTTGTCGTGCTTGGTGGCGATCACCTGATGCGGCAGCCCCTCGGACCGAAGCCACTCGAGCATCGACTGGTCGAGGGCGGTCGGTCCCACCTCGCCGTCGACCAGGACCATCACCATCTGCAGCTCATCGCGACCGAGCAGGTAGTGCTCGATCATCGAACCCATCGACGCCCGTTGGACCTTGGACACCTTTGCGTAGCCATAGCCGGGACAGTCGACCATCGTCCTGCCGTCCGGCAGCTCGAAGCAGTTGAGCAGCTGCGTCCGCCCCGGCGTCTTCGATGTGTTGGCGAGACCGTTCCGCTTGGCCAGCGCGTTGATCAGCGATGACTTGCCGACGTTCGAGCGTCCGACCACGGCCACCTCGGCGGGGCTGTCCGGCAGCCGGTCGAGGTGGTCAGCCGACGTGACGAACCGGAGCTCCAGAGGCGGCGACACCGGTGCACCCTCTCACGCGCCGCGCCAGCGATCGAGCTGCCGCCGCTCTCGCTTGGTGGGCCGGCCGGAGCCGCGCTCGCGGCTGGCGACCCGTACCCGATCCTGTTCGGGCTCGGGGGGGCTGTGGTCGACGTAGCACCCGGCGGCGATCGCCGCGCCGACCCGCTTGTCGATGACCTGGGTGACCTCGAAGATCCGGTGGCGACCGTGGGCGCGGGCCTCGACCGTCGAGCCGACCGCCACGGGCGTGGAGGGCTTGGCGCTCTTTCCGTTCACCGTGACGTGCCCTCCCTTGCACGCATCGGTGGCGTCCGCGCGCGTCTTGTACAGGCGCACGGCCCAGACCCACCGGTCGACCCGGGTGGCGTCCATCACGCGGACAGGTGCCGGTCGAGGGGCGACGGGAACCGGGGCACGATCCGGTCCGGGCCGAGCTGCGTCCTGCAGCACCGCCGCGGCGGTCTCGACCATCCGGGTGCGCTCGGCCCCGACGTCCTCGAGCAGGTGGAAGGCCACCTCCCCGGTCTTCAGGTGGGCCCAGCCACCGGCGATGCGACCGTCGACCCAGATCGTCGGGCCGACGTTGCCCGTGCTGTCGAACACGTGCGACCGGTGCTCCCCGAGGTACCAGTCGCGCTCCTTCCACCCCATCGGGGTGGGGTCGAGGCCCGGGAGGAGCGCGACCCACGGCTCGGGGTCGGGGACCGGCTCCGCGTCGCCGGCCAGCACGAGCGCCGCCGCGCCGTCGACCTCCACGGCCTCGGTGTCGAGCGCGGCCACGGCCGCTCGGGTCGCGCCCATCGTCCACCCGGTCCACCACTTCACGTCGGCCAGCGTGCCCGGGCCGAAGCGATCGAGCCAGCGGCGGACCAGCTCGGCCCTCGCCTCCTCCACCGGGATCGCGGCCAGCGGGGCGCCGAACCGGGCCTCGAGGGACGACCATCGGTGCTGGCTGCTCGTCCATCGTCCCTTGGGTCGGCCCCGCACGAGCAGCCCCTCCATGCCCATCAGGTTGAGCACTCGGGAGGTCAGCCCGGTCGTTGCCTCGTGCTTGGTGCCGGGGGCCAGCGTGACGCGTGTCGCCAGCTCGGGGACGACCTTGGTGAGGTCGGAGGCTGCGGCTTCGCCGACCTCCTCCACCGCGGCCAGCGTCTTGGCCTCCGTGGCGGCCAACCAGTGGTCTGGATCGTCGCTCACCGCCTGCTGCTCCAGCAGGGCGAGGAGCTTCTTGCGCTCGTTGGCGGCGACGGCGTCCGCACTGGATCGCTGGAGCAAGGCCGCGTCGGCGACCGCGCAGGTGAAGATCGTCCGGCGCATCGCCATCATCCGCACGAGGACCAGGTCGTCGTAGAGCGCTCGTTCGACCGCCGCCGGGTCGGGCGTGCGCATCCGCGCCATCGCCGAGAGCACGACCGTCGCCGGATCCGTCGCGTGCAGCGCGACCACCGAGCGGGCGATGGCGACGAGGTCGTCGTCGCGTTGAGCCGCTGGCACGAGCCGGTGGCGGAGCCCCAGCCGGGCCCGCCGCTCCGCCGTCGTGAAGCGACGGACCATCAGGCCTTCGTGAGCACGATGACCGGGATCACCCGATCGGTCTTCTCCTGGTACTCCTTGAAGTTCGGCATGAGCGCGGCCTGCTGATCGAAGAGCCGCTGGCGCTCGGGACCCTCGGTGAGGATCTCGGCGTTGGCGGTGTAGGACTCGTCGCCCACCTCGACCCGCACCTGCGGATTGGCCTTGATGTTGTGGAACCACGCCGGGTGGGTGGGCGCACCGCCCATCGACGCGATGATCACGACCCGGTCGCCGTCCCGCGTGTAGACGAGGGGAGACGTGCGCTCGACGCCGCTCTTGGCGCCCTTGTGGGTGACCAGGATCATCGGCGCACCGGCGAAGGGTCCGCCCACCACGCCGTGGTTGGCCCGGAACTCGTCGACGATCCCGTCGTTGAACGCGTTGAAGTCGGTGGTGCTCATATGGCCTGTGACCGTATCGGGACGGAAGAGGAGCTCCCCCCGCGCTGTTGCACCCTGGCGTGAGCCTGCCGACCCTGTCCGTCCCGCTGTCCGTCCTCGACCTCGCACCCGTCGGTGAGGGGTCCGACGCGGCCCGGGCCCTGCGCGCCTCGTCCGCGCTCGTGCAGGAGACCGAGGCGCCTCGGGTACCACCGGTACTGGGTCGCGGAGCACCACAACATGCCCGGCATCGCCAGCTCCGCGCCCGCGGTGCTCCTCGCCCACCTGGCGTCCCTGACCGAGCGGATCCGGCTCGGCTCCGGCGGCGTGATGCTCCCGAACCACGCTCCGCTGGTGATCGCCGAGCAGTTCGGGATGCTCGAGGCGCTGCACCCCGGCCGCATCGACCTCGGCATCGGGCGAGCCCCTGGAACAGACCCGCGCACGGCGGCGGCGTTGCGGCGCACGCAGAGCCTCCAGGAGCCGGACCTCCCCGAGCAGCTCGGCGAGCTCTACGGGTTCTTCAACGGCACGTTCCCCGAGGATCACCCCTACCGCGGGATCACGGCCGTCCCGGCGCGGGGGAACCAGCCGGCGATCTGGCTGCTCGGATCGAGTGACTACAGCGCCCGGCTCGCCGGCCTGCTCGGGCTGCCGTTCTCGTTCGCCCACCACTTCTCCGCCGCCAACACGCTGCCCGCCCTCGAGGTGTACCGGCGCAGCTTCCGACCGTCGGCCGAGCTCGCCGAGCCGTACGTGATGCTCGGGGTGGCGGTCCTCTGCGCGGACGATCACGAGCGGGCGGCCTACCTGAGCCGCCCGGGCGATCTCGCGTTCCTCCGGCTGCGCTCGGGTCGGCCGGGTCCGTTCCCCACCCCCGAGGCCGCCGCGGCCTTCAACCCGACCCCGCACGAGAAGGAGCTCATCCGCTCGTGGTCTGTCTCGCGCATCGTCGGCGACCCCGAGGAGGTGGGCGCCGACCTCGCCGCCCTGCTCGACCGCACCGGTGCCGACGAGCTCATGGTGACGACGATGGTCCACGGGCACGACGACCGGGTGCGTTCGTACCGGTTGCTGGCCGAGCTGGCGGGGCTGTCGCCGGCCGCCGCCCTCGGCGCCGTCCGGGCACACTCACCCGGTGCCTGAAGGCGACACGCTCCTCAAGACGGCCGCCCGGATGCGGCCCGCGCTCCAGGGCCACGTGCTCACGCGCTTCGAGGCCGCCCACCTGCGGGGCGACGCGCCGAAGGTCGGGGAGCGGATCGACCTCGTCGAGGCCCGCGGCAAGAACCTGCTCATCCACTTCGAGGGCGGGCTGGTGCTGCGCACCCACCTGCGCATGACCGGGTCATGGCACGTGTACCGCGAGCGAGAGCGGTGGCGGAAGCCGCCGTACCTGGCCCGGGCGGTGGTCGGAGCGGACAGCGGATGGCTGGCCGTGTGCTTCCAGGCGCCGGTCGTGGAGACCTACCACCGCCAGGGCGCCGAGCCATCGGCACTGGCCGGTCTCGGTCCCGACCTGTGCCTCGCCGACTCCCTGACCGACGCGGTCCTCGATCAGATCGTCGAGCGCGCCGGTCGGCTCGGGAGCGCCGGCACGACGCTCGGCGAGGCGCTGCTCGACCAACGGATCGCCGCCGGCGTCGGCAACGTGTACAAGTCGGAGGCGTGCTTCGCGGCCGGCATCGACCCCGCCACGGCGATGGAGCTCGTCGACGAGCCCACGCGCCGCCGCGTGTGGTCGATCGCCGCCCGCCAGCTCCAGGCCAACCTCGGCCAGGCGGAGCGCCGCACGCACCCCGCCGGTCTGGCCGTCTACGGCCGCCGGGGCCAGCCGTGCCGGCGATGCGGCACGCCGATCCGCATGGCGCGCCACGGCGACCAGGCCCGGAGCACCTACTGGTGCCCGACCTGCCAGCCGCCGGTGGTCCACCCAACTTCGTGAGATATTTCACAAGAGACGGGTAGGCTGTGGCCGTGGCAGTGGTGCCCGAGGATCGTGGTGATCGGAGCCGGCTTCGGCGGGCTGGAGGTCGCCCGCCACCTCAAGGGGGCGCCGGTCGAGGTCACCCTCGTCGACCAGCACAACTTCCACACCTTCCAACCGCTGCTCTACCAGGTGGCGACGGCGGGCCTGAACGCGGCCGACGTCGCCCACGTGGTCCGAGGCCTGTTCCACCACCAGTCCAACGTCCGGTTCCTGCAGGGTCAGGTGACCGGCGTCGACTGGGATGCCCGCGCCGTGACGGTCGCGGACCAAGCTGCGCTGCCGTTCGACCACCTCGTCCTCGCCGGCGGGGCCACCGTCACCTACTTCGGCACCCCCGGGGCGGCCGACCACGGGTTCCCCCTCTACACGCTGGCGGACGCGACCCACCTGCGGAACCACATCGTGCGTCGCTTCGAGGCGGCTGACGCCGACCCGACCGAGCTCGACCGCGGGGGGCTCACCTTCGTGGTGGTCGGAGGAGGGCCCACCGGCGTCGAGACCGCCGGCGCCATGGCCGAGCTGTTCGCCGTGGTCTTCCGCAAGGACTACCCGGCCCTCGACGTGAGCCGCGGCGCGCGTCGTCCTCGTCGAGATGCAGGACCACCTGCTCGACCCGTTCAAGGCGTCCAGCCGCCGCCACGCGCTCGACACGCTCGTCGCGCGCGGGGTCGAGGTCCGGCTGGGCGCCAAGGTCACCTCCGTGGCCGCCGACCACGTCACCTTCGCCGACGGCGAGGTCGTCCCCTGCCAGACGCTCGTGTGGGCCGCGGGCGTGCAGGCCAACCCGCTCGCCGCGACGCTCGGTCTCCCGCAGGATCGGGGCGGCCGAGTGGTCGTCGGCCCCGACCTCCGGGTGCCCGACCACCCCGACGTCTGGGCGATCGGCGACATCGCGGCCACGCGAGACCGTCGGGGCGACCTGCTGCCCCAGCTGGCCCCGGTGGCGATGCAGAGCGGCCGCCACGTCGCGCGCCAGATCCGTCGGCAGCTGCAGGCTCGCCCGACCGAGCCGTTCCGCTACGTCGACAAGGGCACCATGGCGACCATCGGCCGGCGCGCCGCGGTGGCGGAGCTGCCGGGTGGCATCCGGCTCCGGGGCGCGCCGGCGTGGCTGGCGTGGCTGGGCCTCCACCTCGTGTTCCTGGTCGGCAAGCGCAACCGGCTGTCGGTGCTCCTCAACTGGGCCTGGAACTACGTCACCTGGGACCGCGGCCCCCGCCTCATCCTCGGTCCCCCCGACCGCTGACGGCTTCTGTGTGCGCTCACCACCGCGATGCGGTGCTGAGCGCACACAGAACCTGGCAATGTTCCGGGATGACCGCTGACGCCACCACCATCCGAGCCACCGTCGAGGCCTACTGCGCCTCCTTCTCCGCCGGCGACCAGGACGCCTACCTCGCCCTCTTCACACCGGACGCCTGGATCGAGGATCCGATCGGCTCGCCCCGCGTCGAGGGCCACGAGGGGCTCGCCGGGTTCTTCACGCAGATGAAGGCGATGGCGGAGTCGATCGAGCTGCGCCAGACCGGGCCCGTGCGGGTGGCGGTCGGGGAGTGCGCCTTCCCGATGCAGGCCCGTCCCGTGATCGGGGGCGCCACCCTCGTCGTCGACATCATCGACGTGATGACCTTCGACGACACCGGCAAGATCACCACCATGCGCGCGTTCTGGGACCCCGCCGAGATGCGCCCCGCCGACGACGCGTGACGAGCGTTCCGCCGCGCCTCAGCTTCGTCACCCTCGGGGTGCGCGAGATGCCGACCATGCGGGCCTTCTACTCGGGGCTCGGGTGGGCGGAGCAGCCGGGTGCGAGCGACCAGTTCTGCGCCTACCTCCTCGGCGGCGTGCTCCTGGCGCTGTACGGCATCGACGACCTCGCGCACGAGGCGGCGCCCGGTGAGCCGCTCACGAAGCACGGCTGGGGTGGGCACACCTTCGCGCTCAACGTCGACGAGCGGGACCAGGTCGACGAGGTGGTGCGGGCGATGGTCGCCGCGGGCGCGCGCAAGGTCGGGCAGATCACCGATCGCCCGTGGGGCGGCCGCTCCGGCTACGTCTCCGACCCCGAGGGCAACCGGTGGGAGGTCGCGTGGGCGCCCGGCCTCGCGCTTCGACGAGCGCGGCGCCGTCGTCGGCTTCCCCGAGCCGGGCAGCTAGCGGGCCACGCTCAGAGGGGTTGCCCGAGGAGGAAGGTGGCGCTGAGGCCCTCGCCCCACGTGGCGAGGTCGGGTGCGCTCGGCAGGCCGAGCGAACGCAGCTCGTCGGCGACCGGGCTGTCGCCCAGCTCGAGCCGCACGTCGGCGGGGTCGACCAGTCCGGTGCCCAGGTCCATCGACAGGTCGGTGCCGTAGGGGGCGCCGTCGAGGTAGGAGTAGCTGGTGGCCTCGACGCGCTCGGGCTCGCCCAGTGGTTCCGCTCGCGGCACCGTGAGGGTGAGGACGTGGTGTCCGTCCATCGACAGCCGGAACGACGCCGTGGCATCGGTGTAGGTGACGGTGAGGTCCTCCACGGTCTTGGGGAAGCCCATCACGCGGTTGCCCGCCTCGCAGGTGAAGGCCTGGTTGACCGGCATCCGGTACACGAACGAGCCGATGACGTCGGCCGGTGCTCCGCGGGGTCGAGCGAGGAACCCGAGGTTGAGCTCGTCGTAGTCGCCCCACGGGTTGCGGACGTAGTCGCAGGCCGCGATCACCAGCTGGGCGGTGCCGGGCGAGACCTCCACCACCTCGAACGCGTCGCCGGGCAGCAGCGCCGTGGCCGCGTCGGCGGGCACGGAGTACAGGACCGTGGCCGCGTTGAGCTCCTCCACCTCCATCGGGAAGGTGATGGTGCGGCCCTGCACCTCGCCCCAGGTGACCGTGGTGTCCGACATGAGGACGGACGGTACCCGAGCCTCAGTTGCCGCCCCGCTGGCGGAACATCACGCTGATGCGAGGGCCGGCGTTGGCCCGCTTCGGCACGCAGTGCTCGAACGTGCGCTGGCACGTGCCGCCCTGCACGAGCAGGTCACCCGCGTGCAGCGGGAACGCGACGGATCGCCCCCCGCCGTCGGGCCGCAGCAGGAGCGTGCGGGTGGCACCGAGCGAGACGATGGCGACGACGGCGTCCGCGCGCACCCGTCCGATGCGATCGCCGTGCCACGCCACCGAGTCGTTGCCGTCGCGGTAGAGGTTGGCGGAGATCGACGGCAGGGCCACCCCGTAGCGGCGACCGAGGCAGCGCGCCATGCGATCGAGCAGCCGCGGTCGGTCGGGCCACGCCCGCGTCTCGAGCCGGGGAACGTCGACCACGCGGTCGTACATCGGGCGCTCGAACGCCTTCCACGGGGCGGTGTCGAGGAGCTCGTCGAAGAGCGAGTCGGCGCCCGTGACCCACCCCGGCACGACGTCGACCCACGCGCCCCGCCCGAGGAACCGGCGGCTGGCGCCGCCGAGGCCCGGATCGAAGTCCGGCTCCGTCAGCCCGAGCAGCGACGGCTGCCAGGTCACGTGCCGCTCGACCTCGATCTCCGTGAACACGCCGAGCAGCCTACACGAACACCCGTTCGTACGGCAGCGCGGTGCCGAACCTGCGGGTGAAGGGCCGCAGAACCAGGGCCTTTCACCCGCAGGTTGCGACTGAGAGCTCGAACTCGGGTGCGAAGGGCGACAGGAACGCGGCCGTTCGCACCCGAGTTGGGCGGGGATGGCGGCGGGGTCGGCGGGGTCAGGCGCGGCCGAGGATGCGGTCGACGGTGATCTCGATGACGACCCGGTCGTCGCGCTCGCCGGGCTGGCGGTAGCGCTCGGCGTAGCGCCGCACGCCCTCCGCCACGCGCTCGGGGTCGTCGGTGACGGTGGCCGCTCCCTCGAGGGTCAGCCACCGGCCGCCGTCCACCTGGCAGACGGCCGCCCGGGCGCCGGGCGAGGCGGCGAGGTTGCGGGCCTTGCGGGACGGCGCGAAGGAGATCACGCGCGCCAGCCCGGCGTCGGCGTCCCACGTGAACCCGACCGCGACGACGTGCGGCGACCCGTCCGGTCGCAGCGTGGTGAGGGTGGCCAGGTGGCGCTCCCGGAGGAAGCCGAGCGCCTCCTCCGTGAGCGCCGCCGGATCAGCACGTCAGTCCGTGGCGATGGCGTCGAGGATCGCGAGCTTCGCCGCCCGTCTGGCGGGTCGCACCGAGGCCAGCGTGCCCAGCAGCGCCGCCAGCACGACGATCACGATCAGCGACGGGACCGGCACGGCGAACGAGTTCAGCCCGAACCCGCCCAGCGCTGTCACGAGCGCCCAGCTGAGCAGCAGGCCCAGCGCGATGCCGACGAGTGCTCCCAGCACCGAGATGAGCACCGCCTCCCAGCGGATCGCGGAGCGCAGCTGGTTGCGGTTCATGCCGACGGCTCGCAGGAGGCCGAGCTCACGGGTGCGCTCGTTGATCGAGAGCGAGAGCGTGTTGGCGATCCCGATGAGGGCGATGATGATCGAGAGGAACAGCAGCGTCGTAGATCACGGTCACGAACGAGGTGATCTGGGCTGGCGAGGTCGCCGACGAAGCCGTCGCGGTCGAGCACCTCCATCGCGGGCGTCTCCGAGATGGCCGTCGTCCACCTCGACGAGGACGGCGTCGAGGTCGGCCCCCTCGTCGACGGTGCCGAACACCTGGATGTCGAGCAGCTCGGGGACGATCGACGCGTAGGTGTCCCGGGTGATGGTGAAGAAGCCGAGGAGGGTCAGGTCGTCGCTCAGCGCCTGCACCTCGAGGGTGACGCTGTCGCCGCCGGGGACCGTCACCTCCATCTCGTCGCCGATGCGAGACGTCGTGGTCCTCGGCCGCGGCCACGTCGACGACGATGCCCTCGTCGTCCAGGTCGGTGATCGAGCCCTCGGCCATGCGCGGGTCGAGCACCTCGGTGATGCCTTCCGGCTCGACCGACGTGAGGGCCTGCGTGGCGTCCTTGCCGTCCGGGTAGGTGAACTGGCCGACCCCGAAGCCGACGCCCACCACGACGTCGACGCCGTCGACCTCGTCGACCGCCTCGGCGACCGAGGCCGGGAAGCCGCCGGGCGGTCCGAAGCGATCCGCCCTCGCTCTGCACCACGAAGTCGGCGAGGAAGCCACGGTCGACCTCCGCCGTCACAGACTCGGTGGCCGACGCGGCGAACACGGTGATGAACGCCGACCAGCGCCACGCCGATGATGAGGGCCGAGGCGGTGGCCGACGTGCGCTTCGGGCTCCGAGCCGCGTTCTCGGTGGCGAGCTTGCCCGTGATGCCCTTGAGGCGTGGCAGGCCCGCCGCCGATGGCCCGGATGCTCGGGCTCGGCCAGGACCGGCCCGATGATGATGGCGCCGACGATGATGAGGAGCGCGCCGAGGCCCACCGGTCGGGATGGCGTCGGTGTCGCCGTCCCGGGTCCAGTGCGGCGGAGCAGGTTCACCGCCCCCAGGACGAGCACGATGATCGCCGAGCACGATGCGGCCCTTCGACGCGCCGGAGCGGTCGATGGCGACGTCGCGGAGCGCGGCGAGCGGAGGCACCCGGGTGGCCCGGATCGCCGGGGATCACGGCGGCGATCAGGGTGACGACCAGGCCGATGAGCAAGCGCGATCACCACGGTCGACGTGCTGACCACGAGGGTGGTGGTCGGCGAGATCGCGCGCCGAAGGCGTCGAGGAGCGCGGTGACGCCCTTGGCCAACAGGACGCCGGCGAGCAGACCGAGGCCGGCGGAGACGAGCCCGACGAGGACCGCCTCGAGCATCACCGAGCCGAGCACCTGGCGCTCGGCCGGCCCCGACCGCCCGCAGGAGGGCGAGCTCGCGGGTGCGCTGCTGCGATCGAGGATCGAGAAGGTGTTGGAGATGACGAAGACGCCGACCAGCAGGGCGATGCCGCCGAAGATGGATGAGCGCTTGCTGGAAGAAGGCGAAGCCCTCCTGCACGTCGGAGGAGAGCTGGGCCGCGGCCTCCTGGCCGGTGAGCACCTCGACGTCGTCCGGGAGGCGCCACCTCGGCGATGGCGTCGGCGAGCTGCTGCTGGCTGACGCCCTCGCTCGGCGCCGGCCAGCACGGTCTGGATGCGCCCGTCGGTGCCGGCGATGCGCTGCGCCTCGGCCAGGGTGCAGCTCGACCGACACGGCGCCGCCGGAGCTCTCGGCGGTGCCGAAGCAGGACCGTGCCGACGAGCGTGTAGTCCTTGTTCCGCCCGAGCTGGGTGACGAGGGTGACGGTGTCGCCCACCTCGAAGCCGGCGTCGTTCGCCGCGGCGACGTTGAGCGCCATCTCGTCGTCGGCCTCCGGTCCCGCGGCCCTCGGCGACGTTGTAGGCGGTGAGGTTGCTGCCCGGGATCCAGCTCTCGAGGAGCGTCGGCGGGCCGTTCGACGAGCCGATGGGCTCGCCGTCGGGGTCGAGCACGCGGTTGTTGCTGCCGAAGCCGAGGGTGACGACGTGACGGCTCGGCCTCCGCGCACCCCGTCGCACGGCGGCGACCACGTCGACGAGCGTCAGCGTCGAGCAGCCGGCGCTGGTCACCGCCCGCGAACGGGTCGCTGAAGAGGACCTCGCCCTGCACCTGGGCGTCGACGTTGGCGTTGCCCTCCGCGAAGAGGTCGTCGAAGACCTTGTCGAGGGTGTCGCGTGAGCACGAAGGTGCCGGCCATGAAGGCGACGCCGAGCACGATCGACGACGATCGGTGGAGATGAGGCGGCGCTTGTGCTCCCAGAAGGAGCGCAGGGTGACTCGGAGCATCAGGCGTCCCCGAGGGACTTCATCTGGTCGATCACCTGTTCCGCGGTCGGGTCCTGCATCTCGTGCACGATGCGGCCGTCGACCAGGAACACCACGCGGTCGGCGTAGGCCGCGGCGACCGGGTCGTGGCTGACCATCACGATGGTCTGGCCCAGGTCGTCGACCGCCTTCCGCATGAAGGTCAGGATCTCCGCGCCCGCCTTCGAGTCGAGGTTGCCGGTGGGCTCGTCGGCGAAGATGATCGCCGGCTGCGCGGCCAGGGCACGCGCCACGGCGACGCGTTGCTGCTGGCCGCCGGACAGCTCGCTGGGTCGGTGCTTGAGGCGGTCGCCGAGGCCGACCGTGGCGACGACCTGGTCGACCCACGCCGTGTCGGGCTTCCGCCCCGCGAGGTCCATCGGCAGGGTGATGTTCTCGATGGCGTCGAGGGTGGGGATCAGGTTGAACGACTGGAAGACGAAGCCCACCTTGTCGCGGCGGACCTGCGTGAGGGCCTTGTCGTTGAGCGTCGTGAGGTCGGTGTCCCCGATCAGCGCCCGCCCCGAGGTGAGGGTGTCGAGTCCGGCCACGCAGTGCATGAGGGTGGACTTGCCGGACCCGGACGGGCCCATGATGGCGGTGAAGCGGCCGGTCTCGAAGTCGACGGTCACGCCGTCGAGGGCTCGCACCTCGGTGTCGCCGAGGCCGTAGATCTTCACCGCTTGCTCCGCCCGGGCGGCCGCGGTCGTGGGGGCTGCAGGAGTGGGGGAGGTCATGGTCATTCGGGGGACCGTACCCGGATCGCAACAGAACTGAAATGAGGGTTGTCCCCCATCGCGGGCTCCCGCCTCGGGGTCCCCGATGGGAGGCAGGGCGGAGCCGCCCCGGTACATTCGGGCATGGTGACCTGCCCCAGCTGCCATGCGGACGTGCCGGCAGGCGCACGGTTCTGCGCCGAGTGTGGTCAGGACCTGCGGCTGCGGGGGGATGAGCGTCGGATCGTCACGGTCCTCTTCGCGGACCTGGTCGGGTACACCTCGCTGTCCGAGACGCGGGATCCGGAGCAGGTGAAGAACCTGATCGACGACTGCTTCGGGCGGCTCGTCGCCGAGATCGACGCCTTCGGCGGCCGCGTCGACAAGATCATCGGCGACGCCATCGTGGCGCTGTTCGGTGCGCCCACCGCGCACGAGGACGACGCTGAGCGCGCCGTGCGCGCCGCCTTGCGGATGCAGGAGACGCTCGCGCTGACCTCGGCCGAGCTGGGCGTCGACATCCGCATGCGGGTCGGGATCAACACGGGCGAGGTGCTGGTGGGCGCGCTCCGGGCCGGCGGCGACTACACGGCGATGGGCGACGTCGTGAACACGGCCAACCGGCTGCAGAGCGCCGCCCAGCCCGGCGAGGTGATCGTCGGCCCGGCCACGTTCGCGGCCACGCGCCGCACCGTCCGCTACGAGACGCTCGAGCCGATCGACGTCAAGGGACGCGAGGAGCTCGTGCCGGCATGGCGGGCCGAGGCGGCGGTCGCGCCCCCTGGCTATCGACCGGAGCGCAACCGGGCACGGCTCGTCGGGCGCGAGCCCGAGCTGGGCCTGTTGTGCCACAGCGTCGAGAACTCGATCCGCAACGCCCGTGGGTCGCTGCTCCTGCTGCTGGGGGAGGCCGGCGTGGGGAAGTCCCGGCTCGCCGAGGAGCTGGCGAGCCACGCCGAGTGCGAGCACAACGCCCTCATCCTCGAGGGACGCTGCGTCCCGTACGGCGAGGCCAACGTCTGGTGGCCCGTCGCGGACGCCCTCCGCCACGGCGCGGGGATCCGCTCCAGCGACCCCGCCGACAAGGCCATGGAGATGACCCGCACCGCCGTGTGCATCGCGCTGGGCGAGGGGGCCAACCCGGCCGAGGTCGAGCGGGTCTACCAGGGCCTGCTCTACCTGATGGGCTACGACTCCGAGCTGCGCGGGATCGATCCGGCTCGCGCCGCGACGAGGCGACCTCCGCCGTGGTCACCTACGCGGAGCGGTACTCGCTCCACCGGCCGGTCGTGGTGGTGCTCTCCGACCTCCACTGGGCCGACGATCTGGTGCTCGACCTCGTCGACACCCTCCTCGACCGCCTGTCCAGCCGCCGCTTCGTGGTCCTCGCCACCGCGCGCCAGGTCGTCGAGGATCGCTGGCACCCGCCCCACGGTCGCCACAACCTGGTGGTGGTCACGCTCGACCCGCTCACCGCCGAGAGCGCGCAGCTGCTGCTCGAGGAGCTGGCCGGTCCCGAGCTCGGCACGGAGCTCTCGCACGCGCTGCTCGCCCGCAGCGGCGGCAACCCCTTCTTCCTCGAGGAGCTCGTCACGTTGCTGGCCGACGCGGGCATGGTCGGCGCCGACGGCGCGCCCAAGCGAGCCGACACCAGCCTCGTCGAGCTCCCCGACACCCTCCGTGGGTTGGTGGCCGCGCGCCTCGACGGGCTCACGTCCGACGAGCGGCGCGTCCTCGATGACTGTGCCGTGCTCGGACGCCGCGGCCCGATGATGGCCATCGAGGTGATGGCCGGGAAGCACCTGGGGATCGACAACGTGCGGCCGGTGCTCGAGTCGCTCGAGGCCAAGGATCTCCTCGTCCTCAGCGGGAGCGACGAGGGGGAGAAGTGGACGTTCCGCTCCGACCTCGTCCGCGAGGTCTCCTACAGCACCCTCACCAAGGCCGACCGGGCTCGATCGCACGCCGGGATCGCCGGTTGGATGGAGGCCCACGAGGACTCCGAGCGCGATGTGGTGGTCGACCGGATCACGTTCCACTACGTGCGCGCCGCCGAGCTGATCAACGAGCTCGGCCACGTCGACGGGCTGCCCGCCGACCTCTCGGAGCGCGCCCTGCTGTGGCTCGAGCGGGCGGCCGGACGAGCGAACCAGGCGGAGATCCCCGTCGTGGCCGAGCGCCTCTACTCCGAGGGGTTGCGCCTCCTCGCCGGTGCCCACGGCCCGCGCCATCGAGCGTTCCTCACCGGTCGGGCTCGTGCCCTGGCGGGACTGCGCGAGATCGCCCCGGCGCGGAGCGACGCCCTTGCGGCCATCGAGGAGAGCCGGCAGGCCGGCGACGAGGGTCGAAGCGACCTCGGACGGGCCCTCCTCGTGCTGGCGGACGTCGAGCAGAAGGAGTCGGGCTGGGCGGCCTCGGACGCGGCCCTGGAGGAGGCGAGGTCGGTCTTCGCCGAGCTCGGCGACGCCTCCGGCGAGGCCGAGGTGCTGCGCCTGCGAGGGTTCGCCGCCTTGTTCCGCCACGAGTACGCGGCCGCCACCGGACTGCTCGAACAAGCGCTCGCGGGGTTCGAGGCGCTCGACGACCGCCGCGGCGTGGCCTGGGCCCGGCAGAACCTGGCCTGGTGCGCGTTCTACCTGGGGCGGGCGGAGGAGTCGGAGGTGCTGCTGCGCAAGGCGGCCGCCACCTTCGAGGAGATCGGCGACCCGGCCGGCTTGCGCTGGGCCCGCGGCCTGCTCGCGTGGGCGCGGTTCCAGCAGGGGTACACCGACGAGGCGGGCGAGATGGCCGACGCCATCCTCGCCGGCGATCGGCGCGGCGGCGATCGCTGGGCGATGGGCATGATGCTCGTCCTGTCGGGCTCGGTACGGCTCTGGACCGGGCGCACCATCAGCGCCATCGACCGCCTCCGCGAGGCGCAGGACCTCTTCGAGGGCATCCACGACGACTTCGGCCACTCGCAAGCCTCTGCCGTGCTCGGTCGCGCGCTCGTGCTCGCCGGTCACATCGAGGAGGGCATCGCGCTCGTCACCTCGGCGGACCAGCACGAGGGGTGGGCCCCCACCGAGCGCGAGCGGACCGTGGCCGCGATGGCGGGCATGAGCGCCACGGTGCAGGTGGGCGACACCGAGCGCAGCGAGCAGCTGCTGGCCGTCGCTCCCGGCTACGTCGATCGACATGGACGAGCTCATCGTCGGCGACACCGAGCGCACGACCTCGCTCGCGTTGCATCGCCTGCAGTCCGGCGACGTCGACGGGGCGGTGGCCGGGCTCGCCAACCTGCAGCAACGGTCTGCTGCCCAGGATCGACCCGAACCTGCAGTCGGCGCTCGCCCTCGCGCACGCCGCGAGCGGCGCCATCGATCAGGCCCTGACCGAGGCCGACGAGGTCGACGCGCATGACGGCGCCACCTACCTGGATCGGATCACGGCCGGGATCGCGCGCGGCTTGGCGCTCGCCCGCGGTGGCGATGGCACCGCGTCAACCGCCGCCTTCGATCAGGTGATCGCCGCCGCCGACGCCACCGAGGACCGCGTCTCGCAGGCCCTCGTCCGCCTCGCCAGCGCGACCGCGGCGTCGGCCCGGGGGGAGGCCGACGCCGCGGCGCGCATGGCAGAAGCGGAGAGCCGTCTCGCCGACCTCGGACTCACGGAGTCGGGCTGGCGCCAGGCCTACGCCCTCGCCATGGGCGTCCCCGCGTAGTCAGCACGGCTGCTTGACGACCCGGAGGTAGGGCTTCTTGGCGTCCCAGCCGTCGGGGAAGGCGGCCTTGGCGTCCTCGTCGGACACCGCCGGGACGATGATCACGTCCTCGCCCTTCTTCCAGTCGGCCGGGCGTGGCGACCTTGTGCTTGGCGGTGAGCTGGAGCGAGTCGATCACCCGGAGCAGCTCGTCGAAGTTGCGGCCGGTGGAGGCGGGGTAGGTGAGGGTGAGCTTCACCTTGTTGTCGGCCCCGATCACGAACACCGAGCGCACGGTCGTGGTGTCGCTGGCGTTGGGGTGGATCATGTCGTAGAGGTCGGCGACCTTCTTGTCCGGGTCGGCGAGCAGCGGGAAGTTGAGCGACGAGCCGGTGACGTCGGTGATGTCCTGGCTCCACTTCTCGTGGTCGCTCACGCCATCGACGGAGAGGCCGATGACCTTCGTGTTGCGCTTGTCGAACTCGGGCTTGAGCGCGGCGACGCGGCCCAGCTCGGTGGTGCACACCGGGGTGAAGTCCTTCGGGTGCGAGAACAGGACGGCCCAGCTGTCGCCCTTCCAGTCGTGGAAGCTGATCGGGCCCTCGGTGCTGTCGGCGGTGAAGTCGGGAGCGTCGTCCCCCAGGCGGATCGCCATTGCTGCCTCCTCGTCGGTGATGAGATCGACACCCTAGCGACTTGCCGTGGAAAGCCGACAAACTCGGTCGGCTTTTCGGGGGTCGGGCTTGTGGCCGACGTCACGTTGACGGATCAAGCAGGTGCTAGATATAGTTAGCAGAGGCTTCCCGCCCCCACCCCCCCCAAGGAGCACCTCCAGATGAGCAACATCCTCAGCACCGTCGAGAGCTACGAAGACCAGGTCATCGACTTCGTGAACAAGGCCCAGGGCCCGGTCGTCACCTACGTCGCCAAGGGCGTCGAGCTGGTCGAGGACCGCATGCCGGCCGTGACCTACCCGACCAACCTCCCGACCCCCATCGAGGTCGTCGAGTCGCAGGTCGCCTTCGCCAAGAAGCTGATCGACGCCAACACCGCCATCGTCACCGCCGTCCTCGAGACCGTGGCGCCGGTCGTCGGCTACGCCAAGCCCAAGAAGGTCGTGAAGGCTGCCAAGGCCGCCTGATCCCTGGCCCTCGGGCCACCCCCTGTCCCGCGAGGGACGGTGCAATCGAGCGGCGCTTCTCCCCCCGAAGCGCCGCTCTTGCGCGCTCAGCGACGCTTGCGCGGCGGCTTCGGATCGTCCTCCACGAAGCTCCGGTACACGCTCATCAGGGCGGCCCGCTGGTCGTCGGTGAGCCGAGGGTCGGCCGTGACGGCGGCTTCCACGGTGACCGGCTCGTCGGAGCTCTCATGGCCGTCGAGGACACCGGCCTGGATCAGGAGCGATTCGGCGCTGAGGTTCAGCGCCGCCGCGATGGCCTTCAGCACGCGCACCGACGGCTCGTGCAGACCTCGCTCGATCTGCGACAGGTACGGGTTGGACACGTTCGTCCGCTCGGCGAGGTCGCGCAGCGTCAGCTCCGCCTGCTGACGCTGCTTGCGGATCAGCTCGCCGAGGGCTTCGAGCTGACGGCGGCCGGCGGCATCGGGCCCGCTCATCTGACCGCCTGGTCCGTGCGCAGCACATCCGGGTCGAAGACGACGAGCTTGGCGACCGCCTTGGTGCCGTGCCCTCCTCCAGCCATGGCGGCAGGTTACGGCGCGACGTCCGATGATCCCTGCCAGGATCGGCGCCATGTCCTTCCTCGACAAGGTCGCGGCCGATCCCGATGCTCCCGCCGTCGACGATCTCAGCCGGCGGCGGACGAGGGGCGAGCTGCTCGACCGGGGGCGGCGGCTCGGGCACTGGATGCTCGACGACGGCGGCGTGGCGGCCGCCGGTCACCTCGCGATGCTGATGGGGAACCGAGCGGAGTTCCTCGACGTGCTCATCGCCGCGCAGCACTCCGGGACGTGGGTCACCGCCATCAACTGGCACCTCACCGCGCCGGAGGTCGCCTACATCCTCGACGACAGCGCCTCGACGCTCCTGTTCACCGACCCCGAGAACGAGGTGGTGGCCAGAGCGGCCGCGGAGCTGGCGGAGCGCGAGATCGACGTGGTGGTCACCGGTCCGGACTTCGAGGTGCTGGCCGCGCACGCCAACGACGCGCCCTTCGCCCTCGACGGGCCCGGCGGCGGGACGATGCTCTACACCTCGGGGACGACCGGCCGCCCCAAGGGCGTGAAGCGGCGCCGGCAGCCCAGCCTCGGCGAGACGCTGGCGATGGGCGGCGCGGCCGGGCTCGTGCTCGGGCTCGACGGCAAGGGCCCCCACCTCGTGACCGGTCCGCTGTACCACGCCGCGCCGCTCGGGTTCGCGGCCATCGACCTCGCCAACGGCAGCGAGCTGGTGATCATGCCTCGGTGGGACGAGAGCCAGTGCCTGCAGCTCATCCAGGAGCGGGCCGTCCGCAACAGCCACGTCGTGCCCACGATGTGCGTGCGCCTGCTGCGCGTCCCCGACGAGGAACGAGCCGCGTTCGACCCGTCGTCGCTGTCCACCGTGCTCCATGGCGCGGCGCCGATCGCCCCGACCACCAAGCACAAGATGATCGAGTGGTGGGGCCCCGTGCTCACGGAGTACTGGGGCAGCACGGAGGGCGGTGTCTTCACGCTCGTCGACTCCGAGGCCTGGTTGACGAAGCCGGGCACGGTGGGGCGCGCCATCCCGAGCTACGAGGTGTTCGCCGTCGATCCCCAGGGTGAGCGCTTGCCCACGGGCGAGGTGGGCACGCTCTACACCCACAACCTGGTCACCGACGAGGTGTTCGAGTACCACCAGGCCCAGGAGAAGACCGACGCGGCCTACCTGGCTCCCGGCACCTTCACGATGGGCGACGTCGGTCACGTCGACGACGACGGGTTCGTGTTCCTGTCCGATCGCGCGGCCAACATGATCATCTCGGGCGGGGTGAACATCTATCCGGCGGAGATCGAGCAGGTGCTCATCGAGCACGAGGCCGTCGCCGACGTCGCGGTGTTCGGGATCCCGGACGAGGACTGGGGCGAACAGGTGAAGGCCGCCGTCGAGCTGACGGCCGGGTTCGAGCCCTCCGCGGCCCTCGAGGCCGACCTGCTGCAGTTCGCTCGCCAGCAGCTGGCCGGGTTCAAGGTGCCCCGCAGCGTCGACTTCGAGGCCGAGCTGCCGCGCCACCCGACCGGCAAGCTCTACACGCGGCTGCTGCGGGACAAGTACTGGCAGGATCGAGCCACCGCGGTGTGAGGGTCGGGGGGAGGCGTGATGCCTGACTCGATGGGGATGTGGTCACCGCTGGTGCGCCGCTGGGAGCGTGACGACGAACCCGGCCTCCCCATCAAGCTCGGCCCGTGCTCGAACGGTGAGTTCGCGCCGCGGCCGCCATCACCCGCCGTCCGCCGCGCCCTGCACGTGGCCCGCCAGACCTGCGACGAGGCGGCCCGGCGGCTCGGGATGTCGCGCCGAGACTTCCTCCGCACGACGATGGCCTCGGCCGCCACCCTGTTGGCCCTCGGCGCCTGCTCGGATGACGAATCGCCGTCCGCGGGCACCTTCGACCTTCCCCCGGAGTCGACCACCGAGCCGGAGGTGGCCACCTCGATCCTCGGCGGCGATGGCCAACCCATCGTCGACGTGCAGCAGCACCTCCTCGAGCTCGACGGCTACCAGGGCACCTTCGGCAGCACGTTCCCGCAGGCGGCCTGCGGCGACGGGCAAGCGTGCTTCGACACGGCCCACTGGCTCGACCTCGTGTTCGAGCGCTCCGACACCACGATGGTCGTGCTCTCGGCCATCCCGGTGCTGGGTGATCCCGACCCCCTCTCCGCCGAGGTCATGGACGCGGCCCGTCGCGCCGCCGACGAGCTGTGCGGTGACGGGCGCGTGCTCGTGCAGGGCCATGCGCAGCCGAACGTGGGCTCGGTCGAGGCGGCGCTCGACGCGATGCGCGCCGAGGCGGAGCGGTACGACCTGGCCGCCTGGAAGGCCTACACCCACGTCGGGAACGCGTGGCGGCTCGACGATCAGCTGGGGGAGGCGTTCCTCGCGCTGGTCGAGGAGATCGGCCCGCCGATCGTCTGCGTGCACAAGGGGCTGGGCAGCGACCCGGTGGATGTCGGGCCCGCGGCCGCCGCCCATCCCGACATCACCTTCGTCGCCTACCACTCGGGCCACGAGGTCGGCGCGACCGAGGGCGTCTACGAGCCGGGCGCGCCGAACGGAGGCGTCGACCGCCTGCTCGAGTCCCTGCGGAAGGCCGGCATCGGGCCCGGCGGCAACGTGTACGCAGAGCTCGGCTCCACCTGGCGGAACCTCATGGGCGACCCCGACCAGGCGGCCCACCTGCTCGGGAAGCTGATCGCCGCGCTCGGCCCGAGCAACGTCCTGTGGGGGACCGACTCGATCTGGTACGGCTCGCCGCAGGATCAGATCGAAGCCTTCCGCGCCCTCGAGATCACCGCGGAGGCACAGGAGCGGTTCGGCTACGCGGCCCTGACCCCGGACGTCAAGGCCGGGATCCTCGCCGGGAACGCGGCCCGGCTGTACGGGATCGACCCGGCCGCCGCGCCGTGCGGGGCATCGGCCGAGGACAAGCAGGCCCTCCGCGCCGACCCTCCGAGCCCCGACGTCCTCCTCGGCCCGGACACGGCGAGCGAGGCCCGCCGGGTGTTCGCGGCCGATCATCCCTGGTTCTGAGGTCGCGCTGACGCGCGCACGGTCAGAACCGGACGGGCAGCACCTCGAGACCGCTGATGAAGTTGGCGGGCCGGAGCTCCAGCGCGGCGGCGGGGTCCGCGATGGCCAGCTCGGGCATCCTCGCGAGCAGCTCGTCGAGCATCACCGCGATCTCGATGCGAGCGAGGCTGGCGCCGAGGCAGAAGTGGGTGCCGAAGCCGAAGGCGAGGTGCTCGTTCGGCGTGCGGGCGCTGTCGAACCGGAACGGGTCCTCGAACACCGCCTCGTCGCGGTTGGCCGACGGGTAGAGCAGCATGAGCTCGTCGCCCGCGGCGATCTGCTTGCCCCCGAGCTCCACGTCGCGGGTGGCGGTGCGGACCATGTTCTTGATCGGCGTCACCCAGCGCAGCATCTCCTCCACGGCCGCGGGCCGTGCGGCGGGGTCGGCGGCGAGCCGCTCCCACTGGTCCCGGTGGACGAGGAGCTGGTGGACGCCCCCCGAGATCACGTGGCGGGTGGTCTCATCGCCGCCGATCAGGATCAGCAGCGACTCCTGGATGATCTCGTCGTCGCTGAGCCGGTCGCCGTCCACCTCCGCGTGCACGAGGACGCTCATGAGGTCGTCGGTCGGCTCCTCCCGGCGGGCGGCGATCACCTCGGTGGCGTAGAGGGTGTACTCGACGAAGGCGTTCCCGGCCGCCTCCACCTGGGCGTCGGTCGCCTCCGTCGCCTGCCCCTTGAGCATGTCGTCGGACCAGCGCAGCAGGTCGGCCCGGTGCTCGGGCCGCACCCCCAGCGCGTCGCCGATCATGATCATGGGGAGGAGGGCGGCGACCTCGTTGACGAGGTCGCACTCGCCCCGCTCGATGACCCCGTCGAGGATCTCGGTGCACGCCTGCCGGACGAGCGGTTCGGTGTCCCGCACCCGTCGGGGGGTGAAGCCCCGGCTGACCAGCTTGCGGCGCTGCAGGTGCGCCGGGTCGTCCATGTCGATCATCATCGGGAGCGGGGCCTGGTTGGGCCGGATCCCGCCCGCGTTGCTGAACACGTCGGGCCGCCGCGACACGTCCAGCACGTCGGCGTACCGGGTGATGCCCCACACGTTGCCGTCGTGGTGCACGGGGTCGTGGGCCCGCAGCCAGGTCAGGCGCGGCGTGGTGGTCGCCGGCCCAGAAGGCGCCGCTGCAGAGGTCGATGTCGTCGTGGTCGGCCATCCCGGCGAGTCTGACAGGTCGTCAGATCCCGCTGAGACCGGTGCTCAGACCGGGATCCAGACGAGCGCCAGGCTGCTCACGCGGATGTCCGACTTCTCGAGCGGGACGTCGAGCGTCTCGATGGCGAGCGCCTTCTCGTCCCACGCCGCCCCGATCGCCGCCAGCTCCGCCGCCATGTCCGCCTCCAGGTCGGCGAGGGCCTGCGCCTTCTCCTCCACCCGGTTCGATGCCGTCTCGACCCGCTGACCCGCCTCGCTGGTGCGGCTCCGGCGCGTCGCGAGGCCGCCCACCTTCCGAGCGATGGTCCGAGCGCCGCCGCGGCCCCCGAACACCGCGCCGAGCAGGTCGCCGGCGCCGGTCACGAGCTCGTCGGTCTGCTTCGTCGACTGCGCCGCCTCCGCTTGGCGGACACGGTCCTGCGCGGTGGCGACCGCGGCACGAGCGCGCTCGATCTTCGACTCGAAGCGCTTCGCGAGGACGGCGACCTGCGCATCAGCCCCGGCGTCCGCGGCGACGTCGCACCGCGCGGCGAACTCCGCCTGCGACTCGCCGGGCCGGCTGACCAGCTTCAGCTCGCGGTTGCTGAACAGGGTGACGGTGCGCGTCGCCAGGAGGTGCTCGACGATCGTGCGCTGCACCGTCGTGAACAGGGCCTTCGTGCTCAGCTTCGCCACCGGGAGCTCGTAGGTGGCGTCCGACGGGGCGGCTGGTCGCAGGTCGCGGGGGTCGTGGTCGACGGCGACGAGCGATGCGACGTCGGGCGGGTCGCCGAGCGGGAACAGGACGCACTCGGCCTGCTCCGTGTGCCGCAGGTCCGCCTTCGTGTCATCGAAGAGCAGGTCGACGGTGGCCACGATCGCCGCCGCGAACCGGGTGCTCGTGGGTACTGCGCCGACCTGCGTCGCCCACGGGGCGGCCGGGTCGAGCCAACGCACCGCGACGCCCTCCGCCACCGTGGGCATCACGGGCGTGGCGTCCTCCGCGAGCGCGGGTGACGGCGCGGTCGGTGCCGCGTCGGCCGGCGGCGAGGTGTCCCCGACGGGCTCAGCGGCGACCGGGCGGGATCGGCGATCGGCCATCAGGGTGGTGATCTGCTCACGGGTCAGCGGACCGCGGAGGTAGGACATCGCCCAGCGGCTGGTGAAGGTGGTCGGCCGGTCCTTGCCGGCCTGGCGCAGCACGAACTCGCGCTTGTCGAGCCCGGCGATGGTCGCGCTCATCGCCGCGACGTCGACGCCGCCGGCCGCCGCCGACAGGCCGTCCAGCAGCCGCGCCTTGTCCTGCTCGGTCTGCAACCGCCCGATCAGCCAGGTGCCCGCGTTGCTCAGCGCCTTGTAGTCCACGTCGACCGGGTTCTGCGTGGCGAGGACCATCCCCACCCCGAAGGCGCGCGCTTGCTTGAGGATGGTGAGGATCGGCGCCTTCGCCGGCGGTGCCGCCGTCGGCGGCACGAAGCCGACCACCTCGTCGAAGTACACGAGGGCGCGGAGCTGATCCGTGCCGGGCTGGCTCCGCATCCACGTGATGAGCTTCGACAGGACGAGCGTGACGACGAACTGCCGTTCCTCGTCGGCCAGGTGGCTCAGGGAGACGATGGCGCAGCCCGGCTTGCCGTCCTTCTCGAGGAGCGCGCCGATGTCCAGCGCGTCACCCTGGCCCCAGGCCGCGAACGCCGGTGAGGCGAGGAGGCCGTTGAGCCGCAGGGCGAGCTTCGTGCGGTCGGCCGGCGGGAAGAACTCATCGAGCTCGAACACGCCGAGCTTGCGAAGGGGCGGTGCCTGCACGAGGGCCACGAGGCCGGCCAGGTCGAGATCCTGCCCGTTCGCCCACGACTGCTGGACGATGTTGGCGAGCAGGATGTGCTCACGGCTCGACAGCGGGTCGGCCTCGATGCCCACCAGGCCGAGCAGCCCTGAGACGAACCCCTCGACCTCGTCGCTGATCGTCTCCGCGTCCGTGCCCTCGGGCGGCCGCTCGAGGCTGCCGACCACGTTGAGCCCCACCCCGCTCGCCGAGCCGGGGGTGTAGATCGTGAAGCTGGCGGCGTCGCGCAGCGCTTGGAGGCGCGAGCCGTCGATCCCCCAGCTCGCCAGCCCCTCGCTCCACGCGGTCGCCACCTTGCTCGGCGTCACCGCCGTCGACCCACGGCGCGAAGGACTCGGCGGTCAGGTCCGGGAACGTGAGCAGCAGGTTCCCGAGGTCGCCCTTCGGATCCAGGATCAGCGTGGGGATCCCCTGCAGCAGGGCCTCCTCGATCAGCGCCACGCCGAGGCCGGTCTTGCCGGACCCCGTCATCCCGACGATCACCCCGTGGGTGGTGAGGTCGGCGGCCTTGACCAGCACCGGCTCGCCCGTCCGAGCGTGGTCCGCGTCGACGGCCTCCCCCAGGAAGAGCTGGCCCGGCGGTACGTCGATCACGCGCCGGATCGTAGGTGCTGCGCTCCCTGCCTCAGGCCTCGGAACGGCTGGACGTCGCGCGCCAGATCAGGAGCACGATCACGGCGCCGACGAACGAGCCGATCAGCCCGCTCGGTCGCAGGTCGAGGCCGTCGCCCGCGATCAGGCTGGCCAGGAGGCCCCCCACGAACGAGCCGACGAGGCCGGCGATCAGCGTCCGGCCGTCCGGCTTCGACCCCATGCCGAGGGCGAGCTGGGCGAGCCAGCCGACGAGGAAGCCAAAGCCGAGGATGGCGAGGATGAGCACGGTGGGGTTCTCCGGGTTCGGTGGGTGCAGTTGCGGGGCGGGACGCTAGTCGTCCTCCTCCAGCTCCTCGATCGCCCCGGCGTCGGTGGACCACGACGGGCGACGGAACCGGTAGTACGGATGCTTCGGCGGCGGTCATCGCCCGCGTCGGGTGAAGTCGGGCGACTCGAGCGCTCAGTCGACGCCTTCCTCCGGGAGCAACCCCTTCTGGTCGAGGTGGTAGAGGAGCCCGAAGGCCGGGAAGATGAAGAGCACGGCCAACACCGTCGCGACGATGACGGCGCCGATCGTCCCGGAGGGAGCGGCGGCCTCGTCGACGGTGAGCGTCTCGGGGAGGATGTACTCCCACTGGGCCACCCCCCACCCGACGACGATCGAGGCGACGGCACCGATCGCCGCCAGCCGGGCGCCCCGGTGCGACGCTCGGTGACAGGAGCACGAGGGCCGTGAGCCCGCACAGCGCCGAGAGGATCACCAGCGGCAGGGCGCGGGAGGTCAGGCCGTGGAACAGGTACTCGGCGTCGGCGCGGAGCACGAAGATGCCGGCGAAGGCCACGACCCCGGCGACCACCGCGGCGCCCACCGCCCGGCGCCGGAAGTACTCGACCATCGTGGCGTCGTCGATGCGGCGGGCGTCCCACACGAGGTAGGTGGCGGCCAGGAAGGCGCCCACGGTGACCGCCATGACGCCGCCGAGGATCGAGGTGGGGTTGATCCAGCTGTCGACCGGGTCGCCCGCCTTCCCGCCGGCCGGGACCCGACCCGACGCGATGCCGCCGACGACCGCGCCGAAGCAGTAGGGGACGAGCACCGACGAGGTGGCGAACAGGGCGCCGAAGGCCCGCCGGTCCCTGGTGCGGAGCACGGCGTGCCGGAACGCGAAGCCCGAGCCCCGAAGCACGATGCCGAGGGCGGCGATGGCGAGCGGCACGAAGAGCGTGAGCGTGATCGAGGCGTAGGCCTCGGGGAAGCACGTCCAGAGCACCACGAAGCAGAAGATCAGCCACACGTGGTTGGCCTCCCACACGGGCCCGATCGAGTGGTCGATCACACGGCGGGGATGATCGCCGCGGTCGGTGCCGCCCGCGACCAGGTCCCAGAACCCGGCGCCGAAGTCGGCGCCGCCGAAGACCGTGTAGGCGAGTGATCCCGATGAACAGGATGACCGGCGGCGGCGGTGCTCATGGCACCGGCACCGCCGCGTCATCGTCGTCACGCGTCGCGGTGTCGTCGGTGGGGCCGTAGGGCACGTCGACGTCCTCGCCCTCGGCCTCGCGGAAGCGGCGGCTCATGCCCGCGGAGCACGTAGATCAGGGTGGCGGCCAGGGCGGGGTAGAGCAGCACGACGCGCCACGAACATGATCCACACCCCGGTGTTGGCGGTGGCGGCATCGTCGACGCGCTGCAGGTTGTAGACGATCCACGGTTGGCGGCCGACCTCGCTGACCACCCAGCCCGCCTCCATGGTGATGACGGCCAGCGACGCCCATGGTCGAGGCGATCCGCAGGAACAGGCGGCTCTGGGGCATGTCGCGGCGGAACACCCAGGTGGCGCCGTACCAGAAGCGAGATCAGGAACAGCAGCGTGCCCAGCCCGACCATGACGTCCCAGGCGAGGTGCACGACGTTCACCTGGCGGTCGGTGGGGCGCTCGTCGGCGGGCACGCGTGTCGAGGCCCTGGACGACGGTCGCGGTGCCGTCGCTCGGATCCGAGAGCCACGACGCGAACCCGGGGATCGCGAGCCCACCGGACACGGTGCCGTCGGAGTTGAGGTGGCCGAGCAGCGTCTCGGGGACGTCGCTCGACGTCTCCGGCACGAGCTCGATGGCGGCGAACTTCACCGGCTGGTTGTTGTAGACCCAGCGGGCCAGGGAGTCGCCGACGCCCATCTGGATCGGCATCGCGATGGCCGCGACGGTGAACGGGATGAGGAAGCCGAGCCGGTGGTAGCGGTCGCGGCGGCCCCGCAGCATCCCGACCGCGTAGACCGACGCGACCAGGAAGCCGCCGACGACGTAGGCGGCGACGATCATGTGCGGCGGCCATGAGCGGCATGGCGTCGTTGAAGATGACGCCCCACGGGTCGACCTCGACGATGTCGCCGGCGCTGTTCGAGGGTGAAGCCGGACGGGGCGTTCATCCAGGCGTTGGCGGCGATCACCGACGCGCTGCCGCCGATGCCGGCGATGACGATCGGGACGCCCGTCCAGAAGTGCGGCCACGGCTTCATCCGCCGCCACCCGAAGATGTAGATCGACACGAAGATCGCCTCCGTGAAGAAGAACAGCCCCTCGAAGGCGAACGGCACGCCGAAGGCGTCGCCCCACTGGCCCATGAAGCGGGGCCAGAGGAGCCCGAACTCGAACGACAGCACCGTGCCGGTGACGGCGCCGACGGCGAAGGTGACCGCCATGTACTTCGACCAGCGCTGGGCGAGCAGCAGGGCATCCCGGTCGTCGTGCTTCAGCCCCGGTAGTTGGCGATCAGCGTCATGAACGCCCAGGACACGCCGAGCGGCACGAGGATGATGTGGAACGCCAGGGTGAACGCCATCTGCGCCCGCGCCCAGGGGACGGGGTCCACGGCGAGATCGCGCCAGCGAAGGAGAGCCATGCGGCTTGCATCACAACCGGACCCGGTCAGCGTTGTCCAGCAAAACCTCGGCGCGGGCCGCGAACTCACCCGGGATGGGCGATGGCAGAGGTCGCGGTCGTGGCCTACGTTGCTCGGGCGAGCTCTCGCGGCCCTACATCGAGCGGAGATGGGCGATGGCGAAGGACATCCAACCGATGCACGTCGACGACCGCGGGGTCGGGCTGCTGGCCAACCCGTTGCTCAACAAGGGCACCGCGTTCACCATGGAGGAGCGGGACGCCCTCGGGCCTGCACGGGCTCCTCCCCACCCACGTGGAGACGATCGAGCAGCGAGCCGACCGGGTGCGGGCGCAGCTGGCCCTGCTCGAGACCGACCTCGAGCGGCACGTGCTGCTGCGCGGGGTGCAGGACTACGACGAGACGCTGTTCCTGCGGGTGATCCTCGACGACATCGTGGCGTTGATGCCGATCGTGTACACCCCGGTGGTGGGCGAGGCGTGCCAGAAGTTCAGCCAGATCTACATGCACCACCGGGGCCTGTTCCTGTCCTACCCGGACGCCGACCGCATGGAGGAGATGCTCCGCAGCATCCCGCACGAGGAGGTGGCCGTCATCGTCGTCACCGACGGTGAGCGCATCCTCGGCCTCGGCGATCAGGGCACCGACGGCCTGGGCATCCCGATCGGCAAGCTGTCGCTCTACTCCGCGTGCGGGGGCATCGATCCGGCCACCACCCTGCCGATCGTCCTCGACGTCGGCACCAACAACGAGGAGCGGCGCAACGACCCCGACTACCTCGGGTGGCGCCACGAGCGGGTCGTCGGGCCCGACTACGACGCCTTCGTCGAGACGTTCGTCACCACCGTGATGAAGGTGTTCCCGGACGTGATGCTCCAGTGGGAGGACTTCGCCGAGCACCACGCCCACCTGCTGCTCGACCGCTACCGCGACCGGCTCTGCTCCTTCAACGACGACATCCAGGGCACGGCCACCGTCGCGCTGGCCGCGGTCCTGTCGGCGCTGCGGCAGTCCAGCCGCGAGCTCGTCGACCAGAAGGTCGTGATCGTCGGGGCGGGCTCGGCGGGGACGGGGATCGCCGAGCAGATCGTCGCCGCCATGGTGGCCGACGGGCTCTCGCAGGCCGAGGCGCGGGAGCGCTTCTACCTCGTCGACCGGGTCGGCCTGCTCACCGACGACATGGACGGCCTCGAGTCGTTCCAGACCCCGTTGGCCCAGTCGCACGACGCGGTGGCGGGCTGGAGCCGGACCGATCCGGGGTCGATCAGCCTCCTCGACGTGATGAACAACGCCCAGCCGTCCGTCCTCATCGGCGTCACCGGCGTGTTCGGGCTCTTCACGGAGGACGTCATCCGCGCGATGGCCGCCGGCAACGACCGGCCGGTGATCTTCCCCCTCTCGAACCCGACGTCCCGCGCCGAGGCCACCGCCGAGGACGTGCTCACGTGGACCGACGGCACGGCGCTGGTGGGCACGGGCAGCCCGTTCGCTCCCGTCACCCTCAACGGGGTCACCTACAAGATCGCCCAGAGCAACAACTCCTACATCTTCCCCGGCATCGGGCTGGGCGTGCGGGCGGTGAAGGCCACCCGGGTGTCGGAGGAGATGTTCATGGCGGCCGCCCATGCGCTGGCCGCCAACGTGGACGCCAAGGAGATCGGCGACAGCCTCCTGCCGCCGCTCACCGAGGTCCGCGAGGTGAGCCGGGCCATCGCGCTCGCCGTCGCCGCGAAGGCGCAGGAGCAGGGCCTGGCCCCGACGTCGACCGCCGAGGAGCTGGCCGACCTCATCGACGCAACCATGTGGAAGGCCGAGTACCGGCCGTACGTTTCCTGACCCACGGAGCACAGAGATGATCGACCTCAAGACCTACAAGTCCCTCGGCGACAAGGAGAACTCGGCGTTCTTCGAGGAGTACCTCCCCCGCGTGTACGAGCGCCGGGCCGCGGCGGGCCTCGACGAGCTCGTGCGGGAGATGGCCGCGGTCGTCATCCAGGTCGAGCACGGCGACGGCGTCGGCTACCTGGCCGAGCTGGCCGTGATGGGCCCGTACCGGCTCATCGACTCTCGCCTCACCGACACCCACCGCGTGTACCTGCTGCGATCGCAGCCGGAGTTCCCCCGCCTGATCGTGCTCGAGCCGCTGAGCGCCGACTACGTCGACGAGATCACCCGCTGGAACCGCCTCTACCCGCTGTCCCGCCGGAAGGCGAACGCCCGCTACATCGGTGAGGTGTACAAGGCCGGGTCGGTCGGCGCGGTGCGCGAGGCCCTCGAACCGCAGAACGTCCGCTTCGTGTACGAGGGCGACCAGGAGAACGGCTTCTACTGCCTGCCTCACCTCACCTTCACGTTCCTGTCGGACTTCACCTACAACCGCGTCGGGTACGTCGACATCGACATCGACGACCTCGATGCCCTCGGCCTCGGCGAGGGGTTCACCCTCTCGAAGGCCGAGCAGGCCACGGTCGACGCGGCCATCCAGATGCAGGCCGACCGCGGCATCGACGGGCTCGTCCTCGGCCTGGACCACATGGCGACGCGCATCCTGGCCGGTGAGCGCGAGGACGCCATCCTCGAGTACCTCACGATGGTCCCGTACTACTTCTGGGGCGCCTACAACATCGCCGAGATGAACTCGTCGACCAACGTGACGAGGAACCCGAACGTGGACGACGACAAGAAGTCGCCCGCCCGCGTGTTCACGGCCAACAACACCCCGTCGTTCGTGAACTCGTTCGACAAGCTGCCCATGCCGACGGAGGACTTCGTCCGCAACTTCGGGCGGCGCATGCACCACATGGCCCTGGCCGTGATCGACGGCCACGTCGCCACCGAGAAGAACGTGGACTACGTGGTGCGGGAGCTCAGCGAGGCGGGCACCGAGTTCCTCGCCCACGTGGTGGGCGAGTGCAAGGACGAGCCGAACCTCAAGCAGATCTTCTCCAAGAGCTCGCCCTACTCGCTGCTCATCACCGAGTACGTCGAGCGGTGCCACGGCTACGAGGGCTTCTTCACCCGTGGCAACGTCGCCGCGCTCACCGAGGCGGCCGGCGAGGCGGAGCGGTACGACCACGGCCATGTCTTCGACTGACGACGGAGAGCCTGGGCCCCATGCGGTGATCGTCGGCGCCGGCTTCGCCGGCGTGGCCTGCGCCAAGGAGCTGGGGAAGCACGGCATCGCCGTCACCCTCATCGACAAGAACACCTACCACCAGTTCCAGCCCCTGCTGTACCAGGTGGCCACGGCCCAGCTGTCCGGCGGCGACATCATGCGGCCCCTGCGCGGGCTGTTCCGGAAGGCCAAGACCGTCGCCGTGAAGCAGGGCGAGGTCACCTCGATCGACCCGGCGGCGCGGACCGTGTCCACGGCCGAGGGCCAGCAGTTCTCCGGCAGCCACCTGGTGCTGGCCATGGGCACGCGCGCCAACTTCTTCGGCGTCACCGGCGCCGAGGAGCACTCGTACCCGCTCTACTCCGCCGACGACGCGGTGGCCCTCCGCAACCGCGTCCTGCGGCTCTTCGAGGACGCCGACCTCGACCCGGCGCGCATCGAGCAGGGGGCGTTGAACTTCGTCATCGTCGGTGGCGGGGCCACGGGCGTCGAGACGGCCGGCGCCCTCGCCGACATGATCCACGACGTGATGCCGCAGCGGTACCACGACATGCACGTCGAGCTCGCCAACGTCTACCTCGTCGACGTCGGTCACGTGGTGCTGGCGCCCTTCTCCGACAAGGCCCACGAGTACGCCGCCAAGATCCTCCACAAGAAGGGGGTCAAGCTCCTGCTGGGCCAGTCGGTCACCGAGGTCGCCGCCGATCGGGTCGTGCTCGCGGACGGATCGGAGATCCCGACGCACTGCGTCATCTGGGCCGGGGGCCTGAAGGTCGCGGCCCTCGAGGGCACGGATGTGCTCGAGACCGGGCGCGGCGGCCGCATCGCCGCGGGCCAGGACCTCAGCGTGGAGGGGTTCCCCGGGGTCTACGCCGTCGGCGACGTGGCCCAGGTGACGGGACCCGACGGCGACCCGTACCCGGCGCTCGGATCGGTGGCCCTCCAGGCCGGCGAGGCCGTGGCGGCCAGCATCCTCGCCGACATCGAGGGCAAGCGGACCCCGTCGTTCCACTACCACGACAAGGGGATCATGGCGATGATCGGCCGCCGAGCCGCCATCGCCGAGATGGGCGCCCACCGCCACGAGCTCCACGGCCCGGTGGCCTTCGCCGCCTGGCTCGGCGTGCACGCCTGGCTGCTGAGCACCAACCGCGCCCGCATCGACGCCTTCATGAACTGGGCCTGGGACTCCTTCTCCAAGAGCCGCAGCCCCGCCATCATCGACGACCCCGACGCGCCCCGCATCGACTGGGGCGACGCCGACCTCGACGACGAACAGACCGACCCCAGCTCCTCAGAACCGAAGGTGACCCCATGATCGAGAACGCGCGTACGAAGGTGCTGTGGGCGATGATCGTCCTGACGATCGTGTTCGCGGTCCTGACCGTCGTCCACAGCATCTGGTGGCTCATCGGGCTCGCCATCACGGTGCCGCTCGCGCTGCTCGGCCTCTACGACTTCACGCAGACGAAGCACAGCATCCTCCGCAACTACCCGATCGCCGGGCGCATGCGCTTCCTGCTCGAGGACGCCGGGCCCGAGCTGCACCAGTACCTGGTGGAGAACAACACCGAGGGGCGTCCGTTCGACCGGGACACGCGGAGCCTCATGTACCAGCGGGCCAAGAACGTGGCCGACAAGAAGCCCTTCGGGACGGAGCTCGACGTCTACGCCGAGGGCTACACGTGGATGATGCACTCGGTGGCGCCGCACCCGATGCCCGAGGATCCGGTGGCGGCGCTGCGGGTGACCGTCGGCGGCCCGCAGTGCACCCAGCCCTACTCGAACTCCGTGCTCAACATCTCCGCCATGAGCTTCGGTGCGCTCGGGCGGGCCGCCGTCACGGCCATGAACACCGGCGCCAAGCTCGGCAACTTCGCCCACGACACCGGCGAGGGCGGCCTGTCCAAGTACCACCTCCAGCCGGGCGGCGACCTGATCTGGCAGATCGGCACGGGCTACTTCGGGTGCCGCACCCCGGACGGCGACTTCGATCCGGAGCTGTTCCGCTCGAACGCCGCCCACGACCAGGTGAAGATGATCGAGATCAAGGTGTCCCAGGGGGCCAAGCCCGGCCACGGCGGGATCCTGCCCGGCGCCAAGGTGACCGAGGAGATCGCCGAGGCCCGCCTCGTGCCGCCGGGCAAGGACGTGTTCTCGCCCACCTACCACAAGGCCTTCTCGACCCCGATCGAGATGATGGGCTTCGTCGCCCAGCTCCGGGAGCTGTCCGGGGGCAAGCCGGTCGGCTTCAAGATCTGCATCGGCAACCCGGTCGAGTTCATGTCCATCGTCAAGGCGATGCTCGCCACCGACACCTACCCCGACTTCATCGTCGTCGACGGTGCCGAGGGTGGCACCGGCGCCGCGCCCCTCGAGTTCTCCGACTCGCTCGGCACCCCCCTCGTCGAGGGCCTGATGCTGGTGCAGAACACCCTCGTCGCCGCGGGGGTGCGCCATCGGATGAAGATCGGCGCCAGCGGCAAGCTCGTGTCCGCGTCGGCGATGGCCCGAGCGATCGCGCTGGGCGCGGACTGGTGCAACTCGGCCCGCGGCTTCATGTTCGCGGTCGGGTGCATCCAGTCGCAGCGCTGCCACACCAACCGGTGCCCGGTCGGCGTCACGACCCAGGACGACAAGCTGCAGCGGGCCCTGGTCGTCCCCGACAAGGCGGAGCGGGTCCACAACTTCCACCGCAACACCGTGCACGCCCTCGCGGAGATGGTGGCGGCGATGGGGCTCGACCACCACACGCAGCTCTGCCCGGAGCTGATGGTGAAGCGGGTCACCGAGTCGTACGTGCAGACCTTCGCCGAGATCTACCCCCACTACGAGCTCAACGCGTTCCTCAACGGCACCGCCCCGCCGCGCTTCCAGGCGCTGTGGGAGATGGCGAGCGCGGAGACCTTCACGCCACCGGTCCCCGTGATGGTCCGGTGACCGGCCGCCCTCCCCACCCAGATCGCCGACAGCAAGGACCGGACATGAGCAGCACGGTTGCAGAGATCCTCGTCGACCAGATGGTCGAGGCCGGGATCAAGAAGGTGTACGGCATCGTCGGCGACTCCGCGAACCCGATCGTCGACGCCCTCCGCCGGCACACGTCCGACATCGAGTTCGTGCACGTGCGCAACGAGGAGGCGGGCGCCTTCGCCGCCGGCGCCGACGCCCAGGTCTCGGGCCGGCCGACCGCGGTGCTCGGGTCATCCGGCCCCGGCAGCGTGCACCTCCTCAACGGGCTGTACGACTGCCAGCGCAACGGCTCGCCGGTGTTCGCGATCGCCACCCACATCCCGAGCGCCGAGATCGGCACCGGGTACTTCCAGGAGACGGCCCCGGCCTTCATCTTCGAGGACTGCTGCAACTACGTGGGCACGATCAGCTCGGCCACCCAGATGCCCCGGATCTCGGAGCTGGCGCTCCAGGCCGCCATCCTGGGCCGGGGCGTGGGGATGGTGATCCTCCCCGGCGACATCGCGGCCGCGGAGGTCGAGCACGAGCTGATCCGGCGGCCCCTGATCACGCAGCGACCGGTGATCCGACCCGCCGACGCCGACCTGGATCGGGCCGCGACCATGATCAACAGGGCCGGGCGCGTCGTCATCTTCGGCGGCTACGGCACCCGCGACGCGCGCGCCGAGGTGCTGGAGCTCTCCGACAAGCTCAAGGCACCCATCGGCTACGCCTACCGCGGCAAGGACGTGCTCGAGGCCGACAACCCGAACGCGGTCGGGATGACCGGTCTCCTCGGCTGGGGAGGGGTCACCGAGGCGCTCCAGCACTGCGATCTGGTGCTGATGCTCGGGACCGACTTCTTCTACCACGCCTTCCTGCCGGCCTCGCCGGCGATCATCCAGGTCGACGACAACGCGTCGCACCTGGGCCGGCGGGCGAGCGTCGACCTCGGCCTCACCGGCGATGTGGGGGAGACGCTGCGGGCCCTGCTCCCGCGGCTCACCGCACGAGACGACACCCACTTCCTCGACACGATCGTCAAGCACCACCACAAGGACGTGAAGCACCTCCAGACCTACGTGAAGCACGAGGGCAGCGGCGAAGGGCTTGCGTCCGGAGATGGTGGCGACCGCGCTGAGCGACCTGGCCGCGGACAACGCGGTGTTCACGATCGACACCGGCATGTGCAACGTGTGGGGCGCCCGCTACCTGCACATGAAGCCCGGGCGGCAGCTCCTCGCCTCCTTCGGCCACGGCTCGATGGCCAACGCCATGCCCCAGGCCATCGGCGCCAAGGTCGGGTCGCCCGACCGGCAGGTGATCGCCCTCTGCGGTGACGGCGGCTTCTCGATGCTCATGGGCGAGCTGCTGACCGCCGCCGGCCTCGACATCCCGGTGAAGCTGATGATCTTCAACAACTCGACCCTGGGCATGGTGCGCGCCGAGATGATGGTGGTCGGCTACCAGCCCTGGGGCACCGACGTGAAGAACCCCGACTTCGGCGCCATCGCCCAGGCGGCGGGGATCCACGGCGAGCGCGTCGAGAAGGCCGATGACATCCGTCCCGCCATCACCCGTGCCCTCGAGCACAACGGGCCGGCGCTCATCGACTTCGTCACCGACCCCCGTGCCCTCGCCATGCCCCCCACCACCACCCTCGAGCAGGTGAAGGGCTTCGCCCTCACCACGAGCAAGCTGGTCTTCGGCGGCGACACCGCCGAGGTGTGGGAGCAGGCCAAGTCCAACATCCGCGACGTCGGCCAGGTGCTCTGACGCACTGCGCTCAGGCGGTCGTGTAGCTGAACGGCTCGGCGGCGAAGCGGCGGCGGTACGTCGCGGCCGTCCGCTCGGCCTCCAGCGCCGAGTCATCCCGGTCGCGGTCCCACTCGAGGCGGGCCTGTTGGGTCCAGCTGTAGACGCTCGGCTCGCGCTGGCTGAGCCGCTCGGCCACCAGCGCCCGGGCGAGGTCGTGCTGACCGGCTCGGAGCGCGGACTCGAGCAGCGTGCGCTGGAGCACGTCGCGCTGAGCGTGCGAGCCGCCGAAGCGCTGCAGTGAGCGGCGGATCGGGGCGAGCTCGGCGATGACGTCCTGGTGGCGGCCCTGCGCGAACCGGAGCACGGCCCGGCTCGCCGGCAGACCGATCTCGGTCGCCATCGCGACGTTCGTGCCCGCGCCGTCGCGGTGCACGTAGCTCGCCAGGTCGCCGATGTGCTGCTCGGCCTCCGCCGTCCGCCCGGCGCCGACGAGCGCCATGACCAGGTGCAGGTCGTTGAACACGTACCACGATCGGTCGCCGGCCCGGGTCGCCCACGAGTCGGCGAGGGGCTCGAACCGACCGCCCGTGTCGTGGCCGTCGAGGTAGAGGCGCCAGAGCAGCGCGCTGGCGTCGATCATCTCGAGCGGCACGCCGGCGGAGTCGCCGTGGTGCACCTCGGCGTCGTAGATCGCGAGGGCCTCGTCGACGTCCCCGGCCTCGAGCAGGTAGAGCGCCAGGTGCCACCAGTTGTGGACGCTGAACAGGTTGCCGGCACCCCAGTCGTCGCGGCGCGTCGACAGGAAGTGGATGCCCTCGTCGATCCGACCCTGCATCTCGAGCACGTGGGTGACGGCATGGATCGCCCAGACGTCGTCTGGGTTGACGGCCACCGCCGCCAGCCCGGCCGCCTCGGCGGCGCCGTAGTCACCGGACTCCTCGAGCCCGAAGGACTGCATGCCTCGCACGAACGCGGTCTGCGGGTGGGCGGGGTCGAGCTCCGGCAGCGTCCGGCCCGGGCGATCGCGCAGGTTCGCCGCGTCGCCGAGGAAGAAGTCGAGCTGGTGCCCGATCTGGAGCGCGAGGAGGTCGGTGGGCCACCGCTGGAGCAGCGCGTCGAGGGAGGCGCTGGCGGCGTGCCAGTCGCCGCCGATCCAGGCGCCGATGGCGTCGTGGTGGGCCTGCTCGCGATCGTGCATGGGAAGGCTGCCCATCGCCGACCACGCGTCCTTGGCGATGGCGACGTCGGGTGCGTCGGTGCTCGTGAGGTAGAGGTACGCCATGAGGGCGTGGCCCATCGGCGCCTGCGGGTGGTGCTCGACGAGCTCGGTCGTGCCGTCGATGACGGCGGGGCTGTAGCGCAGCAGGGCGTCGGTGGCCCTCTCGTACGCGGTGACGGCGTCGGCGCCGCCTGACATGGGGTTGCCATGCTGATCGAGTGATGACATCGGGTTCGCCTCCTCGGCGGGTGGGTTCGTTGTTTCCCTCCCTGGCGTGAGGACGGACCTCACATCGTGAGGCCGTGCCTGGTCAGCCCGGATCCACCTCCCAGCCGGGATCGACCTCCGGTTGGTACGCGCACCACGCGCCCGTCCGGACGGAGTGGGTGAGGTGGTGGCCGAGGTCGGGATGCAGCTCGTTCAACCGCTTGATGGTCGCCCGGATCCGGTAGGTGACCGCGGTGCGAGCCTTCTCCGCCGTCGACCCGCTCGAGCGCCCGCGGCCGCTGATCCCGAAGGCCTCGCTCAGCTGCTGGACGAGGAGGTCGAGCTCGACCTCGGCCTTCTCGGCGCGCACGGGATCGTGGTTGCGCTGGGCCTCCTCGATGTCCTCCTGCAGCTCGATCACCCGCGCCTGGTACTGACGACGCGCGACGTCGTCGATGACGGGGCCCGGTGCCGCTCCCACATCGGGGGCGCCCATGAGCTCCAGGGCGTGGACCTCCTGCCGGGGCCGAGCGAGGAGGACCGCGAGGTCGCGCACCCCCTTCGCATCGCGGACCCGAACGGTGGACCCGTCCCAGCGAACGGCCCAGACGGCGCCCTCCCGCGCCAGCTGTGGCCGGGAGGACCTCGGGCGCGCCCGCTCGCCGCCGTCTGGCTCGGCAATGTCGGGCGTGCCGACCGCGCTGAGGGCGTGACGAAGCGCCACGACGAGGCTCGGACGAGCACCCGGGCCACCCGCGGGCCGCGCGGACTCGAGCTCGACGCGCTCCTCCTCGAACAGCTCGGGCAGCACCGTCACCTCGGGCGTCGGCGGCACCGCATCGAGCAGCGCGTGTGCGGTCGTGAGGTGGTCGGCACGCGCGGCCACCACGGCCGCCAGCTTCAAGGTCAGGGCGAGCTCGGGCAGGTCGCCACGACGAGCCGCTTGCTGGATGGCGCGGCGCCAGAGGTCCCGCGACGCCTCCCAGCCGTCGTCGCTCCCAGCGGCCGTCGCCTCGTAGGAGGCGAGGAGCGCCTGCGACCGGAAGATGGCGCCGCCCCACCACACGCCTTGGATCGCGTGGGAGGTGGCCTGCGCCTGATCGATGGACGCACGAGCCGCATCGAAGCGACCGGACCGCATGGCGACGGTGGCGATGACCAGACGGGCCCAGATCTCCGTGATCTGGTCCCCGGCGGCGACGGACGCCGCGGCCGCCTCGTGCGCGAGCGCATTCGCTTCGTCGGGGTGGCCATCCCGGTCGAGGAGTGACGCCTCGAAGCCGGCCAGCTCGCGCTCGAACGGGTGCAGTCCCGCGGCGCGCGCGACCTCCCGTCCGGTCGTGGCGTGCTCGAGCGCACGTTCGACGTCGCCCGCGCCGACGGCTGCGATGGTGAGGGCACGGTGGGCCACCACCTCCCCGATGGCCGTCAGGCCTGGGTCGGTGAGCGCTTGGTGGGCCAGCTCGGAGCAGCGTTGGCGCTGGGCCCCGACGGCGTACGCGGTGGCCAGGACAGCCAGGGCCTCGGCCCGCAACGGGGCGGGCTCGGAGGGCCAGCGCTCCAGGATGCGATCCCCGAGGGCCCGCACCTCGGCGGAGCGGCTCTGGTGGGCGGCGGCGAAGAGGGGGAGGAAGAGGCGCACCGCGCGGTGGGGCCTGGCGTCGTGGGCGATGCACCAGTCGAGGGCGGTGCTGAGGTTGCCGACGTTCTCGATCACCCGGCTGATGAGCTCGGCCGACCAGCTCGTGACCCCGTCACGCAGGATCGCGTCCGCCTCGCTCGCCAGGACCTCGGTGAGGCGCTCGTTCGCTTCGTTCCAGCGCCCCTCGGCCCGAAGGGCATCTCGCGCGTGGTCGCGGACGAGCTCCAGCAGGCGGTAGCGCGTCCTCGTCGCCGTCGCCTCGGCGACCACGAGGGATCGATCGATGAGCTCGGTGACGAGATCCACCGTGAGCAGCCGGTCGTCAGCATCGGGAGCCGCGACGGCATGAGCGAGATCGAGGTCGAAGGTTCCCGCCAACGCACCCAACCGGTGGAAGAAGGACCGCCCGGGCTCGTCGAGCAGGTCGACCGACACATCGATGGCGGCCCGCACGCTCCGGTGCCGCTCGGGTCGCCCGGCCTCGCGCGTGCGCAGCACGTCGAGGCGCTCGTCGAGCAGCGCGAGGAGCTCGACGGGGGAGATGGCTCGTGCTCGTGCGGCCGCCAGCTCGATGGCCAGCGGGAGCCCGTCCACCCGCCGGCACAGCTCGGTGACCGCCGCCACCATGTCGTCGGTGCGCTCCCACGTGGCCCCGCTCGCGGCGGCGCGATCGAGGAACAAGGCCGCGGCCGGGGAGGCCAGTGGATCGAGGTCGTCGATGCCCGGCAGGACCAACGGGTCGAGGACGAGGAGCGTCTCGTCGGGCACGCCGATGGGCTCCCGGCTCGTCGCCACGACGTGGACGCCCTCGCTGGCCGTGAGCAGGCGGCTGGTGAGCTCGGCGGTCGACGCGCCGACGTGCTCGCAGTTGTCGAGCACCACGATCGCGTGCTCGTCGCCCACGCTCACGGCGAGGGCTTCTGGGGACGTGAAGCCGAGCAGCGCGCTCAGCACGGAGACGTCAGCGTCGGCCTCGAGGTCAGCCAGGTGCGCCACGTAGACGTGGTCCCCGGCGCGGTCGCGAAGCCGCGGCCGAGCCTCGTCCACCAGACGGGTCTTGCCGATCCCACCCGCGCCCGTCACGGTGACGATCCGACTCGTGCTGCTCAGGTCGAGCAACCGGTCCAGGTCGGTGTCTCGGCCGTAGAGCTTCGACCTTCCCACCACGCCTTCAGCATGCCACCCGAGTCGGCCGGTCGGGAGGGCGAGTCCTCACGTCGTGAGGTCGGATCTCGCGCCCAAGGGGCATGACCACGATCAGAGAGACCACAACCACAGAGATCACCACCATCCGGATCGGCCACCACGCGGGAGCCGTCGAGGCGCTCAGCGGTGCCTTCTTCGACGACCCGGTCTTCCGATGGGTCTACCCCGACGACGAACGGCGCGGCGCGGTGCTGCCCGGGTTCTTCGACGTGTTCACCCGGGCCATCGGCCGTCACGGCGCGAGCCTCGAGACCGGTGACGGGACGGGCGCGGCGCTCTGGGTGCCGCCGGGCGAGGAGGTCACCGAGGACGAGGATGCCTTCGGTGAGGCGCTCGTCGGACTGTCGCCGGCCGATGGCGATCGCCTGATGACCTGCATGGAGCTGCTCGGCGAGACGCATCCGCACGAGCCCTGCTGGTACCTCAACTTCCTCGGCGTGGCGCCGGACCACCAGGGACGCGGCGTCGGGTCGGCGTTGCTCCAGGCCGCGCTCGACCGAGCCGACCGCGATGGCGTGCCCGCCTACCTCGAGGCCACCAGCGAGCAGAACCGCCGCCTGTACGAGCGCCACGGCTTCGTGGCCACGGCGGAGCTCCGGCTCCCGGACGGCCCCTCGCTGTGGGCGATGTGGCGCTGAGGAGCGCCGTCCGTCGGGGCCGACCGATCGGCCCTACGCTCGACCCTCGGTGGACGGCTCCCGGGACGAGTTCGACCAGCTGCAGGCGGGTCTCGGCCACACGCTCGAGCTGAACCGTCCCGACGGCGAGGACGAGCACGTGCTCGTCGCGCTGCCGTCGTTCAGCCTCGGCGAGTCGCTGTTGTCGCACTACGAGGATCGGATCCCGGCGCTCGAGCACCGCTACCTGCTCGGGCTCTTCATGCTGAACCGGCTCGAGCACGCCTCGATGGTGCTGGTCGTCAGCGAGGCGCCGGCGCCGGAGGTCCTCGACTACTACGTCTCGCTGCTCCCGCCCGAGCGTCAGGCGACGGTACGCCGGCGCCTCCACGTGCTGGAGGTCCCCGATGCCGGCGCCCGAGCCATCGCCGCGAAGCTCCTCGATCGCCCCGACCTGATCGAGGGCCTTCGCGACCACATCGGGGCCCGGACCGCGTTCATCGAACCGTGGAACGTCACGGACGACGAGGTGGAGGTCGCGCTGCAGCTGCGCGCGCCGATCAACGGCTCGTCGCCCGCGCTGTGGCCGTTGGGGTTCAAGAGCGCGGGTCGGCGGTTGTTCCGCGAGTCCGGCGTGCCGCTGCCCGTCGGCAGCGAGGACGTGCGATCCGTCGACGACGTCCTGGCCGCGATCGCCGCGGTGCGCGCCGAGCGGCCCCTCGTCGGTGGCGTGGTGCTGAAGCTCGATGACAGCGGGGCCGGCGACGGCAACGTCGTCCTCGACCTCCGCACGCCTGGTGAGCTGCGGACCGCGCTCGACGCACTGCCGGACTGGTACCTGCAGGACCTGGCCAAGGGGGGCGTCGTCGAGGAGCTGATCACCGGCACGCGCTTCGCCAGCCCGAGCGCCCAGATCGACGTGCTGCCCGACGGGAGCGTTGGCGTGCTCGCCACCCACGAGCAGGTGCTCGGGGGAGTCGGGGGACAGGTCTACATGGGATGTCGGTTCCCGGCGGACCCCGCGTACGCGGCGCGGTTGGCGCACTACGCCCGCATGGTCGGCGAGCGCCTCGCGGCTCGGGGCGTCGTCGGGCGGGCCAGCGTCGACTTCGCCGCCGCCCTCGGTGCCGACGGGACGTGGAGCGTGCACGCCCTCGAGGTGAACCTCCGCAAGGGGGGTACGACCCACCCGTACTCCGCGCTGCGGAACCTGGTGCCCGGCCGCTACGACGACGACGGGGCTCGCTGGATCACCGCCGACGGCAGCGAGCGGTCGTACTGGTCGACCGACAACCTGCTGGACCCGTCCTGGCAGGGCCTGCGTCCCTCGGTGGTGATCGACCAGCTCGCGGTCGAGGGCCTGGAGTTCGACATCGAGGCCGGCACGGGGGTGGTGCTGCACATGCTGTCCTGCCTCGCCATCGACGGCCGCCTCGGGCTCACCGCCATCGGCCGCACCCCCGAGCACGCGGCCGAGCTCTACGAAGCGGCCGCGGCGGCGATCAGCTCGGCCGCGGGCCGGGAAGACGCGTTCGGCTAGGCGGGAACCAGGGCGAGGGTTCGGACGACCACTAGGGAGTCCCACCCAGCGCCATCCCTGGCCCCATCTCGAGGAGACGCTTTGCGCGCCACCCGTCTCGCCGCCGTACGGACGCCATGGCGGTCGCCGCGCTCGTCCTGGGCGTCATCGCCGTGCTGCTCGCCGGCGGAGCCTTCATCACCGCTCGGCGCCGGACACCCTGAGGCTCCAGCAGCAGCGCCCTCGGGGTGATTCGAACACCCGACACACGGTTTAGGAAACCGATGCTCTATCCCCTGAGCTACGAGGGCGGGACCGGCAGAGAACGCGGGAGAGAACCTCGCGCCGACGCTGTCGGGAATGCGGCTCGATGCTACGCGGCCGATCTGGCGGTTTGGCGCACGTTCGGTGGGCTGACGTCGCGAGCGACGCCAGCCCAACGTCTGAACATGCGTCCGTGTGACACTGAGACGTGATGCTGCCGCAGGGTCGGATCGCCATGCTCTTCACGGACATCGAAGGGTCCACCAGGATGGTGCACGACCTCGGTCCCGTCTATGCCGACGTCCTCCGGGATCAGCGGCGCCTGATCCGAAGCGCCATCGCGGAGTTCCATGGGCATGAGATGGGTACGGAGGGGGACAGCTTCTTCGTCGTGTTCTCGACGGTGGAGGAGGCGCTCCGCACGGCGGTGACAGCGCAGCGGGCGCTCGCCGCGCACCGCTGGCCCGGGGGAGGGCAGGTCAGGGTACGGATGGGCCTGCACGCTGGGGAGCCGGCACGACACGAGGAGGGCTATGTCGGCGTCGACCTGAACCGAGCAGCGAGGGTCGCCTCCACCGCCCACGGCGGGCAGATCGTGGTGAGTGGCGAGTTCCACCACGAGGCTGTGAGCGTCGCGATCCGGGGGCTGTCCTTCCGAGACCTGGGTCTCCACCGCCTCAAGGATCTTCCGGCACCGGAGCACCTGTACCAGGTGCTCGTACCGGACCTGCCCGACATCACGACCGCCGTCAAGAGCCTGGGGGCTCCTTCGAACCTGCCCGGCGAACGGAACCCGCTCATCGGGCGGGATGAGCTCGTGGCCAACCTCGTCGACCTCCTGCATGAGGGTGAGCGGCTCGTCACCCTGATCGGGCCAGGCGGTGTCGGGAAGACAAGTGCCGCGTTGCGGATCGCGCGGGAGGTCTCCAGCGACTTCATCGACGGCGTCTACTTCGTGGCCTTGGAGCACGCAACCACCGAAGACGAGGCGTGGGGCGCGATCGTCAGCGCCATCGAGAGCTCGTCGTCTGAGGAGTCACCGGCGACGGCCGCGGTCCGCGTCCTCGGCGACCGGCGCGTCCTCCTCGTGCTCGACAACCTCGAGCAGCTGCGCGCCGCCGCAGCCGTGGCGGTGATGCTGCTCGAGCGCACCTCAGCAGTCCTGCTCGCGACGTCCCGCGGCGCACTCGAGGTGCGCGGCGAGCGACCGGTCGTGGTGCCGCCGCTCCCGCTCCCAGAGCAGTCACTCGTCGGCGCAGCATCCGTTGAGAAGGTCCTCGAGGGGCCGGCGGTGGCGCTCTTCGCTCGAGAGGCGCAACGGGCCCGACCAAGCTTCGCCCTGAGCGCCGACAACGTCGCCGACGTCGCCGAGGTCTGCAAGCGCCTCGACGGACTGCCGTTGGCGATCGAGCTGGCGGCGGCGCGGATTCGGTTGCTGAGCCCCAAGCGGTTGCTCGAGTCCTTGTCGGCCCAGCTCTGGCTGCAGTCCAGCGAAGGTGACCGCCCGGACCGGCAGCGGACGCTGAGAGGTGCCATCGAGTGGAGCTTCGAGCTCTTGGCGGAGCCCGAACAGCAGTGGTTCGTGGCACTGGCCGTGTTCGAAGGAGGCGCCGACCTCACGGCCGTCGAGGCGATCGGGCCGGCCGTGGTCGGCGTCCCTGACACCTTCACGGTGGTCAGCGAGCTCGCTCGCGTTGGGCTGGTGACGCTCGCGGACGCCCCCGACGGCGGCGTCCGCATCACCATGCTCACCGCGGTCCGCGAGCTTGCTTGCGCGCTGCTCCAGCAGGGTCCCGAGACCGACGCCATCGCGCGCCTCCACGCCCGGCACTACACGGAGCTTGCGGAGGACGCAGAGGTCAATCTGCGGGGTCCGCACCAGCTGGTGTGGGCCGACCGCATCACGCTCGAGCAGGCGAACCTCGCGGTTGCGTTCGCGTGGGCGAACAGCGGTTCGGTCGACGATCGGGGCCTCGCACTGAGGATGGCGAGCGCGCTGGGTTGGTTCTGGTACACGCACGGTCGCGCGGCCGAGGGCCGAACCTGGCTGGAGCGTGCGCTCGCCGGCACGAACGAGGACGCCGCTCAGGACGTCGCCGTCCCAATCGCCCGCGCCGCACACGCGCTCGGCGTTCTTCAGCAGCAACAGGGCGAGAACGAGGCGGCAGCCCGCTCGTTCGAGCGGGCTCTCGAGCTGTGGCGGGCGGACGGCCAGGAAGCGAAGATCGCGCAGGAGCTCAACAGCCTCGGTGTCACGAAGTGGGCCTCCAGTGAACCCGTGGCCGCCCGCGCCCACTTCGAGGAGAGCATCCTGCTTGCGCGTCGTTGCGGGGATGAGGCTCGTGTCGCCTCGGCACTGTCGAACCTCGGTCTCCTGACGCTCGGCGTCGGCTCTCCAGAGGAGGCCGTCGGCTACTTCGAGCAGGCGCTCCGCATCGACCAGCTCCTTCAGAACCCATGGGGTGAGGCCGTCGACCGCATCAACATCGGCGCGGCGCTTGCACGTACGGATGTTGCCCGCGCCCACACCGTGCTGGTGGACGTGTTGCAGACGTCACTCGAGCTAGATGACCCCGACCTCGTCGCCAACACGATCGAGTGCCTTGCTCTCGCCGCCGGCACTGCGGGCAAGTTCCGGCACGCCATCGTCCTCGTGGCGGCCGCAGATGCGCTGCGCGCATCGGCAGCGATCCCGCGCGCGCCGGTCGACGACGGCTACCTCGAGCGAGGTCTCGGCCCCGCCAGAGCCGCGCTCTCGCCGGACGAACAGGCATCAGCCCAAGCCGAGGGGACCCAGCTGCGCGGCGCGGATCTCGTCCGCGTCGCGAGCACGCCGCTCGCATGAGCACCGGCGCGACCCCAAAGCGAGCGACAACGGACGAGGGCGGGGCCGGGGGCGAGACGTGGGAGAGAAGCTCCGACGGCTCGAGGCGATTGCACTGGATGCTGGGTCGCGAGGTCCAGCATCCTTGGCCCTCGCTCGCTCGTCAGGCGCCGAGTTCACCTAGCGTGCGAGGGTCATGCCGTCGAGCCCGATGCACAAGCGTTCCTCGTCCGTCGATCGCACGACGGTGCGAGCATCCTGGTGACGCGGTGACGAGCCCTACGGAACCATCTCCGCGGCGCCTGCCGGACCGCTCGAGCTCCTCAAGAGTCGGAGCTACGTCGTGCTGCTCGTCTTGGGCGCCGTCGTCGGGATCGTGGTCGCCACGGTGGCGTACTTCTTCCTGAAGGGCGTGGCCGAGGCGCAGGAGTACCTCTTCACGGACCTTCCCGATGATCTCGGGTTCGACGGAGCACCGGTGTGGTGGCCGCTTCCGATCCTCGCGCTGGGCGGGTTGGTGGTCGGTCTCACGATCCGCCACCTCCCCGGAACCGGCGGGCACGCTCCCGCCGAGGGGTTCAAGGCCTCCGGGCCAGTCCCTCCGGTCGAGCTTCCCGGCATCATCATCGCGGCCTTCGTCACCCTCAGCTGCGGGGCCGTGCTCGGGCCCGAAGCTCCGCTCATCGCCATCGGCAGCGGCATGGGCGTCCTGGCGGTGCACCTGGTCCGCCGAGATGCTCCGCAACAGGCGATCGCGGTGATCGCGGCCGCCGGCAGCTTCGCGGCGATCAGCACCCTCCTCGGCTCGCCGATCACGGGAGCCTTCCTGCTCATGGAGGTGTCCGGGATCGGGGGCGCGATGCTCGGCGTCGTGCTCGTACCGGGCCTGCTCGCCGCGGGCGTCGGCGCGCTCATCTTCGTCGGACTGAACTCATGGACGGGCTTCGGGGACTTCTCGCTCGCGGTCCCCGACATCCCGACGTTCACGACGCCGAACGTCGCCGAGTTCGGCTGGGCGATCGGGATCGGGATCGCCGCCGCCGTCCTCGGAAGGGGCATCCGATGGTTGGCCTTGCTGGTCCAGCCCGTCGTCGAGCGCAGGATGGTGCTGCTGACGCCGGTGGTGGGGATGGCGGTCGCGGGCCTGGCCATCCTGTTCGGTGAGCTGTCCGATGAGAGCGCCTCGCAGGTCCTCTTCTCCGGGCAGAGCGCGCTCCCGGGGCTCATCCAGCAAGCGGAGAGCTGGACGGTCGGCGCGCTCGTGCTGCTCGTCGTCTGCAAGAGCCTCGCCTACGGTGCCTCGCTCAGCGCCTTCCGAGGCGGACCGATCTTCCCCAGCATGTACATCGGCGCCGTCGGCGGCATCGCCCTCTCCCACCTTCCCGGTCTGCCGATGATCGCCGGCGTTGCGATGGGCATCGGGGCGATGACCGTGGCCATGTTGGGCTTGCCGCTGACGTCGGTGCTGGTCGTCGCCATCTTCCTGCAAGCCGACGCGATCGCTCTGACGCCGCTCGTGATCGTCGCGGTCGTCGTCTCGTACGTCACCTCCGCACATCTCGCGCCGTCCGAGGCCTGAACCGCGAGCGCGGGTGGGGCGGTTCAGCGCGCTCTCGGCCTCGAGGGCCTTCGCCAACGCGCCGACCGCTCGCCCCAGTGCCCGCATGTCCTCGTCGGACAAGCGGCTCGAGGAGCCCCGTGATGAGGTCGATTCGGCGCTGGCGACCCCGCTCCATGATCCGCCGGCCCTTCGTCGTCGCTCGCACGAGCGTCGCCCGGCCGTCCTGGGGATGCGGACGACGCTCCGCCAGCGCTGACTGTGCGAGCCCGTCGACGATCCGGGTCATCGTGGGACTGGTGACCTGCTCGGCCTCCGCGAGCTGCGCGATCGTCCGCTCCCCGCCGAAGACGAGGACGGAGAGCGCCGAGAGCTGTCCGGGTGGGACCCCCAAGGCCGAGTCCGCAGTGCGCGCCCGTCGAACGAGGTGGATCGACACGGAGTTGAGTCGTGTCGCGACATCGGTCAGGTTCTTCTGTTGCATCAGATAGGTAGCCTACCTATTCTTCTGGACCATGACAGTCACACATCTCCGTCAGGTCGCTCAGCACGTCGAGGACATGGATCGAGCTGTCGCCTTCTACCGCGACATCGTCGGGCTCGACCTCATCGCCCGGTTCGATCCGCCCGGGCTCGCCTTCTTCGACCTCGGCACCAGCCGCCTGCTCCTCGAAGCGGGCGCTCCCCAGGCCCTGCTCTACCTCGGGGTCGACGACGTCGCCGCGGCGACGGAGCGCCTCCGGGAGGCCGGCGTGACCATCGAGTCGGAGCCGCACGTGATCCACGTCGACGAGGCGGGGCAGTTCGGTCCGCCGGGCGAGGGGGAGGAGATGTCCTTCTTCCGCGACTCCGAGGGCAACCTCGTGGGGCTGGCGGGACGACGGGGACTCTGAGGCAAGGCGATTGACGAACCAGCGGCGGGTCTCTATGGTCGAGTACGACCACCTTTAGAGAGAGCCCAGCGCCACACGACGAGGAGGTGGCCATGCGACGGTTCTCCGTTCGACCTGCCATCACGCTGAAGGGCCGGCAGTTCAAAGGCCCCCGGGGGTGGGCCGGCAAGCCGTTCCACCCACCCCTGACCGACTTCCCGATCGCCGCCTACGTGCTGGCGGCGGCGTTCGACGTGCTCTCCGTCATCGGGGGTGACGACCGCAGCTGGGGGCACGACCTCTGGCACGCCGGCACCTACGCGTTCGTCGCGGGGGCGGTGGTGTCCGTGTTCGCGGCGCTGACCGGGCTCTTCGACTGGCTGCGATCGTCCGAGCCCGGCACCCAGGCCCGCCGGACGGCCAACACGCACGCCACGATCATGTTGACCGTCACGGTCCTCGCGCTGGCCGACATCGGGCTGCGGCTCAACGCCTACAACACCGAGGCGTCGACACCCGTGCCCATCATGGTCCTGTCGCTGGTGATCGCCGCGCTCGTGTCGTGGGGTGCGACCTACGGGGGCAGCCTCGTGTTCGACTACGGCTTCAACGTCGAGACCGCCGGTGACAGCCCGGTGTGGCACCCGTCCGAGACCGACGTCTTCCCCGGTGGCAAGTCCGACGAGCCTGCTTGAGGAACGCGGGTCAGCAGACCTGTTGGACATCGAGGACGTGCCCGGGGCCGCGGGTGGCGGTGCCCAAGGCGTCGGTGGCTTCGATCCACCACGTGATGTCGACGTTGGCGGTCGGCGGGCCGAGGGTGGCCACCCACTCCCCCCCGTTGAGCACCATCGGGATGGTCGACGGGTCCGATGCGCCGCCGCCACCGATCCAGCGGAGGACGACGGACAACAGAGCGGACTCGTCGGCGACGGTGGCTCGTACGTCGCTCTGGCGGCAGAAGGCGGGGCCGAGCACGCCGATGAACGTGCGGTCCGCCGCACTGGCGCTGATGACCGGTGCGTGGCGAACAACTCCCGTGATCCCGACCCGGGCGGAGCCGGCGGACGCTCCGTTGGCGGGGCGCCGGCCGTCGAGCACCAGTGACCCGCCGAACGAGCCCTCGGGCAGGCCCCTGCGGTCGACCACCACCACGACCCGAGCCGTGGCGCCCGGAGCCAGCGTCCCCGCCGCGGGGACGGCCCTCGCGCCGGGCAGCTCGACACCGGCGGTCCAGGTCATGGGTTCGCCGCCGTCGTTGGCGAACGAGACCGTCGCCTGGGTGGCGGTGGCGCCAAGGTCGTTCGGACCGGACTGGACCACGAGCCGGGCCGGCTTCACCGGCGGCACGACGGTGGTCGTCGTGGATGTTGCGGCCGTGGTCGACGTGGGGGCGAGCGTGCTCGTCGTGGTGGTGGACGCCTCGGTGGTGGTGGTGGACTCGGTCGCGGCCACCTCGTCCGGCTGGGAGCCCCCCGGGCGCAGCGCGAGCGCGAGCACGGCGATGACGGCGGCCGCGACTGCTCCCACGACCGGGAGCCGGCGACGCCACCCGCCACCGGCCGCGCCGTCCGCAGGGTCGACCTCCCGCGGCGGCGCGCCGACGCTGGTCAGCACGCGCTGGCGCAGGTCTGGCGGCGCGGGCACGAGCGGCATCGCGGCGAGCAGGCCCAGGGGGCTCACGAGGGTGCGGCGGCGCTCCTCGCAGACCTCGCAGCCGTCGATGTGTCGGGCCACGCGCTTGCGCAGGCGGGGGTCGAGTCGCCCGTCCCACCCCGCCAGCAGCGCATCGAGCTCCGGGCAGTCACGCCGCCCGACGCGCCCGACGAGCAGGACGGTCAGCGACCGCTCGACGAGGCCGCGCACCCGGCTGAGCCGGACGTTCGCGTGGTGGGGGGACATCTCGAGCGCCTCGCCGAGCGCCTCGCCGGTCAGGCCGTGGCGGAGGTGCAGGTACAGCACGGCCTTGTCCTGCGGAGCCAGGCCCTCCGCGGCATCCCACACCAGCCGCTGGAGGTCGCGCTCCTCCACCGGGTCCGGCCCGGCCGGGGCGGGCGTCACGACGCCGACCTCCTCGGAGGGCACGATGCGGCTCCGACGGCGAGCCCGGCCCAGGGCGGTCGTGCGGCAGATCGCGTAGAGCCACGGCCGCAGGCGATCCGGATCGCGGAGCTGGTCGATCCGCTGGCTGGCCGTGACGAAGGCGTCGTGGAGCGCGTCCTCGGCCTCGTGGCGATCGTGGAGGATCGACGCGCAGTAGTCGTGCAGGCGGTCGGCGTACCGGTCGTAGACGTCCGCCCACGCAGCGGCGTCACCCTCTTGGAGCCGGCGGGCCAGCGCCGCGTCGTCCATCGACGAAGCATAGGTACGGGGCCGGTCACGGCTCACCGCGAGCGCGCATCGGGATCGGCGATCGAGTTCACGAGACCAGGACGCGCCACAGAGCGCACCGGTCACAGAAAGCCGCTCGGAACTGTGACCGCGCCGATGGGTGACGCATCCCAAGGGCATCCGGCCACCGAGCGCCGGCAGACAGGAGCAACGACATGCATCCCACCCCGACCCTCACCGACCGCCAGCGCCGCGTCTTGCTGGCGGTGCTCGCCCTCATCCTCTTCATGGCCGGCTGCGTGGCCGTCGCCGTCCCGTTGGGTTCGCGGGGCGACGCCAACGCCGCCGCCGAGGACGACCCGTCCGTCTCCGACGTCGATGCCGTTGACGAGGCGACCACGACGACGCTGGAGGCCACCACGACGACGGCTGACGCCGACGACGTCGGCCCGTCGGCCGAGGACGCCGACTCCGATGCCGGGAGTGGCGAGACCGACGAGGACGACATGCCTGGCGTCCCGGACGAGGACGACGAGGACGGCGGCCCCTGGTTCCCGCCCCACGATGGCCCGGACGGCTTCGCCCCCACGCCGCTGGTCCTCGACCTCGTCGCACCCGTCGATCCCGAGGTGAACCCCGACCTCGACGGTGGCCCCACGGGCCTGTCCGGCGGCACGGTCCAGTGCGACGGCCAGTGCATCGAGTTCGCGACCGTCGAGGTCGGCGGCACGTCCGCCAGCTTCGCGATGCACACCACCGTCCCGGCCCGGCTCTGGGTCTCCATGGACGCTCCCGCCGTGCAGAACTCCGTCGCCAGGGTGCGCGACTGGGCGGTCACCTTCGAGGGCCTCACGCCCGGACACCCTCTACAACGTCGTCCTCGTCGCGGAGGATGCGCACGGGAACCTGAACCACCGCTTCGGCCAGTTCCGGACGCTGGAGCGTCATGCCGAGATCACGTTCACCTCGATCCACGTCGTGAACGACGCCGACAAGCGCGCCTCCAACAAGGGCGAGGTCGAGTGGTTCTTCGAGGTCGACGGCGACTGGATCGAGGAGTTCCACCGTGGCGTGGCCAAGATCAAGAGCGGTCGCACCGTCAACCTCGGCGACGGCCGGCGCATCGAGATCGACGACTCCGACCGCTTCGTCCAGCTCGCCGTGCAGGGCATCGAGCACGACCCTGTGTTTGGGACGTGCTTCGCCGGGACGGGGCCCTTCCCCGACCACCGCGGCGGAGACCAGTCCGGCTGCCGCGACGTGGCGACCGCGGTCGCGACCATCGACCTCGACGACCTCATCGTGGACGAACCGGCCCTGCCCGCCGGCTACGACGGCGCCTTCATGCTGCGGACCCGTGAGCACTACCTGCAGTTCGACGCCTACGGCACGATCGACGTCTGGTACGAGTGATCCATCTGCGGAGGCCGGGCACCGAGCTGGTGCCCGGCCTCCGTCGCGAGCGGACTGCTGGTGGAGACCGCCGGTCGAGGCGCTCTCAGGGGCGCGGAGCCACCGATCCGGCCACGAGAAGATCTGCGGTGCCGGGTTGACGGGCGAACGTGTGTTCGATATGCTGATGGTGTTCTCCTCTCGGGACCGAGGTCACGGCCCCCGTCATCTGTGAGCGACCGCGCTGCCCTCGTCGGCGGCGCTCGGACCCCGGAGAGGAGCGCGATGGCTGCTGATGTGGCTGACGTGCTCGACCGGGCCGCCGCGGTGCTCGCGGAGCTGCACGCCATCGACCTCGACGGTGTCGATGACGACTCGCTGTCGGACGCGGTGCTGGCGATCGCAGCGCCTGCGCGGTCAGCCTCGACGTCGGCGGAGGCCCGGGTGCTGTCGCGCTGGGATGCCCAGGGCGCCTGGCGCGCATCGGGCGCCAAGACCGGCGCCGCCTGGCTGGCGTGGCAGCAGCGGGTGCCCATCCAGGTGGCCCGCCAGCGCCTCCGCCACGCGCGGGCGATGCGCACCCTGCCCGCCATCGAGGAGGCGTGGGCGGCGGGCGACATCGATCGAGCCCACGTCACCACGCTCCTCGGCGCTCGCACCGCCCGCACGGCACAGGTCTTCGACGCCGATCACGAGCGGCTGCTCGGCCTCGCCCGCACCCACGGGTTCGTGGACTTCAAGCGCGCCTGCGACCGCTGGGAGACGATCGTCGACCCCGACGGCGCCGAGCAGGGCGCCGACGACGACCGGGCGGCTCGCGAGGTGCACCTGTCCCGGAGCTTCGGCGGGATGTGGTTCGGGCGCGCCACGCTCGACCCGGTGTCGGGTGAGATCGTCGACACGACGCTGCGCCTCATCGAGAGCGAGCTGTTCGACGCCGACTGGGCCGAGGCCAAGGCCCGGCTCGATCGCGAGCCGACGGTGCTCGACCTGCGGCGCACCCCCGCCCAGCGTCGGGCCGATGCCCTCGTCGAGATGGCCACCCGCGCCCGCACCGCCCCCGCAGGTGGGCGCCGCCCCGCGCCGCTCTTCACGGTGGTCGTCGGGCTCGAGACCCTCCTCGGCCCGATCCTCGAGCTGTTCAACCGCACCGTGCTCACCCCCGGCACCGCCGCTGCGCACCTCACCGAGGCCGACGTGGAGCGCATCGTGTTCGACGGACCCTCCCGCGTGCTCGACGTCGGCGCCCAGCGTCGCTTCTTCACCGGTGCCCTGCGACGGGCCATCGAGATCCGCGATCGCACCTGCTTCCACCCCAGCTGCGACGAGGTCCCCGACCGCCCCGAGATCGACCACATCCACGAAGCCTCCAAGGGCGGCGAGACCACCCAGGCCAACGGCCGCCTCGGCTGCGGCTTCCACAACCGATGGCGCAACCAGCACCCCGACGCCGACGACGATCCCCCAGCGGGGTCCGACGGTCGGCGCTAGGTTCCGCGGCTTGTGAGCAACACCAACGCGCTGCACGCCACCCACCACCTGGCCTACGACGGGGCCGTCGACGCGGACGGCCACATCCTCGAGCCGCCTGACCTGTGGGAGCGCTACCTCGAACCGAAGTACCGCGACCGGGCGCTGCGGTTCGTGCTCGACGCGGATGGCCTCGAAGCGCTCGAGATCGGGGGCCAACCGTCGGTCATGAGCCGGCGCGGCTTCCCGTCCACGTTGGGGGCCATGGGCGACCCTGACCTACGGGCGATGCAGCTCGATCCCGAGCGGACGTACCTGCGCGAGGCGCCGTACGGGAGCATGGACCCCAAGGAGCGCCTCGAGCTCTTGGACGCGGAGGGGATCGACGCCGCGATCCTCTACACGACGGTCGGCCTGCTCTGGGAGGCCGAGCTCGACGACCCGGAGCTGAGCCAGGCCTACACCCGCGCCTACAACCGGTGGATCTGCGAGTTCTGCGCCGACAGCCCCCGCCTCGTGCCCACCGCGCACCTGTCGCTGTCGGACCCCGTGGCCGCCGCGGCGGAGCTGGAGCGTGCCGTTGGCGAAGGGGCCCGCGGGGCCTACGTCGCTCCGTTCACCCACGAAGGACGCCCGTTGGGGCACCCCGACCACGACCCGGTGTTCGACGCGGCCCAGGGCCTCGGCGTGCCGTTCGCCATCCACCCCACCTTCGAGCCGCAGTGGACCAAGGGCAGCCGCATGGGCTCCTGGGAGAACGTCAAGCAGCTCCGGCTCCTCGCGTCCGTCACGGCGTCCGACGGGGTGCGCCACCAGTTCACGACGCTGTTCGACTACGGCGTGTTCGACAAGTTCCCCCAGCTCAAGGTGCTCGTCCTCGAGTCCGGCGGCGGCTGGATCGGCTACTGGCTCGACCGCATCGACGCCGTCTACGGCCACACCTTCATCGGCACCCGAGTGCCGCTCGAGAAGAAGCCCAGCGACTACTTCCGGGAGCGGATCTGGATCTCCTGTGATCCCGACGAGCGCACCATCCCGGCCCTGGCCGAGCGCTTCGGCGCCGACCGCTTCATGTGGGCATCCGACTTCCCCCACGCCGACCACACCCCGGAGTACCTGGTCGACCTCGAGGAGCTGGCCGGCGCCTTCCCGGACGAGGGCGACCGACGCCGCTTCCTCGGCGACAACGCGCGGGAGCTCTTCGCGATCGATGCCTGAGGCTCGCCCTACCGCCTGATCACTGGCGCGGTGATCGGACGAACGTCGGCCTGAGCCGGTGGCACCCTGGTGGCGTCCCCACCCACCGATTGGAGCCTGACCTGTGACCGACCGCGGCGAGGTCCTCTGGGTCCCGAGCGAGTCCGCTTGGACGGCCACGCAGGCCGGCCGCTTCGCTCGCCACCACGGCTTCGATCGCTACGAGGACCTCCACCGCTGGTCCGTGACCGACCTCGAGGGCTTCTGGGCGGCCATCGCCACGTGGTTCGAGGTGGTGTGGCGGTCGCCGCCCGAGCGGGTGCTCGCGGATGGCGACGCGACCATGCCGGGCGCGCGGTGGTTCCCGCACAGCGAGCTCAGCTACGCCGAGCACGCGCTCAGGCACGCCGCCGCCCACCCTGATGCCGTCGCGGTCGTCGCCCACAGCCAGACGCGCGCCGGCCGTGTCGCTCACGGGCGGCGAGCTGCTCGACGCGGTGGCGAGGTGCGCGGCCGGCCTGCGTCGCCTCGGTGTCGCTCGCGGCGATCGGGTCGCGGCCTACGCACCGAACATCCCCGAGACCCTGATCGCCTTCCTCGCCACCGCCTCGATCGGGGCGATCTGGACCAGCTGTGCTCCGGAGTTCGGCACGAGAAGCGTGATCGACCGGCTGGCCCAGCTCGATCCCGTGGTCCTGCTCGCCGTCGACGGCTATCGATACGGGAGCAAGGCGATCGGCCGCGTCGACGAGGTGGCCGCCATCCGCGCCGAGATCCCGAGCATCCGCGAGGTGGTGTCGATCCCGTACCTCGCCGAGGGCATCCCCGATGGCATCGCCTGGTCCGATCTCCTCGCCGGAGCGCCGCCCGGGCCACTGGCGTTCGAGGCGGTCCCGTTCGACCACCCGCTCTACGTGCTGTTCAGCTCGGGCACGACGGGACTGCCGAAGGCCATCGTGCACGGCCACGGCGGGATCACGCTCGAGCACCTGAAGGTGCTCTCGCTCCACCAGGACCTGACCCCGGACGACCGGTTCGCGTGGTTCACCACCACCGGTTGGATGATGTGGAACTACCTGGTCTCCGGCCTGCTCGTCGGGGCCACCGTCGTCCTCTTCGACGGCGACCCCGGCCACCCCGACCTCGACACGCTCTGGTCGTTCGCCACCGACACCGATCTGACCGTGTTCGGCGCGTCGGCCCCGTTCCTGCTCGCCAGCCGCAAGGCGGGTCTGCACCCGGAGCGCGGCCGCTTGCGCTGGGTCGGCTCCACGGGCGCGCCGCTCCCGCCCGCCGGGTTTCGTTGGGTGCACGACGAGCTGGGCGTGCCCGTGAGCTCCATCAGCGGTGGCACCGACGTCTGCACCGCCTTCGTGGGCTCGTCGCCCCTGGTGCCGGTGCGGGCGGGCGAGATCTCGTGCCGGCTGCTCGGCTGCGCGGTCGAGGCCTTCGGCCCGGACGGGACGATCGTGCCCGACGGGACCACCGGGGAGCTCGTGATCGTCGCCCCGATGCCGTCGATGCCCGTCGGCTTCTGGGGCGACGCGGACGGGGCCCGGTACCGGGCCGCGTACTTCGAGGACTTCCCCGGGGTCTGGCGCCACGGCGACTGGATCACCTTCACCGACGACGGGGCGTGCACGATCACGGGGCGCTCCGACGCCACCTTGAACCGCGGCGGCGTGCGCCTCGGCACGAGCGACTTCTACGCCGTCGTGGAGGGCTTCCCGGAGGTGGCGGACAGCCTCGTCGTGCACCTCGACCAGGCGGACGGATCCGCGGACGCCGACGCCGAGGGCATGGGCGCGCTGGTCCTCTACGTGACCCTCGCGCCCGGCCAGGACCTCACCGACGAGCTGCGCCGGCGACTGGCCGCGGCCCTCCGGTCGGAGCTGTCACCTCGTCACCTGCCCGACCGGATCGAGGCCGCCCCGGCCATCCCGCGCACGCTCTCGGGCAAGAAGCTCGAGGTGCCCGTCAAGCGGGTGCTGTCGGGGACGCCTGCCGACGAGGCCGCATCACCCGGGTCCCTCGTGGACCCGGAGGCCCTCAGGTGGTTCGAGCGGTACGCGCAGAGGTCACGGCCGATGGATCGACCGTGACCTCTGCAACACAGGTTGGACCCGGAGGTCAGGCGAGGATCTTGGCCTTGCCGGCCTCGAACTCCTCCGGCGTGATCGCGCCCGAGTCGCGCAGGGCGGCGAGCTGCGCCAGCTGGTCAGCCGGACCGCTCGTGCCGGCCGCTTCCTTGACGTAGGACTGGAAGGCGGCGTCCTGGGCCTGGGCATCCTCCTGGGCATGCTGGGCCATGTTGTCGCCGCGTGCGAGCACGTAGACGAGGATGCCGAGGAACGGCAGGAAGATCACGAAGATGATCCACAGGGCCTTGGTGAAGCCGCCCATGTCATGGCTGCGGAAGATGTCGGCGAAGACGCGGAACAGGATCATGATCCAGATGACGAAGAGGAAGAACCACAGCATCGTCATGAACGCGCCCATAAGGGGGTAGTCGTAGGCAAAGGTCATAGGGCGACTGTCTACCTCCCCGGATGCACCGACGTCACGCTCATCGGGTGAACGTGCGGCTTCACTGCTGTTCGCCCGGGTCCGCGGACTTCTCGCCCACGCGCAGCTTCGCGGCCCCGACGAACACTCGGACCGCCACGCCGACGAAGAGCAGGTCGAAGATGATCTGCAAGGTCACGACGACCCGAGCGGCTTGGCTCTCGGCGTGGATGTCGCCGAAGCCGACGGTCGACATCACCGTGACGGCGAAGTAGATGGCGTCGATGCGGGTGTCGAGGCCCGTCACCTGGCTGCCGTCGCGGTTCATGCCGTAGAGCACCGCCGCGAACCCCGTGAGGAGCATGGCCAGCAGCTGCACCAGCGCCTCGGCCGCCTCGAAGGCCGGGCGCTCCGAGTTCAAGACCCGTTGCAACCGGGACACAGCCAGGGGGATGGTGGTCACGAGCAGCAACGCCCCCACCAGGAAGCCGACCCACCAGTACTCACCGCGGCAGGGGGAGGAACGCGAACGCCGTGAAGAGCAGGGCGACGATCACCACGCTGCGGATGACCGAGTGCCGGACGGCGACGCGATGGGCCGAGAGGTCGGTCGTCACGGCGGTTGCACCGCGACCTGCCGCCACGTCCATCCGATCATTCAGGTCTCCCGCGTGGGTCGTTGCCGCGTGACGTCGCTCGAGAGGTGAAGATATCTCCCCGCAGAGGATCCTCGATCGATGGTGGTCAGGGGCGGGCGCCGGCCTGGGCCAGCGCTCGCGCGGCCAGCTGCCCGCCCGCCACGAGGGCGTGCTCGGCCGTGGAACCGGCCAGGACGGCATCCAGGAACCCGGCATCGAAGGCATCGCCGGCGCCGACGGTCGACACGACGTCGACCTCGGGAGGCGGTGCGGCCGACCGAGCGGACGCCGTCGGTCCAGGATGCGCCCGCAGGGCCGTGCTTGGTGACGACCTCGCGCGCGGCGACCCGGGCCCGCGCCTCGCCCCCGAGGGCCACCAGCTCGTCGTCGTTCGCGAACAGCAGGTCGCACCCGTCGATCCAGCTGAGGAACCGGTCGGACCCGACGGCGCGGAGGGGCGCGGCGCTGGCCGCGTCCACCGACCACGGGATGCGCCCGGCTCGGGCCGCGTTCACCGCCGCGATGGCGGCCGGCTGCGATCGCTCGCCCAGGAGCGCGTACCCCGACAGGTGCAGCCAGGCGGCGCCCGTCGCCAGCGCCGCCTCCACGACGTCGGGCTGCAGCGCGTCGTTCGCGCCGCGGTCGGGGAGCATCGTCCGCTCGCCGGTCTCGTCGAGCAGCACGACGCAGGCGCCGGTGGCGACGCCCTGGACGATCTGGCCCGCGAACTCGACCCCGGCCTGCTCGAGCTGGCCGAGCGCCGCCCGGCCGAAGGCGTCGTCACCCACGGCCGCGACGAGTCGCACGGTCCGTCCCGTCGCCGCCAGCCAGCACGCCGTGTTGGCCGCCGATCCGCCGCCGAGCATCTCGATCGTGCTGGGCGTGTCGCTGCCGTGCTGGAGCGGGCCCTCCGGGCGCACCACCACGTCGAGGTTGAGGTCGCCGACGACGACGACGGGTTCGCTCACCGAGCCGCCGCGACCGCGATCCGGGCGGCGAGGTCCGCGTTGCGAAGGATGATGGCGACGTTGGTGCGGAGGCTCTCGCCTCCGCTCTCACGGTGGAACCACTCCAGGAGGAAGGGGGTCACGGCCTTGCCCCGGATCCCGGCGTCGGCGGCGGCCGCCAGTCCTCCTTCGAGGAGCTGGTCATGCCGGCCGCGGTCCATCTCGTCGGCGAGGGCCACGGGGTTGGCGACCACGAGGGCGGCGTCATCGGTGCCGAGGGCAACCCGTGCCTCCATGATGTCGGCGACCTCGCGGGGCGAGTCGACGCGGTCGTCGACCGGGAACCCGGAGTCTCGGAGGTAGAAGCCCGGGAACCGATCGGTCCCCATCCCGACCAGCGCGATGCCGAGCGTCTCGAGGCGCTCGAGCGTGGCCCCGACGTCGAGGATGGACTTCACCCCGGCGCAGACGACGGTGATCCCCGTCCGACCGAGCGTGACCAGGTCGGCTGACTCGTCGAACGAGGTGGCCGCGCCGCGGTGGACGCCCCCCAGACCCCCCGTGGCGAAGACGCGGATCCCCGCTCGGTGGGCGAGGTGGGAGGTCGCCGCGACGGTGGCGGCGCCATGGCCACGTCGCGCGACGACGGTCGCGAGGTCGCGGACGCTGACCTTCGCGACGTCGCCGGCGTTGGCGATGGTCTCGAGCGCGTCAGCATCGAGCCCGATGCGGACGACACCGGCGACGACGGCGATCGTCGCCGGCACCGCGCCCGCGGTCCTCACCGCCTGCTCGACCTCGCGCGCGACCTCGAGGTTGGACGGCCGCGGCAGCCCGTGGCTGATGATCGTCGACTCGAGTGCGACGACGGGCTCGCCGCGCGCGAGCGCGTCCTCGACCTCCGGGTCGACGACCACGATCGCGGTCACGCGGGCGGCGAGGGAGGACGCGACCGGGCATCACGCGGGACCCGTCATGGTCTGCATGTCGTCGTCGAGCCGCGCGAGCACGCGGTCGATGAGCGGCTGGTGGAGGGCGCGCTTGGTGTGGCGGTACGCGCCTCCCGGGAGCTGGCCGAGCCGGCCGGCCTCGCGCAGGACGATCGGCTTCGACGTCCGCCGCGGGCACGACGCGGTCGAGGTAGCCCGCCTCGACCGCGCCCGGTGCGTCGTAGATCTCGGCCTGGACGGTGGCGCGCAGCAGGTGCGACGGAGGCGAGGCGGGCCTCGGCGAGCTCGACGGCGAAGTGGGGGAGCCCCATGCCGATGGAGGTCTCGTTGAGGCCGATCTTCGCGGGGCCATCACCGCCGATCCTCGTGTCGCACGAGAGCGTGAGGAGCGCTCCCGCGGCCAGGGCGTGGCCGGTCACCCCGAGGACCACGGGCTGGGGGTGCCCGTAGATGCGCATGAGGAGCCGGCCGCCGGCGCCGACCAGCGCGGCGGCGTGCGAGGGCCCAGCGGTCATCTCGGTCAGGTCGAACCCGGCCGAGAGCTTGCCCTCGCGACCCAGGATCGCGACGGCTGTCGTCTCCTCGACGGCGCGATCGAGCGCCTCGTGGAGCAGCTCGATGAGGCGATGGCTGATCACGTTCACCTTGCCGTCGTCCAGGCGCACAACGGTCACGCCGTCCTCGATGGTGACGGTCAGGGGATCCCCGTGGCTGGTGTCGGACATGGTCTCGGACGCTATCGCTCGCCTACCTGACAGTCCGTGTCAGCAGGCCGTTCGTACCCTCGAAGGATGCCCTCCACTGCGACCCGAACCCGCCCGAGGACCTCCGGACCCGCCCCGAGAGGGTCCGACGAGATGCCTCCTCCCCCCAACGGCAGAGGCCGCCATCGTGGCGCGCGGACTCGTGCGCCGCTTCGAGCGACTTCACCGCCGTCGACGGCGTCGACCTCGAGATCCCCCCCGGGGAGATCTACGGCTTCCTCGGCCCGAACGGCGCCGGAAAGTCCACCACGGTGCGCGTCCTGTGCACGTTGATCACCCCGGACGGTGGTTCGGCCACCGTCGCGGGCTACGACGTCGCGACCCAGCCGGACCGGGTGCGGCTGCGCATCGGCGTCGCCCTCCAGGACGCGGCCCTCGATCCGAAGCAGACGGGCACCGAGCTCCTGCGCCTCCAGGGCCGGCTCTACGGGTTGCACCGGCAGGAGGTCGCCACCCGACTCGACGAGCTCGGCGAGCTGATCGACATCGGCGACGCCATCGACCGACCCATCGGCACCTACTCCGGCGGCATGAAGCGGCGCCTCGACCTCGCCGCCGCCCTCATCCACAACCCGGACATCCTCTTCCTCGACGAACCCACGACCGGTCTCGACCCGGTCAGCCGCGCCCGGGTCTGGGAGGAGGTCCGGCGGTTGAACGACCAGCTCGGCACGACGATCTTCCTCACCACCCAGTACCTCGAGGAAGCGGACGAGCTCGCCGACCGCGTCGGGATCCTGTCCGGCGGCAAGCTGGTCGCGGAGGGAACGCCCGAGGCGCTCAAGCGGTCGATCGGCGAGGACGTGATCATCGCCCGCGTGGACGGCCCCGCGGATGCGGCGCTCCGCACCGTGCAGGGCCTCGACGGCGTCAGCGGCGCCGAGCTGCACGGCGACGAGCTCACCATCGCGGCCGTCGATGGTGCCTCGGTGATCAGCCCCGTCGCGGTGGCACTGAGCAACGGCGGTGTGCGGGTGAAGGACCTCACCCTGCGCACCACCACGCTCGACGACGTGTTCCTCGAGCTCACCGGCAACCGGATCGAACCACGCGACGACACCCCCCAGGAGGTAGCCCGATGACCGCCGTCACCGCCCCCCGCTCGATCCCGCGCTCCACGATCCGCGCCCGCCCGCCGGGCTTCGTCGCCGACCTCGTGAGCGTCGCCGGCCGCGCCGTCCGCGGCATCCCCCGCGAGCCCGCGGAGCTCATCCCCGCGCTCATGATCCCGCTGTTCTTCTTCGTCGTGAACGTGGGCGCCCTGCAGGACTTCAGCGAGGCGGGGATCCCCGAACTTCGACTACAAGGCCTTCCAGCTGCCCGGTGGCGATCATCTTCGCCGTCACGGGGATCTCCCGCGCCGGCACGCTCGTGATGGACATCCAGGACGGCTACTTCGACCGGTTGCTGCTCACCCCGGTGCGGCGGCTCGCCTTGCTGCTCGGCCTGATGATCGCCGACTTCGCCCTGGTGTGCGCCCTCTGCGTGCCCGTCATGGGTCTCGGGTTCGCGCTCGGGGTGCGGTTCGAGACCGGGCTCGTCGGCATGGTCGCCTTCATCTTCATGGCGGGCTTCTGGGGGCTCGTGTTCACCGGCTTCCCCTACGCGATCGCGCTCAAGACCGGCAGCCCCAGCGCGGTTGCCTCGAGCTTCATCCTCTTCTTCCCGTTCGCGTTCCTCACGACGTCCACGTTGCCGCGAGAGGCCCTCACGGGTTGGCTCGACACGATCGCCGGCTACAACCCCGTGACCTACGTCCTCGACGGCCTCCGGTCGCTGATCACCGAGGGCTGGATGTGGGCCGAGCTCGCCAAGGGCCTCGTCGCCATCGCGCTCGTCGGGTTGGCGTCGATGTCGATGTGCTTCGCCGCCCTGCGCGGTCGGGTCAAGCGGGGTTGAGCGACCGCTCAGGCCGCGTCGTCGTCGACCACGAAGTCGATCAGCTGCTCGACCGCACCGACCAGGCTCGGATCGAGGTCGGCGTAGGTCTGCACCTGGCCGAGCAGCTGCTTCCAGAACGCGCCGGGGTGGACGTCGATGCCCAGCGCGTCCAGCACGCCCGCCTTCCACGGCACGCCGCGGGGCACCTCGGGCCAGGCGTCGATGCCCACCACGCCAGGTCGGATCGCCGCCCACACGTCGACGAACGGCGTGCCGGTGACCAGGACGTGCGGGTGGCGCACCTGGGCCGCGGCGCGCGACTCCTTCGAGCGGTCGACCAGGTGGTCGAGGAGCACCCCGAGCCGGCGACCGGGGCCCGGGTCGAGGTCGCGGACGACGTCGGCGAGGTCGTCCATGCCGTCGAGCCGCTCGACCACGACGCCGAGCTCCCGCAGGTCGTCGCCCCAGACCTTCTCGACGAGCTCGGCATCGTGGATCCCCTCCACGAGGATCCGGCTGGCGCGGGCCACCCGGGCCGGTCGGGCGGCGGCGGCCACCGACCCTGACGCCGTCACCGCGGCGGGGCGGGGCGCCGGGGACGGGGCGACGAGGGTGGCCGGCTCCCCGTCGACGAGGAACCCGCCCGGCTGGTTGCGGAGCGGTCGGTCCACCTCGAAGCGATCCCGCAGGACCACGATCTGCTCGTTGAAGGACCGGATCGAGCCCACCACGCCGCTCGCCCGGTGCTCGACGACGAGGCCCGCCCGGGCGGGCACGGCTCGGTACGCAGGCGACGGGGGGCGGCGGCGGTCGAGGTCGATCGGCTCGGAGAGGATGCCGTCCCGGCTCGATCGCCCCACCAGCGTGACGGTACCGAGCGGCGTCGAGCGGGGCGGGGACGGTCTGGGAGGATGCCCGGGTGATCCTCGTCGACGCTGCTGGGGTGACCGTGAGTCGCCCCGGGAAGCCCCTGTTCGAGGGTCTCTCGGTCACCGTGGCGAGCGGTGACCGCCTCGGGGTCGTGGGCATCAACGGCGGGGGCAAGTCGACCCTCCTGAAGGTGCTCGCCGGGACGGTGGCGCCCGAGGCCGGAACGGTGCGCAGGGGCCGGGAGACCCGGCTGTCCGTCCTCGACCAAGATGCGCCGCTGCCCGCCGGCACCGTCGCTCACGCGGTGGGGAAGGGCTGGGAGGTCGCGTCGATCCTCGACCGGCTCGGCATGGGCGGCTCCGCGGACCTCGACGTCGCCACGCTGTCCGGCGGTCAGGTGAAGCGCGTGGCGCTGGCCCGCGCGCTCGCCGGCGTCGGTGGCGCAGGAGGCCAGGCGGACGATGGGGACCTCCTGATCCTCGACGAGCCGACCAACCACCTCGACCTCGACGGCATCGCGTGGCTCGAGGACTGGCTGGCGCGGTTCCCCGGCGGGCTCGTGCTGGTCACCCACGACCGGCACGTTCTCGATCGGGTCACGAACAACGTGCTCGAGATCGACCGCGGGCGCGCCTACGTCCACGTCGGCGGCTACCAGAGCTGGCTCGACGCGCGCGACGAGCGGGCGCAGCGGTCAGAGGTCGCGGAGACGAAGCGACGCAACCTCGCCCGCGCCGAGCTCGCGTGGCTCCGGCGCGGCGCGCCCGCGCGCACCCGCAAGCCGCAGGCGCGGATCGACGCGGCCACCGCGCTGGTGACCGCTCGGCCCGAGGCCGCGGCCCGCTCCGGCGACCTCCCGTTGCACGTCGAGACGCCCCGCCTCGGTGACCAGGTGGTGGAGCTCCACGACGTCGGCGACGGCTACGGCGACGGCTGGCTGTTCCGGCACCTCGACCTGGCCCTCGACCCGCGTGAGCGCCTCGGGATCGTCGGACCCAACGGTTCGGGCAAGTCGACCCTCCTCGACGTCATCGCCGGCCGCCGCACGCCGCGCGAGGGACGGGTGGTGCACGGGTCCACGGCGCGGGTCGCGGTGTACGACCAGCGGGGCGACTCGCTCGACCCAGATCAGCGGGTGCGGGAGGCGGTGGCCGGCCCGCACCGGCAGCCGGACTGGACCGACGCTCGGCTGCTGGAGGCGTTCTGGTTCGAGGACGACGCCCAGTGGGCGCCGATCAGCCTCCTCTCGGGCGGTGAGCGACGGCGGGTCCAGCTCCTCCTGACGCTGGCCCAGAAGCCCAACGTGCTGCTGCTCGACGAGCCCACGAACGACCTCGACCTCGACACCCTGCGGGCCCTGGAGGACTTCCTCGACGACTGGCCCGGCGCCCTCCTCGTCGTCAGCCACGACCGCGCCTTCCTCGAGCGCACGGTCACGGACGTGCTCGTGCTCGATCGCGACGGAACGGCGGGCCGCCGCCCCGGTGGCTACGCAGCGTGGGACCGCGAACGACGATCGCGCGCGACCGGCGGCGGACGCCGGGCCCCGTCCGTCACCGCGCCGACCGATCGACCCGCGACCACGACCACGACCGTCGAAGCCACGCGCGCCCAAGCCTCGAGCGGGTCGTTCGCACAGCACGTTGCGCACCTTGCTCAAGCAGGCCGAGAAGGACATCGCCCGCCTCGACCGCAGCCGCGCCGACCTCGAGGGCCAGGTGGCCGCGGCGGCATCGGCCAACGATCACGCGGCGCTGCGACGGCTCGGCGACGAGCTGTCGTCCGTCCAGCGCGATCTCGCCGCGGCCGAGGAGCAGTGGCTGTCGGTCAGCGAGGAGCTCGAGGCGAGGTAGCCCGAAAACGGATTTGGCCGAGCCCCGCCCGCCGGGACTCGGCCGAACCGTTGGTGGTCGCTGCTCATGGCGGCGCCCTACCGTGATGACTCCCTCCGAGGAGGTCGTTGCACAACAATCTCTGTTCCGCGACGATCGCGCCAGGGCCGATCGGCCCAATTTCGGGCTGGTTCGCGACGGTGTCGGCGCCCCCGATCGCAGCCGCCGGTGCTAGGAAGCGGTCCCATGGCAACGAACGCGCGTCAACGTGTGGCTCTCGTCACTGGGGGAGGTCGAGGCATCGGCCGGGCGATCAGCCTGGGGCTGGCGGCCGATGGCGTCGACGTGGCCGTGAACTTCCGCAAGGACGAAGCGGCGGCACAGGACACGGTGCGCGAGATCGAGGCGTTGGGTCGGCGAGCGATCGCGTACCAGGCGTCGATCGATTCGCTGGAGGACGACGAGCGGATGGTGGGCGCGGTCCTCGGCGACTTCGACGGGATCGACATCCTGGTGAACAACGCGGGCGTCGCCTCGCGGGGGCGGGGCGTGGCCAACACCGATCCAGGCGAGGTCGAGCACCTCCTCGGGTCGCACGCGGTGGGTCCGCACCACCTCTGCCGCCTGGTGCTGCCGTCGATGCGAGAGCAGCCGCGCGGCGACGTCGTCTTCATCTCGTCCGTCGCGACCGACGGCTACGCCGCCGGCGGCGCGCCGTACACGATGGCCAAGTCGGCCATGGAGGCACTGGCCTGGACCCTCGCCAAGGAGGAGCAGCGCCACGACATCCACGTGAACATCGTCGCCCCCGGCCTGGTGGAGACGGAGATGGGGCGTCGCCTGGTCAAGGCCGGCGGTGTCGAGGACATCAGCACGCTGAACGCGGCCATGCCGTTCGGACGCGTCTGTCAGCCCGAGGACGTCGCCGACGTGGTGCGGTTCCTCGTCTCCGGCGCAGGGTCCTACCTCAGCGGCCAGCGCATCGCGGTCGACGGCGGCGGCGCTCGCTGATCAGGCGGCGGGGTCTTCCTTCGGCCCCCGCCGGAAGACCTTCCGCTTGGCCAGGTCGGCCGCCTGCTTGGTCCTGTCCTTCACGGTGTCCAGCATCTTCTCCGCCCACACGTACTCGGTGGCCAGCACCGCCAGCCCGGCGACCATCAGCGGGATGCTGAAGGGGCCCGGCAACGGGATCAGCGCGATCCCGAGCAGCACCAGCGCGACGCCGACCACGAACACCACGATCCGCTTCGTCGAACGGAAGATGAAGTGGAGGATCTCACGGGGCGAGTGCCAGTCCGGGAGCTGCATGACCCAACGCTACGGGTCAGCGCCCGCGGAACTCGGGCGGGCGCTTCTCCATGAAGCTCACCATCCCCTCTTGGAAGTCCTTCGTGCCGAACAGGAGCATCGTCTGGAGCAGCACGTGGTGTGAGTGGCTCTCGAAGTCCTGCGTCTGCCCGTGGCGGAAGAGCCGCTTCATGGCTCGGATCGCCAGCGGCGCGTTGCTGGCGATCTCGGTGGCCCACTCGTGCGCGAGCGCGGTGAGCTCGTCGTCGGGGACGGCCCGGTTCACGAGCCCGATGCGCTCGGCCTCCGCCGCGTCGATGTCGCGACCGAGGTAGGAGATCTCGGCGGCCTTGGCCCAGCCGAGCAACCGCGGGAGGTACCACGTGCCGCCCGACTCGGGGACGACGCCCCGCTTGGCGAAGCCGGGCAGCAGCATGGCGGAGCTGGCCATCAGGCGGAGATCGGCACCGAGCGCGAGGTCGAGGCCGTAGCCCGCCGCGGCACCGTTGAGCACCGCGATCACGGGGGTGTCCATCTCCTGGAGGATCACGGTGGGGAGGTTGCGGGTCTGCATGAACGACCCGCCCCCGGCTCCACCGCCGCTACCTCCGATCCCGGTGCCCGCCATCGCGTCCTTGATGTCGAGGCCGGCGCAGAAGCCCTTGCCGGCGCCGGTCAGGATCACGACGCGCACGTCGTCGTCGTTGTCGGCCCGGGCGAAGAGCTCGCTGAGCAGCTCCAGCATCCGACCCGAGATGGCATTGCGGCGATGCGGTCGGTTCAGGGTGATGGTGGCGACGTGGTCGGCCACGTCGTAGAGCACTTCGGGGCCGTGGCCCTCGTTCGGTTCGGTGCTTGGGGTGGCGGTCACGACCCCACTCGTTAGCCTGATGTCATGGCCGACGCCACCACGTCCACCGATCTGGTGGTGTTCACTGTCACCCCAGAGGCGATCGAGCGGATCCTCGAGCTCCGTCAGCAGGAGGACGACCCGCCCGGCCTGGCGCTCCGCGTGGAGGTCACGGGCACGGCCGGGGTCGAGTACGCCTACGACCTCACCTTCGATCCCATCGCCGAGGCCGGCGAGGCGGATGCCCAGTACCAGCAGGGCGAGCTCCCGGTCATCGTGCCCACGGGCTCCATCGAGCAGCTCACCGGCGCCACGCTCGACATCCCCGCCGGCGGCGGCCCGGGCCTGGTGCTCCGCAACCCGAACCGCCCCGACCCGCTGTCGGGCAAGCACCTCGAGCTCACCGGCTCGGTCGCCGAGCAGGTCGAGCAGCTCCTCAAGGAGCAGATCAACCCGGCGCTCGCCTCCCACGGCGGGTTCGCCGAGCTCAAGGGCGTCGACGGCGACAAGGTGTACGTCACCATGGGTGGCGGCTGCCAGGGCTGTGCCGTGTCCGCCATGACCCTGCGCGACGGCATCGCCCGCTCGATCACCGAGGCCATCCCCGAGGTCACCGAGGTCATCGACACCACCGACCACGACGCCGGCGAGAACCCCTTCTACTGATCTAGTCCCGCAACAGATCCCGCGGGCTGCGCATCAGCCTTGTTGTGGGGATCGTCCGCGAGGCTGCTGCGGTGACGTGGCCGCCAGGGTTGGTGGAGCGCTATGAGGCGGACTACGCCGCGCTCGACGCGGGTCGCCTTCGTCCTGCTCGGCTCGCGGCACGAGGCCGAGGAGGTGGTCCAGGACGCCTTCGTCGCGCTGCGACCACGGTGGGACGCCGTCGACAACCCCGGTGGCTACCTCCGGCGGTCGGTCGTGCACGGTGCGTACGCGCGGCTGCGACGCCGAGACGTCGCGGCGCGCCATGCTCCCGATCCGCCGCCGCCGGATCAGCCCGACCAGCTCGTCGAGCTGCGGGATGTGGTGCTCGCGCTGCCGTGGAAGCAGCGCACGGCCATCGTCCTGCGCTACGTGGCCGACCTTCCGGACGACGAGATCGCCGCCGTCCTCGGCTGCCGGCGATCCACCGTTCGCTCCCTCGTGGCGAGAGGGCTCGCCACCATCCGCTCCGAGGTGACCGCATGATCGATCTCTCCACCGACGCCGGCCTCCGCCGCGCCTTCGACGACATCAGCAGCTGGGGCGAGCCCGCCGTGGTCCCGGACCTGGAGCAGCTCGGTGCCGTTCGGCTGGCCACGAGCGAGCGCCCGTCGGGTCGGGCGCGGATGCTCGTCGCGGTCGGCGTGGTCCTGCTCCTCGTCGTCGCAGGGGCGGTGCTCGTCACCCGGGACGACCCGCCGCCCGCGGTGGCGGCCGCGGGCGGAGCGTGGTCCGCGATGGCCGAGAGCCCGCTGGCGCCCGCGCCGGTACCCGACCTCGCTGTGGACCGGCGACGAGGTGCTCATCTGGGGCGGGATCGGAGGAACCGCCTTTGCGGACGGCGCGCGGTATCGGCCGCGCACCGACTCGTGGGCGCCGATGGCCCCGGCTCCGAGTGGGGTGACCGGCGGCCGGGTCCTTGCCGCGTGGACCGGCGAGGAAGCCGTGTACGTCACCTCGGTGGTCGATCCGGCCACGGGCGGATCGGGCTGGGACTACGACATCATCGCCTACGACCCGGCCGCGGACGTCTGGCGCACGCTCGTCCAAGCGCGGTTCGAGCAGGATCCGGCCACGGATGTCCTGTCCCTCTGGGGCCCGGGTACCTCGACGGGCCGGAGGCCCTGGTGGTCGTGGATGACCGCCTCCTGCTCTTCGGGTGGGTGTCCGGGCTGAACACCTACACCTGGATGGACCTGGAGCCCGGGAACGAGCCCACCCGCCCGCTGCTCGGGACGGCCGATTGGTACGGGCGCAGCAAGGTCGTGCAGGTCGCCGGCGACCAGGTGTACGTCGGCCTCACGGGACTCGTCGGCCAGACGACGTGGGGCTGGGGCTACGTGCTGGACGCCAGCACAGGCCTCACGCGGGCCGTCACCACGCCGCCTGTCGGCGACGCGGCCGGCATCGAGGTGCACGCGGCGGCGGTGGAGGACGACGTCGTCCTCGTCGGCGTCGCCACCGACGGCTCGGGTCAATCGCAGCGGGTGGCGTGGCGACTCGATCCCGCCACTCGCCGCTGGACGTCCGTGGAACCGCCGCCCGACGGCCCGACCGCCGCCGGCGAGCAAGGCGTGTCACTGGTGTCGACGCCGCTCGGCCCGATCCTGCTCGGGGGGCTGGACGAGGGCGACGGGACGTCCGGCGGGCTCCGCAGCGAGGGTGGGCTGCGGTTGGCGGCGGACAACGAGGTGCGGCACTGGGCGACGCTCCCCGAGGCGCCGATCGACCTCCACCGCGTGGATGCCGCCGCCGTGTGGACAGGCGCGGAGGTCATCGTGTGGGGCGGGGCGACGTCGGCCACCGGCACGCCCGACGGCGAGCTGGCCGACGGCGCCCGCTACCGGCTGCCGTAGCCCGCCGCGCCGCGCCGCCCACCCACCGCGAACTCGGGTGCGAAGTGCCGCAGGAACGACGCCTTTCGCACCCGAGTTGGTGAACACACGTGAACTCGGGTGCGAAGTGCCGCAGGAACGACGCTTTTCGCACCCGAGTTGGTGAGGCTGCGGGGAGCGTGTGGCTAGGTGCGCAGGGAGGCGACGAGGGCTCGGGCCTCGCGCTCGAGGCCCTGCGGCGTCGAGGCCGAGGTCGGCGAGGATCTGATCGGGCTTGCCGTGCTGGATGAACTCGATCGGGCGTGCCGAGGACCCGCACCTGGGGGCCGCCGGAGAGCGCGTCGGCGATCATCGAGCCGACCCCTCCTTCGCGGACACCGTCCTCGGCGGTGAGCACCACCGGATGCTCGGCGGCATCGGCGAGCATCTTCGGGTCGAGGGGGACCACCCGCACATCCCACACGGTCGCCTCGATGCCGTCGGCGGCCAGCGCCTCGGCGGCGTCGCGCGCGGCGGCGACCATCTTGCCGACGGCCAGGATGCAGATGTCGCGACCCGCGCGCACCTGCCGGGCCGAGAGCCCGGAGCCGACCTCGTCATCGCTGACGGACGGGGCGGCCGTCTTCGACCACCGGATGGTGGCCGGGCCCGGTGCAGAGGTCGAGGGCGTCGTGGAGCATGACCCCGAGCTCCTGGTAGCTCGACGGGGCGAAGAGGGTCATGCCCGGCACCTTGGTGACGAGCGCCATGTCGAGCACGCCGTGGTGCGACGCGCCGTCGTCGCCCGTGATGCCGGCCCGGTCGAGGCAGAACACGACGGGCTGCTGGTGCAGGCCGACGTCGTAGACGACCTGGTCGATCGCCCGCGTCGAGGAAGGTGGCGTACACGGCGACGACGGGGCGGAGGCCGCCCATCGCCATGCCCGCGGCGGAGGTGGCGGCGTGCTGCTCCGCGATGCCCACGTCGATGAGGCGGCCGGGGAAGCGCTCGCCGAAGGGGAGCAGACCGGTGGAGTCGGGCATCGCGGCGGTGATGGCGACCAGCTCGGGCCGCACCTCCGCCTCCTTGATCATCGCCTCGCTGAACGCGGCCGTGTAGCTGCCGGGCTTGAGGCCGATGCCGGGGTCGTGGAGCCGCTTGACGTCGTCGTTCTCGGCGGGGGCGTGCCCGCGGCCCTTCTGCGTGAGGACGTGGACGACGATCGGGCCGTCGTACTCGGCCGCGTGACGGAGGGCCTTCTCCATGCCCTCGATGTCATGGCCGTCGAAGGGCCCCGTGTACCGCACCCCGAGGTTCTCGAAGAACGCAGGCGGCTCGAACATCTCCCGCATCGCGGCCACGAACCCGTCGACGCTCTTCTCGAGCTGGTGCCCGACCACGGGGACGTCGTGGAGGAGGCGGTCGAGGCGGGAGCGGTTGCGGAGGTAGGTGGGGTTCAGGCGCAGGCGGGCCAGGCTGTCGCCGAGCTTCGACACGGTGGGGGCGTAGGACCGGCCGTTGTCGTTGAGCACGAGGATCGCCTTCTTGCCCGAGTGCCCCAGGTTGTTGAGGCCCTCGAACGCCATCCCGCCCGGTGAGGGAGCCGTCACCGATCACGGCCACGATCCGTCGCCCCTCGCCGAGCTCGTGCTCCTGTGCGACCGCGAGGCCGTGGGCGTAGCTGATCACCGTCGACGCGTGGCTGTTCTCGATCCAGTCGTGATCCGACTCGGCTCGCGACGGGTAGCCGGACAGGCCCCCCGCCTGGCGCAGGGTGGTGAAGTCGCCGGCGCGGCCCGTCAGCATCTTGTGCACGTACGCCTGGTGGCCGGTGTCCCACAGCAGGATGTCGCGGGGCGAGTCGAACACGCGGTGCAGCGCGAGCGTGAGCTCGACCGCGCCGAGGTTCGACCCGAGGTGCCCGTGGCCCGTCGCCTCCACCGAATCGACGATCAGGGTCCGGAGCTCACCGGCCAGCTGTTCGAGCTGCTCCTGCGTCAGCGTGCGCAGGTCGGCGGGGCCGGAGATCGAGTCGAGCAGCATGGGCAGTGGGGTTCCGAACGGACGTTGGGCAGGCCACCACCGCGGCGGCCCCGGGTTCTCCACGGTACCCGGCCCCCGGCACGCAGGACCACGCAGCCAGTGGGCCCCGTTCCGTCGAGGGTCACTAGGTTGACCGCGATGCCCGGTCTGGACGCCGACCTCGATCGCGTGGTCGACGTCGTGGCCTTCCAGGCCACGGCCTGTGCGCAGTCGTCGTCGCCCCTCTACGGACGGATCCTCGATGCCGTCGTGGCCGACCTGCGGACGGGAGGCGTGACCGCCGAGCTCCTCACGGGGCGGGGCGACGATCCCGTGGGCTCTGCGCTCGCCCTTCGGTTCCTCGGCTCGGTCCATCGGATCGTGCTCGACGGGCGCGCGCCGGACCTGGCCGCGTTCTACCCGTCGATGGGCGGCGTGAGCGAGGGTGATCCGGGGCCGGCGTTCCTCCGCACGGTCGAGCACCACCGCGACGAGGTGTCCCGGCACATCGACGACGGCGTGCAGACGAACGAGGTGGGTCGTTCCGCCGCGCTCGTCGGCGGGTTCGCCGAGGTCGCCCGGACGACGGGGCTCCCGCTGCGCGTGCTCGAGATCGGTGCCAGCGCGGGCCTCAACCTGCGGTGGGACCACTTCGCCTATGACACGGGTCGCGTGGTGGCCGGCGACCCGACGAGCCGGGTGCGCTTCGAGCGGGTGTGGGAGGGCGACCCGCCGGACCTCCCGGCGACCTTCGAGGTCATCGAGCGCATCGGGTGCGACCGGAACCCCCTGGATGCCACCACCGCCGAGGGTCGGCACACCCTCATGTCCTACGTGTGGCCGGACCAGCTCGAGCGGTTCGAACGGCTCGATGCCGCCATCGAGATCGCGCGCCGAGTGCCAGCCGATGTCGAGCGGGCCGACGCGGCGAGCTGGGTGGCCACGCAGCTGGGGGATGCGGCACCCGGCGCGGCCACCGTGGTCGTCCACTCGATCGTGCTCCAGTACCTGTCGCACCCAGCGAGGCAGCGGTTCCGCGACGCCGTCGCGTCGGCGGGGGCCCGAGCCAGCGAGCGAGCGCCGGTCGCCTGGCTGCGGATGGAGCCCGGTGGCGACCGGGCCGAGATCCGGCTGACGACCTGGCCGGGTGGCCAAGACCGGTTGCTGGCCACGGCCGGCTACCACGGCCGCCCTGTCTGGTGGAACCCTTCGGCGTGAGCCCGGTGGTCAGACGGGCGTCGCGGGCACGGGCACAGGCACGGGCCGCGTGATCGCCCGCGCCAGCGCGTAGCCCACCCCGAGGCACAGCAGGCCGCCGAGGCCGTCGATCCAGTAGTGGTTGGCCGTCACCACGATGCAGGTGAGCGTGAGGACGGGGTAGGCGACCACGAGCACCTTGGCGCCGCGCCGCCGGACCAGCGGCAGGAGGACGATCGCGCTCCACGTCGCCCAGCCGATGTGCATGCTCGGCATGGCGGCGTACTGGTTCGAGACGTCCTTCATCCCCTCGTTCCCGAAGCTGATCCAGCCGCCATAGGTCGCGATGGTGTCGACGAAGCCGAACTCGTCGCAGCCCGGGGCGGTCAGCGCGCCAGGGGGTGCCGCGCGCGCCGCCTCCGGGGCGTAGATCTGGCACCCGCCGTACTCGCCGGGGTCGTCGAGCAGGCGGGGCGGCATGAGGGAGTAGGCGGCGAAGCCGATGACCGCCAGGGCCGTCGTGAGCGCGAGCGTGTTGCGCAGCAGGCGGTGGCGGATCGGGTCGCGGCGGAACATCCACACGAGCGCGACGAACGTCACCAGGAAGTGGGCGATGCCGTAGTAGACGTTCCACAGCCTGATGAGGCCGTTGGCCGGCAGGTCGAGGTACCAGCTCTGCAGCGTCGGCTCGAAGTAGAGGTGCAGCGCGTCCTCGATGGCGATGATGTCCTTGGCGTGCCCGAAGGCAGGACCCGGATCGCCGCCGGCCGAGCCGAACTGGTTCCGCACGATCGAGTACACGGCGTACACGGCCGCGGCGAGGAGGGCTTCCTTCCACCAGCGCAGCCCGGCGCGGCTCTGGTCGGCGTCGGCCCGCACGTCCGTCATCGGGACAGGACTACCAGGTCGCTCAGGTGGCGGGCTCAGCGCTCGGCACGCGCCCGCCGATGGCGAACGCCGGCGCGCCGAGCAGGCTCACGCCGAGGTTGAGCAGGTAGAGCAGCAGCCCGAGTGCGACCGCGTCCTGCGCGGCGACCCCCAGCGGAGCGAGGAAGAGCACGAAGGCCGCTTCCCGCACGCCCAGGCCGGAGATGCCGATCGGGAGGACCTGCGCGATCGCCACGGCGGGGAAGAAGGCCAACAGGGCGGTGAGCCCGGCCGGTCGGACACCGAGCGCCTGGGCCGCCGCGACCGCGGCCAGCACGAGCACCAGCTGGTAGGCGAAGCCGACGAGGAGGACGTTGGCGGCGGCGACGGGCTGGCGGCGCAGCCGATCGAGACCGAGGTGCACGGCGCCCGCGAAGCGGCGCCAACCTTCACGGGCCTCGAACCGCCCACCGATGCGCTGGTCGGCGACCGCGTACAGGACGATGCAGAGCGCCAGCAGCGTGACGAAGGCCAGGCTCACGGCCACCTGGGTGGCGTGACCGAGGTGTTGGAGCGGTGGGTTCACGAGGAACCCGGCCACGCTGATGAGGGGCAGCACGATCCAGCCCGTCAGCCGCTCGAGCACCACGGACGCGAACGACTTGGGCGACTCGCCCGTCTCCCGCGAGAGGCGGCTGTAGCGCAGCACATCGCCGCCGATGGTGGAGGGCAGCACGTTCGACACGAACTGCCCCGCGAGGTTGTACGACAGGAGGTGGCGCAGGGCGGCCTTCAGGCCGAGGACCTCCAGGACCCGCTGCCACCGGACGGCCGAGAGCACGACCGCCACCAGCGTGAGCACCATCGCCGCGGCGAGCCACAGGAACGTGCGGGGCGTCATCTCGGGGATGACCTCGTCGAGCTGGATCGGCGGGATGCGCCACACCAGGATCGCGAGCATCACCGCGCTCAGCGCGACGCGGATCCCGAGCGAGACGGCCTGGTTCCGGTTCACGCGCCCCTCTCCCTCGCAACGTCCCATCCATCGTAGGCCGCTCTACCGCCGGTGCGACCTCCTCAGTACGCTGGCTCGCCAGGCCCCTCGGCGGGAGGCCAGGCCCGTACAGACCCGCCCGACGACCACCATCACGCACCCCTGGGAGGGTCAATGTTCCGCAAGCTCGCTCCGGCGTTGGTCGCGCCGTTGCTCATCGTCAGCGCCTGTGCCTCGGAGTCCGACGGCGCGTCGGTCGACGTTCGCACCGGCGAAGAGGCCATCACGGCCCTGCGCTCGGCCCCGGCCGCCGCGGCGGAAGCGGGCACCGCCTCGTTCGAGACGACGATGGAGGTGTCGCTCGAGGGAGAGACCTTCGAGGTGGTGGGCACCGGCGCCTACGACGCCGACAACCAGCGCATGACGATGGAGATGGACCTGGGGTCCGCGCTCGGGGGGCTGGGCGCGGCCGGCGAGGGCGCTCCCGATGAGCCCATGCAGATGGTCGTCGACGGGTCGACCGTGTACCTGCGGGCTCCCCTGTTCGAGCTGCTCGGGGGCGAAGACACCTGGCTCTCCCTCTCCGCGGAGGACCTGGGGGGCACGGCGTCCGACCTCGGGCTCGGCAGCGGCTCGTATGACCCGTCGAAGATCCTCGATTCGCTGCGCGGCGTGACCGGTGAGCCGGAGGCGGTGGGCACCGAGTCCGTGCGCGGCGTCGAGACGACCCGCTACACCGCCGACCTCGACCTCGCGGAGGCCGTCGACGCGGCCCCGGAGGATCAGCGGGAGATGATCGAGGCGCAGCTCGACCAGCTCGGGGAGACGTCGATCTCGGTCGACGTCTGGGTGGACGACGACGGCCTGGTGCGCCGCATGCAGCTCGACATGGGCGGGATGCTCGGGGGCACGGCCACGCTCACCATCGAGCTCTTCGACTACGGCCAGCCGGTCGACATCGAGGTTCCGTCGCCCGACGACGTGCGGTCCCTCACCGACGGGCTCGGGATCTTCGGCGACGGGCTGGCCCAGGCGTCGTGATCGAGCGGACCATCGATCTCATCGGTCACGGCGGGCCCGTCAGCCTGGCGGTCGCCGAGGCCGGCGCGGGCGGGCGGCCGCTCCTCCTGCTCCACGGCTTCACCGGGGCCAAGGAGGACTTCACCGAGTGGCTCGACCCGCTCGCCGAGCTCGGCTGGCACGTCGTCGCCCCTGATCAGCGCGGCCACGGCGAGAGCAGCCATCCCCCGGACGAGGGGTCGTACTCGTTCGAGGCCTTCGCGGCCGACCTCCTCGGCTTGCTCGACGTGCTCGGCTGGGACCGCTGCACCCTCCTCGGGCACTCGATGGGCGGCATGGTCGCCCAGACGGTCGTGCTGCTCGCTCCGCATCGCTTCGACGGCCTCGTGCTCATGGACACCTCGCACCGAGGGCTGCTCGTCGACCCTGGCCTCGTCGAGATGGGCGTCGCCATCGCGCGTGCCGACGGCATCGCCGCCGTGCTGGAGGCGCAGGACGCGCTGGGCTCCGAGGATGCCCTCGGCACGCCCGCGCACGAGCGGGTGCTCGCCACCCGACCGGGCTACCGCGAGTTCGGCCAGCGCAAGATGCTGGCGTCGTCGCCCGCGATGTACGTGGCGATGCTCACCGCGATCACCGATCCGGACGGCGTGGACCGGCTGCCGAGCCTCGGGTCCGTCGAGCTCCCGACCCTCGTGCTCGTCGGCGACGAGGACGCGCCCTTCCTGAAGCCGTCCCGGCGCATGGCCGAGACGATCCCGGGCGCCGAGCTCGTCGTCCTGCCCACGGCCGGCCACTCTCCGCAGTTCGAGAACCCGGACGCGTGGTGGGAGGCGCTCCGCGCCTTCCTGGTGCGCGTCTGAGCGGCTAGCGGGCCTTGTCGAGGAAGCGCTCGGTCTCCACGATGACCCGGGTGACCTTGCCGGCGGCCACGAGACCGCCGTGGTCGGTGACCGACACCGTGAAGGTCAGCCGCCGGCCCTCGACCTTCTCGAGCGTGGCCTCAGCGGCCACCGAGGAGCCGACGCTCGTGGGAGCCAGGTGGTCCACCTGGACCCGCATCCCGACCGTGGTCTGACCGGCGGGCAGTCGGTCGCCGACGGCGGTCATCGCCGCCTCCTCCACCAGTGCGATCAAGCGTGGTGTGGCGAGCACCTCGACCTCGCCGGATCGCAGTGCGATGGCCGTGTCGTCATGGGTGACGACGAGCTTGGCGCTCCCGTGGAGGCCGGGGGAGAGAGGCACCTGGGTACGATACGCCGCACCCCCGCCACCCAGCCAAGAGGAGCTCCGTGCTCGATCACGATCTCATCCAACGAACCCTGAGCACCGCGCTGCGCACCGGCGGCGAGCTGGCCGAGATCTTCGTCGAGGACAAGGCCAGCTCGAACGCCATCTTCGACGACGGCAAGGTCGAGAACCTCAGCTCGGGGAGGGATCGCGGCGCCGGGATCCGCGTGATCGTCGGCGACACGACCGGCTTCGCCCACACCGCGGACCTCAGCGAGGCCGGGCTGGCCGAAGCGGCCGAGGCGGCTGGTGCCGCGGCCCGCTCCGGGGGCGGCGGGGTGGTCGAGGTGGCCCTCACCCGGCAGGACGCGCCCCGTCCCAACGACATCGCGATCCTCCCGGAGGAGGTCGCCAAGGCCCGCAAGGTCGAGCTGCTGCGCCGAGCCGACGCCACCGCGCGCAGCGCCGGGTCGGCCATCACCCAGGTCACCGCGCGGTACGGCGACAGCCGGCGCCGCATCCTCATCGCCAACAGCGACGGCCTGCTCACCGAGGACGACCAGGTCCGCACGCTGTTCACGGTGATGGCCGTCGCGTCGGGTGACACCGGCATGCAGACCGGCTACCAGTCGCTCGGCCGAACCGTCGGCTTCGAGCTCTTCGACAGCTACGACGTCGACGACATCGCTCGGGAGGCCGCCGGCCGGGCGCTCCTCAAGCTGGCGGCCCGCCCCGCTCCCTCCGGCACGATGCCGGTGGTGATCGGCCCCGGCGGCGGTGGCGTGCTGTTCCACGAGGCCTGCGGCCACGGCCTCGAGGCCGATCTCGTGGCCAAGGGTGCGTCGGTGTTCGCCGGTCGCGTCGGCGAGCGGGTGGCCGACCCTCGGATCACGCTCGTCGACGACGGCACGATGGCCGAGGAGTGGGGCGCCTTCGCCGTGGACGACGAGGGCTCGCTCGCCCAGCGGAACGTGCTCATCGAGGACGGCATCCTCACGGACTACATGTACGACCTCCTGCGGTCGCGCAAGGAGGGCCGGGCCCGGTCAGGGAACGGACGGCGCCAGAGCTACAAGCACCTGCCGATGGTGCGGATGACGAACACCTACGTGCTCGCCGGCCCGGACGAGCCCGACGACATCATCGCCGGCACGCCCGACGGCGTGTACGTGGCCCACCTCGGCGGCGGCCAGGTGAACACCGCCACGGGTGACTTCGTCTTCGGCATGACCGAGGCCTACCTGATCGAGAACGGTCAGATCACGGAGCCGATCCGCGAGGGCAACCTGATCGGCAACGGCCCCGCCGTGCTGGCGAGCATCGACGCGGTCGGTCACGACTTCGCGATGGGCAGCCCCGGCATGTGCGGCAAGGACGGCCAGGGCGTACCGGTCGGCGACGGCGTCCCGACGCTTCGGGTGCCGGCGCTCACCGTCGGTGGCACTGCCTGATGCCGGATCGTCCGGAGCTGCTCGATGTCGCTGCGCGCATCGCTGACCGGGCCGGTCCCGGCGAGCAGGTGGAGGCGTTCGTCGCCCGCAGCACCAGCACCAGCGTGCGCGCCTACGGCGGCGAGGTCGAGAGCCTCACCCAGGCCAGCTCGGCCGGCGTCGGCGTGCGCGTGATCGTCGACCATCGCGAGGGCTTCGCCTACGCCGGCACCCTCGACGAGGCCGTGGTGCTGGAGGCGTTGGCGGAGGCCCGGGACAACGCGACCTTCGGCGAGCCCGACGAGTACAACGGCCTCGCCACCCCCGACGGCGTCGTGCCGGCCGAGCTGGACCTGTGGCCCGAGCACCTGGCCGACGTGCCCACCGCCGACAAGGTGGCGCTCGCTCTGGAGCTGGAGGCGGCCACCAAGGGCCGGGACCCCCGCGTGAACGGCGTGCGGGTGGCGATGTTCAGCGACTCGCTCGGCGAGGGGGCGGTGGCCACCAGCACCGGCATCCAGTCCTGGGGACGGGCCGGCATGTGCTACCTGGTGGTGCAGGCCCTCGCCATCGAGGACGGCGAGACGCAGATCGCCGACGGGCTGTCGGTCGGCCGCGAGGTCACCGACCTCTCCGTCGACGAAGCCGCCGACGACGCCGTGCTCCGCGCCACCCGGCTCCTCGGTTCCACCAAGCCCGCGACGCAGCGCCTCACCCTCGTGCTCGAGCCGCGCATGACCGCGACGATCCTCGCCATCGTCGGCGGGATGCTCAACGGCGAGGCCGTGCTGAAGGGCCGGTCGCCCTTCGCCGACCGCCTGGGCGAGACCGTCGCCTCGCCGCTGCTCACCTTCGTCGACGACCCCACCGACCCGCGTTCGCTGGGGGCGGAGTCCCACGACGGGGAGGGCCTGGCCCGCCGCCGCAACGAGCTCGTCAGCGGCGGGCGTCCTGCAGGGCTTCCTCCACAACACCTACACGGGTCGCCGCTCCGGCACCGCCTCGACCGGTTCCGCGCAGCGCGGCGTGGCGTCGACGCCCGGTGTGGGAGCCAGCGCGCTCGCGGTCGCGCCGGGCGCACGGCACCCACGAAGAGGTGCTGGGCACGGTCGAGCACGGTCTGTTCGTCACGTCGATGGCCGGCCTCCACTCCGGGGTGAACCCCGTGTCGGGCGACTTCTCCGTGGGCGTCGAGGGGCTGATGGTGAAGGGCGGTCAGCTCGCCGAGCCGATCCGCGAGGCCACCATCGCGTCCACCGTCCAGCGCCTGCTGCTCGACATCTCGGCGGTCGGCGCCGACCTCGAGTGGCTGCCGGACGGCACGGGCGGCGTCACCCTGGTCATACCGGACATCGCCCTGTCCGGCACCTAGCCGCTCCGTGTCGATCCTCCACGCCATCGTCCTGGGCATCACCCAGGGCCTCTCGGAGTTCCTCCCCATCTCCTCGAGCGGTCACCTGATCCTCGTCCCGTGGCTGTTCGGGTGGGACGACTTCGCCGGCAACGCCAGCCTGGAGAAGTCGTTCGACGTGGCCCTGCACCTCGGCACCCTGGTGGGCGCGGTGGCGTACTTCCGCAAGGACATCCTGCGGTACCTGAAGGCCGCGTTCACGCCCGTCGGGCGCGGCACCGACGACCGCCGGATCGCCTGGCTGCTCGTGGCCTCGGCCGTACCGGCCGCCATCACGGGGGCGCTGTTCGTCGACGTCATCGAGGAGCACACCGGCTCGATCCCCCTCATCGCCCTGATGCTCATCGTGTTCGGCCTCGTCCTGGCCTGGGCGGACAGCCTCGGCGGGACGCGGTCGCTCGAGAGCGTGCGCCTCCGGGACGCGCTGCTGATGGGCCTCGGCCAGGCGGTCGCGCTGCAGCCGGGCGTGTCCCGATCCGGGGTGACGCTGACGACGGGGCGGTGGCTCGGGCTCAGTCGGGACAGCGCGGCGCGGTTCGCGTTCCTGATGAGCCTGCCGATCACCGCCGGGGCGCTCCTGTTCAAGTGGTTCGACCTGTCGAGCGAGGGCGGCATCCCGCCCGGCTTCGGGCCGGCGTTCTTCTGGGGCATCGTCGCGTCCGGGATCACGGGGTGGGTGGCGGTGTGGGGCACGCTCAAGCTCGTCAAGACCCACTCGTTCCTGCCCTTCGTGATCTACCGGGTGGGCCTCGGGGTGCTCGTGCTGATCGTGTACGCCGTCCGCTAGTCGCCCACCACCGCCAGGGTCACGGCCCCCTGACCGAAGGCGACCGCCAGCCGCGGCGCGACGTCGTCGCCGACCGCGATCGTGATGGCGGCCTCGGTGACATCGATCACCGGCACGCCACTGGCGAGTGCGAAGCCCGGCGGCCCTCCGCCGGCCGCGTCTGGTCCCAGCGCCACGAGCACCTCGACGAGATCACCGACGACGACGGGGGGTGTCGTGCCCGGCTCCACCGGGATGGCCATCGCGCGGTGACCCGGGCGGGAGGCGGGCGGTCAGGGCCGAGGCGCCGGTCGGGGCCAGCCGCTCCTCCCGGACCACCTCGCCGGCGTACATCGCGGCCGCGGCCCGAGCGTCGGCGGGAAGGCTCGTGAGGGCGCCGTCGGGCACGAGCGGCTCCGGTCGCCCCACCACCTTCGTGTTGGACGGGTCGAGCCGGTCGCCGGCGGCGAGGTCGTCGGTGACGACGAGCACGGAGGTCGCGCTTCCCCAGGCGGCACGGGTGCGATCCGCCGCCTGCACGGTCCTGGCCACGGTGGCGCCGCAGAGCAGCGCGATGGCCACGACCAGGCCGTTGCGCAGGCGCGGGCGTCGCCGAAGGGTCAGGGCCACCCCGGAGCGAGCGACGGGCCTCCGGCGCACGGGCGCGCCTCCTCGGATCGAACGATCGCGGGGGAAGCCGGGCCCGACGCTAGCGGCGGGCCCGCCCGGCTCGAAAGGGGCTCAGGGGCTGGTCGAGCTCGTCTTGGGCTTGTCCGCCTTGGCGGGCGCGGCGGTGCTGGAGGTGGAGGCGGCGTCCGGCTTGCTCGTCGCGCCGCCGCTTCCTTGCCGTTGCCGCTCGAGCCGTTGTCGCCCGAGCTCGACCCGGCGTCGCCGCCCTTGTCGGCGCCCGCGGCGCGGCCGTCGACTTGCCCCGGCTGTCGTTCTTGTAGAACCCGCTGCCCTTGAAGGCGATGCCGACGTTGCCGAACACCTTCCGCAGCTGGCCGCCGCAGGCCTCGCACGTGGTGAGGGCATCGTCGGTGAACGACTGGACGACCTCGAGCTCCTGGCCACAGGCCTTGCACCGGTACTCGTAGGTGGGCACGCGCGTCCTCCGCTAGCACTCGAACATGGAGAGTGCCAGCGTAGCGGCGGGGCCTCGCGGGTCGCACACCCGAGCGCTCGTAGGCTGACGCCGTGAACCCGGAGTGGCTGCTGGTCGTGCCGGCCTACCTCCTGGGCACGTTCCCGACCGCGATCCTGGTCGGGCGCCGCGAGGGCCGCGACCTGACCCAGGAGGGATCCGGCAACCCGGGGGCGTCCAACACCTACCGGACGATGGGCCGGCGCGCCGGTGCCACCGTCCTGCTGGGGGACGCGGCCAAGGGGGCGCTGGCCGCCGGCATGGGCCTCGCCACCGGGAACCGTGCCGTCGGTGTGGCGTGCGGCCTGGCGGCGGTGCTCGGCCACGTCGCGCCCGTGACCCGGCGGTTCCGCGGCGGCAAGGGGGTCGCCACCGGCGCGGGGGCGATCGTGGTGCTCCTCCCCGTGCCGGCCCTGGGGCTGGCGGTGGTCTGGTTCCTGGCGGTGCGCATCGCCGGGGCGGCGTCGGCCGGCGCGGTGGCCGTGGCGGTCGGCCCTGCCGCTCGCGGCCGCGCTGGCGGGACGGCCGGCCTGGGAGGTGGTCGCGTTCGCGGCCGCCGGGCTGCTGGTCGTGATCCGGCACCGAGACAACATCGATCGGCTGCGTCGGGGGGAGGAGCACTCGTTGGCGCCGGAGGCCACCGAGTAGAACGGCCTCATGTCCCACGTGCGCAAGGCCGTCATCCCCGCGGCCGGCCTGGGCACCCGCTTCCTGCCCGCGACGAAGGCGCAGCCCAAGGAGATGCTGCCCGTCGTCGACAAGCCGGCCATCCAGTACGTCGTCGAGGAGGCCGTGCGGTCCGGGATCGACGACATCCTGATCATCACCGGCCGGGGCAAGAAGACGATCGAGGACCACTTCGACCGCAGCGTCGAGCTCGAGCAGGACCTCCATGCCAAGGGCAAGGACTCACTCCTCGCCGAGGTCCTCGACCTCGCCAACCTGGCCGACATCCACTACGTCCGTCAGGGTGAGGCGCTGGGGCTCGGCCATGCCGTGGCCACCGCCCGCAAGCACGTCGGCGACCAGCCGTTCGCCGTCATGCTCGGCGACGACATCATGGACGAGCACTCCACGGTGCTCTCCGAGATGATCGAGGCGCACGCGGCCACGGGTGCCGCCGCGGTCATCGCGTGCAAGCACTTCCCGCTCGAGGAGATCAGCGCGTACGGGAGCATCGCCTACGAGGAGGTCGGCGCTCGGCTGCTCAAGGTGCTCGGCATCGTCGAGAAGCCCGCGCCGGCCGATGCGCCGTCGTCCTGGGGTGTCATGGGGCGCTACGTGTTCACGCCGGCGATCTTCGACTCGATCGATCGCACCAAGCCGGGCGCCGGCGGAGAGATCCAGCTCACCGACGCCATCGGCGGGCTCCTGCCCGAGCTCGACGTGTACGGGTACACGTTCGACGAGGGCCGCTACGACATCGGGAGCAAGCTGGACTACCTCCGCGCCACCGTCGAGCTGGCCCTCGCTCGTGAGGACGCGCTCGGCACCGAGTTCCGCCAGTGGCTGACCGGCTACGTGCGGGCCCAAGGCATCGGCTGACCCCACCCGTGCTGATCCCGCTCGACCTGGCCCGCGACCACGTGCTCGAACGGGTCGGGCCCGCTCCCGGCGGTGCGGACGCGGACGATCGCGGCGGTGGGGTGCGTGCTGGCGGAGGCCGTCACCTCGCCCGAGGACGTTCCGCCGTTCGCCAACACCGCCATGGACGGCTACGCCGTGCGGGCCGCCGACACGTCCGGGGCCAGCGAGGCGTCGCCGGTCGTGCTGCCGGTGGTGGCCGAGGTCGCCGCGGGCCACCCGGCCGACCGGGCGCTGCAGCCCGGCGAGGCCATGCGCATCTTCACCGGTGCCCCGATGCCCGACGGCGCCGACGCGGTCGTGATGGTCGAGCAGACGACGCGGCTCGACGACGGTGCCCGGGTGGCGCTGGGAGCCGAGGTGTCCGCCGGCGAGGCGGTGCGGGTCGCGGGCGACGACCTTCGGGTCGGCGACCCGGTGTTCTCGCCCGGCGAGGTGATCACCCCGGGCCACCTCGGGGTGCTCGCCGGGATCGGCGTCACGGAGGTGCTCGCCCACCCCCGTCCGCGCGTCGGGGTGCTGTCGACCGGCGACGAGCTGGTCGAGGCCGGCCGCCCGCTCGCTCCCGGGCAGATCCGCGACTCGAACCGCGCCACGCTGCTGGCGCTCGTGGCCCAGAACGGCTGGCAGGCCGTCGACCTCGGCCTCATCCGGGACGACGAGGCGGCCATCACGGACGCGATCACCGCCGGCGCCGCGACGTGCGATGCGGTGATCACCAGCGGCGGGGTGTCGATGGGCGACATCGACCTGGTGAAGGTGGTGCTGGACCGCATCGGTGAGATGCGGTGGATGCAGATCGCCATCCGGCCGGCCAAGCCGTTCGCCTTCGGGCGCGTCGGCGACGGGTCGACGCCGGTGTTCGGGCTCCCGGGCAACCCGGTGTCCTCCATGGTCAGCTTCGAGCTGCTGGCCCGTCCCGCCCTGCGGCGGCTCGCCGGGCACACGAGCCTGCTGCGCGCCGAGGTCCCGGCCGTCGCGGCCGAGGCGTTCCGCCGGCGGCCGGACGGCAAGGTCCACTTCGTGCGGGTGGTGGCCGAGCGGGACGCCGACGGCGTGCTCCACGTGCGCTCGGCGGGCGGACAGGGCTCGCACCACCTCACCGCGATGGCACGCGCGCAGGCCCTGCTGCCGCTCGCCGACGGCCCCGGGATCGTCGAGGGCGAGGACGTCCGGGTCCTTCTCCTCGCTGACATCTGATCCGGCCCCCTAGCCTGGGCTCGATGTCTGCTGCGCTCGACCCCGAGGTGCCCCGCCCGCTGGTGGACTCGTTCGGGCGCGTGCACCGCGATCTCCGGATCTCGGTCACCGATCGCTGCAACTTCCGCTGCACCTACTGCATGCCCGAGGAGGGCATGACGTGGCTGCCGAGGTCCGAGGTGCTCACCTTCGAGGAGCTCGAACGGGTGGCTCGGGTGCTCGTCGAGCAGCACGGGATCCGATCGATCCGCCTCACCGGTGGCGAGCCCACGGTCCGCGCCCACCTCCCGGTCCTCGTGAGCCAAGCTGGCCGCCCTGCCGGTCGACCTCGCCCTCACCACGAACGGGGCCACCCTCGTGTCCGTCGCGGCTGGGCCTGGCCGCGGCCGGGCTGCGACGGGTCAACGTGTCGCTCGACTCGCTGCGCCCCGAGCGGTTCGCGGAGATCACCCGACGCGACCAGCTCGACGACGTGCTCGCCGGCATCGACGCGGCCATCGAGGCCGGGCTCACGCCCGTGAAGGTGAACGTCGTCGTGGTACGAGGCGTCAACGACGACGAGGTGCTCGACATCGCCCGGTACGGGCGCGAGCACGGCGTCACCGTTCGCTTCATCGAGTGGATGCCCCTCGACGGCGGCGACGCCTGGACCAACGACCAGGTGGTCACCCAGGCCGAGATCGTCGAGCGCATCTCGACGCAGTTCCCGCTGGAGCCCGTGCAGCGGGGGAGCGAGCCGGCCGAGCGGTTCCGCTACCTCGACGGCGCCGGCGAGGTCGGCGTGATCCCCAGCGTCACCCGCCCGTTCTGCGAGCAGTGCGACCGGATCCGGCTCACCGCCGACGGCCAGCTCCGCAGCTGCCTGTTCTCCCTGGAGGACCACGACCTCCGCACGATCCTGCGCACCGGCGGCACCGACGCCGAGCTGTCCGACGCCATCGAGGCCTGCGTGGGCGCGAAGTGGGCGGGCCACGCCATCAACCAGGTGCAGTTCGTGAAGCCCCGGCGCTCCATGAGCCAGATCGGCGGCTGAGCTGCTTTGGGCGCCCCTCTTCGGGGCGCCGGCCTTCGGCCATCCGGGTGTCATCGGTGGCGCTGCTCCGCCTAGCGGCTCCGCAGCCTCACGGTACGTAGACTGCCGGCCATGTCCGACCGCGGCCTCACCCACCTCGATCCGCTGGGCCGGGCCCGCATGGTCGACGTCACCCCCAAGGACGCCACCCACCGGCGGGCCGTCGCCAGGGCCCGGGTGCACATGCAGCCCGACACCACGTCGCTGGTCGCCAAGGGAGCCGTCTCCAAGGGCGACGTGCTCTCGGTCGCCCGGGTCGCCGGCATCCAGGCCGCCAAGCGGACGTCCGACCTGATCCCGCTCTGCCACCCGTTGCTGGTCGGCGCGGTGCTGGTGAACTTCCGGATCGACGACACCTTCATCGAGGTGGAGGCCGCCGTCGACACCGTCGACCGCACCGGCGTGGAGATGGAGGCGCTCACGGCCTGTTCCGTCGCGGCGCTCACGATCTACGACATGTGCAAGTCGGTCGACCGGAGCATGGTGATCGGCGACGTCGCCCTCTGGGAGAAGACGGGCGGACGGTCGGGCACGTACCGCCGGGGCCCGCTCGACGACGACCTCGACCTCGATCGGTAGTCGCGTCCCCGACCCGCGGGGTGCTTGCAGAAGTTTGCACCACCGGTGGCGGTCGTCGTAGTTTCGTAGTACAACCGCAATGTTCGACCGCCGCCCGTCATGGACGGCGCCCGCAACGTTGCAACGACCGCCGGATCGACTGGGCCGCCGACCATCCCCCGATGGTCATCAGGCGCCAAGTACGGTCCACGACAGCGCAAAGGACGGCTACGGAGAGTGACCACCGTGCTGGTTATCGTGATCCTGGGCCTCATCTGGGGCTTCGTGTTGATCCCTCCTTATCTGCAGGGCCGACGGGAGAGTCGCCCCGGCGACTCCATCGCCTCCTTCCGCCAGCAGCTCAACGTCCTCGAGCGCACGACGCCCGGTACCCAGCCGAGCGACCTCGCCCGCCTGGACGTCGGTCGCTACGACGTCCCCCGCTACGACCCCCGCTCGAACGTCGCCCAGCTCGCCGGCCGGCCGTCACCCGCCGCCATGCGCCGCTCCGAGGCCCGCCGCCGCCGGCGTGACGTGTTCGTCACGCTCCTCGGCGCCGTCGGCGTCACGTTCCTGCTCGCCGTCGCCCTCGGTGGCTCGATCTGGATGCTCCACCTCGTCGTCGACGTGGCCTTCGTCGCCTACGTCGCCCTGCTCGTGAGCCTGCAGCAGCAGTCCATGGAGAAGCAGGAGAAGGTGCGGTACCTGCCGCCCACGGCGACCCGCCGCCCGGCGCCCACGCAGCTCGCCGTCCGTCGCTACGGCAGCTGAGCTCGCCCCGCCGCCTCGTCTTCGGCTCGGCGGTGGTCGCGCGCTAGCGTGACCGTTCCCTCGGGGGTGTAGCTCAGTTGGCTAGAGCGCTTCGGTCGCATCGAAGAGGCCGTGGGTTCGAGTCCCATCACCTCCACGCAATCGTCAGTCGAACAGCGCGAGCTCGTCGTCATCGGGGCGCTCGATCCGACCGGCCCAGAAGGCGACGAGCCAGGGCTCGACGCGCGGTGCGCCCTCGGGCAGGGTGCGGTTGCGCTCCGCGACTCGAGCCGTGAGCTCCTCGACGGGCGCGTCGAGGAACCGCAGCTCCACGGGGACGCCGTGCTCTCGCGCCCAGGTTCGGCGCAGGTCGCGCTCTGAGCGCTGCCACACGCCGCACTCGTCGACCACCGTGAGCCCTCTGAGGACGAGCGCCTGAGCCAGCTCCCATTGGAGGCCCTCGACGGCGACGCGCGCGTCCTTGTCGTAGATGTCGAACCCCAGCGCGTCCAGCCACTCGTCGGGGCACATGCGCACCGCTCCCTCCGCCTCGAGCTGCTTGGCGAGGGTGGTCTTGCCCGCGCCCGCGATCCCGCAGAGGAGGATCAGTCGCCCGCTCACCGCCGCGTGCTCCCGACGGCCGGCAGCACGTCGTGCACGACGCGGCGCAGGTAGGGCCAGGCCACGGCCGGGTCCAGCCCGCCGCAGAGCGGTTGCAGGCCGAGGGCGCCGAAGCGGCGGATGAGCGCCACGGCGTCGGCGACCGACACGACGCGGTGCGACCCGTTCGCGGCCCGGAGCTCCGCCACCGTGGCGCCCGCGGTGAGGGTCACGTTGGCGTCCACGTTCCCGGCCTCCTCGTTCCAGGAGCGGTAGGAGATCGCGTCGACGAGCAGTGCCTCCCCGACGTCCCGCCAGCCCTCGTCGACGTCGGCGGCCACGAACACCGATGAGGGCGAGTCCGACGGCGGGATGATGCACAGCCCGGGGGCGTGACCGGCGGCCCGGGCCGCCTCCTCGTAGACCGCCGCGAGGGCGGGATCGTCGGTCTGGGCGATGAAGCCCAGCCCGTTCCGGCCCGCTCGGGCGGCGGCCCGGGCGGTGGACCCTCCCCAGGTGAGGAACGGGCCGTTCGATGAGAAGGGAGCGGGGGTCACGCGAGGGGACACGGATCCGTCGGACGCCGCCCGGAGGTGGTCGAGGAGCGCGCCGAGCTTCTCGTCGGCGATGGCGCCGCGGCGGCTGAAGTCCGAGCCGAGGAGCTCGTACTCGACCGGGCGGTAGCCGAGGCCGAGGGTGTACATCACCCGGCCCCGGGAGAGGTGGTCGAGCACGATCATCTCCTCGGCCAGCCGCACGGGGTCGTAGAGCGGGAGCAGCGCGGCGGCCACCATGATCGTCGTCCGGCTGGTCACCGCCGCGACGGCGGCGGCCATCGTCAAGGGAGCGGGCAGGTAGCCGTCCTCCGAGGCGTGGTGCTCCGACACCGCGATCGCCTGACAGCCGTGCTCGTCGGCCCACGCCGACATCTCGAGCGCGGTCTCGTAGAGCCGGGCCACCTCCTCGGGCGTCCGCCCGGGTGCTCGCATGTCGAACCGCAGCCTGAACACGCCGCTCCCTCTTGGGCACTGGACGAGCTGGCGCAGCAACCTACAGGGATCACCGTTCGTAGGCGGTCAGGTCGACGGCCTTGACGGTCGCCCAGACGGGGGTGCCGGGCGCGAGCTCGAGCTCGGCGACCGACGCTGGTGTCAGCTCCGCGGTCACGGCGACCGGGCCGGCCAGCGTGACGCGCACCCGATCACGGTCGGCCTCGAGGTCGGCCACGGTGGCCTCCCACGTGTTGCGCGGACTGCCCTCGGGCTGGTGGCGATGCAGCGCGACGGCCTGCGGGCGAACCGCGATCGCCACCTCGCGGCCGGGGAGGACGTCCGCGACCGTGAGCGTCGCGCCACTGTCGAGGAGCACGGACCGGTCGCCGCTGGCGGTGCCGTGGAGCAGGTTGATGCCGACGAGCTGGGCGACGTAGCGAGAGGCGGGACGGGCCGTCACGTCGGCCGGCGTGCCCACCTGCGTGACGGATCCGCCCTCGATGATGACGAGTCGGTCGGCGAGGACGATCGCATCGATGGGGTCGTGGGTGACGAGCAGGCGGGCGCCCTCGAAGGTGGTGAGGTGGCGGCGCAGCTCCGTCCGCACCGTCACCCGGGTCGTGGCGTCGAGGGCGGCGAGCGGCTCATCGAGCAGGAGCAGGCGAGGATCGGTGGCCAGGGCCCGGGCGAGGGCCACGCGCTGCGCCTGTCCGCCCGAGAGCGCGCGCGGCTTGGCGGTCGCGAGCGCCGTCAGCTCGAAGCGCTCGAGCCATCCCTGGGCGCGCGCACGGGCTTCGGCCTTGCTGTGCCCGCGAGCCCTGAGCCCGAAGGCGATGTTGTCCAGCGCGGTGAGCCGCGGGAACAACAGGTAGTCCTGGAACACGAAGCCGATCGGCCGCTCGGCGGTGGGCACGAAGGTGCCGGAGGCCGGGTCGTCCAGGACCGTGCCGTCGAGCGTGATGCGACCGCCGTCGAGCGGCTGGAGGCCGGCGACGGCACGCAGCGCCGTGGTCTTGCCGGCTCCGTTGGGGCCCAGCAGCGCGACGATCTCACCGTCGTCCGCGCGGAGGTCGAGCCTCAGGTCGAGGTCGCCGAGCCCGACCTCTACCTCGGCGTGCAGCACGTCAGACCGCGAGCCAGCGGTCGCGCATCGGGAGCAGCACGGCGAGGGAGACCGCGATGAGCACGAGCGAGAGGGCGATGGCCGCGTCTCGGTCGGACTCGAGGGCCAGGAACACGGCCAGCGGCATGGTCTGGGTGCGGCCCTGGAGGTTGCCGGCGAACGTGACGGTGGCGCCGAACTCCCCGAGCGCCCGAGCCCAGCACAGCACCGCGCCGGCGAGGATGGACGGGGTCGCGTGGGGAAGGGTGATCCGGCGGAAGATCGTCCACCGACTGGCTCCGAGGGTGGCGGCGGCGTCCTCGTAGCGGGGGTCCGCGGCCCGTAGCCCGGACTCCACCGTGATGATGAGGAACGGCATGGCCACGAACGTGCTGGCGGCGATGACCCCCCAGATCGAGAACGGGAGGAGGAACCCGGTCGAGTCGTAGATGGGACCCCCGAAGAGGCCCCGTCGTCCGAACGCGAACAGCAGGGCGGCGCCGCCCACGACCGGGGGCAGGACCATCGGCAGCAGGACCAGGGCGCGCGCGAGGGAGCGACCGGGGAACTCGGTGCGGGCGAGCACCCAGGCCAGCGGGATCCCGAGGACCAGGGCGATGCCCGTGGCGGAGAAGGCGCTGGTGAGGCTCAAGCGGAGGGCATCGGTGACCACGGGCCGGCCGATGAGGTCACGGAGGTCGCTCCACGGCGCGCGCTGCAGGAGCGCGATGAACGGGATGGCCAGGAACGCGACGGCGGCGGCGGCGAGGGGGATCACCACGACGGGGGGACGGGCGTGGACCTTCCTCCGCGCCACCGCGCGCCGCGAGATCACGCCGGGTCGAAGCCGTACGACGTGAGGATCTCCTGTCCCTCATCGGAGAGCACGAAGGCAACGAACGCGGCCGCGACCTCGCTGTTGCCCGCGTCGGTGAGGGCGGCGATGGGGTAGGTGGCCGTCACGTTGTCCTCAGCGGGGATGTCGATGCCCTCCACGGCGTCACCCGCCGACTGTACGTCGGTCACGTACACGATCCCGGCGTCCAGCTCGTCGGCCTCGATCTTCGTGAGCAGGGCGCGGACATCGGGCTCGTTGCTGTCGATCGACGGTGTCACACCGGCGTTGGCCAGCGCCTCGCGGCCGAACTCACCGCACGGGACCTCCTCCGCGCAGAGGCCGATCAGGAGCGCCGCGTTCGCGAAGTCGGCCAACCCCGTGACGCCCGCTGAGTTCCCCGGGGGGCACGGCGATCTGGAGCTGGTTCTCCACGAAGGTCGCCGGGTCGCTCGCGTCGCCCACCTCGACGACCTGGTCCATGTTCGAGGTGTTGGCCGACGCGAACACGTCCGCCGGTGCGCCAGCGATGATCTGCTCGCGCAGCGCCGAGGACGCGGCGAAGTTGAACTCGACCGTCGTACCCGGGTTGGCCGCCTCGAAGGCCGCGCCCACCTCGTCGAAGGCATCCGTGAGCGATGCCGCCGCGAAGACCGTGATCCCGCCCTCGAGCTGCGACTCGGCGGCCGAGGTCGTGGTGGTGCCCGACGAGCTGTCGTCGTCACTCCCGCACGCGGCGAGGAGCAGCAGGGGCGCGCTGATGGCGGCGAGCAGTCGCATCGAACGGAGCTTCATGGGCCCTCCTGGCGGGATTAGTCGCAGTGAACCTAACAGCGACCCTCGATCGATGCCCACGGCCGTGGCAACCTCAACCGGTGCAACGCCGGCCGACGCTCTCGCTCAACGAGTGGGCGGTGCTCGGCCTGCTCGTCGAGCGGCCCCGACACGGCTACGACATCGCGACCGAGCTGCGGCCTGGTACTCCGGTCGGTGAGGTGTGGCGCCTCTCCCGTCAGCTCGTCTACCGGGCGCTCGAACGACTCGAGGCGCTCGGCCTGGTCGAACCCCGGCGCACGGAGCACGGCACCGGACCTCCTCGCACGGTCTATGGACCGACGCGGCGCGGGCGCGACGCGCTGCGGCGATGGCTCGTCACGCCGGTCGACCACCTGCGCGACGTTCGCAGCGCCTTCCTCCTGAAGCTCGTGCTCCTCGAGCGGCTCGGGATCGAACGAGGGGACCTCGTCGCCGCCCAGCGCGTGGCCTTCGCGGATCTGTTCGCCCGGCGGGCTGCCGCGCCCTCGCCCGACAGCGTCGCGACCCTGTGGCGCCACCACTCAGCCGCCGCGGCGGCCTCGTTCCTCGACGCGCTCGAGAAGCCGCCCCGCCGCACCCGGTGACGCGAGGACCTCAGTCGACGACCGCGAGCTCCGCTTCGATCACCGAGAGGTCACGGTCATCCGCCTGGACCACGGGAGCCGGGGTGCCATGCGGCAGGAGCCGATAGCTGATCACCGCCGCGACGGCGACGACGACGGCACCCGTCAGGGCGGCCACGCTCATGCCGTCGACGAACGCCTGTTGCGCCGCGTGCACGAGCTCGCTGCCTCCGGCGCCCAGGCGCTGGGCGACACCGAACGCACCGACGAGACCCGACTCGGCCGCCGCCTGGTCCGCGGCGGACAGGCCGCTGACGGCGTCGCTGATCGAGCTCGTGTAGGTCGAGGTGACCAGGGAGCCGAGCACGGCCACCCCGAGCGCACCGCCGAGCTCTCGGGTGGTGTCGTTCATGGCCGAGCCGACGCCGGCCTTGGTGACCGGCACGGCCGACATGATCAGCGTCGTCAGCGGTGTCATCGTGAGGGCCATGCCGGCCGCCAACAGCAGGATCGGCCCGTAGACGTACCAGATCACGGTGTCGACGCCGAGCAGCGAGAACAGCACGAGGCCGAGGGCGACCGAGCTCAGGCCGAGGGGCACCACGCGCGCCACGCCGATCCGGTTGACGATCTTCGGCACCTGCGGGGAGAGCATGATCATCACGCCCGCCATCGGGAGCTGGAAGAGGCCCGACTCGAGGGCGGAGTAGCCCAGCACGAGCTGGAAGTACTGCGACACCAGGAAGAACGTCCCGAACATGGCGAAGAAGATCAGGGTCATGCCGCCGGAGGACACGCTGAAGCGACGATCCCGGAAGTAGCGCAGGTCGAGCATCGGGTTCGGCGTGTGCAGCTCGCGGAGGATGAACAGGCCGATGGCCAGTCCGGCGAACGCGAAGGTGGCGAGGCTCTCGGGGCTCGTCCAGCCGTGCTGCGGGCCTTCGATGATGGCGTAGACGAGGGAGCTCAACCCCACGATCGAGAGCAGCGCGCCGGGGATGTCGAGCGGAGGCTCCTCCGGATCGCGGGACGTCGGGATCAGGATGCGCCCCGCGACCAGCGCCAGGATGATGACCGGCACGTTGACGAGGAACACGGAGCCCCACCAGAAGTGCTCGAGCAGGAAGCCGGAGGCCACCGGTCCGATGGCGGCGCCGCCGCCGGCGATGCCCGCCCAGACGGCGATGGCCTTGGGGCGCTCCTCCGGTGGGAACACGTTGGTGAGGATGGAGAGCGTGGCCGGCATGACGAAGGCGGCGGCCAGCCCCATCACGGCCCGAGCGCCGATCACCGCGGTCGAGGAGTCGGCGGTGGCGGCCAGCAGCGTGCCGAACAGGAACAGGACCAGCCCGGCCTGCAGCGCGCCCTTGCGCCCGAACCGGTCGCCGAGGGTGCCGGCGGTGAAGAGCATCCCGGCGAACACGAGGGAGTAGGCATCGACCATCCACTGGAGGTCGGTGGTGCTCGCGTCGAGGTCGAGCGCCAAGCGCGGCAGGGCCACGTTGAGGGCGGTGTTGCCGATGATGACGATCATCAGGCTGATGCACAGCACCACGAGGATGTGGCGCCGGCGGGCGTGGATGGCAGGGTCGTCGTACATGCGGGGGGCTCCAGAACAGACGTGCGTAATATCGCTACAACATCGTGTCGTAATGTAGGATCGTTGCGCAAGCAATTTGCACGTGTCTTGTGTCACAAGGCTCGTGGCGGCTGATTCCACTACGATCGGGAAGCGATGGCACGACCTCGTAGCCAAGAGGCGAGACAGGCGGCGCTCGACGCCACCGTCGACCTCCTCCTCGCCAACGGGGTCGAGGGCGTCACCTTCGACGAGGTGGCCGCTCGCTCGGGGGTGGCCAAGACCACGCTCTACCGGCACTTCGGCTCGAAGCAGGCCATGGTCGTCGAGGCGGCCTCGTCCTGCTTCGTGGAGCTCCCGACGCCCGACAACGGGGACCTCCGTCGTGACCTGCGCGAGATCTTCAACCGGTGGCAGGACAAGGACAAGGCGCCCAAGGTCCCCGACCTCATGCCCGTGCTGCTCGCCGGCAGCGACCGTGATCCCGAGCTCCACACCCTCGTGCTCGCCATGCTCGACGAACGTCGGCGGCCGATCCGGACGGTGCTCCAGCTCGCGCAGCTGCGGCGGGAGATCGACCCCGACCTCGACCTCGATCTGGCCATCGCGCTCCTCACCGGTCCCTTCGTCCAGCGCCGGATGGTCGACCGCCAGGAGATCACCGACGAGTTCCGCGATGCGGTGCTCGAGCAGGTCGTGGCGGGCCTGCGTGCCACCCGCCATGGCGCTGTCGAACTGGCATGAGCAGTGACACAATGCGGCGATGAGCATGCCGCGGCCGGAGTTCGAGGGTGTCGTCGGGCGTACCTACGCCGAGTCCGAGGGCTGGTGGCCTCCGCTGCCGGCGGCCCCCGAGGGGGCGCCGAACGTCGTCATCGTGCTCCTCGACGACGTCGGCTACGCCCAGCTCGGCTGCTACGGCTCTGACATCGCCACGCCGTGCTTCGACGCCTTGGCCGGCGCCGGGCACCGCTTCTCGAACTTCCACACCACCGCGCTCTGCTCGCCGACGCGCGCGTGCCTCCTGACCGGCCGCAACCACCACTCGAACGGCATGGCCCGCATCGTCGAGTTCGCGGCGGGCTTCCCGGGCTACAACGCCACCATCCCGCACGAGAACGGCTTCCTCTCGGAGGTCCTGGTCCGCAACGGGTACGCCACGTTCGCGGTCGGCAAGTGGCACCTCACGCCGGCCACCGAGATGACGATGGGCAGCCCGCGGGACAAGTGGCCGCTCGGGCGCGGGTTCGAGCGCTTCTACGGGTTCATGGGCGGCGAGACCGACCAGTACCACCCCGAGCTCGTGTACGACAACCACCACGTGGAGCCGCCGACGACGCCGGAGGAGGGGTACCACCTCACCGAGGACCTGGCGGACAAGGCGACGCTGTTCCTCAAGGACCTCCGCGCGTCCCAGCCCGACAAGCCCTTCTTCCTGTGGTTCACGCCCGGCGCGTGCCACGCCCCCCACCAGGCGCCGGCGTCCTTCATCGAGCCGTATCGCGGGCACTTCGACCAGGGGTGGGACGCCTGGCGTGACTCGGTGTTCGCCCGCCAGGTGGCCTCGGGTCTGCTCCCCGAGGGCACCCAGCTGTCGGAGCGCCCCGCGTGGGTGCCCGAGTGGGAGTCGCTCACCGAGGACGAGCAGCGCCTCTACGCCCGGATGATGGAGGTCTTCGCCGGCTTCCTCACCCACACCGACGCCCAGGTGCAGCGCGTGCTCGACTTCATCGACGAGCTGGGCGAGCTCGAGGACACGATCGTCATCGTGATGAGCGACAACGGCGCCAGCGCGGAGGGTGGCGCGAAGGGGTCCTTCAACGAGCAGTACTTCTTCAACTTCGTGCCCGAGAGCACGGAGGAGAACCTGCGCCGCGTCGATGACCTCGGCACCCCCCGCGCGAACAACCACTACCCCTGGGGGTGGGCCTGGGCCGGGAACACGCCGCTCAAGCGCTTCAAGCGCGACACCCACGAGGGAGGCGTCGCCGATCCGCTCATCGTCCACTGGCCCAAGCGGCTCGGGGAGGGCGGCACGCGCCACCAGTACGTGCATGCGATCGACGTGATGCCCACGTTGCTCGACCTCATCGGCATCGAAGCCCCGACCGTCATCGGCGGCATCGAGCAGTCACCGATCGAGGGGGTGAGCTTCGCGCCGTCGCTCACCGACCCTGGCGCCGCGAGCAGCCACGTCACGCAGTACTACGAGATGCTCGGGTCCCGTGCGCTCTACCACGACGGGTGGAAGTCGGTCGTGTTCCACCCGACGCCGTTCATCGCCTACGACGGCACCGACGTGAGCAAGCCCTTCGACGACGACGTGTGGGAGCTCTACCACGTCGCGGAGGACTTCTCGGAGGTCGACGACCTGGCCGAGAAGGAGCCGGAGCAGCTCGACAAGATGAAGGCGCTGTGGTGGGAGGAGGCGGAGAAGTACCAGGTGCTCCCGCTGAACAACCAGCCGGGCCGGTTCGCCGATCGGCGGTTCCGTCGCGAGCGCTACGAGTTCCATCCCGGCATCGGACCGCTGCCCGAGGCGGTCGCGCCCAACCTCCGTGGTCGCGGGTTCGTGCTGACGGCGACGCTCGAGGTGCCGGCCGATGGTGAGGCCGAAGGCACCCTCGTGGCCCACGGCAGCCACTCGGGGGGCTACGCCGTCTACCTGCAAGACCGGCGTCTGCACTTCGCGTACAACTACGTCGGCACCGAGATCACCTTCGTCTCCGCCCGCGAGCAGCTGCCCGCCGGAGCGGTCGAGGCGAGGGTCGAGGTCACGGCGGAGGGCGGGGTCACGCTGTTCCACGGCGACGTCCCCGTGGGCGAGGGCACCGTGCCGCGGCGCACGCCGATCACCTACGGGATGACCGGCTTCGCCGTCGGCTACCAACCCGGCGGCCCGATCTGCCCGGCGCTCGACGGGCGGGCCGAGGTCACCGCCGGCGTGCTGCGCACCGTGGTGATCGAACCGGAGGGCCGCCCGCAGCGCGATCCGGACCGCGAGCTGCGCAAGGACCTGGCCACCCAGTAACCCCCACGACCATGCTGCACAAGCAGTTGGGGCTGGGGTCAGTCGGGTAGACCGGGCGGATGCCCGACGACCTGTCTGCCTACGACGACTTCCCCGCCCTGACCTTCGACCGGCCCTCGGACGGGGTGCTGCGGATCACCCTCGACGCGCCCGGCCTGAACGCGGTCGGTCCCGCCGCCCACGGCCAGCTCGCGGACGTGTGGCGTGCCATCGACCGCGACCCGCTGACGCGCGTGGCGATCCTGCGGGGCGCCGGCAAGGGGTTCTCGGCCGGTGGGAGCTTCGAGCTGGTCGACTCGGTGATCGCCGACCCCGAGGTGCGCCTGCGCACGATGCGCGAGGCCCGCGACCTGGTGGTCAACGTCATCGACTGCTCGAAGCCGATCGTGTCGGCGGTGCACGGCCCCGCCGTCGGCGCCGGCCTGGTGGCGGCGCTGCTGGCCGACGTGAGCATCGTCGGTCGCACCGCGCGCATCATCGACGGCCACACCCGGCTGGGGGTGGCGGCGGGCGACCACGCCGCCATCTGCTGGCCCCTGCTCTGCGGCATGGCGAAGGCCAAGTACCTCCTCCTCACGTGCGACCCGATCACCGGCGAGGAGGCCGAGCGCATCGGTCTCGTCTCCCTGTGCGTCGACGACGACCAGGTGCAGGCACGAGCGCTCGAGATGGCCCAGCAGCTGGCGGCCGGCGCCCAGTCCGCGATCCGATGGACGAAGCACACGCTCAACCACTGGTATCGGAGCCAGCTGCCGGCGTTCGACGCGTCGCTCGCCTACGAGTTCCTCGGCATGGGCCTGCCCGACGCCCGCGAGGGGCTCACGAGCCACCAGGAGAAGCGGCCGCCCGCCTTCAACGGGCCGGTGTGAACCGCAGGATGACCGTCGGGGACTCGCCCCGCTCGCCGTCCGCGACCGGGACGAAGGTGGCGGTGACGGCCTGGCCGATGTGCACGGCGTCGGGGTCGTCCGTGACGACGTTGGTGAGGATCCTGGGCCCTTCCTCGAGCTCGACGTAGGCACCCACGTAGGGGACCGCCTCGGCCCACGGTCCCCTCGCCTTGCGGATGACCGTGCACGCGTAGACGGTGCCGCGCCCGCTCATCTCCGTCCACGTCACCGAGTCGCTGCCGCACGCGGGGCACCAGGCGCGCGGGTACCAGATGGCGAGACCGCACCCGTCGCACACCGGGAGCACGAGGCGGCCGTCCGCGGCCGCCTCCCAGAAGGGAGCCGCCTCGGGGTTGAAGGGCGGCCGGCCGGCGGGGAGGTCCGTCATCGCTGCCACGCCCCGAGCACGAGGGTGGCGCTCCCGTGCCGCGTCGACAGCGCCCCGCCCGTGCCGTGGGCGAGCGCGAGCTCGCACCCGGGCACCTGCACGGCCGGGTTCGCTTCGCCCCGGAGCTGACGCACCGCCTCGATGATCTTGGTCATCCCGCCCCGGTTGGCGGGGTGGTTGTTGCACAGGCCGCCACCGTCGGAGTTGAACGGCAGCCGACCGCCGGGGCTGCGCAGCCCGCCATCGGCCACGAAGGCACCACCCTCGCCCTTGGCGCAGAAGCCCAGGTCCTCGAGCGCGATCAGCACGGTGATCGTGAACGAGTCGTAGATCGATGCGTACTGGATGTCGTTCGGCGTCACGCCGGCCTCCGCGAAGGCCGCCGGGCCGCTCCACCGGGCCGCCGAGTAGGTGAGGTCGATGCGGCCGGCGTCGCCGTGCTTGAGGGCCTCCCCATGGCCGAGCACCGACGCACCGGCTCGGCCGAGGTCCCGCGCCACATCCGGGTGCACGACCACCACCGCGCCGCCTCCGTCGGTGACCACGCAGCAGTCGAGCCGGTGGAGGGGATCAGCGACGAGCGGCGACGCGAGGACCTCGTCGACCGTGACCGGGTTGGGCAGCAGCGCGTTCGGGTTGTGCTGCGCGTGCTCGGAGGCCGCGACCTTGATCCACGCCAGCTGCTCGCTGGTGGTGCCGAACTCGTGCATGTGGCGCGACGCCGACAGGGCGTAGTTGCCCACCGGCGCGAAGATCCCCGCCTGCTCGAACCCGGCCTCGGGGCTCGTGACCATGCGCTGGGCGCCGCCGGGCATGGCCCCGCCCGTGCGCGGCCGGCCGGCCAGCGTGATCAGCGCCACCCGGCACTTGCCGGTCGCGATCGCCGCCGCGGCATGCCCGACGTGGGCGAGGTACGAGCTGCCGCCCGTCTCGGTGGAGTCGACGTAGCGCGCCGCCAGGCCGAGGTACTCCGACATCGACACCGGTCCGAACCCCGGTGCGGTCGAGTCGCAGAAGTAGCCGTCGACGTCGGCGAGCGTGAGCCCGGCGTCCGTGAGGGCGCCCACGGCGACCTCACGGTGGATCTGGGCGATCGTGCGGTCGGGGATCTCGCGCCGGGGGTGCTCGAACGCACCGACGATGACCGCCTTCCCCCGGATCGACATGGTCGGCAGCCTGCCCGGTCCACTGCGGCTGGCTCAACCTGGCGCCCGAGCGGCCATCCAGTCGTCACGGCCTGGCCACCTGCCAGTGGTCTGGCCGCCAGGTTCCACCGGTAGGTTCGACGGGTGACCGTCCTCCCCCAAGACCTCACCGATCCCAGCGGCGCCGCTGATCGCCGGATCACCTTCGAGCTCGTGTTCAACGTCCGCGATCTCGGCGGGCTGCCGACACGCGACGGCCGCACCACGCGTCGAGGCACGCTGTACCGGGCCGATGGCGTGCAGCGCCTCGCCGGTGCCGACCTCGAGAAGGCGCGGGTGCTCGGCCTGCGCACGGTCATCGACCTGCGGACCGAGGGCGAGATCGAGCGCGGTGGGCGCTTCCCGGTCGAGCACTACGAGGTCGACTGGCACCACCTGCCGATGATGCGACGCATGTGGTCCGAAGACGACCTGGTCGCCACCGACGGCGCGGCGGCCTTCCTGCGCGATCGGTACATCGACATGCTCGTCGACGGCGAGGCCGCGCTGCCCTCCATCCTCGAGCTCGTCGCCCGCGGTGGACCGACCCTGTTCCACTGCGCGGCCGGCAAGGACCGCACCGGTGTCGTCGCGGCCGTGCTCCTCGGGCTGGTGGGCGTGCCCCACGACGAGATCGCCGACGACTACCACGCCACCGCCGCGGCCATGGCGGCGTTCGTCGACTGGTTCACGTTGGCCCATCCCGAGGTCATCGACTCGATGACCAGCCAGCCGCCCGAGTACCTCGAGGCCCCCCGCGAGGCCATGCTCGGCCTGCTCGAGCACATCGACGCTCAGCACGGCTCGGTCGAGGGCCTCGCGCGCGATCTCGAGGTCCCGGCCGCCACCGTGGAGCGCCTGCGCGTCGCACTGCTGGACTGAGCGGGCTCAGCCCGCCTGCACGTCGAGCAGCAGCTCCTCCACGAGGCAGGCCGCGGCGGCGGCGCGCACCGCATCGTCGACCTGGGTGACGGCGGCCGGGTGGGGCCGGTGCGTCCAGGACAGCGCCGTCGTGTGGAGCACGGGGTCATGCCGAGCCTCGACCTCGAGGTCGGCAAGGGTCGTGCTGGGCGCCGCGCCCGAGCGGCTGCCCCGCGCCGGGACGGGCACGGTCCGGGCCGCCCTGGCCGCGTCCAGGGCGCGTTGCTGGCCCAACGTCGTGGCCATCACCAGCCGCCGGCGGGGCGGGTCGTCCACGGCGATGACGCCGGTGCCGAGGTCGGCGCCCGGGGGCAGGAGCAGGCGCAGGTAGAGCGCTCCGCCGGGACCCGCCAGGCCCAGCGCGCACACGTAGCCCGCCATCGTGCCTCCGGCCAGGCCCTGGGCGAGCGCGCCGCGGTGCTGGCACGGGAGCACCTCCGCCCCGGGGTACCCCACGGGCCCCACGACCACCGCAGGGCCGTTCACGCGTCCCACCTCCATCGCCGCGCCGGGCACCGCCTCCATGAGGGCGTGTCCGAGACGGGCCGACCGGAGACGGCTGGCGATCTCCCCGGGCATAGTAAGTATGCCTAACACTCGCTAGATGGTCAGGTCAACGCCGATCCGAACATCACGTTGCCGACGCTCGCGGTCAGGCCGACCGCCGCGAGACCGGCGATCACCCGCTCGACGTGGTCGTGGTCCAGCGTCTCGACGATGACCTCGAGCTCGGCCGAACGGGCCGACACGTCGAGGAACATCCGCTGGTGCCCGATCTCGACGATGTTGCCGCCGGCGTGTCCGATGGTGGTCGTCACGAGACCGAGGGCGCCGGGCTGGTCGGGGATCTCGATGTGCAGGCGGGTGAGCCGCCCGGACCGCACGAGGCCCCGCATGATCACGGAGGCCAGCAGGCGGGGGTCGATGTTGCCGCCGCTGAGCACCACGCCGACCTCCCGTCCGGCGAGGCGATCGGGGTGCTGCAGGAGCGCGGCGATGCCCGCGGCGCCGGCGCCCTCGACGACGACCTTCTCGATCTCGAGGAGGAGGTTCATCGCTTCCTCCACCGTCGTGTCCTCGACGGTCACGATCTCGTCGACCAGCTCCTCGATCAACGCGCTGGAGATCGTGCCCGCCACGGGGACCGCGATCCCCTCCGCGATCGTGGGCCCGCCACTCGGCAGCTCCTGGCCGGTGGTCGCGGCCAGCATCGAGGGCCACCGCTCGCTCTGCACGCCGATGATCGTCATGTCCGGTCGCCAGGCTCGGGCGACCACGGCCATGCCGGCGAGCAGGCCACCACCGCCGGTCGGCACGACGAGCGCGTCCAGCTCCGGGTGGTCAGCGAGCAGCTCCAGCGCCACGGTGCCCTGACCGGCGATCACGGCGGGGTCGTCGTAGGGGTGCACGAACGTGCGCCCCTCGTCGGCCAGCCGCCGCGCCTCCTGGGTGGCCTCGCCGAGGTCGTCGCCGTGGAGGACCACGCGGGCACCGAGCACCTCGGTGCGCTGCACCTTCACGAACGGCGTGTGCGCGGGCATCACGATGGTGGCCTCGATGCCGAGCCGGGTGGCGTGGCGCGCCACCGCCTGGGCGTGGTTGCCGGCCGACATCGCGACGACGCCGCACCTCCGTTCGTCCTCCGTCAGCCCCAACAGCTTGTTGAGCGCGCCGCGCTCCTTGAAGGCGGCCGTGAACTGCAGGTTCTCGAACTTCACGACGATCCCGGTGCCGAGCACGGCCGACAACGTGTGCGAGCGGGCGCTCGGCGTGCGCTCGACGGCGCCGGCGATGCGCTCCGCGGCGGCGAGCACGTCGTCGAGCGTGACGGCGGCGGTCATGCCGTCCACCCTGGCACGACCCGGACGCCGTCGTACTGGTCGAGATCGGGCACCGCCCCGGTTCCTGGGTCGTTCGGGACCGGCACGGCGCCGTCGACGGGTCGGCGGGGGTCGGCGAGATCCGGGTGGTAGCGCCCTCGAGGGTCCATGTCCGGCGGGAGCGCGACGTGGGGGAGTGCCGCCACCGCCAGGTTGGCGGCCCGCCCCACACCGGTCTCCAGCATCCCGCCGACCCACAGCGGGATGCCGAGCTCCGCGCAGCGATCGTGCACGGCTCTCGCCGCGATCCACCCGCCGACCCGGGCCGGCTTGAGGCACACCACCTCGCACGCGCCGAGGGCGATGGCCGTCTCGATGGCGTCGAGCGAGGTGAGGGGTTCGTCGAGGCAGATCGGCGTGTCGAGGCGGGCCGCGAGGCGGGCGTGGCCGAGCAGGTCGGACGGGCCGAGGGGCTGCTCGAGGCACGCCAGGCCGACCGCGTCGAGCTGGTCGAGCTCAGGATCGCCCTCCTCGAAGGAGCCGTTGGCGTCGGCCTGCAGGGGCACCGCGTCACCGACGTGGTCGCGCAGCCGCTGGAGGTGACCAGCGGCACGGCCGGGGGCGATCTTCACCCGCAGGCGCGCCGCCCCGGCCTTCAGCGCCTCGTCGGCCTCGGCGAGGAGGTCCTCCGGTTGCTCGTGGAGCCCGAGCGCGGCGCCGGCGGGGACAGCGGTGGCGGTGGCACCGAGCCACGACCCGAGCGAGCGATCGGCCGCGCGGAGCTGGGCGTCGAGCACCGCCAGCTCCAGCGCGGCCCGGGCCATCGGGTGGCCGCGCACCGCGTCGAGGTGGGGCCCGAGGGCCATCGCGTCGCCGGTCGGCCCGGCGCCGGCCCGCGGGAGGAGGTGGTCGCGGAGCACCACCAGCGCCGCGTCGGCGAACTCCGACGAGTAGGTGGGTTCCGGCTCGACCGCGCACTCGGCCCAACCGTCGGCCTCCGCGGCGCGCACGTGCACCAGGAGCACATCCCGGCTGGCGCGGGTGCCGGCGGCGCTGCGCAGCGGGGACGAGAGGCGCATCGGCACCGTCACGAGCTCGATCGCCTCCACGCGAACCGGAGGGAGCACATCGAGCGCAGGCACGGGCCCATGGTGGCACCGATACGCTTCGTCCTCGTGACCGATCTCTCCACTCGCGGCCATGGCGTGCTGAAGGCCAACGACCCGTGCTGGTGCGGGAGCGGCAAGAAGTTCAAGCGGTGCCACAAGACCGCGAACGCCAACATCCACCCGGGCCGCGTCAGCCCCACGCGGTCGGTGCCGCCGGAGATCGGCCGGCCCCCGTACGCGGAGTCGGGCACGCCGGTGCGCCGGCCGGAGAACCCCGTCCAGAGCCCCGATGTCATCCGGCGGATGCGCGTGGCGGGCAAGGCGGCGGCCGAGGTGCTGGCCCTCACCGGCGCGGCGGTGCGTCCGGGCATCACCACCGACGAGCTCGACGCCATCTGCCACCAGGCCTGCATCGAGCGCGGGGGCTACCCGAGCCCGCTCAACTACAACGGCTTCCCCAAGTCGCTCTGCACCTCGGTGAACGAGGTGATCTGCCACGGCATCCCCGACGACCGCGCGCTGGTCGACGGGGACATCTGCAACCTCGACGTCACGATCTTCCTCGACGGTGTCCACGGCGACACGAACGCCACCTTCCTGGTCGGCGACGTCGACGACGAGAGCCGGCGGCTGGTCGACGTCACCCGGGAGTGCCTCGACCGGGCCATCGCGGTGGTTCGACCGGGCCAGGCCTTCAACGAGATCGGCCGGGCCATCCAGACCCACGCGGAGGCCAACGGCTTCGGCGTGGTGCGCAGCTTCGTCGGGCACGGCATCGGCGAGCAGTTCCACACCGACCTCCACGTGCCGCACTACTACGAGCCGCGCCTCACCCGTGTGATCGAGGAGGGCATGACCTTCACGATCGAGCCGATGATCACGGTCGGCGCGTGGGAGCACGACCTGTGGGACGACGGGTGGACCGCGGTCACCGTCGACCGTCGCCGCACGGCCCAGTTCGAGCACACCCTCGTCGTGACCGCCGACGGCTGCGACGTCCTGACCCAGCTCTGACAGGTTCTGTGGTCGCTTGCGCCCGCTATGCGGGCGAAAGCGACCACAGAGCTTGGAGGGTGGGGGCGAGGTCGCCCTTGCGGTCGACCTCGACGTCCGCCAGGCCGAGGAAGTGGGCCAGCTCCTCGACGCGGGCCTGCAGGGCGGGGAGGTCCTTGTCGTCGTCGAAGGTGGGTTCGCGGTGGGCGGCGCGGATGCGCAGCGTGCCGGCCTGTCGATCGGCCTTGAGGTCGAGCCGGGCCACGAGCCGGCCGTCGTGGAGGAACGGCAGCACGTAGTAGCCGTGCACCCGCTGGGCCGCGGGCACGTAGATCTCGATCCGGTAGCGGAAGTCGAACAGCGCCTCGGTGCGTTCGCGCTGCCACACGAGCGAGTCGAACGGCGACAGGAGGGCCGAGGCACGAACCCAGCGCGGCAGCTGCGCCTCCGGGTGCAGGTAGGCGGGGTGGCGCCAGCCCTCGACCGCGACCTCGCGCAAGGCGCCGTCGCCGGCCAGCTCGGCCAGCAGCCGGCGCGACGTCACGATGTTCAGGCGGTGGTAGTCGGCCAGGCAGCGGGCGGTGCCGACGCCGTGGCTCCGCGCGGCCCGCATGAGCAGGGCCTTCATCGCCTCGTCATCCGACGGGCACGGGTGCCGCTCGAACCTCGGCGGGCAGCACGCGCTCGGGCGACACGTAGTGGCGGCCGAAGGTCGCGGGGTTCCGCACGGCCGACACCTCGCCGCGCCAGAACAGCCACTCGACGGCCTTCTTGGCGTCGCTCCAGTTCCACATGTTCCCGGGGGCCGCCTTGCCGCGCTTGATGGCGTCGCCGAGGTGCTCGAGCTCGGCGAGCGTGACCGGGCCCTTGGTCGCGCACGGCCTCGCGGAGCTGGTCGAGGAGGTCCGGCTTCCGGGTGGCCACCGTGACCATCCCGCCCCACGCGTGGTCGCCGTCCATCCGCCAGCGCAGGAGCGGGTAGAGCTCCACCGGGAGCAGCGAGGCCTCGTGGCCCCAGTACTCGAACACCTCGCCGCTGCCCCACAGCCAGCGGGAGAGCGCGTCCCGGTCGTACGGGCCCAGACGGGCGAGGAACGGCAGCTCGTGGGAGCGCGTGAGCACGTTCACGGAGTCGATCTGCACGAGCCCGACCCGCTCGATCACGCGCCGGAAGTGCCGCCGGTCGACCCGCCCGGCGGGTCGACGGTCGCCGAACCCCTGGGCCTGGAGGGCGATGCGCTGGGCCTCGCGGCGGCGTGAGGACGTCGGACGACAGAGCCATGACCTGGGCAGAGTAGGTTCCGCGGGCAGGAACACCGACCGCCACTCGCCCTGAGGAGACCACCATGCGCGTCGTCGTCGACTACGACCTCTGTGAGAGCAACGCCCTCTGCATGGCCGCCGCCCCGGAGGTGTTCGAGGTGCGTGACGACGACTTCCTGTACGTGCTGCAGGACGAGCCGCCGGAGGACCTGCGGGAGAAGGTGGAGGAGGCAGCGCGCCGCTGCCCGAAGCAAGCCATCACGATCGAAGGCTGACCAAGGCCGGTGGCCCTCGGCCGCGTCGTCGTCGTCGGGGCCTCGCTCGCCGGGCTGCGGGCCGCGGAGGAGCTCCGCGCCCTGGGCCACACGGGGCCGATCACGATCGTCGGGGACGAGCCTCACCGGCCCTATGACCGGCCGCCGCTGTCGAAGCAGGTGCTGGCGGGGGTGAAGCCCCCGGAGGCGACGACCCTCGTCGTCGGTCGCGGGACGGTCGACGACCTGGGTCTCGACTGGCGCCTGGGCGAGTCGGCCACCGGGCTGGACCTCCGGGCGCGCTCGGTGCTGCTCGCCGGCGGGGAGCAGCTTCCGTACGACGGTCTCGTCATCGCGACGGGCGCGGCGCCGAAGCGCCTCCCCGGCACCGACCACCTGGACGGGGTGCACACGCTGCGGACCCTCGACGACTGCGCGGCCATCCGCACGGCGCTGATGGCGTCGCCGCGTCGGGTCGCGGTCGTCGGCGCGGGGTTCATCGGCGCGGAGGTGGCCGCGACCTGCCGCGGGCTCGGCATCGACGTCAGCATGATCGAGGCGCTGCCCGTCCCCCTCGAGCGGGGGCTCGGGCCGGCGATGGGGTCGGTGGTCGCCGAGCTGCACCGTGCGCACGGGGTGGACGTGCGACTCGGTGTCGGGGTGGTGCTGATCGAGGGCGGTGACCGCGTCGAGCGGATCCGGCTGACGGACGGTGCCGTGCTCGACGTCGACCTGGTCGTGATCGGCATCGGGGTCGGGCCCAACACCGCGTGGCTCGAGGGCTCGGGCCTCACGATCGACAACGGCGTGGTGTGCGACGCCACCTGCACGGCCGCGCCCGGCGTCGTGGCGGCGGGGGACGTGGCCCGCTGGCCGAACCGCCGCTTCGGCGCCGTCATGCGCGTCGAGCACTGGGACAACGCCATCGCGATGGGAACCCACGCGGCCCGCACGCTCGTGGCCGGACCGGCCGCTGAGCCGTACGAGCCGATCCCGTGGTTCTGGTCCGACCAGTACGACCGCAAGATCCAGCTGGCCGGGCTCGCCGGCCCCGACGACGCCGTCGAGGTGGTGTCGGGGAGCGTGGACGAGCGGCGCTTCGTCGCGTTCTACGGCCGCGGCGGACGGCTCGTCGGGGTGCTCGGGATGAGCCAGCCCGCCCAGGTCATCAAGTGGCGAGCGCTCATCGAGGCGGAGATGAGCTTCGAGGGCGCGCTCGCGACCGCGGCGGCCCAGCGGTCGGGTGTCGCGGAGTGACCGGCGCCGCCTTCCTGCTCCTCGCCCTCGCGCTGGTCGCCGCGGTCGGCGACTGGATCGCGGTGCACCACCAGACCAAGGGCCTGGAGTACGTCTGCAAGCCGCTCACGATGGTGCTGCTGGTCGGCGTGGCCCTCGCCCTCGACCCCGAGGACCCCACCGCCCGGGCGTGGTTCGTCGTGGCGCTCCTGCTGTGCCTGCTCGGCGACATCTTCCTCATGCTCCCGCAGGACCTCTTCGTGTTCGGGCTGGGCGCGTTCCTGCTCGGTCACCTGGCCTACATCGTCGGCATGGAGGCGGAGGGCATCGAGGGCCCGCGCTTCCTCGTCGGGATCATCATCGTGATGGTCCTGCTCGCCCTGATCGGCGCGCCCATCCTCAAGGCGGTGCGAGCGGGCCCTGACCCCGAGCTCGCGGGCCCCGTGGTCGCCTACATGTTCGTGATCTCGGCGATGGTCGCGACCGCCATCGGCGTCGGCGACGTCGTCGGGATCATCGGCGCCGGCCTCTTCTACGTCAGCGACGCGCTCATCGCCTGGAACCGCTTCCGGCGCGAGACGCGCCACGCGCACGTCACGATCATGGTCACGTACCACCTGGCGCAGATGGGCCTCGTGCTGTCCCTAATTGCCCGCTGACCAGGGCTTATCGATCTGCGGGCGTTCTAGCCCAGCCGAGCCGGTCTTGACCTCGACGAGCGTCGTCCAGTGCTTCGATCCGCGAGCCGTCTCGATCAGACCGTCCGGGTAGCAGGTGAGCTCACCCACCTTGAATGGGACCTCGATGAAGGTGGCGAGCTTGCGGGAGGGCGCTCCAAGGGGCTTGACGATCGAGAGCCCAAACTCCGGGACCGCTGCGATCACCGCCATCAGTGCAGACGTCGCACGGCGTTCGGCCTCGTCCGGCCCGCTTATGCCGCTCGTGGGGATGAGCCGTGCAGACTGCCAGTGATCCTCCGCCACTACTTGCCCCCTCCCCCCGCGGTTCAGGGGTCTAGGTCTAGCGGGCGAGGGGGGATCCGTGGGCCGACGTCCCACATCTGCAGTTATTGGACAGCCAAATGACGGCGCACGCGTACGGTCTGCACCGTGCGACAAGCGAGGCCGGTACTCCATCTACTCGCCGGTCTGCCCGGGAGCGGTAAGACGACCTACGCCCGCAAGCTCGAACAACGCGGAGTAGCGAGGGTCTCCATCGACGAGCAAATGCTCGCGAGGCACGGGCAGATCGGCATCGACTATCGGGTCGAGGACCACGTCGACCTCCTCGGTCCGGTACTGGCCTGGGCTCATCAGCACATCGTCGCCACGATCGGCACGGGAGCCTCGGTTGTCCTAGACCACGGCCTCGGCACACGTCGGGACCGTGATGAGCACAAGCACCTCGCGCTCCAAAATGATGCCGACTGGGAGCTTGTTCACTTCCGGGTCGACGTGAGCGTGCTGCTCGACCGTCTCGACGAGCGGGCACGACGGAGTCGTCCAACGTCCATGAGGATCACTCCGGAGATGCTCCGCTATCTCGCTTCGGTCTACGAGGAACCCAACGGCGAGGGCGAGCGACTGATCGACTCCGAACCGGCCAGCCCCGAGCGCTGACGCTGCGGCACTCTGCCCGTTAAGGGACACGCGCGTGTCCCACTCCGGCAGCTGTGCCCGCCGTTGAGTAGCGACGTAGGAGAGCTTCTCAACGATCGTCCCTCTGGCAGCGAAGTGATCAGGAACGTGGTGCGAGGAGCAGCGCTGTGCTGAGGCCGTGGGCGAGCTGGTGCTCGCCGGCCTGGATCTCGATGGCGACGGTGGCAGTTCCGTGCTGGAACGAGAGCACCGTGCCCGATGTCTCGGTCGCGCGGACCGCGGGCGCAGTGGTGAAGCGCAGGCTGAGGTCGGCGTTCGGACCAAATGCCTCGACCGGCACCCCGCTCTTGAGCACGGCCGAGCCGACAACCAGATCGGCAGCCAGGCATGCGACCTCTGGGCCGGTCAGCTCGAGGTCGTCCCATGGGACCGTGATTCTCCCCATGAACGCAGGGGTACCCACGACGTTCGGGCGAGCATGCTCTGAGCTGGCCAGGTAGAACGTCCCGTCCTCCTCTCTAACGGTCTGCAGCGTTCGCGAGATCGGGGGTCGCAACGGCGGCTCCGGATACGGAGCCAGCTGCACCTCGAACGGCGGCATAGCCCTCGTGTCGTGGTACGAGGCGTCGAGGGCCGCAGGGGTCACCATGGTGGCGACAGCGATTGCCGCCAGCTTCTCCCGGGCATCGAACAGGTCGACCTCGACCGTCGACACCGTCCGCCCCACGTGGCGCACCTCGGCAGTCGCGAAGGCCAACCCGGTCGGCACCGTGCGGACCATCTGGAGGTGGAGCGAGCGAGGGGCGCAGTCCGGGACGGTGCTCCGGGCGACAGCGAGCGTCGACGCCGCTAGCGCCCCGGCGTACGCCCCGCCCCAGTTGCTCTCCAGGTGCGGTCCCAACTCAAACGACCAGCGTTCGCCGGCCCGGGTCGGGCCGCCGAGGAACTCGCGCACCGAGGCCAGGACCTGACCGGACCGGTTTGCCTGTGCTCCGTCATCGTGATCGATCACGTCGGGCCCCCGCCAGTACCGTCGTCACGTCCCGCGGCGCCCGAACTCTACCGATCGGTTCCGAGACTGCCTCCGACTTCGCCGCGCAACCACTGACCGTCGTCCAATCACTTACTGCCCGTTAAGGGGCACGCGGCGCGTCCCACTCCGGCAGTTGTACCGAGCTCGCGCGGCTCGCAGTTGGTGGGTGGGACAGACTGTCGCTCGTGGATGCGTGGGGCGGTCGGCATGAGTCCGGCGCGGGACAGCATCGTGATGGTCACTGACATCGTGCAGTCGACTTCCCTGGCGCGGCTTGTCGGGGACGAGTGGCCTGCGTTGTTGGCTCGCCACGACGAGCTGGTCGATCGGGCCTGCTCGTCGTTCGGCGGGCGACGTTCGGGTTTCACGGGCGATGGTTTCTCCTACGTGTTCGACGATGCCGGTGCCGCGGTGGCTGCGGGGGTGCGGACGGTGCAGGACATCGACGCCGGACCCTTGGCCAGCGGGTGCCGGTGTGCGGCTGCGCATCGGCCTCCACGCCGGTCCGGTGCATGAGACGGCTGGCGTCTTCAGCGGGGTGACGATCCATGAGGCAGCGCGGGTGGCGGCTCTGGCGGGTACGGGACGGGTGCTCATCAGCGAGGCGGTCCGAAGCTCGCTGGCGGAGCCGCCCCAGCACCTCCGGATCGTCGATCTCGGTCCGCATGAGGTCCGGGACCTGCCGGGTCCGACCCGGTTGTACAGCGTCGAGCCCCTGGATGCGATGGAGGCGGAGCTGGGCGAGCCCCTCGAGGCACCGGGGGCCGAGCCCCTGGTCGGGCGAAACGAAGCGCTCGAAACCCTGCGATCGGAGCTCGACCAGACCCGAGTCTTGTCGGTGGTGGGCCCGGGCGGCATCGGTAAGACGAGGCTGGCGACCGAGCTGCACCGCATGCACGCAGGGGACGCTGTGCTGGTCGACCTCACCGGCCTCGATGAGGGGCGCGGGCTCGAGCCAGCTCTCGTCGACGTGCTGGTCGCTCGCGGGGCGGCCCCGGGGAGCACTGCGGCGGAGGCGATTGGGTCGCGCTCGATCCTGCTCGTGCTGGACAACTGCGAGCACGTGGCACCGGTGGTGCGCTCGCTGTGTGAGGGGCTCGTCGCCGGTTGCCCGCGGTTGCGGGTGGTGACGACGAGCCGCCAGGTGCTCGGGATCGACGGCGAGCGTGTGTGGTTCGCGCCGCCGCTGTCAGAGGCGGCGGCCGTCGAGCTGTTCCACGCCCGCGCCGCTACCGCCATCGGACTGGCTCGAGCCCAGGCGCTCGACCCGATCGGTGTCGCGGAGGTGTGCCGGCGGGTGGACTGCATGCCCCTGGCCATCGAGCTGGTCGCCGCCCGGCTGCGAGCCTTCGGTCTCGTCGACCTGCTGGCGCACCTCGACGACCAGCCCCGCCTGCTGGTCGACCGCAGCCGCTCGGGGGCGGACCGTCGCCACGGCATCGCCACCGCCATCGAGAAGAGCGTCGACACCCTCGACGACGACGGCCACGCCGTCTTCCGTGCGCTGTCGGTCTTCCGAGGCGGCGCGGACCTCGACGGCATCTCCGCGGTGCTGCCCGACCACGACAGCCTCGCCCTCCTCGACGCCCTGGAGGAGCTGGTCGACGCCTCGCTCGTGCAGCGATCCGACGGCCCGGACGGGCGATCCCGCTACCGCCAGCTCGAGCCGGTTCGCCAGTTCGCCGATCGCGCCCTCCTCGATGACGAGCGAAGCCAGCTGCAGGATCGGCACGCGAGCTGGGTGGTGCGGCTCGTCGGCCCGGCCGGACGCGACGTGCTCGTGCGGCTCAGCGCCCGGCAGCTCCTCAACGCCGAGTCGCCCAACATCGAGCAGGCCCTCAGCTCACCTCCTGTCCACGAACCAGGTCGCCGACGCGCTGCGAGTGGTGGGCCACCTTGGCTACTACTGGTTCTCCGAACGTCCGGCGCTGGGGTGGGATCTCACCAGGCGGGTACTGGACGCGGCAACCGGCGACGAGCCCCCGCGCACACGCGCCAACGCCCTCATCGCGGCGGGACAGCTGGCGATGCAGGCGAGGCGCTTCGGCGACGCACGCAACATGCTCACCGAGGCGTTGGAGCTCCTCGGAAATGAGCCCTCCCGGCGGCGCGGCTGGGCGCGCTACCACCTCGGCCGCGCAGAGGCGATCACCGGCGAGCTAGGCGCCGCCATCCCTGCCTTCGAGGCGGCCACCGAAGACTTCCTGCAGGTTGGGGACCACCTCGGCCACGCCTGGTCCCTCTTCTGGCGCGCGAACCTCTGCGCCGACCTCGACACGGCGCGCCCCATGGAAGAGGAACTCCTGGCGCTAGCCCGGACCGAGGGAATCGACCACGTCCTCCCCGTCGCATTGCAGAACTTCGAGGCGCACCACGCGTTCAGGACCGGACGACCGGACGATGCCCACCAGCACCTCGCGGAGGCGGCTTCCATTCTCGAGAGGCTCGGCGACCTGTGGCAGCTCGCCGACATCCGAATCGGGTCGGCGAGCCTCACCTTGACGTTCGAGCAACCGCAGTACTGGCACTACCTCGGCCTGGCGGCCAAGGGCATGGGCCACGAGGCCGCAATGGCCCACGCAAACCACTTCCTGATCGTCGCGGCAGAGGGGTTGCGCCGACACGGCCAGCCCGACGCTCGCATGCAAGCTCGCGTGGGCCATCGAGGACCGCTTGGTTCCCCGCGAGAGTCCCCGACGCAACGACTTCGACAGATGGCTCGACACGTGTCGAGCCCTCGGGCCCGCGCCTTTGCAGCCGCTCGATCGCGACGAGGCCGTCGCCCTCGCCTGCGCCGCCATCCTCGGATCGAACCAGTGAAGTGCGGATCTGACTGGGAGAGCCACGAACGCCGGGCGACCGGCACCCGGCCTTCTCACCGCCGGGTGTCCGCAGAACCAGTCGGCCCGTTCGCTCGCGGGCTACGACCGACGACCCTTACTGCCCGTTAAGGGACACCCGTGCGCGTGTCCCACTCCGGCAGATATGGGTCACGATCGGATTCGCCCGGGCCGTTCGTGCAGATGCTCGTTGGCGCTCACTCAACGGCGTCGTGTCGCCGCCCGATCACGAGAAGTGACGAGTACCTGTCCACGATCCGGACGTCGGTGAAGCCAGCCTCAGTGAACTCGGCCGCAAGTCCCGCGGGGTCACGGAGCGGAACACCCCACGCCCCGTGGATGACACGGTCAAGTGCCACTTCGCGCGCCTCGTCGGAATCGGCGTCAACCTGGGTCAGCTTCTGGAATCACTGGGGCCAGCAACATTCCGCCCGCTCGGAGCGAACGCCTGGCGACATCGAGAGCCTGCCGTCGGGTCGACTCTGGAAAGAACATCTGGCTCCAGAAGGCCACGTCGAACTCAGTGGGACGATCAAACTCGAGCACGTCACCACAGATGACCTCCAAGCGTTCCGCGATTCCGAGCGCATCAGCTCGCCGTCGCGCCTCGACGCAAAGCTCCTCGGACAGCTCGACCGCGGTGGCGCTCAGGTCAATGAAGATCTGCAGAAGGCAGCACACATGGCCGGCGACACCGGACCCAAGCTCGAGGTAGCGCGACGCGCTTCTCAAGCGATCGCGCACCTCCGGGCTCGCATCGAAGGATCGCTGCACCGCCTGCACTGCGCCCTGCGACATCGGATCCGGTGACACACCCTTGGCATACGCGAGGCGGTCACCCGCGGTGGCCCAGAAGTCGTAGCGCCCGCCGCCGATCACCTGGAGGAGCCGGGACCGGGCGGCCGACATGCCCAACACAACATCCAAGGCCATGAAGCTCGACGCGTCTGTGAGTGCCCTCCACGTCGGCTGCAGCTCGTAGATCGCTCCGACCTTGCGAGCAATGCCATAGGCCTCCAGTGCCAGGCAGACATGGCCGACTCGTGTGATCTCCATGCCCGACGCGGTAGCCAGCTCTGGGACTGATGCACCACCCCGAAGAACGTCGAAGAGACCGGCCTCCGACACACCCTGCACCAACCCCAGAACCTCAGCGCGGGCGAAGGTCGGCGCGACCTGGGCCAAGGCCTCGAAGAAGCTCAGCTCACCCTCCACGCCCGACGTCACCGGCACACTCTGCCCGTTAAAGGACACCCGTGCGTGTCCCACTCCGGCAGTTATGCCCGGTGCTCAGGGTTCGAGCATGCCGAGAACGGCGGCCGCCACGCCCTCTGGGTCGTCCTCGTGAATGTCGTGGCTGCCATGCAGCGTGATCTGCTCGGAGGTCGGTGACAGGCCAAGCCAGAACGACTGATCCGGCGTCTCGCTTTCGTCGGAGACAACCACCAGGACGGGGAAGTCTCCGATCGGCATTGGCAGTGTCGAGAGTTCCTTCTCGGCTGCGAACCAGTCGATGTGCTCGATGTTGCTGGCACCGGCCCCCTCTGGCTCCTCTTCGGCAAGGTTGGGGTTCGGCACCCCGACATCGAGCAGTGCCAGCGCCGCGGCCACCGCCTCCGGGTGTGCCTGGGCGTATTTGACAGCCACCAGCCCGCCCCGGACGCGCCTACGACCACGTACGGACCTGGAACGTTCGCTGCGGTGAGCAACAGGTCGAGGTCCTCGGCCACGTTGTTGAGGTTTCGGGAGGCTGCCGTGGGTTCGTCGCTGCACTGGTCCTGACAGGCGCTCGGCGTGCTCGTGCCAGCGCGGTCGTAGACGCAGGTCTCGTGGTCGGCGGCGAACAGGTCGATGAAGCTTTCCCGGAAGTCCTCCAGGCCGGCCGAGTCTGTTCCTGGCTCCAGGATGACCGTGGGAGTCCCTTCGCCGTAGCAACGCATCGCAAGCCGGTGTCCGTCGGCGCCGACCGCGAACGTTTCATCCACTGTCGCCTCGAGGCCCCCGACAGACGTCGTGGTTGAGGCATTTGATGTTTGGGGTGTTGTGGTGGTGTCCGCCGACCCCTGGTCCGCGTCCGAGCCGCACGCCGCCACGGCGATCACGACCCCTGCGGCCAGCACCGACGCCTTGCGAAGGATCGTTTGTGCCATACACACAGCAAGCGCCTTGTGGGCACAGGGAGGACAGGTGGCTACCTGGTGTCTAGGGGGGTAGTGGCATCACTCTCGACGGGCCTGCCATCAAACCCGTCGCGGCGTCCCTTACTGCCCGTTAAGGGACACGCGCGTGTCTCACTCCGATCCCTCTTTGTTCGTCAAGGGGTTCTCGAGGCGGGTTGCTCGGGCGCGTTGAAGGGGGCCCGTCGACGGCGGCGGGGATCGGTCGTAGCGTCGGTGGTCGGGTCCGGGAGTGGCTGTTCCGAAGTGCCGGTGTTCAGGGTTCGGCCGGCCACGCTGGATTGTGAGAGTCGTCCCTGGTTGCCCTCCCGGACCCGCTTCAGCTGCGTCGGGCGGCGTCGGCGACGAGGTGCCGGTAGATCGCGTCGCTGATGCGTCGCTTCAGCGCGCGGATGGCGGCTCGGCCGGTCATGCCCTCGTCGCGCTTGCGGTCGTAGAACGCCGCGGCCGGGGCTGTGGCGGTGCCGGAGCTGGGTGACCGCGGCGATGTGGATCACGTGGTTCAGGGTGCGGTTCCCGCGTCGCGAGAGCCGATGGATCGGCGTGCTTCGGGTTGCCCGAGGACCACTCGATCGGGGCGGTGCCGTTGTAGGCGGCGAAGCGATCCGCGGTCGCGGAACCGGGCGACGTCGCCGACCTGGCCGAGGATGATCGCGGCGCCGACGTCACCGATCCCGAAGATCTCGGTGAGCGTCGTCCCCGACGCGGCGACCGCGACGGCGATGCGGCGTGCGGAGCGCCTTGCGTTGGGTGTTGAGCCGCTCGAGCTCGTCGAGCAGCTCGACGGCGAGGGCGTGCCGTTCGATGGCCACCGCGCCGACCGGCTGGGTGCTCGTCGAGGAGCGATCGGGCCTGGGAAACAACGACTTCCTTGCCGATCCCGCCCGGCACCAGGTCCGCCACCAGCGCATGGAGCCGACACGCCGTCTTGTTGTAGGCCCAGCCCAGCTGGGTGTGCCGGCGCGACAACAGCCGCAGCACCGTGGCGTGGTCCTCGACCCGCACCGGGACCAGCTCGGCGGCCCGCAGCGCGGCGATCGCGACCGACCGGGCGTCGTTCGGGTCGTTCTTCTCCGAGCGGCCCGTGCCCAACAGCCGCACCCGCGACGCCAGCGTCGCGGGGATGTCGACGACCTGTTCGCCGGCGGCGAGGAGCTGCTGGGCCAGCAGGTAGCCGAGCCCGCCGGCGGACTCGATCGCCCACGATCCGATCGCCGCCGTCGAGGCGCTTGGCCCACTCCAACAGCTCCGGCACCTGCTTGCCGGTCGCCCGCACGAGCCGCTCGTCGAGCACCCGCTCCGCGGTGTCGATCGCGACCGCGGTGTGGGTCCGCTTGTGCGGATCGATGCCGATCATGACCATCGCTGATCCTCCAATCATCGGGATGGACCGCGGTGGGCACTCCTGATTCCAGATGCTCGAGCTGCTGCCCTCTTTCGAGCCACACCGCGGCGGAACACCGACGGCCCGCACCTCGTATCGAAAGCCAGACACCAAGGTCGGCAGGCAGTTAGTGAGCGAAGACCGCCGGCGCTCCACCGACGCTACGAACCACCCCGCAGCGACACCCCGACTCAATCAGGCAGTTATGCCCGCTCCGCGGCGAGCCGCGTCGAGTGAACATGCGTCTCGAACGGGAGCCGATACTCATGGGCGGAGAGCCGGCCTTGATTTCGTTGAGCAGGGCAATCTTTTCTTCGTCGGGAAGATCGCCGACCCAACCCATTGACGCGAAGAAGGCAATGAGCCCATCAGGGTCGACGGTCTGGACGTTCGCGAGCTCGATCTCCCGGAGGGGTGCAAACATCGAGCCCTCAAACGAGCGTGGCCAGTCGCGGGCGTAGGGAAATCGACTGGGGTTGAGATCGAGCGGCATCTCAATGTTCTCGGGCCACAGGGGTTCGAGCAGAGCCTCGACGGTGGTAATCGGTGGCTCGATTGATCCGGCGGGTCGGTTCCACATCAGGACGAGAGCACCGTCCGGACGCAGCACCCGGGCGATCTCGGCGAGTGCTCGCTCGTGGGCAAACCAGTGGAAGGCCTCGGCTGAGAAGACGCCGTCGACGGACGCGTCGGCGAGCGGAACCTCCTCCGCGGTGCCCGGCGAGCAGTCGAGCTTGAGGACAAAGCGACGTGAGCCACGGGCGCATCTCAGGGTCGGGTTCGAGCGCAACCACTTGGGCGAACTCGCCGACAAGCAGGCGAGTCAACTTCCCGGTGCCTGCGCCGAGCTCGAGCACTTTGGCTGTCCGTGACAAGCCAGGCACCTGGACAACCGCCTGCGGGTAACCCGGGCGACCACGCTCATAGTGCTCATGCCAGCCCGCCGACATTTCATTCCAGTGCTTCACATGCGACTCTCGCTCACGTCATCCGTCAGACCAGATGCATCTCCGCGTCAGAAGCGCTATCGAACTCCGACGGGGAGTCACACTCTGCCCGCTAAGGGACACATGGCGGTGAGGCACTCACGCGTCGGCCGGCGGCTGGTACGGTATCTCGAACGTCGTGAACAAGCGGGAGCGGGGCATGGGCCTTGGGCTGACTTCATCGAGGGCGCACGCGCGGGTTTGCGTGCTCTTCACGATCGCGATGCTGGCTTCCTGCCTAGCCGTGGTGACGACGACGCAGCCGGCGGCGGCTGCGTCGCTGCCGCCCGGCTTCCAGGAGGAGATCGTCTTCTCGGGGCTCACCCAGCCCACGGCGGTGCGCTTCTCGCCAGACGGCCGGGTGTTCGTCGCCGAGAAGAGCGGCGTCATCAAGGTCTTCGACAACCTGACGGACACGACGCCAACCGTGTTCGCCGACCTCCGCACGCAGGTGCACAACTTCTGGGACCGTGGACTGCTCGGGCTCGCCCTCCCGCCGAACTTCCCGACGAACCCGTGGGTCTACGTCCTGTACACCTTCGACGCTCCCATCGGCGGTACGGCCCCGCGCTGGGGATCGGTCGGCGGGACCTCGGATGGCTGCCCGACGCCGCCCGGCCCGACGGCCGACGGCTGCGTGGTCTCCGGCCACCTCTCGCGGCTCCAGGCGTCGGGCAACGTGATGATCGGGTCGGAGCAGGTGCTGATCGAGGACTGGTGCCAGCAGTACCCGAGCCACTCGATCGGCAGTCTGGCCTTCGGTGCCGACGGCGCGCTCTACGTCAGCGGCGGGGACGGCGCCAGCTTCAACTTCGTCGACTACGGGCAGGACGGCGCGCCGGTCAACCCGTGCGGCGATCCGCCGGGGGGCGTCGGCACCGTGTTGACGCCGCCCACGGCCCAGGGTGGGGCACTGCGGAGCCAGGACATCCGGACGACGGGCGACCCCACCAGCCTCGACGGCACGATCCTGCGGGTTGATCCGGCCACGGGCGCCGGCCTCCCCGACAACCCGTTGGCGTCCAGCGCCGACGCCAACGCTCGCCGCATCGTGGCCAACGGGCTGCGCAACCCGTTCCGCATCACGACCCGTCCCGGCACCAACGAGGTCTGGATCGGTGACGTGGGCTGGGGCGAGTGGGAGGAGATCAACCGTCTCGTCTCCCCGGCCGCGTCACCGGTCGAGAACTTCGGGTGGCCGTGCTACGAGGGCGACGGCCGCCAGGGCGGCTACGACGCCGCCAACCTCAGTGTCTGCGAGAACCTCTATGCCGAGGGGACCGGGGCGGTCGTTGCCCCCTACTTCCGGTACCACCACAACGAGCTCGTCCTGCCGACCGACGCGTGCCCGAAGGGTGGCTCGTCGGTGGCCGGCACCTCCTTCGCCTTCTCCAGCGGCGGCTCGTACCCGGCCGAGTACCGGGGTGCGCTCTTCTTCGCCGATTACACCCGCCGGTGCATCTGGTCCATCCCGGTCGGCACGAACGGACTGCCCGACATCTCCAAGCGCAAGCCGTTCGTGACCGGGGCCGCCCAGCCGGTAGACCTTCAGGTCGGCCCCGGCGGCGATCTCTTCTACGTCGACCTCGGCGGGACCGTCCGTCGCATCCGCTACTTCCACCAGAACCAGCCACCGACCGCGGTCGCCTCGGCCAACACGACGAGCGGCGCGGCGCCCTTGACGGTCACGTTCGACGGCAGCGGCTCGAGTGACCCTGACGGTGACGCCCTCGCCTATGCGTGGGACCTTGATGGTGACGGTGCCTTCGACGACGCGACGAACGCGACCGCGACGTACACGTACACCCAACCGGGCAGCTACACGGCCAGGCTCCGGGTGACCGACCCCTCGGGGGCGAGTGGCACCTCATCGGTCACGATCTCGGCGGGGAACACGCCGCCTACCGCGGTGATCGACACGCCGGGTGCGGGCACGACCTGGAAGGTCGGGGATGTGATCACGTTCTCCGGTCACGCCAGCGACGCCCAAAGTGGCACCCTCGCGGCGTCGGCGCTCACCTGGTCCCTCGTGCTGCAGCACTGCCCCTCCACCTGCCACGAGCACCCGCTGCAGACCTACGCGGGGACGGTGAGCGGCAGCTTCGTCGCCCCCGACCACGAGTACCCGTCGCATCTGGACCTACGGCTGACCGCGACGGACTCGGGCGGCTTGACCAACACCACGAGCGTCCGGCTCGACCCGCAGACCGTCGACCTCACGTTCGCGTCGACGCCGCAGGGGCTGACCGTCGCGGTCGGGTCGACCAGCCAGACGACGCCGTTCACCCGCACCGCGATCGTCGGCTCGACACTCTCGAACGAGCGCGCCCTCACCGCAGGCCAGTGGTGGGGTCGCGTACCGGTTCGTCGGCTGGTCGGACGGCGGCGCCCAGACGCACAGCATCGTGGCCGGCGCGGCGCCTGCGACCTACACCGCCACCTACCGCGTGGGCCCTGACGCTGATGGTGATGGGGTCGACGATGAGGTCGACAACTGCACGGAGAAGGCCAACGCCGGCCAGGTCGACACCGATGGTGACGGGGCCGGGGATGTGTGTGATCCGCCGTTGATCCAGCCTCGTGGTGGGGTCGTGGTGGAGGGCACCGGCGGGACGTCGACCCTCGAGGTGCTGGTGGAGCTGAGTGAGGCGAGCAGCCTCCCGGTGAGTGTGGACTGGTCGACGGTTGACACCGTCCAGCCCGAGCCGGGGGTGGATTTCGAGGCGGTCATCAGGCACGTTGGTGTTCGCGCCGGGGGAGACCTCCAAGGTCGATCCCGATCACCGTGCATGGCGACGCTCTGGATGAGGCCGGCCAGGCGTGGGGCGCCGAGTGGGTCGGCGTGGCGTTCTCGACACCGGTGAACGCCACGCTGGGTGCCGGGTTCGGGTCACTCGCCTTGGGTCTGATCGTCGATGACGATCCCCCGCCCACGGTCGTGCCCGGTGGCGGTGTCGTTCTCGAGGGCGACGAGGGGACGACGATGCTGGCGGTGACCGTGTCGTTGTCGGCGCCGTCGGGCAACACGGTCACCGTGGACTGGACGACCGGGGCGACGGTGCAGCCCGAGCCCGGGGTCGACTTCGACGCAGCCTCGGGCACCGTCGTGTTCGCGCCGGGCGAGACGTCCAAGACGATCCCGATCGTCGTCCACGGTGACCTCGTGGACGAACCGGGCCAGTTCTGGGGCGCCGAGTGGGGCATCGTCGCCTACTCCAACCCCACCAACGCCAGCTTCGGCCAAGGACTCTTCGCCTCCACCAGCCTCGCTCTCATCGTCGACGACGACTAAAAGCCGTGGCTGCCGACGGATTGGCATGGCCGGTCACGGGTAGCGCCCTCAACCCTCGCCGGCCTGATCCTCGCCGGTATTGCGACGCTCGCCGTGCAGAACCGCCTGACGGCTCGCCTGCCCCACCGCAGCTAGCAGAACCGGAGTCGGTGACCTCCCTCCAGGGCTGGTGCCCGGTCATGATGGGTCGATGACCGGCGTCTTGGTGCGACTTGTCGGCGTGTACGACGCCGAGGGCACCCTCCGGGGCGAGCTGTCCTACTTCCTGCGGCACTTGGCGCGAGCTCAGGTCGACCTTGCCCGTCCCGTTCGAGACGTTCCACAGGGACGACCAGCCGCGCGCCGTTCGCGACGAAGGCACTGGTGATCGTTGGACTTTGTCACGCTTCTTGTGACGCCTCCACCCACCTACCGACTCCTACGAGCGCAGACGAGGCTCTTGCCGTGGGCGCGGAATCTGCCTTGAAGCAGGTCGTTTGCCCCACCAATGCATACGACCACCTACAGCGCAGACTCGATTCTCATAACCCGAAGGTCGCAGGTTCAAATCCTGCCCCCGCCACCAACTGAGCATGAAGGCCCAGGTCAGCGACCTGGGCCTTCGTCGTTGTCGGGGCGTTCCCCCGAGATCAGGCGCTCTTCCTCCGGCCGTTCCCCCGGCCTTCCCCCGGGCTCGTCTCGACAGGTCGAGCGAGCGCTTCGTAGACGCGAGCGGCGTCGGCCTGCATGCCGGGCAGGACGTGCTGGTAGGTCGCGATCGTGAACGACACGTGCGCGTGGCCGAGCCGCTCGCTCACGACCTTGACCGGCACGCCCGCCTTGATGAGCAGCGTGCCGTGCGTGTGGCGCAGCTCGTGCAGGCGGATGACGGGGACGCCGGCGCGGCGGGCGATCCGCTCGAACGCCGGGGTGACCGCGTGGGGGTGGATGGGTTGGCCATCGCCGTCGGTGAACACCCACCCGTCGAGCTCGACGCCGGTCGCCGCTGCCTCGGCGCGCTGCAACCCGCCAGGCCTCGAGCACCGACAGCGTCGTGTTGTCGAGGTCGATCGGGCGTCGCGCGTTGCGGGTCTTGCCTCGGCTTTGGTGCACCTCGTAGCCGATGGCGACGAGCCCGCGGTTGAGCGAGAGCCGCTGGCGCTTGAAGTCGATGTCCTCCCACTTGAGGCCGAGGACCTCGCTGCGCCGCATGCCCGTCATCGCGGTGAGCCACAGGAGCGGGAAGAAGCGGTGACCGCTGGCAGCCCGCAGGAACTGGCGTAGCTCGTCTTCGGTCCAGGACCGGGCCTCGGGCCGTCGGGCGCGTCGATCAGCGGCGACCGGTGCGAGGGCGACGTTCTTGGTCACGAGCCCGAGGCGAAGCGCGTCGGTCAGCGCGCCGCGGATGACGAGGTGGATCTCGTACACGGTCTTCGGCGCCAGGGCCGGCCGGTCAGCGCTCGGGGCCAGGAGCCGGTCGTAGAGCGCGTTGATCTGGTTGTGGGTGAGTCGCCGCAGCCGGATGTGGCCGAGGGCGGGGAGCACATGGCGCTGCACGTTGCGCTCGTAGCCGGCGTAGGTCGTCGCGGCGAGTCGCAGCTTCTTGGCCGGCAGCCAGTCGCGCACGAGGAACGCGCCGAAGGTCAGCGAACGAGTCGCGTCGGAGCGGCCCGTCTCGGCCTTCGCGAGCTTCGCGGCGAGCCGCTCGGCCGCTGCCCGGTCGGTGCCGGCGGGATGCCAGCGTCGGATCTCTCGTCCGGTGACTGGGTCGAGCCCCTCGTAGATGACCGCGTAGAACCGACCACCGCGCTGCTTCACGTGACCCTTCATCGTTGCCTCCATTCCCCCGGGTGCCGACGGTCGGAACCCGGGGGAACGATCGATAGACGCGATCGGCCAGCGCTGCTCGACGTCACCCGGCAGGTGCCTGCATCAAGGTGTGGTGGACCCGAACCGATGATGAAGCCGCCAACCGAGGAGCTGGCGTCCTAGTCGGCGGCGCAGCGGAACTACGTGGTTGCGGTGGGCGAGTACTCGGCGTCTAGGGCCGACGTCGAGTTGATGACCTCTGAGCAGCGGCGCTCGCCGCCTCAGTTGACTTGCTCGAGCTGCTCCTCGGCCTCCCGCTGTACCCACGGATCGGCTGACAGCAGACGCGAGGTCGACGGCGGTGGCTGCCGAGCGGCGGGCGTCGTCCGGTTCGTCGGTCTTGCTGTAGGAGCGGCTGAGATCGATCCAGCACAGTGCCGCCTGTCCGGTGCCGAGGTTGCCGGTGCCTCGTCCGAAGGCGTCGATGGCCTGCTGAAGGTGGTCGCGACCTTCGGCTACATGGCCGAGTTCGAGGTTGACGAGGCCGGCGGACTTGAAGGTGTAGCCATTGACCACGGGCATGAAGCTCTCGCTGCTCGAGGTGAGCGCCTCGTCGGCGAGCGTGTGGGCCCGATCAAGGTCGCCCTGCAGAAGCAGCGCGAGCGCCAGTCGGGCTGTCGCTCCCGTGACGACGCCTGTTGAACGGCTTGCCCGACCAAGTGCCAGCAGCTCGGCGTGCATCTCAGCGAACAGTGGCAGGTCGCCGCGCCGCCACGCCGCTTCGCCGAGACGGCTCACTGCCACGATCAGTCCGAGATGGTCCTGCTCGGCGCGAAAGACGTCGACTGCGTCTTTGAGGCTGGCGACGGCAGCTTCGAGGTTGTCCGCGAGCAGGTCGGCGGCGCCCTCGGCGAGGGCGACGTGACCGAGGCCGACCGACGCTTCTGCCCGCTCGAAGTTCGACCGCGCCTCGGCGGCCCAGTCCGTTGCCTCGCCGCTACCCCGATAGCCGGCGGCGAGGGCCCGGGCGAAGTAGATGCGGCCGAGCCGTTCGGGGTCGTCGGCGTCGACGGCAAAGGCGGTGGCCTCCTCGGCGAAGCGATCTGCGGCTTCGATCTCCCGGTGCATGGTCGTGAACACGACAGCCCATTCGAGAGCGGAGGTGCGCAGGGCGCGGTCGGTATCACCGGCGGAGTCGAGGGCCTGGGCGAGGAGCTCCCAACCGGTCGACACTCGCATCGTGCCGAACCAGAACGGGGCGAGCATCGAGCAGATCTCGAGCGCCAGATGCGGGTCGGCTTGGAGCGCCCAGCTGACGGCATCGCGCACGGCGACGTCCTCGTCGTGGACAGCGGCGATCGAGGCGCCGCTCGTCTTGGCTCCGAACTCCACGGATCGAGCAAGGTCGCGGACCCACGACGCGTGAGCGTGCCGTGCCGCTTCGTCGTCGCCGTGTTCGGCTAGGCGGTGCGATGCATAGTCGGACAGTGTCTGCAGCATCCGGAATCGGGGTTCGGATCCGGAGCGATCCAGGTAGACGAGCGACTTGTCGATCAACCGGCCGAGGACTCGCTCGACGTCTTCGACGGGTACGTCGGTGCCGGTGCAGACCGCGGAGGCACCGCTGAGTGTCGCCCCCCCGGCGAAGATCGATAGCCGCTCGAAAACCATCCGTTCTTGGTCGTCGAGCAGCTGATAGCTCCAGTCGGCGACGGCGCGTAGGTCCCTTTGGTGAGGGCGCTGTACTCGTGCGTCGTCTTGCAGCACATCGAAGTGGTCCGCGAGGCGCAGGAGGATCTCGTTGAGAGTCATGTGGCGGGCTCGACCGGCCGCCAGCTCCAGGCCGAGCGGTAGGCGATCGAGTCGCTCACAGATCTGTGCGATCACGTCCTGCTCGGCGTCGTCGTCGACGGCGAGTCCGGCGATGCGCTGCTCGAAGAGCGCCACGGCAGCAGCGAGCTCGAGCGGACCGACCATGAACAGGAGCTCTCCTCGCACACCGAGGCCCTCGCGGCTGGTTGCGATGACCCGGAGCTGAGGACAGTGCCCGAGCAGTTCCTCAACCAGCAGATTGGCTACCCCGGGGAGGTGCTCACAGTTGTCGAGGATCATCACCCCAGCGCCGCCGCCGATGACCGCGGCGACGTCGGCGAACCCGTTCTCGGGGGCGGTCGTGGGGGGCGCTTCTAGTTGGAGTGCTCGCCGAACCGCGGCGGCGGCGTCGGCCGCGTCGCGAGCCGGAGCGAGGTCTACCCACCAGACGCCGCTGGGTGACTGTGCCATGAGGGTCACGCCGAGCTCCAGCGCCAGGCGCGTCTTGCCGACCCCTCCCGGTCCGGTGAGCGTGACCAGCCGGTTGGTTTCGACGAGTGTGCCGAGGCGGTCGATGTCCCGTTCCCGTCCGATGCATGCGCCGACGGGGTGGCGGAGGTTGCCGCGACGGCGGAAGCCTTCGCCGATCGGCACGCTGTGCGTTGCCGTCGGCGGAGGTCCGAGCACCGACTCGTCTTGGGCGAGCACTGCGGCCTCGAGACGGCGGAGCTCTGCGCTCGGTTCGACGCCGAGTTCGTCGATGAGCGTGTCGCGGGCTCGTTGGTACGCCCTGAGCGCCCCGGCTTGCTGGCCGGCGCCGTACAACGCCCGCATCATCTGACCCCACCGGCGTTCACGCAGCGGCTCCGCAGCGACGTGCGCTTCGAGATGGGGAGCGAGACGGTCGTGGTGGCCCAACGCGAGCTCGGCGTCGACGAGGTCCTCCACGGCCGTGCGATGGAGCTCCTCGAGCCGCGTGCGGATCGAAGCAAAGATCTCGGTGTCGGGCGCGTCCACCAGTGCCGTCCCCGACCAGAGATCGAGGGCGGTCCGCAACAGCGCGGCCGCAGCCGCGAAGTCGCCCGACGCGGATGCTGCGGCCGCGTCGACCAGCAGCGCCTCGAAGCGGAGCGCATCGATCTCGTCGCGCTCGACGTCGAGCTGGTAGCCAGACGGGTGGGTCGCGATGCGTTCCCGATCGCCAGCCTCCGCCAGCAGCCGGCGGATCTTCGACACCAGGACCTGCAAGGCGTTCTGGCCCTGCACTGGCTGGTCGCCCCAGAGTGCGTCGATGAGCCGCTGCGTGGGCACAGTGCTCTGAGCTTCGAGGGCGAGGATCGCGATCAGCCCCCGCAGCTTGCTGCCCGGTACTTCCACGGGAGTTCCCACCGAGCTTGCGACAACGATCGGTCCGAGCACACGGACCTGCATGTTGCGATCGTACCGACGCCCGCAGTGAGGCGCCTCTGGTCGGCCGGTTCATGCGACCAGCTCACGCCGGATGTCGTCGACGGCGGGTGCGACTTCGACCACGATCGAGGTGCTCCGACCCGGGGCCTTCCAGGCGACGTAGGCCGCCGCGACGATCGCGATCAACGCTCCGGCAGACATCGCATCGCCAAGGCCGACGGCGAACGCGCCCTGGACCGCACTGGCCAGATCGGCGCCCGATGGGCCGGCATTCGATGCGACGGCCAGGCCGGCGCCCGCCGACTCCCCGACGGCGTGCGCGGCCTCTGACGGAAGCCCAGCGGTCGCTCCGCTGATGGCATCGCGATAGCCGCTGCTGAAGAGCGAGCCGAGCACGGCGATTCCCAGGGCGGACCCGAGCTCTCGGGACACGTCGTTCATCGCTGATGCCACGCCCTGCTTTGCCCTGGGCAGCGAGGCGACGATCGCCGTCGTCGACGGCGTCGAGGTGAGAGCCATGCCCAAGCCGAAGACGGCCAGCCCCACGAGGAAGTCCAGGTACGTCGAGCTGCCGTCAAGCCGCGACATCACGCCGAGGCCCCCGCCGAGCAACAGCAAGCCGGCGGTCATCACGGCGCGTTGGCCGAGGCGCTCGACCAGGCGTGGGGCGATCCTGGACATGGGCATGACGATCGTCGCCATGGGGAGCAGGGCGACGGCGCTGTGGAGCGCGCTGTAGCCGAGGGTCAGCTGGAGGAACTGGAGGCCCACGAAGAAGAAGCCGAACAGGCACAGGAACTGGACGGTCAGCGCCACCGTGCCAGTGCTGAATCCCCGGAAGCGGAACAGACGGACGTCGAGCATCGGCCTGGCCGTTCGCAGCTCCCAGGCCACGAAGGCGAGGAGCGCCGTCGCGGCGACGGCGAGCGCGCCGACGGCTGCGCCTGTGGACCATCCGGATTCTGCGCCGCTGATGATCCCGTAGACCAGGGCTCCGATGCCCACTCCGGAGAGGGCGAAGCCGGGCAGGTCGATCACCGCTTCCTCGGGGTCCTTGGTGTTCGGCGCAAGCTTGAGCGCCGCGACGAACGCCGCTGCGGCAAGGACAGCGGTGGCGACGAACGCGGCCCGCCAGCTGCTCCACTCGAGGAGGAGCCCGCAGCCCAGCATGCCGAGGATGGCGCCGGAGGTGGCGAAGCCGGCCCAGACGCTGACCGCCCGACTGCGGTGAGCAGCGGGGAACACGGCGGTGATCGTCGAGAGCGTGCCCGGCATGATCATGGCGGCGCCGATGCCCATGACGACACGGCAACCGATGAGTGCCTCCGGCGACTGGACCGCGGCGGCGCTGAGCGCGGCCAGTCCGAACACGACAGAACCCGCGAGAAGCAGCGAGCGACGGCCGTAGCGGTCACCGAGAGCGCCGAAGGGAAGCACGAGCGCGGCGAGTGCAACGGTGTACCCGTCCGCGATCCACGTGAGCTGCGAGCTGGTCGTGCCGAGGTCGATGCTGATGCCGGTGAGCGCGAGGTTGATGCTCGAGACCGACGCGACGACCAGCACCAGGGCGAGGCACATCGAGGCGAGGACACCTCGCCTCGCGGGATCGTGATCATCGTCGGTTGTGGCGGGATGGCGTCTCATGTCGGAACTCCTCGCTTG
>CAVRKU010000010.1:0-161627 GCA_963721695.1 uncultured Microthrixaceae bacterium
CCTCGTCGGGAGCCCAGCCCAGCGGAACGGGGGTGACACCCAAGCGACCGGCCGCCGGCACCGCCACCACCACGACCCCCACGACGGCGCCTCCGCCCGCCCTCACGACCACCACCACCACCGTGGCAGCCGACCCCGGCCCCCGAGTGGCTTCGTCCACCCGGGGGTCCTCGCTCAGCCGAGCGGACCTCGACTTCGTGCGCGCCAAGGTCGCGGCCGGCGAGCAGCCCTGGAAGGGCGCCTTCGACCGTCTCATGAACAGCAACAGCTCGGAGTCGACCCCGAGCCGGCCCACGCGCTACCGCTACACCTCTCTGTCGTACGTCCCCGCCCCCGTGCCCGTCCTGCAGTCCGCGAGCGACAGCCACATCGAGTACTCGGACGCCCACGGGCTCGGGTTGGGAGGACATCGGGGTCCTCGAGCACCAGGACGACGCCCAGGCGGCCTACGCCCACGCGCTCGTGTGGGCGTACACCGGCCACCAGGCGCACGCCGACCAAGGCGATCGAGATCATGAACGCCTGGTCGTCGACGCTGACGGAGATCAAGTTCGACCAGCCGCGCGCATCCCGAGACGAACCTGCCCGTCTACAACGGCGGCAAGACGCAGGCGGCCTGGGGCGGCTCGCTGTTCGCCCGTGCCGCCGAGATCATCCGCTACTCGGGGGCGGGCTGGTCATCCGCGGACATCGCTCGGTTCGAGTCGCTGCTCCACAACGTCTACCGGCCGATCACCATCACGAACTGGTCCAACGGGGCCAACTGGATGACGACGCTGGCCGAGGCCACCATCGCCATCGGGGTGTTCACCAACAACCGGGACACCTTCGACCCAGGGCGTGGCGGCTTGGCGGCAGAAGGTGCCCATCGACGATCTACGCCGCGTCCGACGGACCGGTGCCCGTCTCGCCACCCGGCTCCTCCTACGACACCGCAGCCGAGCTCAAGTCCTACTGGTACCAGCCCACCTCCTATCGTCGGCGGGCTCTACCAGGAGACCCTCCGCGACATCAGCCACACGGCGATGGGCCTGGGGGCGATGTCCAACGGGGCCGCCACCGCGGGCATCCAGGGCGTCGACCTGTTCGGTGAGCAGCAGGCGCGGATCGTCGCCGGTTACGAGCGCAGCGCCGGGTACGTCAACGCGTACCTCGACAAGGTCGCCTCGCTCGGCGGTGCAGCACCGCCGTCGAGCTGGGTGCCCCCCGGCTGGCCAGGCACGTCGTTCAAGGTGGGCGGGCTGCTCTACACCGGCGGCTGGGAGGTGGCCTACAGCCACTACGCCGACCGAGGTGGGCATCGCGATGCCCAACACCGAACGACTCGTGAAGCGGCTCCGACCGATCGGAGGGGCGACGCTACACCTGTCCTGGCAGACCCTCACCAACGCTCGCTCCGCCTGACGCGGGGAGGACGACGACCTCCTGGACGCGGCCCTCGCGCGGTCGGCAGCAGGAAGCGCACGAGCTTGACCAGCTCCTCCTCGAGGGTGGCGATGATCACCATGATGTCGAGCCCGACCGACCAGTTCTCGATGTAGAAGAGGTCGAGCCGCTCGTAGGTGTGCATCGAGCCCGAGGTGCGGGCCTCGACCTGCCACAGGCCGGTGACGCCCGGCAGGACCTGGGTGCGGGTCTGCAGCCGCTCGCCGAAGCAGCGGGCCTCGCTCGGCAGCGCCGGACGGGGGCCGACCAGGCTCATGTCCCCACGCAGCACGTTCCAGAGCTGCGGGAGCTCGTCGATGCTGAGGCTCCGCAGCACCCGGCCCACCCGGGTGACCCGGGGGTCGTGCTCCATCTTGAACAGCGGCCCGTTGCGCTCGTTGTAGGGGAGCAGCTCGTCGAGGTGCTCCTCGGCACCCACGGCCATCGTGCGCAGCTTGACGATCGTGAACAGCTCGCCGTCGCGGCCGACCCGACGCTGGCGGAAGAGGACCGGCCCACGGTCGTCGAGCTTGATCGCGATCGCGCTGATCGCGACCACGGGCGCGACCAGCACGGCCACGAGCGCAGAGATCACGACGTCGAGCGCCCGCTTCGGCCAGGAGCTGGCCGCGGGTGAGCTCGAGCGGCTCGAGGTAGAGCAGCGGTTCGTAGCCGAGGTGCACGGGCCGGATCCGACGCTGGTCGATGCCCTTGATCCCCGTGCTCAGGTGGACGTGGCAGCGCTGCTCGAGGAGGGTGCGCGTGACGTCGTTGAGCGTGGAGGGGTCGATCGCGGTGGACGACACGATCGCGCCGGTCACGCCCGCTCGCGCGCACCACCTTCATCAGCTGATCGAGCTCGCCGACCCAAGGCTCGGCGAGGTCGGCCCGCTCGGCCTCGTCCAGCGAGCCGACCACCCCGACGGCTTCGAACCCGAGCTCTGGATGATCGGTGATGACCGCGCAGATCTCCGCGGTCTGATCGTCGATGCCCACGATCAGCGACGGGCCGGGTGAACCGCCCTGCCCGGCGAGCGGCCGTGAGCCACCCGCGGTAGATGGTGCGGGCCACGGAGAGGCTAACGAACGAGAAGCGCGCCGATGGCGAGGATCCGGGCGGGCACGATCTCGACCCCGCGGATGCCGTCGACTGCCGCGGCGCCTGCGGCCAACACCGCGCACGACCCGGGCCAGACCGGCCTGCTCGACCGTTCGCATCGTGGCCACCCGAGCGAGGTACAGGCGCTGCTTCGCGATCAGCCAGCAGCCCGCGGCCACGAACGGCACCAGGCCCACCAGCAGCGAGGACGCCGACGGAGGACGCCGGCGTCGGCCAGAGGAGCTGTGTGACCGTCCACGCCACTGCGAGCGCGATGAGCGTCCGCAGCCCTCAGCGAGCGGCGCAGGAGGGCCGAACCCGCTCCCGCGACGCGGTCTGCGTCGCCAACCTCGTCATCGGGGGCCCGTCCGATCAACGCACCGTCCTGCTCATGCCCGATCCTTCTCGCCAACCGCTCGTCGCGAACGACAATGCTCATGCCCGACCGCCGCCTTCTCTCGATGTTCTTGTGGCTCCCGTCCAACGGATCACCCGACTCGCCCCAGGCCGCCGCCGAGGGGAATCGCACTGCTCTTCGTGGTCCCCGCTCTGCGGTACTCCCACGGAGAGTGACCGTATCGGCGATCTCCGGCGCCGTAAACACCTTCCACCGACGTGTTTCATGTCATTTTCGTAATGAACCTACGTTGCGTGTCGGTGGCCCTTCGGATCGTGGAATATGGGGCGATTGGACCTCACGACGGGCCCACGCGGCTCGCCAGGGACAGGCCATCGGGGGCCGCATCGACGACCACGACGGCGCCGTCGGCGACCTCCCCGGCGAGCAAGGCGCTCGCCAGCGGATCGACGACCTCGCGCTGGATGACCCGCTTCAGGGGCCGGGCCCCGAACGCAGGGTCGTAGCCACCCTCGGCGATGCGCTCCCGGGCGGCGTCGGTGACCTCGAGGCGGATGCGACGGCTGGCCAGGCGGTGCCGCAGGTGGGCGAGCTGGATGTCGATGATGGGAACGAGGTCGCTGGGCGTGAGCGCTCGGAACCGCACGATCTCGTCGATGCGGTTCACGAACTCCGGCCGGAAGTGGTCGATCGGATCGCCCGCCAGGTTCGAGGTCATGACCAGCACGACGTTCGTGAAGTCCACGGTGCGGCCCTGGCCATCGGTGAGCCGGCCGTCGTCGAGCACCTGCAGCAGGATGTTGAAGACGTCGGGGTGGGCCTTCTCGATCTCGTCGAGCAGCACGACGGAGTAGGGCCGGCGGCGGACGGCCTCCGTGAGCTGGCCGCCCTGGTCGTAGCCGACGTAGCCCGGGGGCGCGCCGACCAGGCGGCTCACCGCGTGCTTCTCCATGTACTCGGACATGTCGATGCGGACCATCGCCCGCTCGTCGTCGAACAGGAAGTCGGCCAACGTGCGAGCCAGCTCGGTCTTGCCGACGCCGGTCGGACCGAGGAACAGGAAGGAGCCGATGGGCCGGTGGGGGTCGGAGAGGCCGGCTCGCGACCGGCGGATGGCGCTGGCCACCGCGGCCACGGCTTCGTCCTGTCCGATCACGCGCTCGTGGAGCACGTCCTCCATGCGCACCAGCTTGGCCGTCTCGCCCTCCATGAGGCGGGACACCGGGACGCCCGTCCACTTGGCCACGATCTCGGCGACGTCCTCCGCGTCGACCTCCTCCTTGAGCATGCGGGCGCTGCCCTGGAGATCAGCGAGGGCGACGCTCGCCTCCTCGACCTGGCGCTCGACCTCGGGGATGCGTCCGTAGCGGATCTCGGCGGCCTTCTCGAGGTCGGACTCGCGCTCGAGCTCGGAGCGCAGCTGCTCGAGCTCCTCCTTGAGGGACCGGATCCGTCCGATGGCCTCCTTCTCGTTCGTCCAGCTGGCGAGCATCGCGTCCCGCTGCTCGGTGAGGTCGGCCAGCTCGCCGTCGAGGGCGTCGAGACGATCACGACTGGCGGCGTCGGTCTCCTTGGCGAGCGCGACCCGCTCGATCTCGAGCTGACGGACACGTCGCTCGACGACGTCGATCTCCGTGGGGAGCGAGTCGATCTCGATGCGGAGCTTGGAGGCCGCCTCATCCATGAGGTCGATGGCCTTGTCCGGAAGGAAGCGACCCGTGAGGTAGCGGTCGGACAGCACCGCGGCCGCCACCAGCGCCGCGTCCTGGATGCGGACGCCGTGGTGCACCTCGTAGCGCTCCTTCAAGCCCGCGGAGGATCGCGATCGTGTCGTCGACGCTGGGCTGGCCGACGAACACCTGCTGGAAGCGGCGCTCGAGGGCGGCGTCCTTCTCGATGTGCTGCCGGTACTCGTCGAGGGTGGTGGCGCCGATGAGGCGCAGCTGACCGCGAGCGAGCAGCGGCTTCAGCATGTTCCCGGCGTCCATCGACCCCTCGGCCGCGCCGGCCCCCACCACGGTGTGGAGCTCGTCGATGAAGGTCACGACCTCGCCCTCGGCGTCGGTGATCTCCTTGAGCACCGCCTTCAGCCGCTCCTCGAACTCGCCGCGGTACTTCGCGCCGGCGACCATCGAACCGAGGTCGAGGCTGATCAGCCGCTTGTGCTTCAGGCTCTCGGGCACGTCGCCCTCGACGATCCGGCGGGCCAGGCCCTCGACGATCGCCGTCTTGCCCACGCCGGGCTCGCCGATGAGCACCGGGTTGTTCTTGGTCCGCCGCGACAGCACCTGGATGACCCGTCGGATCTCCTCGTCGCGTCCGATGACGGGGTCGATCTTCCCGGCTCGCGCGTCCTCGGTGAGGTCGCGGCCGTACTTCTCGAGCGCCTGGTACTGCTCCTCCGGGTTCTGGGAGGTGACGCGGTGGCTGCCGCGGACCTCCTGCATCGCGGCGAGCAGCTGCTCGCGCTCGATGCCGAGGCGGTCGACCAGGGCCAGGAGCAGGTGCTCGGTGGACAGGTACTCGTCGTGCAGCTCGGCCCGCTCCGCGTCGGCCGCATCCACGACCTGCTGGAGCTCGCGGGACATGCGAGCCTCGCTGCCGTACGCCTTCGGCAGCTTGCCGATGGCGTCGTCGGCCGCGTTCCGCACCGCCAGCGGCGCCAGCCCGACGCGCTGGAGGATCGGGCAGGACGATGCCCTCCTCCTGGCGCAGCAGCGCCGCGAGCAGGTGGTCCGGGGTGACCTCCGGGTTGCTCTCGGCCTTGGCCACCTCGACGGCGGTGCTGACGGCCTCTTGGGTCTTCTGGGTCCAGCGGTTGGGGTCGAACGCCATGCCCGGCGAGCCTACGGTCACTGAGGAAACTTGATACGTACTCGTATCAAGTTCTGGGGATGGCGACCGCTAGGATCCGGCTCCACATGGCGGATCACGCCCGTGGCACCTATGGAGCGGCGATCGCGCGGCTGGCCTTCGCCCAGAAGGGCTCGCGGAACGCGCCGGCCTACTCCCGGTGGGTGAACCGCCCGCTCGGGCCGCCGTTTCGCGGCCCTGGCCTACGTCGCCGGGCTCACCCCCGATCGGGTCACCGGGATCAGCGCCTGCTTCACCTTCGCGGGGATCGGGCTGGTCGCGGCCACCGAGCCCGGCCCGGCGCTGGGGCGTGCTCATCGCCGTCCTGCTCGTGATCGGGTACGCCCTCGACTCCGCGGACGGGCAGCTGGCCCGGCTCCAGGGCGGGGGCACGCCTGCGGGGCGAGTGGCTCGACCACGTCACCGACGCCGTCAAGAACGCCAGCCTGCACCTCGCCGTGGTGATCTGCTGGTACCGGTCCGGCCGAGGCGGAGCTGTTCGGCCACCGTCGACCTCGCTGCTCCTCATCCCCCTGGCCTACGCCGTGGTGTGGTCCACGCAGTTCTACGCCAAGTCCCTCACCGACCAGCTGCGGCTCCAGCACGGGGTCCGGCCCACCCGACCACGCCCGAGGGGGTCGCCGAGCCGGCGCCCTGGATCGCCTCCGCTCCTCACCCTCCCGAACGACTACGGGCTCCTGTGCCTGGCCTTCGCCACCATCGGGGTGCCCGTGGTGTTCACCCCGCTCTACCTCCTGCTCCTGGTGGCGAGCACCCTGTTCCTGGCCGCGAGCCTGCGCCGCTGGTCACGCGAGCTCCGGGCCCACGGCCGCGACGACGGCTGACCGCAGCCGTCGCACGGTGTCCCGCCAGTCGGGGAGCACCGGCGCCCCGAGCGGGGGCGGTGGGTCGAGGTCGGCCAGCGCCGCGCGCGATCGACGCCCACGTCCAGCGGGTCGACGTAGGTCGCGTGGTCGCCGAGCGTCTCCCGCAAGGCACCGCGATGTCGCTGGCCAGCACGGGGCACCCGAAGCTGAGCGCCTCGACCGGCGGGAGGCCGAAGCCCTCGTCGAGGGTGAGGAACACGAACAGCTCGGCGTGCCCGTACAGCCACGCCAGGCCGCCGTCGTCGACCCGCCCGAGGAAGCGGATGGTGCCATCGTCGATCGCAGCGCGGATCGCGGGCTCCACGGCCGTGCGCACCCCCTCGGGCTCGCCGACCACCACCAGTGGACGGCGGGGGCCCACCGCGCCCGAGGCCAGCGCGCCCTCGAAGGTGCGGGCCGAGGTTCTTGCGCACGTTCAGGCGGCCGACGGAGAGCACGAAGCGCTCGTCGTCACCCATCCCATCGGGTCGCATCGGTGCCGCGTCGCGCAGGTCGGTGCCCACCGCGAGCCCGATGGCGTGGACGCCGCCGCGCACCCGCGGGTTCTGGGCCGCGATCCGCTCGGCCTCGTGGTGGGACGAGGTCGACCACCACGTCCGCCCGCGGGAGCAGGCGTGGGACTCAGCCAGTAGTAGGCGCGCTCCGGACGGCTGAACCACTCCGGGCTGGTCTGGAACATGACGTCGTGGACGAAGACCGCGCTCCGCCCCGACCATGGGCGTGAAGTTGTGGGTGACGATGACGTCGGCCCCCGCCTTCCGCCAGCCGCGGGTAGTGCCCGATCGACGCCAGTCCGTGGGGCCACAGGCGCGTGGTCACCGCAGTGGTGCCCGGCGGCAGGTCGGCCGCGGTCGGCGTCGGCGTGACGGAGCACCAGCACGGCCTCGTCCTGCGGGAACTCCTCGACCCAGTGGCGGACGATCTCGCGCTGCACCTGCTTGTTGGACACGGGACCGCGCACCCACCAGTAGGCGTCGAAGAGGACCCGCACGTCAGGCGGGAGGCCAGAGCTCGTCGACGATCTGGCGGGTCGACCGGATGTTCGCTCGGCTGGAGGCGCCGAAGACGATCGACTCCAGGTTGGGGAGGGCGCACGCCCACTCGAGCGCCTCCCGGCGGGGATCGCGCCGGAGGCGAGCACCGACATCGCGATCGGCCCGGAACGGTCGCGGTCGCGGAGCGCCTCCTCGTAGGCCTCGACCCCGCCGCACATCCGGAAGCCGAGCTTGTTGATGCTGGCGCACACGATCGGGTTCTCGAGCCCGACCGCGTCGAGGCAGTCGAGCAGCAGCGGCAGGTTCATGGTGATGAAGCCGGGCTCGGCGCCGTAGCGGCTCGCGCACGTGGTCGGCGAAGATCCGCGAAGGCGTCGTCGAAGCCGAGGCCGAGCAGCAGGTCGACGACGACGTTCTGCAGGAAGATCACCGGCGTGCGCAGGCCCCGGAACATCTTCATCTCGGCGTCGACGAGCAGCGTGACGAGCCCCTCGACGTCCTTGCGGGCGAGCGAGCGCCCGCCGCGCCAGCGCCGCGTCGAGGAAGCCCTCGTCGGGCAGGAAGCGGCGGACGGCGCCGATCATGCCGTCCTCGGTCATGGCGTTGGCGTACTTGTGGGCGTAGGGCATGCACGGGGAAGAAGGTGAGGTCGCTCGTAGCGGTCGGGGTCGGCGCGCACGTGGTCGGCAGACCTCGCGCGATGCGGTCGTGGGTCGTGCACATGAAGGTGCGGACGCCCTCGTCGTAGGCGATGTCGAGCACGTCGATCACGCGCCGAGATGTCCTGGAAGCGCATCGCCTGGGCGCGCGCCTTCTCCTCGGACATGTGGTTCACGCCGAAGAACTGGTTGTCGCCGAACAGGAGCCGGTCGATCGTGCGTCCGGGCGTCGGTCGCGCTGGTCGCGTCATCGACGCTCCGTCGCGGCGGCGGACGCAGCGACCGTCCGCGCCGTGCGCGGCCGGCGCCGGCGGCGTCGGCTGGCGCGGGCATCGCCGCCCACGGGCGTGCGGCGGTCGCGCGCGGCGTCGACGACCATCGCCGCGATCACGTCGTCGGTGATCGCGGCGCTGGCGAAGCCGTTCGTCGCCGTCGACGGCCCGTCGCCGACGCGCGGCACGAAGGCGTCGAGCTGGGCGCTGTACTCCTCGCCGCGCACGTAGAACCAGACCGGGTCGGAGAGCTCGGTGGTGTAGCGCACGTTCCAGCCCGACCGAGTAGCCGTCGGGCGGCGTCGGCGTCCTCGCGGACGTACAGCTGCACCTCCTGGCGGTCGGCGTAGATCCGGCCCGTGCGTGCCCCAGAGCGGTGATCCGCGTCGTCATCTTGCGCTGCGACTCGTCGGACCAGCTCACCGACAGCTGGGCGTCGACGTCGTCCGGCGAAGTGGAGCGTCGAGGAGACCTCGTCGTCGGTCTCGGCGGAGAACACCCGGCCGAGCACCGTGCCGCTGACGCCGACCGGGCTCGCCGAAGTACCAGGTGAGCAGGTTGAGCGGGTGGGCGGCGTAGTCGTAGAGGCAGCCGCCGCCCTCGGCCCGCCGGCTGCGCCAGGTGCTGCCCTTGGCCTTGAGCACCACCGGGCCGTAGGCCTCGGCGAGCACGTGGGTGACCGTGCCGATGGCGCCCGCGTCGAGCAGGCGCTTGACCTCCCGGAAGGCCCCGACGAAGCGGTTGTGGTAGCCGACCTGGGTGACCAGGCCCCGCTCGCTCGGCCAGCTGCGGCGAGGGCCCACGACTCGGCCGGGTCGAGGCACGAGCGGCTTCTCGCAGAACACGTGCAGGCCCGCGCTCGAGCGCCGGCCCGGACCTGGCTGGCGTGCAGGAAGGACGGCGTGCAGATGGCCACCGCGTCGAGCTCGCACGTCGTCGAGCATCGCGTCGAGCTCGGTGAAGGTCCGCAGGCCCGGAGTACTTCGCCGAGCATCGACAGCAGGTAGCCGGACGGTGTCGCAGACGCCGTCCACGGACGACGTCGGGGTGGGCGTTGAGCATCGACAGGTGGGACAGGCCCATCTTCCCGAGGCCCGACCGACGCCCCATCCGGATCACGAGCCGCCACCGTCGCGGAGGTCAGCGCAGGAGGACGTCCTCGTACTGGCCGCCGACGTGCTCCCAGGTGAACTCCTCGGCGTGGCGGCGCCGGGCGGCCGCGCCGAGCCGGTCCCGCTCGGCCGGATCGTCGAGCGAGCCGCGTGACGCTCGGCGTCGACGTCGCCGGCGTCGGTGAACTACCGCGCCGCGTCCCGGCCGTCCAGCGGTTGTACGGGTTGTCGTGGGCGAGCACGGGGTTGCCGGCGCCCAGCGCCTCGACGAGCGACGGGTTCGTGCCGCCGACCGTGTGGCCGTGCAGGTAGCCGACGCCGTGGAACCGCAGCGCGCGCACCACCTCGGGGTCGTAGATGGCACCCGAGGAAGCTCACCTCGTCGCTTGCCGCCGCACGCACCGCGCGAGCGTAGGCATCCTCGGCGGTCGAGGTCGCCCAGCACGGCCAGACGATGCCCGCGCGGCCGAGCCGAGAACCCCGTGCACGAGCTCGAGGATGGAGTTCTCCGGGATCGGCCGGCGATCAGCGTGAGGTACCGCCCGGCTCGAGCCCGAGGGCGACGACCGGCGCGGTCGGGGCCGTCGTGATGGCGTCGGCGCCGTAGGTGATGGTGGAGATCTTGCGGCGCCGGGGCTCGCTGCTCGCAGGTAGCGCGCGATCTCCGGGTGGTCGGCGATCAGGTGGTCGCCGACCACGCACGGCGACCCGCTCGTTGGACCACAGGATCCCCTGCCGGACCGGCCCCCATCGCGCGCCGGGACCACTCGATGCCGTCCATGTTGATGACGTTGGGGATCCGCTTGAGCCGCTGCCAGGTGTTGAAGACGGCGGTGTTGTACCCGAACGTCAGGCACACGTCGCGGTGACGGGCGGCGTGGCGCACGGTGACGAGGTCGAACCGCGAGGTGCCCAGCCAGCCCTCGCGTGGGGATCGGGACGAGGACCCGCTCCATGCCCTCCCACTCGTCGGTGCGTGATCGGCCCGGCGCCCGGGAGCTGGCAGTAGACGACGACCCGCCAGCCCGCGGCCGACGCAGGTAGCGGGCCACGTGCTCGGCCGCCGTCTCGAAGCCGCCGTAGGCCGCCGGCACGCCATGGGTGCCCAGGATGCGCACCGTGCGCTCGGGGGAGGAGGTCACAGGGTTCCGGCCGGCGGGCTCAGCCGCGGGTCGGCCGGGAACGGCCTGGGAGCGGTTCGCAAGGCCGGCTACTGGCGGGGCTCGCCCCGACCGTCGGCGGGCGCGCCCCGGAGCCGCCCGCGTCGCGGCTGGGGGGAGGCGAGGTCGGCTCGGCGGCCCGGGGCACGGGATCGGTGGGCGTGCCCGAGTCCGAGCTCGGGGCATCCGCGCTGGTCGCGGTGCGGCGGCTCTGCGCGGAGCGGTTCTGGCCCGAAGACCGACGGGTGCTGGTCCGCGACCCTCCGGACGATCCACTGTTCGGGGCCCCGGGCGGCGGAGGGGGCGGGGGAGGCGGCGGGGCGGCGACCCTGACGCTCGCGTCGGCGTTCGAGGTCTTGAGCGCACTCGCGACCGGCGCCGGCTCGGGCCTTCGGCGCCGTCGCGACCGGCGTGCTCGCGACCTCGGCGTGCGCACCCGGCGGGCTCGCCGGTCGACCGGCGACGGCGGTGTCGCGGCGGGCCGCCCGCTGGGTCGGGCTCCGCTTGGCGGCCGCGGTCGATGCGGCGGCGCGGTCGGGCACGGCTGCCGGGTCGCACGGCGAGCTCGGCGCGACCGGTCCGGTCTGGCCGGGGGCCGTCGCCCGCGCGGTAGTCGTAGCTGGTGTACCGCGAGCTGGAGCCGGTCGGCGTCATCGTCATCACCGCGCCGACGAGGCGCGCGCCGACGGAGCTGAGGGAGCGCAGCGAGAGCTCGACCTGATGGCTCGGCGTCTTGGCGGTGCGCACGAGCAGCACCACGCCGTCGGCCCACGCGGACGCGACGGCACCATCGGCCACCGGGAGGAGCGGGGGCGTGTCCACGACGATGACGTCATAGCGAGTCCGCAGCTCAGCCAGGACGGTCCGCATGCTCTCGCTGCCGAGCAGCTCCGACGGGTTCGGCGGCGCGTGGCCGCTGGGAAGGACGGTGAGCGAGTGCCCGCGATCGGCCGCAGGACCTCGTCGAGCGCGGCTCGCCCGATCAGCACATCCGTGAGCCCGACCGAGCGGTCGATGCCGAAGTACCCGGAGATCCGCGGCAGCCGCAGATCGGCCTCGACCAGGAGCACCTGGCGTCCGGCCGCGGCCAGGCTCAGCGCCAGGTTCGACGACGTCACCGACTTTCCCTCACCGGGGACCGAGGAGGTGACGACCAGGACCTGGACGCGGTGCTCGACGTCGACGAACTGCAGGTTCGTGCGGAACTGACGGAACGCCTCGGCGAAGTTCGAGTGGCGGCTCGCCTCCACGAGGAGCGGCTGCGGTGTCGACCTGCCGGTCGAAGGGGATGTTGCCCAGGACCGGCGCCGCGCCGATGGCGATCAGGTCGTCTTCGGTGCGCAGCGTCTGGTCACGCAGCTCGAGCAGCAACGCGATGCCCAGACCGATGATCCCGCCGAGCGCGGCCCGCCACGCCAGGGAGAAGAGCGGACGCTTGCGGGAGCTCGACGACGGTGGGACCGTCGACCACCTCGAGGTTCACCGACGGCGGCGTGTCGCCCGTCGTCTCCACGTCGCGCACGAGCTCGACGAACTCGGTCGCCACCGCACCCGCCACCGACAGCGCCAGCGCCCGAGATCCGAGGTCACGGTGGCGGTGAAGAGGACGGTGTCGATGTCGCCCTTGGCCCCGATCATGCCCTCGACCTGGTCGGCGGTCAGGTCGACATCGACCGCCGCGGCGGCGACCATCTCGGCGAACCGGTCGGTGCCGAGCAGCTCGAGGTAGGAGTTCACCCGCCGCTGGGCGAACTCGTCGCCTTGCACCGCGGCGGAGGCGGTGGGCTCGGACGACGTCGTGACGAAGAAGGTCACCGAGGCCTGGTACTGCGGAGGAGCGCCGGTGGTGGCGAGGATCCCGAGCCCGAGGCCCAGCACGGTCGGGAGCGCGATGACCCACCAGTACCTGCGTCACCGCATGCATGTACTGACGTAGATCCACTCGCTCCTCCTGGCCGGGCAGCCTACCTGGGCCGCGGGCGCCGCCAGTCGGCCGCGGGCCAGGATCGCAATAGCCTGGGCCGATGGCGATGGGCACGGTCTCGGCGGCACCGGCGACTCGCCCCGTGAGCTCCGTCCCTGCGTCCGCCCCCGCCGACCGCGACCCCTACGAGCAGGTCACGTCGGTCATCGTCCACGTCGCGGTGGTGCATCGTCGGGCTCGACCTCGGCATCGGCGCCGCCATGTCCGCGACGCTCCCGCTCGCCCTCGTGCTGCTGCCCCTCTGGATCCGGTCGCTCCGCTCGTACGCGCTGGCCCCGCTGATCGTCGGGCTCGATGCTCGCCTGCGTGGTCTCGGGCCTGGCGCTCAGCACCTTCGCGGCGCAGGACCACATCGTCAGCGCCGCCGGCCGCATCCACATGCTCGGGCTACTGCTGTCGGGCGCGGCGGCCTTCGTCCTCGTCCTCTGGGCCCGGCGCCAGATCCCCCTCCACCGAGTCGTGGCGCTCTACGGCCTCGGGGGCGTCGTCGGCGGCCGTCGTCGAGGGTCGGCTCGAGCTGGAAGTTCGGCATCGCCATCCCCGCGACGTTCCTCGTCACTGGGGCTGGTGGAGGCATCCGGGTCCCGGATCCGCGCCGCGGCCGTGGTCGCGGCCCTCGGCGTGTACGGCGTGTTCGACGGCTACCGGAGCTTCTTCGCGTTCTGTCTGCTGGCCGCCACGCTGACCGTGTGGCAGATGCGGCCCAACGGACGAGGGTCGCGAGCGGAGCCGATGGTGGCCGGCCATCCTCATCGCCGGACATGGGCACGGCGGGCTACATGCTGATCGTCGACGCTCATCACCGCCGGCGTACCTCGGCGAGGCGATCCAGGAGCGGACCACCGAGCAGATCGAGCAGTCCGGGCTCGCTGCTCGCCGGCGGAAGACCTGAGTGGGCGGCCACCATGGAGCTGATCCGGCTGAAGCCGTCTGGGTACGGCGTGGGCGTGATCCCGAACCTCGAGGACGTGCACACCGCCAAGGCCGGGTTGGAGTCGATCAACATCGGCCTCAACCAGGAGCGTGATCGCTACATGTTCGGCACGCGAGTTCCGCCTCCACTCGATCATCGCCGACCTCTGGGTGCGCTACGGGGTCGTAGGCGTGGCACTGGGAGCCACGATCCTCGTCGCCGTCATCCGCAGCCTCAGCTTCTCCCTCGCCGCGCGGCAGGCCCGCACCGTCGATCGATCCTCGCCGCGCTGCTCGCGCTCTGGTCGCTGCTCTTCGAGCCCAGCACGACCTACTGGGTCCGCACCTGCGTGGCCGTCGGCCTGGTCCTCGTGCTCCGTGACCAGCGGTTCCACCTCGGCCGACGACAAGGGTACGATCTCGCGGCTGGTACGGCGGCTGGCGGACGAGGCGGATCATGGCGGGCAGGATCGGTGAGCACAGCGAGCGCGGGCGACGACCGCGTCCGTCGGTCACGCACGAGCGTGGCTCAGCGTCCTCGCGCACCGTCAGCGAAGGGACACCGCGGTGCCGCGGCCGTGCTCCTGGTGGCCGCGCTGCTCGCGGGCCTGGCCGAGTCGGCGATCCTCGCACTCGTCGCGCAGGCCGCGACGGCCATGGTCGAGGGCGAGACCGAGGTGTCGACCTCGCTCGGCTTCTTCGAGCTCGACGCTCGGGTCCCGGTGCTGCTCGCCATCGCCGGGATCCTCGCCTTCGTTCGCCTGGGACTGCACCTCATCGTCGCCTACCTCCCGTCGCGGATGGCGGGCGACGCCCAGGCGCGGATCCGACGCAACCTCTACGACGCGTACTCACGCTCCACCTGGGCCACGCAGGCCGACGAGCACGACGGCCATCTCCAGGAGCTGCTCACCAACCAGATCGGGCAGGCCGCCCACGCCCTGAACCAGACCGGGAACCTGTTCTCGTCGGGCTCAACCTTCCTCGCGCTCGTCTGAGCGCCTTCCTCCTCGGGCCCGTGGTCGCGCTCGTGGTGCTCATCGCGGCCGGCGTGCTGGCCGCTCGGGCTCCGCCCCCTCGGACGGAGCGCGCGCCGCCACAGCGCGGCCCTGTCGGCGTCGCTGCTCGACTACGCCGGAGCGGTGGGCGAGTCCGTCCGCCTGGCCGAGGAGACCTACACCTTCGGCGTCGCCGACGCCGAGCGGACACGGATCGGCATCCACATCGAGGCGCCCGCCACCACTTCGTGCTGCCAGCAGTTCACGGGCCGGCTGGTCCAGGGCGTGTACCAGGGCCTGATGATCCTGCTGCTGGTCGGCGGGCTCTCGATCCTCTACGCGTCCGGCACGGGCCAGATCGCCACCCTCGGCACCGTCGTCCTGATCCTCGTCCGGGCCGCTTCGTACGGCCAGCAGGTGCAGGTGTCCTGGCAGGTCATCCAGCAGGCCGGGCCCTTCCTCGAGCGCCTCGCGGACGACCGAGGCCGGCTATCGAGCCCACGCCGGCGTCGTCAGGCGACGAGCCCCTCTCCGCCGGGAGCTCCGTCCGCGCTCGAGGGCGTGTCGTTCACCTACCACCGCGGCGACCCCGTCCTCACCGACGTCACCTTCGCCGCGGCCGCCGGCGCGGCCATCGGCATCGTCGGCCCGTCGGGCGCCGGCAAGTCCACGCTCGTGCAGCTGCTGCTGCGCATGCGCGACGCCCGACCGCGGGTCGTTCTCGCTGGACGGCGATCCCCGTCGAGGAGATCTCCCTCGACGACTGGCACCACCGGGTGGCCTACGTGCCGCAGGAGCCGCGCCTCGTGCAAGGCAACGGTCGCCGAGAACATCCGGTTCTCGCGTGCGATCACCGACGAGCGAGGTGCGAGCGCGCCGGCCCGGCTGGCCCACATCCACGACTACATCGCTGGCGCTGCCGGAGGGCTACGACACCCCGATCGGCCAGCGCGCCGACGCCGTGTCGGGGGGCCAACGACAGCGGATCTGCCTCGCCCGCGCCCTCGCCGGCGACCCGTCCGTGCTCGTGCTCGACGAGCCCACCAGCGCGCTCGACGCCGCCTCGTCCGAGGCGATCCGCGCGTCGCTGCTCGAGCTCCACGGATCCTTGACGATGTTCATCGTCACGCACCAGCCGAACCTCCTCGACGGTGTGCGATCAGGTCCTCACGCTCACCGACGGCCGGACCACGGTGCGGCCGGGGCCGGGTGGGGGAGCTCCGCGACTCGGTCCCGTGGCGCAGGAGGCCCGATGACCGAGTCGCCGAACATCCGCGTCTATGGGCGCATGCGCACCATCTACCTCGAGCTGTTCCGCGACATGGTGCCCGCACGCGTCGTCTACTGGCTGCTGCGCACGGACTACCACCCGTCCGAGGTCGACCCGGCCAACGCTCCCGTCCAGCGCAGCCGCGTCGGCATCCTGCGCGAGCTGCTCCGTCGCCACCACGCCGCCGTCGAGATCAACGAGCCCGCCATGGTCGACCGCTGGGGGTTCCTCCTCCTCCAGGTCGCCGCCGTCAGGTTGCGAAGCCTCATCGCACGGCGACCCTCGACGATCGCCGCGTACTGCATGGCGAACGCCGATCCCGCCCTCGAGGTCCAGGACCGCCGGCACCTTCCCGCCGGCCGCGTGCCGCGCACCTCACCAAGGCCATGATGACGATCCTCGTGCGCTCCTGCGACCGCCTCGCCTTCGCCACCCGTCCGTCGATGGAGCTGTACGAGCAGTACGTCGGCACGACCACGGTGCAGTCGCGCTCACGGCTCTACGTCGCCATCCCCGCTGCCTGCGGGTGCCTGGATGGCGCCGTCGAGGAACGGGATCCAGCCCAGGTCCTGTTCGTCGGCGGCTTCGTCGAGCGCAAGGGGATCCGTCCGATGATGGCGCGCCTGGGAGGCGCTCCTGCGTCGACGCCCGGATGCCCGACTCGTCATCATCGGGATGGGTCGGCTCGAAGGGGAGGTCACAGGCGTGGGCGGCCGACCAGCCATCGGTGACCGTCCACGTCGACCCGCCCTCGAGCCGACATCCACCGAGCGATGCGATCGAGTGGAACGCTCCTCCTCCTCTCGCAGCGCGCGGGCTTCTGGAAGGAGCAGATCGGGCAGCCGATCCAGGAGGGCCTCGGGCACGGCTGCGAGATCGTCACGACCTCGGACACGGGCATCGGCGGGCTGGTTGACGGAGCACGGTCACGCCGTGCTCGACCTCGACGCCAGTCGCCGAGGTCGTCGCCGAGGCGATCGAGCGGACGATCGCACCGAGCCGAGCGGCGGAGGGGGAGTCGCTCGAGGACCTCCCTCTGGACGACCAGCGGATCGTCGCCGACCGCTGGATGATGACCGGGACCTGAGCCGCGCCGGAGGCTCAGCGCCGCTTGTACTCCTCGCGCGTGTAGCCGACGGCACCGGCTGACCATGCCGAGCCCGCGGGCGACCATCCGGGCTCCTCGTGCCTGGTGGCGCACCGATCGGAGCAGCGCACCCATGATGACCCCGCCGACCCGGCGACGACGCGACCGAGTCCCCGTCCGAGGAGGACGGCCCTCGCCCTCAGGGCGTCGAGCGTTCGCCCGGCGAGAAGGATCTCGATGCGGCTCGACGCATTGCCGCTGCGCACGGCTCGCTGGAGGACCCAGCGACGGTTGGCCCGGGACGCCGGCACGACATCCGCGACCGTGGCCTCGTCGCACCACACCATCCGGAGGCCCTGTCGGTGCAGCTCGCGGGTGAACAGCGAGTCGGACCCGCCGCTCATGCTCGAAGCGCCGGTCGAAGCGCACGCCGGCTCGACGCACCTGGGCCAGGTCGAGGAGCAGGTTGCCCGGTGGCCGCGACCGTCAGGTCGGTGCCGGTCGGCAGCCGGCGGCGCACGAAGAACCGCCCCTCGGTGACGCAGGGATCGGGCTCCCCGGCGAAGGTCGACAGCACCGGACCAGCGACCGCGGCGGCCTGCGTCTGCTCCCAGGTGTCGAGCATCGCCGGAGCCAGCCGTCCTCGGGCAGCTCGTCGTCGTCGATGAACACGAGGACATCGGCATCCCCGCTCTCGTCGAGGGCCCGGTTCCGAGCCGCGACGATGCCCGGCGTCGGCTCGTGCACGATCCGCACCCGATCGGCCGGGAACTCGGCGGCCAACGCCATCGCGCTCGGCCTCCGGATCGTTGTCGACGACGAGGACCGTCGCGTTGCCGACCTCGGCGGCCTGCTCCAGCACCGCCGCCACGGTGCTGCGCAGGCCGTCGGGTCGCAGGTAGGTGAGGATCCCGACGACGACCGAAGTCAGGGATCCCCCTACGGCTCGGTGACCGCGAGGGCATCCCAAAGGGCGACGACGAGGCGCCAGGCCCGCCGCACCGGAGAGGTACGACGTCGAGCCCGACCCCACCCGGCGCCTGCAGGCAGGCCGTGGTGTCGTTGGCGGTGATCTGCCACGCCGGCCGGCTCGGTGGTGCCGACTCGCCACACCTTGCGCCTGCAGGGTGGTCGTGCCGGATCCGACCGCCCGCAGCTGCAGCCGCAGCGTGTCCCCGGGGTTGTACACCAGCCCGGGGAGGGTGACGACGCCCAAGGAGGTCAGCGTGTTGTTGACCATCCGGTAGAGCGTGAGGGTGGTCGAGGTCGACATCACCCGCACTCGGACCCGGTAGTCCGAGGTCCCGACGCGTCGGACGACCAGCGAGGCGTACATGCCCGCTGGCGTCGGGCGCCTTGTCCCAGCCGACGTCGACCGTGGCCAGCACGTCTCTCGGCCGACACCGCGTTCAGGGAGCTCCTCAGCTCCGTCCCGGCGGTGGGCATGCGCTGGCGACCCGACGCCGCCGCTCACCGAGAAGTTGGCGACCGCACCCGTGTGCGTCCAGGCGCCGCCGATGTCGGCCGTGCCCCAGCCGCTGGCGAGCGGATCACCGAAGGCGTCCGGCCGCGTAGACGATCGGCGCACCGGGCTCGGTGACGACGACCTGCTGCGTGACGTCGTCCTGCGCGCCGTCGTCGTCGGTGACGGTGAGCGTCACGTCGTAGGTGCCAGCGGCCGCGTAGGTGTGCGATCACGTTCGGGCCGAGGCCGGTGCCGCCGTCGTCGAAGCTCCACTCGTAGGTCTGGATGATCCCGTCGGGGTCCGTCGGAGCCGGAGCCGTCGAACGGTGACCTCGAGCTCGCCAGGATCAGCGGTGAACGCGGCGGTCGGGCCCCACGTTCGGCAGCCACGACCGTCACCTGGTGCTGGACCGTCCCGGTACGCCGACGCGTTGTCGGTGACCGTGAGCGTCACGTCGTAGGTGCCGCCCGCGGGGTAGTGGTGGTTCGGGCGTGACGCCGGAGCCGGTGGTCCCGTCGCCGAAGTTCCACGCGTAGGAGCACGATCGCGCCGCCCGGGTCGCTCGAGGCGCTGGCGTCGAAGGACGCCGTGAGGCCGTTGGTCGACGACGAGAACTCGGCGATCGGTGCCGGGTCGCCCGTTGCCGTGACCGCTGACGTTCCAGTGGCTCGCGATCTGCGAGGCGTCGAGCGCGTGGTAGTAGACGGCGGCCTCGTCGATGTCACCGTTGAGGCGCGTCGAGGTCGGCGGGCTCGGCCAGCTGCTCATGCGTGTCGGCCCCGACCCGCCAGTAGCCGTAGTAGCCGTGGCCGCTGTTCGTGTCCGATCGGGACGCCGACCTGCACGCCGTCGACGTAGAGCCGCATGCCGTCGCTGGCCAGCGTGCCGACCACGTGGTGCCACTGCGCCGTCGTTCAGCCCGGTCTGCGACTGGATCGTGCGGTGCGACGCGGTTGCTGGTGTACGCCGGTGCCCTCCGGGCGGGTGCGGACGCCGAAGAGGACCCGCCCGTTGTTCGTGACGTAGAGCAGCGCGGTCGTTGGCGCGACGAGCTCGAGGTGCCGGTGCTGCTGCTCCCGAAGCCGAGGAGGCGGCCGCCCTGGGTGCTGGTCGTGCGGAACCAGGTCTCGACCGTGAGCTCGTCGCGGGTCGGCGTTGGCGCTCGAGGAGGCCCTGCCGCGTTGACGAGCGGCGGCTGGACGATCCGGGAGGTGGTGCCGGTGGGCTGGACCGCCGTGTCCGGGTCACCGATGATCGCGCCCGGGCGACCGAAGGTCATGGCGTTGACGGTGCCGGTCTGCACGCCGGCGTCGTCCTCGGCCTGCGTGGCCCCCGGCGACTCGCCGAGGCGCCAGTAGAGCGCGGGGCCGTCCTGCGAGGACCCGGTTGGCGTAGGTGGTCGGCAGCGCCGGACGACGCCACCGTGACCGGGTACGTGGTTGCTCAGCTGCGCGTTGCCCCATGGATCGCGGGCGCGCACCCGGTAGGTGTAGCGTCTGACCGGGGGTGAGCCCGGTGTCGACGAAGCTGACCGCCGGCTGGTCCCAGTAGGTCGACTGCGCGGACAGCGTCTCGACCGTGGCGCCGTTGCGCTGTGATGTCGTAGGTGAGGACGCCGTCGTCCCGGTCGAAGTTGGCCGGGAAGGTGACGCGCACCTGGCCGGCGGCCTGCGACACGACGTTGATCGGGAAGTCGTCGCCGCTGCAGCCGGGGCCCGGGTCGTTGGGCGCGATCGACCGGACGGCGAACCGGACCAGGCCCTGCTGGTTCGTCGTGTTGATCGCGGGTGAACTCGCCGCCGTAGGCGACGTACTGGCCGTTGCCCTCGACCGCCCAGGTCGCCTGGCCCTGGCCGGTGAAGGTGCCGGCGGTCCACTCCGGGAACCACGTGGTCAGCGACGGCGCCGGCAGCCCCTCGAGGTTGTGGTAGCTCCAGTTGTCACGGCGGAGCGTGCCCGCGGCCTCGTCCTTGAAGGCGAGGGCGTGCCGCTGGTAGTGGCCCCAGTGCGTTGTGCTCGTCGCTCGACTGCGGGAAGCCGCCGGTGTTGCCGCAGAAGTGCGCGTGGCCGGCGATGTACACGTAGCCGTTCATGGGCGCGGCCTGGTAGGTGTCGCCGTGGCAGTCCTCGACCCAGCTGATCTGCGCCGGTGGTCGGCGTCGGCCTTGAAGACGCCCTCGAGGTTGCCCGAGGTCGCGACCGAAGGTGAAGCCGTTGCCGTAGATCGACGTGCCGTCGGTGAAGAGGTCGAGGATCGCGCCGTCGTAGGTGCCGCCGTTCTTGATCACCTGGTTGGCCGCCCACGGGATCGAGCGTGCCGTTGACGGGGTCGAGCGCACCCATGCCGTAGGCGCTGCTGGCCGTTGAGCTGCAGGAAGATGCCGCCGACGAACAGCCGCGACGCCGTCGGGGCTCATGAGCGAGCGTCTGGACGTTGGCGCTGGCCGTCGGGTGCCCAGCCGAGGAGCGGCGCCGTTGCGTGGCGGTGAAGGCGGCCAGCTTGGCGCGGGCGTCGCCGCTCCGGCGCCGGCGGCGCTGAAGATGCCGCCGGCGTACACCGTGGTGTTGGTGGCCACGAGGTCGTTGACCGTGGTAGTTCGGCGATGGCGTTGAAGCCGGTGATGACCGCGCCGGTGGTCGGGTTGAGGGCGGCGATGCGGTACCGGGTGGTGCCGTTGACCGTGCGTGAACTGGCCGCCGATGTAGATGCGAGAGCCGTCGGGCGACGCCGTCGACCGTCTTCACCTGGTTGTTCGTGTTGGCCACGAAGCCGGGGATGAGCGCGCCGGTCGTGAGGTTGTAGGCGAGCACGTTGGCCCGCGGCGTCTGGTTGACGCCGGCCGGCGAGCCGGCCGGGCGGGCCTGGCGTGAAGTTGCCGACCACGTACACGGTGTTGCCGACGATCTCCTGGTCCCACACCACGCCGTTGATCTGCACCGTGGGGAGCGGATCGGCGGACACCTGCTGCGGCGTGGTGTTGAGCACCGGCGGCACGACCGCGGCCGCGGTCGGCGCCGACGCGCCTCGACGACCGCGAGCGTCGAGAGGATCAGCGCGACGGCGACGGCGCCGGTCGTGAACCGCTTGGACGACGGACGTGATCGGGTGGAGTGGTCATCGGTGATCCTTCATGGGCTCGAGGTGGAGGTGGAACGAGGGGACGAGCGCGGTCAGACATCGAGCGAGGCTTCCTTCGAAGACGACGGTCGGTTCGGGTGGCGGCGTAGGTGACCCGGACCGCGACGTCGGTGCGGTCCTCGGCCGGGATGGTGAACACGTAGGTGCCCTCGCTGGTGGCACCAGGGGCGAGGTCGCCGGCGAGGCGGGTGTCCTCCTCGTGGTGATCAGGGTGGCGTAGCGGTCGCCGGTCTGACGAGATCGACGATGACGCTGTCGAGGTTCGACCGGTGCCGCCGGTCCCGTTGGTGATCTCAACGGTGATCGCGACGCCAGGGCCGCTCATCTCGCCGGGCATGAAGGCCTCGACCTCGACGTCCTCGACGGTCGTCACCCGCGCGGAGACCCCGTCACCGAAGTCGGCCGAGCTCGTCGATCGCGACCGGCTCGACGACCGGAGGCTCGGTGACGGCGGCACGGTGTCGTCGATCGTGCCGGCGTCGCTCTCGGCGTGTCGACCCGGGCGTCGTCTCCGGTGGTCTGCGAGGCGGCCCGCGTCGTCGCCATCGGAGCAGGCGCGACGAGCGAGGACGAGGCACGCGACGAGCACACGCGCACGCCAACCGCGATTCCGTTCCGATCCGCCCTTGCTCCGCCACCCTTGCCCTGCCTCACTCGTTCAGTGTGGCGTGCCACCCGCGCATCACTCTCCGCGGTCTCCACCGCGGAGAGTGACCATAGTGGGTGGTCGGGCCCGTGGATACAAGGCGATCCGTGAGGAATGTTCGCGCTCCTCCCTCCGCTCCGTACGCTTCGTGGTGGTACCACGTCGATGCGTAGGACTACCGTGCGGAGCGAGCCGTGAGCCCGCGGGCCAGCCGGAACGCGTGGGCGTGGAGCAGTCCGATCGGTCCCCAATCCCGGGCGGAGAGGTCGGGTCGCCCGTGGCGCGGAAGGCGCCGCGCGTGGTCGATGGTGGTGGCGTCGAGCACGCCGTCGTAGATGAGCGACCCAACCCGGGCCGACCTCGTCGGCAAGCTCCTCGGTGACGGGTAGGCGGGGCACCAGCACGGGGCGATCGAGCGACAAGGCCAGGAGCATCGAGCCGGAGTTGGTCATCTCGACGAAGGGCAGGACCACCAGCTCGCTCTCGAAGACCTCGCGAGCGAGCACGCTCGTCGGCCACGAAGTCGTCGATCGCGGTGAGGCGGTGGTCTGCGGCCTCCGCTCGGCGCAGGTCGTCGGCCAGCTCCTCGTCCTCGGTCTTGCCCACGACGTGCAGGGACGCTCGGTCGTCTTCGAGCCGAGCGAACGCGTCCAGCAACAGGTGGACGCCCTTGTAGCGGCGGATGCGCCCGAAGAACAGCAAGCGCCCGGGCACGGCCGGCGTCGGCGGGTCTCCGCGAACCAGTCTCGGAAGTGCCCGTGGGGCGCCACGACCGCCGGCGCGTCGGTGAGCGGCGCGACTCGGTCCGAGAGCAGGATCCACACCGTGGTCGCACGATCGGCCATGGCGACGATCCTCTCGTGCACCCAGGACAGCTCATCGTGGGGCGCCGCGTTGTGGAGCGTGCGGACCAGCGCCTTGCGCTGCACGCGGATCCGCACGAGCAGCGAGCACGAACAAGCACGCAACGCACGCCGCTCCGGAGTCGGGTACGCCCGTGCAGTCATCACCTCCGGCCAGTGGAGGTGGAACACGTCGAACGAGCCCGTGAGGGCGTGCCGCCACGAGAAGTAGCGGGCGTCGACGGACGCGCGGGAACGAGTCGAAGAGCAGCAGGAAGTACGGGTTGTTCCTGCCCGTGCGGGGGACCGAACGACTCGAGCACCCCAGCGGAGGTCCGTCCTCGTCGGGCTCCGTCACGTCCAGCGTGCGCGGTCCTCCACGGCTGACCTAGGGTTCCCGGATCATGGCAGGACGACGGATCGCGTACGCGCCCGGGGTGTACGACCTCTTCCACATCGGCCACCTCAACGTCCTGCGCAACGCCAGCGAGGTCTGCGATCACCTGATCGCGGGTGTCGTCACCGACGAGCTCGCACTCCGGGTCAAGGGCCTCAGCCGATCGTTCCCCTGGACGAGCGGCTCGCCATCGTCGGCCGCGGTCCGCTACGTGGACGAGGCCGTCGCCGAGGACCTCCCGCACAAGCTGGAGATGTGGGAGCGGCTCCGGTTCAACGTCATCGTGAAGGGCGACGACTGGAAGGGCACCGATCGCGGCGACAAGCTCGAGGCCGACTTCGCGGCCGTCGGCGTCGAGGTCGCGTACGTCCCGTACACCACGCAGACCTCGAGCACGATGCTCCGTCGGGTGCTCCAACGCGAAGTCGACGGCCTGACGCACTAGGCGGACCGGGGGTGCGCCGCCGCCAACTCCTCGACGAGCGTGACGACGGTCGACCCGTAGCGCTCGGAGGTGAACAGCTCCAGGGCTCGTGCCCGCGCGGCCTGCGCGAGACGGTCAGCCATGGCGGGTTCGTCGAGCAGCCGAGCGACGGCCTCAGCGAGCGCGACCGGGTCGCCGGCGGGGACCAACAACCCGGTCCGGTCGTCCAGCACGGTCTCGAGGTGCCCGCCGACCGCCGTCGCCACCACCGGCCGCAACGCCAGCTGGCTCTCGACCACCGCGTTTCCGAAGGACTCGCCGAGCGAGGGCGCCACGAACACGTCGGCGCGAGCCAGCACGGGCCAGAGGGGTGACGTGTAGCCGGTCAGGTCCACGGCGCCAGCGAGGTCCGGCTCACGGGCCCGCGCGGCCAGCTCCTCGGCATAGGCCTCCTTGCCCGGCACCGGCGTCCCGCACAGCTCGATCGAGAGGTCGCGACCCGCGGCCCGGAGCCGAGCGGTTGCTTCCAGCGCTACATGCGGGGCCTTGCGCGGCGAGAGACGGCTCACGACGACGAGCCTCCGATGTGCGGCCGATCGGGCCGGGGGGCTCGGAGGCGTCGCGGGTGGCTCGAGTCCGTTGTAGATCACGCGGGATCGGCCGCGCAGCGTCGGGATCACCTCGCAGGCGGCCTCCAACGACACCTTGCTGTTCATGACCGCGATGGTGGCCAGGCGCAGCGGTCCCGTGAGTACCTTGCGTGCGATCGCGCTGAGGTCCACCTCCGCCTCGTGGACGTGGCACAGCGTGGGGCGCCTCGCGACGCGGCCGGCGGCGATCCACCACGGCAAGGTGAGCGTGTTCACGTAGATCACGGCCGGGTCGACCTCGCTGATGACCCGTCGCATGCGGGGGCCCGAGGCCGCGCCCACGGCCCCGAGCCGGAGGACTCCCCCAGGGCTCGCGTCGGCGCGCCGCACGATCGGGTACTCGAGCAACCTCGTCTCTGCGCCCACGGCTTCCAGACGATCAGCCAGCCCGCCGGGCGTCGGCGAGCAGACCACGACGCGCCAGCCCGCGGCCGCAGGGCGACGACGCTCTCGAGCATCTGCAGATCGGACCCGTACACGTCGAACGCGGGATTCGCGATCAGGACCGTCCTTTGCCGGACCGGCTCGTTGCTGTCCACGGTCGTTGGCTCCTTGCGCACCTGCTTCCGCCGGACCAGCAACCTAGGTCGTCCGGGGGCGCCTCTTGTTGCTCGGGTGACTCCGCTAGCGCGGCCGCTTGCGGAACAGCACCATCGACTGGTTGAGGGGAACGAGGTCGCGGCGGTATTGACGGTGGGTCTGCTCGACGGCCTGCTCGGCACCGTCTCGAGCCTGGCGCAGCGCCAGCCGGGCGGCATCGAGCTCCGCCTCCAGCTCGAGCACCTTCTGGACGCCGGCCAGGTTGAGGCCCTCGCTGGTCAGCTCCTGGATGCGGCGCAGCTGGGCGATGTCCTCGTCGCTGTAGCGCCGGCTCCCGCCGCCGGTGCGGGCGGGGTCGACGAGCCCCTTGCGCTCGTAGATGCGGAGCGTCTGGGGGTGCAGGCCAGCGAGCTCGGCGGCCACCGAGATCACATAGACGGCCCGGGTCCGGTCAGTCGGGTTGGCCATGGCTCACCCTCCTCACACGCCGAGGTGCTCACGGGGCGACACCCCGTTCGAAGCGGCCTGGTACGCCTCCAGCGCCTTGCGCTCGGCGCTCGACAGGTTGGACGGCACGGCGACCTCCACGAGGACCAGCAGGTCCCCGGTGCCCTTGGGGGTGGCCACGCCCTTGCCCTTGACGCGGAAGGTCCGTCCCGAGCGGGTACCGGACGGGATGCGCACGCGCACGGACCCGCCGTCGAGGGTCGGCACCGTGATGTCGGCACCGAAGGCCGCCTCCGGGAACGTGATCGGGACGGTGAGGGTGAGGTCTCGGCCGCGCCGCTGGAACAACGGGTGCGGTGCGACCCGCACGACCACGAAGAGGTCGCCCGGGGGCCCGCCGTTCTGACCGGGCCCACCCCTGCCCTTCAGGCGGATGCGCTGCGCGTCGTCCACCCCCGCCGGAACGCGAACCTTGACCTCACGCGGGCGGCGCTCGACTCCGGTGCCTCGGCACGTCGGGCAGGGGTCGTCGATGATGCTCCCGCGACCCGCGCAGACCGGACACGGCGACGACAACGAGAACAGACCCTGGTTGTCGGACACGACGCCTTGCCCACCGCAGTTCGAGCACCGGTGCGGCACGGTGCCGACCTTGGCGCCCGACCCGTTGCAGGTGCGGCACGGCGCGTCGCTCGTGAGGTGCACGGCCGTGGTGACGCCGGCGACGGCGTCGTCGAAGGTCAGGTGGAGCTCCGTCTCGAGGTCCTGGCCCCGGTGCGGGACCGCGCCCGCCGCGGCCACCGCGCGGCGATCGACCGAAGAGCCCGCCGAGCAGGTCGCCGAGGTCACCCGCGTCCTGGAACTGGAACCCGCCGGGACCCGCGCCGCCGGGGAAGCCCGCACCGGCCGGACCGAGCCGGCGCACCTCGTCGTACTCCTTGCGCCGCTCGTCGTTGCCGACGACGTCGTACGCCGCGGACACCTCCTTGAAGCGCTCCTCGGCGGCGGCGTCGCCGGGGTTGTTGTCGGGGTGGTACTCGCGCGACAGCTTCCGGTACGCGCTCTTGATCTCCTTGGGGGTCGCCGTGTCCGACACACCCAGGAGGCGGTAGTAGTCCTTCTCGAACCACTCGCGCTGCGGAGCCATGCCTGCGACCTCCCCTCAGTCCGTGACCTTGACCATCGCGGGGCGCAGGACCTGGCCCCGCCAGGTGTAGCCGGGCCGCATCACCTCGGAGACGATGTGGTCGCCTCCGGTGCCGGGCTCGTGCACCACCGCGTCGGCCACGGTGGGGTCGAACACCTCACCGATCGGGGCGACCCGGGCCAGGCCCTCCTTCTCGAGGGCGGTCAGCAGGGCCACCGCGATCGGCTCGACCTCGGTCGCGCCGTGGGCCAGGGCACCGTCGCAGGCGTCGAGCACCGGCAACAGGCGCTGGACCAGCGCGCCGGACGAGCGCGCCACCTCATCCTCGAGCCGGCGTTGCGACTGCTTGCGGAAGTTGTCGAAGTCGGCGGCGGCGCGCTGGTACGCGTCGCGGAACTCATCGCGCGCGCTGGTGACCCGCTCCAGGTCGCTGACGAGCGTCTCGACCGTCACCTCGGAGATCGGCGCGTCGGCCGGGTCGTCGACGAGCTCTCCCTCGACCACCTCGTCGTCACTCGGCGGGGGCCCGGCCCCGGGCTGGACATCGGCCATCGGCCGGCCTAGCTCTGCGGCTCGTCGTCGACGATCTCCGCGTCGACGACGTCGTCGTCGTCGGGCTGTGAGGCACCGGCGCTGCCGCCGCCCGCGTCGCGGTCGGCGCTGGCGGCCGCGTCGTAGAGCCGCTGCGTGAAGCCCTGGGACGAGGTCATGAGCGCTTCCGTCGCCGCCTTGATGGCGTCGACATCCGTGCCGCCGATCGCGGTCTTGAGCGATGCGAGGTGCTCCTCGACCGTCGTCTTCTCCTCGCCCTCGAGCTTGTCGCCCTGCTCCTTGAGGAGCTTCTCGGTCTGGTACACGAGGGTGTCGGCGTTGTTGCGGACCTCCGCCTCCTCGCGCCGGACCCGGTCCTCCTCGGCGTGGGCCTCGGCGTCCTTCACCATCTGGTCGATGGCGTCCTTGTTCAGGCTCGACTGGCCCGTGATCGTCATCGACTGCTCCTTGTTCGTGGCCCGATCCTTCGCCGAGACGTGCACGATGCCGTTGGCGTCGATGTCGAAGGTGACCTCGATCTGCGGCACGCCACGGGGCGCGGGGGGCAGGTCGACGAGCTGGAACTTGCCGAGCGTCTTGTTGAACTGCGACATCTCGCGCTCGCCCTGCAGCACGTGGATCTCCACCGAGGGCTGCATGTCCTCGGCGGTCGTGAACACCTCGGTGCGTCGGGTCGGGATGGTGGTGTTGCGCTCGATGAGCTTCGTCATCACCCCTCCCTTCGTCTCGATGCCGAGCGAGAGCGGCGTGACGTCGAGGAGCAGCACGTCCTTGACCTCGCCCTTGAGCACGCCGGCCTGCACGGCCGCGCCGATGGCGACGACCTCATCGGGGTTGACGCTCTTGTTGGGCTCCTTGCCGGTGAGGCCGGAGACGAGCTCGGCGACCGCGGGCATCCGGGTCGAGCCACCGACGAGGATCACGTGGTCGATCTGGTCCTTGGTGAGGCCGGCGTCCTTGATGGCCTGCTCGAACGGCACCCGGCAGCGCTCCAGGAGATCGGACGTGAGGTCCTGGAACTTGGCCCGCGTCAGCTGCTCGTCGAGGTGGAGCGGGCCGTCGGGGGTGGCCGTGATGAACGGCAGGTTGATCTGCGTCTGCTGCACCTGGCTGAGCTCGATCTTGGCCTTCTCCGCCGCCTCCTTGAGGCGCTGGACGGCCATGTTGTCCTTGCTCAGGTCGATCCCGTGGGCCGACTTGAACTGCTCGACCAGCCAGTCGATGACGTGCTGGTCCCAGTCGTCGCCACCCAGGTTGGTGTCGCCGTGCGTGCTCTTCACCTCGAACACGCCGTCACCGATCTCGAGGATCGAGACGTCGAAGGTGCCACCGCCGAGGTCGAACACGAGGATCGTCTGGTCGGAGGAGCCCTCCTTGTCGAGCCCGTAGGCGAGCGCCGCGGCGGTCGGCTCGTTGATGATGCGCAGGACCTCGAGGCCGGCGATCTGGCCCGCTTCCTTGGTGGCCGTGCGCTGGGCGTCGTCGAAGTACGCAGGGACCGTGATGACGGCCTGGGTGACGGTCTCGCCGAGGTAGGCCTCGGCGTCGCGCTTCAGCTTCATCAGCGTGCGAGCGCTGATCTCCTGGGCGGTGTACTTCTTGCCGTCGATCTCGACGCTCCAGCTCGTGCCCATGTGGCGCTTGACCGAGCGGATCGTGCGATCCGGGTTGGTGATCGCCTGGCGCTTGGCCACCTCGCCCATCAGCACCTCGCCTCCCTTGGAGAAGGCGACCACGGAAGGGGTGGTGCGGGACCCTTCGCTGTTGGGGATGACGACGGGATCGCCGGCCTCGAGGACCGAGACGACGGAGTTGGTGGTGCCGAGATCGATGCCGACAGCCTTGGGCATGGGGGGTTCCTCCGGAGGGTGTACCGAACTGAGTCGCTGACGAGGATAGAAGTTGAGTGTGGTAGTTACAACTTCGGTGACGTGATCGTCCACGGCCCACCGCGTAGGGTGCCGCCGTGCCGCGACTCGTGCTGCTCCGCCACGGCGAGAGCGAGTGGAACCAGCGCAACCTGTTCACCGGCTGGTGGGACGCGGACCTCACCCCCCTCGGCGAGTCGCAGGCCACGGCCGCCGGCGAGCTCCTGGCCGCCCACGACGTGCGCGCCGACGTCACGCACACCTCCCTGCAGACCCGCGCCATCCGCACGGTGGAGCTGGCGCTCCACGCCCAGGGTCGCTCGTGGTTGCCCGTCCGACGGGACTGGCGGCTCAACGAGCGGCACTACGGCGATCTCACCGGCCGCAACAAGGCCGAGACGGCGGCTCGGTACGGGGAGGAGCAGTTCAAGCTCTGGCGGCGCAGCTACGACGTGCCACCGCCTCCGATCAGCCCCGAGAACGAGTACAACCCCAACGACGACGAGCGCTACGCGCAGGTCCCGGCGGGGGCGCTGCCGCTCACGGAGTGCCTGGCCGACGTCGTCGCTCGGTTGCTCCCCTACTGGTTCGACGCGATCGTGCCGGACCTGCGGGCCGGGCACACCGTCCTCGTCGGCGCCCACGGCAACAGCCTGCGGGCACTCGTGAAGCACCTCGACCACATCAGCGACGCCGACATCGTCGAGCTGAACATCCCGACCGGTGAGCCCTTCGTGTACGAGCTCGGTGACGACCTCGAGCCGGTGACCGATGTGCCGATCGAGGAGCGCTACCTGCGCGGCCCGGAGGAGATCCGAGCCGCAGCCGAGGCTGTAGCCCGGCAAGCAGAACGCCGATGAGACCGGTGGCAGGTGGAACAATGGCCCGCGACAGGGACCCAGGAGGCGGTGTGGTGCACGGAGTGCGGAGGGTGGCCGGTGCGGCGGCGACGGTGGTGGTGAGCGTGGCGCTCCTCGCGGGCGGATGCAGCACCAACCGAGAGGTGACGGAGCCCGAGCCCGTCCCGGTGACCGAGAAGCGGCTCACCGCCGCGCTGCTCACCGAGGACGACCTGCCGGACTCCTACACGGCTGCCGCGGAGGGCACCGCCATCAACGCCGAGCTCATCCCTGAGCACGCGTGCGACGACGCGATCCAGGGGCTCGAACCCACGGAGGTCGCCACGGCCGACTTCACCTCGCCCTCCGCGGTGCTGACCAACACGATCGCCTGGTTCCCCGGCGTCGGGGGGGACGTGGAAGGGCTGGTCCAGAGCATCATCGCCAGCTGCGCGGCCGTGGTCGTGGCCGACCAGGACCTCAGCCTGCGCACCGCGGCCCTCGACTTCGGTGTGCTGTCGGACGACACGGTCGCGCTGAAGGTCGAGGCGGAGCTCGCCGACGGCACGATCGAGGAACGGGATCTGATCCTGATCCGCGACGGTGACCTCGTCAGCGTCGTGCGGCTGGTGGGACCCCGACCGTCCGACAAGGAGCTGCTGGACAGCGCGGTGCGGACGTCGATCGGTCGGCTCAGCGAGCTGGCCGACGAGACCACCTGATCAGACGCGCGTCGAGCCCCTTCTCGCCGGTGCGGATCCGCACCGCCTGCTCCACCGGCGTCACCCAGATCTTCCCGTCGCCGATCCTCCCGGTCTGCGCGACTCCGCTCACGACGGCCGCGACCGACGCCGCGTCCCGGGTGGCGACCACGACCTCGACCTTGACCTTCGGCACGAAGTCGATGGAGTACTCGGCGCCGCGGTAGGTCTCGGTGTGCCCACCCTGGCGACCGAAGCCCGTGACCTCGCTGATGGTCAGTGCGTGCACGCCCGCTGCGTTCAGGGCGTCCCGCACCTCCGGCAGCTTGTGGGGCTTGACCACCGCCGTCACCAGGCTCAGCACCTCAGCACCTCACTGCGCCTGGGCCTGTCCGTTCCCCGCCACCAGCCGTTCGAGCAGGTAGCCGCGCGACCGGACCGTGCGGATGGCCAGCGCGAGCGGTGCGAGGCGACGACGGAGTCGGAGCATGTGCACATCCAGCGCGTTGCGGCCGGGCGCGCCCGCCGGCCACCCCGCCCGGGCCAGCGCGTCGCGGGAGACGACGGCGCCGTAGCGACCCAGCAGGGCGGCCGTCAGTCGAGCCTCGACCGGTGGCAGTGACACCCACCGGTCGCCCAGGCGGAGCACGCCATCGTCATCGAGGGCGGGAGCGGGGTCGATCCGGGCCTCCGCTCGCCGGCGCAGCCCCTCCACCCGAGCCCGGAGGTCGACCTCGCCGGCCGGCACCCGGATCCAGTCCTCGAAGTCATCCGCCCCGGCCAGTGGAGGCGCCACCCCGTCTTCGAGGAGCAGCAATCGAGGTCGGCCCTCACGTTGCAGCTCCTCGCGCCGGCCCTGCTCCACGGGCCACCGGACGAGGACGACATCCACGTCGGCGACGGTAAGGAGACAAGGTTTCGCGGTTGTTTCGCCCTTGTGAAGCATTCACGGTGGATGCTCGGCGTGCGCCAGGGCACAACGGTCCACGGGGTTGCCTATGCTGCGCGCTCATGGCCCGCCAGTCCCACCTCGACCACCTCGCGTCCGTCTCGCTCTTCTCGGCGTGCTCGAAGAAGGAGCTGCAGGCCGTCGCTCGCGCCGGTGATCAGGTCGAGATCCCAGCGGGCAAGACGCTGTGCGAGCAGGGGTCGCTCGGCCGCGAGGCCTACGTGATCATCGAGGGCACCGCCCAGGTGCGGATCAACGACAAGAAGGTCGCCTCGGTGGGTGCGGGCACGTGCGTCGGCGAGCTGTCCCTCCTCGACCACGGCCCTCGCACCGCCACGGTGATCGCGGAGACCGACCTGAGCGCCCTGGTGATCGGCGTTCGGGAGTTCTCCTCGATCGTCGACGAGGTCCCGTCGATCGCCCACAAGCTCCTGCGGGCCCTCGCGGCGCGGATCCGCGACCTCGACACCAAGATCTACGGCTGAACCCCCGGTTCCTGCTCGACCGGGGTACGGAACTACGGTCAGCGCCGTGAAGTCCCGCGTCAAGCCCCATCAGCTGGCGATCGCTCTCGGCGCCCTCTTCGCCACCATCACCCTCGTCTCGGGCATCACCGCCACGATCGCGCAGTGGCACGACGACAGCGACGTGCAGCGAGAGGTGTTCGGGAACATCCCGGGCGTCTGGAAGCTGGTCTTCTACACCGTCCTGCCCGTGCTGATCCTCTACGGGTCGGTGCTCTTCTCGCAGCGGGTGCGCAACTGGGAGCGCGGCGCGCCCGACAAGCGACCGACCACCACGAAGAACGTGGGCCGGCGGCTCAGGGACTTCCGGGCCGGCGTGTACATGCAGACCCTGCTGCGCGATCCCGCCGCCGGCGTCATGCACAGCCTCATCTACTTCTCCTTCCTGATCCTCCTCGCGGTGACCACGGTCCTGGAGATCAACCACCAGCTGCCGGAGTCGGCCAAGTTCCTCCACGGCGACGTCTACCGCGCCTACTCCGCCATCGGGGACGGCGCCGGCCTCATGCTCTTCGTCGGCGTGATGTGGGCGATCGTCCGGCGCTACGTCCAGCGGCCCTACCGCATCCGGATCAAGTCCAAGCCCGAGCACGCCCTCATCCTCGGCACGCTCCTCGCCATCGTCGTGACCGGGTTCGGGGCGGAGGTCTGGCGCATCGCCCTCCAGGGCCGCCCCGCCTTCGAGGAGTGGTCGTTCGTCGGCTACCCGCTCGCCGGTGTGATCGACGAGCAGGCCAACCTCGCCGGCGCCCACCAGGTGTGGTGGGTGGCCCACATCGTCAGCTTCCTCGTGTTCGTCACGATCCTCCCGATCACGATGCTGCGCCACATCTTCACGTCGCCGCTCAACATGTACCTGCGTGACCGCGAGCGCCCCAAGGGCGCCATGAAGCCCATGCCCAACCTGCTGGAGACCGAGCTCGAGACGTTCGGCGCCTCGACGGTGGAGGACTTCACGTGGAAGCAGCTGCTCGACACCGACGCGTGCACGATGTGCGGTCGCTGCACCTCCGTGTGCCCCGCGCACGCCACCGGCAAGTCACTCGATCCGCGGGAGATCGTCCTCAAGACGGGTGAGGTGATGGCGCGCACCGGCACGCCGGCCGTGTCACCGCCGATCGGCGTCGACCCCGAGATCACCGTCGGCGCCAACAGCCTGTTCGAGCGCATCACCTCGGAGGAGGTGTGGGCCTGCACCTCGTGCAAGGCATGCGACGAGATCTGCCCGGTCAACATCGAGATCCTCGACAAGATCCTCGACATGCGCCGCTACCTGTCCTTGATGGAGAGCGACTTCCCGACGGAGCTCGGCAGCGCGTACCGGGCGATGGAGAACTCCGGGAACCCCTGGGGCCTGTCGCAGGGCGACCGGGCGGCGTGGACCAGCAAGGTCGACGGGGTGCCGATCGTCGACCCCGGCGATCCCGTTCGCCCATGACTACCTCTACTGGGTGGGGTGCGCCGGCTCGTTCGACGACAAGAACCAGAAGGTCACGATCGCGATGGCGAAGCTGCTCCAGCGGGCCGAGATCGACTTCGCGATCCTCGGTCCGTCGGAGACGTGCACCGGTGACCCGGCCCGGCGCTCCGGCAACGAGTACATCTTCCAGATGCTCGCCAGCGCCACCATCGAGCAGCTCAACACGATGGGCGTGAAGAAGATCATCACCCAGTGCCCCCACTGCTTCAACACGCTGCTCAACGAGTACCCGCAGCTCGGCGGGCACTTCGAGGTGGTGCACCACAGCCAGCTGCTCGAGGAGCTCATCGACTCGGGGCGCCTCGACCTCACCGACGCCCGCCTCGACGAGCGGGTCGTGTACCACGACTCGTGCTACCTCGGCCGGCACAACGACGTGTACCTGTCGCCGCGCAACGTGATCGGCAGCCTCGGCGGCATCGAGGTCGTCGAAGCCGAGCGCAACGGCACGAAGGGGATGTGCTGCGGCGCCGGCGGGGCCCGCATGTGGATGGAGGAGAGCGTCGGCACGAAGGTGAACGACGCGCGGGCGGCGGAGCTGATCGCGACCGGCGCCAGCAAGGTGGCGACGGCCTGTCCCGTTCTGCTTCATCATGCTGGACGACGGCGTCAAGGGCGCCGGTGCCGAGGAGACGCGTGCAGGTCGCCGACATCTCGATGCACCTGCTCGCGGCACTGGAGGCGGCCGACGAACGGGCGGCTCCGGAGCTGCAGACCCTCGAGGACTGACGATGCTGGGCCGTCGCAGCAAGGCAGAGGAGTGGGACGGCAGCGAGCGCCGCTTGCCGCCGGTCGTCCTCGTCGTGAACGACGACGAGGACGCCTGCGAGATGCTCGTGCGGATGGTGGGAGCCAGGGGCTTCCGGGCCATGGGCGCGACCAGCGCCGATGAGGCCACGGGTCGCCTGGTCACCGAGCTCCCCCGCTGCATCGTGCTCGACCTCGAGGAGGGAGGCATCGGCACCAACCTCAAGGTGCTCGACCTCATCCGCAGCCACGGCGACAAGCGCGTGAACACCGCACGGGTCCTGCTGTGCGCCGCGACCGCGAAGAACCGCTCCTTCTCGTTCCAGTCCGGCGCGGACGGTGTCGTCGTCCGGCCGTTCCACATCGACGAGCTCGTGGCGGAGATCGCGGACGTCGTGGACCGCCCGGACGAGGAGCGGGCGCGTCACCGGCGGGACGAGCTGTCGCGCCTCGGCGACTGATCACTCCGAGTCGAAGTTCTCCCAGTAGCGGCTGGGCGTCGGCCCGCGCTGGCCCTGGTACTTCGACCCGAGGGCGCCCTTGCCGTACGGCACGTCGGCGGGGGTCGTCATGCGCAGGAAGCTGATCTGGCCGATCTTCATCCCCGGGTAGAGCGTGATCGGCAGGTTCGCCACGTTCGAGAGCTCGAGGGTGATGTGGCCGTCGAAGCCGGCGTCGATGAAGCCGGCGGTGCTGTGGATCAGGAGCCCGAGGCGACCCAGCGAGCTCTTCCCTTCGATGCGGGCGACGAGATCGTCGGGCAGCGCGACCCGCTCGAGCGTCGAGCCCAGGACGAACTCGCCCGGGTGGAGCACGAAGGGACGATCGTCGTCGATCTCGACGAGGCGGGTGAGCTCCTCGAGGTTCTTCCTCACGTCGATGACCGGCATCGTGTGGTTGAGGAACACGCGGAAGTACCGGTCGAGCCGAACGTCGACAGAGGCCGGCTGGACCAGTGCGTCGTCGGTGGGCTCCAGCTGGATGCGGCCCGCGGCGAGCGCTTCCCGGATGCTGCGGTCAGACAGGATCACGGCGCCGAACCTAGTGCGTCGGGGTGGGCCGCCCTAGCAGGCGCTGTCGGCCGGCCTTCGACGACGCCTGCCGCGGACCGAACCGCTGGTGCGCGGCCTGGGTCGTGACGCCGAGCGCCTCACCGATCGAGGCCCACGAGGCACCCGCCTCCCGGGCAAAGCCGACGAGCACGAACAGCTTGCGATCGGCGGCCTCCCGCAACGCCGCGGTGGCACCGAGGGCCGCGCCCACCGTGAGCTCGCCGCTCCCCAGTCCGCTGGACCAGGTCCCGCATGGCGTCGTCCAGGATCGAATCGGCCGCTCGCGCGGGATCAGGCATCGCCCGCCGTCCCCATGGGGGGCAGGGTAGCCCGGCGGCGCCTGGGCGGCCTCTGGGACCGCGGCTACGATCCTCGTCTCCCACGCGGGTGTAGTTCAGAGGCAGAACATCAGCTTCCCAAGCTGAGAACGCGGGTTCGATTCCCGTCACCCGCTCCAGGCCGGAGCCGCGTCAGAGGAGCTCGGCGATGAGGGCGGCGGCACGGGCGGCGCCGTCGCTGGGCACCGGCAGGTAGTCGACCTTCCGCTCGAGCTCCGCGGCAAGGGCCTCGGCGATGGCGTCACGGTCGCTCTCGGCGTAGGTCATGCACCGGCCGGCGCGGTGGCGCTCGAGACGATGACGCACGTGGCGCTGCTGCTCGAAGTGGTCGTGCAGCGGGAAGTAGAGGAACGGCCGGCCGGTGGCGACGAGCTCCATCGTGGTCGTGAGTCCGCCCTGCACGATGGCGGCATCGCAGGCCGCCAGGTGTCGCTGCAGATCGGGCACGAAGCCGCGGATCTCGACTCCGTCGAGCTCCGGCAGCGTCCTCGGGTCGATCCGCGGCCCGGCCACGACCAGCAGCTGCAGGTCGTCGATGTGCTTGCGGGCCACCGGGTAGGCGTCGATGAGCTTGCGCAACAGCGACTCACCGACGCCCGAGCCGCCCACCGTGACGACGACCAAGGGCGCGTCGGTCGGGGTAGCCGAGCTCCTCGCGGAGGGCCGCCCGGTCACCGAGGCCGGCGGCGTCGAAGCCGGTGATGTAGCCGGAGAACTCGAAGTGCTGTTCGGTCCAGTCGCGGATCGACGGCAGCCCCGGTCCGAAGGTGTCCGGCACGATGTCGTCGGGGTCGCCGACGAAGATCGAGCGGTCGCGGATGCGGGCGAAGCGCCCGACGTGCTCCAGCATCTCCGCGTTGTAGTCGGCGGTGAGCGCCGCTTCGTCGGCGCCGCCGTCCTCCATCGGGAGCCAGCCCACGAAGTCGGTCATCCAGGCGAACGCGGTGCGCTTCAGCTCGGGGTTCTCGTGCCAGAAGTGGTCGGCGTCCCAGGCCTCGTCGCCGACCACGAGGTCGTGGTGACCGCCGTCGACGATCTCCTGCAGCACCGAGAAGTTCGACACGAGGATCTCGTCCATGCGCCGGATCGCCTGGAACGCGTGGAGGTCGTGCTCGTGGGCCTCACCCTCGAGGTGGGCGGACTCGTTGACGAGGTGCTGGGACGCCGGGTGGACGGTCTCGCCCGCACTCTCGAGGAAGGCCGTCACCGGGTGCTGCGTCAGCCACTCGACCTCCACGTCCTCGTGGAGCCGGCGGAGCTCGCGGGCGATGGCCAGGTCGCGCCGGGCATGGCCCAGCCCGATCGGCGAGCTGAGGTAGAGCACCTTCTTGGGGCGGCTCAAGGCCCGGGTCCACGACGTTCGGCGCGGTCGTCGCTCCTCTCGGGGTGTGACCCGGTCGACGAAGGCGAGCAGGGCGCGGTTGACCAGCACCGGCTCGCGGGCCTGGGGGAGGTGTCCGCCCCCCTCGATCAGGAGCAGATCCCCGCCCGTGACCTCCGCGATCACCTCGCCCGCCGCCACCGGTGTGATGTGGTCGTCCGTCCCTTGGATGACCAGCGTCGGGCAGGTGATGCGCTGGAGCCGCGCCACGACGTCCTCCCTCGACCAGTCGAGCAACGGCGCGCGCACGGTGGCGGTGAGCACCTCCCCGCTGGTGCCAGCGGACCAGGCGATGGCGTCCTCGATCTGCTTGGTGGAGTGCGGCTCGCTGCACACCTCGCGCCAGAAGAAGTCGGTGAACCGCTCGAAGTCGGTCTTCCACACGTGCTCGGTGAACAGTCCCCACCCCTGCGGGTCGTCCTCGACGGCGTCGAACGAGTGCATCGAGCGCTCGGGGAGGTTCGGGACGAGCAGCGGGATGAACGGAGCGATCATCACCGCACCAAGGACCCGGTCGGGGTGCAGCGCGGCGACGCCGGCGGCGAGGCCTCCACCCTGCGACAGGCCGGCGATCACCGCCCGGTCGGTGCTCGTGTCGTCGAGGACCGCGATGACGTCAGCGATCAGCTCGAGGCGGTCATAGGCCGCCGGGTCGGTCGGGCGGTCAGACCGCCCGTTCCCCCGCCCGTCCATCGTGATCACCCGGTGATGGCGAGCCAGCGCGGGGACGTTCGCCTTCCAGTGGAGCGAGTGGGCGATGGCCCAGGTCGGGAGGAGCAGCACCGTCGGGCTGCCGCCCTCGCCGAAGACCTCGTAGGCCGACGCGATGCCGTCGCGGACGACGGCACCCTGGCGATCAGGTTCACGCGCTCGCATGACGCTGCTCCTCCCACAGCTCGTCGACCGTGCGGTCGATCATCGCCAGGAGCTCACGGTGGCCGGAGTCCACGCCCAGCAGGCGTTCGACCATCATCCCCTGGTTGAAGGTGATGACCAGCCCGACGACCGCTCGCGTCGGGAACGCCACCGGGTCGACGCCGAGCTCGGCCAACCCGGAGGCGAAGGCGCCGTCCACGACCTCCATCCATCGCAGGTGCACCTGCTGCAGCCGGTCCCGGATGGCCGTGTCGTTCCACGCCATCGCCTGCATCTCGAGCCACACCTTGTGGTACCCGGAGTCGGTGTCCTCGTCGAGGAAGCGCATCGCCTCCCGCCACTTGTCGATGAACGGGGTGTCGGCGGCGTACATCGCCCGCTGGCGCTCGATGAGGGCGTCGGTGAAGCGCTCGACCACTCGAAGGAGCAGCTCCTCCATCGAGCCGAAGTAGTAGTGGACGAGACCGTGGTTGACCCCCGCCCGCTCCGCCAGCTTGCGCGTCGTGATGGCGCCGTAGCCGACCTCCACGAGCAGCTGCTCCGCCGCGTCGAGGAGGGCGTCGGTGGCGTCGATGCGAGCGGTTCCGGTCCTCGGGTGATTGGTCATCTGACTAAGTCATATGACTAACCAGGCCCGACGTCAAGACCCATCCGTCGCCTAGCCTGTCCCCGGGGTGCCGGGAAGCCTGGTCGGCGAGTCCGTTCGACGACCCCAGGAGCACGCTCACGATGGCACCCAGCACCCGAGCGACGTGGCTGCGGAGCGACCGCTTCCTCGCCCGCTCGGTCGCCCGCCCGGTCAACCGGTTCCTCCACATCGAGGCGTCGAGCGGGATCCTCCTCGTCACCGCCGCCGTCGTGGCCCTCGTGTGGGCCAACTCCCCGTGGGCGGCGTCCTATCGCGACCTGTGGGCGACCGAGCTCAGCATCGACGTGGGCGGCCACGTCATCACCGAGGACCTGCGCCACTGGATCAACGACGGGCTCATGGCGATCTTCTTCTTCGTGCTGGGCCTCGAGATCAAGCAGGAGCTCACGAACGGTCAGCTCGCCTCCGTCCGGAACGCCGCCGTCCCCGCCGCCGGGGCGCTCGGCGGGATGCTGCTCCCCGCGGTCCTCTACCTCGCGTTCAACCTCGGCGGCGCTGGCGTGGACGGGTGGGGCATCCCCATGGCGACGGACGTGGCCTTCGCGCTCGGTGTCCTCGCCCTGCTCGGCAGCCGGGTCCCGGCGGAGCTCAAGGTGCTGCTCCTCGCCCTCGCGATCGTGGACGACGTGGGAGCCATCATCGTCATCGCGGCGTTCTACTCGGACGGCCTCGAGTGGGGCTGGTTCGGCGCAGCCGTCGGCGGCTTCGTGCTCGTGGCGCTGTTCAAGCAGGCGAGGGTCCGCTACCTGCCCGTCTACGTCGTGCTCGGCGCCGCCGTCTGGCTCGCCATGCTGCGAGTCCGGCGTGCACGCCACGATCGCCGGCGTCGTGCTCGGCCTGCTCGCTCCGGCCCGGCCGTTCCTGCCCGAGGTGGACGCTGACCGCATCGCGGGCCAGCTGTCCGCTGATCAGGACGTGACCGCCGCCGAGGTGCGGAGCATCTCCTTCCGACTCCGCGAGTCGATCCCGGTCACGGAGCACCTCGAGAACCTCCTGCACCCGTGGACCAGCTACCTGATCGTCCCGCTCTTCGCGCTCGCGAACGCCGGCGTCGAGGTCTCCGCCGAGTCGCTTCGCGACGCCGCCACCGCACCGGTCACCCTCGGGCGTCGTCGTCGGGCTCGTCGTCGGCAAGCTCGTCGGCGTGGCCGGCGCCATCGCGCTCGTCGTGCGCTTCGGTGGCGGACGCCTGCCCGAGGGCATCACCCCGCGCCACGTCCTCGGCATGGCCGGCATCGCCGGCATCGGGTTCACGGTGTCGCTCTTCGTGGCCGGCCTCGCCTTCGAGCGTCCGGAGCTCGCCGACCAGGCCAAGATCGGTGTGCTCGTGGCCTCCGTCATCGCCGCGGGCGTCGGGGCGTTCATCCTCGGGAGGGGTAGAGCGGCGCCGCCGGGCGGAGGCGCGGCCGCCGGCGATGGCTCGCATCCGATGAACGGTGTGTGAACCGCCGCTCCAACCCCGTGCCACGACGGGCCGTCCGCTGTTACAAGGGTCCGATGCACCCCGTCGAGGTCGCGCTCATCCACTGGCCGCGCGACGGCGACTGAGCGCGAGCGGCTGGCCGAGGCGATGCTCCCGCGCCTCCTCCTCGTCCCCGACGACGTGGAGCCCCCCGTCTCCGGTGACCTCATGGAGGACTGGATCCGGCTGCCGGCCGATGAGCGCGACGTGGCCACCCGCCTGGACAACCTCGCCGCCAGGGCCAGCGCGTCGCTGGAGCGGGCCGTGCTGGTGGACAGCACCTGTCTCCGGCGCGCCGCCTCGACGGTCGTCCTCAGCCCGCACAAGCCGAGCTTCGCCGGGCTGTTGCTGGCGGCCGAAGGGCGCGTCGTGCCCCGGGCTGCGCTCTGCCGCGCCATCTGGGGCCGCGACGCCGATCCGTGCGGGCGAGCGCTCGACGACCTCGCCTATCGCCTCCGGAGGCGGATCGAGGCGCTCGGCCTCGACGTCGTGGCCGCCCGCGGCCGAGGCTTCGTCCTTCACATCCTGACCCCGGCCGCGGCGTGGGACGTCCAGTGAGGAGCACCGCCCGGCTCGGCCCCGGCCACGATCGCGCTCGCCTTCCTCGCGCTGCTGGCTCTCTTGTCCGCGTCCGACCGCTCGGCGGCGGCGGCGCCGCGCCCGCGCCGTTCCTCGACCACCCGGCGACGCAATCGGACAAGGCCGTGCTGCACCACGGCGCCAGTCCGCGCGCGCATGCGTCGGTCACCTCAGTGGCGCGCCCCGCGTGGCTGTCCACCCGGCCGTCGAGCCCCGCGGCGACGCCGTCCATCGAGCTGGCGGGCGGCGTTCGATCCGAGGCCTTCAGCGACACCCTCGTCCACCGTCCTTCTCCGCGCGGTCCTCCGCGGTGACGTCCGCACCGGCCGCCGGTCGGTGCGTCCCCGTCGAACAGAAGGAAGGTACGCAGAATGACCGCATCCCCCGCGGGACGCGTCGTCGATCTCGAGGACGACACGACCGTCGTGACGATCGAGTGGCCGGACCACGACGATCGACGCGCCACCATCCGTTGCCACGGGCCGGGCCGCGCTCCTGGTCGTGGAGCGAGGCCAGCCACCTCCCACGGATCTCGAACCGCTCGAGGACTGGATCCGCGCACCCATCGACCCGATCGAGCGCGCCGCCCGTGTGAAGGGGCTCCGCCTGCGACAGCAGCGCCTTCGCGGCGGCGTGCACCTCGACGATGACCGGTCGCTGCGGGTCGCCGACCGCCAGGTCACCCTCACCGAGCACCAACAGGCGCTCCTGATCCCGCTGCTCGCGCGGATCGGCCAGCCGACCCCTCGGGCCGTCGTGGAGCGCGCGTCCGCGCAGGCGGGCGGACCCGCCGACCCGGACCACCTGCGCCGCGCCCTCAGTCGCCTGCGAGGTCGCTTGGCCGAGGTCGGTCTCGACCTCCACCTGCTCTCGGGCCGCGCGGTCCTCCTCGAGCGCCCGGACAGCGACAGTTCACATAGAGCAGACCGAACTCGAAACCTCCAGGAAACATCTACGCAGGATTCTGACGCCCGTCCTACTCGTCTGAACTAGGAGCTCCAATGGATAGCGGCGACGCAGCATGGGTGATGGTCTCGGCCGCCCTCGTGCTGTTCATGACACCTGGCCTGGCCCTCTTCTACGGGGGCATGGACCGGTCCCGAAACGTCCTGAACATGCTGATGATGAACTTCTGGTGCCTGCTCACCATCCCGATCCTGTGGGCGCTCGGGGCCTTCTCACTCGCGCAGGTCCCGTTCGAGAACGACTTCATCGGCACCTTCGACCAGGCCTTCATGCGGGGCTTCGACATCGGTGAGGGGGCCGGCTCCCTCATCACGATGGTCTTCCTGGGGATGTTCGCGGTGATCACACCGGCGCTCATCTCCGGAGCCGTCGCCGACCGCATGAAGTTCGCCGCCTGGGCGATCTTCGCCCCCGTGTGGCTCGTGCTGGTGTTCGTCCCCGTGTTCAAGTGGGTCTACGGCGGCTGGCTCGGCCAGCGCGGCTCGCTCGACTTCGCCGGCGGCACCGCCATCCACGTGAACGCGGGCATCGCGGCACTGGCGGCGGTGCTCGTCCTCGGCAAGCGCAAGGGCTGGCCCGGCGAGGGCCACCCGCCCCACTCGATGCCCCTCGTCATGCTCGGCACCGGCATCCTCTGGTTCGGGTGGTTCGGCTTCAACGCCGGCTCGGCGCTCGCCGCCAACGGGACGGCCATCCAGGCGTTCACCAACACCTTCCTCGCCGCCGCCGCCGCCGGTCTCGCCTGGGCCGTGGTCGAGCGCTTCCGTGACGGCCACTTCACCAACCTCGGCGCGGCCTCCGGCATCGTGGCCGGCCTCGTCGCCATCACGCCTGGTGCCGGCTTCGTCGCCGGGATGTCACCGATCTACATCGGCCTGATCGCCGGGGTGGCGTGCTGCTTCGCCGTCGGGCTCAAGACCAAGGCCGGCTACGACGACGCCCTCGACGTCGTCGGGGTCCACTTCGTCGGCGGCCTGGTCGGCTCGCTCCTCATCGGCTTCTTCTCGGAGCCGGCGTACTTCGGCACCGAGGGCGTCGTGAAGGCCGGCGTCTTCCACGACGGCGGATGGAGCTTGCTCGGCGAGCAGGCGCTCGCGAACGGCGTGACGATCGTCTACTGCTTCATCGTCACGACCATCATCATGGTGGTCATCAAGGCGACCATCGGCGTGCGAGTCTCTGAGGAGGTCGAGTACAGCGGCCTCGATCTGCCCGAACACGCCGAGACCGCGTACCACCACGGTGGCACCTCGACCGGCACCCTCGTCGGATCCTGAAGGGAAGGAGACCAGCCATGAAGCTCATCACTGCAGTCATCAAGCCCTTCAAGCTCGACGAGGTGAAGGAAGCGCTCAAGGGCGCCGGTGTGAACGGCATCACCGTGACGGAGGTGCAGGGGTTCGGACGCCAGTCCGGGCACACCGAGGTGTACCGAGGCGCGGAGTACACGGTGGAGTTCGTCCCCAAGATCAAGGTGGAGGTCCTGGCCGACGACGACCAGGTGGACGCCATCACCGATGCCCTCGTCGGCAGCGCCCGCACCGAGAAGATCGGCGACGGCAAGCTGTGGATCACCGACGTCGGCGCCGTGCAGCGCATCCGCACCGGTGAGAAGGGACCCGACGCCATCTAGCCGCCATCCCGGAACCGTGGATCGGGGTCGCTGCGGCGACCCCGATCCGCGTCCAGGCGGTGGTCCGGGTGGGGCCGGGTCAGGCGGTGGTCGGCGTGGGGCCGCCCTCGATGTCGGGCTCGGCGGCCTCGGGGAGCAGCAGCTGGGCGTAGACGAGCGCGCCGATCACGGCGCCGATGATCGGAGCCACGATGAAGAGCCAGAGCTGTTCGAGGGGGTCGGAGCCGGCGAAGACCGCCACGCCGAACGAGCGGGCCGGGTTCACCGAGGTGTTGGTGATCGGGATGCTGATGAGGTGGATCAGCGTGAGGGCGAGGCCGATGGCGACGGGGGCAAAGCCCACGGGAGCCCGGCCGTGGGTGGCACCCATGATGACGATGAGGAAGAAGGCCGTCAGCACGACCTCGGCGACGGCGCAGGACGAGCAACGAGTAGCCGGCCGGCGAGAAGTCGCCGTAGCCGTTGGTGGCGAAGCTGCCCGCCTCTCCCGTGTTGGCCTCGAAGCCGTCGATGCCGTTGGCGATGAGCAGGAGGACGGCGCCGGCGAGCACCGCGCCCACGAGCTGGGCGACGACGTAGGGGGCGACGTCCTTCGACTCGAAGCGCTTGCCCACCCACAGGCCGATGGTGACCGCCGGGTTGAAGTGGCCCCCGGAGATGTGCCCGACGGCGAAGGCCATCGTCAGGACGGTGAGGCCGAAGGCGAAGGAGACGCCGAGCGTGCCGACGCCGGTCTCAGCGTTCCCTGCGATCACGGCCGTGCCGCAGCCGCCCAGTACGAGCCAGAACGTGCCGAAGGCCTCGGCCCCCACGCGTTGTGCGTTGGTCATCAGGATCTCCAACCACTCGATGGGCCTCCACCCACCGGTGAGGGTTCCCCGCGGCCGTGGCCGTGTCAACGACCGCGAGGGCAGGAGTACCCTGCTCGCCATGGACGCCCCCACGCCCGTCGCCAGTGCCGACGCCGGGGGGCACGCCTGGCACATCGAGCCCAGCGGGCCGCTGCGGGGCGACGTGCGGGTGGCCGGTTCCAAGAACGCCGTCACCAAGCACATGGTCGCCGCCCTCATGGCCGACTCGCCCTCGACGATCACCAACGCGCCCGCCGTCGGTGACGTCGGCATCACCGCGGACATCCTGCGCTCGATCGGCCTCGAGGTGGTGATCGACGGCGGCTCGATCACCGTGGTCCCGACGGCGGAGCCCACCCCGCGGGTGCCCCTCGAGTTCTCGGGCCTCAACCGCATCCCGATCCTGCTGCTGGGTCCACTGCTCCACCGCGCCCACGAGGCGTTCGTCCCGCTCGTCGGCGGTGACCGCATCGGACGCCGACCGGTCGACTTCCACGTGAGCGCGCTGCAGCAGATGGGAGCGGAGATCGAGGTCCAACCGCAAGGGATCACCGCGCGCATGACGGGCCGCCTGCGGGGGACGCGCATCACCCTGCCGTATCCCTCCGTCGGGGCCACCGAGACCGTGCTGCTGTCCGCCGTGCTCGCCGAGGGGCGAACCGTGATCCACAACGCGGCCACCGAGCCCGAGGTCGTGGAGCTCGCGCTCTTCCTGCAGCGGATGGGCGCCCACATCGCGCTGCGGCCCGACCGTCGCTTCGTGATCGAGGGTGTCGAGTCGCTCACCGGGGCCACCGCCCACCTGCAGGGTGATCGGCTGGAGGCCTTCAGCTACCTCGTGGCCGGGTTGATGACCGGCGGCGAGGTGCGCGTCGGCGGGTGCGGCCAGGATCGGATGGTCACCGCGATCAACACCCTCCAGCGGATGGGCGCCGACTTCGAGATCAACGACGAGTGGATCAGCGCCAGCGCCTCCAAGCTGCACCCGTCGGCGGTGCAGACGGACACCCACCCCGGGTTCATGACCGACTGGCAGCCGCCGCTCATCGTCCTCATGACGCAGGCCGACGGGATGTCCGTGCTCCACGAGACCGTCTACGAGGACCGGCTCGGCTACGTCGATGCCCTCAAGGCCATGGGCGGTGAGATCGAGCTGTTCGACACCTGCCTCGGGGGGCCGGCGTGCCGCTTCCACGACTCGTCCGCCGTGCACTCCGCGGTCGTTCGGGGTGTGTCCAAGCTCCAAGGTGCTGACGTCACGATCCCCGACGTGCGGGCGGGCTTCTCGTCGGTGATCGCGGCCGCGGCCGCCGAGGGCCCGTCGACGCTGCACGGGATCCACCACCTCGAGCGGGGCTACAACGGCCCGCTCGAGACCCTGGTGTCGCTCGGCCTCCAGCTGCGCCGAACCTGAGCGGTCAGCTCGTCAGCAGCGAGCCGAGCGCCCAGAGCGCCGCCACCAGCCCGACGAGGGCGAACACGACGCTGCGGCCGAGCGGTGCCTGCTCGAGATCACCCTCCCGGCGGGACTCCGGCGGGCGCACGACGGCCAGGATGCTGCCCACCGCCATGGCGGCACCGAGGGCGAGCACCAGGTAGGCGAGGATGTCCGGACCGCCGAGCACACCCGGAGGTTAGGGCTCGCCGCCCTCCCCTCCCATCTCACGGAACGTACGTGCCTGCCCCCGGAAAATGGGACCTGTTACGCGCGGAAACCACTCAAGGTGGTCGTCGCGTGGGTCGATTGGCCTAGAAGACCGGCGGTCATCGCCCCCGCTGGTCATCACGGGAATGGGACGGGGGTTGCGACTCCCTCCAACTGCATCGAACCGGGTCCCACGGAGCCGGAACCATGCCGTGGCCTCCGTCCCCCCGTGAGCATCACGGTTCGAGGTCCTCGTCGGAGACCTCACCTCGCAGGCCGGTGACCGCCACGACCTCGACGATGCCGCCTTCGTAGGCGACTCGGCTGTTCGTGGGTGCGCCGGTGGCGGGATCGAAGCAGAAGGTCGCCTCCGGTCCCCAGCCGGGCGCGCGGCTCGACGCGGAGCTGGACGAGGTCGAAGCAGCCGCTCTCGGCGGACGCCGCCACGCTGTACACCGGGGAGGGGCCCTCGAACAGCGTGCCCAGGGCGGCCACCTCGCTCGCCAGGTCCTCTTCGTAGGTCGGGCCGCTCGGCTCGCCGAGGGAGCACTCGTTCTGCTGGGTCTCCGCGGGGGCGCTCGGGCACAGGAGCAGGCGCTGGTCGTCGCGACCCGACACCCCTCCGAGCTGCCGGTGCAGGCGCTGCGGCGGCCGCTGCGCGAGCACGTCCTCCGAGCTGATCGAGGAGCCGGTGACCTCGCTGCGGCGCTCGAAGGTCCCGGTGCGGACGAACGTCGCGTTCCCCGCCCGCTCCCACGACGCGATGAACGCCTCGGCTGCCGTGCCGTCGTCCGCGCGGGCGCCGGGCGGCAGGTCGGCGTTCTCCGTGGTCACCGTGGCGACGACGATGAGGGCGGCGTAGCACCCGACCACCAACCACCCGATCACCATCCCGCGACGCGCTCGCATGGATGGCGACGGTACGCGATGCTCGCCGCATGGCGTACCACCACGTTGCCGTCGCGGTCAGCGATCTGGCCGAGACCCACCGGTTCTACACCGACGTGATGGGCTTCGAGCTCGTGAAGGCCCAGGCCGCGCCCACGGATGCGCCCGGCGGGTGGGCCAAGCACGTCTTCTACGCCACGGGCGAGGTGATCGAGGGTGCGTCCCCGGAGCTGATCGCGTTCTGGGAGCTGCACGACGACCGCATGACGTCGTTCGACCCGGCCATCTCGCTGGGCCTCGGCCTCGAGCCCTGGGTGAACCACATCGCGTTCAACGCGCGCGACCTCGACGACATCGAGAGCCGAAAGAAGCGGTGGCTCGACCACGGGCACGACGTGGTCGAGATCGACCACGGCTTCTGCGTGAGCATCTACACGCTGGATCCCAGTCGCATCCTCGTCGAGTTCTGCACCGACACCGCCCCCTACACCGAGGCCGACAAGGCCCACGCCGAGGCGCTGATCAGCCAGACCGACCCAGAGCTGGAAGCGCCCCCGAGCCCGACGTTCCACGAGGCGCCGAAGTAGGACGAGCGCGGGGTCGGACGACTAGGCCGACGCCGGCACCAGGTGGAGGTCGCGCTCGAGCGTGGCCGCGTCGACGGCGCTGCCGAAGTGCATCCCTTGGCCGAGCTCGCAGCCGAGCGCGAGCAAGCCGTCGAGCTCCACCTGCTCCTCGATCCCCTCGGCGATGGCCGTGCGCCCCAGCGTGCGACCGAGGTCCATGATCGTGCGGACGAGCGTGGTCTGCGGGTCCTCGTGGCGCAGGGCGGCGACGAAGGCCCGGTCGATCTTCAGGATGTCGAACGGCACTCGTTGCAGGTAGCTGAGCGATGAGTAGCCGGTGCCGAAGTCGTCGATGGCGATCTGCACGCCGAGGTCCTTCAGGCGGTGGAGCCGGCGGAGGACCCGCTCGCTGTCGGCGAGCAGCACGGACTCGGTGAGCTCGAGGATCAGGCACGAGGGTTCGAGGTGGGCGGCGTCCAGTGCGGAGCGCACGGTGGACACCAGGTCGGGAGCCAGGAGCTGACGGGCGGACAGGTTCACGCTCATCTGCCACCGCGCCATCGGGTTGGCCGCGAGCCAGACCCCGAGCTGGGTGCACGCCCGCTCGAGGATCAGCTTGCCGAGCGGGACGATGAGGCCCGTGTCCTCGGCGATGGGAACGAACTCGCTGGGTGAGACGGCGCCCCGCTCGGGGTGCGTCCAGCGGGCCAGCGCCTCGAAGGCCACGAGCTCGCCCGAGTCCAGGCGCACGATCGGCTGGTAGGCGACCGCGATCTCGGCCCGCTCGACCGCGCGCTCGAGCTCGCCTCGGATGGCGAGTCGATCGACGGCCCGGTGGTGCATGGCCGGCTCGAACATCTCGATGCACCCCTTGCCGTTGGCCTTCGCCGTGTACATGGCGAGGTCGGCGTTGCGGAGCAGCTCCTCCGGCGTCGTGGTGGGCCCACGACGGGTCGCGATCCCGATGCTGGCGCGGGCGTAGACCTCGCGGCCATCCACCACGATCGGCGAGTGGAGCGCCTCCAGGATCCGCTCGGCGACCTCCACCACCGCGCGGGTGTCGGGGGCATCTTCGAGGAGGACGGCGAACTCGTCGCCGCCGAGCCGAGCCGGCGTGTCACCCGAGCGAAGGCACCCGCGCAGGCGGTCGGCGACCGCACGGAGCAGCTCGTCGCCGGCCCCGTGGCCCAGGCTGTCGTTCACGAGCTTGAAGTCGTCGAGGTCGATGAACGCGACGGCCGGGATCGGCGAGTCGGCGCGGCGGATGCGGGCCAGGGCGTGCTCGACGCGATCGAGGAAGAGGGCCCGGTTCGACAAGCCCGTCAGCGCGTCGTGGAACGCCTGGTGGCGCAGCTGGTCCTCGAGCGTTCGTCGACCCGTCACGTCCCGGATCGTGAGCACGATGCCGTTGACGTCCGGGTTGTCGAGCAGGTGCACACCGACGATCTCGGCGTGGATGACCGAGTCGTCGGCACGGAGCAGCCGCGCGTCGACGGTGCGCACCGTCTCGGGCATGCCCTGCACGAGCTGGTCCAGGAAGTTCTGCACGTGGTGGACCGCGTCGGGGTGGAGGACCCGGTCGAAGGGGGCACCGTCGAGGTCGACCGCGAGGTAGCCGAGCACCCGCACGACGGACGGCGTCTGGTACCGGATCCGACCGTCGCCCCCGACGATCATCACGGCGTCGCTGCTGTGGCGCACGAGCTGCTGGAAGCGCGCTTCGCTGCGCTTCTCGTGGAGCTCTTCGGACTGCACCAGGGCGTCGAGGGCAAGGGCGATCTGGTTGCCGAGGATGGCCAGGCTCTCATCGACCTCCTCGGGGACCTGGTGGGACGAGGCCACGGCCAGGGCCGCTCTGGCGCTGATCCGACACGGGATCGGGACGATCACGACGTCGTCGCCGCGGCTGTCGATGAGGCGCATCGGCCGGTCGCCGATCTCGTCGACCTGCTGGATCGCATCGTCGACGCCGGCGTCCGCGCGGTCCATCTCGCCGTGCGGCCCCAGCAGATCAGTGGGGTAGATCGCGCCGCGGTCGTTGACCGCGATCCACGCGACGTATCGCAGCTGGACGCCGAGGAGATCACGCGCCGCGAGCAGCGCGACCTCGCGGATCGCAGGAGCATCCGGTGAGGCACCGAGCGCGCCAGCGGCGTCCCGCACGGTCACCTCGCGCCGTGCCTGCGCCTGACTCGATCGCACGACCAGCTCCAGGCGGACGGCCACGAGGACCAGCAGCGCGGTCGTGAGGCCGCCGAGCATCAGGCCGTCGACCTCCTCGCCCCGCAGGTGCAGGACGGCCGCGCACAGCGGGGCGGCCGCGGCGGCGAGGGTGAGGAGCGTCAGGCGGGTGTGGGAGAGCTCATGGGCAGGGCGGTGCTCCCGCTCCGTGATGCGGGTGGCCGACGGATGCACCGCCGCCGCGGCCAGCACCAGCGCCGCCGCCACGCAGAAGCCGGCGCCGAGGCGGCCCGGGTCGGCCGGCGTCAGCTCCAGCTGGGAGGTGCGTACGAGGATCGAGCCCACCGCCAGCCCGAGGACCGCCTCGATCGCGAAGCGGCCCGACGGCAAGCCGGACGCACCGGTGATGGCCAACCGGACCGCGGCGCCGACGAGGAAGGCCGCCAGGACCCCCGCCGCGATGCCGACGGCCAGCCCGTCCGCGTTGAGGCCGGCGGCCCGAAGCTCGGGCCACAGGAACGCGACGAGGACCACGCCGGATCCCACCCCGACGATGACCGCGTCGATGCGGGCGATCCAGTCGTCCCGCATGGCCCGGTCGAGCGCCATGATCACCAAGCCCGCGCCGACGAGGAGGAGGCCGGCCAGCTGGGGACCGTCGGCCACGTTCGGCGTGATCTGCGGGACGCCGCCGTCGAACGTCGCGGCCACGGCCGTGAGGCCTGCCGCCCACAGCCCGAGGCCGAGACCCACCAGGCGCCATGCCGGCGCCACCGGACCACGCGTCGGCGCGCCCGCGAGGAGCACCAGGGTCGCGACGAGGGCCGTGCCCGCGAGGATCCAGGCCGAGGCGAGGTCCGAGGCCACGAGACCGGCCGTCACCCCCGCCGGGATGGCGCCGATCACCAGGACGGCCGCGCACCACTGGCGGCGCGCGGGAGCACCGTGGCTCGTCGGTCCGCCTACCGAGGCCATGCTCCTCCTGCCCTCCTTTCAGTGGTCAACTGCCTACCTATCGTCGCCGCGGGGCGGGGAAATGGGCAGGGGACACTCGAGCATTACCCCCGCGAATCGGCATTTCCGGCACAGACTGTAGGCATCAGCGCGCGTCTAGTGGCCGTTTGGCCCGCACAATCGCCCGTCAATCAGCGTCGGGACGCCGTCGATCTGCCTTGCGATCGGCCTGCCGGCGCTTGTCCTTGAGCCGGCGGCGCACGCTCGCCCGGGTCGGCTTGGTCGGCCGTCGAGGCGCGTCGACCCGCAGGGCGGTCCGCAGTCGGTCCGCGAGGCGGCGCTGGGCCAGGTCCCGGTTGCGGGCCTGCGAACGCTCGTCGGAGGCGACCACCCGGACCTCCGGTCCCAGGCGCTCGAGGAGGCGGGCTCGCTGGCGGGGCCCGAGCGACGGCGAGCCGGCGATGTCGAACCGGAGCTCGACCCTCGTGTCGGCGGTGTTGGCGTGCTGGCCCCCCGGACCGCCGGAGCGACTGAACCGCCAGCTCAGCTCGTTGACGGGGATCGAGAGCGACGGGGAGACCCTCAGCCGCCCGGGATCCTCCGCCATCGGGCCAGCGTAAGGTCCCCGGCATGCCTGACGATGCTCCCTCCGCTCCGGAATGGCTCGCGGCGTTCGCGAGCCGTCTCGGCGTCGAGCCACCCGCGGCCGACCTGGTGGACACCCTCCTCGAGCTGGCGGGGGTCGCCGCGCACAGCTCGGAGCGCACCGCCGCGCCCATCGCCTGTTGGCTCGTGGGCGTCGCCGGGCTCTCCCCCGCCCAGGCCCTCGACCTCGCTCGGCAGCCCTAGGCCTGCACTAGCGGCGGGTGGCCAGGTAGGCCTCGCCGCGGGGGCTGAGTCGGTAGCCGACGTCGAGGCTGATCGTGAGCCCGAGGTTCTTGAGCTTGCGAACGTCGGCCTTGAACGGGAGGCGCTCCCGCCCGAGCTCGTCCGCGAGGTCGCCGGCCCGCACGCCCGGCCGGCGGGCGATGAGCTCCAGCGTCTGCTCGGTCCAGGGGCCGTGACGGCTGGCCCCGTCGAGCCGTCGGAGCCGGCGATCGAGCTCGGCGACGTCGGCGTCGCTCAGCTCGCCCGACTCGGCGAGGAGCGACCGGGGGTCGGGCTCGTCGACGATGTGGAACCGGATCCGGTAGAGGTCGAGGTCGGGGGTGCCGCGGAGGTCCGCCACGAGGGCCGCGGCGGACGGGTAGAGGCCCGCACGGGCGTCCCGGTCGGTGATGTCGGACTCGTCGACGATCTCGATGGCGTCGACCTCGATGATGCCGCCACCGGTCCGGTAGCGACGCCCCGCCAGCGCCTGGCGCCGCTTCCAGCGACGAAACGTGACCGTGACCTCGCCCCGAGCGATCGGCTCCCAGAACCGCTGCTCGAACAGCACCCTGACCTCAGTCGAACCCGCGCGCCATGTTGGCGAACCGCGTGTACTGGGGCAGGAAGGCGAGCTGGACCACGCCGGTGGGTCCGGAGCGGTGCTTCGCCACGATGATCTCGGCCTGCCCGGCGTTCTCCGGCCGCGGGTCGTAGATCTCCTCGCGGAAGATGAACATCACGACGTCGGAGTCCTGCTCGATGCTGCCGCTCTCCCGCAGGTCGGAGAGCATCGGGCCGCTTGTCGGCGCGCATCTCGAGCCCGCGCGAGAGCTGCGACAGCGCCACGACGGGTGTCTCCAGCTCGCGGGCGAGGATCTTGAGGCCTCGGCTGAGCTCGGACACCTCGACCTGGCGGTTCTCGGCGTTCGAGCGTCCGCTCATCAGCTGGAGGTAGTCGATGACGATCATGCCCAGGTTGCCGATCTGGCTCTTGAGCCGGCGGGCCTTGGCCCGGATCTCCATGATCGTCAGGTTGGGGTTGTCGTCGATCCAGATGGGCGCTTCGGCCAGGCGGCCCATGGCGCGGGAGATCTTCTGCCAGTCGTCGGCCTGGAGCTGGCCGTTGCGCACCCGGGTGGAGTCGACGCGGGCCTCGGCGCACAGCAGGCGCTGCGACAGCTCGAGGTTGCTCATCTCGAGCGAGAAGAACAGCACCGGTGACGGGTTGGTGGCCTCGAGGGCCGCGTGGGCGATCATGCCGAGCGCGAAGGACGTCTTGCCCATGGCGGGACGTGCGCCCACCACCACGAGCGAGCTGGGCTGCAGTCCGGAGAGGAGCTGGTCGAGGTCGAGGTAGCCGGTGGGGGTGCCGGTGATGGCGTCGCCCCGCTCGTAGAGCTGCTCGAGGCGATCGAGGTTCTCGGAGAGGAGGCTCGACAGCTTCTGGGTGCTGTCGGTGACCCGCCGCTCGTTCACCTCGTAGACGAGGGACTCCGCTCGGTCGAGGGCCTTGCTGACGTCCTCGGGGACCGAGTAGCCGAGCTCGGCGATCTCACCCGCCACGCCGATGAGCCGGCGCAGGAGCGCGTACTCCTCCACGATCGCGCGCGTAGCGCGCCGCGTTGGTCGTGGCGGGCGTGGACGACATGATCTGCGCGAGCACGGCGTGACCGCCGATGGCCTCGAGCAACCCCGCTCGGCGCAGCTCGTCGGCAACGGTGACCGAGTCGGCCGGCTGCCCGGAGGCGTACAGGGTGTGCACGGCGTCGTACACGTGACCGTGCGCGGGCTTGTAGAAGTCCGAGGCCGACACCACGCCGGCGGCGTCCGCGATGGCGCCGGCGGACAGCATCATGGCGCCGAGCAGGGACTCCTCGGCCTGGAGGTCGTGGGGCGGGACTCGGCCCGCCGCGGCCCGAGCGGACGTGGATTCGAGGTCGTCAGGTCGGGAGGGCATGGGGGGTTCACCTTGCTCCAATGAGCCTGTGGGCTACCAGAGGCACAACCCTGGGGAAACCCTGGGGATGTTGACCCGCTGGCTGTGGACGGCCCTGTGGAAAACCCGCGTACTAGGAGGCCACGACCTCGACCGTGATGGGGAACTCCACCTCGGCGTGCAGCTTGGCGGGGACCAGGTGCGTGCCGAGCGTCTTGATCGGCTCCTCGAGGTGGACCTGGCGCCGGTCGAGCTCGACGCCGGTCTGGCTGGCGACGGCCTCGACGATCTCGTGGGTGGTCACCGAGCCGAAGAGCTTGCCCTCGGCCCCGGCGCGAGCGGTGATCGTGACCACCTTCGGGACGAGGCTGGTGGCCACCTCCTGTGCGGCGGCGCGGTCGCTGGCGTCGCGCACGTCGCGGCTGCGGCGCATGGCCGTGGCCTGCGCCTCGACGCCCTCGCTGGCCCGGAAGGCCAGGCCCTTGGGGAGGAGGTAGTTGCGGCCGTAGCCGTCGGCGACGTCGACGATGTCGCCCTTCTTGCCGACCTCGGCGATGTCGGAGCGCAGGACGAGCTTCACGACTCGTCCTCCGTGGCCCCGACCGTCTCCTCGACGCGCTCGTCGGTGCCGAGCTCCTCCGGGCCGACCTCGTCGACGATGGCTCTCCTCGTCGCGGCTCATCGGCTCGGTGTCGGGGGCCGGCAGGTCGCGATCGCGCTCGCGACGTCCGCCCCGCTCGCCGTCGCGCTTGGGGCCGCGGGTCTGGGTGACTCGGCTGGCGTAGGGCAGCAGCGCCATCTCGCGGGCGTTCTTGATGGCCCGGGCGATCTCGGCCTGCTGCTGCGTGCTGTTGCCGGTGACGCGACGGGCGCGGATCTTGGCCCGGTCGGACATGAACCGGCGGAGCAGGTTCACGTCCTTCCAGTCGACGTACTCGACGCGCTCGGTGAGCAGCAGGCTCACCTTCTTCTTGGCGCGGCGAGCGTTGTCCTTGTTCTTGGTGCGGACGGGCTTGGCCATCAGAAGGGCTCCTCAGCGGGGTCGTAGCCAGCGGGCGCGGCGTTCTGGACGGGACGGGTGCCGCCCCCTCCGCCACCGGCGGGGCCGTCGCCGGCCTCCTTGCGCTCGTTGCGGGTGATGTCGGCGGTGGCCCAGCGCAGGCTGGGGCCGACCTCGTCGGCGATGATCTCGACCTTGGAGCGCTTGTCGCCCTGGTCGGTCTCCCACGACCGCTGCTCGAGGCGGCCGGTGACGATGGCGCGGCTGCCCTTCGACAGGGTGTCGGCGACGTTCTGCCCGAGCTGGGCCCAGCAGGTGACGTCGAAGAACGAGACGTTCTCCTCCCACTCCTGGGTCTGGCGGTTCTGCCAGCGGCGGTTGACGGCGAGGCCGAAGGTGGCGATGGCCTGGCCCGAGGGCGTGAAGCGCAGCTCGGGGTCGCGGGTGACGTTGCCGATGACGGTGACGGTGTTGTCTGCCATGTTCGTGATCTCCTACCCGGCCGCAGCCGGTTGGGCCTGACCGTCACCGAGCAGGCCGCGACGGGCGGCCTCCCGATCGGGCAGGCGGACAAGCTTGTGGCGGACGACCTCGTCCGCGAGGCGCAGGGACCGCTCGAGGGCTTCGAGGTCGCCGCCGTCGGAGGTCAGCTCCCAGACGACGTAGTAGCCCTCTTGCTTGTGGTCGATCTCGTAGGCGAACCGACGCCGGCCCCACCGATCGGTGGAGGCGACGGTGCCGCCGCGGGTGGCGATCTGGGCCGCCACCGACTTGACCTGGTCGTCGACCGCCTGGTCGTCAAGACCCGACTCGAAGATGACCATGAGCTCATAAGCCCGCATGGGCGTGAAACCTCCCTGTGGACCCGGCCGAGCCGGGGCCCCCACGGTGGGGGCAGGGCGTCGAATTGACCGGGTGATCGTAGCGGTGGCGAAGGGGCCTGCACACATCGACGACCCTACGGACGGGGTGTGACAGCGCTGCTGGGCGCCGCCCGCTAGGCGGTGCTGGTGGGCGCGCAGCTGCCGCCGACGGTGACGGTGGCCCCCTCGGTGATGCCGAGGTCGACGAGGTCGCCCTGGAAGGTCTCGATCGCGTAGCGGTAGGCCCCCGTCGGGCGAGTACGTCGGGCAGCCCTCGCGGTCCTCACACGGCGCCATGTCCGTGATGGTGACGACCTCGCCGTCCGCCGCGATCCACGCGATCGACAGCGGGGTCGGGGTGTTGCGCATGTAGTACCCGCCCGCGACGTCGGCGTCGTAGACGAACACCATCCCCGAGTAGCCCTGGAGGTCGGTCACCTCCATGAGGCCGCGGCCGCGCTGCTCACCGGTGAGCGCGGCGAGCAGGCAGGAGGCCATGGTGGCGCCGCCGTCGCCGGGGTCCACCCAGATGGCCACCTCCTCGAAGCCGTCCAGCTGCACGCGATCGGGATCCCCCGGTGCCGGGGTCTCCGCCGACGGCAGGCCGAGCGCCGGGTCGAGGCCGGGAACGCTGGGGTCGTCCGCACGGAGCCAGACGATCCCCGCCAGGCCGACGACGGTCAGCGCGACGATGCCCGCCAGCAGGAATCCCAGTCGTCGGTCGGCGTACGTCACGCCGACATCGTGCCTCAGACGCCGATGGGGGCCAGACCGTAGATGCCCAGGGTCTCCGCCACCTCGGCGTTGAGGTGGTACGTCTCGGCCTCGCCGGGGAAGGCGCCCGAGCGCACGTCGGCCGCGTAGGCCGACAGCGCGTCGACGCCCGCGGCCTTCAGGTCGGCGTACCGGCGCACGAACTTGGGCAGGATCCGATCCTCGATGCCGAGCACGTCGTGGTACACGAGCACCTGGCCGTCGGTGCCGGCGCCGGCCCCGATCCCGATCGTGGGGACGTCGACGGCGTCGGTGACCATGCGCGCCACCTCGTCGGGCACGCCCTCGAGCACGATGGCGAAGCAGCCGGCGGCGGCGAGGGCCTTGGCGTCAGCGACGAGCTCGAGCGCGGCACCGTGCTCGCGGCCCTGCACCCGGAAGCCGCCCATGGCGTGCAGCGACTGGGGGGTGAGCCCGAGGTGGCCCATCACCGGGATCTCGGCGTCGAGGATCGCCTCGATCATCGGCAGGCGCTTGCGGCCGCCCTCGAGCTTCACGCCCTGGGCACCGGCGCGGATCAGCTGCGCGGCGTTCATGACGGTGTCGGTGGGGGTGGTGTGGTAGCTCATCCACGGCAGGTCGGCGACGACGAACGGCTTCTTGGCCTGTCGGTCGGGAGCCGACGACGCCAGGCCGCGAGCCACCGCCGCGGTGTGGTGGGCGAGGTCGTCGACGGTCACCTGCAGGGTGTCGTCGTAGCCCAGGACGACCATCGCCACCGAGTCGCCGACCAAGAGGAGGTCGACGCCGGCTTCATCCGCCATGCGCGCGCCGGGCACGTCGTAGGCGGTCACCATGACGAGGGGCTCGCCCCCGTCACGGACCTTGCGGGCCCGGATGGCGGGCGCGGTGAGCTTCGAGCGCATCTCTGCACCTCCTGATCCCGTCCAGCGCCGAGGTGGCTGCCAGCGGTGCCGTCAGCGTACGCCGTGGGGCCGGCGCCGCACTACTCGGGCCGTCAGTAGCCTGCGGCCGATGGACGACGTGGGGCGCTGCGACAGCTGCGGGGACGAGGGCGTCGAGGTGGTCGCGCTCCACCGCATCTACCTGACGCCCGCGGCGTGGGACCAGGAGGAGAAGGTCGAGGTGCTCGACGAGATCGAGCGCTGGTGCTTCCCCTGCCGCACCAGCTATCCCCACGAGACCATCTGAGCCAGGGCGCGCGCGTGCGCGGGCGGACCTCAGTTGGCCGGCACGGTCGTCGTGGTGGTCGGGTCCGTCGTGGTGGTGGTCGGTTCGGTCGTGGAGGTGGTGGTGCTCGTGTCCTCGACGGTCGTGGACGTCGTGCTCGAGCTCGTCGAGGAGCTCGTGGAGGAGGTGGCCTCCGTGGTGGTGGTCTGCAGCACCTCGTTGAGGATCCGCCCCGGGAACGAGGTCGGCTCCCGGAAGGAGTCCGTGTCGTCACCTTCGGTGGCCGACTGCATGAACTTGCGCCAGATCTCGGCGGGCAGGCTCCCTCCCGTCACCCCGCTCAACCCCCGGCTCCGAGCGACCGCTGACTCGGCGTCCATGGTGGGCACCGAACCGTCGGGCAGCGGGTCGGCGTAGCCCATCCACACCGCGGCCGTGAGCTTCGGGGTGTAGCCGACGAACCAGGCGTCCTTGTTGTTCTGGGTGGTGCCGGTCTTGCCTGCGGCCGGCTTGCCGAAGGAAGCCGAGCTGCCCGTGCCGCCCTCCACGACCCCCTCCAGGCAGTAGGTGACCAGGTCGGCCTGCTCCTCGCTCAGCACCCGATCACCGGTCGGAGCGGCCACGTCGAGCACCACGACGTCTCCGCCCTCGTCCACCTGCTCGATCTTGGTGATCATCGCCGGGTCGTTGTGCACGCCGCGGTTGGCGAAGGTGCTGTAGGCCACCGCCATGTCCAGCGGGGACACGTCACCGCTGCCGAGCACGAGCGACGGGACCGCGGGGAGCTCGGCCGCGACGCCGAGCCGGCCGGCGAGGTCGGCGACGTTCTGCGGCCCCACCTCGAGCATGAGCTGGGCGTAGGCGGTGTTCGACGACACCCGGGTGGCGTCCACGATGTCGAGCACGCCCTGCTCCGTGCCGCCGTAGTTGCCCACCTCCCAGTCCTCGCCGGGCTTCTCGCCGGGCACGCCGGGGAACGTCATCGACCCGGGGGCGTCGAACATCGAGTTGAGGGAGATGTCCTGGCGGATCGCCTCCGCCAGCACGAACGGCTTGAACGAGGACCCCGCGCCTCGCCCGGTGCCGCCCCAGTCCAGGCCGAAGGCGGTCTTGCCGAGGGCGAGGTTCAGCTCGTCCTCCTCGAAGTCGCGCCCGCCGACCATGGCCTTCACCTGGCCGAGCTCGTCGACGGCGACGAGGGCGGCATCGGGGTCTCCGCCCTGGTCGAGCGTCGAGGTGACGGCATCCCAGGCGGCCCGCTGCATGTCGAAGTCGAGGGAGGTGTAGATCCGCAGCCCCCCGCCGTACAGCGTCTCCTCGCCGTACTGCTCGGCCACCTGCCGCCGGACGGCCTCCACGAAGTACTTGGTGCCGATCTCGTCGCCCTCGACCGGCCCGAGGCCCGTGCGGTCCTCGGGGTCCACGACGTTGGTCTGGATGGGAGTCGAGCCCACCGCCTCTTGCTCCGCCTCGGTGATGTAGCGCTCCTCGGCCATGGCGGTGAGGACGGTGGCCCGGCGGCGGGTGGCCTCCTCGGGGTGCTCGAGCGCGTCGGCGCCGCCCGGCGAGCGGATCAGGCCCGCCAGGTAGGAGGCCTCGAGCAGGCCGATGTCACGCACGTCCTTGTCGAAGTACGCCCGGCGTCGCGGCCCCCACGCCGTAGGCCCCGCGGCCGAAGTAGATGGTGTTGAGGTAGCGCTCGAGGATCTCGTCCTTCTCGAGCTCTCGCTCCAGCTTGACGGCGAGGACGGCTTCCTTGACCTTCCGCACGATGCTCCGCTCGGAGGTCAGGTAGACGTTCTTCACGTACTGCTGGGTGATCGTCGAGCCGCCCTGCTGGACGCCGATGCCCCGCAGGTCGTTGTAGAGGGCCCGGCCGATCCCGACGGGATCCACGCCCCCGTGCTCGTAGAAGTCACGATCCTCGGTGGCCAGCACCGCCTCCTGCAGCACGGCGGGGACCTCGTCGAGCGTGACGTTGATGCGGTCCTCCTCGGCGCTGAACGTGGCGATCGCGTTGTCCGGACCGCACGCCTCGGTGACGTCGGCCGCGCACACGAAGGACGTCTGGAGCAGGGTCTCCTCCGGCGGCAGGTCGATGTTGAACACGACGGCCGCGACACCGCTGGTGCTGGCCAGACCCACCAGCGCCACCATGAAGATGCCGCGCCGCCACCGCCAGAGGAAGCTGCGATCGCTCCCTGGCCGAGGCCGGCGGGGCGGAGGCACGGGCGCGGTCGGGCGCTGGGAGGGGGAGCGTCGGGGACTCATCGGGAAGGCGCGACGGGCGGCGTGGCCGCTCCGGTCGGGGAGCCAGCCTATGGCTCGGACCGTCCGTTCCCTCGTCGGGTCAGCGCTGAGCGGTCAGCCGGAACCGAGCAGGAAGGTGCGGGCGAGGTGGTTCCACGAGCAGGACGGGCACACCTCGACCACGTAGGCCGCGAGCTGGGCGCGGCCCTTGGCCAGCTTGGCCAGCTCGCCCTTCGTGGTGATGCAGCGACCCGACGCGGGGAGGCGGGACCCGAAGGCGTAGGTGACCAGGACGATGTTGTCCTCCTCGCAGATCGGGCACTCCATGTCGGTGGGCTCGCTGGCGGATCGTGCCGCGCGCTTCAGCTCCGGGTGGGCGTCGCACACCTCGTGACGAGCCAGCCGACCCTTGCGGTACTCGGACACGACCCCCATGCGAGCGAGGCGGTAGTCGATGACGCCGCCCGCGGCCTGCAGCCCGTTCCCACGGATCGCGTCAGGCCGGAAGCTCACGCCGGGAGGCTACCGCTGTGCTCCGGCGCTCCCCGGCCACGCAGGCCGCGCGGGGCCGCGCCTCCGCCTGGCGGCTCCGGTGCTCGAACCGCGCGCGTTCCCGTGACGTACGTCACGACATCTCCTGGTTGACGGCAGGCGGTTCCGCGTTCATGCTGTCGTTGCATCGAATCGATACATCACCCCGATGTAAGGACCCCCGTCACCCCATGATCGACCTCGCCATCCTCGGCCTGCTCACGGAGCAGGAGCTGCACGGCTACGAGCTGAAGAAGCGCCTCGGTGAGCTGCTCGCCAGCCGCGCCTCGATCAGCTTCGGGTCGCTGTACCCCGCGCTCGCCCGGCTCGAGGCCCAGGGCGCGGTCAAGGCGGTGGAGGAGCGCACCGCCGTGCCCCCGGCGCCGATGACCGGCTCGCTCGCCAGCGAGCTGGCCGCCTTCAAGGCCCGCGTCCGCGAGAGCGGCCTCGTCAAGGGCACCGGGCGCGGCAAGAAGGTCTACGGGATCACCGACGTCGGCCGGGAGCGGCTCGTCGAGCTCCTCTCCGATCCCGACGTCAGCGACGACCGCGCCTTCACCCTGCGGGTGGCCTTCGCCCGCCACCTCGAGCCTGCCGCTCGCCTCGAGCTGTTCGAGCGCCGCCGCACCGAGCTGCTCGGCCGCCGCGACGACCTGCGGCGCCGCGGCACCGGCCGGCGCGCCGACGCCTACCTGGGCGCGCTCCTCGAGCGCGATGCCGACCACCTCGCCAACGACCTCGCTTGGCTCGATCGCCTGATCGAGACCGAGCGCAACCGATCCAAGCCATCCATGGAGGAATACCAATGACCGCTATCCGGCTCGCCATCGCCGGGATGGGCAACTGCGCCAGCGCACTGGTGCAGGGGCTCACCTACTACAAGGACGCCGACCCGACCGACCGGGTCCCCGGCCTCATGCACGTCGTCCTCGGCGGCTACCACATCCGCGACATCGAGCTCGTGGCCGCCTTCGACGTCGACGCCGAGAAGGTCGGCCTCGACGCCTCCAAGGGCCTCTTCGCCGAGATCAACAACACGATCAAGTTCGCCGAGGTCCCCCACCTGGGCGTCGAGATCCAGCGCGGCCCGACCATGGACGGCTTCGGCGAGTTCTACCGCCAGGTCGCCGAGGAGAGCCCTGCCGAGCCGGTCGACGTGGCCCAGGTGCTGCGCGACACCAAGGCCGACGTGCTGGTGTCCTACCTGCCCGTCGGCTCCGAGGACGCCCAGCGCTACTACGCCCAGGCCTGCCTCGACGCCGGCGTGGCCTTCGTGAACGCCATCCCCGTGTTCATCGCCTCCGACCCCGAGTGGGCGGAGAAGTTCCGGGTCGCCGGGCTCCCCATCGTCGGGGACGACATCAAGAGCCAGGTCGGCGCCACCATCGTGCACCGCACCCTCGCTCGCCTGTTCGAGGACCGTGGCACGACGATCGACCACACGTACCAGCTGAACTTCGGCGGGAACATGGACTTCATGAACATGCTGGAGCGCAAGCGCCTCAAGTCCAAGAAGATCTCGAAGACGCAGTCGGTCACCAGCCAGATCGACCAGGGCATCACGGATCGCGACGTCCACATCGGGCCGTCCGACCACGTGCCGTGGCTCGACGATCGCAAGTGGGCGCTCATCCGCCTCGAGGGCCGCAACTTCGGTGACGTGCCCCTCATGGTCGAGCTCAAGCTCGAGGTGCACGACTCCCCCAACTCGGCGGGCGTGATCATCGACGCCGTCCGCTGCGCCAAGATCGGCCTCGATCGTGGGATGGGCGGGCCGCTGGAGGGCCCCAGCGCCTACTTCATGAAGAGCCCGGCGAAGCAGTACCGCGACGAGGAGGCCCACCGCCTCGTCGAGGCCTACGCCGCGGGCGCCGACGACCTCAAGTAGCTCCGTGGTGCAGGTCGGCCCACACCGCGAGGTGGTCTGAGCACGGGAGCTTGGCCACACCGCTCGCCGACGCCGCGGCACCGTCGACGAGGACGTGGTCGAGCCGGCGGTTCAGCCCGGTGCGCGCGTTGATCGTGAAGGGCCCGTCGAGGAGGTCGTAGCCGGCCTCCTCGGCGACGTCCGCCAGCTGGGGCGGACGCAGGTTGAGGTCGCCGGCCAGGACCCACGGCTTGGGCCGCTCCCCCAGCGCGTCGAGCGTCACCCGCAGCTGGCGCCGGGCGACCCCCGGCTCGAGCGACAGGTGCGCGGTCGCCACCGACCAGCGTTCGCCCGCCGTCACCACCGAGGCCACCGCCGCCACCCGCTGCTCTCCTCCGCCCGGCAGCTCGATGACCTCCGCGGTGAGCACCTCGCCGCGCACGACGAGCGCGTTGCTCTGCGACGCCCAGAGCCAGTGCTTGGCCCGCGCCCACACCAGCTCGCCGTCCAGGGCCTTGGCGAGGTCACGCGCCTGGTGCGCGAACCGCGTTCGCACCCGGCCCCGGTCGAGCTCCTGGAACGCGTAGACGTCTCCGGCCAGCGCCGCGCAGCGCGGGGACGGCGCGCCCGAGGGCGGGGGGACCGACCGGGATCGGGCACACCGTGCTGGAGGTTCCACGAGACGATCCGCACCAGCGCAGCCTCGCGCCCGGGGGCAGACTGCACCGATGCACCAGCGCTTCTCGGTAGCCAGCCCCGGTGGCCTCGACCCTGCCCACCGACGTCGTCACCTACGGGCCCGACGTCGCCCGCGAGGACACCCTGCGGCTTCTGGGCAACGTCGACGGCAAGCGGGTCCTCGACCTCGGCTGCGGCGCCGGGCACAACGCGATCGCCCTCGCCCGGCAGGGCGCCAAGGTGATCGGCGTCGACGAGTCCTCCGACCAGGTGGCCGAAGCGCGAGCGGCCTGCGACCGAGAGCAGGTCCGGCTGGAGATCCACCACGCCCCGCTGGCCGAGCTGGCGTTCATCCGTGCCGACACCATCGACGCCGCGCTGTCGGTCTGGGGTCTCGTGCCCGTCGACGACATCGACCGCGTGTTCCGCCAGGTCGACCGGGTGCTGCGGCCCGAGCACCCGCTCGTGCTCTCCCTTCCGCACCCGGCGTATGCGCTCATCGACGCCGACGACCCGGAGCGGAGGGTCCGTCGCTCGTACTGGGACCCCGCGGTCGCGGACGGCGTCGTGCCCCGCACCATCAGCGCGCTGTTCATGGCGCTCGGGCGGGCCAACTTCCGCGTCGACACGGTGCTGGAGCCGCAGCCCACCGCGGGCGGACCGCGCACCGCGTCCTGGCACGACCACATGCGCTACGTCCCCGCCACCCTCATCATCCGGGCGAGGAAGCAGGGGATCTAGGGCCGCACGGGCCGGCTACCGCTCGCGGGCGGCCCACCAGTCGTCGAGCCGCCGGTACGCCTCCGCCTCCGTGAGGGGGCCCGCGTCGAGACGGGCCTCCAGGAGCATCGCCAGCGCCTCCCCCACCTCGCGGCCGGGTGGGATGCCGAGGTGCGCCATGACCGCCTGGCCGTCGAGGTCGGGGCGGATCGCCTCGAGCTCCTCGCGCTCGCGCAGCTCGGCGATGCGCGCCTCGAGCGCGTCCATGCGCTCCGCCAGCTGACGCGCCTTGCGCTCGTTCCGCGTCGTGCAGTCGCACCGCGTCAGCTCGTTGAGGTCGTCGAGCAGCGGTCCGGCGTCGCGCACGTAGCGACGCACCGCGCTGTCGGTCCAGAGATCGTCGCCGTACCCATGGAAGCGGAGGTGGAGGTAGACGAGCTGGCTGATGTCGTCGACCTGCTCGTTGGGGAACCGCAGCGCGCGGAGCCGCTCGCGTGCCATCCGCGCGCCGACGACCTCGTGGTGGTGGAACGACACGCCCTTGGGCCCGATCGAACGCGTCTTCGGCTTGCCGACGTCGTGCAGCAGCGCCGCCATGCGCACCACGAGCGACGGGCGCGTCTTGGCCACGACGGCGATCGTGTGGGCGAGGACGTCCTTGTGCCGGTGGATCGGGTCCTGCTCGACCCGCATCGCGGGCAGCTCGGGGAGGATGACGTCGGCGATCCCGGTGTCGACGAGGAACCAGAGCCCGAGGGTCGGATCCTCGACGATCAACAGCTTGCTCAGCTCGTCGCGGATCCGCTCGGCGGACACGATCTCCAGGCGTCCGACCAGGTCCGTCACGGCGTGGCGCAGGGCGTCGTCGGGGACCAGGCCGTAGCCGGCGAGGAAGCGAGCGGCGCGCAACATGCGCAGCGGGTCATCGCCGAAGGAGACCTCCGGGGCCAACGGCGTGCGCAGCACGCCGGCCGCGAGGTCGTCGACGCCACCGAACGGATCGATGAGCTCGGGCACCTCGCCGTCCGCTCCCGTCACGCGCAGCGCCATGGCGTTCACGGTGAAGTCCCGGCGCTCCAGATCGGCTTCCACCTGGTCGGCAAAGGACACGTCGGGCTTGCGCGAGTCGGGTGAGTACGCCTCGGCGCGGTGCGTGGTCACCTCGAACACCGTGTCGCCCTTCTTCAGCCCGATGGTCCCGAACCGGGCCCCCTGCTCCCAGACCGCGTCCGCCCAGCCGGTGACGAGCGCCGCCGTCTGCTCGGGACGAGCGTCCGTCGTCAGGTCGATGTCGCCGGACAGCGCCCGCCCGAGCACGAGGTCACGGACGATCCCCCCCACGAGGTAGGCGCGGTGACCCGCTTCGTCGAAGCGCTGCGCGAGCGGGCGCACCTCGTCGAGGATCGGACGCAGGCGCTCAGGGATCACCCCGCGAGGCTAGGCGCACCCTTCGCGGCGTCCCGCACCCGGTAGGTCGCTCGCCGCTCGCTAGTGAGCGCTGACCCCAGCGTGGGTGAGCGCGATGCGGAGGTCTTCGGGCCGAGCCGACGCCGCCAGCGCATCCTGCAGGCTGATGAGACCGTCCTTGACGAGATCGACGAGGGCCTGCTGCAGGGTCTGCATCCCGTGGTAGTGCCCGTCGGTGAGCACCTGCTCCAGCTCGTGGAGCCGGATCGGATCGGCGATGCAGTCGATGACCTTGGCGGTGCCGGTCAGGATCTCGACCGCGGGCGTGCGGCCCTTGCCGTCGGCGCGCTCGAGCAGCCGCTGGCACACGATGCCCCGCAGGGTCGCGACCAGGGACTGCCGGGCCTGGCTCTGCTCGGGCGCCGGGAAGAGGTCGATCAGGCGCGTGACGGTGTCGGCGACGCCGGAGGCCCGCATGGTGGAGATCACGAGGTGCCCGACCTCGGCGGCCGTGAGGGCGGCCCGGGCCGTCTCCGCGTCGACGAGCTCGCCGACGAAGATGACGTCGGCATCCTGGCGGAGGCCGCTGCGCAGCGCGGACGCGTACCCCAGCGTGTCGGAGCCCACCTCTCGCTGGGTCACGATGGCCTCGGCGTCGGCGTGGAGCACCTCGATCGGGTCCTCGATGGTGAGGATGTGACAGGCGCGCTGGTGGTTGATCCGGTCGATGAGCGCGGCCACCGTGCTCGTCTTGCCGGACCCAGGCGGACCGGTCACGAGGACCAGCCCCTTCTCCTCCTCGGCGAAGCGCGCGACCTGCAGCGGGAGGCCCAGGTTGTCGAGCTCGGGGATCTCCGGCGGGACGCGCCGCACCGTCATCGCGAGCGAGCCGCGCTGGCGGTGGATCGAGACCCGGAAGCGGCCGAGGCCCGCGATGCTCAACCCGGAGCTGGCCTCACCCGTGGAGGCGAGGTCTTCCTGGCGGGCGCTGTCGAGCACGCCGGAGGCCAATGCCTCGACGACACCGGGGGCCGGGATCTCGAACGGTGCCGGACGCAGCTGCCCATCGACGCGCACGTGGGGAACCGTGCCGGGCTTCAGATGCAGGTCCGAACCCTGGACCTCGTCCAGATACGTCAGGAGCTCTTCCAACTGGGTCATCTGGCCTACATCGGCAGGCGGTGCCCCGAACTTCAGCCGAAGTCGGCGAGCTCCGCCCTGACCAGGGCGGCGGCGGCGATGGCCTCCCGGCCCGGTCCCCCGCTGGTGACGGGCTCCGGGACGAGGCGCTCGCCGAGCAGGGCGGCCACGCACGCCGCGGACGACGAGGCCAGGGCCTCGAGGTCGTAGCCACCCTCGAGGAACACGATCCGCCGGCCCGGGGGCGCCAGCTCCAGCAGCGCGGTGGTGAGCTCGGCGTAGTCGCCGGCGGAGAGACCGAGGTCGGTGATGGGATCAGCTCGATGCGCGTCGAACCCCGCGGAGATGAGCAGCCAGGTCGGGTCGAAGGCCGCCGCGAAGGGGGCGAGCACGTCGTCCACCCCCGCGCGGAAGGCATCGCCGGTGGCTCCCGCGGGGAGCGGGAGGTTGATCGTCGACCCCCGGCCCGCGGCGGCACCCACCTCCCGCAGTCCCCCTGACCCCGGGTACAGGGGGTACTGGTGGAACGAGGCGTAGGCGACGCGCTCGTCGCTCCAGAAGATGTCCTGGGTGCCGTTGCCGTGGTGGGCGTCGTAGTCGACGACCAGCACCCGTTCGCCGCGCGCGGCCAGCGCGGCCGCGGTGACGGCGACGTTGTTGAACAGGCAGAACCCCATGGACCGCGTCGGCGTCGCGTGATGTCCGGGCGGCCGGACCGCGCAGAAGGCGCTGTCCGCGGTCCCGGCGTCGAGGCGATCGATGGCGGACAGCCCGGCGCCGGCGGCCAGCAGCGCGGCGTCGTAGGAGGCGTCGTTCATGGCCGTGTCGGCGTCGATCCAGCCGCCGCCCTCACCGCCGATCCTGGCGACCATGGCGACGAGGCCTTCGTCGTGCACGAGCTCCAGCTCCGCCCGCGTGGCCGGTCGGGGCACGGCCCGCTCGATCCCCTCGCCGAGGCCGGCCGCCTCGATGCCCTCGAGGACGGATCGGAGCCGGTCGGGTCGCTCTGGGTGACCGCGGCCGAGGTCGTGGTCGAGGTACCTCTCGTGGGTCAGCAGGAGCACGGTCACGCGACCCGGCACGATAGGCGCCGCCACTACCGTTGCCCGCATGACGGGGCATCGCATCTTGTCGGGCGCTGATGCCCGACTGCGCGTCTCCCCCTGGCGCGGCGATGCGTCGACGGCTCACCTCCTCCCGGGGCGCAGCAAGCCGACCGCGGCGTCGCTGTCGCGGACGCTGGAGGAGCTCGCCGGCACCGACTACGGAGCGGCCCTGACCGCCGCGCTCCCGCCGGCGGAGCAGCGCCTGTTCCTCGACGCGGGCTTCGAGGTGCACGAGCGGCTGCACCTGCTCGTTCGCGACCTCGACGGGCTCGCCCGCCTGGAGGCCGGGCCCGCCGAGCTGCGACGCGGCCACCACGCTGATCGGCCCCGCATCCTCGCGGTGGACGCGGCTGCGTTCCCGCCCTTCTGGCAGCTGGATGCGCCCGGTCTGGAGGATGCCGTCGCGGCCACCCCCTCGGCCCGCCTGCGGGTCGCGGTGGCGCGGGATGCACCCCGTCCCATCGTCGGCTACGCCGTCACCGGACGGGCCGGGCCGCGCGGCTACCTCCAGCGACTCGCCGTCGACCCGCCCGCGCAAGGGGCGGGGATCGGCGCCGCGCTCGTGGTCGACGGTCTGCGATGGCTGCGCCGCTGGGGGGCCAAGGAGGTCCTGGTCAACACCCAGGTGGGGAACGACGCCGCGGTACGGCTGTACGAGCGGCTGGGGTTCCGCCTGCAGCCCGACGGGCTGGCCGTGTTGCGCCGGCCCCTCGGCGAGGCCTCCTAGTGCGGGCCGGCGCGCGCCATGGCGTCGCCGCGGCCCTCGCCACCACCATCCTCCTCACGCTGGCGGGGCCGAGCGATGCGATGACCGACGTCGCGCGGGGCCCGGCCCCCGAGATCGTGCTGGTGGCCCAGACCCCGGTCTCGCCCCCGGGGAGCACGTTCGTGGTCCGACTCCAGCTCCCGGGCGTCCCGGCCGACGGGAGCGTGCGCATCGTCGTGCACCAGCGGGTCCGCTCCCGATCGGAGCTGGACCTGTCGATGGAGGGCGAGGGCTTGCGCACCGACGTCTTCGCCACGGTGACGGCCATCTCGGCCCTCCCGGCGCAGCCCGACGGCACGCGGCGCCTCACGCTCCCCAACGTCCCGCTGAGCACCGAGGGCGTCTACCCGGTGGAGCTGATCGCGCAGGATGCGGCCTCCAACCCCCTGGCCACGCTCGTCACCCACCTCATCGTCCCGCCCGCCCCCGGCGACGACGCCCCGTCCCTCGGTGTCGCCGTCGTCGCGGATGTGAGCGCGCCGACCGCGCTCCAGCCCGACGGGTCCATCGACCTGTCCCCCACCGACGTGGACGCCATGGCCGGTGTGATCGCGGGGTTGGGAGCCGCGCCCTCCGTGCCGACCACCATCGCCGCGCGACCGGAGACGATCGACGCGTTGCTCGGCTCGCCCGAACCCGGCCTGGCCGAGCTGGTGGATGCGCTGCGCACGGCCATCGCCGGTCGCACGGTGCTCGACCAGACGTATGTCGAGGTGAGCCCGGACTCGCTGGTGCCGGCGGGCCTGTTCGGTGAGATCAACGAGCAGACGGCGAGCGGCCGCGCGGTGCTGACCGACGAGCTCGGCGCGGAACCGGTGGGAAGCGTGGCCCTGTCGCCTCCAGACCTCGGCGCCGCCGGCATGGTCACCCTCGCGGTCCAGGGCGCGCCGCGCGTCGTCGTGGCGAGCTCGCAGCTCGAACCGCTCGACGCGGGGATCATCAGCTACTCCCTCGCCCAACCCTTCGTGCTCGCGCCCCCCGAGGGGACGTCGGACGACGCGGCGGCGGCCCTCGACCTCCAGGCGTTCGCCACCGACCCCGTCGTGCTGGAGCGGTTGACCACCGAGGGATCGCCGGGCCTCGTGGCCAGCCGCGTCCTCGCCGAGCTCGCGCTCCTGCGCCTCGAGCAGCCGAGCGTCGCGCGGAGCATGATCCTGCCCCTCGACCGCAGCACCCGGGGCGATGTGGTGCGGCTCGTGCTCGACGGCATCGGTGCGGGGCGGCCGTTCGCGCCGATGACGCTCGACGAGGCCTTCGACCATGCCGCTCCCCTGCTCGACGGTGGCGGCAACCCGGTGGAGCGGGCCCTCCTCCCCGCCACCCCCGAGACCATCACGGAGGCAGAGGCCAGCTCGCTGCAGGACGCGAGAGCGGACCTCGAGACCTACGTCGGCCTCGTCGGCCGCGACAACCCCAGCGTGGAGCCGCTCGCCCGCCAGCTGCTCGTGGCCGTGGCCGCCGATCTGAGCGCGGCGCGCCGCCAGGAGCACGTCGCGGCAGCGGTCTCGATCATCGACGTCGTGAGCAGCCAGGTCAGCACCCCGGAGACGTTCACCCTGACGCTCGCGGCACGGGAGGGGACGATCCCCCTCACGATCCAGAACACCTCCGGGATGCCCCTCCGGGTGTCGGTTCGCCTCCGGAGCCAGAAGCTCGACTTCCCTGACGGCGAGACGATCCCGCTCGTGCTCCGGGAGGAGTCGACGCGCATCGACATCCCCGTGCGCGCCCGGACCTCGGGGGCGTTCCCCCTGCAGATCGACGTCGTGACGCCCGACGGCCACCGTCGCCTGTCCATGAGCCGCTACACGGTGCGGTCCACCGCCGTGTCCGGGGCGGGGCTCGTGCTGTCGATCGGCGCCGGCGTGTTCCTGGTGGTGTGGTGGGCCCGCCACTGGCACCGCACCCGGCGCAGCGCCCGGCTCGTGACCACTGGCAAGCACACCGCGGGAGCGGAGCAACTAGGTTGCGGCGCCATGGCCGTCCGCATCGTCACCGACAGCAGCAGCGACCTCACCGATGAGGAGGTCGCGGCCCACCACATCGAGGTGGTCCCGTTGTCGATCCGCTTCGGCGACGACGAGTACGAGGACCGCAGCGAGCTGAGCGTCGAGAGCTTCTACGAGAAGCTCGCCTCCTCCGTCGGAGCTGCCCGAGACGGCGGCACCGGCGCCCGGGAAGTTCGAGGCGGCCTTCCGGCGCCAGCACGACGCCGGCGCGGACGCGGTGGTGTGCATCAACCTGTCGTCCGACCTGTCCGCGACGATGCAGTCGGCGCAGAACGCCGCCAAGGCTGCCGAGGGCGGCCTCGACGTCCGCGTCGTCGACTCGCGCTCGATCACGTCCGGTCTCGCCACCCAGGTCGTCCTCGCGGCCGAAGCGGCCGCGGCCGGAGCGTCGGCCGACGAGATCGTGGCGCTCGTGGAGGACCTGGCGCAGCGCACCCACGTGGTGGGGGCCCTGGACACCCTCGACAACCTCAAGAAGGGGGGCCGGATCGGTGGCGCCCAGGCGCTGCTCGGCTCGCTCCTGTCGATCAAGCCCATCGTCGACATCTCCACCGGCAAGGTCGAGGAGGCCGGCAAGGCCCGCACCCGCAAGAAGGCGCTCGAGGTGCTCCGCGACAAGGTGGCCGAGGCCGGCACCATCGAGCACCTGTGCGTGACCCACGGCTTGGCCCCGGAGGAGACCGAGATGCTCGATCTCCTCGCGCCGCTCTACCCGCGCGACCAGATCCGGGTGGGCCACATCGGCCCCGTGATCGGGACGCATGGTGGGCCGCGGGTCATGGGCGTCAGCTGGATCTCCACGAGCTGATCGCCTCGACCGAGCGCGGCTTTCGCGCCAGATGCCGCGGGTAGCCTCGGCGCGCTGTGTCGATCCCCACGCCGCCACGCGGCACGCCCGTGACCGCCGCCCCGTCCCGAGCACGCCCCGTCGAGGCAGGTCGGTTGCTCGGCGAGCGCTACCGCCTCGAGGAGCTGATCGCCTCGGGGGGGATGGCGCAGGTGTGGCGGGGCACCGACGAGGTGCTGCGCCGCAAGGTCGCGGTGAAGGTGCTCCACCCGCACCTCGCGGCGGACCACAGCTTCGTGCTGCGGTTCCGCCAGGAGGCGGTGGCCGCGGCACGGCTCGCGCACCCGGGGATCGTGTCGATCTACGACACCTGTTCGGAGTCCGGCACGGAAGCGATCGTGATGGAGCTCGTGCCGGGCCAGACGCTGCGGGAGCGGCTCGACGATCCGACGCCGATCGACCCGTGGCAGGCCGCGGGCCTCGCGGCCCAGGTCGCCGAGGCGCTGGAGGCGGCCCACCGGGCCGGTCTCGTCCACCGCGACATCAAGCCGGCCAACGTCCTGCTCGCCGGCGACGGACGGATCAAGGTGGCCGACTTCGGGATCGCCAAGGCGGTCGCCGAGGCCGACCTCACCCAGCCGGGACTCATGGTGGGCACGGCCAAGTACGTGGCTCCCGAGCAGGTGGAGGGGAAGCCCGTCGACGCGCGGACCGACATCTACAGCCTCGGCATCGTGCTCTACGAGATGCTCTGCGGCCGAGCACCGTTCGCGGCGGACAACGAGGCCGCCACCGCCCTCGCCCGACTCCAGCGTGATCCCCTGCGACCGAGGCAGGTGCGACCGGGGGTGCCCAAGTCGCTCGAGGACATCGTGGCGCGCGCCATGGCCCGCTCGCCCGAGCAGCGGTACGACTCGGCGGCCGACCTGCGCGCGGCCCTCCTCGCGGCCGGCGCCGCGCCCAGCCCCGAGACCGACCTCACGGCCACGTCCGTCGCACCCACCCGTCCTCCGTCACCGACCCAGACGCAGGCCCAACCCGCGGGCGCCCCGATCCCGCCGACACCTGCGCCGACGCCGTCCTTCCGACAGACCGAACGCAGCTGGCTCGTGCCGACGATCCTGCTCGTCGGCGTCGCCGTGTCCCTCGGCATCGCCGGGCTGCTGCTCGGGCGCTCTGGCGCCGGAGACCTGATCGGGGGGGTCAAGGACGCGATCGCCGGCGCCCCGGATCCGACGCCGGTGGGGCTGACCGGCGCCAGCGCCTTCGACCCCGACTGCGACCGCAGCCTCTGCGCCGAGGGGCAGCGAGGCGGGGACGACAGCGAGAACCAGGACACCGCCGGGCTGGCCATCGACGGCGACCCCGCCACGGCATGGCGGACGCAGGGGTATGACAACCGCGACATCACCGTGCTGAAGCCCGGCGTCGGCCTGGTGGTCCAGCTCGAGTCGGTGAAGGAGCTCGTGGAGCTCCAGGTCGACAGCCCCACCAACGACTGGCGGGCCGAGATCTACGTCGCCCGCGAGGATCCCGGCAACCTGCGCGACTGGGGCAGTCCGGTCGCGACCAAGGACGGCATCGCGGCCGGCACGTCCACCTTCGACCTCGGTGACACGGAGGGCGGAGCCGTCTTGATCTGGATCATCGACCGCGGCGACGCCGCGGGTCGCGCGCCGGCCGAGATCGCCGAGGTGCGGGTGTCCGGACGCTGACCGGGCGCATCAGTAGCCTCACGGCATCGCTCCCGAGGCCGACGACCAGGCGCTGGTCAGCGCCGCCCAGCAGGGCGACGCCGCCGCCCTGGACGCGCTGCTCCGTCGGCACTACGACCGGGTCCACGCCGTGTGCCGGCGGTTGGCCGGCAACGACGCCGACGCCCTCGACGCCACCCAGGAAGCCCTCATCGCCATCGCCAGGGGCATCCGTCGGTTCGATGGACGGTCGGCGTTCTCCACCTGGGCCTACCGGGTGGCGACCAACGCCTGCCTGGACGAGCTCCGGCGTCGCAAGCGCCGCCCGGTCGTCGGTCTCCCCGACGACATCGGTCACGGGGACCACCAGGATCTGGGCCTGCACACGGCGACCGGCATCGAGGTGCTCCCCGACCGGATGGCCATCGATGCCGCCCTCGACCAGGTCTCCGAGGAGTTCCGCGCCCCCGTCGTGCTCCGGGACCTGTGCGACTTCGACTACGCCGAGATCGCGGTGATCCTCGGCATCCCGCCCGGGACGGTCCGCTCGCGCATCGCCCGCGGTCGCGCGCAGCTGGCGCAGCTCCTCGATCCCGGGAACCAGGCCCCCGATCCCCGTCGTCCTACCGAGCGCAACGAACCCGGACCCGAACGATGACCGACCCCTTCCTCGACGAGCTCGCCTCCGCCCACCTCGACGGCGCCACGACGCCCGAGGAGGCGGCCCGCATCGCGGCCGACCCGTCGCTCCAGGCCCGGGTCGAGGCGCTCCGACAGGTCCGCGCCGCGCTGAGCGAGGTACCGCCCGCCGATCCCGTGGCGCGCGAGGCCGGCATCGCCGCGGCGCTGGAGGCCTTCGCCGAGGCCACGCCGACCGAACGCTCGGGCGCCCTCCCCGCCCCGCCGGTCCTCGCCCCGCGCCGGGGCCCGTCGTCGACCGCACTGCGGGTCCTCGGCGCGGCCGCCGCCATCGCGCTGCTGGCCCTCTTGGTGCCCGTCCTCGGGCGCCTCGCGGACGGTGATGACCAGCAGGCGTCGTTCGAGGAGACCGGATCGGCCATCGGCGGCGCTCCCGACGCGGCCGCGGGCGGCTCCGCAGCCGAAGACGCCGCCGCGCCCACCACCACGGCGTCGCGGCAGGCTGGCGGCGCTCGGGTCCTTCGATGACCTCGCCGCGCTCGTGGCCGCGGTCACCGGCGACCGCTCGCTGGACCTGCTCGAGGTGGCGCCGCAGACAGCGTCGCCCACCGACGAGATACCTCGCGGCCTGTCCCCCGCCGACGGTCCAGCAGGACGGCGCCTCGGCCTCGGCCACCACCGTCCGGCAGGCTCGAGCGACACTCGCAGGCGATGCCGTCATCGTCACCGTGCGCACCGAACCGGGCGGCGCCCGGACCTTGCTGGTCCAGCGGGCCGACGACTGCACGATCGTCGCGCGGCGTTCGCTCGAGGGCTGACGCGACGAGCGGGCGGGCGCCCGGCCTCGCCGAGGGTCTCCGCGCGCGCTCTAGGCTGCCCGCCCATGGCAGGAACCAGCTCGTCCGAGCCGCCCGCGCGGGGGACCGCGACCGCCGCCGGCCGCTACCCCTCCCCCGGGGTCGACACGGCCGACTGGCCGGTGCAAGCGGCCGACACGATCGAGCGGGTCGTGCAGAACGTTCGGGACAAGACCACCGGCCCGGCGATCAACGCCGCCCGCTGGCTCGTGGCAGGCCTGTTCCTCCTCATCCCGGCCACCATGGCCGTCGTCCTGCTGATCGTCCTCCTGGCGCGGCTGTTGAACGTCTACCTGCCCGACTCGGTGTTCGGTGAGGACCACATGTGGGCTGCCTACCTCATCCTCGGCGGCGTGATCTCGGTGGTCGGGCTCGTCCTGCTGAGCAAGCGGAGCTCGGCGCCCAGCGCCTAGCGGGCCCGCGGAACAACCCGCGATCGTCGCCTGTTCTCACGTCCGACCACCTGTCCCGAGAGGCAACCATGACCGACCCGTCCACCGACGTCCGCGACGTGATCATCATCGGCTCCGGTCCCGCCGGGCTCACCGCCGCCGTGTACGCCGCCCGGGCCAACCTCGCTCCCCTCGTCATCGAGGGGGAGCCCTCCTCGACCTCCGATCAACCCGGCGGTCAGCTGATGCTCACCACCGAGGTCGAGAACTTCCCCGGCTTCCCCGAGGGGATCATGGGCCCAGAGCTGATGATGCGGTTCCGGGAGCAGGCCCTCCGCTTCGGGGCCGACATCCGCACGGAGAAGGTGACCCGCGTGGACCTCGGCGCCCGGCCGTTCGGCGTGTGGGTGGGGAACCCGGAGGCCGAGGAGCCCACGTACCGCGGCCGCGCCGTGATCATCTCGACCGGCGCGCAGTCGCTCATGCTGGGCCTGGAGGACGAAGGTCGGCTCATCGGCCACGGCGTCTCGACGTGTGCCACCTGTGACGGGTTCTTCTTCCGGGACCACGAGATCGCGGTCGTCGGCGGCGGCGACTCCGCCATCGAGGAGGCGACCTTCCTCACCAAGTTCGCGAGCAAGGTCACGCTCCTCGTCCGCCGGGATCAGCTGCGGGCGAGCAAGATCATGCAGGAGCGGGCCTTCAGCAACCCCAAGATCGAGATCCGGTGGAACACCGTCGTGAAGGAGATCGTGGGCGACACGAAGCTCGACCACATCGTGGTCGAGGACGTGGGCAGCGGGGCGCAGGAGCCAGCTCGCCGTCACCGGCCTCTTCGTCGCCATCGGGCACCGGCCCAACACCGATCTCGTGAAGGGCCAGCTCGAGCTCGAGGACAACGGCTACCTCATCACCGGTCAGAACGGCGGGGCATCGACCACCAACGTCGAGGGCGTGTTCGCCTGCGGCGACGTGCAGGACCACACCTACCGCCAGGCGATCACCGCGGCCGGCTCCGGCTGTCAGGCCGCCATCGACGCGGAGCGGTGGCTCGAGGCCCAGCCCGGCTGATCGAACACCTGTTCGCCTGTTGGACGGGAATGTCGTCTGAGGGCCGGCGGTTGTGGGAAGGGCACGAAACGACGGCTACGAGGCCGCCTACCCAGAAGAGGAACCCCATGCCCACCACCCTCACTGACACCACCTTCGACGAGGAGATCGGCGGGTCGGCCGAGCCCGTGCTCGTCGACTTCTGGGCCGAGTGGTGCGGACCCTGCAAGATGATCGCTCCCATCCTCGACCAGATCGCCGAGGAGCACGCAGGCAAGATCAAGATCGCCAAGCTCAACGTCGACGACAACCCGGACATCGCCCGGCGGTTCGATGTCATGAGCATCCCGACGCTGATCGTGTTCCAGGACGGTCAGCCGGTGAAGCGGATGGTCGGCGCGAAGGGCAAGGGACAGCTCCTGGAGGAGCTGAGCGACGTCATCGGCTGATCCACCCGATCAGGTTCTCCACAATGTTCCACACAGGTTGTGGACAACGTCAACCTAGCGTTGAACCCCGGGACTCTCGACGAGATGTCGAGGGTCCCGGTCGCGTCTGGCCGGCCCGTCAGGCGGGCCGGGCCTCCGCCGTCATGGTGCGGTAGATGCGCTCGAGGTCCTCGAGCCCACCGAACTCGACGACGACCTTGCCCTTGCCGTCGGCCCCGGCCATCGTGACCCTCACCCGCGTGTCGAGGTGGGTCGCCAGCAGCTCCTCGAGCTCGAGCAACCCCGGCGGCCGCAGGCGCCGGCCCCCCGCGCGACTGGCCGTCTCGGGCGCAGCCGCGCTCTCCGGAGCGGGGTCCTCCGCCTCGTTGTGCTGCCGCACGGCCTCCTCGGCCTCCCGCACCGACAGCCCGTCCGCCACGATCTGCTTGGCCAGCCGCTCCTGGAAGGCGCGATCCGGGGTCCCGAGCAGTGCCTTGGCGTGGCCCGCCGCCAGCTGGTTCTCGGCGAGCAGGCGCTGGATGCTCGGCGGCAGCTGGAAGAGCCGGAGCGTGTTGGCCACCGCGGAGCGGGATCGACCGACCTTCTGGGCCACCGCCTCCTGCGTCAGCTCGAAGTCCTCGATCAGCTGCTGGTAGGCGGCGGCCTCCTCGAGCGGGTTGAGGTCCTCCCGGTGCAGGTTCTCGACCAGTGCCTGCTCGAGCGACAGCACCTCGTCCACGGTGCGCACCACCACCGGGATCGAGGGCAGGCCGGCCCGCTTGGCGGCTCGCCAGCGCCGCTCCCCCGCGATCAGCTCGTAGCGCTCGTCACCGACCTCTCGGACCAGCACCGGCTGGAGGACGCCGAGCTCGGCGACCGAGGCCGTGAGGCTGGCCAGCGCCTCCTCGTCGAAGTAGGCGCGCGGCTGATGCGGGTTCGGCGCGATGGCCCCGACGGGCACCTCCCGAAACCCGGAGCCTGGCTCGCCGGCCACATCCGTCGGGATCAATGCCCCGAGTCCCCTACCCAGCCCGCTGCGGCGTGCCACCGCTCACCTCCTTGGCCAGCTCCCGGTACGCGATCGCGCCCCGTGAGCTCGGATCGAACGCGATGATGGGCTGCCCGAACGACGGCGCCTCCGACAATCGCACGGTTCGAGGGACCACGTTGCGGCAGACCTTCGAACCGAAGTGCTCACGGACCTCGTTCACCACCTGGTCGGCCAGCTTCGTGCGTGCGTCGTACATCACCAAGATGATGGCGCTGACCTCGAGCACCGGGTTGAGGTTCTTCTGCACGAGGTTGACGTTCCGCAGCAGCTGGCCCAGGCCCTCCAGGGCGTAGTACTCGCACTGGATGGGGACCACGACCTCGGTGGCCGCCGCCAACCCGTTGACCGTGAGCAGGCCCAGCGAGGGCGGGCAGTCGATGAGGACGAAGTCGTAGTCGTCGTGCACGGCCTCCAGCGCCCGCTTGAGGCGCAGCTCACGACTGAAGGCCGGGACGAGCTCGATCTCCGCGCCCGCGAGGTCCAGGGACGACGGGGCGCAGAAGAGGTTCCGAACCGAGGTCGGCTCGACGCAGTCCTCGATGGGGAGATCGTGCAGGATCACGTCGTACATGGATCCCTGCAGGTCGCGGATGTTGATCCCCAGCCCGGTGCTGGCGTTGCCCTGCGGGTCGAGGTCGACGACGAGCACCCGGTAGCCCAGGTCGGCGAGGCAGGCGCCGAGGTTCACGGCCGTGGTCGTCTTGCCCACGCCGCCCTTCTGGTTGGCGACCGCGAGGACGCGGGGGAGCGGACGGGCGAACGACGCCGGCTCGTCGGCCGGCACGGCCTCGGCGGCGGGCTCGTCCGCGTCGGGGACGAAGATCGGCTCGCCAGGGGTGGCGTCGACGTCCGGCAGATCCGCGGCGCCGGGAAGGGGGCCGGGCGCCGGCGGTGCGTCAGGGGCCGGACGCTCGGGGGGCGGAGGGGTCCGAAAAGCCTCCAGCTCGACGTCCGTCAGGGCGGTGTCGTCGGCCGGTTCCGGCTCCTCCGCGGGGCGTTCGCGGCCGTCGCGCGCGTCGCTCCCTCGGAGCCGCTGGAAGATGGCCCGCCCCCGGGTGGCCAGATCATCCGACGGGTCGCTCACCGCCGCATCCTGCCCGCTGGTCGGCCCGGGCGCAAGGACCCTGCACCATGTTCCACGTGGAACCCTCGACCTGTGGTCCCGAGATGTTCCACGTGGAACACGTCAGAAGAGCGGCCGCTTGGCTGGGAGCCCGTCGCGGCGGGGGTAGGTCGAGGGACACTCGGCGACGCGGCGCAGCGTCTGCACCGTGGGGGCAGAGGCGGAACGAGGCCCGATCGCCAAGCCGAGCAGGGCCAGCCCGGCCGCCGGCCAGCGGGTGGGGTCGGGCTCCGGGGGTTCGCTCACGAGGAGCTGCCCGTCGCGCGCCAACAGCGGGGCGGCGCACTCGGCGGTCGCGGCGGGGGAGCCGAAGCTGCGGGCGACGACGGCCGCCGCGGTGCCCCGGAGCGGACCGTGCCCGACCACCTCCGCGCGACCCTCGACCACGGACGCACGGAGCGCCAGGGCCTCGACGGCCTGCTCGAGGAACCGGCAGCGCTTCGCGGTGGCATCGAGGAGCACGACCTCGAGATCGGGGCGGGCGACGCCGATGACGAGCCCGGGCACGCCGCCACCGCTGCCCAGATCCACGATCCGTCCGGCCGTGTCGGCCAGCGCGTCGAGGAAGGCGGCCGTGTGCTGGATGTGGGCCGCCACGGGGCCCGGCCCCAGGAAGCCCAGCGAGCGGGCGCGCTCCAGCTGCGTCAGCAGCGGGGTGTGGCCGAGCAGCGGAGCGAGGTCAGCCACCCGGGCGATCAGGCGTCCGGGATGATGACGACCCGACGGCGCTGGTCCTCGCCCTCGGAGATCGTGTGCACACCGTCGATCTCGTTGACCGTGTCGTGCACGACCTTGCGGTCGGGGGGCGACATGGGCTCGAGGGCCTTCTGGACCCCGGCGACCCGCACGTCCTCGGCCACCGTGCGCACGAAGGCCTCGAGCGCCTCTCGGCGCCGGGCCCGATACCCGCTGACATCGACGCGGATGCGGGCGTGCGACTCACCGGGCAGCTGGCGCTGGAGCACGCTCCGGGAGAGCTCCTGGATGGCCTGGAGCGTCGCGCCCTTCGGTCCGATCAGCAGGCCCAGGTCGCCTCCCGCCACCGCCAGCTCCACGGCGCCCTCCTCGGCGGGGGTCGCCGTCACCTCCCCGTCCAACCCGAACGCATCGACGAGGTCGAGGAGGAACCCCCGCACCACCTCACCCTGCTCAGCCAGCTCGGTCTCGCTCATGTCGTTGCTCCCCTGCTCGTCGTCTTCGTGGTCGGCGGTCCGCTTCGGGCCGCTGCGGCCGGACCCTCGGCTCGCCTTGCGGTTGCGATCTCGTCCTCCCGGTGCGGGGCCCGTGGCCCCGTCCTGCGCCGGGGCGCCGGAGGCGGCAGGGGCGGAGGCGCCGTCGGGCACCGGTTCGGCTGCCCCCTGCTTCGGCCCGCCGCGGCCCTTGCCGCCGCCACCGTCTCGGCGCGCCGCCGGCCGGCCCGATCGGGCCCCGGCCTTCCCGCGGCGATCCCGCCGCTCGATCTTCGGGCGGGGTTGCGTCGGCCGCACGCGGGCGCGCACTCGAGCCTCACCGCGTGTCCGTCCGAACAGGCCGGTCTTGGGTTCCTCGACCACCTCGAACTCGGCGTCCTGCTCGTCGACACCCAGCTGGTCCAGCGCCGCGTCCTTGGCTTCTTCGACCGTCTTGCCGGTCGTCTCGACCCACTCCACTAGCGGCGCTTCTTCTTCTTCTTGGACCGGTTCTGGGCGCTCGTCGTGCGAGAGGTCGGGGCCGCGGGGGTCGTGCGGGTCGCGGCCGCCTCACCCGTCGCCTTGGCGCGCGGCGTCGGTCGCCTCCGCGTCCGCCGCCGACGTCCCGCCGGCCTTGGCGCGCTTGCCGAGGCGGGGCATCAGGTCCGGCCCGCCACCCTCCTCCTTCAGCTTCTTGGCCTCGAGCGTGGCCTTCTGGGCCTGGGCGCCGAGCGAGTCCTCGCCGTGGTAGAGGGTTCGGGTGATGTAGGCCTGCATGCCGATCCGGTACAGGTTCGACGTGATGAAGTACACGACCAGCGCCGACGGCGAGATGAAGGCGAAGAAGACGAACATCGCCGGCATCAGCCGCATGATCATCTTCTGCTGGGGCGGCATCTCCGCGTTCGGGTTCCGGCCCTGGATCTGCTTCTGCTGGTAGTAGGAGGTGACCGCGACGATCGCCACCATGACGACGTGCGGGAGCCCCTCGACGAAGCTGTCGCCGAGCGCGGTCTTCGCGCTCACGGCGAGGTTCACCCCGAACGACATCATCTCCGTGGCGCCGTCGAGGCTTCGGTACAGGGCCGAGGTGTGGTCGAGGTACTTGGGGTCGAAGGTCGTCGACCCGGCGGGGATGTAGGTCAGGCCGCGGATGACGTTGAAGAGGATGATGAAGACCGGCGTCTGCAGCAGGAGGGGGAGGCAGCCGCCCAACGGGTTGAGGTTGTTCTCCTTGTAGAACGCCATCAGCTCTTCGTTGAGCTTCTGACGGTCGTCCTTGTACTTGAGCTGCAGGCGCCGCATCTCGGGCTGCAGCCGTTGCATCTGGATCATGCTGCGGGTGCCCTTGAGGGTGAAGGGCGTGGTGATCACCATCACCAGCAGGGTGAGCAGCACGATCGCGATCGCGTAGTTCGGGACCAGGTCGTAGAAGAAGCTGAGCGTCTGCGCGAAGAGCTCGAACACGCCGTCGAACATCAGTTCGCCTTTCCATCAGGAACGGGGTCCCATCCATGGCCGCCCCACGGATGGCACCGGGACAGGCGCCGGAGGATGAGCCACGATCCTCGGACGGCACCGTGCTGCTCCAGCGCCTCGAGGGCATAGGCGGAGCAGCTGGGGTCGAAGCGGCAGGGAGACGGGCGCCCGGCGAAGAGCCGTCGGTAGACGCGGACGCCGCCGTGCAGGACGCGAGCGACCGGGCTCATCGCTGGGCCTCGGCGATCGTGGCGGCGACGAGCTCGACCAGCTCGGTCCACCGCATCGTCGCCAACGCCGCGCTGCCGCCGAGGAGGTACGAGCCCGCGGGGAGCCGGCCCTCGGTGGCGAGCTGGCGCAGGACCGCGCGCAGGCGTCGACGGACGCGGTTCCGCAGCACCGCACCGCCGGCGGCCTTGCCCACCGCGAAGCCCGCGCGGGGCGGGGTCGGCGGCGATGCCACCTCGGGCGGCAGCCAGGTCACCGTGAGTGGTCCCCGGCGCGCTCGCCGGCCCTGCTGACGAAGCGCCTGGAACGTGCGGCGGTCCGTGATGCGCCAGAGCTGCGGGCGCGCCGAGCTCACGGCAGACCCCTGGACAGCAGTGGGCATCGTCGTGGGTCCGCAGGGTCGCCTACGCCGAGAGGCGCTTGCGACCCTTGAGCCGACGGGCTCGGACCACGGCTCGGCCGGCGCGGTCGGACATGCGGTGCCGGAAGCCGTGGCGCTTGGCGCGGCGGCGGTTGTTCGGCTGGTAGGTGCGCTTCACGGGGGTTGATGCCTCCTCGGCAGCCAGGGCCACCCTGGCCCGGCGCCCGGCGGGTGAGAACCTGCAGGGGTGCACCACGACGCGCCGCGGCCCGGCGCCATGGAGGTGCTCGGGGAACGCTAGAGGGTGGCCGACCCCGCGGGCAACCTGAGGGGAGCGCGCGCCTCGTATACCACAGCCGATCGCGGGCCTGGTGGACCGTTCACCCCCTCTGACCAGGGGAAACAGAGAAATCCACAGACCCCTTGCATCGGGCGCCGAGCCCAGTGCTACGGTGCCCGAACCTCGTCACGACGGTCAGGGGGCGGCCGATTCCTCCGGCTCTCGATCGATGTGGCGGAGACCAACCGAGGGTCGCGGGCAGCCGGCTCGGCAACGGGTGACTGCACCGCGACCTGGTCTTTTCCACACCTGTGGACGTCCTGTGGACGCCCCCCGACCAGGAGGAACGCGCCGAGTGAACGAGGCACAGCGGTTGTGGGACGAGTGCGCCGGCATCCTCCGGGCCCAGGTCTCCGAACCGGTGTGGCTCACGAGCTTCGAGGCGGCCCGGGCGGTGCGGTTCGAGGACGGCGTCCTGACGTTGGCCGTCCCCTCCTTCCTCGCCAAGGAGCGGATCGAGGGCCGCTACCTCTCCCTGGTCCGTGACGCGCTCACCGAGATCGGCGCCGCCAACGTGGAGCTGGCGCTGGAGATCGCGCCGAGCGAGCCCGAGCCGCAGTGGACCGTGGCCCCGCCCACCGCCGCGCGGCCGGCCGACGGTCACGCTCCGGTACATGACATCAACCCTCGGTACACCTTCGACACCTTCGTGATCGGCCCGTCCAACCGGTTCGCGCACGCCGCGGCGCTGGCGGTCGCCGAGACCCCCGCCCGCAAGTACAACCCGCTGTTCATCTACGGCGACGCCGGCCTGGGCAAGACCCACCTCCTGCAGGCCATCGGCCACTACGTCCGGGAGAACTACCCCACGTACCGGGTCCGGTACGTCACCTCCGAGACGTTCCTGAACGAGTTCATCGACGCGGTCCGCACCGGCACCAACGACGCCTTCAAGCGGCGCTACCGGGACATCGACGTCCTGCTCGTGGACGACATCCAGTTCATCGAGGGCAAGAAGGAGACCCAGGAGGAGTTCTTCCACACCTTCAACCACCTCCACCAGGCCAACCGCCAGATCGTGCTCTCCTCGGATCGACCGCCCGATGCCATCGGCACCCTGGAGGACCGGCTCCGCAGCCGCTTCAAGATGGGCCTGATCACCGACGTCCAGCCTCCCGACCTCGAGACCCGCCTCGCGATCCTGCGCAACAAGGCCGAGCGCGAGACCACCTTCGTGCCGCCCGAGGTGCTCGAGTTCATCGCCACCAACATCACCGACAACATCCGGGTGCTCGAAGGCGCGCTGATCCGCGTCGCCGCGTTCGCCAGCCTGACCTCGGAGCAGCTCACCATCGAGACGGCGTCCTCGGTGCTCGGCGACCTGCTCACCGCGACGCAGCCTCGCCCCATCACCCCGCAGGTCATCCTCGAGGCGACGTCGAAGATGTTCGGGATCCCGATCGAGGACATCATCGGCAAGAAGCGCCAACGGCCGCTCGTGACCGCCCGCCAGGTGGCGATGTACGTGTTCCGCGACCTCACCGACCTCAGCTACCCAGCCATCGCCCGGGAGTTCGGCGGACGGGACCACACCACCGTGATCCATGCCGTCGAGAAGATCAGCGCGCAGATGCGCACCCAACGGCCGACCTACGACCAGGTCACCGAGCTCGTCCAGACGATCCGGGCCGAGGCCTGACGTTGGGGACAACCATCCGGACAGCATGGGGACGACGCCCCGCGAACCGGGGTCGACCTGTGGGCAACGCGACCGCGTTGCGCTCCCGTCCTCTCGAATGTCGCACCCCTGTGGGATCCTGTGGATCACCCGGGGACAGCAACACCCCCTCTGACCTGGGATGATCGCTGGTCATCCCCAATCCACAGCCCCTACCACCACTCCTTCGTTGCGAAGCACAACACGACGGTAGAAAGCGAGCCACGGCGTGAAGTTCCGATGCGAGCGTGATGTCCTCGTCGAGGCCCTCGGCACCGCTGGCCGGGCCGCGGCCGGCCGGGGCACCTCCTTGCCCGTGCTCTCTGGAGTCCGGGTCGAGCTCAGCGGCGACCAGCTCCGCCTCACCGGCACCGATCTCGAGCTCACCATCTCCGTGCAGGTCACCGTCTCGGGGAGCGGCGACGGCGTCGTCATCCTGCCGGGCCGGCTCGCCTCCGACATCGTCCGGGCGCTGCCCGCCGGCAGCGTCGAGGTCGAGGTCGCCGACGAAGAAGCCCGCATCGCGGCCGGGCGCTCGGAGTTCAGCCTGCGCGTCCTCCCCGCCGACGAGTTCCCGCGGCTCACCGAGGCCACCGGGGAGCCGGTCACGCTGGCCAGCGCCGAGCTGGCCACCGCGCTGTCCCAGGTGGTGCGGGCGGCCTCGAGCGACGACGCCCGACCGATCCTCACCGGCGTGCTCCTCGCCGCGGAGGCCGGGGGCCTCCGGCTGGTGGCCACCGATTCGTACCGCCTGGCGATCCGCGACCTGCCCGGCACCACCGTCCTGGCCGAGGGCCAGCACGTCCTCGTGCCCTCCCGTGCCCTCCAGGAGCTGGCTCGGGTGCTGACCGGCGACGACACCCTCGCGGTCCGCCTGGGGGAGCGGGAGGCCAGCTTCGAGGTGGGCGGCACGCGGCTCACCACGGTGCTGATCGAAGGCGAGTTCCCGCCCTACGAGCGCCTGATCCCACAGGCGCAGCCGAACCGCCTCACGGTGGGACGCGAGGTGCTCCTCGAAGCCGTGCGCCGCGTCAAGCTCCTCGCCCGCGAGGCCACCCCCGTCCGCCTGGCCATGTCGAACGACGGCCTCGAGCTGGTCGCCGTCACCCAGGACGTCGGCCAGGCCCACGAGAGCCTCGACGCCAAGTTCGAGGGCACGGAGCTCACCGTCGCCTTCAACCCCGAGTACCTCGTGCAGGGCATCGAGGTCGCCCCGGGCGACGAGGTCACCATCGAGACCGTCGATGCCCTCAAGCCCGCCCTGCTGCGGGTTCCCGAGCACCCGGAGTTCCTCTACCTGCTGATGCCGGTCCGCGTCTCCTAGGACCACCCCGGTGGGCGCTGGCGCACCCGCGGCCGCCCCGGGCACTGCATCGTCCTCTGCGGGCTGCCGGGGTCGGGCAAGACCACCTACGCCCACCAGCTGGTGGGGGAGCGCGCCGCCGTCCGCCTGTGCAGCGACGAGTGGATGGCGAGCCTCGGCCTCGACCTGTTCGACGAGCCGGCCCGGGCCCGCGTCGACGCCCTGCAGCAGTCGTTCGCCATCGACCTCGTGGCCCGTGGCCTCACGGTGGTCTACGAATCCGGCGGCTGGACCCGCGCCGAGCGCGAGGCGCTCCGGGCGCGGGTGCGACAGGTCGGAGGCACGATCGAGCTGATCGCGCTCGACATCCCGACCGACGTCCTGTGGTCGCGCCTGGTCGAGCGCAACGCCGAGGACCGTTGGGCCACCGGGCGGATCGAGCACGCGGACCTGCTCCGGTGGCAGGCGGCGTTCGAACGCCCCGACGCGGCGGAGCAGGCGGGCTACGACGCTCCCGCGGGGCCCGCCGGGTAGCCACGAGGCGGCTGCTCCGTGGGACAGTGACGACATGCGGTTGGATCGGGTGTGGCTCACCGACGTGCGGTCCTACGAGTCGGCCGAGCTGGAGCTGGCGCCTGGCCTGACCGCGCTCCTCGGCGACAACGGCCAGGGCAAGACGAACGTCCTCGAGGCGATCGGGTGGCTCGCCACGCTGAGCTCGTTCCGGGGGGCGCCGACCGAGGCGCTCATCAGGCAGGGCGCCGACCAGGCCATCATCCGGGCCGAGGGGGAGCGTGAGGGCCGCGCCATCCTGATCGAGGCGGAGCTGGTGGCCTCCGGACGCAACCGGGTGCTGGTCAACCGGCAGCCCCTCAAGCGGGCGAGGGAGCTGCTCGGCGTGCTCCGCGTCTCGGTCTTCGCGCCCGACGACCTCGAGCTGGTCAAGGGCGGTCCGTCCGAGCGCCGGCGCTACCTGGACGAGGCGCTGGTGGCGTCGCACCCCCGGTACGACGCCCTGCGGTCGGAGGTCGACAAGGTCCTCAAGCAGCGGAACGCCCTGCTGAAGGGGGCGGGTGGGCGCCTCGACGAGAGCGCCGCCTTCACCCTCGACGTGTGGGACGCCAAGCTCGCCGAGTCCGGCGGGCGCCTGGCCGAGGCCCGCCAAGCCCTGCTGGACCGGCTGGCGCCCGTCCTCGCCCAGACCTACGACGCCGTCGCCAACCGCCCCGCGGAGGTCACGGCGGTCTACACGGCCGAGTGGGCGGCCCAGGGGCTCGAGGCGGCGCTGGCGGCCTCCCGGAAGGACGATGTGCGCCGGGGCGTCTCGACGGTGGGCCCCCACCGCGACGACGTCGACCTGCGCCTCGCGGGCCTCCCCACCCGTACGCACGCCTCGCAGGGCGAGCAGCGGTCGCTCGCCCTCGCGCTGCGGCTGGCCGCGCACCACGTGATCACCGACGTGACCGGGAGCGCCCCGGTCCTGCTGCTCGACGACGTCTTCTCCGAGCTCGACCCCGACCGCAGCGACGCCCTCCTCGCCAACCTGCCGCCCGGACAGACCCTCCTCACGAGCGCGAGCGGACTCCCCCCCAAGGCCCAACCGGATCTCGTCCTCCACATCCGCGACGGCCGCATCGCGCCCGCCTGATCGCCGCGCCCGCTCGGGCTCGCCCGAGGACGGGGGTTGTTGTGGGCGGGGACGCGGCGACGATGGCGGCATGGCCGCACGACCGCTTCCGGGGGACGGGCCGGGGCCGCAACCGATCGGACCGGCGCTCGACGCGGTCATGCGAGGGCTCGGCGCTCCCGAGGCGAGCGGCGTGCACCTCGTGTTCGACCGCTGGTCGGAGGTCGTGGGGGACGCCCTGGCGGCCCGCACGAGCCCCCTCCGGATGGACGGATCGAGGCTCGTGCTGTCGGTCGACGAGCCCGCCATCGCCACCCACGTGCGGTTCCTGCAGACCGAGCTCCTGGCTCGTCTGGCGGAGCTCCTGGGCCCCGGCCGGGTGACCGATCTGGACCTCCGCGTCGGGCCCAAGAAGTAGGCCGAAAAGGGCCCGGCCATGGTCGGGATGTCACACCTGGGCTGGTAGGATTCCAGGGTTGTGATTCGGGGGTCTGACCAGGGTTTTCGCGCTTCGGCGACCCGTCTGGCCCCCCGTCTCAGCTCGGCCGCTGCGAGCGCCGAGCCCACCGGCTGAAACGGACGTCGCTTGACGCAAACACAGGGGTCCTACGGGGCCAACAGCATGCAGGTCCTGGAGGGGCTCGATCCCGTCCGCAAGCGGCCGGGGATGTACATCGGGAGCACCGGCGTGAGCGGCCTCCACCACTGCGTCTGGGAGGTCGTCGACAACTCCGTCGACGAGGCCATGGCCGGCCACGCCAGCCGGATCGACATCACCCTCCTCGCCGACGGCGGCGTCCGCGTCGTCGACGACGGGCGCGGGCATCCCCACCGACATCAACAAGCAGCAGAAGATGTCCGGCGTCGAGATCGCCCTCACCAAGCTCCACGGCGGCGGGAAGTTCGGCGGCGAGGGCGGCTACAAGGTCTCCGGCGGCCTCCACGGCGTCGGCGTGTCCGTGGTGAACGCGCTGTCCACGAAGCTGGTCGTCGAGGTCGACCGCGACGGCAAGCGCCACCAGATGACCTTCGCCGACGGCGGCAAGATCACCGGCCAAGCTCGCGGTCGTCGGCGACGCGCCGCGTGGCCGCACCGGCACCACGGTCACCTTCTGGCCCGACGGCACCGTCTTCGAGACCCTCGAGTTCTCCGCCCGCACGATCCTCGAGCGGCTGCAGATGATGGCCTTCCTCAACAAGGGCCTCGAGATCCGCTTCAAGGACGAGCGCCCCGAGCACAAGGCCGAGCCGGTCACCTACCGCTACTCCGGCGGGATCATCGACTTCGTCAAGCACATGAACCAGGCCAAGGAGGCCCTGTTCAGCAAGGTCGGCTACTACGAGCTGGCCGAGGAGGAGCAGGAGGTCGAGGTCGCGTTCCAGTGGAACACCGGCTACAACGCCGACGGCATCCACTCCTTCGCCAACGGCATCAACACCACCGAGGGCGGCACCCACGAGGAGGGCTTCAAGGCGGCCCTCACCACCGTGGTGAACAAGCACGCTCGGGCCAAGAACCTGCTCAAGGAGAAGGAGCCGAACCTCCAGGGCGAGGACATCCGCGAGGGGATCACCGCCATCATCTCGGTGCGCCTGCGCGACCCGCAGTTCGAGGGCCAGACCAAGGGAAAGCTCGGCAACACGAGCATCAAGACGCTCGTGCAGAAGGCCACCAACGACAAGCTCGGCGAGTGGTTCGAGCAGAACCCCACCGAGGCCAACAAGGTCGTCAAGAAGGCGGTCGCCGGTGCCCAGGCCCGCATGGCCGCCAAGAAGGCGCGCGACGTCATCCGGTCCAAGACGCTCCTCGACGGCGCCGGCATGCCCGACAAGCTCAAGGACTGCAGCTCCAAGAACCGCGAGGAGCGCGAGCTGTTCATCGTCGAGGGCGACTCGGCCGGCGGCTCAGCCGTCACGGCGCGCGACCCAGCTCCGCCAGGCGATCCTGCCGATCCGCGGCAAGATCCTGAACGTCGAGCGCGCCCGCCTCGACAAGATGCTGAAGAACCTCGAGGTGCAGGCCCTCATCTCCGCCATCGGCGCCGGGGTGGGGGAGGAGTTCGACCTCGAGAAGCGGCGCTACGACAAGGTCTGCATCCTCGCCGACGCCGACGTCGACGGCCTGCACATCCGCACCCTGCTGCTCACGTTCTTCTTCCGGCAGATGCGCCCGCTCGTCGAGCACGGCCACATCTACATCTGCCAGCCGCCGCTGTACTCCACCGAGGTCAGCAAGGCGAAGATCTACCTCAAGGACGACCACGCCAAGGACGTCGTTCCTGCGCGACAACCCGAACCACAAGAAGGACTTCGGTCGCCTGAAGGGCCTCGGGGAGATGGACGCCGAGGAGCTGCGCATCACCACGATGGAGGACGGCCTCCGCACGCTGCTGCAGATCAAGGTCGAGCAGGCGGCGCTGGCCGACGAGGTCGTGTCCACCCTGATGGGCGACGTCGTCGAGCTCCGCAAGCAGTTCATCGTCACCAACGCCAAGGACGTGAGGTTCCTGGACATCTGATGACTGATCAAACCCCCCCGCAGCCTCCGGACGATGGCGACGGTCCGGTCCACACCGCCGTCGAGCCCATCGAGATCCAGGAGGAGATGGAGTCCTCCTTCCTGGACTACGCGATGTCGGTCATCACCGCGCGGGCCCTGCCCGACGCCCGTGACGGCCTGAAGCCGGTCCACCGTCGGATCCTCTACGGCATGGACGGCCTCGGCGCCCGCCCCGACCGCTCGCACATGAAGTGCGCCCGGATCACCGGCGACGTCATGGGCAAGTACCACCCGCACGGCGAGGGCGCGATCTACGACTCGCTCGTCCGCATGGCGCAGGACTTCTCCCTCCGCCACCCCTTGGTCGACGGGCACGGCAACTTCGGCAGCCCCGACTTCGGGCCGGCGGCGTCGCGCTACACCGAGGCGCGGCTCAGCCCGCTGGCGATGCGGATGCTCGACGGCATCACCGAGGACACCGTCGACTTCGGCGACAACTACTCGGGCGACGACGTGGAGCCCAGCGTCCTGCCCGCCCGCTTCCCCAACCTGCTCGTCAACGGCAGCCAGGCGATCGCGGTCGGCATGGCCACCAACATCCCTCCCCACAACCTGGGCGAGGTCATCGACGCCACCGTCCACCTCATCGACAACCCGGAGGCGACGCCCGACGACCTGATGCAGTTCGTGCAGGGCCCCGACTTCCCCACCGGCGCGCTGATCATGGGCCGCCAGGGGATCATCGACGCCTACCGCACGGGCAAGGGCTCGATCCGGCTGCGGGCGGTGTGCGAGATCGAGGAGGGGAGCGGGCGCGGCGGCGACCAGATCGTGGTCACGGAGATGCCGTACCAGACCTCCATCTCGGTGTCCGCGGCGCGCATCGCCGAGCTCGTCCAGACGCGCTCGATCGAGGGCATCAGCGACGTGAACGACGAGTCGGCGCGTGGCAAGACGCGCCTCGTCATCAAGCTGAAGAAGGACACGCCCGGCCTCGTCATCCTGAACAACCTCTACAAGCACACGCCGCTGCAGACGAACTTCGCCGTGAACACGGTGGCCCTGGTCGACGGCATCCCCCGCACGCTCAACCTCGTGCAGGCCCTGCAGGCCTACGTCGAGCACCAGGTCGACGTCATCCGGCGGCGTTCGGCGTTCCGCCTGAAGAAGGCGCAGGACCGGGCCCACATCGTCGATGGCCTGCTCAAGGCCGTCGACGTCATCGATGCGATCATCGCCCTCATCCGGGCCTCCGACGACCGCGCGGCCGCTCGGGTCGGCCTCACCTCGGAGCCGTACAGCTTCTCCGACGTCCAGGCCGAGCACATCCTCGAGATGAAGCTCGGACAGCTGACCCGTCTGGCCAAGATCGACCTCGAGACCGAGCTGGCCTCGCTGCGCGAGACGATCGGCCTGCTGGAGTCGATCCTCGGCGACGAGACGGTCCTCCGCACCGTCATCAAGAACGAGCTGGCCGAGGTGCGAGAGAAGCACGCCGACGAGCGCCGCTCGAAGATCACCTTCGACGTGGGCGACATGAACATCGAGGACCTCATCGACGACGAGGAGCTCGTGGTCACGCTCTCGGCCAAGGGCTACATCAAGACGGTCTCCTCCGACGCCTTCAAGTCACAGGGCCGCGGCGGTCGCGGCGTGGCGGGGGCCAAGCTGCGCGACGAGGACTACGTCAGCCACATCCTCACCACCACGGCGCACGCCTACCTGCTCTTCTTCTCGAACCTCGGGCGCGTCTACCGCCTCAAGGCGCACGAGATCCCGAAGAAGGAGCGCACGGCTCGCGGCACGGCCATGCCGAACCTGCTCCAGCTCCAGCCCAACGAGCACATCCAGACGATCATCGACACGCGCGACTACGAGACCAACCGCTTCCTCTTCTTCACCACCAAGAACGGCCAGGTCAAGAAGACGAAGTTCAACGAGTACGACTCCTCGCTCCGCACGGGCATCATCGCGATCAACCTCCGCGATGGCGACGAGCTGGTGAAGGTCATCCCCACGAACGGGGGCGACGACATCCTCATGCTCTCGAAGCTCGGGCAGGCCATCCGCTTCAGCGAGGACGACGTCCGGTCGATGGGCCGCGCCGCCGCCGGCGTGCGCGGGATGAAGCTCCGCGCGGGCGACGAGGTCGTCAGCCTCGACACGTGCCGCGACGACGTCGCCATGCTGATCGTCACCGACGCCGGCTACGGCAAGCGCACCCAGCTCGAGCACTTCAACCGGCAGGGTCGCGGGGGCCAGGGCGTGCGCGGCATCAAGCTCACGGCCAAGAAGGGCCACGTGGTCGCGGCCTTCATGGTCGGGCTCGACGACGAGATCTTCGTGATCAACTCCGTCGGCACGCTGATCCGCATGGAGGTCCGTGGCATCTCGTCGCAGGGTCGCGATGCCACCGGCGTGCGGGTCATGAACCTCGACGAAGGAGAGACGGTGGCCTCGGTGGCCCCGGTCCTTTCCGGCGACGACGACACCGCGTAGCCTCGACCGCGCTTCCCCCTCTGTGCATCGGGCGCTGCCGCGCCCGGATCCGAGGAGGTCGTCATGGCTCGTCTCGCTCGTCGCGGTCGAGAGGAGGGCCAGGCCGTGCCGTTGGTGCTGGCCGTGGTGGCCCTCATCGTCGTCGTGCTGCTCGCACTGGTCCCGCTCGCCCGGGCCAGCCAGGAACGAGCCGCCGCTCGCACCGCGGCCGACGCGGCTGCATTGGCAGGCGCGGCGGAGGGGGAGGCCGCCGCCGCGAGGTCGCGAGGGCCAACGGCGCCGAGGTGGTGTCGTGGCAGGCGGAGGGGCTCGACGTCTGGGTCGTCGTGGAGCTGGGCGAGGCACGAGCGGAGGCCAAGGCTCGTCGCTCCCGCTGACGCAGGTGCTCCGGGGCCCACAAGGGCCTGCCCTACACTCGGCGTCGATGTCCCTCGACCAGCCTGGCGCGCCCGCGCCCAGCGAGAACGGCGGCACCGCCACGTTCGGACCAGGCGTCGAGCAGGCCGAGCGCGAGGCGACAGAGCAGCGCGAGGCGACTGAGCAGCCCGAGGAGGCAGCGCCGCGCGAAGAGGCGGAGCAGGAAGCGCCCCGCCCGCCGCGCCGCCCGACCCCGCCCGCGCGACGGCGCCTGCTGGACGATCCTGATCCGGCGGTACCCAAGGCGCCGCGCCGGGTCAAGGTGCGAGCCCGGAAGGTCAAGCGCATCGTCCGCCACGTCGAGCCGTGGTCGGTGCTGAAGGTCTCCGTGCTCTTCTTCCTGTCGATCTTCTTGATCATCTGCGTCGCATCGGCGCTCCTGTGGAACGCGGCGCGGAGCGCGGGGGCCATCGACGACGTCGAGAGCTTCATCACCTCCCTGGGGTTCGGGAACTGCGAGGACATCGATGGCGAGCCGGCCACCACGCCGTCGACGACCCCATCGACGATCGACGGTGCCGGCGAGCAGGTCGGTGGCGCGGCCCCGACGACGCCGACCACCCTCGCGGAGGAGGCGGCCGAGGAGCCGTCGACCCTGCCCGACGAGGACGGCGACTGCGCCGAGGGCCAGCGGCTCGTGGGCGGCTTCAAGTTCGAGGATCAGCAGATCTTCCGTGCGTTCGGCCTCGGCGGGGTGGTGCTGGTGCTCGCCGGCGCGGCCGGCAGCGTGGTGCTGGCCCTGCTGTTCAACCTCATCAGCGATCTCACGGGCGGGGTGCGCGTGACGGTGCTCGAGGAGGAGCCCGCACGGTTCCGTACGGGCTCGCCCCCTCCCGCTGACCGCGACTAACTTCGCGGCTCCCGCTGGAACACGGGGCTATAGCTCAGTCGGTTAGAGCGCATCCCTGATAAGGATGAGGTCGGAAGTTCGATTCTTCCTAGCCCCACCAAGAGGCGTCCTGGTCAGCGTCGCTGCGCTGCAGTCGATCGAGGTCGGAGCCGATGTGTCGCGTTTGGGTGGGCGCCGGGTGGGGCATCCAACGCACCGACGGCGGGCCACCTCCGGAGCTCGAGATGAAGAAGCTGGTAGCAGCGTTCCTGGCGTTGACGGCGTTGGTGGCGATGACGGGCTCGGTCGGCGCCATCACCTACGGCGAGCTCGACGACGGACGAGCACCCATACGTCGGGTTCATCATCTACTTCCTGCCGGAGGAGCCCGGTATAGGTTACAGCTGTTCCGGCACCCTGATCGGACGAGAACACTCGCTCGACCGCTGGCCATTGCACCCGGAGTCGCCGGATAGAGAGGTGGGCTCCCCGGATGCGCCCGCGTGGCCCAGCTCGTGAAGTCGACTCCGGACGGATGACGACCAGCTGCCTCGCAGCGGCTACGCCAACGGCCCATTGTGCCGTGGCCGTCGGAGGAGCGGTGGATCGCGGACCGACGCACCGACGGCACCGACATGTGGGTGAGCTCGACCCGACGATCCTGGCACGGAGTGCGCCCGAGGCGAGCGGACTACCGACACGCGATGGACGAGCAGCTCTACGCCGGCCACCCGGATGGTGGCTGAACGACCCGGAATCGGGTTCATCGAGCGGCACCGCCATCCCGCACCCCGACTACGACGACTTCGCTCCCAGTTCGCGGTGAACTACGACGTCGGCAGTGGTGTGAGCTCGACCGAACGTACGTCCCGAGGTACGAGGTAGACGGCACGCTGGCGCGGCTACCGGGCAGCTCGCCACGATCGGAACCGCTCGAGATCCTCGAGAGCGACCGGCGAGGCGCGTCGACCGTCCTCAACGTCACCGACTGGACGGCAAGCTAACGCTCAACTGAGCTCGGTCGGCTGTCCGGGCGGTCGACCGCAGCGGCCGACTCGGCAGGTCTCGGTGTTCCTCGCAGGACCGCCCGAGACGATCGGTCATCGCCGTTGTGTCCTACGGGTTCAGCGGCACCTGCCACGGCGCCGACTACTCCTGGCGGGTCGACACGATCGACAGCTCCGAGGCACCCACGTGAACTACCGAGGTCGACGTCGCCGTCCCGTGGCTGTGCGGATCAGATCTGAGGCCTCGTAGTGCGCCGTGGCCTGCCGCCGGCCCCTCCCGCCACCCGTCGGAGCGCCGCTCCCGCGTGCACGGTCAGGCAGGCAGCCCTCGCCGCGTCGACGGGTGCACTGCATCGTGACGATCCCTGAGTAACGGATCCTGTAAGGATGGGCGGACGTTCGATCCTTCCTCGCCCCACCACCCGACCCGCTGGAGATCCCCTGATGGCCCTGTTGCGCCGTGCCCTCGTCGCCCTCGGGCTGGCGGCGGCGTTCGCGGCCGTGCTGCGGTTGCGAGGCTCGGGAGGCACCCCGCCCCAGCAGGGCGGATGGCGCGAGCTCAAGCTCGAGTGAGTCCGCGCATGCGAGTGCTCGTCGTGGGGGCGGGCGCGGTGGGCGCACGAGCCGCGAGGCAGCTCGTGGAGAGCGACGAGGTCCGCGAGGTCGTCGTGGTCGACATCGACCCCGTTCGCCAGGCGGCCGTCGCCGAGAGCTCCGGCCGCAAGGCACGCGCGGGGAGCGGTGAGGAGCAGGCGGACGTCGTGCTCCTCGCCAGCCCGTGCGGCACGCACGCGGCGCTGGCCACGCAGCACGTCGGCGAGGGGCGATCGGTGGTGTCGACCAGTGACTCCATCGAGGACGTTCGCGCGCTCCTCGACCTGGACGCGGAGGCTCGGGCGCGGGGCGTCTCCGTCGTGGTGGGCGCATCGTTCTCCCCCGGGTACACGTGCGTCCTGGCCCGGCACGGGAGCGCGTCGTTCGACTCGGTGACCGAGCTGCACGTCGCGAGGAGCGGCACGGGCGGTCCCGCCTGCGCCCGCCAGCACCATCGCGCCCTCACGGGGCAGGCCCTCGACTGGCGCGACGGTGGCTGGCACCGACGGCCCGCCGGGTCGGGGCGGGAGCTGTGCTGGTTCCCTGACCCGATCGGAGCCGAGGACTGCTATCGCGCCGAGCTCCCGGACGCGCTGCTGCTGGTGCCGGCCATGCCGGGGGTGGAGCGGGTCACCGCTCGGCTGGCGGCCACGAGGCGCGACCGCCTGTCGGCCCACCTGCCGATGCTGCGCAAGCCCCACCCGGAGGGGCTCGTGGGCGCGGTGCGCGTCGAGGTGCGGGGCCGGCAGGCCGGCCGGAGCGAGGTGGTCGTGCTCGGTGCGTTGGACCGCCCGGCGGTGGCCGCAGGGGCGACGGCGGCGCTGGCGGCGCGCTGGGCGGGGGCCGGCCGGCTGTCCGCCGGCTCGGCCGGACTGGCGGCGCTGGACGACAGCAGGGCCTTCCTGGCCGAGCTGGCGAGCGTCGGGATCAAGCCGGCGGTGTTCGACGGCGCGCCCTGACGCGCGGACTTGACCGAACGGTCTAGTTTCGGGGGCATGGAGCCGAGACGCACCCTCACCCTCGACGAGATCGACCTGTCGGATTCGCTCTTCTGGAGCCGTCCTCGAGATGAGCGCGAGGGGGCGTTCCTCACGCTGCGCGAGGAGGACCCGATCCGCTTCTTCAAGGAGCCGATCGTGTCGGAGAACTTCCCGCCCGGTCCCGGCTACTACGCGCTGACGCGGCACGCGGACGTCGTGGAGGCGTCGAAGAGCTCGGCGCTGTTCTGCTCGGGCTCGGGCACGAACATCGGCGACATGCCCACCGAGTTCGCCGAGTACCTCGGCTCCATGATCAACATGGACGACCCGAAGCACGCTCGCATGCGTCGCATCGTGTCCCGCGGGTTCACCCCGCGGCAGCTCGACCAGATGAAGGGCGACGTCGAGGCGATCGCGGCGGAGATCGTCGACGGGATCATCGAGAAGGGGGAGGGCGACTTCGTCACCGATGTGGCGGCCACGCTGCCACTGCGGATCATCGTCGACATGATGGGGATCCCACGCAGCCAGGAGCAGTACATCTTCGACCGGACGAACGTGATCCTCGGGCTCGGCGATCCGGAGTACGTCCCCGACCAGACCGAGGCGGGCGTGATGGCGGCGCTCTTCAGCGCGGCCCAGGATCTGGCCCAGCTCGTCACCGAGCTCGCCGAGGACCGGGTGAAGAACCCGCAGGCCGACCTGACGACGGCGTTGGTGACGGCGGAGGTCGATGGCGAGACCCTCACCCCGGCCGAGATGGCGTCGTTCTTCATCCTCCTCGTGGCGGCCGGGAACGAGACCACTCGCAACGCCATCTCCCACGGTCTGCAGGCGCTCACGGAGCACCCCGACCAGATGGCCCGCTGGCAGGCCGACGTCGATGGCCTGTCGGTCACGGCGGTCGAGGAGATCGTCCGCTGGGCCACGCCGGTGATCCACTTCCGCCGCACCTGCACCCAGGATGGGGCCCGCATCGGGGAGCGGGAGTTCAAGCAGGGCGACAAGGTCGTGCTGTGGTACGCCTCGGCCAACCGCGACGACGCCGTCTTCGATGACCCGTTCCGGTTCGATGTCGGTCGGACGCCGAACGACCACCTCGGCTTCGGGGGGCCCGGCCCGCACTTCTGCCTCGGGGCCCACCTCGCCCGCCGGGAGATCACCGTGATGTTCCGCGAGCTGTTCCGGCGCATGCCGGACATCCGGGCCGAGGGCGAGCCGGCCCGGTTGCAGTCGAACTTCATCAACGGCATCAAGCACCTGCCGGCGTCCTGGACGCCCGCGGCCGCGAACTGATCCCGTCCCCGTAGCCTGCCCCGATGCTGAGGAGAGCGGTCGCGCTCGGGGTCATCCCGCTCGCCTTGATGCTCGCCGTCGGCTGCTCCGACGGTGGTGGCAGCGACCTCGCCGGCGGCGAGAGCGAGGTGGTGGGCGATGCCGACGAGGGCATCGACGGGGTGCAGGCCATCCGCGTCTACTACTCCGACCCGGTGCACACGGAGTCGATCGTGGACTACGACCTCCGCCCTCCGGCGGGCGGGATGCACAACCCCGTCTGGTGGAACTGCGGCTTCTACGACGAGGCCCTCCCCGACGAGCACGTCGTGCACGACCTCGAGCACGGCGCCGTGTGGCTCGCCTACGCCCCCGACCTGGATGCTGCCGACGTCGAGGTCATCCACGACCTCGCCCGCGCCAACGGGAAGGTCATCGCGGCCCCCTACCCCTCTCTCGCGGAGGGGGAGGCGGTGGTCGCCACCGCGTGGGCGCGCCAGCTGCGCCTCGACGCCGTCGACGACCCGCGCCTGGCCGAGTTCGTGGAGCAGTACCAGGACGGATCGCAGGCACCGGAGTCAGGCGCGGCCTGCACTGGCGGCCCGCTCGGTGATCCGCTCCCCTAGAACGACACCACGGTCCGCCACACCTCGAGCACGGCCGCGTCGCCGAACACCTCGAAGCGCGCGTCGACCGGGACGCGGTTCCACGACCAGAGCAGCAGGTCGGCCGCCTTGCCCCGAAGGGCCGCGTCGCCCTTGGCGTGCCCCTGGTCGAAGGTGATCCCGTCGGGGCTCAGGCGCGCGGTCCACTCGCCTTCGGTGTCGGTGGCGTGCAGGTGGATGGAGCCGTGGGCATCAGCGAGCCGCTCGGCGGAGAGGCGGGGGACGAACAGCTCGAGCAGCTCGGTGACGCCGTCCACGGCGAGGGCCGCGTCGATGTCACCGCCGGCGGCATCCCACCGGTGGACGGCCGTCTCCTGGGCCATCCGGCGGGGGAAGAACGTGCCCGGTTGCGGACCGGCCCAGGTCGGCCAGGTGGCGCCGAGGTCCATCGCCGCGAGCAGGTCGACCAGCTCGACGGCGCCCGCCTCGAACCACTCCGGGAGGTCCGGCCCCTCGGGCGCCGGCTCCACCTCGCTGAAGCGGACCCGCTCGCCCGTGCCGAGGTGCAGCTGGGCGCGCACCCAGCCGTGGACGTTGGCCACATGGTGCAGCAGCTGCGCGCGGTCCCACGCGAGGGTGGACGTCGGCGCGTGCGGGTCAGCGCGGTAGGCGGCCACGAGGGCGGCGCTGTCGGTCCGCAGGTGGTCGATGTGCGCGTCGGCGTCCATGGGCGTCGAGCCTGCCACGGGAGGGGCGCCCCGGCGGCCGTACCCTGCGTCCATGCAGCTCATTCCCAGCAACTGGCACCGCCACCCGGGGGTGCGATCCGGTGACCAGCTCACCCGGGGGAGCGGGCCGCCGATGCGCTCCGCAACGGGATGGGGTCGTGGGGGTTCGTGTTCGGGGCGATCCTCTTCCTCGCCGGTTGGATGATCGGCAACCGCGGCAACGGCTTCGACCCGTACCCGTTCATCCTGCTGAACCTCCTGCTCTCCTGCCTGGCCGCGATGCAGGGCGCCATCCTCCTCATCGCCGCCAAGCGCCAGGACCAGATCTCCTCGGAGCTCGCCCTGCACGACTACGAGACCAACGTGGAGGCCGACTCCGTCGTGAAGTCGGTGGAGCGTCTCACGCAGGAGATCCACGAGCGGATCGTCGGCGGCGGGGGATGATGGCGACGTGATCGTCGACTGCGCCGTCTACACGGCCGGCAAGCGGCGCGCGGGCCCGCTGCCGTTGGCCGACGCCCTCGAAGCCTCGAAGGAGCCAGGCTCCTTCGTGTGGATCGGCCTGCACGAGCCGACCCCGGACGAGTTCGAGGCCGTCCGGCTCGAGTTCGCGCTCCACGAGCTGGCGGTGGAGGACGCGATCGCCGCCCACCAGCGACCCAAGCTCGAGGTGTACGACAACGACCTCTTCGTCGTCCTCAAGACGGCGCGGTACGACGATCGCAGCGAGACCGTCGAGTTCGCCGAGCTCCAGCTCTTCGTCGGAGCGAGCTACGTGGTGAGCGTGCGACACGGCGAGGCCAGCGCGCTGGCCGACGTCCGCCGCACCATCGAGGCGGACCTGGAGCGCATCCGATGTGGTCCCATGGCGGTGCTCCACGCGGTCATCGACCACGTCGTCGACGACTACGCGCCCGTGATCAGCGGACTCGACAACGACATGGCGGAGATCGAGGACGCGGTGTTCGCGACCGATCGGCCCCGCGGGTTCGACCCCAGCGAGCGGATCTTCAAGCTGAAGCGGGAGGTCCTCGACTTCCACCGCAACATCGAGCCGCTCCTCGAGCCCCTCTCCCGTCTCGCGGCGGGTCAGCTGCCCGGCGCTCACCCCGAGCTGGCGAGCTACTTCCGGGACGTCGAGGACCACCTCCACCGGGTCGTGAGCGCGATCAGCCACTACCGCGACCTGCTGTCGGACGTCCTCGACGCCAACCTCGCGCAGGTCACCGTGCGACAGAACGACGACATGCGCACGATCTCGGCGTGGCTCGCCATCGGCGGCTTCCCGACCGTCATCGGCGCGATCTACGGCATGAACTTCGAGAACATGCCCGAGCTGGGCAACCGGTTCGGCTACCCGTCCGTGCTCCTGGTCATGGCCCTCAGCTGCTTCTACCTCTACCGCCGCTTCAAGCGGATCGGCTGGTTGTGAGGTTCGCGGTCTGACCTGGTCAGGCGTTCGCGTGCGACGTCCAGTCCCGGAGCCGGTCGCCGATCAGCTCCAGCTCTTCGTGATGCGTCGGTGCCGTCGAGGATGGCCATGTCGCCCGGGTCGGCGCGCAGGTAGACCCCAGAGGTCCGCGCGTGGAGCTCCGGCATCCGTTCCGAGCGGGTCGTCCAGTAGCCACTGGCGCGGTCTTCGGACTCGAGCTTGATCTCACCGGTCCCCTCGAGCCGGGGCGCATCGGGGTCTCGGGGCCGTTCGCCGTTCCAGTAGTAGAAGACCCCGGCCGGCTCGGACCGCTCCTTCGACGCCTCGCTCCAGTAGCGCGCCGAGAGCGTGCCGTCCTCCTGCCACGAGCGGCCCTGGACCTCCAGTCCACCACTCCGGTCCCGTGAGATCCGGAGCAGGCTGATCGCCGAGGGCTCGTCCTCGGTCCGCGCGGTCAGCGAGTACTGCCACCAGTCGCCCTCGATCCGCGCCAGCCGGCCTTCGGCCTCGATCGCCTTCCGGAGCTTCTGGTTGACCGTCTTGAGCTCGGTCGGAGTCAGGGTGTCGGCGTACCGCACGCAGGTCAGGCCGAGCAGGTCGGTCGGGAGCTTGGCGCCGTCGGCGTGGAGGATGACCGGCGTCCCACATGTGCCGGAGTGACGCACACACCGCGTGCACAACGCGAGAGAGGGCGTGACAGCTGAGGGCGTGATCAGCTGCCCGGTCGTCGGCGTTCTCAGTTGTCGTCTTGGGCGTACCCGCACAGACCTCGAGTCCAGTCCGCCTGACCCACTTGCAGGTCTGGAGGAGGGTGCCGGACGGTGAGCTCCAGTACGCCGTGTCGCCGTGGTTGTCCCAGATGTAGTCGTCGGAGCCCCAATAGATCGTCGTCACCGTGTTGGTGCCCTTGCCGCTCCGCAGGTAGACGACCTGGCCCGGGTCGAGGTACCGGGTGCCGAAGGTTCACGATGTGACCGTCCTGGTCACGGATGGAGTAGCCGATGCCAGACGGTGACTCGTTCGATGATGACGTATCCATGTTGATGGATGTCGAACGTCCGGGCCGAGGGTCGTAGAAGATCTACGTCGTGCCGACGGACCGCGGTTCTTCGGCACCCGCGGGCTGGTCAAGGTCGTTGGCACCATCGACGGCCACGCCTTCCGCAGCTCGTTCATGGCCCTCGGTGACGGTCGACACAAGCTCCCGGTGAAGTCTGAGCTGCGCTCGGCGCTTGGCAAGCAAGCAGGCGACTCAGTCACGGTCCACCTCTCGGAGCGAATCGACAGCTGACCGTCCGCACGTGCGATTGCTCCCGAAGTGCATCACCCTGCTGCGCGGCTCGGCCCCCCCGTCGCAGTGCGGTGATGGACGAAGGGGCCGTGCCTGAGGGCCCTGGAGACCCTGGGTCGGTGCTTCCCGATGTCGCGATGGCCCAGACGCGCCGCCAGAAGCCGACCGACGCCGACTCAGTCGTCTTCTAGGTCGGGGAGGGTGAGGAGGCCGCTGGTGACGGTGAGGTAGGCGGCGGCGATGCTGATGCCCAGGGCGAGGGCGAGCGTCGTGCGGTCGGCCGGGTACGGCAGATCGGTGGGGAGCACGGGCTTCAACAAGGCCTGGACGCGGAACAGCACCCAGCCCGACAGGCATGCCACCGACGCCAGTGCGAGGACGACCGCGGCGCTGCGGCGGGCCAGGAGGACCGCCCCGAGCGCGGTCACGAGGGCCACGGCAGGGAGCACCCACAGCAAGCGGGTTGCCGCCACCGTCGGGCGTGGACTGGAAGTCGGCCCGGCCGACGACCGTGGCGGCGAGCGACACGACCGCGAGCAGCGCGGCGGGGAGCCGCATGCCTCGACCGCGCCCGTAGTAGCCGATGAGGACGGCGACGATGAGGGCAAGGCCCAGGTAGGGCAGCGGGCTCACGGACTCCTCGTAGGTGAGGGTGCCCTGCACCTCGGCCGCGGCGCCGTCGACGACGATCGGCACCCGCCAGGGGTCGTACTCGCCGGGCACGCGCTCGCCGCGGTCGATGTCGGGAGGACCGGCGTCCATCCAGTGCACACGGTGGTCGTGCCATGCGTACTGCCCGCCGCTGGCCACCTCCTCCCACTCCGGGGGCGTGTCGGCATCTGCCTCGGTCGCCTCGGGCGGGATGGTGACGCCCGCGCCGCGGCGGTCGTCGTTGAGGTAGGTGGCCGTGGACAGGAGGTTGCGTTCGACCGTGCCGTCGGGCGAGAACCGGAGGTACGGCTCGCCCTCGTAGCCCTCCACGATGACCGTGTGGCCCTCATCGACCGTCAGCTCGAGGAAGGAGTCGCCTCCTCGGATCTCGGCTTCCACGCCAGGCAGAGCCGGGACGATGCCCGTCACCTCCGAGCGGTAGTCGCTCGGTCCGGCCGCGTCGGCCGCCGCCGGGGTCGCCGTCACGAGGACCAGGCCGAGCGCGACGACGGCGATGCGGGCGAGGCGGGCCATGGCGCCGATCATGCCGCGTCGCAGAGCGTTCACAGGCTCAGCCGGCAATGGACACCTCGACCGAGCCGGTCGCCTCGGTGAAGCGGTCGAGGCGGGCTCGCACCTCGATGGTCCAGGTGCCGCCGACGGCGAGGTCGGTGCCGTTGAGCTGGAAGTGGGCGGGACCGGCCCGCGTCGCCTCGCGCGTGAGGGGGCCGAGCTGGGCGGCGGGGAGGGTGAGCTCGAGGGTGACGGTCTCTGCGATGTCGGCGGGCCGGCCCTCGGGATCGAAGGTGTAGAGGTGGATCTGGTTGAAGCCCGCCTCGGCGGGGGCGATGGTCAGCTGCACGCTTCCGGCGTCGCCCAGCGTCACGATCTCCTCGACCACCCCGCCCTCCGAGTCCGCGCGCGCCGGCGTCACCACGACCAGCACGCTCGTGAGCGCAACGACGACGGCCAGCGCAAGGATCTCGATGGTCAGCGTCGTCCTGAGCTGGGCGAGGGAGGCCTTGGCCTTCCCGCGGGTCAGCGCCGGCACCAGCCGGAAGTGGTTGTAGGCGCCCAGCGCCGCGATGACGGCCACGACGGCGATCTTCACCAGCAGCAGTCGCCCGTAGCCCGTGCTCGTGAAGGCGCCGAGCGAACCGACCTCGAACCAGGCGAGGGCGGCACCGCTGAGGCCGACGAGGACGATCGTGATCGTGGCCAGCGTCGAGTACCGACCCACGAGCGTGACCGTGTCCGTCGTGGGGACCTCGGCGCGCCGGCGGGCGCGGAGGCAGAGGGCGAGGAGCACCAGACCGCCGCCCCATGCGGCCGCGGCCAGCAGGTGGGTCACATCGGAGATGGTCGCCAGGGCGACCGACGAGCCGGCACGCGTGTGCCCGTTGGTCGCGAACGAGCCGGCGGCCACGACGGCGCCGGCGAGCGCGACCGCCGGCTGTCGTTCGACCAGCGAGACGGCCACCACCAGGCCCGCGAGGGCCAGCACGATCCCGAGTCCGAGCCCGTCCTGCGCCACCTCGGCCAGCACGCCGTCGTCGAAGAGCGACGAAGGGCCCTGACCCGTGCCGAGGGCGGCCTGCACGGGAAGGGCGATCATGCTCGCGGCCGCGCCGACCAGCGCGGCGCCCCACACGACCTGCCGCAGCTGGGTGCGCTCGGCACCGCCTCGATGGACGAGGACGAGGAAGGCGACGCCCCCCGCGGCGAGGAGCACCCCGGCGTAGGCCAGGCCGCGCCCGACCGCGCCGGACACCTCCCACACGCCGTCGTCCTCCGATGCGGTCGCGGCTCCCAACGCGCTCTCGTCGATGGCGTCGGGCCCCACGCCGAACACGGATGCCCCCCGCACGGGGTGGCCGTCCGCGGACACGACCCGGTAGCTGATGACGTAGGTCCCGTCGGGCAGATCAGGCGCCAGGTCGACCTCGACCGTGGTGCCGTCGACGCGGGCCGCCCCCTCCTGGACCTGGCTGCCCTGGGAATCGAGCACCTGGACACCGCCGAGGTCCGCCGAGACGGATTCGCTGAAGGTGAGGGAGACCACGTCCGGGCTCTCGTCGAGGCGCGCGCCGTCGGGCGGGTCAACCGAGATGAGGCTCGCATGGGCGGCGGCCGGAGCGGCCCAGGCCGCCACGACCACGAGGCCGAGCGAGACGGCCGCCAGCGCGGCGCGAGCAGCTCTCACGCGGTGGCGACGCGACCGCGGGAGGGCAGCCCCTGCGCCTCATGAGCGACCAGCCACAGCACCGCGACACCAGCCAGGTCCAGCAGGTGGTGCACCTCACCCAGCGAGGTGGCGGTGCCGCGCACGACATCGAGCACCGCGGTGCCGCCGAGCACGAGCGCCAGCGCCGCGACGACGGGGAACAGTCCCCACGCGCGGGCCGGCTGCCACGCGGCGAGCAGGAGCCCGACCGCCAGCGCCACGTCGAAGGCCCCCAGCTCGCGGGCGGCGTGGACCGTCGCTCCCGAGCCCTCCCCGAGGATCAGCGCAGGCGCCGCGAGCACGAGCTGCGACAGCGCCACCACGAAGAGGGCCCAGCGGGCGACGCTCACCGGCTCGGTTCGCGCCACGGCGCGACGGGGGGTCGGCGCGCCCGGAGCGGCGGCGAGGATCGCCGCGGTGAGGTCGGGGACGGCCTCGGCCTCGCGCACCCGCACCATGCGGTGGAGGACCGTCAGATCCTGCGACCAGGCCGCGCAGCTCACGCACGTGTCGAGGTGGGCGTCGAGGACCGCGTCCTCCGGCTCTGCCGCCTCACCGTCCAAGCGGGCGGAGAGCGCTTCGCGGATCTGTTCGCATCGCATGTCCTGAGGGTCGCCTGACTGGGGTGCCTGGTTCCCGGCGGGTCAGACTCGTGGCGTGGATGACCTGACCGCGCTGGCGCTGGCCGCCGGCGAGGGAGATCGAGTGGCCATGGCCGCCTTCGTGCAGCGCACCCAGCCGGAGGTGTGGCGGCTGTGCGCCCGCTTGGGCGACCGGGCCGAGGCCGACGACCTCACCCAGGAGGTGTACCTGCGTGCCCTTCCCGCACTGGCTCGCTTCCGGGGCGACGCCTCGGCTCGCACCTGGTTGCTGCAGATCGCGAGGCACGTCTGCGCGGATCACGTGCGCAGGAGCACCCGCCGTCGTGCCCTGGTCAGCCGGCTGGCGCAGCGAGCCTCGGAGGCGGACCTGGTCGAGGCGCCGCAGACGGGTGACGTCGAGCTCGACGAGGCCATCTGGCGCCTGTCGGCCGACCGTCGCGAGGCCTTCGTCCTCACGCAGGTGACGGGGCTGTCCTACGCCGATGCCGCCGAGGTGTGCGGCGTGCCCATCGGGACGATCCGATCGCGCGTCGCCCGCGCCCGCGCGGACCTGCTCGACGAGATCGCCGGCCACCAGGTGGAGTGGGGCTCAGCGGGGTCGTAGGAGGGCGAGGAGCTCGTCGTGCACGAGGCCGTTCGTGGCCAGGCCCGTGCCGCGTTCGATGCCGTCCTCGCCGTGCATGTCCGTGAAGCGGCCCCCGGCCTCGTGGAGCAGCACGGGCATCGGCCCGATGTCGTACGGGGCCACGGCGGGGTCGACCATCGCCGCCGCCCGGCCCGTGGCCACCAGGGCGTAGCCGTACCCGTCGCCCCAGGTGCGCAGCACGGCGCCGGCGTCCTCCAGCGCCCCGACCTGCCCCGGCGCCCAGTGGCTGAGCGAGCTCGACATCACGTAGGCCCCCTGGACCGACGGGTGGTCGCTGACGTGGGCCGGGCCCCGCTCGGACCAGCACCCCAGGCCGCGTCCGGCCCACACGGTCTCGCCGAGGGCGGGGAGGTTCACGACGCCGATTGCGATGCCGTGCTCGTCCTCGAGCGCGAGCAGGTTGGAGTAGAGCGGGACCCCGCACGTGAAGGCCTTGGTGCCGTCGATCGGGTCGAGGATCCACCGCCGCCCCGTGGTGCTGGGCGTCGGCTCCTCCTCTTCGCCGAGCACGCCGTCACCCGGGAACGCCTCGCTGAGCTGCTCGCGGAGGTACCGCTCGGCGTCCTTGTCGGCGGCCGTGACGGGCGTGCCGTCCCCCTTGCGCTCGACGGCCAGGTCGGGCGACCGGAACCAGCGCAGCGTGCGCTCCCCGGCCGCGCGCACGAGGGCGACGGCGGTGTCGAGCGTGGCCTGGTCGGTCGGCGGCGCGGTCATCGAGGGAGTCTCGCGCTCGACCGGAGGGGACCCGCGCTACGGTCCCCGCCGACGCCGGGAACCCATCCCGCCCGACGGACCGTCTCATGAGCATGCATCGCATCGCGGCTCTCGTCGTCATCTCGCTCGCGGCGGTTGCCTGTTCGGACGACGAGCCGGTGGAGGCTGGCGCGGCCGACGGTCGCTCGCCCGAGGAGGTGCTCACGGGGACGGCCACGGTCCTCGAGAGCGCCGAGCACGGCCCGCAGCTGTGCCTGGGCGGCGTGCTGGACTCCCTTCCTCCGCAGTGCGGTGGCCCCGACATCGTCGGCTGGGACTGGGCGGATGCGGCCGGCGAGGAGTCCGCCAACGGCACCACGTGGGGTGACTACACGGTCGTCGGCACCTACGCCGACGGCATCGTTCACCCTCACGGAGCCGGCCGCCGGCCCCGGAGCCAGGAGGATCGCGAACCGGAGCCGCTCGCGTCCTCCACGCCGTGCCCCGAGCCGGCCGGCGGCGTGGGTCGTGATCGATCGCCGCCACCACGACGCAGGCCACCCAGGACGCGGTCATGGCGGCGGCGCAGATCGGCGGCCGACTACTCCGGGGCGTGGGTCGACCAGTCGATCAACCCCGTCCTACGCCGACGGCGAGATAACGGTCGGCGACGAAGCGGTCGATGAACGATCCCACGGCACCTGATCCTGAACGTTCGCTTCACCGGCGACGTCGACCGCGCACGAGGCGGAGCTGCGCGCGCTCTACGGGGCGGCTCGCTGTGCGTGAGCGAGGGGCAGTTCACCGAGGCGGAGCTGCTGCACATCCAGCAGGAGCTGGATGATCGGTACGACCTCCTCTGGAGCAGCGGCGACACGATCGGCGAGCGGGTCGAGGTCGGGGTGATCGTCGCGGAAGGCCTCCAAGCCGAGGTCGACGAGCGCTACGGCGAGGGCGTCGTCGATGTCCAGCCGGCGCTCACCCCGCGCTGAGGTCCGCCGCTACCAGTCGGTGGCGATGTACTTGGTCTCCGTGTAGTCGAGCATCCCCTCGTGGCCACCCTCGCGGCCGATGCCCGACTCCTTCACGCCCCCGAAGGGCGCCGCGGGGTCCGACACGATGCCCTTGTTGAGCCCCACCATCCCCGACTCCAGCGCCTCGGCGACCCGCAGGCCCTTGGCGAGGTCGCCCGTGTACACGTAGGCGACCAGCCCCATCGTCGTGCCGTTGGCGAGCCGAACCGCTTCGTCCGCGTCGGCCACGGACACGATCGGTGCGACCGGTCCGAAGATCTCCTCGGCGAGGATCGGGTTGTCGGCCGCGACCCCGGTGAGGACCGTGGCGGGGTAGTAGAAGCCCGTGCCGGTGGGGCGTTCGCCGCCCACGGACGCCTTGGCGCCCGCGGCCACGGCCCCGTCGACCAGGTCCGCGACCTTGTCGCGCGTCTCGGCGTCGACGAGCGGGCCCAGGCGGTTGCCGGCCTCGAGCCCGTGGCCCGTGGGCAACGCCCCCATGGCGTCCGCCAGCTTGGCGGCGAAGGCATCCGCGACGGGTGCCTCGACGTAGAAGCGGTTGGCCGCCGTGCAGGTCTCGCCGTTGTGGCGCATCTTGGCGATCATCGCTCCCTCGATGGCGGCGTCGAGGTCGGCGTCGGCCAGCACGATGAAGGGGGCGTTGCCGCCCAGCTCCATCGACACGTTCAGCACCCGACCCGCGGCCTGCTCGATGAGCAGCTTGCCGACCTCGGTGCTCCCGGTGAAGGACAGCTTGCGGACCCGCTCGTGCTCGAGCACCGCGGCGGTGATGACGCTGGCGCGTCGGCCCGGGACGACGTTCACCACCCCGTCGGGCACCCCGGCTTCGGCGAGGACGTCTGCCACCGCCAGTGCCGTCAGCGGTGTGAGCGTGGCCGGCTTGAGCACCACGGCGCATCCCGCGGCCAGGGCCGGCGCGATCTTGCGGGTGGCCATCGCCGCCGGGAAGTTCCAGGGGGTGACGAGGTAGGCGACGCCGACGGGCTGGTGGACGACGAGGATGCGGTTGGCTCCGCCCGGTGCCGTGGTGAGGTCGCCGGTCAGCCGCACCGCTTCCTCGCTGAACCAGCGGAAGAACTCGGCCGCGTAGGTGATCTCCCCCTTGGCCTCGGCGAGCACCTTGCCGTTCTCGAGCGTGATCAGGCGGGCCAGGTCATCCGCTCGTTCGGTGAGCAGCTCCCACGATCGACGCAGCACCTCGGCGCGCTCGCGCGGGGCCCGGGCGGCCCAGTCCGGCTGCGCCTCCGCGGCGGCGGCGGCCGCGGCTCGTGCATCGGCGGCGCCCGCGTTGGCCACGCTGGCGATCACCGCCTCGGTGCCTGGGTCGATCACGTCGAAGCGCTCGCCACTCTCTGCGGCGACGCCAGCGACCACCGATGAAGAGATCCGTGCGGGAGACGTCAGCCATGGCCGTCGTTGTACCCGAGTTCCGGTTGCGCCGCCTCCTGTCGCGGCCAGCACGCCACGGAGCCGACGACGAACACCGGCAGCGCCGCGGCCATGATGAGCACCGGCAGGTGCTGGTAGCCCAGCACCCAGACCACGATGGCGGTCACGGACAACAGCGCCTCGAGGGCCAGGGTGCCGCAGGCGAGGAAGCGCTCGAGCGGATCGCGATCGGCGGCGAAGCGGGCGGCCAAGGCGAGGACGGTCACGAGGAGCCCGCCGAGCACGAGGACCATGCCGGCCATCAGGACGAAGAAGCCACGCTTGCTCCCGTCGAGACCGGAGATCGAGAGCAGGCTCCGGGCCGCTTCGCTGCCGGGCGGGCGGGTCAGCACGTGCGCCCCCTGGTAGGCGGCGCCCAGGAGGATCGCAGCACCGACCGCCGCCCCCGCGGCCTGGAGGCCGAGGACGCCCGCGGCGAGGACGGAGCCTCCCTCCCGCCACGCGGGGAGGACGATCAGCGCGGCGAGCACGAGGATGGCGGCCGCGATGGCGACCCCGACCGCCCACCAGGTGCCGGCTCCGGTGTCCGAGGGCGGCCCGGAGACGACGCCCCGCTGGGCGCAGCCCGAGACGAGCAGGAGCGTCGCGACGAGGCCGACCCGGCGCAGGGAGCTCACGAGCAGCGGGCGCAGGTGCCGACGAGGTCGAGGCGATGGGTGCGGACCTGGAACCCCGTGCGGCGGGCGACGCGGGTGAGCGCCGTCTCCAGCTCCTGCTCCACCGCCGCTGACACCTCGAAGTCCGTCACGTCGCCGCAGGACGAGCAGATCAGGTGGTGGTGGTGGTGCGTGAGGTCCTCGGCCAGCTCGTAGCGAGCGAACTCGTCCGACGTCACGATCCGATGCACCACGCCGGCCCGCTCGAGCACGGCGAGGTTCCGATAGGCGGAGCTCTGGGCCAGACCCGGATGGTGCTCGAGGAGCTGGGGGATGGTGAGGGGCTGGTCGACGGACTCGAGCAGGTCGACCAGCGCGCGGCGCTGCGTCGTGTAGCGCTGACCGTCGTCCCGCAGCCGGCCTGCCGCGGTCGCGTGGAGATCCAGGGTCATCAGTGGTGGGGGTGGTCGTCGAGGATCAGCGTCTGCTCGCCGACCCGAAGGAGGTGCCCACCGTAGGCGTCGGCCAGGTTCGCCTCCGTGAGGACGTCGTCCGGCGCGCCGCTGGCCACGACACGGCCCGCCAGCAGGAGGAGGTGGTCAGCCGCGGCCGCGTCGCCGAGGTCGTGGGTCGACACGAGCACGGCTCGGCCCGCCGCCCGCTGGCGGACGACGGCGTCGATGATGTGCTGGCGGGACACGAGGTCGAGCCCCGTGATCGGCTCGTCGAGCAGGAGCACGTCGGCTTCCTGGGCGAGTCCCTGGGCCACGAAGGCCCGCTGGCGCTGCCCTCCCGACAGCTCGCGCAGGGGGCGGGCGGCGAGGTCGGTGATGGCCACCTCCTCCATCGCTCGGTCGACGGCCGCCCGGTCCTCGGCGTGCAGGCGCCGGAAGGCCCCCGCGGTGGCGTACCGGCCCATCGTCACGGTCTCTCGCACGGTGATGGGCAGGTGCTCGTTGGCGTGGGTGGCCTGCAGCACGTACGCCACGCCGCCCCGTCGCTGGCGGGCGGGGATGTCGAGCCGGCCGGATCGCGGGTCGATCAGTCCGGCCACGGCGTTGAGCACGGTCGACTTCCCGGCGCCGTTCGGGCCGATGAGCGCGGTGACGGCCGCGTCGGGGATCTCGAAGCTCGACGCCTGCAGCACGACGCGGGTGCCGTAGGCGAGGACGATGTCGGTGGCGGTGACGGCAGTGATTTGCGAATGATAACCATCATCCGTACCGTGTCGATGGTGAGAACCGTTCTTGTTCTGGGGCTGGTGGCGCTCACGGCGGCCGCCTGCAGCTCGGGGGACGGGTCGGCGAGCGACGCACCCCACGTGGTGGTGACCACGAACATCCTGGGTGACGTGGTCGAGAACCTCGTGGGCGAGGCCGCGGTGGTGGAGGTGGTGATGCCGCCGAACGCGGACCCGCACGACTTCGCCGCCTCGGCGCAGCAAGCGGCGTCGATGCGGGAGGCCGACGCGCTCGTGGTCAACGGCCTGGGGTTCGAGGAGGGGCTGGTCGACACCATCGAGGCGGCCGCCGACGACGGCGTGCCCGTCATCACCGCCACGGATGCCATCGACCCCATCCCGTTCGGGGACGGCGACGATCCCCACCTGTTCACCGACCCGGCCCGCATGCGGGCGGCGGCCGCCCTGATCGCCGACCAGCTCGGCGAGGCGATCCCCGCCCTCGCCACGGCCGACGGCGAGGCCAGGGTGACCTCCTACCTCGACTCGCTCGACGCCCTCGACCAGGAGGTCGAGGACCTCGTGGCCACCGTTCCGGCGGAAGATCGCCTGCTGGTCACCAACCACGACGTGTTCGGCTACTTCGCCGACCGCTACGACTTCGAGGTGCGTCGGCGCCGTCATCCCGGGCGGGTCCACCCTCGCCGAGCCCAGCGCGGCGGAGCTGGCGGACCTGGTCCGCGAGATCGACGAGCGGGAGGTCCCGGCCGTGTTCGCCGAGACGTCCTCGCCGACCCGACTGGCCGAGGCCCTCGCCGGCGAGGGCGCGGACGTGGCGGTGGTGGAGCTCTACAGCGAGTCCCTCGGTGAGCCGGGCTCACCTGGCGGCACCTACCTCGGCATGGTCCGCACGAACGCCGAGCGCATCGTCACGGCGTTGGCCCCGCAGGCGGTGGGGTGATGGAGAGCTGGCTGCTCGAGCCGTTCGAACCGGAGTTCATGCAGCGGGCCCTCATCGCGGGGATGCTCGCCGTGGTCGCCTCCTCGGTGGTCGGCACCTGGGTGGTGCTCCGCGGGCTGAGCTTCCTCGGGGATGCGCTCGCCCACGGCGTGATCCCCGGCATGGCCCTCGCGGTCCTCTGGGGCTTCAACCTCACCGTGGGCGCTCTGCTGACGGCCGCAGTGATGGTCGCCGGCATCAGCTTCGTGAACCGCCGGTCCCGACTCGGCGAGGACACCGGCGTCGGTCTGCTGTTCGTCGGCATGCTCGCGCTGGGCGTGATCATCATCTCCAAGAGCCGATCGTTCACCACCGACGTCCAGAGCCTCCTGTTCGGGGACGTGCTGGGGGTGACCTGGGCCGACGTCCGCCTGCAGGCCGCCGCGGCCGCCCTGGTCGTCCTCTGCAGCGTCCTGGGCTATCGCGCCTTCCTGGTGCTGTCCTTCAACGAGGCCAAGGCGGGCAGCCTCGGTCTGCGCCCGGGCGCCACCCACGTGGCGCTGCTCGCGCTCGTCGCCGTCGCCATCGTCTCGTCCTTCCAGGCGGTGGGAACGCTCCTCGTGTTCGGGCTGCTCGTCGGTCCGCCGGCCACCGCCGCGCTCCTGGTCCGTCGGGTCTGGGTGTGCATGGTCGTCGGCGTGGCGCTCGGCTGGCTGGCCGTGGTCGTGGGACTGGTCGTGAGCTACCACCACGGCACGGCCGCGGGCGCCACCATGGCCGGCGTCGCGGTGGCCCAGTTCTTCGTGGTGCTGATCGCGCAGGAGGCGGCCCAGGCCGTGCGAGGCCGGCGACCGGTGGCCGCGGTGTCGTGACGCTCGGCCAGGCTCGGTGTGCAAGCGGCCCGCGCGGCGTGCGAGCCTGGTCCAAACGGACGAGGAGGACGGTGTGACCGAGATCGGGGGGGCAGTCGAGCCCGGCTTCGAGGCGGTGGCGGACGCGTTCCGCACCAACTTCGAGCAGCACGGCGAGGTGGGGGCCGCGACAGCGGCCTACGTCGGCGGCCGCAAGGTGGTGGACCTCTGGGGCGGTGTGGCCGACGTAGACGCGGGCACGCCCTACACCGAGGACTCGCTCCAGCTGGTGTTCTCGACGACCAAGGGCGCCACGGCGGCGTGCGCCAACCTGCTCGCCCAGCGCGGCGAGCTCGACATGGATGCACCCGTCGCCGAGTACTGGCCCGAGTTCAAGGCAGCCGGCAAGGCCGACATCCCCGTGCGGTGGCTCCTGTGCCACAAGGCCGGTCTGCCGTACGTGGACACCGTGCTCACCCTCGAGGAGGCGCTGGCCTGGGAACCGATGATCCGGGCGCTGGAGGTCCAGGCGCCCGTCTGGGAGCCCGGCACCGCGCACGGCTACCACGCCACCACCTACGGGTGGCTGGTCGGCGAGGTGGTGAAGCGCATCTCGGGCAAGAGCCTCGGGACCTTCTTCCACGACGAGATCGCGGAGCCGCTCGGGCTGGAGTTCTGGATCGGGCTCCCCGACGAGCACCAGCACCGCGTGGCCCCGCTGATCCAGTGGGGAGGCTTCGGTGGCATGGCGGATGAGGTCCAGGACCCGGCCATCGCCGCGATGATCGAGCAGTTCATCGGGCCCGACTCCCTGCTCGGCAAGGCGCTCGGGGCGCCCAACGGCGTCCTCTCCGACGCGGAAGGCGGGTTCAACAACCCGGCCGTGCGCGCCGCCGAGATCCCCGCCGCCAACGGCGTCACCAACGCCCGTTCCCTGGCCCGCATGTACGCCGGTCTCACCGGCACCGTGGAGGGTGGTCCGTCGGCTCCGATCCTGACCCCGGACCAGGTCGCCAAGGCCTCGGAGGTCCAGACCCAGGGCCCCGACAAGTGCCTCATGTTCGAGACGACCATCGGGCTGGGGTTCTGGACCGCGTCGCCGTTCGCGCCCTACGGAGGGCCCGCATCCTTCGGCCACACCGGCGCCGGGGGCTCCGTGGGCTTCACCGATCCGGAGAACGAGATCGGCTTCGGGTACGTGATGAACAAGATGGGCATGAGCCTCAACGGTGATCCCCGCTCGAGCGGCCTCATCAGGGCGGTCTACGACGCCATCGGCGTGGAGCCCACCTACGTCTGAGGAGCTGGTCGACCTCGTCGACGCGGACGACGTCGTGCTCGAGGTCGTCACGCGCGCCGAGGTGCGCGCTCGCGGGGCCGCGGCGCGCCACCGGGCCTGCTACGTCGCCGTCCTGACGTCGGCAGGCGAGCTGGTCGTGCACCGCCGCGCCGAGTGGAAGGACGTCTACCCGGGCTACTGGGACGTGTGCTTCGGCGGTGTCCTCGGGGCCGGGGAGGCGTGGGACGACGCCGCCCACCGCGAGCTCCAGGAGGAGGCGGGCATCGATGCGCCCCTCGAGCTGCTCGGGATCTCGAGCTGGGAGTGCGCCGACGCGAAGCTGAACGGGCGCGTGTACCTCGCCCGCAGCGACGGGCCCTTCACCTGCCCCGACGGCGAGGTGGTGGAGGTGGCCACGGTGTCCCTCCGGGACCTGCCCGACTGGCTCGGGACCCACGACGTGTGCCCCGACTCCGTGGACCTGGTCATCCCCCTCCTGCCGCGCTGAGCGAAGCAGGAGGGGGACCCAGATGGACTATCCGGCCGCGGGAGACCCGGGCCAGACCGGGTACTCGGGCGGCGCGTCCGGACGCTCCGTGTAGATGGCGACGGCCCCTTCGTCGTCGAACCACGGGATCGGATCCGTCGGCCAATCGCCGGGCAGGTACCGGTGCCCGCCGTCGACGTACACGATCTGGCCGGTGCCCTCGTTGCCGGCCTCGTCCTTGCCGGTGGCGTCGGGGTCCCACCAGATGGTGGTGGCGTCGTCGGTGGAGTTGCGGTCGGTCTCCGGCCACACGCCGTCGCCCCACGAGTCCCGGGTGCTGGTGAGCCCCACCTCGTCGCGCGGGCTGCGGAACATCCCCTGCTCGAAGCTCTCCGGGGTCAGGTTCGGACCGGCGAGGTGGACGCCGAGGGCGAAGCGGGCCGGACTGGGTGCGAGCACGGCCTGGGTGTTCACGGCCGGGGGTTCGCCGTAGTACCAGTCGTACACCATGTACGAGTCGGTGAGCTCCCGCTCCGCCCGGGCCGTCGTGAGCCCGAGGCCAAGGGCGTGCGACCACTGCTCCTGGTCGAAGGTGCGGCCGAAGATGGTCGTGTCGGCGAGCACGCTCGGCCCGATGATCCACTCCGGGAAGTAGTTCTGTGCCGTCGCCTCCCGGGTGATGTTGGCCGGGAGCAGCGGATCCGTGCTGAGGATGACCGACGTGACCCCCGCCTCCTTCATGCGGGCGATGGCCGTGGTGGCGATGTCCGCGCCCTGGGCCGGGTCGAAGAGGTAGGTGAACCGGGTCGCGATCTCCCCGTCGTACTCGCTGGCGAGCAGCTCCTCGAAGGCGTCGTTGCGCTCCGTGTACTCGCCGGTCTCGGTCTCGGCCTGGATCCAGCCGAACACCCGCTCCTCGGTGTGCATCGCCTCGTCGCCGGCGAACTCGGCCGGCTTGCCGACGAGCTGCTTGCCGACCATCTCGGCGAGGTGCATGTCGGCCTGCTCCGGCGCCATGCCGGTCGGCCACAGGTACGGGGCGCCTTCGGCGACCTTCTCCTCGCTCTCGGCCGTGGCGCAGCCGACGCAGACGATGCCGGCGGCTTCGATCTCCTGGTACCACGCCGCCGTGGTGGGGCTCCCGATCACCGCGAACGGTTCGAAGTCGATCGCCCGCAACGCGTCGGCCTGCGCGGCGGTGGCGTCATCGGGCAACCCGCTGGCTTCGAGGACCTCGACCCGCACCGTCCGGCCGTAGGTCTCGTAGACGTCGGTGAAGAGGTCGATGTAGTCCTCTTGGACCTGGTTGTTGAGGTCGGGGTCGGTGTTGGCGCCGGCGTCCTCGACGAGCGACTGCTGCAGCGGATCAGGCTGACCCTTGTAGAGCACGACCAGGATCTCGTCGGCCGTCACCCCTTGCGCGGTGGCGCCTCCGTTGTCCTCGCTCTCGTCCCACGGCTCGACGCAGGGGGCGGCGCCGGAGATGGGGATCATGACCCGTCCGAGCTCGGTGTCACAGCCGTCGCCCCAGTCGATGTCCCCCTCGACTCCTTCGGCCAGGGCCTCGTCGTAGGTCATGGGCAGACCGCTGTTGTCACCGGCGGTGGTCGTGGTGCCGTCACTGGTCTCGTCGTCACCACCGCTGCTCGCGATGGCGATCACCGCACCGATGATGATGACCACGAGGAGGATCGGGCCGTAGCGCTTCAACGCCTTGCCCCCACCCCCACCTTCCGTGGTTCCCCCGTTGTTGGTCTCGGCCATCTTCCCCCCTCGTAAAGGTCAATCGCCGCGTGGACCGCTGCGAGAGACGACTGCTTCGGATTCTCCTAGGTAGGACGCGACGACGTCCGGGTTCCTCACCACGTCGGCGGGTGCGCCGATCGTGACCACTTGCCCCAGGTCGAGCGCGATCATGCGATCCGCGATCGACGTGAGCAGCGGGATGTCGTGCTCGATGATGAGCAGGCTTGCGCCGGTCATGGCACGGATCCGTAGGAGCAGCGGGCCGAGCGCCTCGGCCTCACGCTGCGCGATCCCCGAGGACGGCTCGTCGAGCAGGAGCACGCGTGGTCCGTGCGCCAGCACGCACGCCAGGTCGACGACGCGCCGGCTGCCCGTGGAGAGCTCGCGGATGTACTTGTCGCGGAACGCGCCCAGGCCGAGCAGCTCGATGAGCTCCTCGACGCGGGTCGCCACCTTGGCCTCCGAGTCCACCACCGACGGGCAGGTGGAGCGCGGCGGCCAAGGGATCGCGCACGTCGATGCTGCGCTCGAGCGCGACGGCGATCGTCTCGGCCACGGTGAGGGCGGGGAACAGCCGCCCGTCCTGGAACGATCGGCCCAGCCCCAGTCGGGCTCGCGCGTCGGGGCCGAGCCCGATGATGGAGGTCCCGTCGAGCTCGATGTCGCCCTGGCTCGGGGTCTGGAACCCGGACAGCACGTCGAAGAGGGTGGTCTTGCCCGCGCCGTTCGGGCCCAGGAAGCCGAGGACCTCGCCGGCCCGCACGTCGAAGGAGACGTCGTCGAGGGCGGCGATGCCACCGAAGTGCTTCGACACGCCCTGGACACGCACCCGCAGGTCGCCCTGGCCGTTGGCGCCGTTGGCGCTGAGCGGCCCGACGACTGGTGCCACCGCGGGCACCTCGCCGTTGACGTGCACGACGGCGGGGCCACCGACCTCGAGCTCCACCGACGCCGCCCCTTCGAGGAAGACCGAGCGGAGCACGTCCGGTCGCTCGAGCAGCTCGCTGGTGGGGCCGTGGAACCGGATCTCCCCCTTCTCCATGAAGTACGCCGTCTCGGCCACCGTCAGCGCCACGTTGACCGACTGCTCGACGAGGATCACCGTGGTGCCCTGCTCCTTGAGCCGCTGCACCGCCACCAGCAGCTCGGCGACGATGCTCGGCGCCAGGCCGAGCGAGAGCTCATCGATCATCAGCAGCCGGGGGCGCAGCAACAGCGCCATGGCGAGGGTGAGCATCTGCTGTTGGCCGCCGCTCAGGTTGGCCGCCGGCTCCTGCATGCGGTTCACGAGGGCCGGGAACATCTCGAGCGCGCTCGCGACCGTCGCGGCGCGACTGTCCTCGTCACGGTCGAGCCAGCCGGCGAGCCGGAGGTTCTCCGCGACGGTCAGCGACGGGAAGACGCCCTGACCGCCCGGGACCATGACGATGCCCCTGGCCGCGATCTCGTGGGGCGGCGCGTAGGTGGCGTCGCGTCCGTCGAACACGATCGCGCCGCCATCGGCCGGGACCACACCGGCGATGGCCTTCAGGAGGGTCGACTTCCCGGCGCCGTTGGTGCCGAGCAGCGCGACGATCTCGCCCTCGTCGATCTCGAAGTTCACGCCGAAGAGCACCTGGACGTTGTCGTAGCTCACGTCGACGTTGCGGACGAGCAGCAGCTTCACCTCGCCCTGCGACCGCTGGTGGCGAACCTCGGCCTGCGCCGCCGTGGAGGTCCACACCCGGCTGATGTCGGCCTTCACGAAGAACGAGGCCGAGGAGAGGATGAGCGGCGCCGATCAGGAAGACGGGCACCATGATCAGCATGCCCTGGCGGATGCCGTAGCGTGTCGGCGATGCCCACCCACGATGTAGAGCACGGTCAGCCCGGGCAGGATGAACAGCGACGCCATCGAGAAGCCCGAGCGATCGCACCTTCGGCGGGATGGCCAGCGAGAGCGACGCGAAGATCCCGGGTCCGAGGAGCGCGGCCATGCCGGAGATCAACACGTTGGCGATGACGGCGACGGCCGAGCACCGGCGCGAGCGCGAACGCGACCCACGCGCCGGCGATGCCCACGGCCACGATCGACAGCAGGCGCAGCCCCAGTCCCGGGTCGCGCAGCATGAGGCGCGAGGCGAGCGGGATGCCGAGGAGGATGCCGACGACCTGGGCGGGCTCGGTGGCCCCGGCGACGAAGCCCTCGCTGGGACTCGGAGAGGTTGAAGACCTCCTCGTAGTAGAGCGAGGTGAGGGAGGCGAGGCCGATCACCGACGCGGCGAGGAACGGCAGCGAGAACCAGATCCGGCGCAGCGTGCGGATCTGCCAGAGGATGCGGACCGACTCGGCCCACGACGGCGGTTCCTCGTCGGTGGCGATGACCGCCTCGCTCGCACCGGCCGCCCGTCGCTCGTGGTGGCCGCGCCCGGGCTCCCGCAGCCGCATGCCGAGCACCACGAACACGATCGACGGGATCACGAACACGAAGAACGGCACGCGCCACCCGAAGGCCTCGGCGAGGACGCCGCCCACGACCGGGCCGATGAAGGCACCGAGCGCGTTGGCCATGCGGTGGAAGCCGAAGACGTCCGCGCGGACCTCGATCGGGTAGTAGTCGGAGAGCAGCGAGTTGTGCGTCGGCGTGACCACGGCCCGACCCATGCCCGCGCCGGACCGGGCGATCACGAGCATCAGGATCGTCGTGGCGAAGCCCGGTGAACAGGCCGAACAGGGCCCACACCGCCGCGCCGATCACCGCGATGCGGACCCGGTGGAGCCGGTCGGCGTAGTAGGCGAGCGGGACCTCGAGGAGGAGCCCGCCGAGCGGCGGTGAGCGCGATCGAGGGTCAGGTAGCCCTGGTTGGTGAGGCCGAAGGAGTCGCGGATCTCCGGTCCGAGCACCCCGAAGACCGTGCGGTCGAGCTCGTCGACGGCGTTGAGGCCGAACAGGATGATCAGCGGGAAGAGCGCGTCCCCGCCGGTGATGTCGTCGAAGTACCGACGCGGGCCCCGCGGCCGTCGCACCGTGTGACCGGCCGATGCTGAAGAGCGGACGGCGGTCGCTGGTCGACGGCGGCTTCGGTGGGTGCGGTCATGGGCTACGGCCTGAGCTCCGCGACTTCTTCGATCTCGGGCCGCTCGAGGGCCTCGGCGACGGCCTCGGCCATCTCCGGGGTCGCCTGGAGCGCGTCGTCGCGCCGGTCGGCCACCAGGCTCGGCACGAGGATGCTGTGACGGCGGGCGTAGAACGCGGAGCAGGCCGTCGCGGGCCTCGGCCAGGCCGGCCCCGAGCCCGCCCGGGAGGATCAGCAGGATGGCCAGCAGCCCGACGCCGGTGGCGAGGAACCGCCACTCCGGCAGCATGTAGTACTGCATGCCGAACACGTAGATGGCGCCGAGGATCGCGCCCGGCACGGACGCCATCCCCCCGATCACCACGATGGCGAACACCCGGAGGCTCGCCTCGGCCGAGAACGGGTTGTTGATGACGTCCTGGCTCACCACGTGCTGGTGGTGGACGAGCAGCACGCCCGCGACCGCGGCGAGGAACCCGGAGAACGCGAACCCGGCGAGCATCGTCCGCATCGAGTTGATGCCGAAGGCCTCGGCGGCACGCGGGTTCTCTCGCAGGGCGATGAGCACGCGGCCCGTTCGGCTGCGTCGGATCCCGTAGGCGGCTGCGATCGCGCACCGCGAGCACCCCCAGGGTGAGGAAGTAGAAGCTCATCTGCGACTTGATCTCGATGGTGCCGAACAACGTGGGGTCGCTGTCGAAGCGCCCGCGCGGGACCCAGTCGAAGAACTCCGGGTTCAGCAGCCAGAACAGGACGGCGGGCGCGAGCGCGAGGGTGGTGACGGCCAGCGTGAGCCCTCCGGCGCGGGCCGCGGGGATGCCCGACGACGGCGGCCAGGATCCCGCCCGCGAGCCCGGCCGCCAGCATGGCGAAGCCGAGATCCCAACCGGCGCTCTGGGTGACCCAGCGCGCCCAGGGCGCCCCCGACCGCGGCGAAGGCCATCTGGCCGAGGCTCACGTGCCCGGCCCACCCGGTGAGCAGGACCAGGGAGACCGCCACGATGGAGATGATCCCGGTGACCGTGGCGATGAGGAGCTTGCTGTCCGAGAGCCAGAGGGGGAGGGTCAGGACGAAGAGCAGGACCAGCGCGAGCGGGAGGGCCGCGGCCCAGCGCACGGCGGGGATCGACCGGAGCTCGGTGGGGATGGGGCGCACCTCCCGAGCGGCCTGCCAGGACGACACGGCTTGGTCGTCGACCCGGCTGCCGGTGCCCCTCGGCTCGAGCAGCAGGCCCACCACGACGATCACGAAGAGCACCGGGAACACGTAGAGGTCTCGCCCGGTGTCGAACACGATCGCCTGCTCGACGATCCCCAACCCGATCGCGGCGGCCGCGATGCGGGGGAAGTTGTCCATGCGGCCCAGCACCACGGCCGCCAGGGCGCGGACCAGCACCGTGACCGCCGAGCGCGCTGCCGATCGGGAAGCTGGAGACGCCCGCCCGGAGGAAGACCGTGATGAAGGCGAGCACGGCGGTGATCACCCACACGGTCGTCTGGATCCGTCCCACCGGCACACCGAGGGTGGCCGCCCGGTCGGACCGCTCCGCGACGGCTCGAATCGCGATCCCGATCCTCGTGTAGCGGATGAACAGGGCCAGCGCGCCGAGCACCAGGGGCACGATGATGAACACCATGAGGTCGTTGTCGCTGAAGAAGACGCCGCCGACCTCGACCTTGACGTCGAAGGGCGGGTTCAGCTGCGGCCGACCGACGTTCTTGAACCCGAACCAGCTCGGCATGAACAGCGCGAGAGCCGTCAGCAGCTGCGCGATGCCGATCGTCGCGACGGTCAGGACGAGGCGGGGCGACGCGGCAGAACCGGTTGATGAAGGTGCGTTCGACGATGAAGCCGAGGAGGATGGCCGCGCCCAGGCCCACCGCGATCGCCACGGGGTACGGGATGCCCGGTCATCCAGTCGGGCGCGCCGCCGGGAGCGTCCTTGGCGACCAGGAGGATCGCGAAGATGGCGGGAACGGCGCCGAGGTCGCCCTGCGCGAAGTTGACGATCCGATTGGCCCGGTAGACGAGCGCCAACCCCACCGCGAACATCGCGGTGAGCGAGCCGATCGAGCGCGCCCTGCACGACGATGCCACGGGTCGGGCCCCACACCACCTCGCTGAGGACGACCAGCACGATGGCGGGGATGGCCCAGGTCACCCATCGCCACTCGGCCCCGGCGCGGCGGTCGAACAGCAGCAGGCCCACGATGGCCACCAGGCCGAGGATCTGCTCGGCACGGTGGGCGGGCTCGCCGAAGAGGACCACGAGCGACGCCGCGGCGCCGACGAGAAGTGCCCCCCCGGGTACGACGGCCCGCGCCTGCGGCGGCGCGAGCCTGCTCAGCGGGCCCTCACCGTTGTCGCTCCCAGACCTTGCTCACCCTGAACCCCCACACGACCTCGTCCCACCTGCGGGGGGAACCTAGGTGCTCCGCGGGGCCGTTGCTGGTCGCTTGACCTTCCTTGACCCCAGGGTCAAGAGCCGGGGACGAGGTCGGGTTCGCCGTCGACAGGGGTCAGGCGGTTCACTGGGGGCATGCCCAGCCCGATCGAGGAGGCCGCACGTCGTCGGACGTTCGCCATCATCAGCCACCCCGACGCGGGCAAGACGACGCTGACGGAGAAGTTCCTGCTCTACGGCGGAGCCCTCCAGTCGGCCGGCGCGGTGAAGGCGCGCGGCGAGCGGCGGCGCGTCACGTCGGACTGGATGGAGATGGAGCAGAAGCGCGGGATCTCCATCACGTCCACCGTGCTGCAGTTCCCGTACCGCGATTCGGTCCTCAACCTGCTCGACACCCCCGGTCACCGCGACTTCTCGGAGGACACCTACCGGGTCCTCGCGGCGGCGGACGCCGCGATCATGGTCCTCGATGCGGCGAAGGGCATCGAGCCGCAGACCCTGAAGCTCTTCGAGGTCTGTCGCGAGCGCAACCTGCCCCTGCTCACGTTCATCAACAAGTGGGATCGACCGGGCCGCGACCCGCTCGAGCTGCTCGACCAGGTGGAGAGCCAGCTCTCGATCGTCCCGGCCCCCGTCACCTGGCCGGTCGGGATCGCGGGTGACTTCCGCGGGGTGGTCGACCGGCGCACCGGTGACTACATCCGCTTCACCCGCACCGCCAGGGGGGCCACCGAGGCGGGCGAGGAGCTCGTGGAAGCGGACGTCGCCGCGGAGGAGGAGGGGGCGGCGTGGACGACGGCGGCCTACGAGCTCGGGCTGCTCGATGAGGTCGGTGCCCACGCCGAGCCGGAGCGATTTCGCAAGGGTGAGGTCACGCCGGTCTTCTTCGGCTCCGCGCTCACCAACTTCGGCGTGCGCCTGCTCCTCGACTCGGTGGTCGACCTGGCGCCGTCGCCCGGACCGCGTGACGACGTCGAGGGCCTGCCGCGGTCACTCGACGCGCCGTTCTCGGCGTTCGCGTTCAAGGTGCAAGCGAACATGGATCCGTCGCATCGCGACCGCATCGCGTTCGTGCGCGTCTGCTCGGGCCGGTTCGAGCGAGGGATGGTGGTGACACACGGGCCGACGGGCAAGCCCTTCGCCACCAAGTACGCGCACTCGGTCTTCGGGCAGGAGCGCGACACGATCGAAGAGGCGTGGCCGGGCGATGTGATCGGGCTGGTGAACGCGATGGACGTGACCGTCGGGGACGCGCTCTACCTCGAGCCGGCCGTCGAGTTCCCGCGGCTGCCCGAGTTCGCGCCCGAGCACTTCGTCGTCGCCCGTGTGAAGGACACGGGCCGCTTCAAGCAGTTCCGCCGCGGCATCGCCCAGCTCGACGAGGAGGGGGTGGTGCAGGTGCTGCGCGACCAGGACCTCGGTGACCAGGCCCCGATGCTCGCGGCGGTCGGCCCGATGCAGTTCGAGGTGGCGGCCCACCGGCTGGAGCACGAGTTCGGCGCCCCCACCGAGCTGAGCCCGACGACCTGGCGAGTCGCCCGGAAGACCGACGAGGCGTCCACACCGGAGCTGCGCTCGATGCAGGGCGTCGCCGTCTACGCGCGCGCCGAGGGCACCCGGTACGCCCTGTTCGAGTCGCCCTACTGGCTGGCGAGGGTCGAGCAGGACCACCCCGAGCTCACCCTGGAGCGACTCGTCGCCGAAGGCACGGTCGGCTAGCGCCGCCCGCTAGTCACAGACGGTGCCGTCCTCGGGAACGATGTCGTCGACGAGGTACGCCGTCACGAGCTCGTCGATGCACGGCTTGCCGTTGCCGACGATCGTGTGCCCGTCCCCCTCGTTGGTGATGAGGATGCCGTTCTCGAGGGCCTCGGCCACGGCCACCCCGGCTTCGTAGGGCGTGGCCGGGTCACCGGTGGTCGAGACCACGAGGATCGGTGGGGTGCCGGGCGCGCTCGTGGGCTCGAGCGGCACGGGCGGTGTCGGCCACATCGCGCATCGCACGTAGTCGTTGACCAGGGCCTCACCGAAGTGAGGAGAGTCCTCCGCGGTGAGCTTGCCCTGCTGCGAAGACCGCGTCCGGGTCACCCACGGGCCACGCGGAGTCGAGGCAGCTCACCGCGAAGTAGATCTCGAACGCCCCGATGTCGATGGTAGCCCTCCGCGAGCTCGAGCAGGCCGCCGCCGTCTCCGTCGAGGGCATCGGCCAGGGCATCCCCAAGGGTTTGCCACAGGCTCTGGGCGTAGAGGGCGTAGCTGATGCCGCGGTCGGCCTCGCCCGGGCCCGACGTGCCGGTCGTCGTCAGACGGGGATCCCGCCGGGAGCCTCGGCGAGCTGGAGCACGTCTTCGACGGCTTGCGAGGGTGTCGCCCGCGGTGGCGCAGCCCTCAGCCGCGTCGCAGTACTGGGCGAAGCGAGCGAGGGCCGTCTCGAAACCGGCGGCCTGCTCGTCGGCCGACTCGAGCCCGGTTGGTCCGAGCTCCACGACACCGTCGAGCACCATCGATCGCACCCGATCGGGGAACATGTCGGCGTACACCTGGCCGATCGCCGTGCCGTAGCTGTAGCCGAGGTAGCTCAGCTGCTCGTCGCCCATCGCCGCGCGCACCGCGTCCATGTCGCGGGCGACATCCCGCGTACCGAGGTGAGGGAGCAGGTCGCCGTACTTCGCCTCGCAGTCGTCGACGTACTCCTCGCTGACCTCGAGGTACGCCGCCTCGTCCTGGGCATCCTCGAAGGTGGGATCGACCCCGTAGAGCTCGGCCGGGGACATCCCGCACGTCGATGGGGGTGCTGCCCCCCACACCGCGCGGGTCCACGCCGATGATGTCGAAGTGCTCGTTGATCTCGGGGAGGAGCATCGGCAGGATCTCGGCCAGCTCGGCGGCGCTGGCCCCCGGTCCGCCCGGGTTCGTGAACAGCGCCCCCTTGCGCTCGCCGGTGGCCGGGGCGCGCACGGCGTAGATCTCGATGCGCTCGCCGTCGGGGTCCTCGTAGTCGAGCGGCACCTCCAGGGTGGCGCAGTCCACGCCCCCGCAGTCGTCCCACTCGATGGGCTCGGGCGTGAAGCCGTCCCCGGCGGTCGTGGTCGTGGAGGAGTCGCCGGTGGTCGACGTGGTGGTGTCGGCTGCCGCGGGAGGATCGGCCTCGGTTGCGCACGCGCCGGCGAGCAGGCTGAGCCCGACGAGGAGAGCGGGGAGGCACCGGCGCGAGGTCATCCGATCGAGGCTAGGGCCGATGGGCGACGCTTCACGGGTCACCCGGCCCTCGGCGCTCGCCGCCTTGACGCAGGCATACTCAGTATGCATACTCGGTATCCATGGCGGTGCGTGAAGGGCTCCTGGCCCTGCTGACGGAGGGGCCGAGCCACGGCTACCAGCTGAAGACCGCCTTCGAGGCGGCGACCGGCGGCGCGTGGACCCTCAACGTCGGGCAGGTGTACACGACCCTCGATCGCCTGCAGCGGGACGGCCTGGTGACCAGCGACGATGCCGACGGCCAGAGGCGCTACGAGATCACCGCCGCGGGTCGCGAGGAGCTCGGCGACTGGTGGTCCACGTCGCCCATCGACACGCCGCCGCCTCGCGACGAGCTCGTGCTCAAGGTGCTGTTCGCGATCGAGGAGGGCGCCGAGCACGCGCTCCGGGTCATCACGCAGCAGCGCACCGCGCTCACCCGGCTCCTCCAGGAGCGCCGGCGGGCGATGCGGTCTCCTGCCGAGGCCCCCCTCGCGAGCGCCCTGGTCGCCGACGCCCTGGTCGCGCGCGCCGAGGCGGATCTGCGCTGGCTCGACACCTGCGAGGCGCGCATCGGACGCGCCGGCGCCACCTCCCCCCTGCCCACCACGAACGGAGACACCCTTGGCTGACACCACCAGCCCCGCCAGCACCAGCACCCCGATGGCCGCCCTCGAGCTGCGGGCCGTCGTCAAGCGCTACGGCGCCGGACTCACCGAGGTGCGAGCCCTCACCGACGTGTCCCTCCGGATCGAGCCGGGCGAGCTCGTCGCCATCATGGGCCCGAGCGGCTGCGGGAAGTCGACGATGCTCCACCTGGCCGGCGCCCTCGAGGACCCCGACGCCGGCCACGTGCTCGTGGGCGGGCGCGATCTCTCGACGCTCTCGGCCACGGAGCAGGCGGCGCTGCGCCGCACCGACGTCGGCTTCGTGTTCCAGCGCCTCAACCTCGTGCCGTCGCTCACCGCCATCGAGAACGTGATGCTGCCGCTCGAGCTGGAGGGGTTCGGGAAGCGCGAGGCACGGGAGCGGGCGCGAGATGCGCTCGTGTCCGTGGGCATCGTCGAGCAGCTCGACCGCTTCCCCGACGACTTCTCCGGCGGCCAGCAGCAGCGCATCGCCGTGGCGCGCGCCGTCGTCGGCACGCGCAAGCTGATCCTGGCCGACGAGCCCACCGGCGCCCTCGACACGATGACCGGAGACGCGGTCATCGAGCTGATGGCGGCGCTCCCCGCCGCGACCGGCGCGGCCGTGCGTGCTGGTGACCCACGAGCCTCGCTACGCGGCGTGGGCCGACCGGGTCGTGTTCATGCGCGACGGCCGCATCGTGGACGAGGCCAGCGTCGCGCCGACGTCGTTCCCGGCCGTCAGGCCCGTGGGGATCTCCGGATGAGTCGCCTGTCGGTGCCCCTGCGGCTGGCCCGACGAGAGGTACGCCGCCGGCCGGGCCGCACGGTGCTCGTCGCGCTGCTCGTCGCCCTGCCCGTGGCGGGCATGGCCATGGCCGTCACCCTCATCCGCACGGATGCAACGTCACGGCTCGAGGAGTGGCAGCGCAGCCTACGGCCAAGCCGACGCCGCCGGGTACGAGCTCGACGTCGACGTGGCCCTGCCCGAGGGCTCGCGGACCGTTCCCGTGCACACCACCTGGATGCGCCTGAGGGCCGCCGACGGTGCGCGCGCGGACAGCGAGCTGACCGACCTACCCCTCGACGACCCGCTGACCGCTGGCATCCACGACCTCGTGTCGGGCCGCGCGCCAGCTCGCGACGGTGAGGTCGCCCTCTCGACCGCACTCGCGGGCCAGCTCGGTGTCGACGTGGGCGACGAGCTGGTGCTCGAGCGTCCCGAGCTGACGGCCACCGTGGTGGGCGAGGTCGAACCGGTTGGCTGCCTGAGCTGCGAGACGGCCGTGTTCGCGCCCGGGACCCTGCCCGACAGCGACGTGCGGAACGAGGAGGCGGACACCTTCTTGCTCGTGGACCTGCCGGATGACCTGTCCCTGGCGGAGCTGAGCGAGGTGGAGGGGGCGCACCCCGGCGGGAACCTCACGGTCCGGGAGCTCTCCATCCTGCGGGACCAGCAGCATGACGACGGGCGTGCGGAGGGGGTGCGCTGGAGCCTCGTGCTGGGTGCGGTCGTGCTCACCGTCGTCGGGATCGTGATCTCGGCCGCGTTCGCGGTCGGCGCTCGACGGCAGCTCGTCACGCTCGGCCAGCTGTCGGCGAGCGGTGCGTCCCCCGCGACCGTCCGCACCGCGCTCGTGCTGCAGGGCACGGTCACCGGTGTCGTCGGCGCCCTCGTCGGGTTGGGTCTGGCGGCGGCCGCGCTGCTGATCGGGCAGCCGCTGGTCGAACGGGTCCTCGACAAGCGGCTCGACGGCTACGACCTGCGTCTGTCGGAGGTGGGCGCGGTCGCCCTCATGGGGGTGGCGGCGGCCACCGTGGCGGCGCTCATCCCCGCCCGCACCGCGGAGCGCGTCCCCACCCTGGCCGCGCTGGCCGGGCGCCGACCGCTGACGCCGGTGTCGGGACGTCTCGTCACCTGGGGTGTCGTCAGCATGATCGGGGGCCTGTCGCTCCTGTTCATCGCCGTGCTCGGCAGCCAGAGCGGCTCCTCCGGAGACCTCTGGGCGTTCGTGGCGATCTTCGGCGGGGTGGCCGAGCTCCTCGGTGCCTGTGCGATCGCGCCGGCGGTCGTCGCCAGGCTCGAGCCGCTCGCCAACCACCTGCGGGGGTCCCTGCGCCTGGGCGCCCGCAGCCTCGCTCGCCATCGGGCTCGCACCGGCGCGGTCGTCTCGGCCGTGGCGGCCGCCGGCGCCCTCGCGGTGGCGGCGGGGGGGCTGCTGCTCGGCACCGAAGCCAACCAAGGGGTCGAGACCTCGGTGCCCGACAACCTGGTCGCCGTCACCGAGAGCCGCTCCGACGACGCGGTCGGCCAACCCGTCTACGAGGTCTCTGCGGACACCCGCGCGGCGATCACGGCCGCCCTCCCGCTCGCGCACGAGATCCCCGTGCGAGGGGTGCCGCGGGCGGAAGACGTCCAGGCCCCGAGCACGGGCCAGTGGGAGGTCCGCTCCGCCACCGCGATCGATGCCATCGGCGAGCCGCTGCCGCTCGACCTCGGGTGGTGGGACGCGGCGATCGTCGTCGATGAGGCCTTCCTCGGTGCCATCCGGGCCGGGGACGGGGTCCGCGATGCCCTCGACGAGACGGGCGTGGTCGTGCTCACTCCCGAGGACGGTGACCAACGCGCGACCGGTGCCGTCTCGATCCTCCTGCCCGACGGACGAGACGTGCCCGGGATCGCCGTGCCCCACCGGTACACGCCCGGGTACATCAGCGGCATCCTGCTGACCGAGGCGGCGGCCGACGAGCTCGGTCTCGAGGTCGCGCCACTGGCCTCCTTGTTCACGACCCCCGAACCGTTGACCGGCGCGGAGCGAGATGACCTCGAGGACCTGCAGGTCGATCTCATCGACGACGCCGCCGCCCTCGATCCGGACGTCTTCCGGAGCATCAGCCTGCAGTGGTCATCGCCCTCCTCCGGGCCCTCGCCGTTCCAGCTCGAGCTGATCCTCACCGGTGTCGCCCTCGTGTTCTCGCTGTTCGTCGTCGGGGTGAGCCTGGCGCTGGCGGCCGCGGAGTCGAGGGACGAGCGTGAGATCCTCACCATCGCGGGTGCGCCGCCGGGGATGCTGGCTCGGTCGGCCGGCGCTCGCGCCTGGTTGATGGCGGTGCTCGGGGCGGCCATGGCGGTGCCGGTGGGGTTCCTCCCCGTCATCGTGTTCGCGAGGGCCCAGGCCCACGACCAGTCGGGCGGCATGGTCGACGACACCTTCCCGCTGGTGTTCCCCACCCGCACCGTCCTGCTGCTGGTCCTCGCCGTGCCGCTCGCGGTGGCCCTCGTCTCGTGGGTCGGCAGCAGCGCCGCCCAGCGCCTACGCCCCCTGCGCGTCAGCACGGCGACCTTCGAGTGAGGGCGCCCGGCGGGTCAGCGCGGCGGGCGGATCGTGTAGGTGAGGGTGCCGTCGGCCGCCAGCTTGCCGGCGGCGGTGCGCACCTCGGCGCGGCAGAACACGAGCGTGCGGCCCCGTTGCTCGATCCATCCCTCGGCGATGGCGTCCTCGCCCACGACCGCCCCGATGTAGCGGATGTCCATGGCGACGGTGAAGTAGGCCCAGCCCGCGTCGTAGGCCTGGCCGACGGCCGGGACCACCACCGTGTCGATCAGGGTCGCGATCGCGCCCCCGTGGACCACCCCCGCGGGCTGGTCGAGCTCCGGGCGGTACGGCAGGCGCATGCGGGCGTAGTCGGTCCGCACCTCCTCGAGCTCCAGGCCGACGAGCGTCGGGAAGAGGACACGGTCCCAGCCCTTGGGGAACCGCGCCCAGCGTTCGGCCACCGGGCCCTCCAGCGGTGCGAAGCGGGTGGCGTGGATCGGAAGCATCCCCGGGAACCTAGGCCCGAAGCGCTCCGGCACCGTGACACGGGAAGCCGGGACGCCGCCGGTACGATCGTCCCCTGTGCCTGATGACCATCGCCGTCGCCTGACCCTCATCGGGCTGGCGATCGTGACGGTGGTGGCCCTCGGCATCAGCCTCGTCATCGATGGCCTCGGGGGCGGCGACGCACCGTCGGCAGCAACGTCCACGGATGGCACCGGCACGTCGACGACCAAGGGCGACGACGGCGAGGAACCGAAGGAGGACGAGCCGGAGGGCGAGTTCTTCCAGACCGACTACGAGGGCCTCGCCGATCCGGCCGGGTTCACCAAGCCCTACCCGAACGCCGCCATCGAGGGTCTGCTCACCTTCCGAGGGAACCCGTCCCGCAGCTACTACGGGGCGGGGCCCGGTGCCCCGCGAGGCTCCGGAGATCCTGCACCAGTTCCCCGGCGAGCCGATGTGCCGCCAGTCGGTCAACCTCGGCGAGACGAAGGTCTGGTGCGGGATGGGCTGGACCGGCCAGCCCACCATCGCGGTGCGCGAGGACCGCACCTGGGCGATCTTCGGCGGCTACGACGGCCACATCCACTTCATGGACGCCGACACGGGCGAGCGGATCCTCCCCGACGTGGAGACCGGCGACATCATCAAGGGCACGCCCACCATCGACCCCGACGGCTTCCCGCTCGTGTACTCGGGGTCGCGCGACGACCTCATGCGGGTGATCGCCTTCGACCGGGCCGGCCAGGCCGAGGTGCTGTGGACGCTCGACAGCGAGTCCGTGGCGCCGAACCTGTGGAACGACGACTGGGACTCGTCCCCGATCATCCTCGACGACTACATGATCGTGGGCAGCGAGAGCAGCCGCTTCTGGGTGATCAAGCTCAACCGCTCCTACGACGCGGCGGGGCAGGTCCAGGTGAGCCCCGAGGTCGTCTTCACCGAGCCGGTGTGGGATCAGGAGGTGCTGGCGGCCAACGGCGACGAGCACGCCTCGGTCGAGAGCTCGGTCGCCGTCTACGAGAACACCGCCTACTTCGGCACCTCGGCCGGGCTCATCTGGGGCTACGACATCAGCGGCCTCGACGAGGGCAAGCAGCCCCACGCGGTGTTCCGCTTCTACACCGCCGGTGACAACGACGCGACGCCGATCGTCGACGACGAGGGGATGCTCTACGTCGCGGGCCAGAACGACCGTCCCGGGCCTCGAGCCACCGAGGTCGGGCAGCTGACGAAGCTGGATCCGAGCAACGAGGCCAACCCCATCGTGTGGACCTTCAACGAGACGGACGTCAAGGAGGCCGGCATCTACGGCACACCGGGGATCGTGGGCGACACGATCGTCGCCACGAGCGACGCCGGCCGGCTCATCGGGCTCGACCGCGACACGGGCGCGGTGAAGTGGGAACGCCAGCTCGCCGGTCCGGCCTGGGGCAGTCCCGTGATCGTCGATGACGTGCTGCTCATGGGCGACTGCCTCAACGGCGACTTCCACGCCTTCGACATGTCCGACCCCGACGTCGCCCCACCCGAGCTCTGGTCGGTCAACCTCGGTGGCTGCATCGAGGCCACCCCGGCGGTGTGGAACGGGAAGATCTACATCGGCTCACGCAGCCCCGGGTACCTCTACATCCTGGGGTAGTCGTCGTCGCTCGCCTCCGGCGAGCTCCTCCGAGCTAGGGGTGCTCGCCTTCGGCTCGCGCTGAACGCCTGCTGCTCGGGGTCGGCGGAGCCGGCCCCTCGCGGATGGGGGGCTCCGGCGGAGCCTCTGCCCCCCATGCCCCCCGCCGCAACCCACTAGCCCACGCGTGCTGGTCGCTCGCCGTCGTCGTCGTGGTGGTGATGTCGACGGGGTTGAGCTGCCAGAGGTACTCGCGCAGGGACAGGCCGGACGTCGATGACGTCCGCGGCCAGCTCGCGACCCACGTACCGCAGGTGCCAGGGCTCGTAGTCGTAGCAGGTGCGGTCGGAGGCGTCCGACGGGTAGCTCAGCAGGAACCCGTACTCGTGCGCGTTGGTGGCGACCCACTGGCCCTCGGGTGTCGCGCCCCACGACTGGTCCACATCGGTCGCGCCCTCGCTGGTGACGTCGATCGTCGTGCCCAGCTGGTGCTCCGAGTGCCCGGGTCGGGCCACGCGGCTGCCGGCCTCCGCGTCCCCGAGCTCGTCGACCCGGCGCTCGTACAGGTCCGCCTGCTGCTCGAAGCTGCGGTGGGCCGCCAGGATCGAGAGCGGGGTCCCGTTCGCGGCGGCCGCCTGACGCAGGGCATCCAGATCGGAGAGCACGAGGGAGCGGACGGCAAGGCCATCCGTGAACGGGAAGCCGGCGTCGGCGATGTTGTGCAGGTCGTTGGGCCCGAAGCCCGCGGGGAGTGAACGGGCGGTGTCGATCAGCACGGTCGCCCACGCGGCCGCCGGATCGTCGGTGACCGGTACGTCGGCCTCGGCGCAGGCGGGGACCGGCGGGATGGTGGTCGTGGTCGTGCCGACCGTCGTGGTCGTGACCCCCTGCTCGTCGCCGCCGTCACCCCCGACGACGCCGACCATGTTCAGGCCGGCGAACACGATCAGGACCACAGCCGTGGCCGCCAACGCCCGCCGCAGGCGGTAGACGTGCGGCGTCTCGCGGCGATGGGCAGGCCGGGGCGGGTGCATGGCGGCCGCGAGCGTAGGCACCGGCCGCGGAGCGGCCCCAGTCGGTCGAGCGCGGGACCGTCGCTAGACCATCGTCTGGCCGGCGCTGGTGTTGACCGCCTCGCCTGTCACCGCGGCGGCGTCGTCGGAGAGCAGCCAGCAGATCGACGCCGCGATCTCGTCCGCGGTCTGCAGGCGACCGAGGGGGATCTCGCGCTCGATGTAGGCGCGCGCCCCGTCGGCCCCGCCCAGCATCATCTCGAACATCCCGTTCGGGTTGATCAGATCGGTGTCGACCGTGCCCGGGCAGACCGCGTTGACGGAGATCCCGGCCGGCCCGAGCTCGGTGGCGAGGCACTGCGTGAGCAGGATCACGCCCGACTTGGCGGCGCAGTAGGCGCCCAGCATCGGGAAGGCCTTCTTGCCCGCCTGGCTCGAGACGTTGCAGATCCGACCGCCGACCTTGGCGTCGACCATCCGCTGGGCGCAGGCCCGAGACACCAGCCACGTGCCCACCACGTTCACGTCGAGCACCTTGCGGAACTCGTCGGCGCCCACCGACAGCAAGGGACCGATCCCGAACCCCATGCCGCTGCCCCCGGCCACGTTGGCCACGAGCTCGATCGTGCCGAGCGCGTCCGTGGCGGCCAGGACCGCCGCCTCCACCTCCGCCTCGTCGGAGACGTCGGCCCGCACCGCCACGGCTCGCCGCCCCAGGCCCTCGATCTCCGCCACCACGCTGTCGAGGTCGTCCTGGGTGGCGGTCGTGTGCCCCGGCGCTTCCGTGTAGGGGCGGGCGATGTCGAGGCACGCGACGTCCGCTCCGTCGGCGGCGAGCCGCAGCGCCGTGGCGCGGCCGATCCCCCGCGGTCGGGCGGCGCCCGTGACGAGCGCGACCTTCCCGGCGAAGCGGTCGCTCACGGGGTCACCAGGATCTTGCAGTGGTCATCCGGGTTGCCGAGGGCCTCGAAGGCGCCGGCGACCCCGTCGAGGTCGACCTCGCCCGTGATCAGCGGGGCCACCGGGAGCTCGCCCTCGGCGATGGCGCGGAGGGTGTCGTTGAACTCCATCGGGTCGTAGCCGAGGCAGAACTGGACGTTCAGCTCCTTGCTGATGCCGAAGAACGGGTTGATCCGATCGGTCTCCATGCACACGCCCACCACCACGAGCCGGGTGCTGTGCGGAGCGTCCTTGAGGACCCCGTCGATGATGCCGGGCACGCCGATGGCCTCGAAGCACACGAGCGACTTGCCCTTGCCGGCCCGGCTCCACGCCTCGAAGGCGGGCTCGGTGCTGGGGTCGACGACCTCGGTGGCCCCCATCGTGGTGGCGAGCGCACGGCGAGTGGGGGAGAAGTCGGTGGCGACGATGGTGTCGATGCCCTTCAGCTTCAGGGCGCCGATCACGGCCAGCCCGACGGGGCCGCAGCCGAGCACGAGCGCGCCCTCGCCGGGCGCGATGCGGCTCTTGTTCACGGCATGGAGGCCGACGGCCATCGGTTCGGTCAGCGCCGCGTGGCGGAAGTCGAGCCCGTTCGGGACCTCGGTGATCATCGGGGCCGACAGGAGCATGCGCTCCCCGTAGCCGGCGGCGACCTCGTTGCTGTAGACGATCGGTCGCAGGGCGCCCTCGGGCGTGAAGAGGATCGGGATCGACGTCACGATCGTGCCGGCCGCGGGTGCGACGGTGTCCGGGCCCACCTCGAGCACCTCGGCCGAGAACTCGTGGCCCATGTACACGTCCTGGCTCAGGTCGAGCTCCGGCCCCGATTCCATGATCGGCATGCCGCCCATCTGCTTGCCGAGGGCGAGCATGTCGGCCCCGTGCTTGGCGAAGTGCAGGTCGGACCCGCAGATCCCGCAGGCCTTGACCTGCACGAGCACCTGGCCGAACCCGGGGGTCGGGTCGGGCACCTCGTCGTTCACGTAGATCTGGCCGGACTTGAGAGCAGCGGCGCGCATCAGGAACCTCCGAGGTCCAGGGAGCTGAGGAAGGTGAGCAGGGCGGCGTTGACCTCGTCGGGAGCTTCTTGCTGGACCCAGTGGCCCGCCCCGTCGACGAGGGTGTTGCCGCGGTGGTCGAGGGCGTGGCCGTCCATCACGGCGGCCGGGCTCATGAGGTTCACGGGGTCGAGGGTGCCGGTGATGAAGGCCGACGGGATGGTGACGTGCACGCCGTCGAGCTGCGGCGTGGTCTCCCAGTTCCGGTCGAAGTTGCGGTACCAGTTGATGCCGCCCGTGAACCCGGTGCGGCTGAACTCCGCGATGTAGTGGTCGAGCTCGGCCTGGCTCAGCCACGCCGGCAGGGCCTGCACCTTCGGGAGCCGGTCGACGAAGCCGCCTCCGTCGGGGTTGGCGAGGCCGGCGATGTCCGTGCCGCCGTCCGACGGGAGGGTGAGGCCCGCGAGCATGCGGGTCATCGTCTCGGTGGGATCGGCCCCGAGATCGCGGTCGGCCACGCCCGGCTCCTGGAAGTACAGGATGTAGAAGAAGCTGTCGCCGAAGAGCTGCCGCATCATCTGCACGGGTGGCATCGCGCCGCGGGGGAGCAGCGGGACGCTCATGACCACGACGCCGTCCATCCGCTCGGGGTGGAGCAGGGCCATCTGGCCGACGACCATCGAGCCCCAGTCATGGCCCACGAAGACCGCCTTGGCGGCCCCGATGTCGTCGAGCACGCCCAAGAGGTCGTCGGTGAGGTGGTGGATGTCGTAGTCCTCGATGGCGTCCGGCCGGTCGGATCGGCCGTACCCGCGCTGGTCCGGTGCGAGCACGTGGTAGCCCGCGTCGGCGAGGGCCGGGATCTGATGGCGCCACGAGTAGGAGAGCTCGGGGAACCCGTGGGCCAGGACGACGGGATGGCCGTCGTCGGGACCGGCCTCCACGAGGTGCAGCTCGATCCCGTTGGTGGCCACCCGACGCTCGCGGGTGCTGGGGTGGACGGCAGGCGCGTTCATGCGGGTGGGCTCCAGTCGGTGTTCATCAGGCGGCGGGGGCATCGAGACGGGCCATGAGCTCCCGCCGGCCCGGCCCGACGCGGGGGGCACGGGGTACGCGTCGGGGTCGGCGGCGACCTCGGCGATGCGCACCATCAGCTCCGGGTCCGACAGCAGCTGGGCCGGGGTCCGCAGCAGGTTCATGAAGCGGGCGATCCCTCGACCGATGATCGGATCGGTGGCGGCGGCGACGAACACGGCGGCCATGGCCTTGCCGGCGGCGGGGTCCCCGCCACCGCCGAACGCGCTCGTGCCGGCGGGATCGGCGCCGAGCTGGTCCATCTGCACGGCTGACTCGTACCACGGTTCCACCTCGAGCGCGTTGCCGGCTTCGTAGGCGGCGGCCCGCGCGACGGGGTCGTCGGGGTGGGCGGCGAAGGCATCGGCGAGCAGGCACGCCTGCACCGCGGCCAGCGAGCAGCCGCGGCCGTACAGCGGGTTGGTGGTCGTGTGGGCGTCGCCGAGGGCATGGAACCCGACGACCAGCGGCTCGCCGTCGCTCGTCGGTGAAGCGGCGGATCCGGTTGAGCAGGCCGCCCATCGGACGGACGGGCCCGATCGGCTCGAGGTGCGGCGCGTCCGGGCTGAAGAACAGGTCCGGCCCCGGGAGGATGTGGCACGCGAGGTCGAACCGATCCGGATCGAGGAGCACCCGGCGGAGCTCGTGGTCCTTCGACGGCACCGCCAGCGTGACCGAGAGCGTGTCGCCGTCGCCGGGGACCGCGAGGTACTTCACGAAGCCGAGGTCGCCGCCGAGCTTGGGGTCCGGCGGGAGCGCGGCCGCGGGACGGGCGTACCAGCGGGTGAGGTAGATGAGGCCGCTCTCGACGGTGGTCTCGGGCACGTCGACGTCGAGCGCGCGCGAGCCACTCGACGACCGGGCCGCGGCGCCCGGTCGCGGCGATGACGGTGTCGGCCTCCAGGATCGTGCCGTCGTCCAGTCGCACCCCGGACACCACGGGTCGACCCTCGGTGTCGTCCCCGGTGCTGAGCAGGGCATCGACGCCCACGCCGGTCTGCGCCGAGACGTGCGGCTGGGCCGCGACTGCCCGCCGCAGCACCCACTCCAAGGTCGACCGTCGGACGACGATGACCTTCAGGTCCTCGTCCCCGGGCCGCGGCTCGCCGAGCGCCGCCGTCATCGGCATCGTCGTGCCCCCGGCCGCCAGGAGCTCGGCGAGCACGTCCGGAAACCGATCGCGCAACGTGACCTGCAGCCGGGCCAGGAACCCATGGGTGTGGTGGATCTGGGGGGCACCGCGACGCTCGGTCGCGAAGGCCTCCTCAGGCGAGGCGAGCGGTTCGATCGGGTCGCGCTCGATGAGCGTGACCTCGTGTCCGGCGCGGCTGAGCGCGAGGGCCGCGGTGAGACCACCGACCCCACCACCGCAGATCAGCACCCGTTGCGCCATCTGACCTCCCGTCTGCTCCCAGCCGCTAGGCACGTTGCGTGCCGGGGACCCTAGAGCGGCGCGGCCCCAGATCGCGCCCATGGGCTACGGCAGCGGTGCAAGAGTGGGCCATGCGTGGGGCTACGCGGGGGCGAACCGGCAGGACGCCACCTGGCGCGGGCCGGATGAGGAGGCGGCTGCTCGGCGCGGTGGTGGCGCTGGCCGTCGTGCCGGTCGGCGTCGCGGCCACCGGCGTCCCCGCGGCGCTCGGCGCGCCCGCGGGCCAGACGGTCACGCTGCCCGGCACGTTCCGGGACATGGTGGTCGATCCCGCGACCGGCCGAGTGTTCGTCGCGGCGGCCGACGTCGTCGTGGTCTACGACGCGGCGGGCGCGCTCGTCGCCACCGTGCCGAACCAGCTCGTCGCGTCGGGTCTGGCCATCGACGGGGGAAGCGTCTACGTCGCGCTCGCCACGCTCGGGCGTCATCACGCGGATCTCGACCGCGACCTGGCGGTGACCGGCTCGTGGACGATCGGAAGGCCGGTGACCGACGCCATCGCGGTGAGCGGCGGAACGGTGTGGTTCGTCTCCCGAGCTCGGGCCAGTACGGAACCGTCGGCAAGCTGAACCCCTCGAACGGGCAGGTGACGCACGACGTGATCACCGATGTGTACTCCGGGCTGCTGCGCGACCTCCCCGACACGGCCCGGCGAGCTCTACGTCGGCAACCGCGGGCTCAGCCCCGGCAGCGTGGCGCGGTGGAACGTCGCCGCGACGCCGGCGGTGCACCTCGCCTCCACCCTCGGCGACATCGGGAGCAACCTCGGGGACTTCCGGCTGTCCCCCGATGGCGAGCGCATCACGACGGCCAGTGGGGCTCCGTACCACTACGAGGAGGTCGATGCCGACACGCTCGCCCTCACCGGCGTGCACTACGAGGGCACGCAGCTATCCGCACGCGGCGGCCTACTCCGCCGACGGCCGCGTCCAGGCCGGGGGAAGCAACGCCACGGTACGGCTTCGACGTGTGGGTGCACCGGGCCGGTCAACCTGCCGCGGCCGTCCGCATCGAGCTCGGCTACGAGCTGGCGCCAAGAGGCTTGGGCCTCGCCCCCGATGGCACGGTGCTCTACGCGGCCGGTGGCACCAAGCTCACGGTCGAGCAGCTGACCGACCCCCGCCTCGACCCGACCTGGTCCGGCGACGGCATCGCGGGGCTCACCGCCAATCGGTATCGAGTGGCGCTCTCGCCGCAGGACAGCGGCCGGCTCTTCGTCGCGTCCTACAACGGGGCCGACGCCGGAGCGATGCGGATCACCCGCTACGAAGCCAACGGCACGCTCGGCACCTCGTTCGGAGGCGGCGATGGCGTGCTGCAACGACGGTTCGGATCGAGCACCACCGCGGTCAACTTCCCGTCGCACATCGTCCGCGCCGGTGGTCAGTTCGTCGTGGTCGGAGACCAGTACGACGGGCGCGAGCGCCTGGGCATCCTCCGGATGTCGACGACCGGCGCCTACGACAACACGTTCTCGGGTGACGGTCGTGTGCTCTACCGGATCTTCCCCGCGAGCACGACCTGCTCGAGGCGTGGAAGGTCCAGGTGCTGAGCGGCGGCAAGATCGGCATCGCGTTGGCCGCCTTCGACCTCGACGCCAACGACGACTTCGTGTTCGTGGAGCAGGCGTTGGTGCGGCTGAACGCCAACGGCACCCTCGACACCAGCTTCCACGCGGACGGCATCGCCGTCGTCGGCAAGGACACCTCCGATGTCGCCTTCCTGCCCAACGGTGCCCTCTACGCCGGTCGCAAGATCGGGTCCACACATGAGCTCCGCAAGCTCACGCCCAGCGGCACCCTCGACACCACGTTCTCCGGGGACGGCCGGGCCAGCGTCAGCTGCGGCACCCACTTCGGCGCCTACGTGCAGGCGGACACGCTGGGCCGCCCCCTGATGGCCTGCCGTCGCAACCTCGGCGCGACCTGGGACTTCCTGCTGACCCGCTTCACGCCCACGGGCACGCCCGACCCGGCCTACGGGGGCGGTGACGGCACCACCACGCTCGTCCCCGCGGCGCACGACGCGGCCGCCGGCTTCCTGGTCGAGGGCACCTCGGACGGGACGTTCTGGCTCGCCACCAGGGCGGCCTCGGACGACCGCGTCCTCGACATCCACAGCCTCGACGCGGCCGGCAACCCCAACCCGGCGTGGGGCACCGGCGTGTCGCACACCGACGTCGGGTTCCCGGTGAGCTTGAACCGCATGGCGCTGGGGGGCGGCCGCACCTGGGTGGCCCTCCAGAAGAGCGCGACCGTGACCGCGCTCACCGCCCTCGTGCCGGGCCTCGCGCTGTGACCCCATCGGGCCGTCGGTAGAGTCCCTCCACGTCGCGGGCGCCCCGCGGCGTGTCGGTCCAGGTTCCCCGTCAGTCCTCGGGGGCGTAGCTCAGCTGGCTAGAGCACCTGCTTTGCAAGCAGGGGGTCGTGGGTTCGAGTCCCATCGCCTCCACCGGATCGGCGCGGCGAGTCAGGGCGCGGGCTCCAGGAACACCAGGGGGATCTCCCGGGTGGTCTTGGTCTGGTAGCTCGCGTAGTTCTTGTACTCGGCGGTGACCTTGGGCCAGAGCCGCGCCCGCTCGTCGGCATCGGCGATGCGAGCGCGCATCGGCCGCTTGCCCCCCGTGCCGGTGGCGACCTCCACGGCGGGGTTGTCGCGCAGGTTGAGGAACCAGGCCGGATGGGTGTCGTCGCCGCCGCGGGACGCGACCACGATGTACGTGTCGCCCTCCTGCACGGGCGAGGTGAGCAGCACGGTGCGCGGTTGCCCGCTCTTGCGACCCGTCGTCGTCAGCTCCACGACCGGCATCGACCCTGCCTGCCAGCCGAGCTTGCCGAACGTGACGGTCTGCACGATGCGGTGGATGGCGTTCATCGACTTCAGGGCAAGATCGCTGGGCACGCCGGCAGGCTAACGGCGTCGTAACGTCGAAGGGTTGGTGACCGAACAGAACGCTCGGTGGTACTTCGGCGCGGTGGCGACCCTGGTGGGCCTCGGCTTGGTGCTGCAGCTCGTCCTCTCGGCCCAGGCGGAAGGGGGGTCGTTCGACACCGTGCTGGGCCGGGTCGTCAACTTCTTCTGCTTCTTCACCGTGCTCTCCAACATCGCGGTGGCGGTGACGCACGGCATGCTCGCGGCCACCGTCGATCGTGCCTCCACTGGCTTCTGGGTCATGCGGATCGTGGCGGTGCTGTGCATCCTCGTGACCGGGGTCGTGTTCCACCTCGCGCTCGCCGACCTGCAGGAGCTCACCGGCTGGGACCTCGTCGCGGACACCATCCTCCACACGCTCTCGCCGATCCTGGTGGCGGTGGGGTGGCTGGTGTTCGGTCCGCGCAACCGGATCGACGGGCGGATCGTGCGCCTCGCCGTCCTGCCGCCTGTGGCCTGGCTCGTGTTCGCTCTGCTGCGCGGCGCGATCGTGCAGGACGTGCACGGCAACGACTACTACGCCTACCCCTTCATGAACGCGCAGGTGCACGGGTACGCCGTGGCCCTGTTCCGGTGCGCGATCGTGGCGCTCCTCTTCCTCGGCCTGGCCTACGGCGCCCTCGCCGCCGACCGCCGGCTCCCCGGCATCCGATCGGAGACGTGATGGACAGCGACCCCCAGAAGCGACAGCGTGGCCTCGAGGTCATGGCGCAGGTGTACGGCTGGCCCGAGGTCGGTGACGGTCCCGGCGACTTCTTCGGCTACACGGTCGAGCACCTCTTCGCGGAGATCTGGGAGCGACCCGGCTTGTCGTACCGCGACCGACGGCTGCTGCTGATCGGTCTGCTGGTGGGCCGCGGGATGGACGACGTGCTCGGGCTGCAGCTCGAGTCCGCGCTGGGCAACGAGGAGCTGACGGCTGACGAGCTGCGGGAGATCGTGATCTTCCTCACCCACTACGCGGGCTGGCCCAGCGGCGCCAAGATGAACAGCCAGGTGGAGACGCTGATCGCCAAGACCGAGCGGGCCTGATCAGCTCGAGCACGACCGCGAGCCGATCGAGGGCGCCACGCGTCCGCACGCCCCACCAGAGCAGGTCGCGGCCATCGACGAAGCGCACGTCCACGGCCGCGGCCTCCAGGTCCCCGCGGTGGCGCTCGGCGAACGGGTACGGCTCGCTCGGGGCGATGACGAGGTCGGTCCCTCGCTCGTGCGCCGCCACGGGGTCCACCTCGGGGTAGGCGCCGTCGGCGGCGGCGACGTTGGCGATGCCCAGGGCCCGGAGCACGGCCGACCCGTAGGTGGGCTCGCCCAGGGCCATCCACGGCCGCTTCCAGATCGGCACCCATGCCCGCCGGGTGGGTTCGACGACCGGCACGGGCCCGATCGGCTCCCAGGTCGCCCCCACCGCAGTCGGCGAGCGCGCCGAGCTGCGCGTCGAGGCCCGCCAGATCGCGAACGGCGAGCACGTGGACGGCGAGGCCGCTCGCCACGAGGGCGTCGTGGTCCTCCCGCCGGTTCTCCTCCTCGTCGAGCACCACCAGGTCGGGCAACAGGTCGCCGATGGCGGCGACGTCGGGGTCCTTGGTGCCGCCGACGTGGGTGAGCTGGGGCTGCTCGCAGAAGCGCGTGCACGCGACCGGCTCCACGCCCCAGGCCAGCAACGTCTCCGTCACCGACGGAACGAGGCTCACGACCCGTGGCGTCACACTGCGTTGCTACCCGATTCCGACCGCCGTCGCCGAGGGCGGGAGGTGGGGGGTGCCGTCGCGCATCGGCGGGAACTGGAAGGTCGCCGCCGTCGTCCCTCGGGTCATGGTCGTGATCGGCGGCTCCTCCAGCGTCTCGTTGGCGTCGTCGATCGTGATCTCCCAGCGGCAGTGCGGCACGCGCTCGGCCGGCACGCGCGGCGGACGATGGACATGGGTGACGTGCGCCTTCGGGTTCACGGCCTGGGCCGTGGGGTCGAAGGTGGCGTCCTCGATCGTGTGGCACATGCCGGTGATGGCCCGCTCGCCCCAGGGCTCGACGTCCATGAGCGCCCCGCAGGACCTGAGCTCGAAGAACCCGTGGTGCTCGTCGACGATCTCGTACCGCACGTCCATGTAGTGCTGCGGGAACCCGGGATCGAGCTGCAGCACCTTGAAGATCGCCTCGACGCCGTCGCCCTCGATGCCCATGATCTGGCGGAGACGGTCGCCGTAGATGGGTGACGCGCCGCGCCACTCCTCGATGGCCAGCTCCTCCACCACCTCCTGGCCGTACTTCATGCCGATGGCCGCGCACATCGATCGGTCGAGCAGGTGCACGGTCAGCGCGTACTCGCGCACCAACCGCACGAGCGCCTCCTTCGACAGGTCCTCGTAGCGGAAGTCGGGGTCGAAGGGCCCGGAGTAGTCCGCCCGGTCATGCAGGTTGCCGTCGGTCATCGCCCCAGACTAGTGTCTGGACACATGTCCAGCACGTCGGTCTCGGCCCCGGGACGCCGGGGCCCGGCCGAGGGACGATCCGACCGGGTCGACGCCCTGGTGGAGGCGACGGTCGCCGAGCTGCGGGCCAACGGCTACGACGGGCTCACCGTACGGAACGCGGCCCGCCGAGCCGGCGTGGGCGCGGCGACGGCCTACACGTACTTCGCGTCGAAGGACCATCTCGTCGCCGAGGTGTTCTGGCGCCGGTTGCAGACCCTCGCCAGCGCCCCCGTCGACGGCCGTCACAACGCCCGCACCCGGGTCTCCAACGCCCTGCGCGACCTCGCCCGGCTCATCGCGGACGAGCCCGAGCTGGCCGCGGCGTCCACCACGGCGATCCTGGCGCCCGACCCGGACGTGCAGCGCCTGCGCAACCGCATCGGCGCGGCCTTCAACCAGCACCTGGCCACGGCGCTCGGCGAGGACGCCGACCCGGCGGTGCTCCGGGCGCTGAACCTGGCGCTGGCGGGCGCGCTGCTGCAGGCGGGGATGGGGTACTTCAGCTACGGCGACCTCGCTGACCGCATGGACGAGGTCGCGGGCCTGCTGCTCGGTGGGTCGGGCCGATGACGGCGACCGACCTCGTCTACAGCCCGTACCAGTACGAGATCCACGAGGACCCGTACCCCACCTACCAGCGCCTTCGCGACGAGGCGCCCGTGTACCGCAACGCCGAGGGTGGGTTCTGGGCGCTGTCCCGCCATGCCGACGTGGTGGAGGGGTTCCGCGACAACGTGCGCTTCTCGTCGGCCCACGGCGTGTCGCTCGACCCGTCCGCATCGGGGCCCAACGCCCACCGCACGATGTCGTTCCTCGCCATGGACCCCCCGATGCACGGTCGCATGCGCGGGCTCGTGTCGCGCGGGTTCACCCCTCGCCGGGTCGCCGAGCTCGAGCCGCGCATCCGGGAGCTGACGCGCGAGCACCTCGACGTCGCGCTGGCCAAGGGCTCGTTCGACTTCATCGGCGACCTGGCCGGCAAGCTGCCGATGGACGTGATCAGCGAGCTCATCGGCGTGCCGCCGGCGGACCGCGACGAGCTCCGGCGCCTGTCCGACCTGCTCGTCCACCGCGAGGAGGGCATGGACGACGTGCCGCCCGCCGGTGTCGAGGCGGCCTTCTCGCTGGTCGACCTACTACGCCGACATGCTCGCCCAGCGACGGGCGCGACCCACCGACGACCTCACCTCGGCCCTGCTGGCGGCCGAGCTGGACGGCGACCGGCTCACCGACGACGAGATCATGGGGTTCCTCTTCCTCATGGTCGTCGCCGGCAACGAGACCACCACCAAGCTGCTCGGCAACGCCTGGTACTGGGCCTGGCGCAACCCCGACCAGCGGGCCAAGCCCTTCGGCGACCCGGGCCGCATCCCCGCCTGGGTCGAGGAGACGCTGCGCTACGACACGTCGAGCCAGATGCTGGCCCGCACCACCACGGAGCCGGTCGAGCTGCACGGCACCGTGATCCCGGGCGGCGATCGCGTGGTCCTGGTCGTCGGATCCGCCAACCGGGACGAGCGCGTGTTCGACCGAGCGGACGAGTACGACCTCGACCGCCCCGAGCAGGAGCTGCAGCAGATCGCCAGCTTCGGCTTCGGCCGCCACTTCTGCCTGGGCGCCTCGCTGGCCCGGCTGGAGGCCCGCGTCTGCCTCGAGGAGCTCGTGGCCCGCGTCGGCGACTACGAGGTCGACCCGTCCGGCATCCGCCGCGTCCACAGCGTCAACGTCCGGGGCTTCGCCGCCCTCCCCACCACGGTGGTCCCCCGCTGATGCCGAAGTTCCCGCCGCATCCGGACCGGCGCGCGGCGGTCGTCACGGGCGCGTCGTCCGGGCACGGCCGGGCGACGGCGGTGCTGCTGGCCGAGGCCGGCCATCCCGTCGTGCTCGGGGCGCGGCGGCTCGACCGGCTCGAGGCGACGGCGGCGGAGATCGTGGCCGCCGGGGGCGAGGCGCTGGCGCTGCCGCTCGACCTGACCGACGACGCCTCGATCGACGCCTTCGCCGATCGGGCCGAGGCCGAGCTGGGACCGATCGAGATCGTCGTCTCGAACGCCGGGGACGTGCTGCCGGCCACCGCCCTCGAGGTCGACCCCGACGACTTCACCCGCCAGGTGCAGGTGAACGTGCTCGGCGCCCACCGCCTCGTGCGGCGCCTCGGCCCCGCGATGGTCGAACGTCGGCGCGGGCGACATCGTCTTCGTGACCTCCGACGTCGTGCGCGTGCCGCGCACCTACATGGCCGCCTACGTCACGTCCAAGAACGCCCTCGAGGGCCTGGCCCGCGCCATGCAGATGGAGCTGGAGGGCACCGGCGTCCGCGTGAGCATCGTGCGCCCCGGGCCCTCGACCACCGAGCAGGGCACCACCTGGAGCGAGGCGACCGTCAACGAGGTCGTCGCCGACTGGGAGCGCTGGGGCGTCGTCCGCCACCCGGGCGCCCTGCGCGGCCAGGACGTCGCCCGCGCCATCCACACCGTCGTGTCCACGCCCCGCGGCACCCACCTCACCCTCGTCGAGGTGGAGCCCGAAGCTCCCGTGGGAGGAACCGCATGACCGCCGTCGACACCGAGCTCGCCCAGCCGCCCCGCGCCTCCGGTGAGGGCGACCCCGCGGGCACCGGCCACCTCGAGGAGCTGCGGGTCGACCCCATCGGTCTCATGGAGCGCACCCGGGCCGAGTGCGGCGACGTCGGCGTGTTCCGTCTCGCCGACCGCGACGTCGTGCTCCTCACCGGGCCCGACGCCAACGAGATCTTCTTCCGGGCCCCCGACGAGGACCTCGATCAGGCCGAGGCCTACCCCTTCATGACGCCGATCTTCGGCGAGGGCGTCGTCTTCGACGCCGATCCCGAGGAGCGCCGCAAGGCCCTCCACAACCAGGCCCTGCGCGACAAGTTCATGCGCGGCCACGCCGCGACGATCGCCGCCGAGGTCGACCGGATGACCGCCCAGTCGCCGGCCGGCGGCGAGATCGACCTCCTCGACTGGTTCGCCGAGCTGACGATCTACACGTCGTCGGCCTGCCTCATCGGCAAGCGGTTCCGGGAGCAGCTCGACGGCCGCTTCGCCCACCTCTACCACGACCTCGAGCGGGGCACCGACGCCCTCGCCTACGTCGACCCCTACGCCGACATCGAGAGCTTCCGGGCCCGCGACGCGGCCCGGGTCGGTCTGGTGGAGCTGGTGCAGGGGATCATGGACGGCCGCGCCGGCGAGCCGCCGCCGGAGAAGGAGGACCGCGACCTCCTCGACGTCCTCATGTCGATCAAGGACGAGGACGGGTCGCTGCACTTCAGCGCCCACATCATCACGGGCATGTTCATCTCGATGATGTTCGCCGGGCACCACACCACGAGCGGCACGGCGGCGTGGACCCTCATCGAGCTGCTGCAAGCGCCCCGACTACCTCGCCGAGGTGGTCGAGGAGCTCGACGCCCTCGCGGCGGAGAACCCCGAGGTCAGCTACCAGGCCCTGCGGGAGATGCCGAAGCTGGAGGCCGCCATCAAGGAGGCGCTGCGGCTGCACCCGCCGCTCATCATCCTGCTGCGCGTGGCCAAGGTGCCGGTGGAGGTCGGCGGCTACACGATCCAGCCGCGGGACGATGGTGGCGGCCAGCCCGTCGGTGTCGAACCGCGATCCGCAGGCCTTCGACGATGCCGAGGCGTTCGACCCCACCCGCTACCTCGAGCCCCGCGAGGACGACGTCGCCAACCCGTGGAGCTGGATCCCCTTCGGCGCCGGCCGCCACCGCTGCGTGGGCGCCGCCTTCGCCATGATGCAGCTCAAGGCGATCTTCTCGGTGCTGCTCCGCCAGTACCGCTTCGAGCTCACCCAGGCCCCCGAGACCTACGTGCAACGACCACTCGAAGATGGTCGTCCAGCTCGCCCAGCCCTGCGCCGCCCGGATGACCCCCCGATGACCCGCAGCTTCTGTGTGCGCCCAGCATCGGCATGCGGCGTGCAGCGCACACAGAACTGGTTGGTCGTGGCATGAGCGGGTGGCGGATCGTGGTCGACCGGGACCTGTGCCAGGGGCACGGGGTCTGCGAGAGCGAGGCGCCCGGCCGTGTTCGAGGTGTCGAAGGACGGCGTGCTCACCGTGCTCCAGGAGACGCCGCCGACCGCCGAGCGCCGGCGCGTCGAGGCCGCCGTGAAGTACTGCCCCACCCATGCCCTGACGATCGTGGAGGACGAGACCTGATGCCTGCATTCCCCCGGGACGAGCTCGAGGAGATGGTGGAGCGCTGGCTCCAAGCGAACAAGGACGCCGAGGCGGCCGGCGACTGGACGGCCATGTCGCTCCTGTTCGCGGAGGACGCCACCTACGGGTGGAACTACGGCCCCGAGAACGAGTTCATGGCCGTGGGCCGCGACGAGATCCGCGAGGTCGCGCTCGGCCTCGAGATGGGCGGCCTCGACGGGTGGGACTACCCGTACCAGGAGATCCTCATCGACGAGCGCAAGGGCCAGGTCGTCGGCTTCTGGAAGCAGATCGCCCACGCCACCCGGGCCGACGGCACCCACTACGAGGTGGCCGGCATCGGCGGCTCGTGGTTCGGCTACGCGCGGCGACTTCCAGTGGCGGTTCCAGCGCGACTGGTTCGACTACGGCAACGCCGCCGCCTGCTTCATCGAGATGATGGGCGACGGCACCCTGTCCGACGGCATGACCGCCCGCATGCACCGCTCCCTCGGCGGCGGCCTCCCCGGCCACTACGCCATCGGCCAGGCCCCCGCCCATCTGGCCGCCCCGATGACGACATCGACCGAGGGAACCGTTCTGTGTGCGCTGATCGTCGGCATGCGGTGCTGGGCGCACACAGAAGCCGTGGGGGTGGGTCGTGACGGCCGGTTCGACGGCAAGGTCGCCATCGTCACGGGCGCGGCCGGCGGGATCGGGGAGGCGTACGCGCGGGCGCTCGCCGCGGAAGGGGCCTCGGTCGTGATCGCGGACATGGACGTCGACCGGGGCGAGGCGGTGGCGAAGGACCTGGGCGACGCGGCGCTGTTCGTGCGCACCGACGTGTCCGACCTCGACTCCGCGGAGGCGCTGGCCGCGGCCACCGTCGACCGGTTCGGTGGCATCGACCTGCTCGTCAACAACGCCGCCATCTACGGCGGCATGCAGCTCGACACGCTCCTCACCGTCGACTGGGAGTACTACCGCCGCTTCATGGCCGTGAACATGGACGGCGCGCTGGTCGTCACCCGGGCCTGCTACAAGCACATCGGTCGGCGCGGCGGCGGCGCGATCGTGAACCAGTCGTCGACCGCCGCCTGGCTGTACGCCGGCTTCTACGGGCTGGCGAAGGTGGGGATCAACGGCCTCACCCAGCAGCTCGCCGCCGAGCTCGGCGGCCGCAACATCCGGGTCAACGCCATCGCGCCCGGGCCCGATCGACACGGAGGCAACGCGCACCGTCGTGCCCGCGGAGATGATCGACGACATCGTCAAGGGCCTGTCCCTCAAGCGCCGCGGCACACCGCAGGACCTGGTCGGCATGTGCCTCTTCCTCCTGTCGGACGAGGCGTCGTGGGTCACCGGCCAGATCTTCAACGTCGACGGCGGCCAGATCGTCCGCTCATGACCGCGCGACGTGGGCGCGGTGGGGTTCATCGGGTTGGGGCAGATCGGCGCGCCGATGGCGGCGCGGCTGGTCGACTGGCCGGGCGGGCTGCACGTGTACGACGTGCGGCCGGAAGCCGCGGCGCCGCTGGTGGCGCGCGGGGCCGCGCTCGCCGGCGAGCGCCGCCGAGCTCGGCGCGGCCTGCGACCTGGTGTCCGTCATGGTCCTGGACGACGCGCAGGTGCGCGCCGTCGTCGCGGAGCTGCTGACGACGGCGCGACCGGCCACCGTCATCGCCGTGCACTCCACGATCCGGCCCGAGACCGCCGAGGAGCTGGCCGACGACCGCGTCGGCGCAGGGCATCGACGTGCTCGACGTCCCGGTGAGCGGCGGCTTCATGGGGGCGCACGAGGGCACGTTGGCCGCGATGGTGGGCGGCGACCGGACCGCCTACGAGCGGGCCAAGCCCGTGTTCGCCTGCTGGGCCAGCCTCGTCGTGCACATGGGGCCGGCCGGCACGGGCACGCGCACCAAGCTGGCCCGCAACCTCATGCACTTCACCGCCTTCACCGCCGCGGGCGAGGCCCAGCGCCTGGCCGAGGCGGCGGGGCTCGATCTCCGGAAGCTCGCCCGCGTGGTGCGGCACAGCGACTCGGTGACGGGCGGTCCGGGGGCGATCATGGTCCGCGACACGACGGCGCCCTTGGCGCCCGACGACGCCCTCCACGAGGTCTTCACCCACACCCGCGCCTTGGGAGAGAAGGACCTCACGCTCGCCCTCGAGCTGGCCGAGGCCCTCGGTGTCGACCTCCCGCTCGGCGCGCCAGGCCCTCGAGGACTTCGGCCCGAGCCTCGGGCTCCCGCGTCAGCCGTAGAGGGCGTCGATCTCGGCGGCGTACTTGGCGTGGATGCCGCGCCGCTTGAGCTTGGACGTGGGCGTCAGCTCCTCGGAGTCGGGGAGCCACTCCTCGGCGAGGATCGTCACCTTCTTCACCCGCTCGGCGTTGTTGAACCCGGCCATCGCCTCCTCCAGCCCGCGTTCGACCTCGGCGCGGACGTCCGGATGCTCGGCCAGCTCGGCCAGCGACGACGCCTCGATGCCCTGCTCCTTCGCCCACGCCGGGGCCACCTCGGTGTCGAGCACGACGAGGGCCGACACGAACGGGCGCTGGTCGCCGATCGCGCACGCCTGGCCGACGAGCGGGATCATCTTGAGGGCGGCCTCGAGGTTGGCGGGGCTGATGTTCTTCCCGCCCGCGGTGATGATCAGCTCCTTCTTGCGGTCGATGATCCGCAGGTAGCCCTCGTCGTCGAAGGCGCCGATGTCGCCGGAGTGGAGCGTGCCGTCGGGATCCAGGGCCTCGGCGGTCTTCTCCGGGTCGTCGAGGTACCCGACGAAGACGTTGCCGCCGCGGATGCAGACCTCGCCGTCGGCGGCGAGGAAGCAGTCCGTGCCCGGGAAGGCGACGCCGACCGTTCCCGCCTTCACCCGCGTCGGCTCCCAGGTCATCGGCCCCGTGCTCTCGGACATGCCGTAGATCTCCGACAGCGGCACGCCGATGGCGCGGAACCAGCTGATCAGCTCAGCGGGGATCGGCGCCGCACCGGAGATCGCGTACTCCACCGCGTCGAGACCGACGAGCGCGCGCACCCCCGCGAAGGCGGCCTCGTCGAGCATCTCGTAGGTGGCGTCGTCCTCGGCGGTCGCCTCACCGAGGGTGCGGCGCTCCGCGATCGGGATCGCGGCGGCGACGGCGCCGTCGAACTTCGCCTTCTTGGCGGGGTCGGCGGCCAGCGCCGCCTGCACGCCGGCGTAGAGCTTCTCCCACACGCGGGGGACGCCGAACATGATCTGCGGGCGCACGTCGCGCGCGTAGGCGGCGATCTGTCCGGGGTCGGGGCAGGTGGTGACCTCGTAGCCGCCCATCACCGCGAGGTAGTGCGTCGACATCCGCTCCGCGATGTGCGCCATGGGGAGGTACGACACCGCCCGGAAGCCCACCGGATCGACATCGAGCATCTGCAGGTAGCCCTCCGCGGTCCACACGACGTTGCGGTGCGACAGCATCACGCCCTTGGGCGGGCCGGTGGTGCCCGACGTGTAGATGACCGTGGCGAGCGTGTCCGGCGTGCAGACCGCGGCCTCCGCGGCGATGTCCGCGGAGCCACCGTGGAACAGCTGTTCCATGACGCCATCGTGCGACACGTTGACGATCGTCTCGAGCGCCGGGAGCTCGTCGCGCACCGGCGAGGAACCGCGCCTCGAAGCCGTCGTCTTCGACGATGGCGAGCTTCGCCTGGCAGTGGTGCGTGAGGTAGGCGACCTGCTCGGGCGACGACGAGTTGTAGATCGAGATCGACGGTGGCGCCGAGCGCGGCGATGCCCAGGTCGATGAAGTGGAACTCGGGGACGTTCCGCAACATGAGCACGACGCGGTCGCCGGCGCGGACGCCGGCCTCCTTGAGGTAGGCGGTCGCGCCCGCCACATGGTCCGCGTGGTCCCGGTAGGTCCACTCGGCGTAGCTGCCATCCGGCTGCTTGGTGCGCAGGGCCACCTGCTGTGGGTGGGTCGCGACCGTGGCGAGGTAGCGATCGATGATCGTCTGCCCGTCCACCGCCGCATCGAGCTCGGCTCTGGTGATCTCCGGCATCGTGTCCCTCTCCACCCACCGTGGCGTGGGGACCATTCAACCCCCGGGTTGCGGCCCCGAGCCACCCCCGGCCACACTTGACCGTCCGGTCAAGTGATCCCGAGGAGCAACCCATGGCCACCGCCGTCATCGTCGACGCCGTCCGCACCGCCGGCGGCAAGCGCAACGGAAAGCTGTCGGGGTGGCACCCGGCTGACCTCGCCGGCGAGGTGCTGAAGCAGCTCGTCGAGCGCAACCAGCTCGACCCAGCGCTGATCGACGACGTGATCATGGGTTGCGTCATGCAGGTCGGCAACCAGGGCCTCAACATCGGCCGCAACGCCGTCCTCGCCGCCGGCTTCCCCGAGTCCGTGCCCGCCACCTCGGTCGACCGCCAGTGCGGTTCGTCCCAGCAGGCGGCCCACTTCGCGGCCCAGGGCGTCATCGCCGGCGCCTACGACATCGCCATCGCCGCCGGGGTCGAGGTCATGACCACCACGCCGATGGGGGCGTCGATGACCCCGGGCTCCATCCCCTTCGGGCACCGGGTCCTCGCGCGCTACACCGACCCGGGCCTCGTGCCGCAGGGCATCTCGGCCGAGATGATCGCCGACAAGTGGGGCATCTCCCGCGAGGAGCTCGACGCCTTCGGCGCTCAGTCGCAGCAGCGGGCCGAGCAGGCCACCGCCGAGGGGCGCTTCGACAACGAGATCGTCGGCGTCACCGAGAAGCGGCTCGACAAGGAGACCGGCAACATCGTCGAGAGCGACGAGCTCGTCACGAAGGACGAGGGCATCCGCCCGGGCACCACGGTGGAGACGCTCGCCAACCTGAAGCCGGCCTTCAAGCCCGACGGCAAGGTCACCGCCGGCAACTCGTCGCAGATCTCCGACGGCGCCTCGGCCATGCTCGTGATGAGCGAGGAGAAGGCCAAGGAGCTCGGCCTCACCCCGCGGGCCCGCTTCCACACCTTCGCCCTCGCCGGCGTCGATCCGGTGACCATGCTCACCGGTCCGATCCCCTCCACCGAGAAGGCGCTGGCCAAGGCCGGCCTGACCGTCGACGACATCGACCTCTTCGAGGTCAACGAGGCGTTCGCGTCGGTCGTCCTGGCGTGGGAGAAGGAGCTCCACGCCGATCTCGGCAAGACCAACGTCAACGGCGGCGCCATCGCGCTGGGTCACCCGCTCGGCGTGCTCCGGCACCAAGCTCATGGCGACCCTCCTCAACGAGCTCGAGCGCACCGGCGGCCGCTTCGGCCTCCAGACCATGTGCGAGGGCGGCGGCCTGGCCAACGCCACCATCATCGAGCGTCTGGGCTGAGTCGTCCAGGCGGCTCTGCCCCCGCATACCCTCTGCCCTAGCCTAGGCCGTGAAGCGGCCTTCTGTCTCGCGGACCACGGCGGTGCTGCTGCTGGTCTTCGTCGTCGTGGCTTGGCTGCTGACGAAGGCCTCGTTCTGGGCGCTGCTGGTCGCGGCGCTGGCGGTCTGGGTGCTGTTCAAGATCGGCTTCGCGATGCTCGGCGGCCTGGCGCAACCCGTGCCCGATCCGCCGCCCGCCGGCGAGCTGCGGAAGGTCAAGATCCTGTACCGCTGCACCATCTGCGGCACGGAGGTGCGCATGACGACGGCGAACGACCAGATGCCCGAGCCGCCTCGCCACTGCATGGACGAGATGGAGCTCGTCACCCCCGTCGACGACCTCGTAGGACCGGCCGCGCGATGTTGTCCACAGGCTGTGGACAACATTGGGGAGAGTAACACCGTTGTAACTTCCGGGGCCCCGGGGGGACACCCTGCGGACGCTTTCGCTAGCGGTACTGGGTGGCCGTCATGATGCCGGCGAGGATGAACCCCAGCCCCACCAGCAGGTAGCTGTTCTTCGTGTCGCCGGGCAGGACGCCCAGGTAGTTCAGGAAGATCACGATGAGCCCGATGGCCAGGAACCCGAACATCAGCACCGGGATGTACCAGGGGCTGACCTTGTACTCCTTCGGCACCGGGGGCGTGTAGCGGCTCGAGGGATCGGGCCGGGAGCCCGACGAGGCCCCGCCCTTGGGCGTCACCCGGCCGCCCTTCACCTTGCGCTTCGGCGGCGGCTTCGTCGGCATGGCGAGCGAGACTACCTGGCTCCCCTTCGCGTCGCGACCAGACTGGGCTCGTGCCCTCCTCCTCCGATGCTCGCAGCGAGACCCTCGCCGCGGTCGACATCGGCACCAACTCGCTGCACGGCGTGGTCGCTCGGATGACCGAGGCGGACACGGGCCCCCGCTTCGAGATCCTCGAGCGCGAGAAGGAGATGGTGCGGCTGGGATCGAGTGCCGGCGACATGCGCGAGCTCGCCCCCGACGCCATCGACCGCGCCGTCGCGGCCCTGGATCGGTTCCGGCAGGTCGCCGAGGTCCACGGCGCGCCGATCACCGCGGTCGCGACATCTGCCGTCCGGGAGGCCGACAACCGGGACGATCTGATCGATCGAGCGTGGGACGAGGCACGCGTGCACGGTGAACGTCATCTCCGGCGTCGAGGAGGCGCGCCTCATCCACCTCGGGGTGCTCCAGGCCGTGCCGGTCTACGACCGCCGCCTCCTGCTTGTGCGACATCGGGGGCGGGAGCACCGAGCTGCTCGTGGGCCTGCGCGGCGAGGTGCTGTCGTCTCGCTCGCTGAAGCTCGGCGCGATCCGCCTGACGCGGCGGTTCTTCGACGGCAAGCACACGCACCCGGGGGCCGTCGACGCCTGTCGCCGGCACGTGCGCTCCACGATCGCGCCGTTCGCCCGCGAGGTCCGCAACCTCGATGTCGAGGTCGGCGTCGGCTCGTCCGGCACCATCGCGACGCTGGCCGAGATGGCGGCGATGAAGGCGACCGGCACGCGGCCGCGCTCGGTCAGCAACCTCACGCTCACGACCGACCAGCTGGACGACCTGGTCGCGGACATCGTGGAGGCGCCGACGCCGGAGGCCCGCACCGAGCTCCCGGGGCTCGACGCAGAGCCGGGCCGACATCATCCTGGCCGGCGCCATCATCCTCGAGCAGGTGATGCACGAGCTCGGCCTCGACGAGCTGGTGGTGTCGGACTACGCGCTGCGGGAGGGCGTGCTCCTCGACACCTGGCGGCGCCGCCACGGCGGATCGCTGCACCACCTGTCCGACCTGCGGCGCAAGAGCGTGCTGAGCCTCGCGGAGGTGATGGACGAGGACCAGCCCCACTCGACCCAGGTGGCGCGGCTCGCCCTCGAGCTCTTCGACCAGACGCAGGCTCGCCACGGGCTGGGGGACGACGCTCGCGAGATCCTCGAGGCCGCGGCCCTGCTCTGCAACGTGGGCATGTTCCTGTCCCACGCGCAGCACCACAAGCACAGCTACTACGTGATCCGCGGCACCGACCGGCTGACGGGGTTCAACGACGACGAGGTCGAGCGCATCGCGCTCGTCGCCCGCTACCACCGCAAGTCCGAGCCCCGCCCGAAGCACGCCGAGTTCGCCGCGCTCGACGACGACGCCAAGTACGAGGTGTGCGTCCTCGCGGGGCTGCTGCGGATCGCGATCGGCCTCGACCGCAACCACGCCGCCCGGGTCCGTTCGTTGAGCGTGGACGATGCCGGCGATCGTCTCCTGGTGACGGCGGCCCCGGTGCCGGGGGAGGACATCAGCCTCGAGCTGTACGCGGCGAGCACACGGGCGGGGCTGCTCGAGAGCACCCTGGATCTCAGCGTGGACGTCCGCGAGGCCTGACCGTGCGTCACGGGCCAGCGGCTAGCAGGCCTCGGCGATCTCCGCGCTCGGTCGATCGAGATCGACGTGCCGGCGGAGGCCGCTCGCCGTGCGCACCTCCACGGTCGGGGTGCCGAGCGCCGCGGAGCACTCCGGGCACCACTCGCATGGATGAACCAGGCGGTCTCGCCGCCGTCGAGCGTCGAAGGGCTCGAACGGCTCCACCACGTAGTAGACGGTCGATCCGTCGGGGTCCGTCTTCGACGGGGCGATCCCGAGCTCCGCGCTGGTCATGCCGGTGGTCGGCCACTCGATGCCGACGATCTCGACCGGGAGGGGCGACCCGTTCTCCACCGCCACCGTGAAGGTCTGGGCGCCGTCCCCGATGGTCTTGCGAGCTGCTGCCGGCGGCGTGGAGGTCGGGGTACACGAAGCCGCTCCACTGCAGGACCAGCAGGGCGATGGCGAGGCCGACGAGGGTGAGCACGAAGGACCGGACGGGGTGGCCGAGCGCGAGCTCGTAGTGGTCGGGGAGCCCGGTGGTGGTCGTCGCGGTCATGAGGCCCCTCGCTGGTCGAGGCGGACGAAGGCGGAGCGGACGGCGGCGAGGGCCTGGTCGAGATCGAGGCCTCGGTGCTTGGCCTCGATGGCGAAGGACGTGGCGGCGGTGGCCATCTCGGCTCGGCGAGCCGGGACGTTCGTGGACGGTTCGAGGACCGTCGTGCCATGGCGGCCGCGGCTGGCGACCAGGTCGTCGAGCTCGAGCTCGCGATACGCCCGCCCGACCGTGTTGATCGCGACGCCCAGGTCGTTGGCCAGGTGTCGGATGGCGGGGAGGCGCGCGCCCGGCGCGAGGACCCCGCTGCGGATCATCGTGGCGAGCTGGTCATGGAGCTGGGCGTAGGGCGGCACCGCGCTGTCCGGGTCGAGTCGGATGATCACGATGGGACCTCGACCGCGGTCGTCGCCCGCCGAACGCGCCAGCAGTGGTAGGCCGACCACCGCCACGCGACGAACGCCGCCAGCGCGAGCAGCGCGGCGAGCCAGAAGGCTGAGGCCGCCCACCCCCGAGCGCGGGGCGAAGACGGAGAAGGCCAGCTGGCTGGAGATGAGCAGGATGGCGGCGGTGCCCCCGCCGGCGAGGTTGTGCACGGCGCTGGCGCGGATGGCGTCGTCGGCCGCGACGATGTCGGGCGGGCCCGTGGGCTGGCGCCGGGCCACCACGGCCCGCACGGCGAGCCGGATGAGGACGGCGATGAGGATGGCCCCGAGCGCGCCGAGCACGAGACCGGCCGTCGGCGGAAGCGGGTGCAAGGGCGGTGCCGCAGGGTCGGGAGCGAGCAGTCCGATCGCCGCGAGGAGCACCGCCACGCCCGCCGCCACCATCGGGGCCGCGTAGAGCCGGGCGGGCAGGTAGTCGAGCACCTCCCGCGGCGTGAGCGAGGCGGCGTGGCCCGTCGACGGCGGTCGGGTCAGGCGGTACTCGGCCCAGCTGGCCCCGACGAGCCACCCCAGCACGATCCAGATCCAGAAGCCGGCGCCGCTCGACGTGTCGAGCCCGGTCGCGTCGTCGAACAGAGCGCCGATCACGAGACCACCGACGCCGCCGATGACCCGCAGCGTGATGGACAGCCGCACGTAGTACACGACCATCGCCCGGTTCCGCAGGGTGAGCTGGAGGGCGTGGCCCTGTGCCCACTGGACCACCTCGACCGGCCAGTTGGCGCGGCTCGCCGGCCACGTGAACCAGCCCACGAGCGCGGCGGCGAAGATGAAGGTGAACACCAGCTGGATGATCAGCGCCGTGGCGTCCATGCCGGCCCCTCCTTTGTCTCAATGTACTGATACAATGAGACAACGGGTGCCGTCAACCCCTTGAGGGGTGGCGGAGGCCGGGGAGTACCGTCGACCGCCGTGGCGTCCCGCGTGCTGGTGATCGACAACTACGACAGCTTCGTCTACAACCTCGTGCAGTACCTGGGCGAGCTCGGAGCCGAGCCCCTCGTGCACCGCCACGACGAGCTCAGCGTCGGCGAGCTCGTCGACCTCGAGCCGGACGCCGTGCTCATCTCGCCCGGCCCGGGCACGCCCGACGACGCCGGCGTGTCGAACGACGTCATCACGACCTTCGCCACGAAGGTGCCCATCCTCGGGGTGTGCCTGGGGCACCAGTGCATCGGTCAGGTCTACGGCGGCGACGTCGTGCGTGCCCCGCAGGTGATGCACGGCAAGACGTCGCTCATCCGGCACAACGACACCGGCGTGTTCGCCGGTCTCCCGCAGCCCCTCGAGGCCACCCGCTACCACAGCCTCGTCGTCGACCGGGCGTCGGTGCCGGCGTGCCTCGAGATCACCGCCGAGACCGACGACGGCATCGTCATGGGGCTCCGCCACCGTGAGCTGCCCGTCGAGGGCGTGCAGTTCCACCCGGAGTCGATCCTCACCGCGGGCGGCCACGACCTGTTGCGGAACTTCCTCCAGCAGGCGGCCGGCGCGCCCGTCGCCTAGGGCCTCGGGGTCGACGAAGCGGCCCACGTAGATCGTCACGGTGGAGCCGTTGAGGGCGACGGCGTTGGCGTCGGGATCCTGATCGATCACGCGGCCGTTCTGCGCCTCGTCCGCGGTGTCCTGCTCGACGACGGTGGGGCTGAACCCGGCGTTGTTGAGCGTGTTGATGGCGTTGGCCTCGGTGAGGCCGATCACCGACGGGACGGCGCTCTCCGCGGGGCCGCTCGACACGACGACGGTGATGGCCGCGCCCTTCGGCTGGGTCGTGCCGGCGGGTGGATCGGTGCGGATCACGTCACCCTCGTCCACGGTGTTCGACGGCTCGGTGGTCTGGTTGACGGCGAAGCCGGCCTGGCCGAGCAGGTTGGAGGCCTCGGCGATGGTGCGGCCGACGACATCGGGCACCTCACGCGGCGCCGGTCCCTTCGACACGAACAGCTTCACCTCGGACCCGCGAGGGGCTTCGTCGTTGGCGCCCGGCTCCTGGTCGACGACCTCGCCGATCGGCACCTCCTCGTCGACGACCTCCTCGACGAGCACCGTGAACCCCTGGGACGTGAGGAGCGATCGGGCCTGTTCGAGCTGGGAGCCGATGACGTCGGGCACGGGGATGGTCTCCGCGCCCGCGCTCACCTTGAGGGTGACGGTGGAGCCCTCGTCGACCTTCTCGCCGAACCGCGGGTTCTGGTCGAAGACCACTCCGGCGTCCTGGTCGTCGTTCGTCTCGGTGGTGATCTTCACCTCGAAGCCGCGGGCCACGAGGATCCGCTGGGCATCCTCGACCGTCTCGCCGACGACCTTGGGCACCTCGACCTGCGGGACGGCGTCGGGGTCGCCGTCGCCGGCGAACTGCTGGGAGAGCAGGTAGAGCATCCCGGCCAGGACGACGAGCAGGACGATGAGCCCGGCGAGGAAGAGCCCCGACGACCGGCGGCCGTCGTCGTCGTCCTCGTCCTCGTCGTAGTACGGCTCGTCGGCCGCCGCGACCGCGGCGGTGGCCGCGACGACGCTCGTGGCCCCCGGGTCGATCGGTGCGACCATCACGGGCTCCGCCAGGATGCTGTGGCCCTCGCGGAAGCGCCGCAGGTCGGCGCGCAGGTCCTCCGCCGTCGGATAGCGGTTCGCCGGGTTCTTGGCGAGGCACTTGAGGATGATCGCCTCGACGGGCGTGGGGAGCTCGGGGTTGAGCTGGCGCGGCGGCGTCGGCGACTCCTGGACGTGCTGGTACGCGATCGCCACCGGCGTGTCGCCGGTGAACGGGGGGCGTCCGATGACCAGCTCGTACAGCACGCAGCCCAGCGAGTAGATGTCCGACCGAGGGTCCACGGCGTCGCCGCGGGCCTGCTCGGGGGAGAAGTAGGTGGCGGTCCCCATGACCGTGCCGACCTGGGTGAGGTTCTCGTCGGCGTTGGCGGTGATCGCCCGGGCGATGCCGAAGTCGGCCACCTTCACCTGGCCGGCCTGGGTGACGAGCACGTTCCCGGGCTTCACGTCGCGGTGCACCACGCCGTTGCGATGCGCGAAGCCGAGGGCGGCGGCGACGTCGGCGCCCACGTCGGCGGCGCGATCCGGGTGCAACGGACCTTCGGCCCGGAGGATGTCGGACAGGGTGCGCCCGTCCACGTACTCCATGACGATGAAGTAGGTCCCGTCGGCCTCGCCCCAGTCGAACACCCCGACGATGTTCGGGTGGTTCAGGTTGGCGGCCGCGGTCGCCTCCCGGCGGAACCGCTCGACGAACGCCGGGTCGGTGGCGAACTCGGGGAACAGGACCTTGACGGCGACGGGCCGGTCGAGCAGCTGGTCACGGGCGAGGAAGACCTCGGCCATGCCTCCTCGCCCGAGACGGCGGTGGAGCTCGTAGCGTCCGTTGAAGACGGTGGTCCCGGGGTCTGACATGTGGGCTTCAGACTAGTGAGGGCCTGCTCGCTCTCCCGGCCACGGGCTCAGCCCTCGAGGTAGGCGGCGAGCACGGCCTGGGCGATGGGTGCGGCGACGCGCCCGCCGGTCTGCTCGCTCGCGCCCGGTTGGCCCTCGACGATGACGGCTACCGCGATGGTCGGCTCGCCGCCGATGGGCCCACCGAAGCCGATGATCCACGCGTGGGAGCGGGCGGGATCGGTGCCGAGCTGCGCGGTACCCGTCTTGCCGCCGACGTCGAAGCCAGGGACGGCGAGGCCGGTGGCCGTGCCGGAGTCGACCACGCCCCGCATCGCGTCGCGCATCAGCGCGGCGGTGGCCCGGTCCATCGCGGTCGTCCACACCTCTGGGTCGTACGTGTCGACGACGTTGCCGTCCTGATCCTGGACGTCGCGCAGGACGTGGGGCGTCATCACCTCGCCGTCGGTGTTGGCGACGGCCCCGGCGACCATCGCCATCTGGAGCGGCGTGGCGGCCACCTCGAACTGACCGATCGAGGACTGCGCCAGGAACCCTGCGGAGTTCTCGAGGTCGGTGGGGAAGTTCGACCGGGCGGGGGCGGTCAGATCGATCGGGACGTCCTGGTTGAAGCCGAAGTCCTCCGAGGCGTCGGTCATGGGGTCGGCGCCGGTGTCGACGCCCATCTGGGCGAAGGCCGTGTTGCACGAGTCGCGGAGGATCTCGAAGAGCGCGCCGCCACAGGTCGATCCGCCGAAGTTGCGGATCGGACGGGTCGTGTTGGGGGGCAGGTAGGCGTTGCTCTGCGGGTAGACGGGCTCGTCGGCGGTCACGCCGCCGTAGAGGATGCCCGCCGTGGCGGTCACGACCTTGAAGGTCGAACCGGGGAAGAACCGGTCCTGGTAGGAGCGGGCGAGGCGGGGCTTGCTCGGGGCCGCGTCGAGGAGCCGCTGGTACTCCGTCGCGGCGGCGGTGTCGTGGAGCGCCAGCAGGTTCGGGTCGTAGTTGGGGAACGACACGAGCGCGAGGATGTCGCCGGTCCGCGGGTCGAGCGCGACCACCGAGCCCTCGCGCTCGCCCAGCTGGTCGCTGGCGATCTGCTGCAGCTCGGCGAGGACCGTGAGCGTGAGGTCCCCGACCCGGTCCTTGTCCACGAACAGGTCGGAGAGGTCCTGGAACTCGAGCTCCCGGGTCCGACCGGCCAGCTCGTCGTTGTAGACCTTCTCCACGCCGGAGCTGCCGAGGGCGAAGCTGTAGTACCCCGTGACGTGACCGAACAGCGGGCCCTCGGGGTACTCCCGCTGGTACTCGAAGCGATCGCCCGACTCCACGGACCTGGCGATCACCACGCCGTCGGCGGTGGTGATGCTGCCACGCGGCTGGCTGAAGTCACGGAGGATCTCGCGAGTGTTCGCTGGGTTGGCGTTGAGCTCGTCGGCTCGGAAGATCGTGATGCGGTTGAGCTGCACGAAGAGGACGCAGAAGCACACGATCAACGCGATGCCCAGGTGCCGGATCTGCCGCGTCACTGGGCGTCCAGCCGTTGGTTCGTGTCATCGGAGATCCGAAGGAGGAGCGCGAGCAGCACGTAGTTGGCGATCAGCGAAGAGCCCCCGTAGGAGACGAACGGCAGCGTGACACCGGTCAGGGGAAGGACGCGGATCACCCCTGCGATGATGATGAACGACTGCACCCCGATGAGAAGGGTCAGGCCGGTGGCGAGGAGGCGCTCGAACGGCACCTCCGTGCGGAGCGCGATGCGCAGTCCCGCGCCGACGATCAGCAGGTACGCGAACAGGATGGCGGTGGCGCCCACCAGCCCCAGCTCCTCACCGATGGCCGCGAAGATGAAGTCCGTCTCGGCGAGCGGGATGCGGTTCGGGCTGCCCAGGTTGATGCCGGTGCCGGTCAGGCCCCCGGCGGAGAAGGCGAACTGGGCCTGGCAGATCTGGTAGCCCTCGTCGACGCAGTCCTGCCAGGGGTCGAGCCAGATGGCGACGCGATCCTGGACGTGCACGAACTGGCTGTGCGCGAACACCGCGCCCCCCGCGAACAGCAGCAGCCCGACGGCGAGGTAGGTGGCCCGTTCGGTGGCCACCCACAGCAGGGTGACGAACAGGGCGAAGAACAACATGGAGCTGCCGAGGTCCTTCTGGGAGATCATGATCACGAGTGACGCCCCCCACGCGAGGAGCACCGGGCCGAGGTGCTTGGGGTCGGGCAGCGGGACGGGGCCGAGCCGCCAGCTGCTCACCGCGAGGAGCTCGCGCTTCTCGACGAGGTACGACGCGAAGAAGATGGCCAGCAGGATCTTGGCGAACTCGCCCGGCTGGAAGTTGACCGGTCCGATGCTCACCCAGATGCGGGCGCCGAAGTACTCGCGGCCGATGTAGGGCACGAGGGGCAGCAGCAGGAGCGCGAGGCCCAGGAAGCCGATCGTCCAGCGGTAGCGCTCGAGGTCGCGCACTCGGCGGACGATGACGAGCGTGGCGATGAACGCGGCGATCCCGACGGCCACCCAGCCGGACTGGAGCCCGGCCAGGTTCTTGGGTTCGACCCTGGCCTCGTCGAGGCGGACGATGAACACGTAGCCCAGCCCGTTCAGCAGCCCCGCGATCGGCAGCAGCATGCCGTCGGCGTCCGGCGCGAACCGCCGGATGGCGATGTGCGCCGCGAGCTGCAGCCCGAGCACGATCCCCAGGAAGGCCCAGATGTCCGCCGGGATGGTGGCGTCCTCGGCCAGCGAGGCGAGCACGTAGGCACCGACGGTGATGAGCGTGCCGAGGACGATGAGCCCGAGCTCGGTGTTGCGGCGGACCGCGCGGAGCATCAGTTGGCCTGGGTGGTCGTCGAGCCCGCGGTCGTGCTGGTGGTGCTGCTCCGGGTGGTGCTCGTGGTGGACGGGGGGGAGCGGTCGTCGTCGATGTCGGCCTCGATGTTCGCGACCAGCTGGCGGGCCCGGGCCAGGGTCGGCTGCTCGTTGCCGGCCTCGAGGCCCGGCACGAAGCGCTCGGGCACGTCGGCCCGGTCGATGTCGGTGCGCTCCTCGAGCTGCGGATCGATCCAGAGGATGCCGTCGGGCCGACCTTGGTAGATCACGACCTCGTCCCCGTCGAAGGCGACGAAGTACGTGCTCGTTCCGTACCACTGGATGGTGGCGATGGCGCCTCCGATGACGGCGAGCACCAGCAGCACGAACAGGAGCATCCGCCAGGTGAACCGCGTGCGAGGACCCGCCGCCGCGCGTCGCTCCTTGCGCGACAGGCGTCGTCCGTCGGGTTCGTCTGCGTCTGACGAGTCGGATGGCGGCTCGCCGGCGGCCGCCGCCACGGGCAGCGCCGTGGTGAAGCCAGCGGGGTCGTCGGCGACGTCGGCGGGCCCGTCCCCCGACTCGAGGCGTGAGTCCTCGCCGGCGAGGGCGGCCGAGGCCGCCTCCGCGACCCCGCCGTCGTCGATCACATCGACGACCACGGCGGTGATGTTGTCCCGGCCGCCGCTCTCGTTCGCGAGCCGCGTGAGCTCGGCCGCGGCCTCGGTCGGGTCGGCCAGGCGTCGGAGGACAGCGCTCATCTGATCGAGTCCGACCTCGTTGAAGAGCCCGTCGGAGCAGAGGAGGTACCGGTCACCCACGACCGGGTCGATGGGCCAGAGGTCCACCTCGACCGTCTCGTAGACCCCGAGGACTCGCGTGACGATGTTGCGCTGGGGATGGACCTCGGCCTCTTCGACGGTGATCCGGCCGTCGCGCACGAGGTCGGCGACGACGCTGTGGTCCTCGGTGATCTGGGCGAGCGACTGGTCGCGGAACAGGTAGCAGCGGCTGTCGCCGACGTTGGCGATGTACAGGCGCGAGCGTTCGTCGCCGTCATCGTGCTCGTCCAGCAGCGCGAGCGCGACGACCGTGGTGCCCATGCCCTGGAGGTGGGGATCGGCGTCGCCCTCGTTGCGGATGCGGTGGTTGGCGACGGCGATGGCTTCCTCGAGCGCCTCCGCCGTGTGGTCCTGGTAGGCGACCTGGAGCGTCTCGATGGCCAGTCGAGATGCGACCTCGCCCCCCTGATGCCCACCCATGCCGTCGGCGACGATGAACAGGTCGCGCTCGGGGAGCAGCACGAAGCTGTCCTGGTTGATGGTGCGCAGTCGCCCGACGTCGGTGACCCCGCCCGCCCGCAGGACGACGCCCGTCACGAGCCGAGCTCCAGGACGGTGTTGCCGATCTGGAGCTTGTCGCCTCGCTGCAGCTGCATCGGGCCAGTGACCTTGTGGCGGTTGAGGTAGGTGCCGTTCGTGGAGCCGAGGTCCTCCACGTAGACCTGGCCGTCACGCTGGAAGACGCGTGCGTGCAGCTGGGACGCGTACGTGTCGTCGATGGTGACCTGGCAGCCGGCGGCGCGTCCCACCGTGATCTCGTCGGTGAGGGGGTAGGAGCGGCCCTTCAGCTCGGGCGGTGCCACCAGCCGGAGCACGAGGGGCCCGTGCTTGCGACTGCCCGTGGCGCGGCGAGCACCCTTGTCGCGCTTGGGCTTCACGGCGGTCTCGGCGACCTTGGGCGGGTTGACCTCGGCCCAGACCGCTCGCAGCACGCGGAGGAAGAAGAGGTAGAGCAGCAGGAGCAGGAAGAGCTTGAGCAGGTTGAGGAGCTGGTCGGGCATGGGTGCCTACGACGCCTCGAACCGCATCCGCGTGTTGCCGAAGGAGATCTCGTCGCCGTCCTGCAGCACCTGCGTGTCCACTCGCATGCCGTTGACGCGCGTTCCGTTGGTCGACCCGAGGTCGGCCACCTCGTAGCGGTCGCCCTTGGGACGGATCTCGGCGTGGTTGCGGCTGACGTTCGGATCGGCGAGCACCATGTTCGAGTCCGGATGGCGACCGATGGTGATGATCGAGTCGGTCAGGGAGAAGCGGTCACCGTTGGGGAGCACGATCGATCCGGCCCCGGATCCACCGTCCCCCTCGGCCATGCGTCCGATGATCTGGTAGGCGCCGGTGTGGAGGCGGTCGTCGGCCACGAGCTCCACCTCGACGGGCCCCATGAAGGCGTAGCCCTCGTCGCGGGCGTGCTCCCGGGCGGCGTCGGCGAGCTCCCGGGCCAGGCTGTCCGCCACGCCCTCGAACTGCTCGATGTCGCTGGTCGAGAGCAGCACGGTGAAGGCGTTCGGCACCACCGTGCCGCCCCGCACGCTCACCGAGCGGTTGTCGTCCATCTCCCGGACGATCCGTCGTCCGAGCTCGACCGGCCGCAGGCCGCTCTTGAACGCCCGCGAGAACGCGCCCTCCACGAGCCGCTCCAAGCGTCGTTCGAACCCACGGATCCCCATCGCGGATCGAGGCTATCGGCCGCCGGCCTACGGGCTGGGGCGTGCACGGGGGCGGGCGCTACGCTCTCCCTCTCCACTCGGGCGAGTGGCGGAATTGGCAGACGCGCTGGCTTCAGGTGCCAGTGTCCGTAAGGACGTGGGGGTTCAAGTCCCCCCTCGCCCA
>CAVRKU010000011.1:0-68339 GCA_963721695.1 uncultured Microthrixaceae bacterium
ACTACTGGCTGAGGAAGGCGATGGCCGTCTGCCAGGCGTCGGCGGCGTCGTCGGCGCGGTGGGCGGGGCGGCTGTCGTCGTGGACGAAGCCGTGGTCGGCGCCCTCGTAGCGGACCACGGTGACGCCGGCCGCCTCGGCGGCGGCCACGTCGGCCGGGGGCGTCCACTGGTCGACCGTGCCGACGATGGCCATGGCCGGGCAGGCGTCGGCGGACCGCACCGCGTCGAGCGGCTCGATCGTGCCCTCGCCCTGCCAGTGGTCGGGCACCTTGAGCATCCCGTAGAAGGCCACCGCCCGGTGGAACCGGCCGGTGCCGACGGCCTTCAGCGTGAACATGCCGCCCATGCAGAACCCGGTGATCCCCACCGGCTCCACCTCGAGCAGGTCGGCCGCCGCCACCACGTCGGCCAGGAACGCCTGGTCGTCGATCGTGCCCACCAGCTGCAGGCGGTCCTCCAGCGGCAGGTCCTCCCGCCCGGGCCAGGGCTCGACCACGGCGACGGCCCAGCCTTGCTCGTCGGCGAGCCGCTGGGCGTGGTCGTCGAACAGGGGCCGCAGCCCCATGATGTCGGGGATCAGCACCAGCCCCTGACGGGGCCCGGCCGTCGGCGGGCCGGGCGATCTCGACCGGGGTCCCAGAAGCGAGCGTCGTGCGCATGTCCGCTGTCTACCCCGTTCACGAGTAGCGGTCGAGGATGCTGGACTCGGCCAGGCGGCTGAGGCCCTCCTTGATGGCCCGCGCCCGCGTCTCCCCCACGCCCGACACGTCGTCGAGGTCGTCGATCGTGGCCCGCATGATCTTCTGGAGGCTCTCGAAGCGGGTGACGATCCGCTCGATGATCGGCTCCGGCAGCCGGGGGATCTTGTGCAGCAGCCGGAAGCCGCGGGGCTGCAGGCCCTCCTCGAGGTCGAGCTGCTTGTCGGGGAGGTGGAGCGCGGCGCCGACGGCCTTGAGGTCGAGCAGGTCCTCGGTGCTGAGGTCGGCCAGGGCTTCGAGGGCCTCGTCGACGTGCCAGTCGGACTCCTCGTGGAAGTAGTCCTTGATGACGAGCCGGCGGTCGTCCTCCACGCCGCCCATCAGCTCCTCGAGCTGGAGCTGCACGAGCCGGCCCTCGACGCCGAGCTCGATGATGCCGAGCTCGATCTCCTCCGCCACCCGGCGGACCATCTCCGTGCGCTGCAGCACCGTGACCACGTCGCGGACGGTGACGAGGTCCTCGACCTCGACGGTGGACAGGGAGCCGGTGACCTCGTCGAGCCGGTTGCGGTAGCGCTCGAGGGTCTGGATCGCCTGGTTGGCCCGGGTGAGCAGCCGGGGGATCGGCTCGAGGGTGTGCTTCTGGTCGCGGGCGTAGACGGCGACGATGGCCATGTCCTCGGAGATGGAGATGACGGGCACGTCGATGCTGCGCGCCACCCGCTCGGCCGTGCGGTGGCGGGTGCCGGTCTCGGACGTGGGCACGTTGGGGTTGGGCACGAGGTGCACGTTGGCCCGGGCGATGCGGCTGGCATCGGAGGCCAGGATGATCGCGCCGTCCATCTTGGCCAGCTCCGAGAGGCGCTGCGGGCTGAAGGCGGCGTCGAGCAGGAACCCACCCGAGCAGATGTTCAGCACCTCGGGCCCGTCGCCCACCACCACCAGCCCGCCCATCTTCGCCTGCAGGATCCGGTCGAGCCCGTTGCGCAGGTGCGTGCCGGGAGCGACCACCGCCAGGGCGGTCAGGAGCTCGGCACTGCGGCGGGGTGCCATCGCCCGATGCTACCGGGCGCCCCGGGGTCGACTGCTGGGGCGAGCCGGCGGCTCAGGAGGCGCGTCGGGTGCGCAGCTCGTCGGTGCACGCGTCGACGGCCTCGCCGCAGGGTGGCGACGCGGATCACGTCGATGCCCGGCAGGTGGAGCGGGGCGCTGGCCGGCACGACCGCGCGCCGGAACCCGAGGCGCGCCGCCTCGGCGAGCCGCCGAGCGGTCTGGTGCACCTGGCGCAGCTCGCCGCCGAGGCCGACCTCTCCGCACGCCACGAGATCGTCGGGCACCGGCAACCCGAAGCGCGCCGAGGCGAGCGCGAGCGCCAGGGCGAGGTCGGCGCCGGGCTCGACCGTCTTCACCCCGCCGGCGACCACGGTGTGGACGTCGCAGTCGGCGAACGGCATCTCGACGTGCTGCTGCAGCACGGCGATGACGAGCGCCAGCCGACCGCTGTCGAGGCCCTGCGCCGAACGTCGGGGCGTGGGGATGGCCGAACGGCCGACGAGGGCCTGCACCTCGACGAGCAGCGGACGATGACCGTCGAGCACGGGCGCCACCACCGAGCCCGGCGTGCCCGGCCTCCGGTCGGCGAGGAACAGCGCGGACGGGTCGGGCACGCTCTCGAGGCCGCCGTCGGTCATCTCGAAGAGCCCGAGCTCGTCGGTGGAGCCGAACCGGTGCTTCACGGCGCGCAGCAGGCGCAGCGCGTGATGGCGCTCGCCCTCGAAGGACAGCACGGTGTCGACGAGGTGCTCGAGCACCCGCGGCCCGGCCAGGGTGCCGTCCTTGGTGACGTGGCCGACGAGGATCGACGACATCGCCCGCTCCTTCGAGGCACGGACGAGGCGATGGGCGCACTCGCGCACCTGCGCGACCGACCCGGGCGCCGAGGAGAGCGAGGGCTCGAACACGGTCTGGATCGAGTCGACGGCCACGACATCGGGCGCCACCGACTCGATGTGGCCGAGCACGTGCGGGAGGGCGGTGTCGGACACGAGCCACAGGTTCGGAGGCAGCGCGCCCAACCGCTCCGCCCGCAGGCGCACCTGCTGGGCCGACTCCTCCGCGGTGACGTAGAGGCAACGGAGCCCGGCCTTGGCCAGCCCGGCCAGCGCCTGGAGGAGCAGGGTGGACTTGCCGATGCCGGGCTCGCCACCCAGCACGGTGACCGATCCGGGGACGAAGCCGCCCTGCAGCACGCGGTCGAGCTCGCCCACGTGGGTGGCGGCGGGGGCCCATGCCGCGGTGTCGACCTCGGCGATCGGGAGGGGCACGGCGGGGGCGGGTCCGACCGCCTCCGCCCGCGCCGCCGCGGGCACGACCAGCTCCTCCACGAGGGAGTTCCACGCCTCGCACCCGCCGCACCGCCCCGCCCACTTCGGCTCGGCGGCGCCGCACTCGCTGCATCGGAAGATCGTCCTCGGTCGGGCCATGGCGGTGACCCTACGCAGCCGGTGTGACAGGGCCGGGATGGGCGGAAATGGGCCATCTGGCCCATCCCCTGACCACGGACAGTGGCGGAATACTTACCAATGGTGACAGTGACGGACACGACGGGCGAGACGACGACCTACCGGTCGGACGAGCGGGGGAGCGCCCGCGGGTCAGCCGCACGCGGCGATGCCTGGGCCGGGCACCCCGTCGCCACCGTCGCGCTGCGCGCCACCGCGGCCGTCGGTCCGCTGGTCGCCGCCGTCGCGGTCGTCCTGGGCGCCCGCGCCCTCGTCCCCGTCCCTGCCGACCTCGCGCGCCGAGCGGTGTGGGCCCTCGTCGTCGGCGCCACGGCGACCGCCACCGTCTTCCTCGTCGCCGCCCTCCTGCGGCGGGTGCTCCCGCTGGCCGCCCTGCTGCGGCTGTCGCTCGCGTTCCCGGACCACGCCCCCTCGCGCCTGCGCATCGCCCGCCGCACGGCGACGCTCCAGCAGGCCCAGGCCCGGGTGGCCGCCGCCCTCGTCGTGGACGACACCACGCTCGACACCGCGGACACCACCACCGCGATCCGACACTGCCTGGAGCTCGTCGCGTCGCTCGCCCACCACGATCGCATCACCCGCGGCCACTGCGAGCGGGTGCGGGCCTACTGCAACCTCATCGGCGAAGAGCTCGGCCTCGGCCGCGACGACCTCCAGCGGCTCCAGTGGGCAGGGCTCCTCCACGACGTCGGCAAGGTCGGCGTGCCCACCGCCGTGCTGAACAAGCGCGGTCGTCTCACGCCGTACGAGTGGGAGCAGATCAAGCAGCACCCGGCCATCGGCGCCCGCCTCACCCGGTCGCTCGAGCCGTGGCTCGGTGAGTGGGTGCGCGGGGTCGGCGAGCACCACGAGCGATGGGACGGTGACGGCTACCCCAAGGGCCTGCGGGGAACGGAGATCAGCCTGGCCGCGCGGATCATCGCGGTGGCCGATGCGTTCGACGTGATGACGGCGGCCCGCTCCTACAAGGATCCGCTCCCCGCGGAGGCCGCCCGCGCCGAGCTCGTGCGCTGCGCCGGGACCCAGTTCGACGACGCGGTCGTGCGGGCGTTCGTGGCCGTGTCCATCGGCAAGCTGCGCCGGGTCATGGGACCCTCGGCCGCCCTTGCGCAGATCCCGGTCATCGGATCGGTGCTGCTCGCCCCCACGATCGGCGCGGCCGCTCCCCTCGCGTCGGCCGCGCTGGCGATCGGCGGGCTCACGGGTTCGGCGGTGATCGCCGAGGACGCGCCCTCGCCCGTGGCGACCGCCGAGATCGCCGTGGGCACACCGACGAGCACCGAGGGCGCCGAGGACCCGAGTGGCCCGTCGACGACGGACGGCGTCACCTCCGCGCCGCCCGCCACCACCGGCGCCCAGGTCGATCCGCAAGCGCCCACCACGGACACCACGACGCCGCCGAGCACCCCACCCACCACGCCTCCCACCCGCCGCCGACCACCATCGTCGGTCCCGGCCCCATCCCGACGACCACGCTGCCGCCGGGACTGCTCGCGCCCGTGGTCGATCCGGTCAACGAGGACGTCGTCGATCCGCTCGTCGACGTCGTGGATGGGTTGGTGCCAGGACTCGGGGTCGGCGACACCGTCGACGACATCCGCTGCCTCCTCGTCATCCTCGGCTGCCGCTGAGCCGAGGTCCCCGCGGCCGGGTACGGTCCGCGCGGTGGCCGAGCGGACCGACTGGAACCCGATCCTCCGGGCGGAGTTCGCGAAGCCGTACTGGCCCGACCTGCAGCGCTTCGTGGCCGACGAGCGGGCCCGACACCCGGTGTACCCCGCCCACGACGAGGTGTTCGCGGCCCTCCACCTCACCCCCTACGAGGACGTGAAGGTGCTCATCCTGGGCCAGGACCCGTATCACGGGGCCGGCCAGGCCCATGGGCTCTGCTTCTCGGTGCGACCGGGGGTGCCCGCCCCGCCGTCGCTCCAGAACATCCTCAAGGAGCTCCACACCGACCTCGGCATCGAGCCCCCCGACCACGGGTGCCTCGAGGCGTGGGCCACGCAGGGCGTGCTGCTGCTGAACGCGACCCTCACCGTGCGCGCCCGCCAGGCGGCTTCCCACCAGGGCAAGGGCTGGGAGACGTTCACCGACGAGGTGATCCGCGCCGTCAACGCCAAGCCCGAGCGCGTCGTGTTCATCCTGTGGGGCGCGTCCGCCCGCAAGAAGAAGGCCCTCATCGACACGAGCCGCCACGTGATCATCGAGTCAGCCCACCCATCCCCCCTGTCGGCGCACAACGGCTTCCTCGGGAGCCGTCCCTTCTCCCGCGCGAACGAGGCCCTCGTCGCCGCGGGTCGCGACCCTGTCGACTGGCGCCTCCCACCCCGCTGACCCCCAACGGCTTCTGTGTGCGCTCAGCACCGCATGCCGGTGGTGAGCGCACACAGAAGCGTTCGGGGAGGTGAGGCGGTGGCCTAGGGTCCGCAGCCATGCGTGCTGTCGTGTTGAACGGGGAGCGGGACGTCACCGTCGAGGACGTGCCCGATGCCGGGGTGCCGGGACCGGACGGGTTGCTGCTGCGGGTCGATCGCACCGCGATCTGCGGGAGCGACCTGCACCTGTACCACGGGCCGATGACGATCCCGGGCGTGCACCTGGGCCACGAGTTCGTGGGCACGGTGGAGGAGGTCGGCGGCGCGGTCACGACGGTCGGCAAGGGCGACCGGGTCATCGTGTCGGGGGTGATCGGGTGCGGGATCTGCCAGGCCTGCCGGGCCGGCGACGTCGGCGTCTGCCGGAACGCCGGCACCAAGGTGTTCGGCACCTCGCTGGAGCTGGCGGGCGGTCAGGCCGAAGCGGTCGCCGTGCCGGCCGCCGACTCCTCGGTCGTGAAGATCCCCGAGGGGATCAGCGACGAACAGGCCGTCCTCCTCACCGACATCCTCCCCACGGGCTACCTGGGCGCGCAGCGCGCCGACATCACGCCCGGCGACACCGTCGTGGTGATCGGGCTCGGCCCCGTGGGCGTCTTCGCCCTCCAGTGCGCCCAGCTGTACGGGCCCTCCCGCATCTTGGCCGTCGACATGGTCCCGGATCGCCTGGCGCGGGCGGAGCAGCTCGGCGCCGAGCCCATCGACGCCACCGGCGGCGACGCGGTCGCCAAGGTCTACGAGGCCACCGGCGGTCGGGGCGCGGAGGCCGTGATCGAGGCGGTCGGAGCCGACCAGACCGTCAACGACGCGGTCCTGTGCGCGGCCCCCGGCGGCACCATCTCCGTCGTCGGCGTCAACCTGAACCTGGCCTTCCCGTTCCCGATGCCGATCGCCCTCATGAAGCGCCTCACGTTCCGCGTCACGCTCGCGTCGATCCCCACGACCTGGCCGGCGCTGTTCCCGCTCGTGCAGACCGGCCGGCTCCGCCCCGAGGAGGTCTTCACCCATCGACTCGGCCTCTCCGACGCTCCGGAGGCCTACCGGATCTTCGAGGCGCGTGAGGACGGCGTCCTCAAGGTCCTGCTCGACCCCACCGCCTGACCGAGTTCTGTGTGCGCTCAGCACCGCCTGCCGGTCCTCAGCGCACACAGAAGCAGAGCAGTACGGTCCGCCCATGACTGACGTGCTGACCGGGGTGCTGGACGAGGCCGGGGGGCAGCTCGACGAAGCCGTCGACCTGCGGCGCCGCATCCACGAACGACCCGAGCTGGGCCTCGAGCTCCCGGGCACGCAGGCGATGATCCTCGAGGCGCTCGACGGCCTGCCGCTCACCGTCACCACCGGCACCACGTCGTCGTCGGTGGTGGCCGTGCTCGACGGTGACGAGCCGGGGCCGACGGTCCTGCTGCGCGGCGACATGGACGCCCTCCCGATGCACGAGGACACCGGGCTCGAGTACGCCAGCCGGGACGACGGGGCCATGCACGCGTGCGGGCACGACGCCCACGTGGCGATGCTCGCCGGCGCGGCGAAGCTCCTCACCGCGCGGCGGGGGCAGCTGGCCGGCCGGGTGGCCTTCATGTTCCAGCCCGGCGAGGAGGGCCACCACGGGGCCCGGTTCATGCTCGAGGACGGCTTGCTGGCGACCGCGGCCGACGGCGCCGAACCCGTGTCGATGGCCTTCGCGATCCACCAGACCCCGACGATCCCCTCGGGGATGGTGGCCAGCCGCGGGCAGGCCCTCATGGCGTCCGCCGACGAGCTCCAGATCACCGTGCGGGGTCGGGGCGGCCACGCCTCCATGCCGCACCACGCCGGCGACCCCATCCCGATCGCCTGTGAGATCGTCACCGCCCTCCAGGCCATGGTCACCCGCCGGGTCGATGCCTTCGACCCGGCCGTGGTCACCGTGGCCAAGATCCGCGCCGGCTCCACCACCAACGTCATCCCCGAGACGGCGACGTTGTGGGGAACGATGCGCACCGTCTCCGAGCACACCCGTGCCGCGGTCATGGCGGACATCGAGCGGCTGGCGACGGGCATCGCGTCAGCCCACGGCGCCAGCGCCGAGGTCGAGCTCACCCCCGGCTACCCCGTGACGGTCAACCACGATGACGCCGCCACCTTCGCCCTGGAGACGGCCGCCCTGCTGCTCGGCGAGGGGGCGGCCATCGAGATGCCGACGCCGGTGATGGGAGCCGAGGACTGGAGCTACGTGCTCCAGGAGGTGAACGGCGCCATGGTGTTCCTGGGCACCCGGCCGGATGGCGTGGCCGCCCCCGACGTCGCGCCCAACCACTCCAACCGGATGGTGCTCGACGAGGCCGCCATGGCCGCGGGCATCGCCACCTACGCCGGTGTGGCCCTCAGGTGGCTGAGCCGCTGACCACCGTGATGGTCCCGGCGACGGGGTCGACCTCCACCTGATCACCGTCGTGCACCCGGTCCATCAGGTCCGGGATCCCGATCAGCGCCGGCAGCCCGAGCTCGCGGGCGAGCACCGCCGCGTGGCTCATGAGCCCGCCGTGCTGGACCGCCACCGCCGCCACCGCGGGGAAGATCGTGTTGTACGACGCCGTGGTCGTGAGGACCACGAGCACGTCACCGGGCTCGATCCGCATGAGCGCATCGGTGGGATCGGTGGCGACCACCGCCCGCCCCCGAACGACGCGGTCGCCGACCGTGGCCACGGCACGCGACGGGTCGTCCCCTCCGCGCCAGGCGACCTGCCGGTACGCGTCGAGCATGGCGACCAGCGCGACGGTGTTCGGCCCCAGCGCCGGCGGAGCCACCGGTGCGGACGGCGAGCCGATGACGGGCGGAGGGACCACCGCGCGAGCCCGGATCCGCGCCGCCGCTCGATCGGCCAGCTCGCCCCGTGAGGGACCGCCGCCCCGCAGCAGCGCGGCGAGCTCGGCGCGCTCCGCGTCGAGGACGTGGTCGGGCTCGTCGGCACGGCCCTGCGCCACCAGCCGCCGGCCCACCTCGAGCGCGGCGCGACGCACCAGGCCCAACGGCAGGGCGAAGAGCACCGTCGTGTTGTCGTCGTTGGCCCCGTAGGCGGCGCGGGCGTCGGCGACCAGCTCGTCGAACCGATCTCGGTCGGCCTCCGGCACGCGCTCGCGCATCGGGCCGAGGGCCGCCCCGGTCGGCCGCTGTCGCTCCGATCGACCCGCCAGCGCGGCCCGGATCGCCTGCACGATGGCGGCCGGGCGCTCGACGAGCGTGGGCTCGATGAGGTCGTTGTCGAAGACCCGCCACCCGTAGTCCTCGCACAGCTCGTCCAGCGCGCGGGCCGCATCGCCTCCGACCGCCCGCACCTCGTCGAGGTCGTCGAGCTCGTGCGTCCCTGCCGTGCGCAGCCCCTCGGCGATGCGATCGAACAGGCGCTCCGCGGACGTGGACGCCTCCGCCTGCCCCGCCAGCGCCTCGACCAGCTGACGCGGGTCGAGGTCCCAGTCGCGGGCCGCGTGCAGCAAGGCCCCGGCGGCCGCGTCACCGTGGACCGCCTCGAAGTGCTGAGGGCCATGCACGAGGAAGTGCTCGATCGTCCGCTCGAGGTGGTCGGCCAGCTCCGCGTCCGTCAGGACGGTCAGGTCCTCCGCGAGCAGGGCGCGACTCGTGGCCACCGTGGCTGGTCGCAGCACCTCGTGCCAGTGGACCAGGTCCCCGCGCCATCGCCGGGTGGCGAGCGTCTCCGCCGCGCGCTGCGTCGAGGCGATCGACGTCGACGGGCTTCGGCGTGCCCTGCGAGTAGTAGAACCAGCAGTTCACGGCCCCGAAGGTCCCGTGGTTCGGCGGCAACCCGTAGCGGTCGGCGCCCCGTGCCCACCCGACGGCGACCTGGCGGAACAGCTCGGCGAACAGGCGCGTCACCGGGGTCGGCATGTGCTCGGGCGACGCGTACCACTGGCCGGGACCCGGCGGCTCCCAGGTCAGGTCGTCTGTGCTCACGCTCCCCCCGAGCGATCTTGGCGTCAGCCCTCCGTGGGACCCCGTCTCCGCCAGCTCCATCGGCGGCGGTTCGAAGCCCTCGACCCCCTTGAAGGTCAGCGCCATCTCACCGGTCTCCGGGTCGGGTTCGGCGTCGACGACGATGATCTCGCCGGCGCGGAACTCCTTGTAGAGGAGCTTCTCGGACAGCGCGTCCTCGATGAGGCGCTGGATGGCCCGCCGCAGGGGACGGGCGCCGAGGGTGGGGTCGTAGCCCCGCTCGGCGACCAGCTGCTTGGCGGCCGGGGTGAGCTCGATGCCGATCCCCTGGCCCTCGAGCTGCTTCTGCGTGCGGGCGATCATGAGGTCGACGATCTGCGTGACCTCGGCCTGGCTCAGCTCGTGGAAGACGATCGTCTCGTCGATGCGGTTGAGGAACTCAGGCCGGAAGTGCTGCTTGAGCGCGTCGTTGACCTTCTCCTTCATCCGCTCGTAGGTGATCGCCTCGTCGGCCCGGCCGAAGCCGAGGTTGGCCTTGCGCAGGTCGGCGGTGCCGAGGTTCGACGTCATGATCAGCACGGTGTTGCGGAAGTCGACCGAGCGCCCTTGGGCGTCGGTGAGACGACCTTCCTCCAGGATCTGGAGCAGCGTGTTGAAGACGTCGGGGTGGGCCTTCTCGATCTCGTCGAACAGCACGACGGAGAACGGCTTGCGCCGGACGGCCTCGGTGAGCTGGCCGCCCTCTTCGTAGCCCGACGTAGCCGGGGGGCGAGCCGACCAGGCGGCTGACCGTGTGCTTCTCCATGTACTCGGACATGTCGAGGCTGATCAGCGCCGTCTCGTCACCGAAGAGGAACTCGGCGAGGGTCTTGGCCAGCTCGGTCTTCCCGACGCCGGATGGGCCGAGGAAGATGAACGAGCCGCTGGGGCGCTTGGGGTCCTTGAGGCCGGCCCGGGTGCGGCGCACGGCCTGCGAGACGGCTCGGATCGAGTCCTCCTGGCCGATGACCCGCTTGTGGAGCTCGTCCTCCATGCGCAGCAGCTTCTGGGTCTCCTCCTCGGTGAGCTTGTAGACGGGGATGCCCGTCCACATCGAGAGGACCTCGGCGATGGCCTCCTCGTCGACCTCGTCGAACAGGTCGACGCCGGAGTCCTTGATCTCGCGCTCCTTGCCCTCCTTGGCGGCGAGGAGCTCCTTCTCCTTGTCGCGGAGGCGGCCGGCCTCCTCGAAGTTCTGGCCCTCGACGGCCTTCTTCTTCGCCTCGACGACGGTGGAGAGCTCGGTCTCGATCTCCTTGTAGTCCGCCGGGCGTCTCCATGCGCTTGATGCGCAGACGGGAGCCGGCTTCGTCGATGAGGTCGATGGCCTTGTCGGGGAGGTGGCGGTCGGCGATGTACCGGTCGGCCAGGTTGGCCGACGCCACGAGGGCCTGGTCGGTGATCGTGACGCGGTGGTGGGCTTCGTAGCGGTCGCGCAGGCCCTTCAGGATCTCGATCGTGTGGGCCACGGTGGGCTCCTCCACGACGATCTTCTGGAAGCGGCGCTCGAGGGCGGCGTCCTTCTCGAGGTGCTTGCGGTACTCGTCGAGCGTGGTGGCGCCGATCGTCTGCAGCTCGCCGCGGGCGAGCATCGGCTTCAGGATCGACGCGGCGTCGATGGCGCCCTCGGCGGCCCCCGCACCCACGAGGGTGTGGAGCTCGTCGATGAACAGGATGATGTCGCCGCGGGTGCGGATCTCCTTCAGCACCTTCTTGAGGCGCTCCTCGAAGTCACCGCGGTAGCGGGAGCCGGCGACCAGGGCGCCGAGGTCGAGCGTGTAGAGCTGCTTGCCCTTGAGCGTCTCGGGGACGTCGTTGGCCACGATCTTCTGGGCCAGGCCCTCGACGACGGCGGTCTTGCCGACGCCGGGCTCGCCGACGAGCACGGGGTTGTTCTTCTGGCGGCGCGACAGGACCTGCATCACGCGCTCGATCTCCTTCGAGCGGCCGATGACGGGGTCGAGCTTCTTCTCGCGCGCCTGTTGCGTGAGGTTGCGCCCGAACTGGTCGAGCACGAGCGAGCCGGAGGCGGCATCCTGCGATCTGCGTGCCGCCGGGGCCGGACGCCTGGCCGGCCTTCTCCGAGGACCCGCCGGGGCCCTGGTAGCCGGACAGCAGCTGGATGACCTGCTGGCGCACGCGGGACAGGTCGGCACCGAGCTTGACGAGGACCTGGGCGGCGACGCCCTCACCCTCGCGGATGAGGCCGAGGAGGATGTGCTCCGTGCCGATGTAGTTGTGGCCGAGCTGGAGCGCCTCGCGGAGGGAGAGCTCGAGCACCTTCTTGGCCCGCGGCGTGAAGGGGATGTGGCCGGACGGCGACGAGCCACCCTGGCCGATGATCTCCTCGACCTGGCTGCGCACGGCCTCGAGCGAGATGCCGAGCGACTCGAGGGCTTTGGCCGCGACGCCCTCGCCCTCGTGGATCAGGCCGAGCAGGATGTGCTCCGTGCCGATGTAGTTGTGGTTGAGGAGCCGAGCTTCCTCTTGGGCCAGTACGACGACCCGTCGGGCTCGGTCGGTGAACCGTTCGAACAAGGTGAGCCTCCGCCCCTGTCTGGGAGATCCGTGGGTCGAGTGTATCCCTGGCCCCTGGCATACCACCGCGGGGTCCCCGTGTCGTTTGTCCTATCGGCCCGCGCGGGCGCCAGCGTGAGGAGAACCGTGCGATTTCGGGGCTCATCTCCGCCCCGGGGCTCAGCTCCGGAGCATGCCCTCCAGCTCCCGGTGGCACAGGTCGACGATCTGGGCGTCGGTGAGGAACCGGACCCGACCGCGGATCTGGTCGAGCTCCTCGGCCCCGAGCCGCTCCCGGAGCCTTTCCTGCAGGTCGTCGACGGAGAGACCGGCCACACCGCCGAGGAGGTTCGGTCGGTCGACCACGGCGAGGAGCAGCACCGCGGCCGCCTCGTCCCGCCCCTGGATCGCGAGGACGCGGCTGGCGAGCAGGACTGCCTGCCACACCTGCCCGAACCCCCCCGCGCGTTCGAGGTGCCCGAGGAGATCGAGCGCCGTGGCGGCGGCCGAGGCGACGTCCCCCCGTTCGACCTGCACGCCCAGCTGCTCCATCAGCACGACGCCCTCGTTGAACCGGCTGCCGTTGGAGCGTGCCGCGGCGAGGGCCCGATCGAGCGCCGCCTCGGCACCGTCGAGGTCCGTCGGGCGCAGGGTCACCGCCTGGGCGTACGACGCCCAGTACAGGCACTCGGCGTTGCCGAGCTCCTCGGCGATCCGCATCGCCTTCGCGGCTGGCCGCACGGCCTGCTCGTGGAGCCCGACCGACGCGCTCCCGATGGCCTCGACCACGAGCGCGTTCACGATCCAGTACGGATCCCTGGTTGCACGGCACTCCGCCGTGAGGCTCGGCAGATGCTCGAGCGCGGCGTCGTAGTCGCTGACGAACGCAGAGGCGTTGAGCAGCGCCGTCCGAGCCCAGATGGTCGACACCGGACCCTCGGCCTGCTCGGCCGGGCCAAGGCCTCTGCGCCGGCGGTCAGCGCACGATCGTGATCGCCGCGGAACCATGCGCCGACCGCGATGACCCCACCGAGCTCGGCAGCCAGCGGATCCTCGTGCGGGAGCCGCCCCTCGAGACCAAGCGCCCACGTCTGCTGCTCCGTGCGCATCGAGAACATGCAGAACTCGTGGAGGGCGACCACGATGCGAACGGCGTCACGCCATCGTTCTCGCTCCACCAGCCGATTGACGGCCAACCGGAAGTCGTCGAACTGCTCGGCCATCATGCGGGCCGCCACCGAACCTTCGCTGGTGCGGTACTGCCGGCCTCGCCGCTCGGCCTCTTCGACGAAGTGGATCGCGTGACGGGCTCGGAGGTCGTCGTCCACTCGCCCGTGCTCCAACGAGTACTGCCTGACCGACTCGAGCTGCCGGTAGCGGGTCACGCCGCCGGATCGCTCGACGACGAGCAGCGAGCGCCGCGCGAGCGCGTCGAGCACGTCGCGGATCTCCGCATCAGGGACCCGGACGACGGACGCGATCGCATCTGCCGTCGCGAAGCCCGCGAACGCGGCCATCTCGTCGAACACCGCCTGCTCTCGTTCCGACAGCGAGTCGTACGACGCGTCCAGGGCCTCCCGCAGCCCCCCGTGCCTCCCCCCTGCGAGGCGCCCGCCCGGCCGCTCGAGCGCGTCGAGCGACATGTCGAGCGCGGCGAGGAGCTCGTCAGGTGCCAGCCGCTCCAGCCCGGCCGCCGCGAGCTCCACGGCCAGGGGCAGGCCGTCGCACCGGCGGCAGATCTCGAGGATGCTGGCCACGTCACCGTCCGTGAGCTCGAGCTCGGGGGCGACGGCACGCGCCCGCTCGAGGAGCAGCTGGACCGACGAGGCCTCCATGATCTCGGCGATCGTGGTGGCGTCCGCGGGCGCCAGCGTGAGGGGCCTCACCGGCCACACGAACTCCGACTCGACGCCCAGGCGCTCGCGCGACGTCGTCAGGACGGTCACCCGGGGACAGGTCGAGATGACCGCGTCCACAGCGGGAGCGACCGCTGGGAGCAGGTGCTCGCAGTTGTCGAGGACGACCAGGATGTCCGTCGAACGCAGCGCCCGGAGGATCCCCTCGACGACGGTCGACTCCTCGCTCACGTTCACCCCGAGTGCGGTCGCGATCGTGCCGGCGGCCGCGTCGATCCGGCGGCACGGCGCGAGATCGATGAACCGCACGCCGTTGTCACGCTCCCGCGCCACCTCCGTGGCCACACGCAGCGCCAGCCGGCTCTTGCCCACACCGGGCGGTCCCACGAGGGACACCACCCGCCTCCGGCCGAGCTCCTGTTCGAGCAGCGGCGTCACGTCGCCGCGGCCGACGAGCCCGCTGCGCTCGAGGGGCAGCTGCTCGAGACCGACGTCTCGCGTCCGTAGTGGCGGGTGCTCGTTGTCGAGCCCGGAGACGGACAGCTGGTACAGCTGCTCGGGATCGATGATCCCGTCGAAGTAGTGCTCGCCCACGTAGACGAGCGACACGCCCTCGTCGAGGTCATCGCGCACCAACGACGCCGTGGTGCCGGACAGGAGCACCTGGCCGCCGTAGGCCGACTGCTCCACCCGCGCGGCCTTGTTCACGGCCCGCCCGTAGTGGTCGCCGTCACGGGCGGAGCAGCTGCCCGTGTGCAACCCCATCCGCACCCGGACCTGGTCCCCGGGCCAGTCCGTCGCGGCGAGCTCGCGCTGCGCCACGGCCACCGCGCGCACCGATTCGAGCGGATCGCCGAAGGTGGCGAAGACGCCGTCACCGGTCTTCTTGACCACGCTTCCGTGGTGATCGGTGATGGCGCGCTGCAGGAGCTCGAAGTGGATCGCGACGGCCGCTTCCATCTTCTTCGAGTCCTGCTCCCACATCAGCGTGGACCCCTCGATGTCCGTGAAGAGCAGGGTCAGGACGACGGTGGTGCCCGTCACGCCGGACCGATCCCTCCCCTGCCCCGGGAGATCACGGTGTCCTTCGAACCCACGCCGGGGAACACGAAGTTCGCCTGGGTGCGCGTCCTCCGCCCGCTCGCGGATGAAGTGGATGAAGGCGCGCCGGCTGATGTCGGTGGCGGCGATCCGCATGGTTCGCTCGATCAGGCCCGTGCCGGGGCGGTGCGCGGGGCCGCGGATGAAGCGCTCGACGCTGGGCCAGCGCATCACGCTGTCGGGCAGACCGCCTCCGCCGAGCCCGAGGAGCTCGTGGGCGGTCGGGTGGACGAGGTAGCGCATGACGACGAGGGGCAGGCGGAGCAACCCCCGGGGCATCGCCTCCTGCAGCTCGTCGAGGAGCGCTCGCACGAGGATCTTCCCGTCGGCGTTGTCGAACGGGCCGGATTGCGTTCCCGGCACCGGGAGCGGCCAGACCCGTTCGCGGATCAGGTCCTGGAGCGCACGGGCCTCGGCGACCGACTGCGGTCGCAGCGGTCCTCGATATCCCCCTACCTGGAGCCTCCTTGGGCAAGCTGATCCCAGACGGCCTCGGTGCCGATGCCCAGCAGCTCGCCGACCCGGTCCCACAGCATGAGGTAGGCGAGCTCGGCTTCGTCGTTCCAGGGCACGCCGAGCTTCTCCATGACCTCGAAGGTGGTCACCGTGAAGGTCCCCAGGGTGCCGAGCAGGTCCTCCTGGTTGATCGGGACGCCGCGCAACGTCGTCTGGACGCGCCGGCACCAGGCCGCGGCGATCCCTTGCGCTTCCACGCCCACGTTCTTGCTGCTTCAGCAGCAGCTCGCGGATGACCGCATGGGTCAGGCGAGTGGTGCGGACCCTCCTGAACCCCGCCCGTCCACGGGAGCGCTGGGATCGGTGCGAAGGCCCCTTTGGCCAGCAGCTCATGGTCCGATCGCCGTCCGGGAACAGCACGTCGACGACGAGCTGTGCTGTCTCACCGATGCGCCGCCGTGCGTTGCTGCTCAGCTCGCCCGTGGCGGCCAGGACCGAGGCACCAACGGCCGCGGCGTACGCGTTGGGGATCGAGGCCAGGAGGAGCGACGCGCCGATCTCGCCCGCCGTAGGCGGCGAAGAGGCTGTGGGCGATCTCGAGCTGCCGTGGGTCGAGTGGCGTGATGGTCGGCTTCGGTCCAGTACGGATCAGCCTTCCCCACCGTGGCCGGCCTCGCTCCGTGGGCGACCGACGCCAGGTGCGGAGGAGCCGGATCTCATGGGGGACCTCCAGCCGTCCGGGATCTTCCTTTGGCTCGTCCGCTGCGGGCCGCGCGTATGCGGTGCTCCTCCAGGCCCGCTTGCGATCCTTGTCGACCTCGTCGAGGGGCGGGTCGCCGATCTGGCGGAGCGCGTCGAGCAGCTCATGCGTCCAGACCGTCATCTCGTGCCCTCCGTCGTCGCCGGGCGAGGTGCCGAGGTCGTCCGGCAACCAGGGCGTCCGAACGGCTTGCTCGAAGGGATCAGCGATCCGAAGGGATAGCCGATCGTTCCAGACCCGCACCACGTCCTCGTCGGTGAAGGGCTGCCAGAAGAGCGTGGGTCCTGCTGCCGGGAGCGCAGGAGGTTGGCCACGAAGTTCATGCGGTCGTCGAACCGTCGCCAGTCGCCGGCCCCCGCGCCGCGCCCGTCGCCGAGCGAGCGGTCGAACATGTCGAAGTAGCTTCTGCGCCGACGCCGAGAGCTCCTCCAGGTCGGGGGCGTAGAAGGGTCGTCGCCAGTCGCGTCGGGGGATGTCGCGGCCGAGGCGGATCGTCTCCGCTGGAAAGGCGACGACCATGACCTGATCGGTCATGACCCTCGCCCAGAGATCCGTGGCCACCGCCGCCGCACCGGCGATCCGACGACTCGAGTTGATCTGGGCGATGCGGCGAGGCACGCGCAGGCTCCGCTCGGCAAACGTGGCCAGCCGTGCCCTCCGCCTGAGCGGTGAGGTGGCGCGGGACGTGGTCGATCACCAGGGTCACCGCGTCGTCCAGGATCACCTGCTCGATCGGCGGCGATCCGAAGGGTCGCCTCGAAGATCAGGTTCGCCCTCCGCCGGTTTGCTTCCTCGGGCTTCTGCTCGGCGATCATCCGGCAGCATGGCGTCCTCGTAGAGGGCGAAGGCATCCCTGAGCTCCTTTTGGTGCCCGGCCCGGTCGGCGATGGCCGCCAGGACCCGCTCGTAGAAGAGCGGCTCGTTGATCCAGCTCCACGTCGCCCGAGCTGCCTGCGAACCTTGAGCTGCGTTTGCGTACGTGATCACCGCGTTGCCGCTCTTCGAGCGCCGGCGTCGTAGTCCATCTTCTGCTCGTCGAGCAGGAGCTGCGTCGAGCGTGGGTGGCGGCACGGCAGGGCCGTCGCCGCCCGGTAGCACCGCCGATGGCGGGGGTCGGCGCGTCGGGCCACGGGAGGTCAGCGAACCTCGTCTGCAGCAGCGCGTGGTACACGGACGCGAAGACCATCACCTGGCCGTAGGACAGCGCGGCGGCCACCCGGCGGTCATCCGCCGAGCGCAGGTTGAGCACCGCCGGCGTGAGCCGACGGCGAACCGACTGCGGCAGAGCCGACCGCGGTGCGGGGCGTCGCCTCCCCGAAGGTTGCGGCCCACCGTCAGCACCGCCCACTGGGCGATCGTGAACCAGTTCGCGTTGCAGGGCACGCGGTCCCGCTTCGGGATGCCGGGCCCTTCATCCGGCGTGAGCAGGTGGTGCATGCGCGCCGAGGTCAGCGAGTAGAGCAGGGCGACCTCCAGGTTGCGCAGCACGTCATCGGGATCGAGGGCGACCTGGATGACCTTCCTCGCGTCGATCTGCCGGGCCTCCCGGATGACGATGCCGACCATCGGCTGCGCCGCGGCGCAAGAGGTGACCGCAATGCCTGCGCCGGCCCCATCCAGGCGGTCATGAGCCGAACATGGGGATGTCGCGCACGACGTCACCATCCTCCGTGGAGCGGGGCCCGCGGGTCGGGGCGCCGAGCCCGGATCGCGCACCCAAGGGTCACCGGGTTCCTCGTCCAGCCGCGCTCGCCGCTCCTCGAGGATGTCCTCCGCGACGTCCACGAAGGTGCGGATGGCGCCGAGGATCCCGAGCGTGGCGTCGATCAAGCGGCCCGACGACTCGGGCGGCAGCAGCCGACCGGCGCGTCGGCGCCGGACCGGATCCTCCGGTCTGCGCAGGCGCTCGTAGAGATCGCCCCACAGATCTGCATCGTCAGGTCGACTTCGCATGTTCACCCCTCCACAAACACGACTTCGAGGTCGTCGCCGTCACGGCGCGCCGACTGGCCCTGCCAGGTCCGCAGGCCGTCGGGCAGCGGCACCAGACGTCGGTACGCGCCCGCGGTCACCACGAGATCGAGGTCGGTGCGACCGACCTTCACCTCCACGCCATCCAGACCGGGCAACGGCACGCGGAGCGTCACACGACCGTCCCCGCGCACGAACTGCAGCCCGGGTCGCGCCGAGCCCAGGACCGACGCAGGATCGGCATCGTCGTGGAGGTGCTTGCCCAGCAGGGCGAGGCGTGCGATCCCGACCGGCTCCGATGCGTCGAGGGGTGCGTCGAGCCGAACCAGGGAGGCGAAGGTCTCGTCGATCACATCGAGCGCACGGCGTTGCCGCTCTCGCCACTCGTCGAAGAACGGCCCCGAGTGCGTCTCGTCCACCAGACGGTTCACGATCAGGGCATCGACGGCGTAGCCGAACAAGGCAAGGTAGGCGTACGTGCGCCGGGTCTCCGCCACGACGACCTGCTCAGGAGTCGTCACCAGGCGCACGGTGGTGACGGACCGGTCGGCAAGGAGCTCCCGCACGCCGTCGAGCCCGGCGGCGAACCGGGAGAACGAGTCGAACAGGCCATCCTCGGCCAGCGGCATCGAGGTGGTGCGGCGGAGGATCGGACGGGTCACCTTCGCGACGCGGCGGTGGGTCGGGAACACGCGCTCGAGGTACCAACCGAGGATCTCGGGCAGGGCGAGCAGGCGCAGCGTCTCGGCGGTGGGTGCGCAGTCCACGACGATCAGGTCGTAGCGGCCGCTCGCCGCGTGGTCGCGGAGGTTCTCGAGCGCAAACACCTCATCGAGCCCAGGCAGCGAGGCCAGCTCGGCTGCGTCGATGGCGTCGGCGCCGGCCCAGCCGAGGAGCTCGACGAGGTAGCCCTTGATGTCCGACCACGACTCCTCGAGGCGTCGACGGCCGTCGAGCTGCTGGGCTTCGAGGCGAGGCGCCACCTCCGTGACCGAGTGCCCGAGCGGTGCGTCGAGGACGTCAGCCAACGAGTGGGCAGCGTCGGTCGACAGGACGAGTGTGCGGTGGCCGCACTGCGCGGCGTGGACCGCGGTCGCGGCAGCGACCGTCGTCTTCCCGACGCCACCCTTCCCTGTCGTCAGGACGATGCGCACACGCCCCCCCATCGCGACCCGACTGGGTCACGCGGAGCGTAGTGGGCGAAGGCTCATCCATGGCCGTGAAAATGCTCGAGGTCACGCGCACGATTTTCGAGTCGCGACGGTCGCTGTCGTAGCGTGCGCACGTGGCCGAGCCGAGCCCCCTGATGCAGCTTCCCGGGATGTCGGAGTACCGCGACGCAGGTGGAGGTTGCGCTGACGAACGCGGTTGCGGCCGAGGACGAGCTGATGACCCAGATGGGTGGGCACCTCATCACGGCCGGCGGCAAGCGGGCCCGGCCGCTCTTCACGGTGGCATCGGCCGCCGCCCTCGCCCAGGACCCGGCCGCGGTCGCCCGGGCGGTCACCCCCGAGGTGGTCCTCGGCGGCGTCTCGGTGGAGCTCGTGCAGGTCGGCTCGCTGTGCCACGACGACGTGATCGACGAGGCCGAGACCCGGCGCGGCGTCGACAGCGTCAACGCTCGCTGGGGCAACCTCAAGGCGATCCTCGCGGGCGACTTCCTGCTCGCCAAGGCGTCCGAGATCGCGGCCTCGCTCGGCACCGAGGTGGCGGCGCTGCTCGCGGCGACGATCGGGCGGCTCTGCGCCGGCGAGGTCAACGAGCTGCGCCACGCCTACGACCCCGCCCGCACGATCGAGTCGTACCTCGTCGCCATCGAGGGCAAGACGGCCGCGCTCTTCGCCACCGCCTGCCGGGTCGGTGGGATCGTCGGCGACCTGCCCCGCGATCACATCGACCGCCTCACCGACTTCGGGCTCCGCTACGGGATGGCGTTCCAGATCGTGGACGACGTGCTCGACGTCATCGCCACCGACGAGCAGCTCGGCAAGCCGGCCGGCCACGACATCGCGGAGGGCATCTACAACCTCCCGGTGCTCCACGCCCTCGAGGAGCTCGGCGGCGACCTCGGGACCCTCCTCGGCGGCCCCATCGACGGCGCCGACCTCGACACCGCTCGCCGCCTCGTCCGCACGTCGACGGGCGTCGACCGCAGCATCGACCTGGCCCGCCGCTACATCGACGAAGCCGTCGACGTGCTGGCTCCCTTCGACGGCACACCCTCGGCCGTCGCGCTGGCCGGCGCGGCCACCCACCTCCTCGTCGGCGTGGAGGAAGTGCTCGCGGCGTAGTCATGGGCGCCCCTCTCGGGGCGCGGGCTTCGCCCATCCGGGTGTCACTGCGGCTGCTCCGCCTGGCGGCTGCGCAGCTCTCGTACGGTGGGCGCATGCCGGGGGGACGCGAGGATGCGCTGGTCCGGGGGCTCCTCACCGGCATCGCGGCCTTTCGGTGGCTCGCGTGGGCGTGGATGGCGTTCGTCCTGCTCGTCTCCCGCGACGAGCTCGACGGTGGCCGGCCCTGGTTGGCGGTGGGTCTCGTCGGGGCGGCGCTCGTCGTCACGGCGGTCGACGGCGTCCTCGTGCGCACCGACCCTGACCGACTGCTCACGACGGCGGTGATCGTGGCCGAGCTCGCGGTCGGGTTCGCGTTGGGCGCCGGAGACGACTGGGCGTTCGCCGGCGACCATCCGCAATCGCTCGGCTCGGTGTGGCCGCTCGCCGGGGTCCTCACCGCCGGAGTGAAGTGGGGCGGTCGCGGCGGTGCCATCGCCGGCGCGGTCGTGGGCCTCGGCCGGCTGTTCGGCGACCTCGTCGAGGTGCGGAACACCGAACCGATCGGCGACCTGACCGTGACGGCGTCGTCGACGTTCGTGCTCTACGCGCTCGCCGGCGGGGTGGCCGGCTACGCGGCGGTGAAGCTGCGCGAGGCCGAGCGAGAGATCTCGATGGTGCAGGCGCGCGAGGAGGTGGCCCGCACGTTGCACGACGGCGTGCTGCAGACGCTCGCCGTCGTCCAGCGACGGGCATCGGATCCAGACCTCGTCCGATTGGCCCGCGACCAGGAGCGCGAGCTCCGCGAGTACCTCTTCGGGCTGGAGCCGCCCGGCGGCGAGCTCGGCCCGCGGCTGCGGCAGGCGGCGGCGCGCTTCGAGGACCACTTCGACGGCCGCGCCCAGGTGGTGGTGGCCGACGACCTGCCCAAGCTGTCCGACGATCGGGTGGAGGCGCTGGCCGGTGCCGTGTCGGAGGCGCTGACCAACGCGGGGAAGCACGGCGGGGCCCGATCGGTGACCGTCTACGCCGAGCCCGCCGCCGACGGACGGGTGTTCTGCTCGGTCAAGGACGACGGCACCGGCTTCGGGCCCGACGCCCCCGAAGGGGTGGGACTCAGCCGGTCGATCCGGGGGCGGGTCGGCGACGTCGGCGGACGCGTCGAGGTGGACGGCAATCCCGGGAGGGGCACCGAGGTGCGGCTGTGGGTGTAGAAGAATCCGCTGGTGGCTGACCTGCAGATGGTGCGCGTCGTCCTGGCCGACGACCACCCGATCTGGCGCTCCGGCGTGCGGGCCGACCTGGGCAGCAACTTCCACGTCGTGGGCGAGGCCGGCGACGCCGACGAGGCCATCGAGGTGATCCGCGCCACCACGCCGGACCTCGTGGTCTGCGACCTCCACATGCCCAACGGCGGTGGCATCAAGGTGGCGAAGACCTGCGGTGAGGAGACCCGCATCGTGATGCTGACGGTGTCGGAGGCCGAGCGCGACCTCCTCGATGCCGTCGCCGCCGGTGCGGTCGGGTACCTCGTGAAGTCCACCCCACCGGAGGAGCTCCGCCAGGGGCTGTGGCGGGCGGCGCACGGCGATCCGGTGTTCTCGCCGTCGCTCGCGTCCCTCGTGCTCGGCGAGTTCCGGCGGCTCGCCAAGGCCAGCGGCCCCGTCCAACCGCTCTCCGACCGTGAGCGCGAGGTGCTCCAGTACGTCGCTCGCGGGCACACGTACCGGGAGATCGGCGAGCAGCTCTTCATCGCCGAGAAGACCGTCGAGAACCACGTGCGCAACATCCTCCAGAAGCTCCACCTGAACCGGAAGCAGGAGCTGGTGCGCTACGCCCTCGAGCACGGCATCGAATAGGGGATCCCCCAGGGGCCCCTAGGGGGTCCACCGGGTCCCCGGGTGCCGCTGATCGGCGGACGGTGGGGCCATGTCCACGACCACCACGCCATCCCGCCCTGATCCGACCCGCACCGGCGCCGTCTGGGTGACCGGCACGGGTGCCTTCCTGCTCCTGGCGGCCGCCTCCGTGTTCGTCGCCGTGCACTGGGGCGCCATCCCCGACACGGTCAAGCTCGGTGTGCTGCTGCTCGCCACCGGCGGGTGCCTGATCGCCGGTCGCAGCCTGAAGGCGACCCTCCCGGCCACCGCCGGGGCGCTTCTGCACCTGGGCACCTTCCTCGTGCCGATCGACGTGGCCGCCATCGGCATCCACGCCGACCTCGACTGGTCCACGCTCCTCCTCGCCGAAGGGATGATCGCCGCCGCCACCTTCGGGTGGGCCGCGATCACCGAGCGCTCCGTCGTGCTGCGCTCGGCCTTCGCGGTGTCGGTGGTCGCCCTGGCGGGCGGCATCGGCGCCACGACCGTGCTCCCCGCCCCGCTCGTCCTGGCCGCCTTCGCCGCGGCCGCGCTGGCGTGGCGCCTCGATGGCCTGGCCACCGGCTGGGCCGCGCTGGCGGGGGTGGCTCCGCTGCTGACCTTCGTCGACCGCGTCGCCTTCACCGGCGCCGACACCTTCGAGCGCCTCGGCCTCACCGGCGAGCAGCCCCGGATGGCCGCGGTGCTCACGGGCGCGACCGCGGCAGTCGTCCTCGCCGTCGCCGGTCGCCGCCGCTCCGACGCCGGCCTCGTGCTGGTCGGTGTCGCCCTCGGCGCCGTCGGCACCATCGCCTCCTGGAGCGGCCAGGACATCGAGCCCACCGACACCCTGGTGGGTCTGGCCGCCGTGTTCCTGCTCGTGCAGCTCGTTGCCTACACAGTCCGTGACGACGACTTCTGGAGCGTGCCGGCTGGCATCGTCGCCCACATCGTCGAGTGGTTCGCCGGCCTCGCGACCCTCGCCGCGGTCCTTCCGATCCTCCTCGCCCCCGCCTCCGACACGACCAGCACGGAGACGGCCCTCGCCACCCTCGTGCTGGGCGCTGGTTGGCTGGTGGCCGACCGTCGGCGCGGCTCCCGCGGCTTCGTGCTGGCTGCGGTCGCCACCGCGATCTGCGTGGCCTCCGCCGTTGCCTCCGCGACCGCTTCGGACCCCGTCCTCGCCCTCACGCTGACGGCGATCGCCGGCCTGGCGGTCCTCAGCGACCATCGGGCCGGCTCGACGGTGGCGGTGCTCGCCGCCTCGTGGGCCCCCGTCGTCGCCAGCGACTCGACCGGCACCCTCGTGGCGGTCGGCGTGGCCGGCACCCTCGTGCTGGCCGAGGCGGCGGTGCGCCGCTCGAACGCCCCGTCCGCCGACGAGCAGGCCGCCGACGTGGCCGAGCAGTGGGCCTGGCTCCTGTCGGCCGTCGCCTTGGTCCCGGGGGCCATCGCCATGGGTGTGTTCATCGGCCAGACGGGCGAGGTGGTCGCGGGGCTGATCGGCGGCGCGGTGACCGCGACCGCGGCCGCGATCGTGCTCGATCGGGGACGCGTCACCGGAACGCTCCCGCTCGGCACGCTCGCTCGCATCGGCTCGGTTGCCGTGCTGGCCGGGGCGGCCGAGCTGTCCGCCTCGCAGCTCGCCGTCGTCGCCCTCGCCGTCAGCGCCCTCTCGATCCTCGATGCCCTGCGCCTCCGCGATCCGCACGTCGCCCTCGGTGCATCGCTGGCGGTCCCGGTCGCCATCGGAGCCCTGGCCCGCACGGTCGAGCTGTCCATCCCCGCCTCCGGCGTGGCGCTCTCGATCAGCGCGGCCGTGCTGGTCGGGCTGGGCTCCCTGGTCGACCGCCGCTGGTCGCTGCCGATCCTCGCCGCCGCCGCCGTGGCCTGTGCCGCCGGTCTCGGGCTCGCCGCCCACGACGCCAGCGCCTTCGCGGACGCCGTGATGATCACCAGTGGCATCGGGCTCGCGGTGTCGGTCGAGCGGGGCCGTCTCGACGGCGTCCTCCTCGCTTCGCTGGCCATGACCGCTGGCATGTGGCTCCGTCTCGCCGACGCCGAGATCACCGCCAGCGAGCCGTACCTGGTCCCGGTCGCTCTGCTGCTCATCGGCGCCGGGCTGCGGGCCCGCTCCACCGGTGCGAGCAGCTGGATCGCCTACGGACCGGTCGTCACGATCTTCGGTGGTGCCGCCCTCGCCGAGCGGATGAGCGGCGGCCCCGGCTGGCACGCGGTCGTCGCCGGCGCGGTCGGTGTCCTGGCGGTCGCCGCGGGCGGCTACCGCAAGCTGGCCGCTCCGCTGTTCCTCGGCACCGGCCTGCTCGTCGTCCTCGTCGGCTACGAGACCCTCGCCATCACGGCGGATCTCCCCACGTGGACCTGGCTCGCGGCAGGTGGCATCGCCCTCCTCGGCGCCGGCGTCGCCATGGAGCGCAAGGACCTCAGCCCCATCGAGACCGGCAAGCGCCTCGTCGACGTCGTCGAAGACAACTTCGCCTGACCTCCGGCGCATCCCACCTCTCCCAACTCGAGGGTGAAAGGCCGCAGAAGTGCGGCTCTTCACCCTCGAGTTCATCCCAGGGCTCGAACTCGGGTGCGAAGTGCGACAGGAACGACGCGCTTCGCACCCGAGTTGGCGACGCTGTGGGGGTCAGCCGGGCAGCGTCGTAGGGAGGCGGCGGGCGGCGAAGATGCCGATCACGGCCGCGGCCAGGGTGATCGGGAAGGCGATGGCGAGGGCGGTGCTGGTGGCCCAGCCCTGGGAGTCGCCGAGGGCGACGAAGGCGCCTCCCAAGCCGGCGCCGAGGGCGACGCCGAGGACGTCGGCGAGCTGGATGCTGCTGCTGGCGGTGCCCTCGGTGCCGGGCTCGGCGAGGCCGAGGACCGTCACCGCGAGCGGGGAGTACGCCAGGCCGATGCCGAAGCCGGCCATCGACCAGGCTGCGATGCAGACGGGGATCGGCAGGTCGCCGACGGCGCCGATCATGCCGGCGATCCCGACCGCGAGGAACACGAAGCCGGTGGCGACGACGCGGCGTGGCCCGGCGGTGAGGATCCAGCGCTGCTGGATCCAGGCGGCGGCGGTCCAGCCGAGGGTGGCGCCGGTGAGGGCGACGCCGGCGACCCAGGTCGGCTGGTCGCGCACGTCCTGGAAGGTGAGCGAGACGTAGGCGTCAGCGCCGAAGAACGCGAACGTGAGGATGCCGCGCACCATGACCGCCGCGGGCATGCCGGGCGCCAGCCGCAGCGTGCCCGGCGGCACGAGCCGGATGAAGGTCCGCACGGCGATGGGTGTCGCGACGAGGAGCAGCGGGACGGCGATCCACACGGGTGGCCCGCTGATCGCGACGAGGACGAGGGCGACGGAGAGGGTGAGGACGAGCGCCGGCCCGCGACGATCGGGCACCCGCTCGGTGTCGTCGTCGTCGGCCACGTCGGGGGCGCCGGTGAGGGCCGGGATCGTGATGAGGCCCGCGATCAGGACGAACGGCAGCAGGGCCAGGAACACCGCCCGCCAGCTGAGCGCCTCCTCGATGGCGCTGCTCGAGGCCGGGCCGATGAGGCCGGGCACGACCCAGGCGGTCGAGAACACCGCGAACACCCGAGGCCGGATGGCGGCGGGGTAGACGCGGCCGACCGTGGCGTAGGCGATGGCGGGGATGGCGCCGGCTCCGATGCCCTGGAGCACGCGGGCGGCGACGAGCACGCCCATCGACGGAGCCAGGCCGCCGAGGCAGAGGCCGGCCGAGAAGAGCAGGAGGCCGACCGCGAACGGGAGTGCGGTCCCCCGCTGATCGGCGGCTTGGCCCGCGACCACGATGCCCAGGAGGTTGCCGAGGAAGAAGCCGCTGAACACCCAGCCGTAGAGGCCGAGTCCACCGAGGTCGTCGGACACCACCGGCATCACCGTCGAGATGGCCAGCGCCTCGAAGGCGACGAGGGTGATGGTCATCACCAGGCCGAGGGTCAGGCGACGGCGGGCCGGTGCCCACACCCCATCGTCGGCGACGACGGCCGGTGTTGCGATCACCGCGGGGTCGTCGAGGGTCACGGTCTGCATGCTGCCACCCTGCCGGAGCCGCTCCCCCAGCGGCATCGGACGGGCGGTCCGATGTCCTCGGTCCTGCGACCTAGGTCCCTGGCATGCTGACCGGCCATGGCGGCCCGGCACGAGCACCATCCCGAGCACCTCTGGCACTACAGCGAGGATCCGGGCATCACCCGCTTCCTGCCGCACGTCCCGGCCACCAACCCGGACCAGCCGCCGATGGTCTGGACGATCGACGAGGTCCATGCCCCGCTCCTCTGGTTCCCGCGCGACTGCCCCCGCATCACCTTCTGGTCGGACGACGGTTCACCCGCCGACCGGCTCGGACCGACCACTGCGTCGCGTGTGCACGCCATGGAGCCCGGGTGGGTCGAGCGGATGCGAGCGTGCCGGCTCTTCGTGTACCGGTTCGCGGTCGACGGGTTCCGGCCGTGGCCCGACGCCGACGGCTACTGGGTGGCCGACGACGAGCGCGCCGCCCTCGATGTCGCGCCGGTCGGCGACCTGTTCGAGCTGCACCGCCGAGCGCGGCGTCGAGCTGCGGGTCCTCGACGACCTGCGGCCGCTCCGCGACGCCGTCATCGAGTCGGGCTACCGGTTCTCCATGACGCGGATGCGGAACATCAGTCCTGCTCCGGGCGGAGGGTCGGGAACAGGATGACGTCGCGGATGCTCTGGGTGTCGGTCAGGAGCATCACCAGGCGATCCATCCCGATGCCGAGGCCGGCGGTGGGCGGCAGGCCGTACTCGAGCGCGCGCAGGTAGTCCTCGTCGACGACCATGGCCTCGTCGTCGCCCGCGGCCTTCTGGCGCGCCTGCGCCTCGAAGCGAGCGCGCTGCTCGTCGGGGTCGATCAGCTCGGAGAAGGCGTTGCCGATCTCGCGACCGGCCACGATCGGCTCGAAGCGCTCGACCATGTCAGGCAGCTCGCGGTGGTCGCGCGCGAGCGGCGAGACCTCCTTCGGGTAGTCGGTGACGAACACCGGTCCCCAGAGCTCCGCCTCGGTGGTCTTCTCGTAGATCTCGAGCACGAGCTTGCCCGGGCCGTAGTCGTCCTTCACCTCCACGCCGTGCTCGCCAGCGATGCGGCGCAGCTCGTCGATCGGCATGCGGACGTCGACGCGGACGCCGGCGTGCTCCTCGACGAGGTCGACGAGGCTGGCGCGGCGCCAGGGCGGAGTGAGGTCGAGCTCGCGGCCGCCGAAGGTGAGCTTGGTCGTGCCGTGCAGCTCCTGTGCGAGGTGGGCGGTGAGCTCCTCGGTGAGCGCCATCATGTCCGTGTAGTCGCCGTACGCCTGGTAGAGCTCGAGCATCGTGAACTCGGGGTTGTGGCGGGTGGACAGCCCCTCGTTGCGGAACACCCGGCCGATCTCGAACACCTTCTCGAAGCCGGCGACCGTGAGGCGCTTCAGGTAGAGCTCTGGCGCGATCCTGAGGAAGAGCTCCATGTCGAGCGCGTTGTGGTGGGTGGTGAACGGCTTGGCCAGCGCGCCGCCGGGGATCGGGTGGAAGATCGGCGTCTCGACCTCGATGAAGTCGCGCTCCTCCAGCCACCGACGGGTGAGGCTCAGGATGCGGCTGCGCTGCAGGAAGGTCTGGCGCGCCTCGGGGTTCGCCCACAGATCGGCGTAGCGCTGCCGGTAGCGCGTGTCGACGTCGCTGATGCCGTGGAACTTGTCCCCGAAGCTGCGGCGCGTCTTCGCGAGCATGACCCAGGACGCGACCTTCACGGACAGCTCGCCGCGCTTCGTCTTCACGACCTCGCCGACGGCCCCGACCCAGTCGCCGAGGCTGATCCCGACGAAGCCGTCGAAGTCGTCGGTCAGCGCGGCGAGGGCGAACAGCTGCACCTCGTCCCCGCTCCCGTCGCGCAGCGTCGCGAAGGCGAGCTTGCCCTGGGCCCGGTGCAGCATGACCCGGCCCGCGACGCGGACCTCGATGCCGGTCTCCTCTCCGGGTTCGAGCCCGTCGTGCTGCGCGCGGATCTGCGCCGTGGTCGCCGTCGTCTCGAACCGGTACGGACGTGCTCACGCCGTCGACTCGGCGTTCTTCTCGAAGATGAGACGCAGGCCGTGGAGGGTGAGCCACGGCTCCACGTGGGTGATGGCGCTCGAGAGCGGCCCGATGAGGTCCGAGAGCCCGCCGGTGGCGACCACCGTCGCGTCGGCGTCGAGCTCGGCCCGGATCCGCTCGCACATCCCGTCCACCAGAGATGTGTAGCCGTAGATGGCACCCGACTGCATCGACTCCACCGTGCTGCGGCCGATCACGTTGCGAGGTTCGATCAGCTCCACTCGCCGGAGGGCGGCGGCCCGCGCGAAGAGGGCGTCGAGGCTGATGTCGATCCCCGGGAAGATCGCCCCGCCGAGGTACTCGCCCTTGGCCGAGATCGCCTCGAACGTGGTCGCGGTCCCGAAGTCGACGACGATCGTCGGCCCCCCGAAGAGGTCGAACGCCGCCACGGCGTCGGCGATGCGGTCGGCACCGACCTCCTTGGGGTTGTCGTAGAGGATCGGCAGCCCCGTGCGCACGCCCGGCTCCACGACGAGCGCGGCCATGCCGAAGTAGCGCTCCGACATCCGACGCAGCGACCCGGTCACCCGCGGCACCGACGAGCAGAGGACGATCCCGACGATGTCGTTGTCCTCCCACGTCGAGCCGTGGAACCCGAGGAACTCCTGGAGCACGAGGGCGTGCTCGTCGGCCGTGCGCTCGACGTTGGTGGCGATGCGCCAGTGGTCGACGAGGCTCGAGTCGGCCAGACGCCGATCGACGTTGGCGTCCAGCGGTTCGAGGTCGTAGAGCCCGACCACCGTCTGGGTGTTGCCGACGTCGAGGGCGAGGAGCACGGCGTCAGACGCTACGGGGGTTCCGGCCGAGGGGTCGAACCCGTAGTCGCCTCAGCGGATGTCGAGCCCGATGTCGAGGGCGGGCGCCGACTGGGTGATCTGGCTGGTGCTGAGGAGGTCCACCCCGCTGGCGCTGTACGCCGCGGCCGTCTCGACGGTGATCCCGCCGCTGCACTCGAGCAGCGGCCGGGGCCCGTCGTTGGCGGCGGCCCAGTCATCGACCAGTGCGACGGCCGCCTTGGCCTCCTCCGGTGTCATGTTGTCGAGCAGCACGGCGTCGGCACCGGCCTCGAGCGCCTGCGCGAGCTCGGAGAGGTCGGTGGCCTCGACGTGGACGAGCCGGCCCGGCCACGTCGCCTTGGCGGACGCGACGGCCTCGGCGATGCCGAGCACCGCGAGGTGGTTGTCCTTGAACATCACCCAGTCGGACAGGTTGCCGCGGTGGTTGACCGCGCCGCCCGACCGGACCGCGGCCTTCTGCAGCGTGCGCAGACCCGGGGTCGTCTTGCGGGTGTCCCAGATGCGGGCGGCCCCGCCGGACGCGGCGGCGTCCGAGAACCGCTTGGTGATGGTCGCGATCCCGGACAGGTGGCACAGGAAGTTCAGTGCCGTCCGCTCCCCGGTCAGGATCGACGCCATGGGGCCGCTCACGGTTCCGATCACCGCGTCCGCCGCAACGGCGTCGCCGTCGCTGGCCATCCAGCTGACCTCCACCGCGGGATCGAGCTGGGCAAAGGTCTCGGTCGCGCACCGCGTGCCGGCCAGCACGCCGTTGTGTCGCGGCACGAAGTCCGCCACGGTCGTGGCCCCCTCCGGCAGGAGCGCCGACGTGATGTCGCCGAGCGGCGCGAGGTCCTCCGCCAAGGCCAGCGCGACCGCCGAGCGCACCGCGTGCAGGTAGGGATCGGCCAGAGCCACGGCCCTAGCCTGCCAGGCGCGGCGACCGACTAGTTGAAGCCGCGGCGGTCCTGCTTCAGGGCGGTGTCGATGGCCAGGCTGCTGGCCACGACCATGGAGCGGAGGGGCTCCTCCAGCGGGCGGTGGATCTGGACCACGAAGTTGTCCGCGGTCGTGAAGAGCGTCTGGGCGAGGCCCTCCCAGGTCTTGGTGATCCGGGCGATCTCGGTGCCGGTGTGGTCGGCGACGTGGAAGTTCCAGGCCCGCCAGTTCTCGGCGTTGATCGAGCCGTAGGCATGGCCGCCGGCCTCCAGGCTGAAGCGGATCTTCCCGAAGACGTTGTTCTGGACGATCTGGCCGATCTCGGCGCCGCGGCCGTCCTGCACGATGATCTTCGACTTCATGACCTTGGCGGGCCGGATCAGCACGAGCAGCACGTTGCCCTGGGCGTCGACCACCTCGAGCTGGTGGGTGAGGAACTGGTCCACGGAGGCCAGCACGCGCAACGCCTTCTTGGCCGTCGACTGACCGACCTGGCGCACGGCGCCGATCTGCCGCCCGTTCTGGTCGTGGATCGCGTACTCGTTGACGACCTCCAGGAGCTTGGCCCGTTGGCTCACGACCATCACGGGCTCGGTGAAGATCGTCCCGCCGCCCTGCACCTCGGTGCCCGCACCGACCTTCGCCACGTCGGCCACGATCTTGTCCACCGACCGGGACGCGGCGGGCACGGCGGCGGTGCCCTGGACCGGGTCGATCGCCTGGACACCGTTCGAGGACACGTGGTCGGTCCAGCCGGTCCCGTCCCAGTAGCGCAGCTCGTTGCGACCGAGCGGATCGGGGTGCCACGCGGCCGGGATCTCCCCCTCGCTCATGCGCAGAGAGTACCGATCAGCCTCCCGCGATGAACCGGAGCCGCAGATCGTCGCCGCGTCTCGACGAAGTCCGTGCGGGTGTGCGCGCCACGGCTCTCCTCGCGCGCCATGGCCGCCGCGCAGAGCAGACGCCCCACCGTGACCAGGTTGCGGAGCTCCCACGACGCCAGATCGTCGCCGGCCACCTGCCCCGCGCAGACCGCCGCCACCGCCGCGAGCGACTCCGCCGACCGCAGCACGCCGGCATCCACCGTCATCCGGCGCTGCAGCTCCTCCCGGCTCGGGACGACGCCCTCGTTGGCCGGCATCGGGGCGAGCGGGTGACCCCCGATGTCGCCCCCGCCGAGCAGGGACCGCATGGCACCGGTGGCGCGCGGCCCGTCGACGCCCCGGTCGATGGCCTCGACCACGCGAGGACCGAACACCATGCCGTCGAGGAGTGAGTTCGACGCCAGCCGGTTGGCACCCATCACGCCGTTGCAGCTCGCCTCCCCGGCCACCCACAGGCCGGGAAGGGAGGACGCCCCGTCGAGGTCGGCGAGGATGCCACCGCAGCTGTAGTGCGCCGCGGGGGCGATCGGAAGCCAGTCGCGCGCCGGGTCGAGCCCGACCTTGGCCAGCTCCGCACTGATCGTGGGGAAGCGGTCGGCGAAGCCGTCGAGGCCCGTGGCGTCGAGCCACAGGTGCTCGACCCCCTCGGAGATCATGCGAGCGGTGATCGCCCGGCTCACCTTGTCGCGCGAGAGGAGCTCGTCGACGAACCGCTCGCCGCTGCTGTCGCGCAGGAGGGCGCCGTGCCCGCGCAGCGCCTCCGTGAGCAGGGGACGGGGCATGACCGGATGGTGGAGCGCGGTGGGGTGGAACTGCTCGAACTCCACGTCCGCCACGGCGACGCCGGCGCGTATCGCCATGGCCACGCCGTCCCCGGTGGCCTCCGTGGGGTTGGTCGTCACCGCGAAGAGCTGGCCGTACCCACCGGTGGCCACGAGCACGTGGGCGGCACGGACCTCGCGTCGACCCCCCGACGGGTCCGCGGCGATCACACCGCGGCAGCGGCCGCCCTCGACGATCAGGTCGAGGGCGAAGGAGCTCTCGTAGACCGCGGACACCTCAGCCCGCACGGCGTCGACGAGCGTCCGCTCGATCTCCGCGCCGGTCGCCGCTCCCCCGGCGTGCACGATGCGCGGCACGGAGTGGCCGCCCTCCCGGGCCAGCTCGAGCTGACCCTCGGGGTCGCGGTCGAAGGCGGCGCCGAGGGCGATGAGCTCGTGGACGCGAGACGGACCCTCGTCGACGAGGACGCGCACGGCCTCGACGTCGCACAACCCGGCCCCCGCCGCGAGCGTGTCGGCGAGGTGGAGGTCGGTCGAGTCCGGGTCCTCGTTGAGCACGGCCGCGACCCCGCCTTGGGCCCAGCGCGTCGTGGCCTGCTGGAGCTCCGCCTTGGTGAGGACGCCCACCCGCATCCCGTGGATCTCGGCCGCCCGGACCGCTGCGGACAGGCCCGCCACACCGGAGCCGAGCACGAGGAGGTCGAGGTCGGCCACCGGCAAGGTCTAGCCCGCCCCGAGGGCCCGGGTCCCGACCGGTAGCGTCGCCCCCGGCAGCGGGCGTCACGGAGGGCAGCGATGGTTGGGGAGGAGCGTCGGGTGATCCTGGCGGCTCGGCAGGTCGTGAAGGACTACCCGCAGGGCGAAGGCGTCCAGCGCGTCCTCGACCACCTGTCCCTCGAGGTCGAGGCGGGACGGTTCGCGGCGATCATGGGTCCGTCGGGATCGGGCAAGTCGACCTTGCTCCACCTGTTGGGCGGCCTCGACACGCCCGACTCAGGCGAGATCGAGCTGGACGGCACGCCGCTGTCGTCGCTCAACGACGATGCCCGCACGCGGCTGCGCCGCAACCGGATCGGGATCGTGTACCAGTTCTTCAACCTCGTGCCGGTGCTCACGGTCGCCGAGAACATCGCCCTCCCGGCCGTGATCGCGGGCCGCCCCGCCGTCACCTATCGCACGACGCTCGAGGACGTCATCGAGCTCGTGGGCCTCGGCGACCATCGTGACAAGCAGCCGTCGCAGCTCTCGGGCGGCCAGCAGCAGCGCGCGGCCATCGCCCGGGCGCTGTTCACCTCGCCCGCCGTGCTCCTCGCGGACGAGCCCACCGGGAACCTCGACCTCACGTCGGGCTCCGAGGTCCTCGCGCTCTTCCTGGCCGCGCAACGAGCGATGGGCCAGACGATCGTCATGGTCACGCACGACCCGCGCACGGCCGGTCATGCGCAGCAGGTGCACCTCCTGCGCGACGGCGCCGTCCAGGCGTCCCTCGACGTCGCCGATCGCTGCACCGGCCCCGCGGCCGTGGACCCCACCCACGAGGACCGGTCACGCGGTGGTGCTCCGCTGGCTGGAGGACAGCGACGCCGCCGGCGCGGCATCCGGTCACGATCGACGAACGTCGACCGGGTACGACGAGATCTGAACGATGCGGTCGCTCTCCGAGCTCTCCGTGCGGAGCCTGCGCCGGCGACCGGCGCGGTTCGCGCTGACGGGTGCGGGCGCGGCGCTCGGGGTGGCCGTGCTCTACGCCGTGCTGCTCACCAGCGCCGCGACCACGGCAGCCCTCGACGACGCGGTGTCGGGGTCGGCCGGGGACGTCGACGTGTTCGTCGGGCCGGTCGGGTCCTTCGACGCCACCCTCGCACCCGCCCTCGTCGACCAGGTGGCCGCCCTCGACGGGGTCGAGACGGCCGTCGGCTCGGTGACGTTCCGCAGCTCCGCCTGGCCCGTGACGGAGGGGACGGCTCCGCCCGTCGTCTCCCGAGACAACGTCCTGTACGTGGTCGGGGCCGACCTCGATCGCGCCCAGGACCTCCGATCGTTCGACCTGCTCGAGGGGGCGCTGCCCGCGCCAGAGGCGGACGAGATCGTCCTCGCCCGCCGGATCGCGGACGACCTCGACCTGGCGACGGGCGACACGATCGCGCTGGCGACGCCGGGCGGCAGCCAGGTCGTCACGATCTCGGGCATCCTCGAGCGCGGAAGGGGCCGGCCTCGGCTTCCAGGGCGCGGTCGGGTACACCTCGACGGCCACGGCCCAGCGCCTGTTCGGCAAGGGCGACGTCATCACCGGCGTGGAGATCGCGCTGGCCGACGGCCTCGACAGCGACACCTGGATCGACGACCACCGCGAGGCGATCGGCGAGTCGCTCACCATCCAGGATGCCGACGACGCGGCGGCGCCGTTCCGAGACTTCATCACCGCCATCAGCGGCGCGCTCGACCCTGATGTCGGTGATCGCCGTGTTCGTCGGCGGGTTCCTCGTGTTCCTGACCTTCTCCGTCGCCGTCGCCGAGCGGACGCCGACCTACGGCATCCTGCGCGCGCTCGGGGCGCAACCAGCCCAGGTGCGTCGCGTCGTGCTGACGGAGGCCGCGGTGCTCGGGCTGGTCGCGAGCCTCGTGGGCCTCATCATCGGGCGGTTGATCGCGGGCGTGAGCCTGGGCGTGGTCGAGTCGCTCCTCGACCTCGACCTGCAGCCGCTCGGCCTCCCTCCCGGGCCGGCCTTGGTCGGCGTGGTGGTCGGGGTCTCGGTCAGCGTCGCGGCGGCCTGGCTGCCGGGTCGCCGGGCCTCCGCCCTCGGCCCCGTCGACGCGATGCGGGAGGGCGCCGCCGGCATCGAACCCCGCGGCCAGTGGCGTCCCCGGGTGGGCCTGCTCGTCCTGGGGATCGCGGTCGGGTTCAGCGGGACGAGCGTTCCCGTGCGAGGTCTCGCGGCCATCCTCGTCCTGCTCGCGTCGGTGCTGCTCGTCCCGTTCGCGCTGCAGCCCGTGGCTCGGGTCGTCGGCGGCCCGATCTCCCACCTTGCCCGCGGCACGGGCGCGATCGCGGTCCTGCACCTGGTGAAGGAGCGCAGCCGCAGCGCGTACACCCTCGCCCTCGTCATGGTCGTGCTGGCGATGCTGATGACCGTGGCGGGCGCCAGCGCCGCCATGTCCCGCACCCTCACCAACGTCATCGAGCGCCAGACCGGTGGGAGCCTGCAGGTCATCGCGCCTGGCGCCTTCGAGCCCGACGTCGGAGGCCGGTTGGCGGCCATCGACGGCGTCCGGGCCGTGACCCCGGTCCAGTTCGGGCAGACCGACCGTCTGATCGACGACGGGTCGGCGCGCGTCGGCGTCACCGATCATCGACCCCGCGACCTACTTCGACGTCGCCGGCTTCGCCTGGGTCGACGGAGACGACGACTCGGCCGCCGCCGCGCTGAGCGCCGGTGGGGCCGTCCTCGTCCCGGACGCCACGTCAGCCGGGGCGGGCGTGGACCGAGGCGACGTCGTCCAGCTGCGCACGAGCGAGGGGGTGGCGGAGTTCACCGTCGCGGGCACCTACGCGGTGGTCGGACCCGGGTTCGGCGTCGTGGCCGGCAACCCGGACGCGGCCCGGTTCGGGGCGGGACGCCCCAACGCCTACTTGGTCGACGCGGCGGACGGCGTCGACGAGGGCACGCTCGTCTACGCGGTGGCGACGGAGCTGGGCGGGGAGTACGACCTGGTCATCGACACCCCCGACTCGACCAAGGACTTCGCCTTCAGCCAGCTGCGCGGCTTCTTCTCCCTCGCCTACGTGATCCTCATCGCGGCGGCCGTCGCCGGGCTGCTGGGACTGGCGAACACGCTGGCCGTCTCGGTGCTGGCGCGCACCCACGAGATCGGTGTGCTCCGGTCGGCGGGGACGCTGCGCAGCCAGATCCGTCAGATGGTCCTCGTCGAGGCCATCACGCTCGCCTTGGTGGCGTTCGTGCTCGCCGTGCCGCTCGGGCTGCTCCTGACCGTGGGCACCTCCGCGACGGTCCGGGGGGCGGTGGGCGCGTCGGTCCAGCTCACCGTGCCGTGGGGGTTCCTCGTGCCGTTGCTCGTCGTGACGCTCGTCGTGGCCGCGCTGGCGGCGCTGATCCCCGCCCGGCGGGCGGCCCGGCTCGAGCCGGTCGCGGCGCTCCGCTTCGACTGACGGTCAGGCGACTGAGGCGCCCACGTTGTCGATGAGGCGCGCCCGACCGAACCGCACCGCGGCGAGCAGGCGCAGCTCGCCCTCGAGGGGATCGACGACCTGGAGGGTGCGGGCGTCCACGACCGCGGCGTAGTCGAGCTCGGCCAGCGGTTCGGCTTCGATGAGCTCGGTCATCAGCGCGCGCACCCGCGCCGCATCGCGCTCGCCGGCGTCGATGGCGAGGCGACCCACGAGGAGCGCCGAGTGCACGACGGGCGCGGCAGCCCGCTCCGCGTCCGTGAGGTAGGCGTTGCGGCTCGAGAGGGCGAGGCCGTCGGGCTCGCGCTGCGTGGGGCACGCCACGACGTCCACGGGCAGCGACAGGTCGCTGACCATCTGGCGGATGACGGCCACCTGCTGGAAGTCCTTCTCACCGAAGTAGGCCCGGCACGGTCCGACGATGGCGAACAGCTTGGCGACCACGGTGGCGACGCCCGCGAAGTGCGTCGGCCGCGCCGCTCCCTCCAGCGGTTCGGAGACCTCCGCGACCGTCACGGTGGTGCGCACGGCGCCCTCGGGGTACATCTCCTCGGTCGTCGGCACGAACAGGAGGTCGGCCCCCTGCGCCTCGGCCAGGGCGGTGTCCCCCGCGAGGTCACGTGGGTACGCATCGAGGTCCTCGGCGGGCCCGAACTGCAGCGGGTTGACGAAGATCGACACCACCACGAGGTCGGTGTCGGCACGCGCCGCGGCCACCAACGACGCGTGCCCTGCGTGGAGGTAGCCCATCGTCGGTACGAACCCGACGCCCTGGCCGGAGGCTCGCGCCGCGTCGAGCCGCTCCCGCAGGGCCGCGATGGAGGTCACGGTCGTCACGGGCACAGGCGGCCTGCCTCGTGCGCCATGGCCTCGTAGGCCGCGCGCTCCTCCGGGGGGAGGGCGGCGAGGTGTCGCGCAACGGTCGCGGTGTCGCCCCGTCGCACGGGACCCGTGAGGGCGGCCCGCGGACCGAGGGCGGCCACGTCGGCGAGGCTGCCGCGGGCCAGGTCGAGGAAGGCCTCGACCGGCGCTCCGACGCTGGCCGCCACGCGCTCGGCCTGCCCGAGCAGCGCCACGAGGTGGTTGGACGCGATCACGGCGGCGGCGTGGTACCGGGCCCACTCGGTCTCGGCGACGTGCACGACGCGACCGCGCAGGCTGGCGACGACCTCGGCCACGAGGGAGTCGCCGTCCTCGGCGATCCCGAACCAGGCGCCCACGAGCCGCTCCGCGCCCCGCTCTGCGTCCGGGAGGGCGACGAGCGGGTGGAGCACCGCCCGTCGCTGGTGCCGAGCGAGCGGGTGGAGCCCCGCGGAGCCCGACACGTGGGCGATGACCGCGTGCGGGGACGGCCGAATCGCCCTCGCCACGTCGCCGATGGCGTGGTCGGGCGTGGCGATGAGGACCAGGTCCACGTCTGCCGCGGCGGCGCTGACGTCGTCGTCGCGCCCGAGGATCGGCAGCATCTCCCAGCCGGCGCGAGCCAGCGCGGTGTCGAGGGCCGTGCCAGCGCGGCCGGGGCCGATGATGCGAACCCGCGTCATGCCCCGTCTCCGTCCGCTCCCGCCAGCTCGGCGAGCGTCCCCACCGCGCGGACCTCTCCGTCGGCGGTGGCGAGCTGGGCCGGCGTGACGAGGTCCGGGGCCAGGTCGGCCAGGGGGGCCAGCACGAACCGCCGCTCCGCCATCCGTGGGTGCGGTACCTGCAGGTCGGGTTCGTCGACGTCGATGCCCTCGACGAGCAGCACGTCCACATCGAGCGTGCGTGGGCCCCACCGCACCTCGCGCACGCGTCCGGCGTCGCGCTCGAGGGCGTGGCAGACCTCGAGGAGCTGGCGTGGGGTCCGCGCGGTGTGCAGCTCGGCGACGAGGTTCAGGTACGGACCCTGGTCGGCGGGGCCGCCGACGGGGGCCGTCTCGTAGACGGGGGACGTGGCCACGAGGTCGGGAAGCGACGCCACCGCGGCCCGCAGGTGGGCCACCCGGTCGCCCAGGTTCGATCCGAGCCCGAGGAACGCCCGCCGCGCCATCAGCGCGCCCGGGAGACGCGAACCCCCGACGTGCTGAGCTGCTGCGCGACCGGTGGGCGCAGCTTGCGCACGGCGAGGGTCACCGAGTCGATGCGAGGATCGGCCGCGAGCAGCTCGGTGGCGAGGTGCTCGACGAGCGCCTCCAGCAGGGCGTAGCTGGTGGTGGAGACCACCCGCTCGATCACGGCGCAGAGGCCTCCGTAGTCGACCGTGTCCGCGAGGTCGTCGCTCGTTCCCGCCGGGGCCAGATCGAGCCGGACGTCCAGATCGACCTCGAGGGGCTGCGGTTGGGCCTGCTCGTGGGCCAGCACGCCGACGATCCCCGCGACGCGGAGGCCGCGCAGCTCGATCAGGTCTGCCGCGGCCACGGGCTACTTCGGGACGGTGGCGGCGAGGGCGACGAGGTCGCGCCCCAGGGGGCCCAGGGGGCGGGAGAGCAGCTGCTCCACGAGCGACGTCGCCTGGGGGGCCATCGGCACGACCTCGGCCCACAGGAGGTAGCCGGCCATGAGCCCCGCCACTCGGTCGGAGAGCTCGTCCTGGTGGAGCAGCACCTTGCCGCCCGCGGCGAGCATGGCCGCCAGCTCGGGGAAGAGGGTCTGGATCACGGCGAGGGCGTCGTCGTGGGGCCCGAACGGCACGTGGCGCCACGTGACGCCGAGCTCGTCGTAGTTGTGGAGGTTGTGGGGCGACGGGATCAGCGTGACGACGCACGTGAACCCCTGCTCCCGGATCCAGATGATCTCCTCCTGGCGGCGGACGCGGCGGTGGTTGGCGCCGTAGCCGCCCGGCCGTTCGCAGACCGCCAGCTTGTCCTTGAGGATCCACGCGAAGTTCCGCGGTTGGATCCCCTGGGCCCACTTCCCCTTCATCGGCACGTGCGGTGCTCCCTCATGCTGCGTCCTTGGTGATGTGGCCGCCGATGACCATCGCGGCGTGAGCGGTGGCGCGCACGTCGTGGGCGCGCACCATGGCGGCGCCGCACGTCATGGCCCAGGTGGCGGTGGCGAGCGAGCCTTCGAGCCGATCGTCGACCGGCGCGGGGCCAGGGCGACCGTCGGACGCACCGAGGATGGTCCCCAGGAACCCCTTCCGGCTCGTTCCGACGAGGACGGGATACCCCGTCGCCACCAGCTCGTCGAGGTGGGTCAGCAGCGCCAGGTTGTGCTCGAACGTCTTGCCGAAGCCGATGCCAGGGTCGATCCACACCTCGGACACCCCGGCGGCGACGGCCGCGTCGGCCCGGGCCACGAGGTCGGCGACGACCTCGGTGACGACGTCGTCGTAGCGCGGATCGTCCTGCATGGTGGCGGGCTCGCCCTGGGCTGTGCATGGCCGCCCAGGCGACGCCCAGCTCGGCGGCCAGCTGGCCCTGCGCGGCGCCGACGTCGTTGAGGAGCGTCGCCCCGGCGGCGACCGCGGCGCGGGCGACGACGGCCTTGCGGGTGTCGATCGAGACCCGGGCGCCGCCAGCGGCGAGCGCCTCGACGACGGGGACGACGCGCCGCAGCTCTTCCTGCTCCGAGACGGGGGTGGCGCCGGGGCGAGTGGACTCACCGCCCACATCGAGCCAATCCGCCCCGTCGGCGAGCAGGGCCCGGCCGTGGGCGATGGCCGCGGCGTGGTCGTCGAACTGCCCTCCGTCTGAGAACGAGTCGGGTGTCACGTTGATGACGCCCATCACGAGCGGACGAGGCTGGGGCACCTCGGCAGTCTAGGACGCCGATCCCGCACCCGTTCGTGGCACCGAGGTGCGTCTCAGTGCCTTCTGTGTCACCCTCGCCCGGTGACGAAGCGCATCGCCTCCTGGCGGGTGGCGATGTTGGCGCGGAAGAGCCCCCGCACGGCGGACGTCACCGTGGTCGAGCCGGCCTTCTGGACGCCCCGCATCGACATGCAGAGGTGCTCGGCCTCGATGATCACCATCACCCCACGCGGCTCGAGGGTGCGCTCCATGGCGTCGGCGATCTGCACGGTCAGGTGCTCCTGCACCTGCGGACGCCGGCTGTAGCCGTCGACCAGCCGGGCGATCTTCGACAGGCCGGTGATGCGGCCGTCGTCGCCCGGGATGTACGCCACGTGGGCCTTCCCGCTGAAGGGGATGAGGTGGTGCTCGCACATGCTCTGCAGCGGGATGTCACGCACCATCACCATCTCGTCGTGGCTCGACTCGAACGTGACGGTGAGGTGCTCGGCGGGGTCGGTGTGGAGGCCCACGAAGATCTCCGCGTACATGCGGGCGACGCGTGCGGGGGTGTCGAGGAGGCCATCCCGATCCGGGTCCTCGCCGATCGCCTCCAGGATCTCCCGGACCGCCTTCTCGATCCGCGCGAGGTCCATCGGCGTGTCGATGGCTGGTCGCTCGCGGGCCACGAGGGTCAGGTGCCGCTGGGCCTCGGTGCGCGTACGCCGACGCGCTTCCACCACCGTCGCTTGGCCGGTGCCGGCTCGACGATGGCACGGCCCTCCGGGGCGGCGACCGGCTGGGCCTCCGCGACGGCCGCGCCGACCAGCTCGGGCTCGACCGGGACGGGCACGTCGATCGGCTCGGGCTCGGGCACCTCGATGCCGGTGCCCTTGTCGAGCGGTCCGAAGATCTCCGCCAGGTCCGAGTCCTCGAGGGTCTCCTTCGCCACGAGCGCCTTCGCGAGCACGTCGAGGGTGGCGCGGTGGGTGGACAGGATCGCCCGGGCCCGATCGTGGGCGGTGTCGATCAGCCCGCGCACCTCGCTGTCCACGACCCCGGCGACCTCAGGCGAGTAGTCGGCCTCGTGGCCCTTGTCGTAGCCGAGGAACACCTCGCCCTTGACCTTGCCCAGCTGCTGCGGGCCCAGCTTCTCGCTCATCCCGTACTGGGTGACCATGCCACGGGCGATGTCGGTGCAGCGCTCGATGTCGTCGGATGCGCCGGTGGTGATCTCCCCGAACACGAGCTCTTCGGCGGTGCGCCCGCCGAGCAGCATGGCCATCGAGTCCTCGAGCTCGCCCTGGGTGCGGAGGTACTTGTCCTCGGTCGGCAGGGCAAGGGTCCAGCCCAGCGCCCGGCCCCGGGCGACGATCGAGATCTTGTGGATCGGATCGGTGCCTTCCAGCACGTGCCCGACGAGCGCGTGGCCGCCCTCGTGGTAGGCGATCGTGAGCTTCTCCTTCTCGCTCATGATCCGGTTCTTGCGCTCCGGCCCGGCCATGACGCGGTCGATGGCGGCCTCGAGCTCCGCGTGGCCGATCAGCTGCAGGTTGCGGCGGGCCGCCAACAGCGCGGCCTCGTTCATGAGGTTGGCGAGGTCGGCACCGGTGAAGCCCGGGGTGCGCCGGGCCAGCACGTCGAGACGCACGTTGGGCTCCAGCGGCTTGCCCTTCGCGTGCACCGCGAGGATCCCCTTCCGGCCCTCGAGGTCGGGCCGGTCGACGACGATCTGGCGATCGAAGCGACCGGGTCGCAGCAGGGCGGGGTCGAGGATGTCCGGACGGTTGGAGGCCGCGATGAGGATCACGCCGGTGCGGGCGTCGAAGCCATCCATCTCGACGAGCATCTGGTTGAGGGTCTGCTCACGCTCGTCGTGCCCACCGCCGAGGCCCGCCCCACGGTGGCGGCCGACGGCGTCGATCTCGTCCACGAAGATGATCGACGGAGCGGCCTGCTTGGCCTGCTCGAAGAGGTCTCGCACGCGGCTGGCGCCGACGCCGACGAACATCTCGACGAAGTCGGAGCCCGAGATGGAGAAGAACGGCACGCCGGCCTCGCCGGCCACGGCCCGGGCCAACAGCGTCTTGCCGGTGCCGGGGGGGCCGTAGAGCAGCACGCCCTTGGGGATCTTGGCGCCGATCGCTTGGAACCGGGCCGGGCTCTGCAGGAAGTCCTTGATCTCCTGGAGCTCCTCCACCGCCTCATCGCAACCCGCGACGTCGGCGAAGGTGACCTTGGGCTCGTCCTTGGACACCTGCCGGGCCTTGGCCTTGCCGAACTGCATGACCCGGCTGCCGCCGCCCTGCATCGAGTTGAGGACGAACAGGAAGAGCCCGAAGAGGATGATCATCGGCAGGAGGCTGAACAGGAGCGACGTCCAGATGGAGTCCTCCTGCTGGTCGACCTCGAGGTCGATCGGGGGCCGAGCCTCGTCGAGGCGCGTCGTCAGCTCGTCGGCCAGCTCCTGCGGGTACGCCACCTTGAACTTCGTGCCGTCCTGGAGCTCACCGGTGACCTCGTTCGACTTGTCCTTGATGGTGGCGCTGGCCACCGAGCCGTCGTCGACGGCGTCGAAGAACTCGGTGAGGGTGAGCTCCTCGGTCTTCTCGTCGCTGCCCATGAGCTGGGAGGCCACGAACAGTGCGATCGCGCCGAGGAGGATGTAGCCGATGGTCGAGCGGGAGGGTCGCTTCATGCTCCGAGCAGGCTACCGGGGGGCTCCCCCGAGGGGAACTCAGCCGTCGCCTTCGAAGACGCACACGTACGGCAGGTTCCGGTACTTCTCGGCGAAGTCGAGCCCGTAGCCGACCACGAACTTCGGGGGGATCCGGAAGCCGACGTAGCGCAGGTCCTCATCGGTCTTCTGCAGGCCCTCGCGCACGAGCAGGGCGCACACCTCGAGGCTGTTGGCTCCCCGTGCCGCGAGCGTCTTGCGCAGGTAGGAGAGGGTGAGACCGGAATCGACGATGTCCTCGACGATGATCACGTCGCGTCCCGTGAGGTCGATGTCGAGGTCCTTCACGATCCGGACCACGCCCGAGGTGCGGGTGGCGTTGCCGTAGGACGACACCGCCATGTAGTCGATCTCGAGCGGAAGGGCGATGGCGCGCGACAGGTCCGTCATGAACATGGCGGCGCCCTTGAGGACGCCGATCAGGAGCGGCGCGCGGTCGATGTAGTCCCTCGTGATCTCGGCTCCGAGCTCCGCCACCCGGGCTTGGAGCGAGGCCGCGTCGACCACCACCTCGCCCAGATCGGGACTGTCGAACAGGTGCTGGTGCTTCGCCTCCGACGCCACCCTTGCAACGTACCCGCTCATGACAGGACCAGGCGCTGTCGGCTGCGGCGGACCTGGCGACCTCCGCCGACGTCACACGCGACGGCTTCTCCCCGGGCGACGGCGAGGACGCGGGCGACGGTGGCGGCGTCTGGTGGGTGCTGCTCGTCGCCGGCGCGAAGCCAGCGGCGCACCGCCCGGGCCGCGAGCGGCTCGGGGGCGGCGGCCAGGACCTTGGCCTCGGTGGGGTCGAGGGCCAGCGAGAGCTGCTCGAGCAGCTCGCCGTCGGCCCGGAGCCCGTCGGCCTGGCGCGCGATCACGGCCGCCACGTCACGCTCCGCGATCGAGTCGAGGAGGGGGAGCAGCTCACGGCGGACGCGGTTGCGGCGGAACCGGGGATCGTCGTTCGACGGGTCGTGCACCGGCTGGATCCCGAGGTCTGCGCACAGCTTGTGCGTCTCCCGCCGGCGGAGCAGCCGCAGCGGTCGCCGCGCCGGGTCGTAGCCGGCCAGGCCGTCGAGGCCCGAGCCGCGCATCAGGTTGAGGAGCACGGTCTCGGCCTGGTCGTCCGCGGTGTGGCCGGTGAGCACGTCGTCGGGGAGGGCCGCGTAGCGGGCGCGGCGGGCCCGCGCCTCGAGGTTCGGCCCGTCGCCGACCTCGACCCGGATCGTCTCGAAGGCCGCTCCATGGCGGGCCGCCACCTCGGCGACGACGTCGGCCTCCGCCGCAGAACCTCGGCGCAACCCGTGGTCGACGTGCACCGCGGTCGCGTCGCACCCCGCCTCCACCGCCAGGACGAGGAGCGCGAGCGAGTCAGCGCCCCCCGACACGGCGAGAGAGACCGGCGTACCGGAGGGAGGGAACGAGCAACGAGCCACCAGGTCGCGCGCCGGCATGGTCAGCCCGGGGGTGTCGGGTCGAGACGACCGGCGCGCACGAGGCTGAGCAGCTCGGGCACGTCCGCGACCCCGACGGTGCGGGCCACCCGTCGCAGGCTGGCGTACACGCTGGAGCGGCTCACGCCGAGATCGGTCGCCGCCGCGCTCACCGAAGGCGCGGCGTGCAGGGCCTGGAGGAGCACACGCTGCCTCGGCGTGAGGTCAGCATCCAGTCGCATCACCGGTTCCGGGACGACGGGCGCGGCCTGGTGGAGGGGCGGGCGAGGGCGCTCGAGGCGGCGCAGCCGCACGTGCCGCTCCGGCGGCGGGGCTCCCCCGGCCGCCTCCCGCTCGGCCCGGGCGATGGCCACGAGCGTCGCCACGAGATCGCCCCGGTCGCGGGCCACGACACGCGCCCCCGTCAGCCCACGAGCTCGTCGGACAGCCGCACCCGTTCGAGCCACTCCTCCGGGTCGCGGATCTCGGCGAGGGTCGGCAGCCAGCTGGCGCCGCGCCACACGGGCTCGAGCGCCTCGGGACCACCGCCGAGCCGCTCGACCTCGGCGATGAACGACTCTCCTTGCGCGTACTGGTTGATCTTGGCCTCGATGCCCAGCAGGCGCTGGACCACCTTGGTGGCCGGGCTCGCGCTCGCCCGTCGCTCCCGGAGCACCCGCGAGAAGCGATGCGCGCTCGGGATCCGGTCGGCACCCGCGCGATCCATGGTCACGTCGCCGTGGCCCTCGAGCAGGCTCATCAGACCCCCGATCCTGTCGAGGACGATCCGCTGCTCGGGTGACGCGAGGAGCGACGCCAGGCCCCCATCGTCGAGCGGGCTCCGACCCTGACGCAGGTCGGCGACCGCCTTGGCCAGCGCATCGAGGAACCGCTTCGGGTCGGGGTCGACGGACTCGAGCGTCTGCTGGACGAGGCCCAGGTAGTGCTCCCGGAGCCAGGGCACGCCGGTGAACTGCGCTCGATGGGTGACCTCGTGCAGCGCGAGCCACAGGCGGAACTCGTGGGGCGGGAACGCGAACCGCTTCTCGAGGGCCAGCACGTTCGGTCCCACGTAGTACACGAGATCCTGGTCCTCAGGGGACGCTTCCGCGGGGTCGTCGACCACCAGCAGGTCGTACTGACCCAGCACCCGACCCGACATCCAGCCGAGGAGCAAGCCGACCTCGAGCCCGCTGATCTTGCGCGTCAGGTTCGACGCGAAGGTGTCGCCCATCCGATCTCCGAACCGCTCGCTGAGCGGGCGGAGGAGGCGCTGGAAGCTGTTGACGTTGGCGTGCACCCAGCCGGCGCGGTCGGTGACGCGGGCACGGGCGGGGCCCGACAGGCTCCGCAGCCCGGTGGTCTCCGCGACCAGCTCCTCGGCTTCCTCGGTGGCGGCCTCGAAGTCCTTCTGCAGCGAGTGGCCGAGGTAGGAGCTGGAGAACGGCTCCTGGCCCGATGCCCGGACCGCGACCCGCTCCGCGAGCTCCCAGTCGACCGGGCTGTTGGGCATCCGCTAGTCGTCGCTCGGGTATCTGGGCGACTGCGTCTTGCGGAGGTAGCCGATGAACAGCATCACGGTGGCCGGGATCACGGCCAGCAGCATGAGGACGGCGCCGATCCAGTAGTGCCAGACAGGGGCAGCGAACATGCCGCCGATGGTAGCGGCGCTGGTCGGGGAGCCCCGAAGAGGGGCGACCTCAGCGGCTCAGTGCTCGTGCTGGAGGGCGTCCGCGATGCGGGCCAGGAGCTCAGGGGGGGCCTGGTCCTGGCAGCGCTGCTGCACGCACCGTCGGAGCTCGGCGTAGAAGTCGTACGGCTCTGCGCAGGGAGCGCACTGGTCGAGGTGCTCGGTGATCTTCTCGCGCTTGGCGTCGTCGATCTCCCCCGACAGCAGGTGGTAGATCTCGTGCAGCGCGTCCTCGCACTGCGGCTTCAGGGGTGACGAGTCGGTGGCCATGGGTCAGGTGGCCGGGTCGGGAACCGGCTCGGCGAGACGGCGGGACACGGCGAAGTCGTACAACAGCTTCTCCAGCTGCTTTCTTCCCCGGTGGAGGCGGCTCATGACGGTGCCGATGGGGATGTCCATGATCTCGGCGATCTCCTTGTAGGAGAAGCCTTCGACGTCCGCGAGGAGCACGGCCATCCGGAAGTTCTCCGGGAGCTGCTCGACGGCGTCCTTCACCTCGGCCTCGGTGAAGAGGTCCATCAGCTCGTCCTCGGCGGAGCGGCCGGTGCGGGCGGCTTCCAGTCCGCCGAGGCGGCGGTAGAGGTAGAGGTCCTCGACCTCGTCGAGATCGGTCTCGTCGGGCCGGCGCTGCTTGGCGCGGTACGAGTTGATGTAGGTGTTGGTCAGGATTCGGTACAGCCAGGCCTTGAGGTTGGTGCCCTCCTCGAAGCCCCCGAAGCCGCGGTAGGCCTTCAGGTACGTCTCCTGCACGAGGTCCTCGGCGTCGGCCGGGTTGCGCGTCATGCGCAGAGCGCCGGAGTAGAGGGAGCTCATGTGCTCCATCGCGAGGTCGGCGAACTTCGCCTGGTCGGCCACGGGGCCGAACCTACAGTCCGAAGTCCTCCTTCACCCCTTCGACGAAGCGGTGGAAGGCGATGTGGTCGGAGCTGAACGTGCGCTGATCGCCGTCCTTCTCCACCACGACGGTGTCCACGGCTCCGGCGCCCTCGCTGACGGACACTGGTGCCCAGCCGTCCTCGTAGACGAGCGTGCGCAGCTCTGCGAGCTGCGGGTCATCGCCCCATCCGGCCATCGGTCCTCCTCGTCGGTCTGCTGACTCGGGACGGAGGGTACCGTCGGGGCATGAGCGACTTCTTGACGGACATCAAGACCCTTCGCGAGCGGGCACGGGCGAAGATGGACGAGGGGCCGATCACGTCGTCCTACGGCGCGGACCGCGAGAAGGTCATCGACGTCCTCAACGAGGCGCTGGCGACCGAGATCGTCTGCGTGCTGCGGTACAAGCGGCACTACTTCATGGCCGACGGCCTCAACGCCGGTCCGGTGGCGGACGAGTTCCTCCAGCACGCCAACGAGGAGATGGGGCACGCCGACCAGATCGCGCTGCGGATCACGCAGCTGCAGGGCGCGCCGAACTTCAACCCCGAGGGCATCACCGACCGCAGCCACGCCGAGTACGTCGAGGGCACGACGCTCGTCGACATGATCAAGGAAGACCTCGTGGCGGAGCGCATCGCGATCGAGAGCTACAACGAGATCGTCCGGTGGCTGGGCGACAAGGACACGACGACCCGGCGCCTGATGGAGGAGATCCTCGCCGTGGAGGAGGAGCACGCGGACGACCTGCTCAGCCTCCTCGCCGACCTCGACAAGTAGGTCCGGCTCAGGCTTCGCTCATCGCTTCTGCGGGTCCTGCACGTCGGTCAGCTCGCTCTGGACCACCTGGTGGCGGTCCCCCCACTCGCTCACGATGGCTTGGGCCATGGCCGCCGCCGGGAGCGCCAGCACGGCACCGACCGCACCGAGCACGGCGGCGCCGGCCAAGGCGGCCCCGAAGGCCAGCGCCGGGTGCAGCTCCATCGTGTGGGCGGTGATGCGCGGCGACAACAGGTAGTTCTCGATCTGCTGGTAGACGACGATGGCGGTGAGCACGATCAACGCCTTCACCGGAGAGTCGAGGAACGTCAGGAGCACGGGCAGCACGCCGGCGAGGTAGGTGCCGACCACGGGCAGGAACTGGCTGACGATGCCGACCCACAGCGCCAGGGCCACGGGCGCGGCCGTGCCGAGCGACTGGAACACGACCCAGTGGAAGGCGGCCGAGAGCAGCGCGAGGAGACCCCGGCTGTAGAGGTAGCCACCGGTCTTCGTGCCGGCGAGCTCCCAGACACCCAGCACGCGCTCCTGGCGCGCCGGGGTCAGTCGGCTGCAGATCGCCCGGCGCAGCTTCGGTCCGTCGGCGACGAGGTAGAAGGTGAAGAGCAGCACGGAGAACAGCTTCAACAGACCGCCGAGCGCGGCGACGGACAGCCGCACGACGTTGTCCTGCTGATCGGCGATGAACTGCTGGACGGCGCCGTCGGGGTCGTTGAACTCGTCGATCACCTCCTGGGCATCCAGGTTCGTGCCGAACGTGTCGTTGATCGTCTCGACGCTGTCGGAGATGTACGACTCGGAGTCCTGGAGGAGGTCGGCGATCTGGGAGCCCACCAGCGTCCCGATGGCGCCGACGAACACCAGGAACATCGCCATCACCCCGAAGAGGATCAGCGAGGTCGCGCGACCACGCCTCCACCCCCGGCGAGCCAGCCGGTTGACGCCGGGCTCGATCGCAAGCGACAAGAACACCGCGATGGCGACGAGCACGACGAGCCCGCTGAGCTGGCTCCAGACGAACTGAACCGCCAACGCGCCGAGGAACCCGCCCCAGAAGACGACGACGGCAGGGACGACCCAGCGCGGCAGGCGCCGGTCCTGCGTTGACGCGTCGACGACCTCGGACTCGGCCGTGTCCGCAGGTTCGGTGGGCACCAGCGGAGCGTACGACGGCCAGTCCCCACGGAACCGCCACCCCTCCCGTCGCTACCCGGGCGCCTCGGACGTGAACGGACCGACGGATTCGCGGATCTCCGCCGCCACGAGCGCTCGGTGGTCGTCCCACGAGATCGGTCCCGCCGGGCGGCCATGGCGGCGTCGAAGGTCACGCAGCCTCCGCGGGCCCGCGGCGTAGAAGGCGAGGGCGAGCTCTCGGTCGCGCCGAAGGGCGGGGTGCATGAAGGCGGGCCGCGTGAGACTGGCGCTCGAGAGCGCATCGACCAGACGGGCGCTGACGCCGGAGAGCAGGTCATGGAGCGCTCGTGCGTGCAGTCCGGTCGAGCCCGACGTCGATCTGCTCCGGGGCCGACGCGCGAGCGGCGCGGGCATCGTCGAACCGGTGCCGGACGCGGCCCAGAGCAGCCGTAGGAGCGCCACGTACCCGTCGCTGCAGGTCACACCGAGCCGGGACGCCACGCCCTTGCCGAGGTGCGGGAAGCAGCCGTAGCTCCGCCCCCCGCCGGCGGGCACATCGGGCCGCAGGGCGAAGCGCAGCAACCCGGCGGTCGTGCTCTCGCTCACGACGAGGAACGGCGCCGGCCGACGCGTCGTGAAGTGCGCCGACCGCCCCTTCGTCTCCGCGTTGAACGGCGGACGCAGCGCGTCGATGAGGTCGGCCTCGCGCCACGCCGCCGCCTCCTCGTCGGCCGCCAGCTCCCACCTGACCTCGCGGACGTCGTCGTAGCGACGATGGAGGTGTGACGTCGCTGGGCCACTCGCCGCGTGCTGGTTGAGGCGCTGGCGCAGGTCCCCCGCCTTGCCCACGTAGAGCAGATCGCGCTCGGCACCGAGGAACAGGTAGACGCCAGCGGCTCGAGGCGCCGCGGCGGCCGCGGCGGTGAGCGCAGCGCGGCCGTTCACAGAGAGCCCGAGAGGGGAGTCGAACCCCTGACCTACGCATTACGAGTGCGTTGCTCTACCAGCTGAGCTACCCGGGCGGGACCGGTGACTCTACCTGAGGGCCCTCAGCGGTCCCCAAGGACTAGGCGTCCAGGGACGGGAGCTGGGCGAGGAGGGCCTGCAGGAGCAACGACTCGTTCGGGAAGCGCTCGAGCGACAGGGCCGCCTCCTCGATGCGGTGGATGGCGTCGACCACCTCGGCGGGGTGCCGGGCGTCGATGAGCGCGTCGCGGTAGACGCCCGCGAAGGTGGCGAGCGCGAGGCGCAGCTCGGCCGTGCGGTGGCGGCGCACCTCTCGCTTGTGGCGATCCTGGATGTCCTTCTTCCCGCTCCCCCGCTGGCCGTAGCGCTCGATGCGCTCCTCCAGCTCGGCGGCCTCCCGCTCGTGACGAGCGTCGATCACGGCCTGCGCGTCGTCGATGAGCGCCTTGACCTCGCCGGCGATCTCGGCGGCCCGGGCACCGGTGCCGTTCAGCCGGCCCGGCATCGCCCGCAGCGCGTCGGCCCGCACGGCGAAGCGCTCGTCGGTCGCCAGCAACCGGGCCCGGTCGAGATCGCCGGCGGCCGCCGCCGCGACGGACGCGGCGCGAGGCGGGTCGACGCCCTCGGCCACGAGCCGCTCGATCACCGCGGCGAGCGGCACGGGACCGAAGTCGATGCGAACCGAGCGCGACGCGATGGTGACGAGCTCCGGAGGCACGTCCTCGGCGAGGATCACGAAGAAGGTCGATGCCGGTGGCTCCTCGACGTACTTCAGCAGGATGGCGCCGAACTGGTCGATGAGGTGGAAGTCCTCCAGCACGAGCACCTTGCGGCTCCCCTCCGCGGGTGAGAGCGCCGCCTGCTTGACGACCTGCCGAGCCGTCGGCGCGTCGATGCGGCCCTGCGCCGTGGTGGCCTCCACGATGTGGAGGTCGGGGTGCGTCTCGGCCAGGGCGAGGCGCACGTGGCGCTCGGCGTCCTCCCCCTCGGAGCCCGCCGAGAGCAGGAGGGCCGCGAACGCGCGCGCGGCGGCGCGCTTCCCCGAACCGCCGGGACCGACGAGGAGGTAGGCGTGGACCGGGTGGACCGCCGCCGAGGTGAGCTGGGCGACGGCGTGGTCCTGCCCCACCACGTCCGCCCACACATCGAGCTCGGCCACCGTCGTCACGGCCGCATCATCGCGCGCCCGTTCGGCGTCGGATCACGCGAGATCGGGGAATCGGATGGCCACGATCTCCCAGATGGCGGCGGCGACGTCGTCCTCCGACGCCGTGCCGTCGACGATCGCCCAACGGTCCGGGTCGGCCATCGCCTGCACCAGGAAGCCGTCGTGGACCCGAGCGTGGAACGCGTCGCCGGCCGACTCCACCCGATCCTTCGTCCGGGCCAGGCGAACCTCGGCGTCCTGCGGCGACACCTCGAGCAGCACGATCAGGTCCGGCCACAGGCCGTCGGTGGCCCACCGCGAGAGCCGCTCGACCTCCTCGGCCCGGAGCTGGCGTCCGTACCCCTGGTAGGCGATGGAGGAGCCGGCGAAGCGATCGGTGATCACCGTCTTCCCGGCCTCGAGCGCGGGTTGGATCACCTCGACGACGTGCTGGGCGCGGTCGGCGGCCATGAGCAGGGCCTCGGCCCGATCGGTGATGTCGAGGTCAGGCGTCTCGAGCACCAGGCGCCGCACCTCGATGCCGAGGGGCGAGTCGCCGGGCTCGAAGGTGAAGAGCGCCCGACTGCCGAGGCGGTCGGCGAGCCGCCGCGCCTGGGTGGACTTGCCGCTCCCCTCGCCGCCCTCGAACGCGATGAAGTGACCCGTCACGCGTCGTCTTCCGGCTCGGGCGGGGGCGCCGGACGCGAGGGTCGGCGCGGGCTCCGGGCGTTGGTGGCTGCGCTTCACCTCGGTGAACGGGGTCGTGAGGCCGGACACGATCTCGGCGCCCTCCTGCAGCAGCCGCTCATCGCGGGGATCGGGCACGCGACTCGTGATGTCGTCGTCCCGCGAGACCCGCAACGACAGCGCCGCCAGCACGCCGGCCCCCATGATGATGAGCCCGGCGAGCCACAGCGTGAGCCGCACGCCGGGCACGGCGATCGTGATGCCCGCGACCGTGATGCTGCCACCGACGAGGTTCTCGCTGAGCCGATCGAGCAGGGCGGCGAGGAACGGCCCGACCGCGAACGCGATCAGCACGCAGAAGCGGACCATCGTGTAGAGCGCCGAGAAGACCCGGCCGCGCAGCTCGTCCTCGACGTTCTCGTGGAGCAGCGTGAAGCCGAGCACGTAGACCGAGCCCGCGCACACGCCCATGATCGCCACGAAGAGGGCCGCGAACTCGAGGGCCGACGTGGAAGCGGCAACGATCAGGGCCGCCCCCGCGACGAACAGCGACGCCGTGAACACCCGGGCCTTGGGGATGTGGCGTTGGAAGACGGAGAGCAGGACGACGCCGACGGCGACCCCGCGTGCCGAGAGCGAAGATGAAGAAGCCGAACCCGGCCGTGCCCGCGTTGAGCACCTGGTCGGAGAAGAGGGGCCCGAGCGGCACGAGCATGCCACCGCCGATGAGCCCCGCCGCCAGGCCCACGTTGACGGAGCGCACCACCGGGTTGATGAAGACGTAGGACCAGCCCTCCTTCAGCTCGTGGAAGGCCTGCCCGAAGTCGATCCGGCTGCCGTCGGTGCGCTGGCGCTTGTTCTTGGGCAACGTCAGCCGCGAGATGATGACGGCCGAGAGGACGAACGTGGCCGCGTCGACGTAGAACGCCATGCCCACCTGGTTGGTGCGAAGGCCGTCCAGTGCGCCGATGTTGCCGAGGACCTCGCTCAGGCCGGCGAGCAGGGAGAACAGGCCGGCCGCGATCGGCATGGTGCCGTAGGCCGCGACGAGCGAGAGCGAGTTGGCCGTGGTGAGGTGGTCGGGCGGCACGAGGTGGGGGACGGATGCCTCCTTCGCCGGCGTCCACAGCAGGGTGAAGCACTCGAGCACGAGCGAGGCGATCACCAGCCCCCGCACCGTGTCGACGAAGGGCAGCGTCAGGAGGACGGCCGCACGGCCGAGGTCGCACGTGACCATCAGCCGCTTGCGGTCGAACCGGTCGACGATCACCCCCGCCGCCGGGCCGAGGAAGAAGCCCGGCACGATGCGCGCGGACATCACCAGGCCGACCGCGGCCGCCGGCGAGCCCTGGGCGATGTCGGCCGCGAGCGCGGCGATGGCCAGGAAGCCGAGCCAGTCGCCGGTGGCCGATGCGACCTGCGTCAGCCAGAGGTGGAAGAACTGCGACGACCCGAACAGCCGCACGTGCAACCCGGGCTTGTCGTCCGGGCTGCCCACAGCGGGCGACGGTTCGGTGGGTGCGTCGTGCCCGACCTGTTCGAGCCCGGGCAGCGGCACCTGGCGCTGTTCCGCCATCGGGTCCACGTTACGGGTCGGGCGCGGATCGCCCGCGATCAGGACGCTGACGGTGGGTCGGCGCGCTTGGCGGCCTTCTTGGCGGGGGCCTTCGCCGCCTTCTTGGCCGTCTTCTTCGCGGGCTTCTTGCTCGGCGCCTTCTTGGCACCCTTGCGGGCCTTCTTGGCCGGGCCGGCGTCACGGCGGATCTGCAGCAGCTCGGCGGCCCGCTCGATGGTGACGTTCTCGACCGTGTCGCCCTTGCGCAGGCTGGCGTTCGTCTCGCCATCGGTCACGTACGGGCCGAAGCGACCGTCCTTCACCACGACGGGCTTCTCCGAGACAGGGTCGTTGCCGAGCTCCTTCAGCGGGGGGGCCGGCGCGGCCTTGCGGCGACCGAACTTCTTGGGCTCGGCGAGGACCTTCACGGCGTCGTCCACGGAGATCGTGAGGAGCTCCTCCTCCGTGTCGACGCTGCGCGTCTCCTCGCCCCACTTGAGGAAGGGGCCGTAGCGGCCGTTGGCGGCGATGATCTCGCCGCCGTCGCTGGGGTGGGCGCCGACGACGCGCGGGAGCTGCAGGACCTGGAGGGCCTCCTCCAGGGTGATCGTCGACAGGGACATCGTCTGGAACAGCGATGCCATCTTGGGCTTGGTGTCCGGCGGCAGCGTGTCGGCGTCGCCGAGCTGCACGAAGGGTCCGAAGCGCCCGCTCTTCGCGAACACCGGCAGGCCCGTGACCGGATCGTCGCCGAGCGGTTCGCCCCCCTTGGGCGCGGACAGGATCTCGACGGCCCGATCGATGGTGAGCTCGTCGAGCGGCAGGTCCTCGGGCACGGACGCCGTGTCCTCGCCGCGCTTGAGGTAGGGGCCGTAGCGACCGTTGCGCACCACGATCGGCTCGCCGTTGTCGTCGACGCCGAGCGGGATCGTGTTGATCGCCTCGGCGTCGGCCTCCTCGAGAGCCTTGTCCTTCAGCCCCTTCACGCCCGGCGTGCCGTTGCCGAACCAGAACTGGTGGAGCCAGGGCACTCGCTGCTGGCGGCCCCCGGCGATCTCGTCGAGGTCGTCCTCCATGCGGGCGGTGAACTCGTAGTCGACCAGGTGGCTGAAGTGCTCCTCGAGCAGGCTCACCACCGCGAACGCATCGGTGGTGGGGACGAGGGCCTGGCCCTTCTTCCAGACGTACCCGCGATCCTGGATCGTCTGCATGATCGACGCGTAGGTGGACGGCCGGCCGATGCCCTTCTCCTCCAACGTCTTGACCAGCGTCGCCTCGGTGTAGCGGGCCGGGGGCTGGGTCGTGTGCCCATCGGCCTCGACGAGCGGGTCGGGCAGCGCCTGGCCCTGCTCGAGGGTCGGGAGCTTGGCGGTCTCGTCGCCCGCATCCTCGGCGTCGTCGTCGCCGCTGAACCCGTAGACCGCCTGCCAGCCGGGGAAGGTGATCGTGCGGCCCGAGGCGGTCCACTCGGTGGCGACGTCGTCGGTGGTCGTGGCGGCGATCCGCACCGTGACCGTGTTGCCGCGAGCGTCGGGCATCTGGCTGGCCAGGGTGCGCTGCCAGATCAGCTCGTAGAGCCGGAGCTGATCGCCCCGCAGCTCGCTGCGCAGCTGATCGGGGCTGCGCCACGAGTCCCCCGCGGGGCGGATGGCCTCGTGGGCCTCCTGGGCGTTCTTGCTCTTCTTGGCGTACACCCGCGGTCCGTCGGTGAGGTACTCCCGACCGAACTGGCGCTCGATCACCTGGCGCGCGGCGCGGACCGCGGTGTCGGACAGCGTGGTGCTGTCGGTGCGCATGTAGGTGATGTAGCCGTCCTCGTAGAGGCCCTGCGCGATCGACATCACCTGGCGACTGCTCATGCGGAGCCGCGATCCGCCCACCTGCTGCAGGGTCGAGGTGATGAACGGCGGCTTGGGCCGCGAGGTGTACGGCTTCGTGTCGACGCTCGTGACCGAGAACGGCCGGTCGACGAGGCCGTCCTTGAGCCGCTGTGCGCCCACCTCGTCGAGCACGGCGACGTCGTCGCGCTTGGCCCGGCCCTGGGAGTCGAAGTCGCGGCTGCCCGCCACGCGGTGCCCGTCGAGGGTGGCCAGCGAGGCGGTGAAGGCGGGCTCGGTGGGGAACGCCGCCCGCAGGTCCCAGTAGCTGGCCGCCACGAAGGCCATGCGCTCGCGCTCTCGTTCGACGACGAGTCGGACGCTGGGCGACTGGACCCGCCCCGCGCTCAGGCCCTGGCGGATCTTGCGCCAGCACACCTCGGAGACGGGGTAGCCGTAGAGGCGGTCGACGATGCGACGGCTCTCCTGGGCGTCGACGAGGCCGTAGTCGACGTCGCGGCTCTCGTCGATGGCGTGCTGGATGGCGGCCTGGGTGATCTCGTGGAACACCATCCGCTTCACGGGCACCGTCGGCTTCAGCACCTCGAGGAGGTGCCACGAGATGGCCTCGCCCTCGCGGTCCTCATCCGTCGCGAGGTAGAGCTCGTCGGCGTCCTTGAGCGCCCGCTTCAGCTCGGCGATCGTCGCCTTCTTGCTGGCGTGCACCTCGTAGTCGACCTTGAAGTCGTTGTCGACGTCGACGCTGAGCCCCTTCGCGGGCAGGTCGCGGATGTGGCCCATCGACGCGAGCACGGTGAACTCGCCGCCCAGGAAGCCCTCGATGGTGCGGGCTTTGGCGGGGGACTCCACGATCACGAGCGGCTTGGGCATCGGCGCAACATTGACCCCACGGCCGGGGCGCTTGTCAAACAGGGTCTTGACTCGGACATACATACCTGTCATGTATATATGTCATGAGCATCACCTCTGGAAGCACCCCCTCGCCGACCGTCGACGTGGCCGAGTTCATCGCCCTCGTCGACGCCTCGACCGCCCGACCCAGCGATGACCACGCGGCCCTCGCGAGCGGTGCCGGACGGGCGCTCGCCGTGGCCGTCGCCGACCTCGATCGGTTCCAACAGGTCAACGACGCGCTCGGCTTCGAGGCCGGCGACCGGGTCCTCACGGCCTTCGAGCGGACCCTCTCCGGCAGCCTCCCCGCCGATGCCGTCATCGCCCGCATCAGCGGCGACGAGTACGCGATCGCCCTGCCGGGCACGTCGGCGGAGAGCGCGCTGATCCAGCTGGAGGAGGTCCGCACCCACTACGCCGCGCACGGCGTGGCGGGGGTCGACGCGCCGCTCGACGCGTCGTTCGGCATCGCCGCCCGTCCGCCGCACGCGGAGGACACCGGCGACGTGCTCCGGTGCGCGGCCGAGGCCCTCATGCGCGCCAAGCGCGAGGGGGCGGGCCGCAGCGTCATCTACATCGAGGAGAAGATGACGATGAAGAGCAACTACTACTCCCGCGCCATGCTCGACCGGCTCGGCAAGCTGTCCAGCGCCACGAGCCGCACGGAGGCGAGCCTCCTGCGCGAGGCCCTCGACGACCTGCTCGCCAAGCACCGCGAGAAGCTGTGATCACGGCAGGCTGGAGGCATGGACCTCACCACAGCGCTCACCTTCGCCCGCGAGCACCGTCGGGGCGTGCTCACCAGCCAGAAGCGTGACGGCCGCCCGCAGCTGTCCAACGTGATGTTCGCGGTCGGCGACGACGACGTCATCCGGGTGTCGATCACCGCGGATCGCGCCAAGTACAAGAACCTGGCCCGTGACCCACGCGCCTCGTTGCACGTGACGCCGGGAGGACTTCTTCGCCTACGTGGTGCTCGAGGGCGATGTGGAGCTCAGCGCCATCGCCGCGGCCCCCGACGATGCCACGGTCGACGAGCTCGTCGACGTCTACCGCGCCATGGGCGGCGAGCACCCCAACTGGGACGAGTTCCGGGACGCGATGGTCACCGACCGTCGCGTCGCCCTCCGCCTGCGCCCGACCCACGCCTACGGCATGCTGCCCAGCTGACCGGCGGGTCGGGCCCCGACGCGGCCTGCGACAGAACGCGCTCTCGGCGGTCGTCCGTTGTCGCAGGCGACCGGGGCGTTGGGACCGAGTGCTCGGCCTGCGACCGTCCTCGACCCATGCGGGCGCGTTCTGTCGCAGGCGGACTCCTCCGCCCATCAGGCGGCGCGGGCCAGCTCTCGCGCTGCCCGGACGGCCGCCACGATCTCGCCGGGACGATCGCGGTACGCGTCCCACGTGAAGCGAAGGACGATCCAGCCTTCGAGGACGAGCTTGTTCTGCCGTGGGCGGTCCCGCTCGAAGACGTCGCGGCGTTGGTGGTCTCCCCCATCGAGCTCGATGGCGATCTTCAGCTCCGGGTACGCCAGGTCGACCTCCGCGAGCTGCCGTCCGCTCGCATCGTGGATGGGGTGGTGGATGACCGGTTCCGGCAGCCCGTGCTCGACCAGCAGCGAGAGCACCAGGAGCTCGAAGTCGCTGTCTGTGATCTCCTCCCGGTGGACGCCAGTGGCGATGGCTCTTCGCAGCCTCCTGATCCCCGGCCGCCCACAACGAGCGTGCTTCGCGAGCGTTGCGATCAGTTCGGACCATGAGGTCAGCTTGAGCCTCCTCGCCGACTCGATCGCCAGCGTGAGCCGCCGATCGCTCGTGCGTCGCGCGAGGTCCAGCAGCGTTCGGGCCGGGTCGGTGAGTGGCAGTCCGAAGCGCCGGCGGATCCCGCACCGGTCGAGGTCCGTGCTCTCGTGCACCACCACCGAGGCGCGGCGGAACCTCCGCCCGCGCGGCACGGTGAGCTCCGGGATCCCCGGCCGGAAGCCGTCGAGACCCCAGAGGGCCGCCGCCGCTCGATGGGAGACGACGGCACCCTCACCGGCGGAGAGCACCAGGCCCATGAGCTTCCCCTCCCACGTGAGCGTGGCCCCTCCGACGAGGTAGAGGTCCGGGCCCAGGACCGTCAGCCTTCCGCTTGCTACGCGCCGCTGGAGCATCCGCCTCGTGACCCCGCTCCCGGCCAGCTGCGTCCCGACGAACACGCTGTGCTGCCGGCGGGCGAGCGCCGAGATCGCTGCATCGGCATCCCTCATGGCGCCTTCTCCCAGTTCGACCGCATCACCGGGGGAGGCGATCGAACGCTAGAGACGGGAGTCAGCCGCGCCTAGGGGGTCGATCCACGGGCGCCGCCGACGCGGCCTGCGACAAAACGCGCTCTTGGCGGTCGTCGGTTGTCGCAGGCCTGCCAGGGGTTGGAACGGCGTGACAGCCTGCGACATCTCGCGACCCATACGGGCGCGGTCTGTCGCAGGCCGCGTCCGGCGTGGGCGCCTGGCGGCGGGCGCCGGGTCAGACCTGGAGGAGGATGGCGTCGCCCTGACCGCCGCCGCCGCACAGGGCCGCGGCACCGAGGCCACCGCCGCGACGGCCCAGCTCGAGCAGCAGGGTGAGCGCCACGCGCGTGCCGGACATGCCGACCGGATGGCCGAGGGCGATGGCGCCGCCGTTCACGTTGACGATGTCGTCGGTGATGCCGAGATCCGTCATCGACGCCAGTCCGACGGCCGCGAAGGCCTCGTTGAGCTCGAACAGCGAGATGTCGCTCACCGAGCGACCTGATCGCTCGGCCGCCGCCTTGATGGCCCGCGCCGGCTGCGTCAACAGGGACGGGTCGGGGCCGGCCACCTGGCCGTAGCCGACGACCTCGCCCAGCGGTGTGACACCGAGCTTCTCGGCCGCCGCCTTGGACGCCACGATGACCGCGGCGCCGCCGTCGGAGATCTGCGACGCGTTGCCGGCCGTGATGTTGCCGGCCTTGTCGAAGGCCGGGCGGAGGCCGGCCAGCGACTCGGCGGTGGTCTCGCCGCGCACACCCTCATCGGTGTCGAAGACGATCGGGTCGCCCTTGCGCTGCGGGATCTCGACCTTGACGATCTCGTTGTCGAACAGGCCGTCCTTCGCGGCGCGAGCGGCCCGCTCGTGCGACTTGGCCGCCAGCTCGTCCTGCGGCTCCCGGGCCAGCCCGGCGGAGGCGGCGTACTTCTCGGTGCCGGCGCCCATCGCGACCTGGTCGAAGGCGCAGAAGAGGCCGTCGAACATCATCGAGTCGACCACCTTCTGGTCGCCGATGCGGTACCCGGCCCTCGCGCCCGGGAGCAGGTAGGGGGCCTGGGTCATGGACTCCATGCCGCCGGCCACGACGACGTCGGCATCGCCGTCCTGGATCATCTTGTCGGCGAGGTAGATCGAGTTGAGGCCGGAGAGGCACACCTTGTTGATCGTGGTGGCGGGCACGGTCATCGGGATGCCGCCGTGGTTGGCGGCCTGACGGGCGGCGATCTGGCCGGCACCCGCCTGGAGCACCTGGCCCATGAACACGTAGTCGATCTGGTCGCCGGTGAGGCCGGCCCGTGCCAGCGCCTCCTTGATGGCCAGCCCGCCGAGCTCGGCGGCGGAGAACCCCGCCAGTGCGCCGGACAGCTTGCCGATCGGCGTGCGGGCGCCCGCCAGGATCACAGAACCAGCCATGCAACTTCCCCCAAGGAACGTCGGGTTGTGGTCGGCCCAGCGTAGTGACGTGCGGGCGAGACCGGCCAGACGGGGAGGACCTCAGGGGCCGAAGGTGAAGGATCCCTCGAAGGCCCGGGAGATGGCCGACTTGAGCATGCGATCGAGACCGGTGGCGAGCCCGCGTCCTCGGCGCCGCGAGCCGATGCCACCGGGCCACCTCGCGCGGGATCCGGCGGATCGTCGAGGTCGATGACCTGCGCCTCGGCAGGGGTCTGGCCGATGACCACGGCCTTCTGCTCGGCCACGGCGAGCAGGCGACGGGCCTTGGCGACGAGGAGCTCGGCCTCCTGCTCTCGCTGCTGGCGATAGCGATCGGCGTCGTGGCGGATCCGCGCCGCATCCTCCTCCGCGCGGTCGAGGAGCTCACGCGCCGCCCCGTAGGCCTCGGTCACGTCCGCCATCTCTGCGTTGGAGCCACCACTGACCACTTGCCCTCCCACCCCGCCCGTTGTCGATGATGGTAACGGTTCGCTGCCTCGGCGCGCGGATCGGTAGAGTCGTACGACCTGCAGCGGGCCAACGTCGTCCCACCGCAGAGCTCTGGACCTGCTCTCTTCGATCCACCGCTCCCGGGATGGACAACTGCTGATGCTGCCCACCAAGCAAGGCCTCTACGACCCGCGCTTCGAGCACGATGCCTGCGGCGTCTCCTTCGTCGCCGACATGCACGGGCGACGCTCGCATCGGATGGTCGAGCTCGGGCTGGCCTCCCTCTGCAACCTGGACCACCGCGGGGCCACCAACGCCGAGCCCAACGTCGGCGACGGCGCCGGCATCCTCATCCAGGTGCCGGACCGCTTCCTCCGGGCCGTCGTCGACTTCGACCTCCCGCCCGCCGGCGCGTACGCGACCGGGGTCGCCTTCCTGCCGCAGGACCCCGAGCAGGAGTCGGCGGCGATGGCCGGCATCGAGAAGATCGCCGCCAGCGAGGGGCTGCAGGTGCTGGGCTGGCGCGAGGTCCCCGTCGACAGCTCGATGATCGGTCGCCAGGCCGCCGACGCCCAGCCGTCGTTCCGACAGGTGTTCCTCAGCGCCGCGGATGGGCACGCACCGCTCGCCGACATCGACCTCGACCGCGCCTGCTTCGTCGTCCGCAAGCGCATCGAGCACGAGCTGGCCACGCCCGGCGCGGAGACCGTCTACTTCCCGAGCCTCTCGGCGCGCACGCTCGTGTACAAGGGGATGCTCATCTCGTACCAGGTGGGCAGCTTCTTCACCGACCTGACCGATGATCGGGTCGAGACCGCGCTGGCCCTCGTGCACAGCCGCTTCTCGACGAACACGTTCCCGTCGTGGCCGCTGGCCCACCCGTACCGGTTCGTCGCCCACAACGGTGAGATCAACACGGTCATGGGGAACGAGAACTGGATGCGGGCCCGCGAGGCGCTGCTCCAGACCGACCTCATCGACGGCTTGGAGCGCGCCTATCCGATCTGCACGCCCGACAGCTCGGACACGGCGCGCTTCGACGAGGTGCTCGAGCTGCTGCACCTCGGCGGCTACTCGCTCCCCCACGCCGTGCTGATGATGATCCCCGAGGCATGGGAGCACCACGAGTCGATGCCCGACTGGAAGCGCGACTTCTACCGCTTCCACGCCTCGATCATGGAGCCCTGGGACGGTCCCGCCTCGATCGCGTTCACCGACGGCACGGTCATCGGCGCCGTCCTCGACCGCAACGGCCTGCGACCGAGCCGCTACTGGGTCACCGAGGACGGACTCGTGGTGATGGCGTCGGAGGTGGGCGTGCTCCCCATCGACCCGGCCACCATCGTGCAGAAGGGTCGCCTGCAACCGGGGCGCATGTTCCTGATCGACACGAACCTCGGTCGCATCGTCGGGGACGACGAGATCAAGGAGGCGCTGGCGGCGCAGCAGCCCTACGGCGAGTGGCTCCACGCCGGGCTCGTCCACCTCGACGACCTGCCCGCCCGCGACTTCCTCACCCCGCAGCACGCGTCGGTGGTCAGGCACCAGCGGGTGTTCGGGTACACCACCGAGGAGCTGAAGATCCTCGTGGCACCGATGGCACGGACGGGGGCGGAGCCGATCGGATCCATGGGCACGGACACGCCCGTGGCGGTCCTGTCGGACCGGTCGCGCTTGCTGTTCGACTACTTCCAGCAGCTCTTCGCGCAGGTCACCAACCCGCCCCTCGACGCCATCCGCGAGGAGCTCGTCACGTCGATGGGCGGCACCATCGGGCCCGAGGGCAACCTGCTGCGCCCGGGGCCCACGTCGTGCCGCCAGGTGGTGCTGCCCCACCCGGTCATCACCAACGAGGAGCTGGCCAAGCTCCTGTACATCAACGACGACAGCGACATGCCCGGCTTCAAGCCGTTCGCGATCGACGGCCTCTACCCGGTCGCCGAGGGCGGCGACGGGCTGCGCCGGGCCCTCGACGATGTCCGAGCCAAGGTGACGACGGCCATCGCGGACGGGGCCAAGATCATCGTGCTCTCGGATCGCTACTCGTCCGACGAGCTCGCCCCGATCCCCTCGCTCCTGCTCACCGCTGCTGTCCACCACCACCTGATCCGTGAGAAGACCCGCACGCAGGTGGGGCTGGTCGTCGAGTGCGGCGACGCACGCGAGGTGCACCACATGGCGCTGCTGCTCGGGTACGGCGCCGGCGCCATCAACCCGTACCTGGCGTTCGAGACGATCGAGGACCTGATCGACCAGGGCGTGATCACCGGGCTGACCAAGCGCGAAGCGGTGAAGAACTTCGTCAAGGCGAGCACCAAGGGCGTGCTCAAGATCATGTCGAAGATGGGGATCTCGACGGTCGCCTCCTACACGGGCGCCCAGGTGTTCGAGGCGATCGGCCTGTCGGCCGAGCTGGTCGACGAGTACTTCACCGGCACCACCAGCCGCATCAGCGGCGTCGGGCTCGACGTGCTGGCCGAGGAGGTCGCCGCGCGCCACCGGTTCGCCTACCTCAGCCGCCCCGAAGAGGCCGCGCACCGCGACCTCTGGGCCGGCGGGGAGTACCAGTGGCGGCGGGAGGGCGAGCACCACCTGTTCAACCCGGAGACGGTCTTCAAGCTCCAGCACGCCACCCGCACCAAGCGCTACGACATCTTCAAGGAGTACACCAGCCGCGTCGACGACCAGTCCCGGCAGCTGGCCACCTTGCGCGGCCTCTTCGAGCTGAGGAACGGCGAGCGCGGGCCGGTCCCGATCGAGGAGGTCGAGCCGGTCAGCGAGATCGTCAAGCGGTTCTCGACGGGGGCCATGAGCTACGGCTCCATCTCGATGGAGGCGCACCAGACGCTCGCCATCGCCATGAACCGGATCGGGGGGAAGTCGAACACAGGCGAGGGCGGCGAGGATCCCGAGCGGCTCCACGACCCCGAGCGACGCAGCGCGATCAAGCAGGTCGCATCCGGTCGCTTCGGCGTGACCTCCGAGTACCTGACCAACGCCGATGACCTGCAGATCAAGATGGCGCAGGGCGCCAAGCCCGGGGAGGGCGGCCAGCTGCCCGGCGGCAAGATCTACCCCTGGATCGCCAAGACGCGGTACTCGACCCCCGGCGTGGGCCTGATCTCACCGCCGCCGCACCACGACATCTACTCCATCGAGGACCTCAAGCAGCTCATCCACGACCTCAAGAACGCCAACCCCGCGGCCCGGGTGCACGTGAAGCTCGTGGCCGAGGTCGGCGTGGGCACGGTCGCGGCGGGCGTGTCGAAGGCGAAGGCCGACGTGGTGCTGATCTCCGGGCACGACGGCGGAACGGGCGCGAGCCCGCTGAACTCGCTGAAGCACGCCGGGGCGCCGTGGGAGCTCGGCCTCGCCGAGACCCAGCAGACGCTCCTCCTCAACGGGCTCCGCGATCGCATCGTCGTGCAGACCGATGGCCAGATGAAGACCGGTCGGGACGTGGTCATCGCGGCGCTCCTGGGGGCGGAGGAGTACGGCTTCGCCACCGCGCCGCTCGTCGTGTCCGGCTGCATCATGATGCGCGTCTGCCACCTCGACACCTGCCCCGTGGGGGTGGCCACGCAGAACCCAGCCCTGCGAGCGCGCTTCAACGGCCAGCCGGAGTTCGTGGAGACCTTCTTCGAGTACATCGCCGAGGAGGTGCGGGAGAACCTCGCCGCCCTCGGCTTCCGGTCCCTGGCGGAGGCAGTGGGGCAGGTCCAGTGCCTCGACACGCGCCCCGCCGTCGACCACTGGAAGGCGAGCGGCCTCGATCTGTCCTCCATCCTCCACCAGCCCGTCTCGCCGTTCGAGCAGGACCTGTTGTGCACGGGCACCCAGGACCACGGGCTCGACCAGGCCCTCGACGTCGAGCTGATCCGCCAGGCCGCGCCGGCACTGGACGTCGGGCCAACCGGTGCAGATCGACGTCGACATCAAGAACACCAACCGCACCGTCGGCACGATGCTCGGCCACGAGGTCACCAAGCGCTACCGCGGCGAGGGCCTGCCCGACGACACCATCCGCATCAACCTGACCGGCTCGGCGGGGCAGAGCTTCGGCGCCTTCGTGCCGAGTGGGATCACCCTGCGCCTCGAAGGCGACGCCAACGACTACGTCGGCAAGGGGCTCTCGGGGGGACGGATCATCGTGCGACCACCGGAGCACTCGCACCCGTCGTTCGTGGCCGAGGACAACATCATCGCGGGCAACGTGATGCTCTACGGCGCCACGGGCGGCGAGGCGTACGTGCGGGGCATCGTCGGCGAGCGCTTCTGCGTGCGGAACTCGGGGGCCACCGCGGTGGTCGAGGGCGTGGGCGACCACGGCTGCGAGTACATGACCGGCGGCCGGGCCGTCGTGCTCGGCCCCACCGGACGGAACTTCGGTGCGGGGATGTCCGGCGGCATCGCCTTCGTCCACGATCCGGACGACACGTTCTTCCGTCGACTGAACGCGGAGCTGGTCGACCTCGAGCCCCTCGACCCCGATGACGGCGAGTGGCTGCGACAGGTGCTCCGCACCCACGAGCAGGTCACGGGCTCACCGGTGGCGGGCCGGCTGCTCCAGCGGTGGCACGGCGAGGTCCGCCGCTTCAAGAAGGTCATGCCACGCGACTACAAGCGCGTGCTGGAGGCGGCGAGGATCGCCGAGGAGTCAGGACTCGACGTGGACGAAGCGATCATGGCGGCCGCTCATGGGTGACGTGAAGGGGTTCCTCAAGCACGGGCGGGAGGTGCCGACCCGGCGGCCGGTGCCGGTGCGGCTGCTCGACTGGCAGGAGGTGTACGAGCCGTTCCCCGACGACCACCTGCAGACGCAGGCGTCACGGTGCATGGACTGCGGCATCCCGTTCTGCAACAACGGCTGCCCCCTCGGCAACCTCATCCCCGACTGGAACGACCTCGTCCACAAGGACCGTTGGCGCGACGCGATCGACCGGTTGCACGCCACCAACAACTTCCCCGAGTTCACCGGTCGGCTCTGCCCGGCTCCCTGCGAGGGGGCGTGCGTGCTCGGCATCAACCAGGACCCGGTGACCATCAAGCAGGTCGAGGTGTCCATCATCGACCGAGCCTGGGACGAGGGCTGGGTCGTGCCCGTGCCCCCGTCGGTGCGCACCGGCAAGTCGGTCGCGGTCGTCGGATCGGGGCCGGCGGGCCTCGCCGCCGCACAGCAGCTCACGCGCGCGGGGCATCGGGTGGTCGTCCTCGAGCGCGCCGACCGCATCGGGGGCCTGCTCCGCTACGGCATCCCCGAGTTCAAGATGGAGAAGCGCCACCTCGATCGCCGACTGGCGCAGATGGAGGCGGAGGGGACCGAGCTCCGGCCGGGCGTGAACGTGGGCGTCGACATCACCGCCGACGAGCTGCGCGACGAGTTCGACGCGGTGGTGCTGGCGGGTGGCGCGACCGCCGCACGAGACCTTCCCGTGCCCGGTCGAGACCTCGCCGGGATCCACCAGGCCATGGAGTTCCTGCCCTGGTCGAACCGGGCGCAGGAGGGGGACCTGCGCCTCGACGAGGTGCCGATCAGCGCACGCGACAAGGACGTCATCATCATCGGTGGCGGTGACACCGGTGCGGACTGCCTCGGCACCTCCCACCGCCACGGTGCGCGATCGGTCACGCAGCTCGAGATCCTGCCCCGCCCCGTCGATGGTCGACCGGAGGCCAACCCCTGGCCCACCTACCCGATGAGCTACAAGGTCACCTCGGCCCACGAGGAGGGTGGCGACCGCGTCTACGCGGTCAACACCGAGTGCTTCCTGGGCGACGACGACGGACACGTGCGAGCGCTGCGCCTGCACGAGGTGGAGCATGGTCGACGGGCGGTTCGTCAAGGTCGAGGGCACCGACCGGGAGATCCCGTGCCAGCTCGTCCTGCTGGCGATGGGGTTCCTGGGCCCGGAGCGCGAGGGCCTGCTCGAGCAGCTCGGCGTCGAGCTCGATGCCCGCACCAACGTGGCCCGGGACGATCGGTTCGCCACGAGCGTGGACGGCGTGTTCGTCGCCGGCGACATGGGCCGCGGCCAGAGCCTCATCGTGTGGGCCATCGCCGAGGGCCGCAGCGCGGCCGCCGAGGTGGACCGCTACCTTGTGGGCGACACTGCGCTCCCGCGCATCATCGACCCCACCGACCGTCCGCTTGCCTAGCCCGCGGATGGGACAGACGGCCCATGGTCACCGAGCGTGGTCGATTGGTACGGTCCGTAGCGAACGTGACCGCCGTGGGAAGTCAGGTGCCGACTCGTGATGGACCTTCGAACGTCGAGCCTGACGCCTGTCGACGGCGGGCCGCCCGAGCTGTCGCAGCGATCCGTGCTCGTCGCCGTCCTCCGACGCGGTGGTCCGAAGATCCTGGAGGCCAGCGTGGCGCCGGCGGTCCTCTTCTACGCCTGCCTCGTCTTCGGCTCCCTCGGCCTCGCCTACATCACGGCCGTGGGCTGGCTGTACGGGTGCGTCGCCCGGCGCGTCGTGCGGCGTCAGCCGGTGTCGCAGATCCTCGTGCTCAGCGCGATCGGGATCAGTGTGCGCACCGCGGTGGCCATCGGGAGCGGCAGCACGTTCATGTACTTCGCGCAGCCGATCCTGGGCACGGTGGTCACGGCCGGCGTGTTCCTGGCGTCCCTCGTGGGGGGTCGTCCGCTCATCGGGCGGCTGGCTGACGACTTCTGGCCCGTCACGCCGGAGATGCACGCCAACCCGAGCATCACCTCGCTCTTCCGCGGCCTGACGATCCTCTGGGCCGGCGTGAACCTGGCGACGGCATCGATCACCTTCGTGCTCCTGCTCTGGCTCCCGCTGTCGACCTTCGTCGTCGCCAAGCAGCTCTCCGGGTGGGTGATCACCCTGAGCGCCGTCGCCCTGACCATCGCGTGGGCGCACCGCACGGCGTGCTCCGAGGGGATCGTCACCCGGCCGGCGCGCAACGGCCGCCGGCGGTCAGCGCCCGTCCTCGATCCCGCGGTCCACCTCGCTCGTTCAGGTCGCCGCGGGCGCCGGCTGCGTCGCCTCCACCGTCGACGCTCGGTAGACCCGGAGGGCCTCGGTGAGGCCCTTGACGAACACCGGACCGAGGGCGTCGAAGCGGACGCTGTCGTCCGTCTGCTGGTCTCGGGCGCTCTCTGACACCAGCACCTCGGTGGCCCCGGCCAGCTCACCGATGCGCGCCGCCACGTTCACGTCGTGGCCGATCAGGTCGTCACCGAGCACCCGAGCCGTGCCGACGTGGACCCCGGTGCGGATCCACAGGGGCACCTCGGGCGTCGAGACCTCAGCACACCGGTGGGTCAGCGCGAGGAGCGACGAGACCGCGGTCGACGCCTCGGCGAAGTGCACGAGGAGGCCATCACCGATGCGGTTGACGATCCGCGCGCCCGGGGGCAGTCCCTCGCTCATGTGCGATCGGAAGGTCTCCACCAGTCCGATGGCCGCATCGTCGCCGCGCTCGGCGGTGAACGCCGTGAAGCCGGAGAGGTCGGAGAACGCGAACGCGCCGTACGCCGAGGTCGCCGGCGCGGCCGCCGCCATCAGCCGCGCGTCACCTTGATCGAACCGCTGAAGGACTCGACCGCCATCCGGCCCTCGCTCCCGGACGCCACGTCGGACCGTACGCGACCCGATCGGCTGACGAGGTGGAGCGCCGGCTCGACGCCGCGAGGGACGGTGACCGCCACCCGGCCCGACAACGTGTGCACGTCCACCTCGCCCGCGCGGGCCAGCCCGAGGACCACCCGACCGCTGGCGGAGTGCACCTGCGCGTCGCCGACGGCGCCCACCTCGAGCCGACCGGAGGTGATGGTGACATCGATCGACCCGGCCTCGCCGATCTCCACGCCGCCGCTGACCGCCGCGACCCGACACAGGTCGGTGCATCGTCCGACGATCACCCGGCCCGAGGTCGACCGCACGTCGATGTCGGCGGCCTCCTCGATCGAGACGCGGCCGGAGTGCCCGGTGATCGCCACCCGACCCAACGGTCCGTGGCACTCGATCCGCCCCGAGCTCGAGCCGATGATCACGTCCGTGCCCTCCGGGCAGGCGATCTCGATGCGGCCGCTCGCCCCGGCGCGGACCACGCCATCGGCGCGGATCTCGGCGCTGCCGCTGAGCACCTCGGGCTGGGCGATCGGCCGGGCGCGGACGATCACGGCCCCGCTGCGGGTGGCGATCTCCAGCGCGCCGATGCCGCTCGCGGCCGTTGCCTCCCCCGTCATCGCCCCGCACGCTACGCCCGCGCTGGTCGAGCGGGAACATGACCTGCGTCACGTGGCGACGGAACCGAGCGAGTCAGCCGATGGCGGCGTCGAACCGGCCGCGCAGGAAGTCGCCCACCGAGGCGGGGATCCGGCCCTGCTCGCTGCTCGACTCCCCCTCGAACCCGCCTGCGTGCAGGGTGAGGACCTGCGCCCAGCCGTGGAGCGCGTGCAGCGCCTCCCACGCGCGCATGCGCTCGTCGTCCAGGGCACTCGCGGACTCGTAGGCGCGCCGATACCGACGGGCCAGCCGGGGCCCGGCGATCCGGAGCGCGGTCCGCTCGACGGCGCCGGATGCGGCGATGGCGGCGATGTGGAACAGCAGCAAGGTGCGCGACACGTCCGCCTCACGCGGTCCGAGTCCGGCGTCGGTCCAGTCGATGACCTGCGGCGGCTTCGCCGTCGACCACCACGTTCAGCGGGTGGAAGTCCCCGTGGCA
>CAVRKU010000012.1:0-24010 GCA_963721695.1 uncultured Microthrixaceae bacterium
CGCAGCAGTACCCGGGCTCGGGCTCGAGCCTGGCGGCCCGAGTGCCTGAGGGGCTGATGCCCTCGAGGAGTCCCCCCAAGAAGTCCAGGTTCATCGCGCAACGAGCGATCGGTGCTCCTCGGCCAGCCGGTGGAACGGACAGTTCGCAAGCATGATGTCTCCGCCCGGAGCGCTCGCGGCTCGTAGCCGTGCTGGCGGAGCGCTCCGAGCACGGAACCCTGGTCATCCCCGGACCTCCCTCGCCCGGTGCCGATCTGGCGACCGGTGGCGTGGGCGACCGCCGCGAGGCAGTCGACCACGGGCTTCCCGCTCTCGGTCGGCGTCGGCCACGGCGGCGGCCAGCAGCGATCCGGCGAGGTCGTAGTGCCGTTCCGGGACGGACGCTGCGAGGTCGACCTGGCTGGGTCGGTAGAGCTTCGCCGGCCGCCCGGCCCCGGGGCCCGACCGGCCAGTGAGGCGCTCGAAGCGGATCTCGAGCACCCCCGCCTCCACGAGCTTGTCGAGGTGGAAGGCCGCCACAGGTCGACCCACACCGAGCGCAGTCGCCGCCTCGTCTCGTGATGTCCAGCCGTCGGCCGTCGACAGCAGGCGATACAGGTCGCGCCGCAGCGGCTGGTCCAGCGCGGCGATCCCGGCGATCCGTCGCTCGAGATCGGAGGTGTCCTCCACCCCGCCACTCTAAAACACATTCTCATTGACGTAACAACGATGGAGCCAGCTGAGCGTAGGTTTCTGGCATGCGTCTCACCGGTGTGGACCACGTCGTGTTCGTCTCCGCTGACCCTGAGCGGCTCGTCTCGTGGTACGAGGAGCATCTCGGTGTCGGGGCCGAGCGGCTGGACGAATGGCGTCGCGGCGAGGTCCCGTTCGTCTCGATCCGCATCAGTCCCACCTTCCTCATCGACGTCGTCGCCGGCGAGCGAAGCGGCATGAACGTCGACCACATCGCCCTCACGGTCGAAGGCGCTGACCTCGACGACATCGCGGCGTCAGGCGCGCTCGAGGTCGAGATGGGTCCAGCCGACCTCTTCGGTGCGCGTGGGATCGGTCGTGGCCTGTACATCCGCGATCCCGACGGCAACCGCGTCGAGCTCCGAACCTACGCGTGACGCAGGACGCAGAACTCGTTGCCGTCGGGATCGGCCATGACGACCCAGTCGACGTCGCCCTGGCCGATGTCGATCCGGGACGCGCCCAGCGCCACGAGACGGTCGACCTCGGCGTGCTGCTCGGCTTCGTCGAGGGGCGCGACATCGAGGTGCCACCGGTTCTTCCCGAGCTTCGGGGCCACCGGCGGGCCACCCCAAGCGATGATCGGCCCGGTGCCGTCGGGCGCACGGATCGCCGTCTCCTCGTCCTGATCCCACACCAACGGCCAGTCGAGCGCGGCGCTCCAGAAGTACCCGACCTCTCTCGTCCCGTCGCAGTTGATCGCACCCAGACGGCCGCAGTCCGCGAGGAACGAGTTGCTCGGCTCGATCACGCAGAGCTCGTTGCCCTCGGGATCCGCCAGCACGACATGCTCGTCGTCGGGGCTCTGCCCGATGTCGATGTGGCGTCCGCCGAGCTCGACGAGCCTGGCCACGGAATCCCGCTGATCGTCGAGTGAGGTGGTCGTCAGGTCGAGGTGGACCCGGTTCGGGCCGAGCTTCGGTGTCGGTGCCGGCAAGAAGTCCAGCGGGAACCTGCGTGCCGTCCGTCGGCACGAGACGGACCACCTCGGAGGAGTCGTCCGCGATCTCCCAGCGCAGTGCCTCCGCCCAGAACCGCGCGAGACCGAGCGGGTCGTTCGCATCGACGCAGAGCGCAGCAAGACCAAGAGGCATCGCACTCGAGCATCGCAGCGTGATCCATCGGACACGAGCGCGTTTGCCGAGAGGCGTCGTCCGGCAGGGTCCTCGTCAGAACCGGTCGGCCGCCGACCCCCAGCCTTCCCGGCGCGTGAGTCGGACGAGCGCGATCACCGGCAGCAGGCCGACCAGCACGATGAGGAGCGCGGGCAATGCGGCCGCATCGAACCGTGAGTCCTTGGTGGCGTCCCACACGGTGATGGCGAGGGTGTCGCCGCCGAGGGGCCGCAACAGCGCGGTGGCGGGGAGCTCCTTCATGACCTCGACGAGCACGAGCAGGCCGCCCGTCAGGATGCCCGGCCAGAGCAGTGGAAGGTGGACGTCCGCGAGGATGCGGGCGCGGTCGGCCCCGAGGACGCGAGCGGCGTCGTCGAGGGACGGGCTGATCTGGTTCATCCGGGCCTCGACGGCGAAGTACGCGAGGGCGAGGAAGCGCACGACGTACGCGACCAGCAGGCCCAGGATCGTGCCCGTGAAGATCAGGCCGGTGTCGAGACCCAGCACATCCTCGGCCCAGTGGGCGGCCCCCCGGTCGAAGCCGACCAGCGGGACGTACACCGCGACCGCGACGACGGTGCCCGGCACGGCGTAGCCGACCGTCGCGAGGCGGGCACTGGCCGACCCGAAGTGCGAGCGGTGGGCCCGCTGGCCGACGGCGATGATCGTCGCGGTGATGACGGCGACGGTCGCCGCCAGCAGCCCCAGGACGACCGTGTTCCGCACCGCGCGACCGAGGTTCGGATCGAGGTCGCCTCCCGAGATCGTCTCCACCGCCCAGGCGAACAGCTGGGCGACGGGCAGCGCGAACGCCACCAGCAGGAGGACGAGTCCCGGCAGGGGGGCGAGCCAGCGCCGGGCGCCGCGGAGGGGCCGGGGCGCGATGGCGTCACCGCGGCCGAGGGCCTGGTGGTAGCGGGCCCGCCCGCGCAACGCCCGCTCGAAGGTGACCAGCATCAGGGCGAGGCCCACCAGCACGGTGGCGAGCTGCAGCGCTGAGTCCTGGTCGAAGGTCCCGTACCAGACCCGGTAGATCACGCTCGTCAGCGCCTGGATGCCCAGCAGGTCGACGGTGCCGAAGTCGGCGAGCGCCTCCATCACGGCCAGCGACGCACCGGCCGCCAACGCCGGGCGAGCCAGGGGGACCGCGACGCGCCGCACCGCCTGCCCGTAGCTCTGCCCGAGGCACCGCGCCGCTTCGAGGGCCTGACGGGACTGGCCGAGGAACGCACTGCGGCCCAGCACGTAGACGTACGGGTAGAGGACGGCGGTGAGGATCACGGTCGCGCCCAGGGGTGAGCGCAGCCCGGGGATCTGCAGGCCCCCGCCGAACAGGTTCGAGTGCAGCGGGCTGGAGACGCCGTACTGCCCGAGGGCGACGAAGACCAGGACGTAGGCCGGCATGGCCATCGGCAGCACGAGCGCCCAGTCCAGCCAGCGCCGGCCGGGGAAGTCGTAGAAGGACACCAGCACGGCCAGGCCCCCGCCGACGACGAGGGTGCCGGCCCCCACCCCGACGCCGAGGAGCAGGCTGTTGACGAGGGCACGCGGGAGCAGGGTTCGGGCGATGTCGTTGAAGGCGTCGACCCCGCCGATGAAGCTGGCCGGCAGGGCGATCAGCGGCCCGACCACCACGAGCGCCATCACGGCGCTCACGATCGACCACGCGGGAACGCGCCGACGCCGGGTCGGCGCCGCGACGGCGGTGGTGGCGGGGTCAGCGCCAACCGACGTCGAGCATCAGCTCGACCGCGTCGTCGATCAGGGGGCCCGCCTCGGTGGCGGAGATCGGGTCCATCTTCACCTCGGCCCACTCGGCGATGTGGGCGGGGGGCGGCACCGCCGGGTTGGCCGCGAACTCGCTGCCCGCCGTGATCAGGGCCTCGGCCTTCTCGGTCGTGAGGTACTCGATCAGCGCGATGGCGTCCTCGGGCTGGTCGGTGGAGGTCACCATCCCGACCCCGGAGATGTTGGTGTGGGCTCCGGCCCCGTCCTGGTCGGGCCACGCCGGGGCCACCGGGAAGTCGGGGTCGTCGAGCAGCGCCCGCCCCAGGTAGTAGTGGTTGGTGAGGCCGAGGTCGCAGTCACCGGCCGCGATCACGCCGAGCAGCTCCCCGTCGGAGGGGATGATGTCGGGGTCGTTCGCCATCCAGGACTCGAGCAGCGCCCGGGTCTCGTCGTAGCCCCGCTTGGCGATCATGTCGGCGACGAGCGACTGGTTGTACTCGTTCGACGAGGTCCGCAGGCAGGTGCGGCCCCGGAACTGGGGATCGCCGAGCGACTCGTAGGAGGTGACCGTGGCGGGGTCGACGCGCTCGGTCGAGATGACCGGGACCCGCATCCGGGTGCTGATGGCCCACCAGGCCCCATCGGGATCGTGGAGTGCCTCGGGCACGTTGGCTTCGAGGGTCGGCGTGTCGACGGGGGCGAGCAGCCCGGCGTCGTCGGCCCGCCACAGGTTGGCCAGGTCCGTGGTGACGAGCACATCGGCCGGGGTGTCCGACCCCTCCTGCTGGAGCCGTTCGAACAGCTCCGGACCGGTGCCGCCCCGCAGCTCGACGTTGATGCCGGTCTCCCGCTCGAAGTCCTCGAAGACCTCTTCGCTTCCGTAGTGCGAACGCCCGTTGTAGACGACGAGGGTCGGGCCGTCGTCCCGGTTCGCGAGGACGGCCACGGCCACCACGGCGATGAGGAGCACCAGGACCGCCACGGGGATCGGCCAGCGCATGCGGATGAGACGGGAGACCATCACGACCTTCTGAGGGGGGCGGGCGGCAGTGTACTTTGGTGTTAGGTGGTCCTCACATCGGCGCAGCAAGCCTCCCAAGGTGATTCGGTAGGGTCCGTCACCGTGACGGCCCCGTCCGCGATCGACGCCGTCGGCGTCCACAAGACGTTCGGCGGGGCCGCGGCGCTGCGCGACGCCTCCCTCACCGTCGAGCGCGGCCAGCTGGTGGCGTTGCTCGGTCCCAGTGGATCCGGCAAGACGACCATGCTTCGCGTGATCGCGGGCCTCGAGGTCCCCGACGCCGGGGCGGTGTCGATCGGTGGGCGCACCGTTGTGGGGCCGACCACGTGGGTCGAGCCGGAGCAGCGCCACGTCGGGATGGTGTTCCAGGACGGCGCCCTCTTCCCCCACCTGTCGGTGGCGGCCAACGTGGCGTTCGGCGAGCCCAAGGCGGGCCGCGTCGAGACGTGCCTCGAGCTGGTCGGCCTCGCGGACCGCGCCCGGTCCTTCCCCCACGAGCTCTCCGGTGGCGAGCGACAGCGGGTCGCGCTGGCCCGCGCCCTCGCCCCGGGGCCCGAGGTGGTGCTGCTCGACGAGCCGTTCGCGGCGCTCGACGCCACCCTCCGCACCTCCCTCCGCGAGGAGGTGGCCTCGATCCTTCGCGCCGCGGGCACGAGCGCACTCCTCGTGACGCATGACCAGGAGGAGGCCCTCTCGCTCGCCGACGTCGTGGTGGTGATGCGTGATGGCGCGGTCGAGCAGATCGGCTCCCCCGAGGCCCTCTACGACCACCCGGTCAGCCGCTGGGTCGCCGAGTTCGTCGGGACCGCCGAGGTGCTCGCCGGGGAGGGCGATGGATCGGTGGTGCACTTCGCGCTCGGCACCGTGCCCGCACCCGGATCGGTCCGCGGCGCCGTCGATGTGATCGTCCGGCCGGAGTCGCTGCTCTTGTCGGTCGCGGACGAGGGCGGGGGTTCGGGCCGGGTCGTGGAGCGCGTGTTCTACGGACACGACGAGATCGTCACGGTGGCGCTCGACGACGGGCCCGTCGTCCGTTCCCGCGCCCGGGGCGGATCACGGTGGCTCCCCGGTCAGCGGGTGGACGTCACCGTCGACGGACCGGTCACCGTTCTCGCGCCTCCCGAGTGAACGACCGCCGGCACACCGGCCTCGTGGTCGGCGGTTGCGTGGCGCTCTCGGCCCTCGCCCTCCTCCTCCCGGCGACCCTCGCCTACGACCCATGGGCCTGGCTCACGTGGGGGCGGGAGATCGCGCACCTCGATCTCGACACGACCGGGGGGCCGTCGTGGAAGCCGCTGCCGATGGTCATCACCACCCCCCTGGCGGTGCTCGGCGACCTGGCCCCCGGGGTCTGGCTGGTCGTGGCCCGCACCGGCGGGCTCCTCGCGCTCGTCGGCGCGTACCGGCTCGCGCGCCGCCTGGCCGGACCGGTGGCCGGGTGGCTCGCGGCCGGCTTCCTCGTGCTCACCCCGGACGGGGGTCCTCGGTTCGTGCGCCTCGTGCTGGAGGGCCACTCGGCCCCGTGGACCGCCGCCTTCGCGCTCTGGGCCGTCGACCAGCATCTGGCCGGCCGCCACCGACGGGCGTTGGCCCTCGTGACCCTGCTCGCCTGGGATCGACCCGAGGCCTGGCCCTTCCTGCTGGTGTACGGCGTCTGGCTGGCCCGCGAAGACCCCGCCACACGGTGGCTCGCGGTCACCGCGCTCGTGTCGGTGCCGATCCTGTGGTTCGGCGCGGACTGGTGGGGTTCCGGTTCGCCCCTCCACGGCGCCGATGCCGCCCAGGTGTACAGCGACGAGCCAGGCCGCCTGGGCATCGCCGTCGAGCACGGGGCCAAGGTCGTCCTGGCGCCCGTCTGGGTCCTGTCCCTGGTGGGCGGCGGCCTCGCCTTGGCGCGGCGCGATCGCACCGTCGCGGCCCTCCTCGGGATGGCCATCGCGTGGATGGGACTCGTCGTGGGCATGAACGGGGCGCTCGGGTTCGCGGCGCTCACACGGTTCCTGCTCCCCGCCGCGGGGCTCTTGTGCGTGGTCGCCGCGGTCACGGTCGTCTGGCTCGTCGAGGCGGCCCCGGCCGGATGGGCCCGCGGCGCCGTCGCGGTCGGGCTGGTGGTGGTGTGCGCCCCGTTCGCCGCGCAGCGCACGATCGGCGTGCGCGGCCAGTACGACGAGGTGGCCGACCGTGCGCGCGCCGAGCGCGACCTGGCCGCCGTGATCGACGCGGCCGGGGGCGCAGCCGAGCTGCGTGCGTGTCAGCCGCTGACCTCCGACACCGGCGATGTGCCCCGAACGGCACTCGCCTGGCGCGCCGATCTCCCCGCGAGCGAGGTCACCCGCAGCGCGGCGCCCTACTCGGGGACGGTCGTCGCCGTGGCCGGGGGCAGGGTCGCCACGTGCGCTCGGCGAGAGCGCGAGTGCCGAACCAGTGGCGGGCAACGCGGGTTGGGAGGTGTTCCGGGTGGAGCTGCCCACGCGTGACGACCCCGACTACGGCTTGTTAGGTCGAGTTACCTATCTATAGTCGGCACCGTGAGCAGCGTGAGCGTCGTGATCCCGGCGACCGACGACCCCTCCACCCTCCCCGCCTGCCGCGCGGCGCTGGCGGCTTCGATGGATCCCGCCGACGAGGTCATCGTCGTCGACCGACCCGCATCCCTGTCTGCGTCCGATGCCCGCAACGCCGGCGCCCTCCGCGCGAGCCGGGGACGTGCTCGTCTTCGTCGATGCCGACGTCGAGGTGCACCCGGACGCCCTCGGCCGGATCCGCGCGGCGTTCGCGCAGGACCCGCAGCTCACCGCGCTGCACGGCTCGTACGACGACTCGCCGCGCGCCAAGGGGACCGTCTCGGTGTTCCGCAACCTGCTGCACCACCACGTGCACCAGACGGGCGGCGGTCCGGCGGAGACGTTCTGGAGCGGGCTCGGGGCCGTGCGCCGAACCGACTTCCTGGAGGTCGGCGGCTTCGACGGCACCCGGTACCCCCACCCGTCGATCGAGGACATCGAGCTGGGCCACCGGCTCACGGTGGCTGGAGGCCGGCTCCGGCTCGATCCGACGATCCAGGGCACCCACCTCAAGCGGTGGACGCTGCGCTCGATGCTGTGGACCGACGTCGCCCGCCGAGGAGCGCCGTGGGTGGCGCTCCAGCTCCGCACGCGCCGGATCGCCTCCACGCTCAACTGCAGCTGGCGACACCGGGTCAGCGCGCTGGTGTGCGCGCTCGCGCCGCTCGCGGTGCTCGCCGGGGCCGTTCGGCCAGCGCTCGCGCTCGGCGGCGCGCTCGTCGCCCTCAACCACGCCTTCTACGCACTGCTGATCCGACAGCTCGGCGTGGCGCGCGGGCTGGCGGGGGTCGGGCTGCACGGACTGCACCACCTCGCCTCCGTCGTGGCCCTCCCCGCCGGGGTCGCCATGGCCTGCGCCGCGGGTCTGCGGCAGCCGCGCCGGGCCGGCGACGACCTCGAGCCGACGCTCGCGGCCGGGGTCGAGCCGTGACGCTCGACCCGCTGCGGCTCGGGCTCGTCGGCTGCGGTCGTCTCGCCGAGCGTGGCTACCTCCCGGCGCTCGAGGGCGTGCCCGATCTCTGCCTCGTGGCCGTCGCCGACCCCGACCGCGGTCGCCGTGCCCTGATCGCCGCCGCCGCCGGCGCACCGGCGTCGGCCGCGGTCGCCAGTGCCGACGAGCTCGTCGCGCTGGACGCGGGCCTCGACGGTGTGCTCATCGCGTCACCGGCCTCGGCGCACACCGCCGATGCGGCCGTCGTGGCGGGCGCCGGACTGCACGCGCTGCTCGAGAAGCCGCCCGCGCCGTCGGCTGGCGAGGCCGCTCCCCTCCTCCGACTCGAACCCGCCCCGTGGGTGGGCTTCAACCGCCGGTTCGATCCCGATGCCCGCCGCGTCGCCGGGGCCGTTCCGGCCGGGGGACCGATCGACCTCGACCTCCGCCTGCACTATCGGCGTCCGAGCTGGGGCGCCCACACCGTCCGCGACGACGCGCTCCTCGACCTCGGCCCCCACCTCGTCGACTGGGCCATCTGGCTGAGCGGGCGCAACGTCATCGACGTCTCGTGCCCAGTGCTCACCGCCGATCGAGCCCGTCTCCGCCTCCAGCTCGAGGACGGCCACGCGACGATCGACGCCGCCACCGACCGCCCCCACGACGAGCGCATCGTCCTCCGCGACGAGCGGGGCCGCACGCTCGCCTCGCACCGCACCGGCGGGCTGCTGGCGGCCGTCCGATCGAGAGTCCTGCGTCACCGCTCCCCCGATCGGCTGGTGACCACCCTCCGCGCCGAGCTCACGGCCTTCGCCGCCGCCCTTCGGGACCCCGATCAGCCCCACGACCTCGGCACGGTCGCGGACGGCGTCCGCGCCATGGCGGTGCTCGACGCCGCCCGGGCCAGCGCCGGCGCCGGCGGAGGAGCCGTGCCCGTCGCGCAGGCGGTCTCCCCCTGATGCTCGCCGTCCTCCAGTTCGATGCCGCCAGCGCCCGGATCCTCGGTCGCCTGCGTGGCGAGGACCGGCTGCCGAACCTCGCCGCGCTCGAGGCGCGCGGTACCCGGTTCGACCTGGAGGCGCCGGCCACGATGTTCGCCGCCGGTGCCCAGCACACCCTCTACAGCGGCATGGAGCTCGCCGACCACGGGCTCTTCTACCCGTTCCAGTGGAGCGCCCCCGACCAACGGGCACGCGACATGGCCGACTTCTACGCCCCGCCGTCGGTGTGGGAGCAGCTGGCTCCGACGGGGTCGCGCACCCTCGCCGTCGACCCCTACGAGAGCCGGCCGCCCACCGTCACACCGCCCGGCGCCCTCGTGTGCGGCTGGCAGCTCCACGATCGCGTGGTGCTCCGCCGCTGGGACTCGCCGACCGGCGTCCACCGACGGCTGCAGCAGGCCTTCGGCCGCCCGCAACCGGTCGACGAGGTGTTCGGTCGCCACTCGGTGAAGGAGATGCTCCGTCTGCGCCAGCGCCTGCTCGCCGCGCCGGCACGGGTCGCCGACGCCGCGACGCTCCTGCTCGGCGATGGGCCCTACGACCTCGCGTGGCTGACGTTCTGCGCCGCCCACGTGGCCGGCCACCAGTTCTGGGACCTGTCCCAGCTCGACCCCGCCGAGCTCGACGACGGCACCGAACGCCTCCTCGGCTCCACGCTGGAGGACGTCTACCTCGCGGTCGACGCCGCCCTCGGGCGGGTCGTGGCCGCCCTCCCCGAGGGCACGGACCTCCTCATCGTCTCCCCGGTCGGCATGGACGTGAACACCAGCCGGGCCGACCTGCTCCCCGAGATGCTCCGCGCCATCCTCGACCCTGAGCACCACGAGCCCGACGAGGCGCCCTCGGGCTCGATCTGGCGTCTGCGCGCGGCGGTGCCGAGCGGCCTCCGCGCCAAGGTGGCCGGGCTCCTGCCCGAGAAGGTCGCGCTCGACCTCACGGCGCGGCTCGAGGTCCGGGGCTACGACTGGAGCCGCACGCGGGCCTTCGCCCACCCGGCCGAGAACCAGGGCTACATCCGCCTCAACCTGCGGGGCCGCGAGCGCGACGGCATCGTCGACCCGGCCGACGCGCCCGCGCTGATGGATGAGCTCGCGGCGGGCATCGCTTCCTTCACCGAGCTGGATGGTCGTCCGGCGGTCCGGTCCGTGGATCGCGTCGCCGACCGGTTCGGGACGGGCGACCGAGCCCACCAGCTGCCCGATCTGATCGTCCACTGGACGGACACCCCCGCCACGCAGCTCGAGGGACTCCGGTCCGAGCGCTACGGCACCGTCCGCCGCCACGGCGTCGGCAGCGGCCGTTCGGGCAACCACACCGAGGGTGACGCGTGGGCCATCGTCGTGCCCGGCACCTCGTCGCTCGCCTCGCTGGCGCGGCCACCGCGCCTCGAGGACATCGCCGCCACCGCGCTCGCCCTGGCCGGTGGCGACCCGACGGTCACCGCCGGCGAGCCGCTGCTGGTCCCCGCTCGCTGAGCATCTCCTCGACCACACCCGCCGCGGTCGCCACCTGCGCGGCCGCGACCAGCGCACCCACCGCCGGGCCCTGCCGGACCCCGCGGGCGAGGAGCCGCCCGTAGAAGGCGATCGGCGGGCGGCGGCGCTCGGGGCCGCCCGCGGCCCGGTAGCGCTGGGCGCCCCGGCCATAGCGCCGCTGCTGGCTCCAGAACCGCCGCACCGTCAGGTCAGGCTGGTGCTCGACGAGTGCGCCCGGCGCGTAGCCGATGGTCCTGCCGGAGGCGACGAGCCGCGCACACCAATCGCGATCTTCGCCGGCGGCCAGCGGGAAGTCCTCGTCGAAGGACACGGCGGCGTGGACGGCAGCCCGCACGGCCAGGTTGCAGGTCGGCGCGAAGTCGACGGTGGTCCCGCCCGCGCCGCGTGACTCGTCGAGCAGGTGGTTGGTGATCGTCTGGGCCGCTCGGTCCGCCGCGCTGGCGCCGGGGGCGCAGTGGGTGGGGCCGGCGACGGCTTCGGCTCCCGCGTCGGCGACGCTGACGAGCGCGGCGAGCCAGCCTGCACTGGGCACGCAGTCGTCGTCGGTGAACGCGATCAGGTCGCACCCCTCGGCCGCGGCGGCGCCTCGGTTGCGCGCCGCGGCCGGGCCGTCGCCCTCGGCCCGCACGAGGCGAGCTCGCGATGCGGTGGCCACCACGGCGGCCACGTCGTCAGCGGCCTGCGAACCATCGTCGACCACGACCACGAGCTCCGGCGCCCGGACCTGCGCTTCGAGGGCCCGCAGGCATCGTGCCAGCGCGTCCGGTCGATCTCGCGTCGGCACGACCACGGCCACCCTCGTCTCGTTTGGGCTCACGAGAGCCCGGCCACCGCGAACACGGCCGCGGCCCCGAGCAGCGACCCGGCGCTGAGCCACCCGCTCGCCGCGCCAGGGAGGAGCCGGAGGGACACGACGAGTCCCGCCGCGATGCCGGCCAGCGCCGCGAGGGTGCCACCCTCTGCTCCCCAGGCGGGCACCGCGACGAGGCCGACGGCGACGAACGCGGCGGCGGCCGCCACCCCATTGGCCAGGGCGACCTCCGGCCGGAGGCGAAGGGCAGCCGCCTGGACCAGCAGGCTCCCGAGCGGGGCGAGGACGATGATGGCGAGCACCGGTCCGAACGCGGCGACCGCGTCGCTGTAGCCCTCGCCGAACACCGCCGGCACGAGCTGGTCGAGCCCGACCGCTACCAGCAGCATGAGCGGGAGCAGGACAGCGAGCAGGACGGTGGCCAACCGGTGCAGCACGGGCTCGGCACCAGAGCTGGTCGCCTCGGGACCGGCCAGGTGCGGGAGCGAGACGGTGAACGCCTGGAGCACGGCGTAGGTCACCCCCAGACCGAGGCCCGTGGCCAGGGCCGTGTAGCCGGCCTCGGCTGACGCGCCCGCGAGCACCGCCACGAGCACCACCCCGCCGCGGTGGACGATCTGGAGGAGCGCGGCACCCGAGGCGTGGAGGGCCCCGAAGCGGAGCGCGCCGTCGGGGATGGGCACCGGCGCTCCCGGCGCGCGGACGATGGGCCACAGCACCACGGCGGCAAACGTCGCCGTCACGAGGGTGGCCAGGAGGATCGCCACCAACCCACCGTCGACCGCCGTCGACTCGTGGAGCAGGAGCACCGCGATGATCAGCACCGTGTTCTGGATCGGGTAGCGGATGGCCCACGGTCCGGTCCGGCCCAGACCGAGCGGCACCTGCAGCGCGACGCTGGCGGCGACGCCGAGCACGAGCGCGACCACCACGATCGCGGTGTCCGCGGCGGGCACCTGGTCAGGTGCAAGCAGGCTCGCCAGGGCTGCCACCGCGACCACCGCTCCGAGCTGCAAGGCCCGGCCGCGAGCCAGCCGGGCTCCGATGGCCCGCGCGAGCCCCAGCTGCTCGTGCGGCGGCGCCGCCGGCACGTAGCGAGACAGGAGGGTCGGTCCGCCCAGGCTCATCGCCAGCGATCCGAGCGTGACGATCGTCAGTGGGACGGCGAAGCGCCCGTAGGCCTCAGGCCCGAGCGCCCGCGGCACCAGCGTCGCCAACAGGAGCATCGTGACCATCTCGGCGCCCTTGGCCGCGAAGCTCCCGTACACCGAGGCGCGCATCCGCGCGTCGATGCCCACGGTGGTGACGTCGCCGTCCACGCGGGAGTAGGTGCCCTTAACAGCCACCCGCGGATCGTAACCACTGCGCCGGCGAGGGCTGCTTCTCGGCGGAGCGTCCAGCGTCCGCGCCATCACGCGGGTCGAGTCCTACGCTGGCCGGACCAAGCACCCGCCGCGAGCGCGGCGTCGGAAGGGGACGAGGGATGACGACAGCGACCGTCGACGTCTTGGTGGAGCCGGCCGCCCCGGCTCGGGTGGGGTTGGTACCTCGGGGCGGGGATCGCGTGGGTCGTCATCGGGCTGGCGATCCTGACCGTCCAGCCGGCCACCATCGCCCTGATCGGGTTCATCGTCGCCGGCGTGCTCCTGGTCGGCGGTGCCTTCGAGATCGCCATGGCCCTCACGGCCCCGGGCTGGAGGTGGCTGCACGCCGTGGCGGGTGTGCTCTTCGTCATCGCGGGCATCCTCGCGTTCCTCGAGCCGTTCCAGACCTTCGTCGGCCTGTCGATCCTGTTCGGCTGGTACCTGGTCATCATGGGCACCGTCGTGCTCATCGTCTCGCTCGGCTCGCGAGCTCCGGGGTCGCTGTGGGGGCTCGGGGTGGCGGTGGGGATCATGGAGATCCTCATCGGCCTCTGGGCGATCGGCTACCCGAACCGCTCGGCCTGGCTCCTGATCCTCTGGATCGGCATCGGGGCCATGTCCCACGGGATCGCCGACATCGTGAGCGCCTTCCACATCCGGTCGCTGCGACGGGATGGGGCAGGCGTGAACCGATCGAAAGGAACCTCCATGCCGCGACCGGTTCTCGTGGGGCTCGCCACCGCGGCCCTCCTGGCGCTGTTCGCGGCCGGCTGTGGCCAGCAGATGCGGGCCGAGCGCGACGGTCGCGATCTCGCGGAGTCGCTCTGCGATCTGCGCAACGCCGACGACGTGGATGCCGCCGACGAGGCGCTCGAGGACATCAACGAGCAGCTCGATGACCTGTCCCGCCGCTTCGGTGTGAGCACCGCGGAGGATCGAGCCGACGTGGACGAGAACCTCGCCGACCTCGCGGAGCACGCCGTCCAGGGCAACGAGGTGCTGCTCCAGCAGGACCTCGCCGTCCTGCAGCGCAGCGCCGAGAACATCCGCGACGACGTCAGCGGGGTGCAGCGAGCTGCGTGGAGTGGCTTCGCCGACGGCGTTCGGGAGTGCATCGAAGACTGAGAGGTCTGAGCGTGGCGGGCGCCACTGGTCCAGATCGAGCGACGGACCACGAGCACCGAGGGAGCCCTGCCCGATGAGGACGACATCAGCTAGCCGGCACCGGAAGCGGATCGCCGTGGTCGTGGCCGGTTCGCTCCTGCTGTCTGCCGCGGCCTGTGGCGGGGACGACGCCGGTGACGACGGTGGGGCGGACCCGGTCGAGGCCGCCGAGGCGCGCGTGCGAGCCGCCGAGGACGCCTTGTCCGACGCCGACGAGGCGTTCGAAGAGGCCAGCACCGCGTTCTGCGAGGACGCCGAGCAGTACATCGACGCCGTCGACCGCTACGGCAAGGTGTTCTCCGAGAGCGCCACCACGGTCGGTGACATCACCACGGCGGCGGACGACCTCGCCGAGCCGCGCCGCGTCCGTGGAATCCAGCGCGGAGGACGTCACGGCGGCGCGCGAGGAGGTGGCGGAGGCCAACCAGGAGCTCGTGGAGGCCACCGCGGCGCTGGCGACGGCCCAGTCCTCGACCACGGTGGAGGCGACGACCACCACCGGTCCCCCACCCCCGGATGAGGCGACCGTCGACCGCGTCAAGGCGGCCGAGGACGACCTCGCCGACGCGGCTGACGGCATCAGCGACGACACCCCACTGGTCGACGCGACCGCGAGCCTGAACGGCGCGGCGTTCGCGCTCGAGGTCGCCTGGCTCCGACTGTTCGCCGAGGCGGGCTGCCTGACCAGCGAGCAGCAAGCCGAGGCGGTGACCGCCGTGGCCGACTACACGACGGCGCTGCAGTCACAGCTGCAGGTGGCCGGCTTCTACGACGGTGAGATCGACGGCGTGTACGGGCCGTCGACGGTTGCCGCGGTCGAGGCCCTCCAGACCGACGCCGGGCTGCCCGTGACGGGCTTCGTCGACGAGGCGACCGCGGCCGCGCTCGCGGACGCCGTGGCGGAGGTGAGCGGCGGGGCGGCGAACGAGGCGGTCGTTCACACGGCGGCCGTCCAGTCGGCCCTGAAGCTGGCCGGGTACTGGCCAGGAGCGGTCGACGGACAGTGGACACCCGAGCTGACCGAGGCGGTGAAGGCCCTGCAGACGGACCTCGGTGTCGAGCCGACCGGTGAGGTCGACACCGCCACGCTGCGCGCCCTGGAGGACGCCATCGAGGCCGCCACCGAACCTGACACCACGACGACCTCCACCACGACCTCTGACGAGACGACGACGACGGGCAGCCAGTAGGCCTCCCTTCAGGCGGAGGCGGCGTGGCCCGGGCCTGGGGTGCCCGGGAGCACCTCCGCCCGAGCCCGAGCGGTCGCCCCGTGGAGCGCGGTGGCTTGCTCCCTCATGTAGTCGAGCGCGGCGGGCGACGCGGGGCCTGACCCCATGGCGATGCCGTCCACCACCCCGTGAAGGACCTGCAGCTGGTCGTGGACGGACCGGATCGCGCGCCGCTGCGCCTCGTCCTCGGTCTTCGCGCCCAGCGCGGACAGCGTCGCCGCCAGGGTGGCGATCTGTCCGGCATCCTGGGCCGCGACCATGGCCGCGCCTTCGGGCGCGACGGCCGCCAGATGGGTGGCGAGGCGGGTCGACTCATCGAACGCCGCCGCGGTCTGTTGCTGCCATGCCGCCGCCGCCCGCCGGGACCGGCGCATCACCAGGAACGCGATCAGGCCGATGACCGCCAGGCCCACCAGGAGCCACGGCCACCACTCGGTGGAGTCGTCCGCTGCCTCCTCCGGGCCCGCCGCCAGACCCTCCGTCGTCGGCGTCTCCGTAGCGGGCGTCTCGGTCGTCGGCGTCTCCGTCGTCGGGCGTCTCGGTCGTCGGCGTCTCCGTCGTCGGCGTCTCCGTCGTCGGCGTCTCCGTCGTCGGCGTCTCGGTCCCACCGGTCTCCGGGGGGACGGTGGTCGACCGGTCAGGAAGCGAGACGCTGGACGGCAGGCTGACGTCTGGGGCCTCGCCGTCCGAGCCGCACGCCCCCAGGGCGAGGCACCCCACCGCGATCGGCCGTCGTGATCAGTCTTCGAGTGCGCATCGTCGCTCTCACGACGCGCACCTTAAGCCCCTACAGTCGCCCCGGGAACGGGGCGACCCCTTCGCCCACCCGGAGGAGCACCAATGGGATCGTCAACGTCAGGGGCGTCCACGCGCGCACTGCGCACCATCGGCGTGCTGGTGATCGTCGCCGGAGCCGTGTTCGCGGTCGCCGGTGTGGTCACGTGGTTCGTCGTTCGAGACCAGCTCGCGGACGAGAACATCACCGTCTCCGATGACGCCGACCGCTTCGCCGGCGACCCGGTGGACGGGCCCCTCACGGCCTACGCCCAGGCCAACACGATCGAACGCCACGGGCTGGAGGCCAGCGACGGACTCACCTACGCGGAGCTCGAACAGGACGATCCGCGCCGGGACACCGTCATGACGGCGTCGTTCCTCCGAGCGTCGCTGTTCACCTCCATCGTCGCCTTCGGCGTCGCCGCTCTTCGCCGTCGGGGTCGGCGTCGTCCTCGTCGTCATCGGCATCGCACTCCTGCGGATCCACCGACGGCTCGAGGGGCCCGCGCTCGCCTGACGGGACCTCCAGCAGCTCGTCATCCAGCTGGCGCGGTTTCAGGGCCCGACCGTACGGGTAGAGGGGCGAGGTGCCCGACGCCTCAGTCAGCCCGTCCCGATTGACGGCCGTCGCCGACGGGACGATGGAGGTGATGGAGGGCGCCATCTACTTCATCGTCGGCCTCCTCCTGATGGCCAGCGCGCTCGTGGCGGTGGCGGCCATCGGCTACGACCTCGTCACCCAGATCGACGAGGGAGCCCTCGGTGCCGTCACGGCCGCCTTGGACGGCCTGTTGCTCGTGTTCATCCTCGTGGAGCTTCTCGGCGCCGTGCGCGCCACCGTCGCCGAGCGCCAGCTCCTGGCCGAGCCGTTCCTCGTGGTGGGGATGATCGCCTCGATCAAGGAGATCGTGGTCGCATCGCTGAAGGCGGGGTCGCTGGAGGGCGAGGCCCTTGAAGAGGCCATGCTTGCGATCGGCGTGCTGGGAGGCGTCGTGCTCCTCCTGGCGTTGGCGAGCTTCCTGGTCCGGCGCAAGGAGCGCGAGCCAACCGAGGGATGACGGCGCACCAATCGTCCCCGTTCACCCACGCCGTGGCGTCCTTCGAGCCGACGAGCAGTGCCGTTCTGCTGTGGACCCGAGTCGAAGCCGACGTGACGGACGTCGACTGGTCCATCGCGACCGACCCCTCGATGCACGACGAGGTGGCCACCGGCCGTGCCAGCACCTCCGCCCACCGGGACCACACCGTGGTGGTGGACGTCCCTGACCTGACGCCGGCGACCACCTACTGGTATCGCTTCCATGCTCGCGACACGGCCTCCGTCGTCGGTCGCACCCGGACACTGCCGGCTGCGGGAGTCGACCCCTTCCGGCTCGCGACCGTGTGCTGTGCGCGCTACTCGGTGGCTCCCCTCGGCGTGTACCGAGCCCTCGCCGAGCGCGACGTCGACCTGGTGCTCCATCTCGGCGATTACATCTACGAGGACGACGGTGCGGACGGACCCCGGAGCCACGAGCCGCCCCGAGTGGCCACGTCCGTCGACGACTACCGACGTCGGATCGCTCAGGTCCGCGCCGATCCCGACGCCCAGGCACTGCACCTCCGTCACCCCATGGCCACCATCTGGGATGACCACGACTTGGCCGACAACGCCTGGCGCGACGGCGCCAAGGCCCACGACGACGACCTCCACGGTCCGTGGTCGGCACGGGTGGCGGCCGCCGCTCAGGCCCGACAGGAGTGGCTGCCCGGCCGCCTGCAGAGTCCGGCGGACCCCCTCACGACGTGGCGATCGATGGTGGTGGGCGATCTGGCGGAGGTGCTCCTGCTCGACACGCGGCTGCGGGGCCGCGACCGGCACGCTGGTGACGACGGGTCACCGGACCTCCACGACCCCGAGCGGTCCCTCCTCGGCGACGACCAGCGGACGTGGCTCGAGGAGCGGTTGGCCGACGAGGCCCGCCCCTGGGCCGTGGTGGCCAGCGGCGTCGTGGTGAACGAGCTCGAGCTGCGGTGGCCACGACCGCTCCGCTGGATCAACCGCCTCCTCCCCAACGGCTACGCAGTGCTCGATGGCCGGGTGCTCCACGACGACCAGTGGGACGGATATCCCGCCGAGCGGGACCGGCTGACGCGGTGGCTGCGCGCCCGCGGCGAGCGCGGGCAACGAACCGTCTTGCTCTCGGGCGACGTGCATTCCTCATGGGCCTTCGTCGGACCCTGTGACGAGTCGGGCGCGTCCGTGGCCGTAGAGATGACCACCCCCGCCGTCTCATCCGCCGCCATGGGGCGGGCCCACTACCCGGGCATGTGGCGGGTGCTCGACCGGGCCGCCAATCGGCTCGACCACGTGTGCTGGGCCGACGTCACCGAGCGGGGCTACTGCATCACCGAGCTCACCGCTGAAGACGTGACCACGTCCTGGTGGTTCGTACACCCCTACGCCGAGCAACCGGCGCGCGACGCCGTCCACGCCATGGCGTTCCGCTCCACCCATCGTCACTGGCCCCCGACCCTGGAGCAGGTCGAACCGCCCGCCAGGGAGCCGGAGCGCCCCCGCTTGCCGGACCCGCTCCCATCACGGCCGGACGATCTCCGCCGACTGCGCTGGCGCCGCCGGGGACGGCTCGCCACCGAAGCGACGCTCCTGGCCGCGGCGGTAGCAGCGGTGGTCGCCTCCGTCGCGGCGCGGCTGGCGACGCCGCACCCGATCCTGACCAAGGGACAACCGCTCGCTGATCGAGGTACCGGGCCCCCTGGGAGGTGTGGCGGGGGCCGTCCCAGGGAACAGCCCCCGCATGCTTCAGGCTTCGTCTCCTGTGTCCTTGGGACCCTCGCCGCCAGCGTCGAGGTTCTCGTTCGCTTCGGTGGGCTCGTCACCCGTGTCGGCTGAGCCGTGGCCGCCGGCGTCCTTGTCCTCGTCGGCTTCGGTGGGCTCGGTGGTGATGTCGTCGTCGTTGATGTCGCTCATGCGCCCTGTGTCCCCCACGATCGGCATTCGGATACACGATGGACGCTGACGTCGCCCTCCTCACGCGGCTCGTGGGCGATGTGGCGACGTTCGCGGGCCAGCACTGGGGCCAGCGACCGACGCTGCGTTCGTCGGGTGGCGGCTTCGGCGACCTCCTGAGCATCGATGAGGTGGAGCGTCTGCTGCTCTCGTCGGCACGGCGGCCGTCGTTCCGACTCGTGCAGGACGGCACGACGTTGCCGCCCGAGCGCTCCACGTCGACGGTCCGGATCGGTGGCACCCAGCTCGACGACGTCGCCGACCTCGACCGGATCGCTGAGGCAGTCGACGGGGGCGCCACCCTCGTGCTGCAAGGCCTGCAACGCACCTCGCTGCCACTCTCCGACTTCTGCCGGAGCCTCGAGCGAGCCACCAGCCATCCGGTGCAGGCAAACGCCTATCTCACCCCCGCGGGAGCCGCCGGACTGGCGCGCCACCACGACGACCACGACGTGCTCGTGCTCCAGGTCGCCGGCAGCAAGGCCTGGAAGGTCGACGACCTCGGCGCCATCACCATGACCGCCGGCGACGTCCTCTACCTGCCGGCGGCAACCGCCCATGCCGCCGAGGCCCAAGACGAGGCCAGCCTCCACCTGACGGTTGGCCTGCTGCGCGTCACCTACCGCCACGTGCTGCGGCGTGCCCTGGCCCCACTTCCGGCCCTCGACCGGGCCCTCCCCCTCGGGTACGCCCGACCGGATCAGGCGGCGGCGCTGGCAGCCGAGCTCGGGCGGGTGCTCAGTGAGGTGGCCACCACCATCGCCGACATCGACGCCGCGCCGCTGGCTGAGGCGGAGCAGCATCGAGCGCGCACACGCCGGCGCCCGCTGGCCACGGGACGGCTGCGGTCCATCCTCAGCCTTCCCCACCTCGACGGAACCACCACGGTGTCGGTGCTCGCCGGCCACGGGGCGCGGATCGCAGAGGGGGTCTCCGAGGATGGCCGACTGGTCCTGGAGCTCGTCGATCGCCGGCTCCTCCTCCCTGCCGTCACGCGGCCCGCGCTCGAGCGCTTGTTGGACGGCGGGAGCGTGAGGGTCGATGCCCTGCCGGGCATCGACTCGCCGAGTCAGCTGGTCCTCGTCCGACGCCTCGTGCGGGAGGGTCTGCTCGTCACCGACCGGGATCCGGCCTGAGGTTTAGCGACGGCATCCGCGAGGAAGCACTGGGACCCAGACGCGACGACGAAGGGTAGGTCCTTGGCCACGAGTACGGGCCGCACGTTCCAGCCGCTGCCCGCCCCGGCCGATGTCTGTGCTCAGGTGCGGGACCGCCTCGCGCTCCTCGACGGGCTGCCGCTCCCCGGCTCGGGAGGCACCACGCTTCGCTGGCTCGGCTTCGCGGACCTGGCACGGGAAGACCTGTCCCTGGCGCGCGTCGCCGAAGGGCACGCCGATGGAAGGGCGATCCTCGCCGAGCTCGGCCGGTCTGACCTGGCGGGAGCCCGTTCGCTCCTGGGGGTGTGGGCCGCCGAGCCAGCGGCCCTGCAGGCCGTGCGCACCTCGACCGGCTGGCGACTGATCGGGTCAAAGCGCTGGTGCTCCGGTTCCCACGGTCTCGACCTGGCCCTGGTGACCGCGTCAGCGGAGGACGGGCCGCGGCTGTTCGCCATCGATCCCAGTGCGACCGCGGTTCAGGCCGGCTCGTGGCAGCCGATGGGCATGGCGAGGACCGACAGCCACCAGCTGCTGTTCGACAACGTCGAGCTCCCCGATGACGCGGCCGTCGGCGGACCCAATGCCTACGTGCGACGCCCAGGCTTCGGCCACGGTGGCTGCGGGGTGGCGGCATGCTGGTGGGGCGGCGCATTGGGCGTGGTCGACGGTCTCCACCAAGCCGTGGTCAACGGGGCTGACGAGGCAGCATCGGCGCTCGGCCGGGCCGTCGCGGACCTGACCGCCACCGGTCACGCCCTTCGCGCGACGGCGATGACCGTCGACGAACGGCCGGATGACCTCGAGCTGTCGGTCCGGCTCGCGGCTGAGATCCGCGTCGCAGTGGAGCGCGCCGCCCGCAGCGCCCTCGACCGCACGGTCGCCGCGCTCGGCGCCGCGGGGCTCTGCCAAGACCCGGTCCACAGTGGACGGGTGGCGGACCTCACCGTGTACCTGAGCCAGCTCCATCGCGCTCGCGCGGAGGCGGACCTCGGCCACCACGCGGCTGCCAGAGCCCTGGCGATCCTCTGGTGACCGGGATCCTCGTCGAGCCCACGTGGGTAGGTCGACCACCCGCGCCGGGTGAGACCTTGCTCGTGCTGGCCCCGCACCCCGATGACGAGGTGCTCGGCGCGGCGGGCCTCATGCGCTGGTGCGCGTCGCTCGGACTCCCGATCGAGATCCTCGCGGTCACCGACGGCGAGCGATCGCACGCTCGATCCGCACGCATCACCCCCGATGACCTTCGCGAGCGGCGGGCGATGGAGCGGACGGCTGCCCTCGAGGTTCTCGGTCTGACGCCGGACGTGTCACGGCTCGAGCTCCCGGACGGAGAGGTGTCGGCCCACGAGCACGCTCTCACGCTGGCGATCGCCGATCGCGCCGGCCCGACGACGACGCTCATCGCTCCGTGGAGATCTGACGGACATCCAGATCACGAGGCCGTGGGTCGTGCGGCATGGATTGCCGCCGAGCGCACCGGGGCGAGGCTGTGGGAGATCCCGATCTGGGCCAAGGTGCATGGCACCGTCCGGCCCGACGCCTCACCGGCGCGCAGCCACCTCGTGCTGGACGACGCCACCCGGGCGCACAAGGCGCAGGCGGTGCGCTGCTTCACCACGCAGCTCGTGCCGCTCGGCCCCCATCCGCTCGACGGGCCTGTGGTGCACCCGCATGAGGTCGCCGCCCTGCTCGACGGCCAGGAGCAGGTCTTGTGGCGCTGAACGATCGACGCGGGACGAGCGACCAGTACTTCGAGGACACCTGGGCCACCGGCGACGATCCCTGGGAGCACGCCACCCGCTGGTACGAGCGCCGCAAGTACGCCATGACGGTGGCCGCCCTCCCCCGACGGCGGTATGCCCGCAGCTTCGAACCGGGCTGCGGCACCGGCGTGCTCACGGAGATGCTCGCCATCCGCTCCGACGAGCACCTCGCCATGGAGCGCCACCCCCGCGGCGGAAGGCGACCGCCGCGCGATGCGCCCACCTCTACCAGGTGCGCACGGAGATCGGAAGGATCCCCCAGGACTGGCCCCTCGGGTTCTTCGACCTCATCGTCCTGTCCGAGGTCCTCTACTACCTCGACCAGCCCACGATCGTCCACACGCTGGAGCGCTGCCGGCGCTCCCTGATCCGCGGGGGTCACCTCGTGGCCGTGCACTATCGCCCGGAGGTGGACGCCCACACGTGGACCGGTGATGAGGTGCACGACATGCTCCGATCGATGCCCGGATGGACGGCCGGAACCCAGGTCCTCGACCCCGAGTTCGTTCTGGACGTGCTGGCCCGATGAGGCGATCCGTCCGAGCGCTCGCCGTCGGCATCCCCGCCCACGACGAGGTCGACAGCATCGAGGCCTGCCTGCGGTCCGTGGTGGACGCCGCCCGGGCGGTCGGCGTGCCCACGGCCGTCGTCGTCGCCGCTGACGCGTGCCGCGACGGAACCGCCGAGCGGGCGCACTCCGTGCTCGCCTCCGCCCCCGATGTCCGCAGCTCGGTGCTCCACACGGCCCACCGCGCTGTCGGCGCCGCCCGCCGCGACTCGCTCGACGCCACGCTGCGCTTGCTCGACGTCCCTGCCCCGCAGGTCTGGCTCGCCACCACCGACGCCGACACCGTGGTCCACCAGTCATGGCTCCAGGCGCACCTGAGCTGGGCGCGATCCGGGGTCGATGGGATCGCAGGCCTCGTCCAGGTCGACTGGACCGGGCATCCGTTGGACCTCCCCGCGCTACGCCGAGTCGATCGCATCAGGCGGCAACACGCTGGGCCATGGCCACGTGCACGGGGCGAACCTCGGCCTGCTGGCTGCTCGCTGGGTGGAGGTCGACGGGTGCGGCGACGGCGTGGTCGCCGAGGACGAGGAGCTCTGGCGGCGGTTGCGATCGGTTGGTGCCGAGGTGTTGGGCGTCGACGACCTGCTCGTCACCACCAGCGGCCGCCTGACCGGCCGCGCTCCGCGCGGGTTCGCGCAGTACCTCACGCGTCTCGCGACCGAGGACGTCGCTTAGCGATCATGCGGATCCCGTGACGGCTCCGCCTGCGTTCGGCCGCGCCGCTACGCTCCGCCGACGATGAAGGGCAGGCTCAGCGGCATCTACGTGCACCCCATCAAGTCGTGTCGTGCCGTCTCATGCGACACGGCGACGGTTTCAACGATCGGGCTGCAGGTGATCGGATCTGGCAGGTGGTGGACGCCGAGGATCGAGGCGTCACGCAACGGCGGCATCGAGTCCTCGCGACCGTCCAGCCGGAGCTTCGCGACGACGGCGGCCTGAGGCTCATCGCCCCGGACCGACCGACCATCGAGATCGGTCCACCGGGAGCACGCTCGACGACGATGAAGTCGCACTTCGGCGTTCCGGTGCCTGCGTGCGATGCCGGCGATGAGCGGCCACGTGGTTCACCGACCTGACCGGCGAGGCCGTCCGCCTGGTTGCGATGGTGGGCGGGTGCGGCTGGCGGCTGCCGGGCAACCTCGACGTCTTCGGTCAGAACGCGCCATTCACGGACGCAGCGCCGGTCCTCGTGACCGCCGAGTCGTCACTGACGTGGTTCTGCGAACGGGCGTCGGAACCGTTCGGCATGGATCGGTTCGGCCCAACCTCGTCGTGAGCGACACCGCGGCCTGGGCGGAGGACGCCTGGCGGACTACCGTCGGTAACGGCGAGCTGCGGCCGGCAGCCCCCTGGCCACGCTGCGAGATCTCACAGGTCGACCAGACCACCAGCGATCGTCACCGCGAGCCGGCGAAGGTGCTGAAGCGCCACCGATGGTGCGCTCAGGCGCCCACCTTCGCCGGCGAGTTCCGCCACATCCTCGAAGGCAGCAGCCTGTTCGGCATCGGGTGCTCGATAGGCCCGCCCGGCTCCACCCTTCGCGTGGGTGACGAGGTGACCGTGACCACCACGG
>CAVRKU010000013.1:0-46557 GCA_963721695.1 uncultured Microthrixaceae bacterium
CGCGCACCTTAAGCCCCTACAGTCGCCTCGGGAACGGGGCGACCCCTCGCCCGCCCGGAGGTGCACCAATGGCATCGTCAGAGTCAGCGGCGTCCACGCGCGCATTGCGCACGATCGGCGTGCTCGTGATCGTCGCCGGCGCCGTGTTCGCGGTCGCCGGTGTGATCACCTGGTTCATCGTCCAGGACCAGCTCGCGGACGAGAACATCACCGTCTCCGATGATGCCGACCGGTTCGCCGGCGACCCGGTCGACGGCCCCCTCACGGCCTACTCCCAGGCCAACACGATCGAACGGCACGGGCTCGAGGCCAGTGACGGACTCACCTACACGGAGCTCGAACAGGACGACCCGCGCCGGGACACGGTCATGACATCGTCGTTCCTCCGAGCGTCCCTGTTCACCTCCATCGTCGCCTTCGGCGTCGCCCTCTTCGCCGTCGGCGTCGGCGTCGTCCTCATCATCATCGGCATCACGCTCCTGCGGATCCACCGACGGCTCGAGGGGCCCGCGCTCGCCTGACGGGAGCTCCAGCGGCTCATCATCCAGCTGGCGCGGGTTCGGCCCGACGGTACGGGTAGAGAGGCGACGTGCCCGACGCCTCAGTCAGCCCGTCCCGATTGACGGCCGTCGCCGACGGGACGATGGAGGTGATGGAGGGCGCCATCTACTTCATCGTCGGCCTCCTCCTGATGGCCAGCGCGCTCGTGGCGGTGGCGGCCATCGGCTACGACCTCGTCACCGAGATCGACGAGGGAGCCCTCGGTGCCGTCACGGCCGCGTTGGACGGCCTGTTGCTCGTGTTCATCCTCGTGGAGCTTCTCGGCGCCGTGCGCGCCACCGTCGCCGAGCGCCAGCTCCTGGCCGAGCCGTTCCTCGTGGTGGGGATGATCGCCTCGATCAAGGAGATCGTCGTCGCATCGCTGAAGGCGGGGTCGCTGGAGGGCGAAGCCCTTGAAGAGGCCATGCTTGCGATCGGCGTGCTGGGAGGCGTCGTGCTCCTCCTGGCGTTGGCGAGCTTCCTGGTCCGGCGCAAGGAGCGCGAGCCGACCGAGGGATGACGGCGCACCAATCGTCCCCGTTCACCCACGCCGTGGCGTCCTTCGAGCCCACGAGCAGCTGCCGTTCTGCTGTGGACCCGAGTCGAAGCCGACGTGACGGACGTCGACTGGTCCATCGCGACCGACCCCTCGATGCACGACGAGGTGGCCACCGGACGTGCCAGCACCTCCGCCCACCGGGACCACACCGTGGTGGTCGACGTCCCTGACCTGACGCCGGCGACCACCTACTGGTATCGCTTCCATGCTCGCGACACGGCCTCCGTCGTCGGTCGCACCCGGACACTGCCGGCTGCGGGAGTCGATCCCTTCCGGCTCGCGACCGTGTGCTGTCCGCGCTACTCGGTGGCTCCCCTCGGCGTGTACCGAGCCCTCGCCGAGCGCGACGTCGACCTGGTGCTCCATCTCGGCGATTACATCTACGAGGACGACGGTGCGGACGGACCCCGGAGCCACGAGCCGCCCCGAGTGGCCACGTCCGTCGACGACTACCGACGTCGGATCGCTCAGGTCCGCGCCGATCCCGACGCCCAGGCACTGCACCTCCGTCACCCCATGGCCACCATCTGGGATGACCACGACTTGGCCGACAACGCCTGGCGCGACGGCGCCAAGGCCCACGACGACGACCTCCACGGTCCGTGGCCGGCACGGGTGGCGGCCGCCGCTCAGGCCCGACAGGAGTGGCTGCCCGGCCGTCTGCAGAGTCCGGCGGACCCCCTCACGACGTGGCGATCGATGGTGGTGGGCGATCTGGCGGAGGTGCTCCTGCTCGACACGCGGCTGCGGGGCCGCGACCGGCACGCTGGTGACGACGGGTCACCGGACCTCGACGACCCCGAGCGGTCCCTGCTCGGCGACGACCAGCGGACGTGGCTCGAGGAGCGGTTGGCCGACGAGGCCCGCCCCTGGGCCGTGGTGGCCAGCGGCGTCGTGGTGAACGAGCTCGAGCTGCGGTGGCCACGACCGCTCCGCTGGATCAACCGCCTCCTCCCCAACGGCTACGCAGTGCTCGATGGCCGGGTGCTCCACGACGACCAGTGGGACGGATATCCCGCCGAGCGGGACCGGCTGACGCGGTGGCTGCGCGCCCGCGGCGAGCGCGGGCAACGAACCGTCTTGCTCTCGGGCGACGTGCATTCCTCATGGGCCTTCGTCGGACCCTGTGACGAGTCGGGCGCGTCCGTGGCCGTGGAGATGACCACCCCCGCCGTCTCATCCGCCGCCATGGGGCGGGCCCACTACCCGGGCATGTGGCGGGTGCTCGACCGGGCCGCCAATCGGCTCGACCACGTGTGCTGGGCCGACGTCACCGAGCGGGGCTACTGCATCACCGAGCTCACCGCTGAAGACGTGACCACGTCCTGGTGGTTCGTCCACCCCTACGCCGAGCAACCGGCGCGCGACGCCGTCCACGCCATGGCGTTCCGCTCCACCCATCGTCACTGGCCCCCGACCCTGGAGCAGGTCGACCCGCCCGCCAGGGAGCCGGAGCGCCCCGGCTTGCCGGACCCGCTCCCATCACGGCCGGACGATCTCCGCCGACTGCGCTGGCGCCGCCGGGGACGGCTCGCCACCGAAGCGACGCTCCTGGCCGCGGCGGTAGCAGCGGTGGTCGCCTCCGTCGTGGCCGGCTGGCGACGCCGCACCCGATCCTGACCAAGGGACAACCGCTCGCTGATCGAGGTACCGGGCCCCCTGGGAGGTGTGGCGGGGGCCGTCCCAGGGAACAGCCCCCGCATGCTTCAGGCTTCGTCTCCTGTGTCCTTGGGACCCTCGCCGCCAGCGTCGAGGTTCTCGTTCGCTTCGGTGGGCTCGTCGCCCGTGTCGGCTGAGCCGTGGCCGCCGGCGTCCTTGTCCTCGTCGGCTTCGGTGGGCTCGGTGGTGATGTCGTCGTCGTTGATGTCGCTCATGCGCCCTGTGTCCCCCACGATCGGCATTCGGATACACGATGGACGCTGACGTCGCCCTCCTCACGCGGCTCGTGGGCGATGTGGCGACGTTCGCGGGCCAGCACTGGGGCCAGCGACCGACGCTGCGTTCGTCGGGCGGCGGCTTCACCGACCTCCTGAGCATCGATGAGGTGGAGCGTCTGCTGCTCTCGTCGGCACGGCGGCCGGCGTTCCGACTCGTGCAGGACGGCACGACGTTGCCGCCCGAGCGCTCCACGTCGACGGTCCGGATCGGTGGCACCCAGCTCGACGACGTCGCCGACCTCGACCGGATCGCTGAGGCAGTCGACGGGGGCGCCACCCTCGTGCTGCAAGGCCTGCAACGCACCTCGCTGCCACTCTCCGACTTCTGCCGGAGCCTCGAGCGAGCCACCAGCCATCCGGTGCAGGCAAACGCCTATCTCACCCCTGCGGGAGGGGCCGGACTGGCGCGCCACCACGACGACCACGACGTGCTCGTGCTCCAGGTCGCCGGCAGCAAGGCCTGGAAGGTCGACGACCTCGGCGCCATCACCATGACCGCCGGCGACGTCCTCTACCTGCCGGCGGCAACCTCCCACGCCGCCGAGGCCCAAGACGAGGCCAGCCTCCACCTGACGGTTGGCCTGCTGCGCGTCACGTACCGCCACGTGCTGCGGCGTGCACTGGCCCCACTTCCAGAGCTCGACCGGGCCCTCCCCCTCGGGTACGCCCGACCAGATCACGCTGGGGAGCTGGCGGCCGAGGTCGGGCGGGTGCTCAGCGAGGTGGCCACCACCCTGGCCAACATCGACGCCACGCCCCTGGCTGAGGCGGAGCAGCATCGAGCGCGCACACGCCGGCGCCCGCTGGCCACGGGACGGCTGCGGTCCATCCTCGGCCTGCCCCATCTCGACGGACCGACCACGGTGTCGGTGCTCGCCGGTCACGGCGCGCGGATCGCAGAGGGGGTCTCCGAGGATGGTCGACTGGTGCTGGAGCTCGTCGATCGCCGGCTCCTCCTCCCTGCCGTCACGAGGCCAGCGCTCGAGCGCGTGCTGGACGGCGGGAGCGTGCGGGTCGATGCCCTACCGGGCATCGACGTCGCCGAGTCAGCTGATCCTCGTCCGACGCCTCGTGCGGGAGGGTCTGCTCGTCACCGACCGCGATCGGGCCTGAGGTTTAGCGACGGCATCCGCGAGGAAGCACTGGGGCCCAGACGCGACGACGAAGGGTGGGTCCTTGGCCACGAGTACGGGCCGCACGTTCCAGCCGCTGCCCGCCCCGGCCGATGTCTGTGCTCAGGTGCGGGACCGCCTCGCGCTCCTCGACGGGCTGCCGCTCCCCGGCTCGGGAGGCACCACGCTTCGCTGGCTCGGCTTCGCGGACCTGGCACGGGAAGACCTGTCCCTGGCGCGCGTCGCCGAAGGGCACGCCGATGGAAGGGCGATCCTCGCCGAGCTCGGCCGGTCTGACCTGGCGGGAGCCCGTTCGCTCCTGGGGGTGTGGGCCGCCGAGCCAGCGGCCCTGCAGGCCGTGCGCACCTCGACCGGCTGGCGACTGATCGGGTCAAAGCGCTGGTGCTCCGGTTCCCACGGTCTCGACCTGGCCCTGGTGACCGCGTCAGCGGAGGACGGGCCGCGGCTGTTCGCCATCGATCCCAGTGCGACCGCGGTTCAGGCCGGCTCGTGGCAGCCGATGGGCATGGCGAGGACCGACAGCCATCAGCTGCTGTTCGACAACGTCGAGCTCCCCGATGACGCGGCCGTCGGCGGACCCAATGCCTACGTGCGACGCCCAGGCTTCGGCCACGGTGGCTGCGGGGTGGCGGCATGCTGGTGGGGCGGCGCATTGGGCGTGGTCGACGGTCTCCACCAAGCCGTGGTCAACGGGGCTGACGAGGCAGCATCGGCGCTCGGCCGGGCCGTCGCGGACCTGACCGCCACCGGTCACGCCCTTCGCGCGACGGCGATGACCGTCGACGAACGGCCGGATGACCTCGAGCTGTCGGTCCGGCTCGCGGCTGAGATCCGCGTCGCAGTGGAGCGCGCCGCCCGCAGCGCCCTCGACCGCACCGTCGCCGCACTCGGCGCCGCGGGGCTCTGCCAAGACCCGGTCCACAGTGGACGGGTGGCGGACCTCACCGTGTACCTGAGCCAGCTCCATCGCGCTCGCGCGGAGGCGGACCTCGGCCACCACGCGGCTGCCAGAACCATGGAGATCCTCTGGTGACCGGGATCCTCGTCGAGCCCACGTGGGTAGGTCGACCACCCGCGCCGGGTGAGACCTTGCTCGTGCTGGCCCCGCACCCCGATGACGAGGTGCTCGGCGCGGCGGGCCTCATGCGCTGGTGCGCGTCGCTCGGACTCCCGATCGAGATCCTCGCGGTCACCGACGGCGAGCGATCGCACGCTCGATCTGCACGCATCACACCCGATGACCTTCGCGAGCGGCGGGCGATGGAGCGGACGGCTGCCCTCGAGGTTCTCGGTCTGACGCCGGACGTGTCACGGCTCGAGCTCCCGGACGGAGAGGTGTCGGCCCACGAGCACGCTCTCACGCTGGCGATCGCCGATCGCGCCGGCCCGACGACAACGCTCCTCGCTCCGTGGAGATCTGACGGACATCCAGATCACGAGGCCGTGGGTCGTGCGGCATGGATTGCCGCCAGCGCACTGGGGCGAGGCTGTGGGAGATCCCGATCTGGGCCAAGGTGCATGGCACCGTCCGGCCCGACGCCTCACCGACGCGCAGCCACCTCGTGCTGGACGACGCCACCCGGACGAACAAGGCGAAGGCGGTGCGCTGCTTCACCACGCAGCTCGTGCCGCTCGGCCCCCATCCGCTCGACGGGCCGGTGGTGCACCCGCATGAGGTCGCCGCCCTGCTCGACGGCCAGGAGCAGGTCTTGTGGCGCTGAACGATCGACGCGGGACGAGCGACCAGTACTTCGAGGACACCTGGGCCACCGGCGACGATCCCTGGGAGCACGCCACCCGCTGGTACGAGCGCCGCAAGTACGCCATGACGGTGGCCGCCCTCCCCCGACGGCGGTATGCCCGCAGCTTCGAACCGGGCTGCGGCACCGGCGTGCTCACGGAGATGCTCGCCATCCGCTCCGACGAGCACCTCGCCATGGAACGCCACCCCCGCGGCGCGAAGGCGACCGCCGCGCGATGCGCCCACCTGTACCAGGTGCGCACGGAGATCGGAAGGATCCCCCACGACTGGCCGCTCGGGCTCTTCGACCTCATCGTCCTGTCCGAGGTCCTCTACTACCTCGACCAGCCCACGATCGTCCACACGCTGGAGCGCTGCCGGCGCTCCCTGATCCGCGGGGGTCACCTCGTGGCCGTGCACTATCGCCCGGAGGTGGACGCCCACACGTGGACCGGTGATGAGGTGCACGACATGCTCCGATCGATGCCCGGATGGACGGCCGGAACCCAGGTCCTCGACCCCGAGTTCGTTCTGGACGTGCTGGCCCGATGAGGCGATCCGTCCGAGCGCTCGCCGTCGGCATCCCCGCCCACGACGAGGTCGACAGCATCGAGGCCTGCCTGCGGTCCGTGGTGGACGCCGCCCGGGCGGTCGGCGTGCCCACGGCCGTCGTCGTCGCCGCTGACGCGTGCCGCGACGGAACCGCCGAGCGGGCGCACTCCGTGCTCGCCTCCGCCCCCGATGTCCGCAGCTCGGTGCTCCACACGGCCCACCGCGCTGTCGGCGCCGCCCGCCGCGACTCGCTCGACGCCGCGCTGCGCTTGCTCGACGTCCCTGCCCCGCAGGTCTGGCTCGCCACCACCGACGCCGACACCGTGGTCCACCAGTCATGGCTCCAGGCGCACCTGAGGTGGGCGCGATCCGGGGTCGATGGGATCGCAGGCCTCGTCCAGGTCGACTGGACCGGGCAGCCGTTGGACCTCCCCGCGCGCTACGCCGAGTCGATCGCATCAGGCGGCAACACGCTGGGCCATGGCCACGTGCACGGGGCGAACCTCGGCCTGCTGGCTGCTCGCTGGGTGGAGGTCGACGGGTGCGGCGACGGCGTGGTCGCCGAGGACGAGGAGCTCTGGCGGCGGTTGCAGTCGGTTGGTGCCGAGGTGTTGGGCGTCGACGACCTGCTCGTCACCACCAGCGGGCGCCTGACCGGCCGCGCTCCGCGCGGGTTCGCGCAGTACCTCACGCGTCTCGCGACCGAGGACGTCGCTTAGCGACCATGCGGAGTCCTTCACGGCTCCGCCTGCGTTCAGCCGCGCCACTACGCTCCGCCGACGATGAAGGGCAGGCTCAGCGGCATCTACGTGCACCCCATCAAGTCGTGTCGTGCCGTCGCATGCGACACGGCGACGGTGTCAACCATCGGGCTGCACGGCGATCGGATCTGGCAGGTCGTGGACGCCGAGGATCGAGGCGTCACGCAACGGCGGCATCGAGTCCTCGCGACCGTCCAGCCGAAGCTTCGCGACGGCGGCGGCCTGAGCCTCAACGCCCCGGACCGACCGACCATCGAGATCGGCCCACCCGGATCACGCTCGACGACCGTCAAGTCGCACTTCGGTGTCCCGGTGCCTGCCTGCGATGCCGGCGATGAGGCCGCCGCGTGGTTCAGCGACCTGACCGGCGAGACCGTCCGCCTGGTTGCGATGGTGAGCGAGTGCGGCTGGCGGCTGCCGGGCGACCTCGACGTCTTCGGTCAGAACGCGCCGTTCAGCGACGCGGCGCCGGTCCTCGTGACCGCCGAGTCGTCCTTGACGTGGCTGTGTGAACAGGCGTCCGAACCGTTTGGCATGGACCGCTTTCGCCCCAACCTGGTGGTGAGCAACACCGCGGCGTGGGACGAGGACACCTGGCGGACCTTCACCATCGGCGACGTCGAGCTGCGGGCGGCAGCCCCCTGGCCGCGCTGCGAGATCCCACAGATCGACCAGACCACCAGCGATCGTCACCGCGAGCCGGCCAAGGTGTTGAAGCGCCACCGATGGTGCACCCAGGCGCCGACCTTCGCGGGCGATTTCCGCCGCATCATCGAAGGCAGCAGCCTGTTCGGCATCGGGTGCTCGATCGGCCCGCCCGGTGCCACCCTTCGCGTCGGTGACGAGGTGACCGTCTCCACCACGGCCCCTCCGGTGTTGGCAGCGCCTCCCGTCTAGCGCAGGCGCGAGAGCCGAGGCGCCTACGACGAACATGCGTTCGATACACTCCGGCGGTGTTCACCGCTGTCGCTCACCGCTACGGCACCGAGCGAGCATGGACCGAGCACCTCGCCACCACCGTCGGTGCGCTCCCTCTGCTCGAGGCCGTCAGACACGCTCATCTACCGGAACACCTCATCGCAACGCTCGACGAGATCCTCGGCGCGCTCGTCGCCGAGACCACCCTCGACGAGGCGGGCGCGCCGCTGCCCCTGCCCACCCACCAGATCACGCACCAGCTCCATCTCGGCGGCCGGTTCCCCGATGTCGCCGTCAACGACATCCGCGATCGACTGTTCGCGGTCGTCGAGGCCCAGCGCCGCCGCGCCGACGACAAGCACATCGCCAAGCTCGCGGCCCACTACGTGCCCAACAGCGGCGCCCGGCTCGGAGTGCTCGTGGCCGAAGGGTGGAACCCCGACAGCGCCGGCCACCCAGCCTGGACCGTGTGCCCAGCGCCGGTGGTCGTGGTCGTGGCCATCGACGCATTGCACGAGGTCGACTACCGAGTGGCGTGGGTCCACCATCCGATGGTGACCGACGCCGAGTAGCGGCGGGCCTGGCAGACCGGCCGCGTCGACGCTCGCTAGGTCGTCGCCGGCTGACGGGTCAGCGGGCGAGGAACGCCCGCACCGCGTCGCGGTGCTCGGGCGAGGCCGACGCCTCCCGTAGGGCGATGAGCTCCCGGGCCTGGGCGGCGGTGAGGTCGGTCTCGGCCGCGTTCTCCGTCAGCAGGTTCTTGATCAGCCGGACCGCGAGCGACGAGTTCCCGGCCAGCACCGCCGCGGCCGCCACCGCCTCGTCGACGAGATCGCTCGGCTCGCACACCCGATCGACGAGGCCCAGTCGGGCCGCCTCCTCGCCGAGGATCGTGTCCCCGCTGAGGGCGAGCCAGGACGCGGCGCCGTACCCGCACCGTGCGACCAGGAAGTGCGTCGACGCGAGCTCCGGGACGATGCCGAGCTTCACGAACCGGACGGAGATCTTCGCCTCTTTGGCGGCGAAGATCTGGTCGAACGGCAGCACCATCGTGATGCCGACGCCGATCGCGGCCCCGTTCAGCGCTGCGAGCAGCGGCTTGGAGGAGCGACACAGCCCGACCCAGTCCCCGGCGGACGACTCCACCCCACCCAGGCCGGCATCTCCGCCGGCGAGCACCGACTCCATGTCAGCGCCGGCGCAGAACCCACGTCCGGCCCCGGTGACGACGATGGCGCCGATCGACGGGTCGTCGTTGGCGGCCGTGATCGCGTCGGTCAGCTCCCGCATCATGCGCGGCGTCCACGCGTTCAGCTTCTCCGGGCGGTTGAGCGTGAGGAGCAGCACCCGATCCCGCAGCTCGCTGGTGATCTGCTCGTAGGAGTCAGCCATGGGCCGGGACCCTAGGCCTCGTCGTCAGGCCCCGTCCCGATCCCGTCGGTCCTCGCCGTGTCAGTCGACGCGCATCTCGCCGAGCTCGGACCAGTCGTCCTGGTCGACCTCCTGGCTGACGATCCTCGGCGTCTCGACCAGGTACTGCGGCAGCATCGCCATGGCGGCGGCAAAGTGGGTCGACCGCACGTGGGCGCCACCGGCATCGCCGTCTCGGAAGGCCTCGACGAGCACGTACTCGCTGGGGTCGTCGAGGCTACGAGACCAGTCGAACCACAGGTTGCCCGGCTCCGCCCGCGTCGCAGCCGTGAACTCCCGGGTCAGGTCCACCCACGCATCCGCGTGCTCGGCCTTCACCTTGAACTTCGCGGTGATGAAGATCACGCCCGGATCCTAGGGAGACAGGCACGCGCGGCCTGGATCTCAGCCGTCGATGGTGGCGGCTGCCGCGCGAATCGCGTCGATGGTCACGTCGGGGTGGGAGACCATCGAGACATGCGAGGCCACGACCTCGGAGACCGACGCGCCGGCTCGCTCGGCCATGCTGCGTTGCGTGGCCACGGGGATGACCCGGTCCTCGGTGCCGATCACGGCCCAGCTCGGGATCGATGTCCACGCGGCGGCTTCGGTCGGGGCGATGTTTGCCCCGAGTGCGATGGGTCGCTGGCTCGCGGCGATCAGCCAGCGGTCCGCCTCGGGGAGATCTTGGGCGAAGGACTCGTGCACGGCGGACGGCTTGAGGAACGCCTCGACGTCACCTTCAGGGGCGCCCGGGTACCCGGTCAGATCGAGGACGGTGGTCGGGTCGGGGACGGCGAGCGCGGAGCCTGAGTCGCCGAGGATGTCGAAGACGCTCTCGCCGATCTCGGGGATGAACGCGTTGACGTAGACGAGCGCCTTGACGTCCCCACCGCCTCCCCCGGCGTTCGTGATCACGACGCCTCCATAGGAGTGGCCGACGAGCACGACGGGGCCGACGGTGCGCTGCGTGAGGAACGAGGCGAGATAGGCACTGTCGGCGGCGACCCCGCGGAGCAGGTTGGGTGGGGTCAGGACGGTGAAACCCCGCTGTTGGAGCTCGACCGAGACGGCGTTCCAGCTCGACCCGTCCGCCCAGGCGCCGTGGACGAGGACGATGGTGGGCTTCGGCATGGGGGCTCCTTCGGGCGGTGGCTCAGGGCCATCGCAGCGTAAGACGGACAGGCCTACGCCGTTGTGAACAGTCGGTTACGGCGAGGCACGACCCGGTCGCGCCCACCGGGAAGAACACGGTCGCGTCTCGCGCCATCCATTGCAGCACCTCGTCGATTTGCTGGTCGCCGATGGCTACCAGGCGACATCATCGAGCGCCGGCCACGGCGGACCGTCCCGCAGCGCGCTGAGGAACGCCACGCCTGATTCTCTGCCGCTCGGGTGTCGGTCGTCGCGACTCCAGCGGTGCATTGCGATGATCGCCAGCACGACCCCCCGGCACTCGCCGACGAGATCTTGGTCAGCGTCCCGATAGCGCTCGCTGACCTCGTTGGGCACCCAGGCAAGGTCGTACTCGACGGGCCCATGGGCGGTGTTCTCGAAGTCGATGAAGAGCAGCCCGTTCTTCGTGCTGAGCACGTTCCACGGGTGCGGCTCGCCGTGCAGCAGCTGCTCGGGTGCGCGCCGGTTGCCGATCGACCGCCGCAGATCGCGCAGGGTGTCGGCGAGAAGCGCCCGGTCCGCATCGGCGAGATCGGGCGTGACGTCGCGGCTCGCAACATCTCGTTGCGCAGCCGCGACGCGGTCCATGAAGTGCGACGTCGTGACATCGATCTGCCGCAGGCCGGCATGGAGGCGCTCGAGCGCCTGCGTGTACTCGGCCGGCGGAGGTGTCCCAGACTCCACGGGTTCGAAGCTGGTCCACAGGGTGACCTTGAAGCCGTCATGCACGAAGACGCGTGGCTCGACACGAGCCTCGAGCGTGGCCACTGGGCTGTCCGTCTCCGTGAGCCGGTGGACGAGCTCGACTTCTCGCTCTGCGCTGGCGAAGTGCGTCATGGGCGTGACACGGGCGACGACGTCGCATGGCGTCAGGCGGACGACGAGTCGGTTGGAGTCACTGAGGACGACCGCGTCGTCGACCTGCAGGCCAAGCGCTGAGGCGGTCGAGATCGCTGCGACCACCGCACGCCGCGCTTCCGCTTCTTCGTGCACGGCACCATCATGCGCGTCGACCCTTGACAATATTTCCTGTCAAGGCCTAGGTTGGGGGTCGTGGACGACGTTCGAGTGCTCACTGACGCTGCCGCCGTGGAGGTGGCGCTCGATCCGATCCGCGCCTCGATCCTCGACGCGTTGACGGAACCGGGGTCGGCTGCCTCGGTTGCCGCCGCGATCGGGTTGACCCGTCAGAAGGTGAACTACCACCTGAACGCGTTGGAGGCCCACGGGCTGGTCGAGCTGGCCGAGGAGCGGGTGTGGGGCGGCATCACCGAACGGATCGTGCGTCGTTCAGCGCGCTACCTCGTCGTTGCTCCCGACGCGTTGCAGAGCGCGGGCATCGATCCGAACGAGGTCGCCGACCGTCTCTCGGCTGCGTATCTGATCGCGGTGAACGCTCGGACCGTGTCCGAGGTGGGGGCGATCGCCAGTCGCGCCGCGGCTGGAACGCGTCTGCCGACCCTGACCGTCGACACGGTGATCGGGTTCAGCTCGCCTGAGGATCGGGCTGCGTTCGCTACGGAGCTGCAATCAGCGCTGGGCGCACTGGTCGCCCGCTACCACCACGACGACGGGCGACCGCACCGGCTGACCGTCTCGTCCTATCCCCGACCCGAGGAGCCATCGTGACCAACCCCAACCAACCCGATCGCGTCGAACATCGGATGGAGCGCACCTATGAGGTCGCCGCCACGCCGGAACAGGTGTGGGACGCGATCGCAACGGCCGAGGGGATCTCGGCCTGGATGGTGCCCACTCGGCTGGACCCGCAGATCGGTGGCGCCGTGTCGTTCGACGTCGGCTTCTGGTCACACGGCATCGTCACCGACTACACGCCCACGAGGCGCTTCGCGTACGCCGAGCCGTGGCCGATCGCGGACCACATGCCGACGGCGGTGAACGACGTGTCGTCGCTCACGCCGATCGCGACCGAGTTCCTCGTCGAGGCGGCCTCCGGCGGCAGCTGCGTGATCCGGGTCGTCACGAGCGCCTACGGGAGCGGAGCCGACTGGGAGAACGAGTTCTTCGCCGAGATGATCGAGGGCGTGATCGCGCTCCTCGACAACCTCGCCACGCACCTCAACGAGGCGGCGTAGCGATGGGAGCGCTGGCGTCGCCCCATCCCACGACCGACCCCACGGCGAGCTCCACGCCACCGAGCACTCGCCGTCTCGCTCGAAGCGGTGCGCTCGCCGGCGCACTCGCGGCCGTCTGCACCACCGTCGTGGCCGCCGTCGCGACCGCGGCCGATGTCAGTCTCGAGGTCGACGGCACCGCCATCCCGATCCCCGCGTTCGCGTGGTGGACCCTCATCGGTGCCGCTGTGGGTGTCGTCTTGGCCCGACTCCTTCGCGAGCGCCGACGGTTCGTCGTCGTCACCACGGTCGCCGTAGGCCTGTCGCTCATCCCACCGATCGCTGGCCGACGACACCGCCACCACAGCCGTTCTCGTGGCGAGCCACCTCCTCGCGGCGGCCATCATCATCCCGATCCTCAGCCGGCAGCTCCCCGCGGTCTCCAGCGCCCGCTAACAGGGCTGCTGCGCTCGCGATGGTCGGTCGCCGCTCGCCACTGCCTCCGTGACCGACGGCACAGCGTCTCCACACGCTCTTCAGGTCCTCTCCAAGTGTGGAGGTCCCGGTTCCCAGAAGGTGTCGGTATGGATACGCACCACACCGCCACCACCACCGGCCAGCCCGATGTCATCGTCGTCGGCGCCCGCACCGCCGGCGCCTCGACGGCGATGCTGCTCGCCCGCCAAGGACTCGACGTCGTCATCGTCGACCGCGCCGAGCTGCCGAGCGACACCCTCTCGACCCATGCCCTCTCCCGGGGTGGCGTCGTGCAGCTCGACCGCTGGGGCCTCCTCGACGAGGTCGTCGCCAGTGGCGCTCCGACGATCCACTCCCTCACGTTCCGCTTCGAGGGCGGCTCGCTCACCAAGGAGATCAAGGACCGCGCCGGGGTCGACCACCTGCTCGCACCCCGCCGTCACGTGCTCGACGCCATCCTGCTGGCCGCCGCCGAGAAGGCGGGCGCGTCGGTGCAGACCGGAGTGTCGGTCACCGGGACGCTGACGGACGCCACTGGACGCATCACCGGCGTCGCGCTGCGAGACCGCGATGGCACGAGCCGCGAGCTCCATGCCCGCTTCGTCATCGGGGCCGATGGACTTCGCTCCCGCATCGCCCGCAGCGTCGGGGCCCGCACCATCGAAGACCGCGGCCCGACCGGCACGACCACGTACGCCTACGTTGCCGGGCTCGGCGCCGAAGGCTTCGAGTTCCACCTGGGCGACCGGGCCTTCGCCGGCGTGTTCCCGACCCATGGGGGCGAGGCCAACGTCTGGGTCTGCACCCCCGCCGACGCCCCCACCCTCGGTGTCGGAGAGGGGGTCGACGGGTTCGTCGACCGGCTGGCAGGAGCCTCCTGGGAGCTGGCGGCGCGGGTCCGTGCCGCTCAGATCACCTCGCCAGTCCGTTCGGCCACCGGCCTCCCGAACCACGTCCTCGAAGCCGCCGGACCGGGCTGGGCGCTCGTCGGCGACGCCGGCTACCACCGCGACCCGATCACCGGGCACGGGATCACCGATGCGTTCCGCGACGCCGAGCTGCTCGCCCGGCGGCTGGGGCCGGCCCTGCACGGCGAGGTCTCCGAGGCCGAGGCGATGGCCGCCTACGCCGCCGACCGCGATCGCTCGCTGGCACCGATCTTCGACGTCACCTGGCAGCTGGCCCAGCTCCCGCCCCTCGAGGAGTTCATCGAGCTCCAGAAGCAGCTCAGCCTCCTGACCGACGCCGAGGCAACCGAGCTCGCCGCCCTGCCCGCCATCCCCGAGGCCATCCAGGCCGCCGCCTGAGCACCGAGAGGAGGAACCGATGCACTTCTACCCCGTTGCCCCCGAGCTCGTGTCGAACCGCCGGAACCCGAAGCTGCGAGGCGCCCGCACCATCCGCTTGGAGGTCGCCCGCCGGGCTCCCCAGATCCGTCGTGGCCGCGCGTGACCAGCGTCGTCGCACCGCCAAGACCCACCGAACCCACCAGCAACACCGACAACCCCAGAGAGAGGCACACGAAATGACCACCATCGAGAACGGCGTCCGCAACGGCGTCGACACCACCACCCTGTTCGCCACGATCGACGCCGTGAAGGCGGCGCCGGCGGCGGCCCAGTTCCAGTTCCGGGCGTCCAACCGCTGGATGTCCGGCACCCACAGCCAGAGCACGATCCACGGGTACTTCGGCGTGGGTGAGGAGCGCACGCACGACCACGTCTTCGCCTACGACGTGGACCACCCCACGGTCCTCGTGGGCTCCGACCTCGGCCCCACACCGGTCGAGTACCTGCTCCACGCGCTCGCCGGGTGCCTGACGGCGGGGCTGGCGAACATCGCCGCCGCCCGCGGCATCGAGCTCACCGAGGTCACGTCCACCGTCGAGGGCGACATCGACCTCAACGGCATCCTCGGGCTCGACCCGGAGGTCCGCAACGGCTACCAGGCCATCCGCGTGTCCTTCGACGTGAAGGGCGACGCCTCGGCCGAGGAGCTGCTCAAGCTCGTCGAGCAGTCGCGGAAGCGCTCCGCGGTGTTCGACGTGCTGACCAACGGCGTGCCCGTCTCGATCGAGGTCAACGCCGCCTGACGTCCGACTCCGGTGGCCGGGCTCTCCGGCCACCGGTTTCGGCACGACGAAGGACCTTCCGATGCTCGCCACCGCCGCCACCATCCCCTCCGGCTGCGCCGCTCCGGCCACCGGCACCCGCGCCCACGTCGCCGACCTCCTGGCTGGCGCCCGGGCGATGGTCCCCTGGCTGCTGGGCGTCGTCCCGTTCGGCCTCGTGATCGGCGTGAGCGCCGCCCGCGCCGACATCTCCACCTTCGCCGGCTGGCTCACGGCCCCGCTGCTGTTCGGCGGCAGTGCGCAGGTGGTCGTGATCGACCTCCTCGACGCCGGCGCCGCTCCGGTCGTCATCGTGCTCGCCGCCCTCGCCGTGAACCTCCGGCTCGTCCTCTACTCGGCGACCATGGCGCCCCGTTGGCGCGGCACGCCGATCCGGTTCCAGGCCCTCGCCGCCTACCTGCTGGTGGATCCGACCCTCGCCGTCGGCGTGGACGGCTACGAGCGGAGCACGGACCCGGACCAGGGCCACCGTCACTACCTGGGCGGGGCCGCCGCCCTCTGGGTGGCCTGGCTGACGGCGGTCGCCGTCGGCGCGACCGTCGGTACCCGCATCCCCGAAGCCTTGCACCTCGAGCTCGTCGTCCCCCTGTTCCTGGCCGGCGAGGTCGCCACCCGCGTCCACAGCCGGGCCGCTGCCCACGCGGCCGTCGTCGCGGTGGTCGCCGCCCTGGTCCTGTACCCGGTGCCACTCCACCTGGGACCGGTGCTGGCGATCGCGGCGGGCACCGTCGCAGGCCTGCGCGTCGAGGGTGCCGAAGGGACCCCACGATGAGCGCCTGGATCGTCGTCGCCCTCGCCGGTGCCGGCAGCTACCTGTTCCGCATCAGCATGCTCGTCGTCGCCGCTCACGCCGGGGTGCCCGCCGTGATCGAACGGTCCGCTCGGTTCGCCGTGCAGATCGCGTTCGCGGCACTGGCGGCGACGTCGCTCGCGGGTCTCGTCGCGCGGACGGGGACCGCTTCCGTCGCTCCCGTCCTAGCCGTCCTCGTGGGTGTCGTCGTCGCCCGGCGCACGGACTCGTCCCGCGCCGCCATCTTCGTCGGCATGCCGACCCTGTGGCTGCTGACGGCGCTCGGGGGGTGAGCGGACGATGACCCCGGAGCAGGTGGCCATCGTGCAGCGGACGGCGGCGATGGTCGCTCGGGATGGCGACCGCTTCGCCCGAGCCTTCTACGACCACCTCTTCGAGCGGCGCCCGTCCGCCCGCTGCCTGTTCCCGGAGGAGATGGACCTCCAACGGAGCCGGTTGGTGGAGGAGATCCTGCTCCTCGTCGCCGCGGCGGCCGACCTGCCGTCGTTCCTCCAGCGGGCCCGGGAGCTCGGTCGGCGCCACCAGGGCTACGGCGTACAGACCGACGACTACGCCTTCGTCGGTGACGCGCTCGTCGCGGCCGTCGCCGTGGTGGCCGCCGCCGAGTGGAGCACGGAGGTCGAGGCGGCGTGGCGGCGGACCTACGTCCTGATCTCCGAGGCGATGCTCGAGGGCGGGCAAGCCGGGCTGTTCACCGACCCAGCGTGAAGCCTCGCCGGCCAGCCGCTCGCGCCAGGCGAGGGGTGACGACCGCCGGGTCGAGCTGGCCGCGGAGCCGTTCGGCGCGCTCCGTCGCAGCATCGCCGGCCGCCCTGTCGCTCACGGCGAGCGCGGCATCCACGAGGTCGAGCGCCGCTTCGGCGGCGAGCAGCGGCGAGCCCAGCCGCTCGAACGTGTCGACGGCACCGCGCAGCCGGTCGGGATCTCTGGCGGCGATGCCGGCCGCGTGCTCGGCGCGGGCGGCCGCGAGGTCTCCCTGCACGGAACCCGCCAGCTCGACGAGGCGGTCGACCACGGCGGCCGCCCGACCGAACCGCACGGCATCGTGCAGCAGCATGACCTCGAGCGCGAAGGCGCCGCGGGCGCGCGCGTTGGCCGCGCCCGCGCGCAGCACCTCCAGGGCGGCGTCGGGCCCACCCCGCTGGGCGGCCAGCCACCCGAGGGCGCGGTCGCGATCGCTCCGGAACAGGCCGTGGTCGTGAGGCCAGAGCTCCGCCACGCGCTCGACGTCGCGCCGGCCGCCGTCGGCGTCGCCACCCAGGAGTCGGGCCATGCCGACGAGGGACAGCACCCAGCGCTCGGCCCCGAACGCGCCCGCGGCCCGCACCTCGAGCGCGTAGGGCTCGCTCGTGGCGAGGGCGGCGGCGGCGTCGCCGGCGAGGAGCTCGACGCGCGGCCGGGCGAAGGCCAGCCAGGGGACCCGGCCCCCCACGGGTCCTTCGGCGTCCGCGGCGTCACCGATGGTGCGGGCTTCGGCGAGCCGGCCGAGCTCGGTCAGGGCGAAGAGCTCGTTGAACAGCAGGATCGAGCGTCCGGGTCGCGTGAGGTCGTGATCGAACTGGTCGTGGAGCCGCGCGCCCTCGTCGATGAGCGCGAGCGCGTCGTTGCCGCGGCCGCCGGCCGCGAGGGCGAGCGATCGAGCGCGGATCACGGCGAAGCGCAGGCCGTCGTCGCCGATGTCCAGGAGCGGCTCGCTGCAGGTCAGGGCGTCCTGGATGCGACCCACCATCGCCAGGATCATCACCCGGTGGGCGGCGATGGCTTCCACCGCGTCGGGTTCGGTGAAGGCGTCGGCGCTCTCGTCGAGCACGGCGAGCGCCCGGTCGCCATCGGTCAGTCCGTAGAACCAGTTGGCCGAGCGACGCCGCACGACGCGCACGCGGTCGGCTTCGTCGAGCTCGGTCAGGTCGATCCGGGCGAGCACACCCTCGAGCAGGTGGGGCTCGTTGCGGCGGAAGTGGAGCTCGCCCAGCAGCTGGCTGGCGCGTGCCCCGACGCGCGCCGCCACCGCCCGCTCGATGAGGCGTTCCGCGGTGGTGTCGTCGCCGTCGAGCAGGGCCAGGCGCGCCGCGTTGAGCACGAGCTCGGGGTCGACCTCACCGCCGCTGTCGAGCCGCCACGCGACGAGCCGCACCCCATCGTCACGACGGCGTGCCCCGACCGCTTCGATGGCGTCGGCCAGCTCTCGTCGCAGGCGGCGGGCTCGGAGCGACGGCAGCTGTTGGAGGAGCACCTCGGCGAAGAGCGGGTGGGCCAGCGACACGGCTGATCGCCGGCCCGACTCGCGGACCTTCAGCAGGCCCCGGTGCTCGAGGTCTTCGAGCACACCGTGGCCGACGACGCCCGCGAGCGCCTCGAGGGCGATCTCGCAGGACACGGCGAGCAGCTCGGCGGCGTGGTGGTGGGCTTCGTCGAGGCCACGGAGGCGCTCCGCGACCAGATCCTCGAACGAGGGGGTCGGCTGCACGGGCCCCACGAGGTGCCATACGCCGTCGTGCTCGGTCAGGGTGCCGGCGTCCCGCGCGGCGTCGACGAGCTGGCGGAGCACGCCGGGGTTGCCCGCGGCCAGCTCGCGGAAACGAGCCAGCGAACCGGCCACCAGCGGCCCGCCGAGCGCCCGGTGGAGGATCGTCTCGATGCTCTCCTCGGCGAGCGGCTCGACCTCGAGGCGTCGGAGGTGCCCGTCCTTCACCAGGTGGTCAAAGGGCGTGGGCCCTCCGATCGTGCGCATGGTCAGGACGGCGAACACGGCGCGCGACTGCACGAGGGACGCCACCAGCGCCCGCGACAGGTCGTCGAGCTGGTCGCCGTCGTCGATCAGGAGCAGCAGGCGCTGGTCGCCGGCCTGGGATCCCAGGGCTGCCCGCGCCCGGTGGAACACCCCGGCGCGGTCGAGCTCGTCGGCGCCGCTGGGTGAGGCGACGTCGGACGGCAGCAGGTGCGCGAGCGCGGCGAACGGGATCGCCCGACCCTCGGGGTGCCCGGCGGCGCGGGCGCTGGGCAGCCCGGCGGCCTCGGCGAGCTCGACGACCTTGTCCGCCAGCCTCGTCTTGCCGACGCCGGCCCCGCCCGTGAGGAGGACGCCGCCGGAACCCTCCTCCCGGAACCACGAGGCCAAGGTCTCGAGCTCGCGGTTGCGGCCGACCAACGGCCAGGACGCGTCGAGGGTCGCGACGCTGGCGTCCTCGCTCGCCGCGCGGACCGGCTCGTCCTCTCGCACGGGAGCGACGAACCGGTACCCCCGTCCGTGGAACGTCTTGATCACGCGTTGCGACTGACCGTCATCGCCCACCGCCCGCCGGGCCGCCTTGATGCGCGTGGTCAGTGCGGACTCGCTGACGAAGCGATCGCCCCACACGTTGTCGAGCAGGTCGTTCTTGGTGACCACTCGGTCGCGGTGCTCGACGAGGAACGCGAGCACGCTGAAGACCTGCGGCTCCATGGCAACGGGCGTGCCGGCGCGCCGCAGCTCGAGCCGGTCGGTGTCGAGGTCGAATGCTCCGAAGGAATAGATCACGTCCGTCTCGCGGTCCCGACCCCTGATGTGGAGCCGCCAGACGGGGATCGTAGGCACTGGACCTTGGCAGCCGGAGCGGACGACACGATCGCCGCGCGATCAGAGCGACTCGTAGACGGCGTCGACCAGTGCCTTGTTGCGGGTGCTCTGCCAGCGCGGGATGACGTGGTTCATCACGTACCCGAAGGCGACCCCGGGATCAGGGTCGGCGAACCCGACCGACCCGCCGGTGCCGAAGTGCCCGTAGGCGCGGGGCCCCCGACCGAAGGGCCGCCGCGCCGTCGTCGGTTGGAAGCCGAGGCCGAAGACCATCGTCATCGTCGTGCAGAATCGGGCACGGCCCCGTCGACTGCGGGCTCGATGCTTCGGCCAGCAGATCCGGTGACAGCAGCCGCCCCGGCTCGAGGAGGGCTGCATAGAGGCGCGCCACGCCACGCGCGGTGCCGTGGCCGTTGGTCGACGGCACCTCGGCGAGCCGCCACGCGGGCGTGTTGACGACGCCGATCGACGAGAACCCCGGCGGGTTCACGTAGCTGGTCAGCTCCATGCGCACGTCGGGCTCGAGGTCGTCGGGCAGATCGGCCAGGTCCCGCAGCGGACCCCCGAGTGCCCAGATGACCTCTGCGCACCGGTGGTGCTCGCTCGTGGGCAGACCGAACCAGAGGTCCGCGTCGAGCTCGTGCGCGAGCGGCCGGAGGCGCGCGCCCGGACGGTCGCCGGTGAGGCGTCGGACCACCTCGCCGACGAGGAAGCCGTAGGTGTTGGTGTGGTAGGCGTGCCGCGTCCCGGGCACCCACCAGGCATCGGTGGCGGCGAGGGCCGCCGTCATGCGGTCCCAGTCCCAGAGGTCCTCGTTGGTCAGCGGCTCGTGGATCGCCGGCACGGTGCCCTGGTGGCTGAGCGCCTGCCGAAGCGTGACCTCGTCCTTGCCCCCGGCGCCGAACTCCGGCCAGATGGTGGTGAGCCGGTCGTCGAGACCGATGCGCCCGGCGTCGACCTGCTGCAGGGCCAGCAGCGCCACGATCGCCTTGCCCACGCTGTAGAAGTTCACGACCGTGTCGGCCGCCCACGGCTCGGTCTGCGCCTCGTCCCGCCAGCCGCCGTGGAGGTCGACGACCGGGCGCCCGTCGACGATCACGTGCACCGACGCGCCGACCTCGCCCCGCTCGGCGAAGCTCTCGACGAACGCGTCGCGGACGGCGCCGAACGCCGGATCGCACGTCCCCCCGATCGGCAGCTCGGTCATCGAGCCGGAAGGTAGCGGCCACGCGCGCCCGGGTCTCACGGGCCACCGATGAGATCGGGCGCCCCGATCCGTCTGGAGTGCGTCAGGATGAGCTCCGCCAAGGAGTCATGCGTAGAGAGGATGCCGCCATGGAGCTGCTGGTGGGGACCCGCAAGGGCTTGTGGTCGTTGTCATCCGAAGACCGGGCGGAGTGGTCGGTGGGCGAGCCGGCGTTCTTCGGGCAGATCGTCCAGCACGCGGTCGCCGACCCCCGGGACCGCCAGACCGTGCTCGTGGCGGCCAGCACCGGTCACCTCGGCCCGACGGTCATGCGCTCGTCGGACGGCGGCGCCACCTGGACCGAGGCCTCGAAGCCACCGGCGTTCGCGAGCGGTGACCGCTTGGGCCGCGCCCTCTCGACGGTCTTCTGGCTGACCCCTGGTCATGCGGACGAGCCCGGCTCGTGGTACGCCGGCGGCGCCTCGCCGCAGGGGTTGTTCCGCACCGGCGACGGGGGCGACACCTGGGAGCCGGTCACCGGGTGGATCGACCACCCGATGTGGGAGACCTGGTGCGAGTGGCCCGAGGAGAACACGCCGGACGGCTCGATGCTGCACTCGGTGCTCGTCGACCCGCGCGATCCGTCGCACCTCTACATCGGGCTGTCGGGGGGCGGCGTGTTCGAGTCCACCGACGGCGGGGGCGACTGGGCGCCGCTCAACCAGGGCGTGGCGGCCGACTTCTTCCCCGATCCCAACCCTGAGTTCGGCCACGACCCCCACACGGTGCGCCTGCACCCCCAGATGCCCGACCGGCTCTACCAGCAGAACCACTGCGGCATCTACCGGCTCGACCGACCCGAGGATCGCTGGACGCGGATCGGCGACAACATGCCCCGCGAGATCGGCGACATCGGCTTCCCCATCGAGCTGCACCCCCGCGACCCGGACACCGCCTGGGTGTTCCCGATGGACGGCACCGACGTGTGGCCGCGCACCAGCGTCGATGGCCGGCCGGCGGCCTACATCACCCGCGACGCCGGCGCGTCCTGGACGGCGCAGACCACCGGGCTCCCCGACCGGGCGTGGTACACGGTCAAGCGCCAGGCGATGACGACCGACTCGGAGGACCCGGTGGGCGTGTACTTCGGGACCACCTCGCGGCGAGGTGTGGGCGAGCGGCGACGAGGGCGAGTCGTGGCGCTGCGTCGCCCGGCACCTGCCGGAGATCTACTCCGTCGAGATCGGATGACCGGATGAAGGTGCGCATCCCGACGCCGTTGCGCGCCTACACGAACCAGCAGAAGGTCGTCGAGGGCGAGGGGGCGACCGTGTCGGAGGTGCTCGACGACCTCGACCGGCGCTTCCCGGGCATCCGCTTCCGGATGGTCGACGAGCAGAACCGCCTGCGACAGCACATGAACGTCTGGATCGGCCAAGACCCCGTCACGGACCTGGCCGCCCCGGTGACGGCCGCGGACGAGATCACGATCATGCAGGCGCTCAGCGGCGGCTGAGCCACGTCTACGGGGTACGACCGATGAACGCGAGCAGCTGGGTCTGGACGTCGGCGTCGTCGGGGACGTGGACGCGCGGCCCGTAGTGGCCGCTCTGCCGGAGCACCTCGTCCATCGGCAGCATGCCCTCGAGCATCACGGCGCACTTGGCCGGGTCCAGCGTCTCGTCCTGGCCCGTGGCCCGGGCGAGGTCCCAGCGATGGAGGAACACATCGCTCGTGTAGATCATGTCGGTCGCCTGCTCGAGCGACATCCGACCGATGTGCGGGAGGTCGTGCACGCGCGTCGCGGTGTCCGCGTCGTCGAGCAGCGCCTGCACCGAGTCGGCCTGGGTGCGCCACGCGCCGACGGGGTCGTCGTCGACCGACGGACCCGCCGGCAGCGTGATCCCTACCGCTCCCTGGAGGAACGCCGGGAACCACTCGACCAGATGGCGAACGACGTCACGGGCGACCCAGCCGTCCACCGGCGCCGGCTGGTCCCACGACTCCGGAGTGGTGCCCTCGACGGTCGAGGTGAACGCAGCGACGACCCGCCGGTGCTCGTCGGCGGCCTCGCTCATCGGAGCTCCGCGACGAGGGCGTCGAGCTTGGCGTAGCCCTGCTCGACGCCGGTTTCCATGCCGCTCGCCAGCCACTGGTCGCGGCCCTCGAAGGAGTCCACCAGCGACTGGACGTGCAGCCGGGTGCGGCCGTCGCCGAGGTCCTCGACGCGCAGCGTCTCCAGGCAGACGTCGTCGGGCATGCCCTCGAAGGTGAAGGTCTGGACGATGTGGTCCTCGCCGACGGTGTGGAAGCAGCCGCGGAAGGCGTACTCCTCGCCGTCGAGGTCGCCGACGTAGCGCCAACGGCCGCCGTTCGTGGGGTCCCAGTCGATGATCTTGATGTTCGAGCCGTCGGGGCCGACCCAGCGAGCGAACAGCTCCGGATCGGTGTGGGCCCGAATCAGCTGCGCCGGCGTGGCGTCGAACTCGCGGGTCACGTGGATGATCGGCAGGTCGGGGTCGGCCTCGATCGAGACCTGGTAGCGCTGGTGGATGGTGGTCATGACGCTGCTCCTTGCTGGCGGTTCCGGGTGATGGGCTGGTCCTCGTCGCGCATCTCGGCCAGAACGGCGTCGAGGCGGTCGTAGCGCTCCTGCGCTTGCTGGCGGTATCGCTCGATCCACTTGGTCATCAGGTCGAACACCTCCGCTTCGAGATGGCACGGACGCCGTTGGGCGTCCCTGGTCTGGCTCACCAGGCCGGCGTCGGCCAGCACCTTGATGTGCCTGGACACCGCCTGGATCGAGACGTCGTAGGGATCGGCCAGCTCCCCGACCGTGGCGTCGCCCACGGCCAGGCGGGCCACCATGTCGCGCCTCGTCGGATCGGCGAGGGCGGCAAACACTCGGGACAGCGGGTCGTCGCTCACGGACGAGCTCCTTGTTCAACTGATTGGTTGAATAACACCGTAGGCCGCCCGTCGGCTCGTTGTCAACCACTTGGTTGATGAACATCGCCGACCGCCGGAGACCGAGTTCGAGCCATCACTGACAGTCCGTGTCAACCATGCCTCCGTACGGTGCAACCACACGACGAGAGGAACGACGCCATGTCCGAGCGCGACGGCTACATCCCCGGGGTCCCCTGCTGGGTCGACACCAACCAGACCGACCCCGCCAAGGCGGCGGAGTTCTACGGCGGGCTGTTCGGGTGGCAGCTCGAGGAGTCCATGCCCGAGGGCGCCGATGGCAGCTACCTGATCGGGCGCATCCGCGGCGGTGACGTGGGGGCCATCTCGTCGACGCAGGAGGGCGCACCTCCGGTGGTGGCGTGGAACACCTACATCTGGGTCGACGACGCCGACGCCACGGCCAAGCAGGTCGTGGAGGCGGGCGGGTCGGTGCTCGCCGAGCCCTTCGACATCGGTGACGCCGGCCGCATGGCCGTCCTCGCCGACACGGAGGGGGCGGTGTTCTCCGTGTGGCAGGCGCGCGAGCACCGGGGCTCGAAGGTCGTGAACGAGCACGGCGCGGTGAACTTCAACGGACTGGCCTGCCGGGACGTTGCGGCCGCGGAGCGCTTCTACGGCGAGGTGTTCGGATGGAAGCAGCTCCCGCTCCCGGGCAGCCCCATGTGGATGCTCCCCGGCTACGGCGATCACCTCGAGGAGGCCACGCCGGGGATCAAGGAGCAGGCGGCCGGGATGGGGGCGCCGGACGGCTTCGTCGACGTCGTCGCCCAGCTGGTGCCGATCGCGGAGGGCGACGACACGCCGCCGCACTGGAACGTCACCTTCGCCACCGACGACGTCGAGGCCACCGCGGCCCTGGCCACAGAGCTCGGTGCAGAGGTGCTGGTCGGCCCCGTCGACGCGCCTTGGGTGCGCATGGCCGTGATCCGGGATCCGCAGGGAGCCACCTTCATCGCGAGCCAGTTCGTCCCCGAGAACGCCACCACCGGCTGAGCGACTGAGAGGAGGCGCACGCCGCCATGAGCGAGCGTCAGGGGCTCCAGTCCTCCGCCAGGAGCGCGTAGGTGAAGCCGTCCATCCAATCCCCCGACCGGTGCAACGAGTCCCGCACGTTGTGCGCCTCGCGCCGCATCCCGATGGACTCCATCAGCCGCCACGAGGGCTCGTTCGCGGCGAAGCAGTTCGCGGTCACCCGCCGAAGGCCGAGACCTTCAAAGCAGATGCGCAGCAGTGCACGAGCCGCCTCGGTGCCGAACCCTTGACCGGCGTGGTCCGGGGAGATCACCCATCCCAGCTCGGCCTGGACCCCGACGGCCTGCTCGCGAACCTCGCGCTGCGCCCACGCGTCAACGACCTCGATCATCGTGTCGCCGATGACCCGGCCCTCGTGCTCGACGATCAACGTCTTGGCCAGCGACTCAGGATCGCGGAAGAGCTCGGCAAACACCTCGAACCTCGCCGGCGCTCCGGTCATCCACTGGCTCACCTCAGGGAGCCGCCGGAACACCCAGACCGCCTCCACGTCGTCGGCGGTCGCGAGGCGAAGGTTGAGGCGTTCGGTGCGGACCGGCCAATCGATCCGTGCGAGGGGTGCGTCATCCATGAGGTTCTGGTCTAGGCGCGTCCAACACGAGCGCGACGCACATTGGGCTTAATCGGGGCAGGTCCAGTCGGGTCGGTCCGATCTACGATTGGCCTGCGCCGGAACGGTGGCCCGCCTGACCTCGCTACCGTGCTGACTCGATGATCATCGTGGTGGCCGCACTGAAGGGCGGCGTGGGCAAGACGACGACCGCCGTGTACCTCTCGGCGCTGGCGGCCGCGTCCCGGGACACGACGCTCGTCGACGCCGATCCCCAAGGCAGCGCCGCCGACTGGCTCCTCAACACGGGGGACGCCCAGCTCGAAGGCGTCGAGCTGGTCGAGGCCCCCACCGAGCGGCTCCTGTCCCGCGCCCTCGACCGTCTTGGCGACGACGACGTCGCCGTGGTCGACACCCCACCGGGGCACGACCGGTTGCTGGCGAAGGCGCTCGACTACGCCGACGTCGTCGTGCTTCCCACCCGCGTCGGCGGCGTCGAGGCGCCCCGCGTCGATGCCGTGCTCGCCATGATCCCCCGCGACATTCCCGTAGGTCTCGTGATCTGCTCGGCCCGCACCTACACCCGCGACTACCAGGACATGGTGGACACGTGGAGCGGCGCCCGGGAGCGGGTCTGGGGCTCGGTGCCCGAGCGGGTCACGATCGCGCAGGGCCCGTTGGCCCGCCTGGCCGATGACGGCCTGGAGGCGTACCGGCCCGTCTGGCGGCGGGCCCAGCGCGCCGCTCGCGGCGGGTAGGTAGGGGTGTCGTAGCTGCCATCACCTGGCAGGGCCACCGGGTTACCCAGTCGCGGCCGCCCGACCGTTCCCCGTCGATCGCGGGTCTCTCCGATCAGGCCTTCTCACGGAACCGCGCTGACCTTCTCGTAGGTGACGGCCTCAAGCATGAAACCGTGCATGTCTAGGAAGAAGGTCGCGAAGAAGTCCTTGTGGTACTCGGGGAAGAGCTTCGGCTCGTGAACGATCTCGTGACCACGCTCCTTGGCCCATTCATGCACGCGTTGCACATCGGCTCGGGTTGGAACGTGGAACGAGATGTGCTGCAGCCCTGTTCGATGTCGTGAGTAGTCGCCGTCCTCGAGCGTCGGGTACAGGAAGATCTGTGCTCCATACCAGTCGGTCGCCCTGTACCCGGTCTCCCATTCTCGGACGAACCCGACGAGCGGCATGAACTCGTCGTAGTACCTCCTCGCGGCGACGAGGTCCGGCACACCAAGACCGACGTGATCCATCCCCACTCGCGGTCACGGTACAGGCGTCACCGCAGCTGGGTCAGCTCGGGCAGTTAGAAGGCCTAGCCGCTCATCGCCGTATCGCGGACTGTCGCTCCGACGGGCAGGCTTCATGCAGGGCGGTTCGACGTCGGCGGTAGCGTCGGAGGGTGGCCGTGCCTTCCCGCCGCCATCCAGAAGGATCTGATGGCGACTGGTTCATCGATGACCGTTGCATCGGTTGCGGGGCGTCGACCTCCATCGCCCCTGACCTGATCCGCGCCGCGAGCGATGGGCGTCAGTACGTCTTCGTCCGCCAACCAGCGTCGCAGGCAGACGTCGCGCTCGCTCAGCAGGCGGCCGAGGTCTGCCCGTCCCGCTCCATCGGCAATGAGTCCCGCAGTCGGTGGCGGAAGCACCACCCCGTCGAGGTGGCATCTGGCATCTGGCGGACTGGCTCGAACTCGGCGCAGACGGCAGGCGGCAACGCTTTCGTCGTTCAGCGGTCATCCGGCGGCCTGCTGATCGATGCCCCGCGTTTCACACCCAGTGTTCGCTCGGGTGTCGAGCGGCTGGGAGGTGTCGAGACCATCCTGCTCACCCATCGAGATGACGTCGGCGATGCGGAGCAGTACGCCGAGGCCTTCCACGCCGAGGTGGTCATCCACGAGGCCGACCACGACGCTGCGCCGTTCGCCACGCGGCTCCTGGCCGGCTTGGAGCCCGTCGAGGTGGCCAGCGGGGTGATCGCCATCCCGACGCCTGGTCACACCGAGGGCCATGTGATGTACCTGGTCGACGACGAGGTCCTGTTCACCGGCGACTCGCTCTCCTGGGACCCAGATCTCGATGACGTGTGGGCAGAGAAGTTCGTGTGCTGGTGGTCGTGGGCCGACCAGCTCGATTCGCTCGAGCGACTCACCAACCACCACTTCGTGCGGATCGTCCCCACCCACGGCGCGATCAGCCCCGCTCTTGACGCCCAGGAGATGCGCGATCGCCTCAGCCTCTTGGTTGCCGCCCTTCGCGATGCGCAGCCGGCCTGACCCCCGGAGAGACAACGCGGTGGATGACCCCCTACTGCCCGTTGAGGGAGACGCAAACCGTCAGCTACTCGATGCGCAGACCCGAGATCGCCCGAGAGATGACGAGCTGCTGGATCTGCTCGGTGCCTTCGAAGATGTCCATGGTCTCCCGATCGCGTCTAGCCGTTTCACCCGAGTCGGTGACCTGCGGATACGTCCGCCCCGGTCCAGCAGTTCCACCCGATTCCGCCGAGTTCTAGTACCGCACTAGTACCGGAACACCCAAGGACCCAGCTGATGCCCGTAGGAGCAGACCGCCATCTGCAGTCCCACGTTCGTCGGGGCGAAGGATCAGGTGTGTCTTACTGGCTGGGTTCGGCTGAGGTCAGCATGGCTCGGGCAACCTCGGCGCCGATGCGCCGGAGAAGGGATGCAGCGTCGCTCATCGACCGCCTCTCGTCGGGCTCGAGCGTACGGAGCTCGAATACTCGCGTGAAGCCGAGGTTGCGAACGTCTGAGTCGCGGAGCTCGGCTCTCCCCGCGATGGCCACGACGGGCACGCCGATGCTTTGCCGCGGCTCGCTGCACTGCCGCGGGCGCCTTCCCATGGAGCGTCTGTGCATCGATGGAGCCTTCGCCGGTCACGACGAGTGTCGCGCCCTTGAGCAGGCGGTCGAACGAGAGCAAGCCGAGCACAAGCTCGGCGCCGGCTCGCAGCTCTGCCCCGAGGTAGGCGAGCGCAGCGAATGCGGTGCCTCCGGCCGCTCCAGCCCCAGGTACTGCGGCCATGTCCTTCCCGGTGGCGGCACGGGTGAAGTTGGCCCAGCGCCGGAGGCCACGCTCGAGCCTTGCGACGTCGTCTCGGGACGCTCCCTTTTGGGGTCCGTAGGTGCAGGCAGCACCTTCTGGGCCGAGGAGCGGGTTGTCCACGTCGCAGGCCACGACGAACTGGATCGCTGCGATCCGGCGGTCGAGACGTGATGTGTCGACACCACGCAGGCGCTGCAGGGCTGCACCCCCGGGAGGTAGCGCGGCGCCCGTCGGGCCGGTGAGGGACAGACCGAGTGCCTGCATCATGCCTGCTCCGCCGTCTGTGCTGGCACTGCCGCCGAGGCCGATGACGATTCGGTGGGAGCCGGCCGCGATGGCCGCGGTCACGACCTCACCGAGCTCGTAGGTGCTCGCGGTCAGCGGGGCGAGCGCACCAGACGGCACCGATGCCAAGCCGCACACCGCTGCTAGCTCCACGAGCGCCGTGCCGCCCTGCATCGCGAACGGGGCCGCTCGACCGCTGCCGCACGGGGTGGCGCAGTACCGTAGGTCGTAGCCGGCGGCGATGGCGGCGTCCAGCGTGCCCTCTCCTCCGTCGGCGACGGGGAGCTCGGTGATCAACGCGTCGGGCCGCTCTGTGCGGATCCCGTCGGCGATCGCCGCGGCCGCGTCGGCCGCGGACATCGACCCCTTGAACTTGTCGGGCGCGATCACGACGCGGGGAGGTGTTTGGCCGCGCATCGGTAGCCCACTGCCGCGCGGCACGTCGAGGTTCCAGGCCACCACGGCTAGCGCGGACGCAGGCGGAGGCCGGCCATGCCACCGTCGACCGCGAGCGCCGTACCGGTGGTGGCGCCGGCGGAGCGGCCCCCCAGGTACAAGATCGCGGCGGCCACCTCGTCGGCGGTGACGAGTCGACCCGAAGGCTGCCGCGCCTCGAGGGCGGCGCGCTCGGCGGCCGGATCCTGCGCCCGGTCGAGGAGCCGTCCGATCCACGGTGTGTCGGTCGTGCCGGGGTTCACGCAGTTGACCCGGATCCCTTCGTGGAGGTGGTCGGCCGCCATGGCGAGGGTGAGCGACAGGACCGCGCCCTTGGTGGAGCTGTAGAGGGCGCGCTCGGGGAGGCCGGCGGTGGCGGCGATCGAGCACGTGTTGACGATGGCCGCGCGTCGGTGACCGGCGGAGGTGCGGGAGGGCGGCCCGCGTGACGCGGACCATCCCGAGCACGTTCACGTCGAACACCCGCGTCCACTCCTCCATCGAGTTCGCTTCGACAGTTCCCTGGGCGCCGATGCCCGCGTTGTTGACGAGCACGTCGACGCCGCCCATCGCGAGCGCCGCCTCAGCGACGGCGGCGCTGGTCGACTCCTCGTCTGCGACGTCAGCACGGTGACCAGACGATCCGGGGGGCCGGTCAGTCGGGTCGAGGTCGAGCACCGCCACGACGGCGCCGCGTGCGAGCGCGGCGGCGCTGACGGCGACGACCGATGCCCGATGCCCCGCCCGTCACCAGCACGCGGACGCCCGTCGTAGTCCCCGCCGGCGGTCACGCCGTCCCCAGCCGCTGGCGCTGCGTCCCCAGGCCGTCGATCTCGAGGCGCATGACGTCGCCGCTCACGGAGGTAGCCGCCGCCGGGCCGGCCGAGGGCGACTCCAGCCGGTGTTCCCGTGTTGACGACATCTCCTGGCCGCAGCACGAGGAACTGGCTGATGTACCAGACGAGGTGGTGCACGCCGAAGGCCATGTCGGCGGTGGTGCCGTCCTGGCGGAGCTCGTCGTTGACCCAGAGTCGCAGTCCGAGGGCCTGGGGATCGGGGACCTCGTCGGCGGTGACCAGCCAGGGGCCGAACGGGTTGAACGTCTCGCAGCTCTTGCCCTTGTCCCACTGGCCGCCGCGGTCGAGCTGGAACTCGCGCTCGGACACGTCGTTGGAGATGGCGTAGCCGGCGATCACGGCGGCGCGCTCCGCGGGCGAGGCGAGGTAGCGCGCCGTCCGCCCGATGACGACGGCCAGCTCGACCTCGTAGTCGGTCCGCTCGCTCGTCCGGGGGATGAGCACCTCGTCGTTCGGGCCGACCACCGTGTCGGTCGTCTTCAGGAACAGCACGGGCTCGCTCGGCAGCTCCGCGCCGGTCTCGGCGGCGTGGTCGGCGTAGTTCAGCCCGACGCACACCACCTTGCCGATCCCCGTGAGCGGTGGCCCGACCCGACCGCCGGCGATCGGCCAATGGCGGCAAGCCGCCGTGCGCCGACCGCCTCCCGGACGCCGTCCAGCCCGCCGGCCAGGAGCTCCGGGTCGATGTCGGCCACGAGATCGCGAGAGGTCCAGCGGCGTCCCGTCGTCGGCCAGGACGGCGGGCCGCTCGTCACCCGCCGGACCGATGCGCATCAGCTTCATGTCGTCTCGCCTCCACGTAGGGGATGGTCTGCGGTCCCTCGGGGAGCACGCAGAGGGTGGCCCCGGGTCCGAGCCGGGCGAGCTCGTCGCGCACCGCGAGCGATACGTCGCCCGTGGGCTCGAGGTGCGCCAGTCGGCCAGGTCGGCGTCGGTGAGCCCGCTCGTGTGCATCAGCACCCGAGCCCGTTCCTGCACCCGGGCCTGCACCTGCACCTGCCACTGGTCGGGCACGGTCTCGGTCCGGGCCTCGATGGCGCGCAGCAGGGCACCGGGGTTCGGTGCCGAGGCCAGCACCTCGCGGTAGGACCCGTGGTCCGGGAACCCGTCGCGGCACTCCGCGGCGCAGATGAGCGAGCCGCCCGGACGCACGACGCGTGGCGCCCGCCGACATGCCCTTCACGCACTGGTACAGGTTCTGGTCGAGCGGGAAGCCGGCGTTGGTGGTGACGACGACGTCGAACGGCGCCGGGCACCGGCGCCATGGCGAGGTGCCGGGCGGCCTCGCAGGCGGCGGCGTGCTCGGCGAGGAGGTCGCCGGCGAACACCTCGACGATCCGGTGTCGCCGATCGAGGAGCACGTCGAGGGCGAAGTCGACACCCGTGGCCGCCGCGATGGCGCGGACCGCGTCATGCACGGGGTTGCCGACGGTCACACCCCACGTGGCCCGCGGGTCACCGATGCGGCGGGCGTCGTGGAGAGCGAGCACGGTCTCGAGGCCGGCGAGCCCGGGCGCCACCATCTTCGGGCCCGCCGCTGAACCCGGCGAAGAAGTGCGGCTCGACGAACCCGGTCGTGATCCGGACGTCGGCGTCGATCCACTCCCGGTTGAGCCACACGGGCACGTCGTCCGCGAGGCGCCCGACCCACACGCAGGCTGTCGTCGTCACGGCAGTCGTGGTTGACGACTCGCACCCGGTCGAGCACGTCCCGGCCCAGCATCGCCTCGAGCTCCTCGGCGGTGTTGCCCCGGTGGGTGCCGGTGGCCACGAGCACGACCACGTCGTCGGGGTCGACGATGCCGTCCAGCTCGTCGAGCACGGCCGGCACCATGAGGTGGCGCGGTTGCGGGCGGGTGCCGTCGCAGACGGAGATGGCCACGGTCTGGCCGGGTCTGCACCCGATCGCGGAGCGGGGCACCGACGGTCGGGGCGCCGCAGCGCCGCACGCAACGCGGCGGGCTCGTCCGCGACCGGGTCGAGCTGCCGAGGGGCAACGACGACAGCGCTGTCCGGCACGTCGATGACCAGCCCGGAGTCGCCGTAGGCGAGCTCGCACCCTCACCCGGTGCTCGCCTGTCGCGCCGACGCGGAGCCCGTACGTCGGTCACCGCGGTGTCCCCCATCACGGCGTCGCGTTCGCGCGGCGTTGAGCGGACCGGTGAGCGCTTCGGCCGCCTCCACCACCTCGGCGTAGGTCGCCGCGAGGCGGCACACCGGCCAGTCGGAGCCGAAGAGCACTCGGTCGGGTCCGAAGCAGGCAGAGCGCGTGGTCGGCGTAGGGCCGCAGGTCATCAAGGGTCCACGACTGCCAGCTGGCCTCGGTGACCAGACCCGAGAGCTTGGCCGCCACGTTCTCGCGCAGGGCGAGGGCGGCCATGCCTGCGCGTCCACGGCTCCCACTGCCGCCCGACGCGATCGCCGGCTTGGCGAGGTGGTCGATCACGAAGCGGCCGTCGGGCACCGAGGTCACCGCCCGAAGGGCGGCTCCGAGGTGGCGCGGGCGGATCAGCAGGTCGAAGACCAAGCCCCCGCTCCGCCACCGCCCGGAGACCCGACGAGGACCTCGGGCCGAAGCAGCCAGCCGGGATCCGGCTCGTCCTGCACGGGGCTGCGGATCCCGACCAGCCACCCGCCCCGACGGCCGCGATCGGAGACGGTCGAGCTGCTCCCCCACGTCCGGCGCCTGCAGGTCCACGAAGCCGACGACACCGAGGATCAGAGGCGTCGCGGCGGCCAGGTCGAGCAGCTCCTCGGTCTCCGCGACGTCGGGCACCGTCTGCACCACCACGGTGGCATCGAAGCCGGAGCCCGACGCATCGGCCACGAGGTCGTCGACTGCCGAAGGAGCGTCGGATGGGCGCCATGGCGTCGGGGGCGAGCCACGGCTGGGCGCGCACGGCGAGGTCCCACACGTGGTGGTGGCTGTCGACCCGGAGCGTCACGAGCCGGCCGGCGCCCACGCCGGCCCGTCCGGGAACCGGAACTGCTCGATCGACGCATCCTGGAGCCGAGCGCCGGCCCCCGGTGCCGTGGGGGCCCGGTAACGGCCGTGCTCGACGACCACGGGGTCGGTGAAGTGCTCGTGGAGGTGGTCGACGTACTCGATCCACCGCCCCTCGGTCGTCCCGCTCACGGCGACGTAGTCGAACATCGCGAGGTGCTGCACCATCTCGCACAGACCGACGCCGCCGGCGTGTGGGCACACGGGGACGCCGAACTGGGCCGCGAGGAGGAGGATGGCGAGGTTCTCGTTGACGCCTCCTACCCGACACGCGTCGATCTGCACGACGTCGATGGCCTCGGCTTGGAGCAGCTGCTTGAAGATCACCCGGTTCTGCACGTGCTCTCCCGTCGCCACGCGGATCGGCCGGACCGCCTCTCGAATGGTGCGATGACCGAGCACGTCGTCGGGTGAGGTCGGCTCCTCGATCCAGTACGGATCGAACTCGGCCAGCCGACCCATCCACTCGATGGCCTCGCCGACCCCCCAGCGCTGGTTGGCATCCAGGGCGATGCGAGCCCCCTCCCCCGCCGCCACCCGGGCCACCCGAGGCGGCGGACATCGGACTCGACGTCCGCCCCGACCTTGAGCTTCAGCATGGTGAAGCCATCCGCCACCGACGCTCGCACGAGTCGCTCCACCTTGGCGTCGTCGTAGCCGAGCCACCCGGCCGAGGTCGTGTAGGCGGCCAGCCCATCCCGCTCGAGCATGGCGGTCCGCTCGGTACGACCGTCCGCCTTGAGCCTCGAGCAGCGCGAGGGCTTCCGCGGGCGTCCATCGCGTCGTCGATGTAGGTGAAGTCGATCTGCCGGACGATCTCCTCCGGGTCGAGCTCGGACAGGATCTGCCAGAGGGGTGCGCCCTCGAGGCGCGATCGCAGGTCCCACGCCGCGTTCACGACCGCGCCGATGGCCATGTGCATGACGCCCTTCTCGGGGCCGAGCCACCGGAGCTGTCCGTCCCATGTCATCGCCCGGGCCAGCGCACCGATGTCGGCGGCGAGCTCGGCCACGTCGCGACCGACGACGTAGGGCGCGAGGGCGCGGACCGCCGCGCAGGCCACGTCGTTGCCCCTCCCGGTCGTGAACAGCAGCGAGTACCCGGTCAGGTCCGGATCGTCGGTACGCAGGAGGAGGTAGGCGGCGGAGTAGTCGGGTTCGGGGTTCATCGCGTCCGACCCGTCCAACCAGCGGGAGGTCGGGAAGCGGACGTCGACGACGTCGAGCGCGCTGATGCGGGTCATCACGTTCCTTGCCAGCCGAGGTGATCGGGCGAGGAGTGGCAGCGGCCCCCGGGGCGGGGGAGAGGACGATCCCCGGGGGCCACGTCGCCGTCAGCCGCCGAACTCGCTGGCGTTGTCCGCGGTGACGATCTCGGTGCCGGTGTCGATGTTCGCGGGGACGTCCTCGCCGTTGATGGCGTCGAGCGCCGCCTGGCAGCCCATCTCCCCCATCTTGGCGGGGAACTGCGCCACCGAGGCGAGCTGATCGCCGGCGACGATGGCGGCGACCTCGTCCGGGCCGGCGTCGAAGCCGACGACCTTGACGGTCTTGCCGGCGCTGGCGATCGCCTCCATGCCGCCGATGACGGGCGGGCCGCAGGCGCCGTAGATCGCGGTCACGTCCGGGTTGGCGGTCAGGATGTCCTGGGTGGCGTCGAGGCCCTTGGTCTGGTCGCAGTCGGTCGGCAGCGACGCCACGACCTCGAACTCGTCACCGAGGCCATCGAGGAAGCCGGTCACCCGGTCGTCGAGCGACGGCGCGCCCGGGACCCCTTCGAGCACGGCCACGGTGTCGCCCGGCTCGAGCTCGCCGGCCATGAACTCGCCGGCCAGCACACCGCCGGCCAGGTTGTCGGTGGCGACCACGCGAGGTCTTGCCGTCCCAATCGGGGATGTCGTTGTCGACGAGGATCACCTTGATCCCGTCGTCGACAGCAGCCTGCAGGGCGTCCTGCACGTTCGGGCTGGTGGGCGTGATCACGATCGCCTGCACCCCTTGGGTCACCATCGACTCGATGGCGGCGATCTCGCCCTCGTCGTCGGTGCCGCTCTCGCCCTGGGCGAAGAGCATCTCGACGTCAGGGTTGTCCTCGTTCCACGCCTTCGCCGCGTCGACCATGGTGTCGTAGAAGTCGACCGGGAACTTGGTGATGAAGCCGATCTTCACGGCATCACCCGAGCTCTCGGTGGTGTCGGTGGTCGTGTCCGAGTCGTCAGACGAGCAGGCGACCATGCCCAGCCCGAGGGTGAAGCACAGCAGCAGCGGTGCAATCCGGGTCCTTCGCTTCATGGACGTACTTCTCCTTGTGATCGGCGGCGGGTTGCCGCGGGGCGCGCGCCGTGAGACCGGTGTCGGTCGGTGACGTGCTCGTTGCTTGTGCGATCGGCGAGCTCAGCGAGAGGTGCCGACGATGAGCGCGACGATCCTTTCCTGGCTGTCGGGGCTGGGGATCTCTTCGCCGACCTTGCGGCCGCGTCGCATCACGACGGCCCGGTCGGCGACCTCCGTCACGTGATCCAGCGCGTGGGAGATCACGATGACGGCATGACCCTCCGACCGGAGCCGGAGGATCAGGTCGAGGACTCGCCGCGATTCCCGCACGCCCAGGGCGGCGGTCGGCTCGTCGAGGATCACGACCTTGGATGCGAAGGCTGCCGCCCGGGCGACCGCGATCACCTGGCGCTGCCCACCCGACATCAGCCCGACGTTGGCCGAGCGGTCGGGCAACGTGACCTGCAGGCGCTCGAGCGTCTCGGCGGTGGCGTCGGCCATGGCTCGGCGCCGCAGGACCCGCATCGATCGCGGCAACCAGCGGGGTCCGGCGTCCTCCCGCCCGGCGTAGAAGTTGGCGGCCGGGTCGAGGTTGTCGAACAGGGCGAGGTCTTGGTACACGGTCTCGATCCCGTGGGCCCGAGCCGCCGCCGGTGAGGTGATGTGGGTCGGCTCGCCCGTCGATCTCGATCTCGCCGGCGTCGAGACGGTGCACGCCACTGATGCACTTGATCAGCGTCGACTTTCCGGCGCCGTTGTCGCCGAGCAGCGCGAGCACCTCGCCGTGGTGCACCTCGAGGTCCACGGCGTCGAGCGCGAGCACGGCGCCGAAGCGCTTGGTCGCGCCACGCACGGCCAGGGCCGCGGTCATGTCAGCGTCGCCTGGAGCACCCGGAAGCGCTCCTCGAGCCGGGCGCGCAGCACATCGGACTCCACCGCGAGCACGATGACGACCCCGATCACGATCGGCTGGAGGAAGGCGTCGACGTTCTGCAGGTTCATGCCGTTGCGGATCACGCCGATCATCAGCGCGCCGACGAGTGCGTTGGCGACCGTTCCCCGGCCACCGAGGAAGCTGGCGCCACCGATGATCACGGCGGCGATGGAGTCGAGCTCGGCGAGGCTGCCGGCGGTGGGTGAGCCGGCGTTGAGCCGTCCTGACGTGATGATGGCCGCGACGCCGGCCAACAGCCCGCACAGGACATAGACGGAGATGAGCACGGAGGGCACGGGGATCCCCGTGCGGCGCCCGGCCTCTGGGTTCCCGCCGGTGGCGTAGATCCATCGCCCCCACACGAGCCGGGAGAGCACGACGGCGACCAGCACGGCGATGGCCGCGACGAGGAACGCCGAGTACGGCACCCAGCCCACGGACCCGCCGCCGATGGTCCTGATGATCTCCGGCATGCCTCGCTTGGGCTGTCCGCCCGAGAGCCGGAGGGCGAGGCCACGGGCGATGCTCAGCGTGGCCAGCGTGATGATGAACGGGTGGGGCAGGCGGCCCCACACGTACCCCGCGCCGTTGACGAACCCGACGGCCGCACCCGAGGCGAGCATGATCAGGATCACCACGACCCCCCCGTGGCCGTGCTCGAAGGCGATGGCGCCGACCACCGACGCGAGCGCCAGGTTCGAGCCCACCGACAGGTCGATGCCACGGGTCAGGATCACCAGCAGCTGCCCGACCGCGAGGACGGCGATCACGGCGGTCTGGGAGAGCACGTTCCCCACGTTTCCCGTGGTGAGGAACACGTCGGACAGGAAGGTCATGGCCACGATGAGGCCGAGGAGGATGAGCACCGGCCCCAGACGGATGACCGCGAGGGCGACGCGGAGGAGTCGGTAGTGACCGAGCTGCCGCGGGACCTCGGAGCTCGACGGCCCCGGACCCATCCCGTCGGCCACCGTCGTGTCCGGCCCGGCGGCGGGACGAGCCCCCGGTGAACCGGTCTCGCCCCCTGCGCTGGCCACGTTCGTCATCGGCTGACGTCCCCCCGGTACGGTCAACAGGCGCACCGCGGTGCGTCGATTGGGCGTAACATACGCCCGACAGACATCCCATGTCTAGGCCGGATGTTGAGAGCAGCGAGGGAGGAACCGTGGCGGCACCGTTGACCGAAGCTGCCATCCAGCGGGTGCGGGAGCTGATCGTCGCCGGCGAGCTCGTCCCGGGCCAGCGGCTCCCCCCCGAGGCCGAGCTGGCCGATTCTCTGGGGACGAGCCGCAACACGGTCCGCGAGGCCGTCCGCGCCCTGGTGACCGCCCGTGTTCTCGACGTTCGACGGGGCGACGGGACCTACGTGACGAGCCTCCGGCCCGAGCTCCTGCTGGCCGGCATCGGGGCCGCCGCCGACCTCCTCGAGAACGGCTTCACCCTCGAGCTCGTGCAGGTGCGGCGGATCCTGGAGCCAGCCGCCACGGCGATGGCCGCGACCCGGATCACGCGACGCCGTCCTGCGGCGAGCTGGACGGGTGCTTACATCGGATGTCTGAAGCGACATCCCATGACGAACTGGTCGAGATCGACCAGGAGTTCCACGAGCTCGTCGCAACCACCGCGGGCAACGCCACGCTGGCGTCCATGCTGGGCGGGGTCTCCAGCCGCACGACGCGCGGTCGGGCCTGGCGGGGGGTGGTGGAGGCGGGAGCCACGCAGCGCACCATCGCCGAGCACGCCGCGATCCTCGAGGCGCTCCGCGCTCGCGACCCCCTGCTGGCGGAGGCCGCCGCCCTCGTCCACGTCTCCACCACCGAGTCGTGGTTCCGCCGGGTGCTCGAGGTCGAAGACGGCGAACCGGCCTGAGCCGTGCCCACAGGCGGCGGCCCGCCAAGATCCCGCTCATCTTTGAAGGCACCGATCAAGCGTCAGGGCGATGTCGATCCAACACCCCCAGGGCGGAGGCGACCCCACCAACCCATGCCCAGCCCTTGAGGCTGTCCTCGACGTCGCGGCCTGACCGACCAGACGGGCTCTCCGTACCTTGTACCTTGCGAGTTCGGTGCGGCTGCTGCCCAGCCACACCGCCACCCTGACAGACGAACGTGGCGGCGGGGCACGCGACGCTTTCGCAGGTCACGGAAGGGAGAGGGACGCTGACGCCAACCAGAGGGCCGGATTCGGGCAGGCAGCCGCCGGTTGGCGACGGCCGCCTTCCGGCGCGCGGTCCTTGGTCGGTCGCGATCGTCAGCTCGAGATGCTCGTCGCCGCCCTCGACGATGCCGTCTCGCGTCGGGGGCGGGTGGTCCTACTGGGCGGTGAACCCGGGATCGGCAAGACCCGGCTGGCGGAGGAGTTCGCCGCGCAGGCCGCTGCACGCGGGGCTGGCGTCGTCTGGGGTCGCTGCTGGGAAGCGGGCGGTGCGCCGGCCTACTGGCCGTGGGCGGACTCACTGCGGTCGCTGTTGGAGAGCGCCGACCAGGACGCCGGCGGTCCTCCGCTGGAGCCGGACCCGAACATCGTCCAGATCCTTCCGGAGCTCCGAAACAGGCTGAAGGATCCACCCGAGGCAGCTTCGGGCTCGCCGGAGTCGGCCCGGTTCGATCTGTTCGTGGCGGTGGCTCACCTGCTGCAGACGGCCGCGCAGAAGCGCCCGCTGGTCGTCATCCTCGAAGACCTGCACGCCGCCGACCAGCCGTCACTGCTGCTGTTGCAGTTCGTGGCTGCCGGCGCTGGCGACCACGCGATGGTGATCCTCGGGACGTACCGGGATGTCGAGTTGTCGCCGGACCACCCGCTGACGACGGCGCTGCCCGAGGTCCTACGAGCACCCGGCGCAACCCGGATCCCGCTGCAGGGACTTGCCGAACCAGATGTCGCTCGTCTCATCGAGCTGACCCCCCGGCTGCACGCGTCGCCTGATCTCGTGGCCGTGATCCACGAGAAGACCGACGGCAACCCGCTGTTCGTGCAGGAGTACATCCGCCTCCTGGAGTCCGAGGGCGAGTCCGAGCAGGGCGCGGTCGACCGGCGATGGCCAGTCCCCGACGGCATACGCGAGGTCATCGGTCGACGAGTCGCTCGACTCCCGCCGAGCTGCACCGCGCTGTTGCGGCTCGCCGCCGTCGCCGGCCGCGAGTTCGCCGTCGACACCGTGGAGCGGGCCTCGGGACAGGCGGGTGACACCGTGCTTGACGCGCTGCAGGACGCGATCCGAGCCCGGCTGGTCGAGGAGCTCCACGGGGATCCGGGACGGCTGCGCTTCAGCCACGCGCTCATCAGGGACACCCTCTACGACGGCTTGCCGGCTGGTGAGCGTTGTCGCCGTCACGCCGAGATCGCCTCGGCGCTGGAGGCCGCGTACGCTGCTGATCCCGAGCCGCACCTCGCGACGCTCGCCCATCACTACTTCGAAGCCGGCCCGCTCGGCGATCAGCTCAAGACCATCGACTACTCGACGCGCGCCGGGTGTCGAGCCGTGAAGTCCCTGGCCTACGAGGAGGCCGTCCGACTGTTCCGCTTGGCGCTGCGGCTGCTCGAGGAGTCCCCGGACGAGCGGCACCGCGGTGGGGTCCTCGTCCTGCTCGGTGACGCGCTCGCCCGAGCGGGTGACCAGCAACGCTCGAAGGACTCGTTCCTCGCCGCCGCGTCGATCGCGGCCCGCATCGATGACGCTGAGCTGCTGGCTCGCAGCGCGATCGGCTACGGCGGACGCTTTCCCTGGGCACGAGCAGGCAACGACGGTCAATTGGTTCCGCTGCTCCGTCAGGCGCTCGACGCCCTGCCGGACACCGACGACCCGCTCCGGGCCCGTCTCCTCGCCCGACTGGCCGGCGCGCTGCGGGACCAGCCCTCGACCGAGCCGCGGGCGTCGTTGGGAGCCGAGGCAGTGGCCATGGCGCGCCGCACCGGCGACACCGACACCCTGACCTATGCGTTGCTGGGTTGGTGGAGCGCGGCGTTGATGGGCCCGAATGAGCTGGAGACCCAGTACGCGGTGGCGGTGGAGTTGGACGAGCTCGCACAGCGCAGCGGCGACCGGGAGCTCCGGTCGGATGCCGTGTGGGTTCGCTACATCGCGTCGATGACGCGAGGGGACATTTGGGAGGCGCGCGGAGGCAGCACGCCCTGCAACTCGCCCTGGCCGCCGAGCTGCAGCAGGGTTCCCAGCTCTGGTACGCGCGGCTCCTCGCAACCGTGATGGCGCTGCACGACGGGCGCTTCGCCGACGCCGAGGTCCTGATCGAGGAGACGTTGGCTCTTGGGCGGCAGGCCCAGACATGGGAAGCCGACATCGCGCGCTTGTTCGCTCAGTTCGTCTTGCGTCGCGAACAGGGTCGACTCGCTGAGCTCGAGCAGGACGTGCGCACAGGGATCGCCGACCACCCTGGCTACCGGTCGCTCCGCTGTGTGCTCCTGGTGGTCCTCGTCGACGGTCACCGTCTGGACGAGGCGCGCGGACTGTTCGACCAGCTCGCGGCCAACGAGTTCGCTGCCTTCCCGAAGGACAACGAGTGGCTCTTCGCCATGAGCCTGCTGGCCGAGACCGCCGTTGCCCTCGATGACCACGAACGGTCCACGAGCTTGTATGCGCAGCTGTTGCCGTACGCGGGCCTGGTCGCGCTAGCCGGATCCGAGGTCAGCGGTGGACCCGTCGATCGTCCGCTCGGCATGTTGGCCGCTGCGCTCACCCGCGACACCGAAGCGGCTCAGCACTTCGACGCGGCGATGGCGTCGTGCCAACGGACCGGTGCCCGTCCCTGGCTCGCACACAGCCAGTACGAGCTGGCGGCGATGCTCGCGGGCCGAGGACGCGCCGAGGATCGGCAAGCCACCGTCGAGCTCGCGACCGCGGCCCGGGACGCGGCCGACGAGATTGGGATGACGGCGATGCGGGCGCGAGCCGAAGCGCTGCTGACCGGCCTGCGGCGCGCCAGGTCGTCCGGGCAGCCGGCCGGTCTGACACGCCGGGAACGGGAGGTCGCAGGACTGGTCGCCGCCGGCATGTCCAACCGGCAGATCTCCGAGCACCTGTTCGTCTCCGAGCGCACCGCGGAGACGCACGTGCAAAACATCCTCAGCAAGCTCGGGTTCAACTCCCGCAGCCAGGTCGCCGCCTGGGTCGTCCGCGAGGGAATCGACACCGGTACGTAGGGCCGGTCAGCACCGGCATTTCCGTACAGAGTTCCGTACAACCACGGATCCGCTCTCGTCCGCCACAGCGGATGCTCGCCTCGAGTCATTCGAGACGCACCCAAGGGAGCATCCATGGCAGCCACTGCAGGAACGATTCCGACCCGCCCCATCGCCACGGCGAACGAGGAGCATCGAGCCGTCCTGCCGGCCGAAGCGTTCGATCCGTACATGACGCTCGTGCTCGACCTCGAGTCGCGCGACGACGTCGCTTCGCTGCTGATCGTACGTGCCGAGGGCGAACCCATCCGAACCGTGACGTTCGTCGTGGACGCCGCGGCCGAACGGTGGGGTGGCACGACCGGAGTGTCGGGCCTTCGGGCGATGGCGGTCGAGCCGGCGCGCCGACGCGATGGCATCGGCGCCGCCCTGGTCGCTGAGTGCGTCCGTCGCTCCCGCAACGCCGGCGCGCGAGCGCTCACGCTCCACACGGCCGTCTGGTTGCGCGACGCGATCCGGCTCTACGAGCGGTGTGGCTTCGTCCGCGAGCCCGAACGCGACCGTTGCGCGAGTGAGCTGATGGGAGTTCCGACGGAGGTCGACTTCGTCGCACTCGCCTACCGCCTCGACCTCGACCACCGAAGACGCTGACCCGGCGTCCAGGCAGCACCCAACCGCAACCGCCAACCCAACCAGGGCGTGACCTCTCGCGCCCGAGCACACACAGGAGCACAGCCATGCACAAGCTCAACAAGACCATCACCGCAACCGTCCTCCTCGCCAGCCTGGTCGCTGGTCCCACCAGCCCCGCCCACGGACGCGCCACCGGCCACCCGGGAGACATCCCGTCGGTGCCCGAGGCGTGGTCACCAGAGGGCCGCGCTCGGTACACGCCCTCCGTGCCCGAGGCATGGTCGATCGAAGGCCGCGACTCCTCCGCTCACCGATGAGGGCTTCGAACACGTCGACTCCCCATCCACGCGGTGACTCGTAAGCCGCTCAGATCAGGCCGTCGCTGGCCGCGTCCACGGAGCCGCCAACAACGACCGACCCTCGCCCGCTCGGCGCTGGACACAACGTCAGCTACTCGATCCGAAGCCCTGAGATCGCTCGGCTGATGACGAGCTGTTGGATCTGCTCGGTGCCTTCGAAGATGTCCATGGTCTCCCGAATGGGTCCAGCCGTTTCACCCGAGTCCATGACCTGCGATCTCGTCCGCCGGAGTCCATGCGTCCCACCCGATTCCGCCGAGTTCTAGTACCAGGAGTAGTACCAGCACGACGAGGCACAGAGGTCAGGGCCTGCGGGGGGAGATGCTCGAGGCCCGCAGGCCGTCCTGCGCCTGAAGTGCCCGCTGGGGCTCTTGGTCGAGCACGACCTTGGTGAGCGCCATCCCTCCAGCCATCACGGCGCCGTAGATCGTGATGGCGAAGATGACGATCCCGATGAGGAAGACGGCTCCCTCGTTCACGATCCGACCTCGACGCGGCTCTGTCGCTCCACCCCGACGACGGGCGCCAGGAGCAGGGTCCCCAGGGAGTGGATCGACGGCACCCAGAGGCCGACGAAGATCCCGGCACTCGGTTCGTCCGCCACGAAGTAGAGGTACACGGAGAACAGGAAGGAGAGGAACCCGGCCAAGAGGAAGGGAAGCCTGGCTCGAAGATCAGCGGGTAGGGAGCGCATGTTGAGGTCCTTGTGTCGGGGGATGCCCGTGTATCAACAACCTTTAGTTCTAATTATTCCGGCACCTCAGGAGTGGAGCAATCGGTCCCACGTCGCTCAGTCACGCCGAGCCGAATGCTGCAGCTCGTCGAGACGGTCACCAGCAGTCCCCACCAGCACGCGTCGGCCCGCGGCTTCGAGCTGCGCAACCACCCCGTCGACCGTCGGGCGAACATCCGGAGTCGTCACGGTCAGCACCACCAGGTCGACGGGGTGGGCGTCGATGAAGCGCATCAGGTCGGCTCCCGGAACGTCGGCACCGAGGTGGTGCACGTGCCAGTTGTCATCCCGCAGGGCGGCGGCCGCCATGGCGGTGGGCAGCGAGTGGCGATCACCGGCCAGCGCGGCCACCACCGCCGTGCCGCGGCGGCGGCCACGGGGCGTCGGATGGTGCTCCCCCAGGATCCTCTCCACGATCGCCGAGGCCCGATGCTCCTCCGAGATGGTCAACCGGCCTGTGCTCCAATCCTCGCCGATGCGCCGCAGCGCCGGAGTGAGGACGTCCTGGGCCACGGTCGTGACCGACACACCATCCTCGGTGAGTCCCTCCGCCAACCGGCGGGCGTCGCGCTCGTCGCCAGACGCGAGACATTGGTACATACGATCACTCAACCGACCGAAGCCACCTCGGGGCGCTCGGGGTGCCGGCCGCCTCGGCTCGGCCCGCTCGGCAGCGAACCGGGCCACCGCCGCCGGGGTCACCTCGTAGCGACCACCAACGAGCGCCGAGGGGAGCCGCCCCGACCGCACCCACCGATAGGCGGTCTGGTAGTGCACGCCGAGCTCTTCCGCCACCTCCTGCAGTCCGAGCGCTCCATCAGCCATGCCGTCACGCTAGCGCCATTGTCCATCAAACAAGACTAAGATTCACTGAGTGATCGAAGCGCCCCCCGCCGTCATGACCGAACCGTCTGTCCCGCTCGCGCGACTCAGGCCCTACAACGTCGTGGCCGGGGCGCTCCATCTGGTCCAAGCGGTGGCGATCGTCGCCTTGGCGAACGACTTCTCGCTTGCCGTCGGTGCTGACTACATGGCCGGTCCGCCAGGGCCGAACGTCGACCGACAGAGCGTCACGCTGTTCAACCTGAACTACGCCTGGGCCATTGCCGCCTTCTTCGGGCTGTCGGCGCTGGCGCACCTGATCGTGGCCGGACCGCGATGGGGGTCATACCAACGCGAGATCTCGAGGGGTCGAAACCCGTACCGCTGGCTCGAGTACTCGCTCAGCGCCTCGATCATGATCGTGCTGATCGCCATGCTCACGGGCATCAGCGACGTCGCTGCGTTGACCGCCCTGGTCGGCGTGAACGCCTCGATGATCGGGTTCGGGTGGATGCAGGAGCGCTACGAGACACCCGGCGCCGGACTCGGCCCGTTCTGGATCGGCTGCGTCGCCGGCGCCATCCCGTGGATCGCCATCGCGATCTACCTCATCGGGCCAGGCGCCGATCAGCACGCGCCAGGGTTCGTGTACGGCATCTTCGTGTCACTGTTCGTGCTCTTCAACTGCTTCGCCATCAACCAATGGCTGCAGTACAGGCAGCTCGGCAAGTGGACGGACTACCTGTTCGGCGAGCGGACCTACATCACCTTGTCGCTCATCGCCAAGACCCTGCTCGCCTGGCAGATCTTCGCCTCGACCCTGGCCTCGACCGAGGCGAACTGAGACGCGAGGTGCGTCCTCGAGAGTGACGGGACTCAGCCGGTCACCAGCCCGGCGACCTGCCAGACCAGGACCCCACCCCCGAGGATGCGCCGCCACGGGTTCACGCCGCTGACCACCTCGTCGAGCGCCCCAGATCATCAGTGCGCCGCCTACCCGCGACGGTCCTCGGCCAACACCATCTCGAGATCTTGAGCAAGCCGTGCGGCGCATCCTCCGCTCTCACGCCACCGCACGTGCCCTGACCCGTCCACCAGGAGCAGTGCGATCGTCGACCGGTCTTCGATGCCAAGCGGCTGGGTCACCCGGTTCACGTCGCCGTAGATGGTGAGGGTGCGCTGAAGGATCGCCGGTACGCGGTGGCCGCGGCCATTCCCCCGTCGATGAAGTTGCGTACCGGCGCCCAGATGCGTCCGATCGTCGGAAGTTCGTAGAAGCGCAGACCAGGATCAACGGCCGCTTGTTCTTCAAACCACGGAACCCAGGAATCGACCAGGCTCTGGTGGTTGCGCTGAAAGGCGACGGCGACGATGTTGCGGTCGCCAACGAAGGCATCCGGCAGATCGACGTCGACACCCTCGAGGTTCCGGGCACGAACCTGGGGAAAGACCTGGTGCCCGCCATGACAAGAGGGTACGGGGGCAGCCCAGCAGAGCCTCGCGGTCGGCCGCCTGGTTCAGGTGGCGGCAGCGCGCACCACGATGTTGTCGTCGTAGCGGGGAGCTCAACGGTCGAAGGACCCGCCACAGGTGATCAGGGTCAGGGTCGGGGGTCCCGCGGCAGCGGAACAGCCCCTCGACGGGGAGCTCGTCCTTGTCCACTTGCGCTCGACCGTCCACCACGAACCGAAGCTCGTGCCCATCGGGTCCGACCACGAACACCTCCGCGCCCTCGGGAAGCGAGCGCAGATCGAAGAGGGCGCCCGGTCGCCCGGCATAGTCCACGTCCGCGGCCAGGACGGCTGAACCCTGGGCGGACCCGGGCCGCACGCCCGGCTCGTACCAGCCCACCTCGGTGGCACCGGGGATCTCCATCGACCCGTCCGGGTCGAGTCCCACCGGGACCACCGGTGCGTCCACGCCGATCGACGGGATGCGGAGCCGAGCAGGGGCCTGCGGAGCCACGGTCGTGGTGGTGCTCGGCACGGTCGTCCAGGTGCTGACCATCGTGGAAGGCACCGCGGCCACCTGCACCAGGTCTGAGCGGGGGTCGGAACTCGGCCATGAGACCACCGCGATCAGCACGCCGGCGAGCGCCAACAGTGAGGCGACGATCAGGATGCGGGCGGTGCGAGGGCTGCGAACGTAGATGGGGGAGGAGGGTAGGCCCTCCTCCCCCATCGATCATCGGCCCGATCAGGCTGTCGCCCGAGGGCAGGGGGCATCAGCCGTCTCGACGGGACCGGGCCAGGGACACGACGCCCGTGGTACCGACGAGGGCAGCCAGACCGGCGATGCCGGCCAGCAGCACCATGCTCGGCCCGGAGGCGCTGGCCGCCAGACCGCTGTCACCGGCGTTCACCCCGCTCGGAACCGGGGCGGCGGGCGCCGGGGCCGGAGCCGGAGCCGGGGTCTCTGCGGCGGCTTCCACGCGGACCGGGAGGGACTGGACGGCCACGCCCAGGGTGTCGCCCTCGAGCGAGCCGATGGCGTACACGATGGTCA
>CAVRKU010000014.1:0-92285 GCA_963721695.1 uncultured Microthrixaceae bacterium
TCGGCGCTCGGCGGCGGGTGCGTCATCGGCGGGGCGCAGCCGCAATGGGCGGGGAAGATGAACCGCTCGACCAAGGCCACCCCGAGCACCGCGAGGGCGAGACCGGCGACCACGTCGGAGGTCCAGTGGACCCCGAGCCAGACGCGGCTGACGGCCACGAGGACGGCGAGGGTCCACACCCCGATCGCCACGGCCCACCAGAGCACTCGCCGGCGCGTGTAGAGGGCGACGACCAACGGGAGCATGCCCCAGCTCGCGGCCGTGGCCAGAGGGTGACCGCTCGGGAACGAGTAGCCGCGCCCGCGCACGAGGCGGTCGCCGGCGGGCCGCTCCCGGGCCACGAGCTCCTTCAGCCCCGCCTCGGCGAGCGGCCGGGCGAGGCCGCCACGATGAGGATCGCGATCGCCAGCCGCGGGCATCGCCGCCAGCTCAGCGCGGCCGCGACGAGCGTCACCACGACGATGACGCGCGTCGAGCCCATGAACGAGATCCGACGGAACACGGCGTTGAGGTCCGAGGTCCTGGCAGTCGACGACCCAGTTCGTGATCGGCTCGTCCCAGAACAGCCAACCGGCCACCGCCCCGACCGCGAGCGCCGACACCAGGATCGCCGCACACGGCAGGATCCACTGCTGCGCGGCGTGCACCCGGCCGACCGTCATCGGCGGATGGAGGTGCAGATCCGGCGGCGGCGCCACGGCTAGGAACCCGCCCTGTGGCGCCCGGCCGCTGTCCTCGAACGAGACGACGTTGACCATCAGCTGGTCGATCGTCCAGTCCTCGATGCAGCCGCGGAGCTGCCGACGATCGGTCTTGTCCAGCGCGGGCGCGAGCGTGACGCGGAACTGGCCGTCACCGTCGTCACGTATCGGACTGGCGAGGTCGGCGGGGACCTCGAGACGGCACGTGAGCAGGAGCGCCTCGACCAGCTCCGGCAGCGTCTGCCCTCGTTCGGCTCCCTCGGAGCGGGCGGACACGATGACCTCCACCTCCGAGCCTGGAACGGCCGGCTGGTGCGTGGAGAGCGTGGCGTCCCGCACCGCGACCACGCCGAGCACCCCGACCACGAGGCCGACGGCGCCGAGCACGACTCGTCCCGGTCCGGCGCTCATCGGCCCCGGCCGCGGCGTCCCAGGAGCTTGCGGATCTGCACGTCGTCGGCGCCCGGCGTGTCCTGGGCGAGGACGGTGACGTCGTCGACCACGAGACCGCCCGCCGGGTAGCTGATGAGGCCCAGCTTCGCCGCCAGCTGGCGCTCGGCGGTCGGGGCCGAGGTCTTCGAGCCGAGCTTGTCGACGACCCACGCCATCCCCGACACGAGGATGCCACCGCCGACGAGGAAGGTGATGAACACGTTCAGCTGCTGTCCCCGGGCCGACTCCTTCAGCCACTCGAAGCGGTCCGGGCTCGGGGGGCGGGTGCTGCGGATCGCGGCCAGGGTGGCCGGGTCCGGGGCGGTGCGGCGGTCCAGGTGCGCGAGCTTGCGCAGGATCAAGGCGGTGGCGAGGCCGACCTCGGCGATGAGGACGATCAACCCGAAGAAGAGCGCCCGGTTCCACTCCCACCGGTTGAGCGACACGATCATGTACGCCGCCGCGCCGAGCAGGGTGCGCGATGCCGGCCAGCCAGGCGATGGTCTTCATTCGTCGGCCTCCTCGTCCTCGACGGTGACGATCCCAGAGTCGCCGTCGACGGTGACCTCCACGCCCTCCGGCAGATCCCTGGTTGCGTTGGCGTACCCGACGACGGTCGGGACGCCGGCCTCGCGGGAGAGGATCGCCAGGTGGGAGAGGACCGAGCCGGTCTCGGCGACGATGCCGCTCAGCCGGGTGAGGAGGGGACCGAGTCCGGGCGAGAGCGTGGTGGTGACCAGCACGGACCCGGTCGGCGGATCCTGCGCGTCGTGGGTCACTCGACCGCGCCCGACCCCGCCGCCGGCACCGGTTCCGCCGGCCACCTCTCGGTCGTGCTTCGCGGGGATGGCCTTGCCCAGCTCCGAGATGTGGAACCGGGCGGGAAGCGGGGCGCCGAAGTTGTGGAGGTGCGTCTGGACGAGCGACGGGACCACCACGGCCCGGTGGGTGAAGACCGCCTCGACGTGCTCGAGGGTCATGTGGCGGATCATGTCGGGCTCGACGATGTCGCCGGACTCGGTGAGTCGCACGCCGAGCTCCCAGGCGGCACGACCGGTGAGCTCCTGCACCCACCGCACGCGGAGCCGGAGCCCCTCGCGGAGGATGCCGTTGTCGTTGCCGCTGTCGTTGTCGTCACCGACGGGCATCGACGTCGCGTCGGCGGGCAGCTCGGGGCGCGGCGCCACGCGCGGTGGCGTGAGCGCGAGGACGACGGGACTCGCCTCGAGCACCTCGGTGTCGGTGAGGCCGTCCTGGCGCCCTTCGGCCAGGACGCGCAAGGCGACCGAGGCTCCGGTCATGCGGTTGCGACCCGTGTCGGTCAGCATGCCGATGAGGATCTCGTGGGCGTGGAGGGCGCGGAGCACCCCGTGACCGCGATGGAAGAGGCCGACCAGCTGGCGGCTGGTCAGCGCCGAGAGCGCCGGCACCGACGCAAGGTCCGCGTCGACCCGCTCGACGAGCCGATCCGCCAGGACAGGCAGGGCGGCGCGGAGCCGACCGACCTGCCACGCGCCCCGCAGGCGACGCACGGCCGGCACCGGGTTCAGCCGCTCGAGGAGCGATCGCGACGGGGTGATCTCGCCGGCCATGCGGAGGTCGATCGCGACGTGGCCGGCCATCGACACGACCACGCCACTGGCGGCGACCTCCTTGGGCGTCGCCAGGCCCGCGAGCAGGACCGCCTCGCGGACCGCGTCGCGCAGCGGCGGCACCCAGAGGTCGTGCTCGAGCTCGGCGAGCGGCTCGGGAAACGTCTCGGCGACAGGTCCCGGGCCGTACACGGGGCCGACCGGGACGCCGCGGATCTCGGTGGTCACCGGTCGGGACTGCAGCAGCCAGAGGTGGCCGTCGGTCCCGACCGCCCACTCCACGTCCTGTGGACCTCCGAAGACGTGCGCCACCTGCCTCGACAGGGCGACCAGGCGGCGCCGCAGCGTCGCCGGGAGCTGGGGTCCGTCCCCGCGCGTGAACTCGACGACCTTGGCCTTGCCGTCGAGGAGGTACCGGGAGCCCTCGACCTCTCCGCTGACGAGGGGTTCGGGGCCGCCATCGACCGCCGACACCGTCCACCGATCCGTGCGACCGGTCACGGGGTCGACGCCGAACAGCACGCCGCCATGGCGCGGCTCGATCAGCGGCTGGACCAGGACGGCGATCGGGGTGCCGGCCACGCCGGCGCGCTCCCTCGAGTCGAGGACGGTCTGCACGGCATCAGCGAAGGCGGGGAACCCCGACACGCCGATGATCGAGTCGAACTGCCCCGCCATCGAGGAGCCCGCCGTGTCCTCCAGCACCGACGAGCTGCGAGCGACCAGGGACTGCTCGTCGCCACCGGCGAGCTCGAAGGCGCGTCGCAGCGCCGGGTGCTCCCCCCGTTGCGCAGGATCGGCATCGACGGCCGCCGTGAACACCGTCGTGAGCACCACGCCCGGCAGCGTGCTGACGCCCGCCACGGACGCCACGGCCAGCGCCGCCGCCTTGCTCCCGGTGAGGCTGACGTCGGTCGCGCGCTCGTCGCTGAGGGTCACGAGCTCGGGGCCCAGACGCCCATCGTCGGGGTCGTCGTGGTTCCGCAGAGCCTTCGATTCTGCATGGCCCATTCGTCCTACCTCGCTCGCTGGCGCCGTCGAAGCGTACAGACGGGTCAGGGGGTTTCGCTTGAGGCCGTGAGCAGATCCAACGGTCAGCGGCGGCGCCAGGTCGGGCCGGTCGGGGTGTCGACGAGCTCGATGCCCTCCGCCGCCAGCTCGTCGCGGATCCGATCGGAGGTGGCGAAGTCCTTGGCGTCCCGGGCGGCCTGACGCTCGGCGACGAGGGCATCGATGCGCGGATCGGACCCGCTCTCGTCGGCGTCAGGAGCCTCGGCCTCGGCGAAGCCGAACCCGAGGGCCCGGTCGGCGTCGGCGAGCAAGGCCCAGCGGCTCGGCGGCAGACAGCGCGTCGTCGCGCACCGCCTCCCACACGACCGCCAGCGCCTGGGGCGCGTTGAGGTCGTCGGCCAGCGCGGCCCAGAACCGGCGGAGGTAGGGCTCGACCACGGCGCGGATCGGGCGTCGCCGCCCGCGTCGCGAGCGGCCACGGCGTGACCGACGAGGCGCCGGAGCGCGGTGTTGGCCGCGTCCAGGGCCTCCCAGCTGAAGGTCTGCTGCTGGCGGTAGTGGGCCTGGAGGAAGAAGTAGCGGAACGCGAGCGGGGCGATGCCTCGCTCCACGAGCGAGTCGACCACGAGGACGTGACCGGCCGACTTGGAGATCTTCTCGCCCCCGAGGTCGAGGAACTCGTTGTGCATCCACGTGCCCACCCACGGGTGCACGTCGAGCACGCACTCGCTCTGCGCCACCTCGTTGGTGTGGTGGATCCGGACGTGGTCGATGCCGCCGGTGTGGATGTCGAAGCGGTTGCCCAGGTACTTGGTGGCCATGGCCGAGCACTCGATGTGCCAGCCCGGGAAGCCGCGGCCCCACGGCGAGTCCCACTCCTGCTGGCGCTCCACGCCCGGTGGGGTCAGCTTCCAGAGCGCGAAGTCGGCCGGATGGCGCTTGGCTTCGATGTGCTCGACGCGACCGGACGTGGCGAGCTCGTCGAGGTCGAGGTGGGCGAACTCGGCGTAGCGCGGGAACGTGGAGACGTCGAAGTACACGCCGTCGTCGACGACGTAGGTGTGGCCCCGCTCCTCGAGGACCTCGATCATCGCGATCTGCTCCGCGATGTGGCTGGCCGCACGGGGCTCGAGGTCCGGCTCGAGGCAGCCGACGCGCCGGCGATCGGACTCCCACTGCTCGGTGTAGAGCTGCGCGATCTCGGCCGCCGTCTGGCCGGTGCGGGCCGCCGCCAGCTCCATCTTGTCGTCGGTGTCATCCCGGTCGGCGACGAGGTGCCCGACGTCGGTGATGTTGGTGATGTAGGTGACGTCGTAGCCCGCGGCCGTCAGCACCCGCCGCAGGACGTCCGGGAAGAGCTGGCTGCGCATGTTCCCGAGGTGCTGGGGCGCGTACACGGTCGGGCCGCAGGTGTAGATCCCGACGGCCGGCGGGTGCAGCGGCACGAAGGTCTGCACCTGGCGCGTGCGGGTGTCGTAGAGCCGCAGCTCCTCGAGCCCCGGGGTCGGGACGACGTCGGTCACCCGGGAATCATGGTCGATGCGGCCGTCGACCGACCGAACCCCGTTACGAGCGCGCGCGACCTGGACGGCCTGGTAGCCGCGGAGGACGAAGTGCTCGCGGTGGACGGGCTCCTCGAGGAGCTCGAGGGTCGGCATCCGCCGGGTGAGGGCCTTGAACGCCTCCTGGCCTTCGAGGCGGGCCAGCGCGGCGCCGAGGCAGTAGTGGATGCCGTGGCTGTAGGTGAGGTGCTGGTTGTCGGGACGGGTGATGTCGAGCCGATCAGGATCCGGGAACCGCTCGGGATCCCGGTTGGCGGCCGCCAGCAGGGTGACGACGCCCTGGCCGGGCTCGACGTCGACGTCACCGACCCGAGAGGGCACGGTGGCCGTGCGGCCGGTGAGGTGCACCGGTCCGTCGAACCGCAGGCACTCCTCCACGGCGCCGGCCGCCAGCGAGGGATCGGCGACGAGGCGCTCCCACTCACGGCGCTGGCGGAGCATGGCGACGACGCCGTTGCCGATGAGGTTCGTGGTCGTCTCGTGCCCGGCCACGAACAGCAGGACGACCGTCGACCGGAGCTCCTCCTCGGACAGCTTGTCGCCCTCCTCCTCGGCGGCCAGCAGCGCCGAGAGCACGTCGTCGCGCGGCGCCGCCCGGCGCTCTTCGAAGATGCCGTTGAGGTAGTTGACGAGCTGCATGAAGGCCATCAAGCCCCGCTGCCGGGTGGCGTCGTCGATGTTGCCGTCGAGCATGCGCGTGGCGTCGGAGCTCCACGGGCCGAACAGGTGCTGGTCCTCGGCCGGCACCCCGAGCAGCTCGCAGATCACGGTGACCGGCAGCGGGTAGCCGATGCCCGCGATGAGGTCGAACCCGGACGGGTCGAGCTCGTCGATCATGCCGTCGACCAGCTCGGCCACGTGCGGGCGCAGCTTCTCGACCGTGCGCGGCGTGAAGGCCTTGCTGACCAGCTTCCGGAGCCGGGTGTGGTCGGGTGGATCCATCATCAGCATCGAGCGGGGCCGCTCCATGCCCTCGGCCAGCTCCATGAGCGGGATCGCCATGCGACGGCGATCCGGGTCGGCGCTGAAGGTGGGATCGCGCAGCACCCGCTCGCAGTCGGCCCACCGCGTGAGCACGAACTCGTCCCACTCGGGGAAGGCCTTGATCGGCGACTCGGCGCGCATCTGGTGGTAGTGCGGATGCGGGTCCGCCCAGAGCTCCGGCGGCACGAGCACCGGCGGCTTGTCGGGCAACGTCCCGATCTTCTCGATCGCCTCAGGCATGCGCAGACGCTAACGCCGGTACCGACTTCGGGCCCTGTGAAGTGCGCCACTACCCTGCGCGCCGTGACGACGATCCCGGAGAAGCCCTCGCTGGAGGGTCTCGAGGCCAAGTGGCGGCAGCGCTGGGACGCTGACGGCACCTACCGGTTCGACCGCACGAAGGTCCGCGCCGACGTGTTCTCCATCGACACGCCCCCGCCGACGGTGAGCGGATCGCTGCACATCGGGCACGTGATGTCCTACTCGCACACCGACCTCACGGCTCGCTACCAGCGCATGCGCGGCAAGGAGGTCTTCTACCCGATGGGGTGGGACGACAACGGCCTCAACGTGGAGCGCCGCGTCCAGCTCGTCACCGGGACGATCGTCGACCCCACCCTTCCCTACGATCCCGACTTCCGCCGCCCCGAGAAGGTCGACCCGAAGGCCCGCGCCATCCCGGTCAGCCGGCCGAACTTCATCGAGCTGTGCGAGGAGGTCGTGCCGCAGTTCGAGGCGGAGTACCACGAGCTCTGGGCCACCGTCGGGCTGTCGGTCGACTGGGACCACACCTACACCTCGATCGGCCCCAAGGCCGCCCGCACGTCGCAGCGAGGGTTCCTGCGCCTCGTGGCGCGCGACCTCGCGTATCGCAGCGAGTCGCCGACGCTGTGGGACATCGACATGCGCACGTCGGTGGCCCAGGCCGAGCTCGACGACCGCGAGATCGCCGGGGCGTACCACAAGCTCGTGTTCAGCGGCCCCGACGGCCCGCTCCTGATCGACACGACGCGGCCGGAGCTCCTCCCCGCCTGCGTGGCGGTCGTCGCCCACCCAGACGACGAGCGCTACCGGTCGATGTTCGGCCAGCCGGTCGTCACGCCGCTGTTCGGGGCGTCCGTCCCGTTCGTCGCCCATCCCCTGGCCGACCCCGAGAAGGGCACGGGGGTGGCGATGATCTGCACGTTCGGCGACACCACCGACGTCACGTGGTGGCGCGAGCTGTCGCTGCCCGTGCGCGCCGTCGTCCAGCGCGACGGCCGCCTGCGGCCGATCACCTGGGGCGAGTCCGGCTGGGAGTCGACCGACCATGCCGGGGCCCAGGCCGCCTACGACGAGCTGGCCGGCAAGACCGTCAAACAGGCACAGACCCGCATCGTCGAGCTGCTCACGGACGGCCGGACTCATCGAGGGGGAGATCCGACCGATCACCCACGCGGTGAAGTTCTGGGAGAACGGGACCCGTCCGCTGGAGATCGTCACCAGCCAGCAGTGGTTCATCCGCTACCCGCCCAAGGACGAGATGCTGGCCCGAGGCAAGGAGCTGGCCTGGTGGCCCGACTTCATGCGGGTCCGGTACGAGAACTGGGTGAACGGGCTCATCGGCGACTGGAACATCACCCGCCAGCGGTTCTTCGGCGTGCCGTTCCCCGTTTGGTACCCGATCGACGCCGACGGCGTCACCGACTTCCTGTCACCGATCCTGGCCGACGAGGACGAGCTGCCCATCGACCCCACCACCGCGGTCCCCGCTGGCTACGACGAGTCGCAGCGCAACCAGCCCGGAGGGTTCGCCGCCGATCCCGACGTGATGGACACGTGGGCCACCTCCTCGCTCACCCCGCAGATCGTCTGCGGGTGGGTGGACGACCCCGACCTGTTCGAGCGCACGTTCCCGATGGACCTGCGGCCGCAGGCCCACGAGATCATCCGCACCTGGCTGTTCAGCTCCGTCGTCCGCAGCCACTACGAGCACAACTGCCTGCCGTGGGCCAACGCCGCCATCTCCGGGTTCGTGTACGACCCCGACCGCAAGAAGCTGTCCAAGTCGGCGGGCAACTCCCCCGACGAGCCGATGGCGGCGCTCGCCCAGCACGGCGCCGACGCCATCCGCTACTGGGCGGCGAACGCCCGGCCCGGGATGGACATCGCCGTCGACCACGGCCAGATGAAGGTCGGCCGCCGGCTGGCCATCAAGCTGCTCAACGCGTCGAAGTTCGCCCTCGGCTTCGGCGCCGACCGGGCGGGTGGCGCCGTCACCGAGCCGCTCGACCAGGCCATGCTCACCGAGCTGGCCCACCTCGTCGACGAGGCCACCGCCGCCTTCGACCGCTTCGACTACGCCCGGGCGCTCGAGCGCACCGAGGCGCACTTCTGGTCGTTCTGCGACGACTACCTCGAGCTGGTCAAGAACCGCGCCTACGGCGACGGGCCCGGCGCCGCCTCGGCCCAGGCGGCCCTCGGGCTCGCCCTGGAGGCACTGCTCAAGCTGTTCGCGCCGTTCCTGCCGTACGTCACCGAGGAGGTCTGGTCGTGGTGGCGGGAGGGCTCGATCCACCGGTCCTCGTGGCCCGATGCGGCCGCGCTGCGTGACGCTGCCAGCGACACCGACCCGCTCCCGCTCCGGGTGGCCGCCGAGGTCCTCACCGAGCTGCGGCGGGCCAAGTCCGAGGGCAAGCTCTCGATGCGCGCGGCGATCGAGCGCGCCGTCGTCACCGACACCGCGGAGCGCCTCGCCGCGCTGGAGCTCGTCGTGGACGACGTCACGGCGGCCGGCGTGGTCACCGAGCTCACCACCCAGGTCGGCGAGCCGTTCGCGGTCGAGGTCACCCTCGCCTCCAGCGGGGCCTGACCCGATCTCGACGGGGCTCAGTCCGGGTCGGGATCGTCGCCAGGCGGTCGGGCGATGCTGGGGTCCTGCTGCATGACCAGCGTGCGCTGGGTGGTGGCGATGTCGACCCCCGCCTCGTCGAGCGCCAGCTTGATGCGGCCCCGCAGCTCGCGGAGCACCCGGAACTGCTCCGCCGGCTGGGTCTTCACCACGAGGCGGATGGTCACGCCCTCGGGGGCCAGGCTCTCGACGCCCCACAGCTCGGGCTCCTCGAGCACCTCCTCCGACCACGCGGGGTCCTGCCACAGCCCGTCGGCGGCGGCTTTGATCACGGCCTGCGCCAGGTCGAGGTCGGAGCCGTAGGCCACGGAGACGTCGAGCAGCGCCCGCGCCCACTGCTGGCTCATGTTGCCGACGCGGAGGATCGTGCCGTTGGGAACGTGCCAGACGGTGCCGTTCGTGGACCGGAGCCGGGTCGCGCGGAGGGACACCGACTCGACGGTGCCGGTCACCAGCGTGCCGCTGACCTCGCCGACGTCGATGATGTCGCCGACGCCGTACTGATCCTCGATGAGGATGAAGATGCCGGCGAGGAAGTCCTTGACGAGGCTCTGGGCCCCGAAGCCGAGCGCCACGCCGGCGATCCCCGCCGCCGCGATCAGCGGGCCGAGCTCGATGCCGAGCTCGCCCAGGATCATGAGCGCGGCGAGGCCCCACACGACCCCGGCCGCGATCGATCGGAGCACGTGCCCGAGCGTCTGGGCGCGCGGTGCGGCTCGGAGCGAGACGGCCGTGTCGAGGCTGCCCTCCGGCAGGGTGTGGACGATGGGGGTGCGACGCAGGCCCCGCTTCAGCTGGCGCGTCGGCTCCGGTCCGTCGGCGATCGACCGCACGAAGCGATCGATGATCCGGTCGAGGATCCGCACCACCACCCAGGCGACGATGAGGATGATGGCGATCGTCACCGGCTTGGCGAAGATCCAGTCGACGGCGCCGGCGAGCGTCGTGGAACCGGTGTGCTCGAGCACCTCGCGGCAGACGAACGACGGCTCCAGCCCGCACGTCTCGGCCAGCTCCGCCGGGTCCACCTCTCCGTACAGCACGGCTGCTGACCCTACCGTCGCGGGAGGGATCGGCCGGCCCGTAGGCTCGCGGCCGATGGCGACAGAGACAGGCATCGAGGTGCAGTCCGATCCCCCGATCGGCGCCGGCACCTACGAACCCCCGCAGCCGATCGTGGCGGGCTCCAGCATCCCGATGCCCCCGGACGCCGTGGGCTATCGACTCAAGCGCAAGCTGCTCGGCCCGCCGCTGCACAGCCACGAGCTCGAGGAGCAGCGCCTCGGCAAGCCCACCGCCCTGGCGGTGTTCGCGTCGGACAACCTGTCGTCGAGCGCCTACGCCACGGAGGAGATCCTCCACGTCCTCGTGCCGGCCGTCGGCCTGGCCGCCTTCTCGCTCGTCATGCCGATCACCGGGGCCCTGCTGGTGATGCTGGCGCTGCTGATCCTGTCGTACCGCGAGACGATCAAGGCCTATCCCGTCGGCCGGCGGCGCCTACCTCGTCACGCGCGACAACTTCGGCATCGTGCCCGCGCAGGTCGCGGGTGCGGCCCTGCTCGTCGGCTACATCCTCACCGTGTCGGTCTCGGTGTCGGCCGGCACCGCGGCGCTCATCTCCTCGTTCGACGCGCTGAACCCACTCCGCGTCCCCATCTCCCTCGGCTTCATCGCCATCGTCATGTACGGGAACCTGCGCGGCGTGAAGGAGTCGGGCCGCGTGTTCGCGGTCCCGACCTACTTCTTCATGCTCAACATGGGGGTGCTGCTCGTCTACGGCCTGGTGCGCTATGCGGCGGGCGACCTCGCAGTGATCGGGCAGGCGGTGGAGGGCAGCGTCCACGTCGGGGACGAAGGGACCGGGCTCCTCCTCGGCGCCAGCGCCTACGTGCTCGCCCAAGCGTTCGCCTCCGGTGGCGCCGCGGTCACCGGGGTGGAGGCCATCTCCAACGGCGTGCCGGCGTTCAAGGAACCGGCCTGGCGCAACGCCCGCCAGACGCTCGTGGTCATGGGCTCCGGCCTCGCGGTGATGTTCTTCGGGCTGTCGTTCCTGGCCAGCAAGATCGAGGTGATCCCGTTCGAGGACGGCACACCCACCGTCTTGGCCCAGATCGGCGAGGTCGTCTACGGCACCGGCACCGGTCGGCGAGGTGTTCACCTACCTGCTGCAGGCCGCCACCATGCTGATCCTGGTGCTGGCCGCCAACACCGGCTTCGCCGACTTCCCGCGCCTCGCGAGCATCCAGGCGGGCGACAGCTTCCTGCCCCGGCAGCTCACGAAGCGCGGCCACCGGCTCGTGTTCTCCAACGGCATCATCGCCTTGGCGGGGGCCGCCGGCCTCCTCGTGGTCGTCACGGGGGCCGAGGTCACCAGGCTCATCCCGCTCTACGCGATCGGTGTGTTCGTCGGCTTCACGCTGTCGCAGGCGGGCATGACGATGCACCACCTCCGGCTGCGAGAGCAGGGCTGGCAGCGGGGTGTCCTGGTGAACGGCGTCGGCGCGATGCTCTCGGCCGGCGTCGTGCTGATCGTGCTCATCACCCGGTTCGACGACGCGTGGGTGATGCTCGTGATCATGCCGATCCTCGTGATCGTGCTGCTCCGCCTCAACCGGCAGTACGAGCGAGAGGCCGTCCAGCTCGAGCACGACGTGCCGGCCGCCGCCACTGCTCCCATCCTGCGCCGCCACGTGGTGCTGGTGTTCGTCGACCGGCTCGACATGGCCTCGGCCCGTGCCATCCAGTACGCCCGATCGCTGACGCCCGACGAGATGCGGACCGTGCACTTCGTCATCGACGAGGCGAAGGCGGCGGAGCTGGCCGAGGAGTGGGCGCGCACCGGCCTGCAACGCGTGCCGCTGGAGCTCGTCGACTGTCCCGATCGTCGGCTCACCCGCGCCGCGGTGGAGTGCGTCGTCCGCGAGCTCGCCGACGGCGAGACCGAGGTGTCGGTGCTGCTCCCCGATCGCAAGTACAAGGGCTTGTGGCACCGCGTGCTGCACGACAAGACCGCCGACGCGATCCTCGAGCAGGTGTCACGCCTGCCCCACGCCAACGTGACGTCGGTGCCGTTCCACCTCGACGCCGCGAACCAGGAGCGGGTACCGCTGTCGGCCATCGTCAACCGCCGAGCGGCCCGACAGGGCGAGGGCCGGCAGTCGACGCCGCCCCTTCCGATGACCGCCGACAGCGACGGCGACGTGACCATCACGCTCGTTCCGGGCTGCCTGCCCATCGCCGACGCCACCTGGCGACAACGGGTGCGCGTCGCCGGCAAGGTCCGATCCGTGCGTGTCGCCCCCCAGCACGACGCGCCGACCGTGGAGCTGATCCTCGACGACGGGTCGGCCTCCATCTCGGTCATCTTCCTCGGCCGCCGCAGCATCGCCGGCGTCAGCGTCGGCACGCGCATGGCCGTCGAAGGCACCGTCGGCATCCACAAGACGAGGCTGGCGATCCTCAACCCCAGCTACCAGATCCTCGCGGTAGTCGCCGTCGGCGAGCTCAGTCGGACACGCGCCTCGCATCCTCGACCAGGTTGATCTGGTAGAGGACCTCGTCGAGCTTGTCGCCGGCTTCGATGGAGCCGTAGCGCTGGGGCGTGTCGGGACCGCAGCACGACGGCAGCGGCGACAGGATCGTCCACGGCGTCGGGTGGCAGAACTGCACGACGCTGTAGCGCTCCCCCGCAAAGGTGGGGTCGGCCACGACGCGGTGGACCCCAGGCGGGATCACGCCGTTGGAGAGCACCTCGAGCATCATCCCGGTGTTGATGATGACCTTGCCCTCCGGCGCGACGGCGTCGATCCAGCCGTCGTCGGTCTTGACCTGGAGACCTGGCGCCGTCGCCCGCGGCAGCGCCGTGATGAGGTTGATGTCGGCGTGCTCGCCCGCCCACACGTGCTCCTTGCCGGACGGGGCCTCGGGCATCGGCGGGTAGCGGATGGCCCGGGTGAGGGTGGAGCCGTACGGGAGCATCGACTCGAAGAGGTCCTCGTGCGCGCCCAGCCCCACCGCGATGATCCGCAGGAAGCGCCGCTGGAGGTCGTAGATGCGCTCGTGGAACAGCATCAGCACCTCGGTGATCCCGGGTACCGCGGCCTCGGGGAGCACCTGGTCCATGTAGCGGTGCGGGTACTTGCGACGGAGGGGATGTCCGGCCGGCGGCTCGTCGCTCCAGTTGAGCATCTCCTTCCAGTCCGGCACGTCGGCGGCCGCGGCCGTCTCCACCAGGAGACCGGTGTAGCCCGTCTGCCCGTGGGAGCCCGGCGCGATGAACTTCTCCTTGGTGCCCTGATCCATCGAGAAGAACTCGGCCAGCTTGGCGTAGGCCTCGTCGATCACCACCTCGGGGAGGTCGTGGCTCGTGTAGACGAACCCGGTGGCCAGGCTGCGTCGCACGCCGTCGACCACCGCACGCCGAGCGGCCGCATCACCCTGTTCGAACCGGAGGAGGTCCACCTCGAGGATCTCAGCCATGGGCCGAACCTACCCGCCGGTGTCGGGATGGAGCCCGTGTAGGTGCCGCTCCCGTGGGGAAGGAGGGCCGGGTGACGATCATCGGGTTCCACGCGTCCCATGAGCAGGTGCACCCGACCGAGCTGCTGGAAGCGGTCCAGCGGGCCGAGGCAGCGGGGTTCACGGCGGCCATGAGCTCGGACCACTTCTCCCCCTGGAGCCGACGACAGGGCCACAGCGGCTTCGCGTGGGCATGGCTCGGCGCCGCGCTGGCCCGCACCACGCTTCCCTTCGGCATCGTCAACGCGCCCGGCCAGCGCTACCACCCGGCCATCGTCGCCCAGGCCTCCGCCACCCTCGGCACCATGTTCCCCGGGCGCCTGTGGGTCGCGCTCGGCACCGGCGAGGCGTCGAACGAGCACATCACCGGCGATCCATGGCCCCGGAAGGAGATCCGGAGCCAGCGCCTGCGCGAGTGCGTCGACGTCATCCGGGCGCTCCACGACGGGGCGGAGGTGAGCCACTCCGGGCTGGTGGAGGTCGACCGGGCCTACCTGTGGACGCGTCCGGAGGAACCGCCGCCGCTGATCGGAGCCGCGGTGTCCGTGGAGACCGCGGCGTGGGTGGCGGACTGGGCCGACGGCCTGGTCACCGTCGACCAACCGCTCGAACAGCTCCGGAAGGTGCTCGCGGCGTACCGCGACGCCGGCGGACGCGGACCCGCCGCCCTCCAGGTGCACCTGTCCTACGCGCGTGACGACGACACCGCCCTCGCCATCGCCCACGACCAGTGGCGCACGAACGTGATCGGGCCCCCGGTGAGCTGGGACGTGGACACCGTCGAGCAGCTCGACCTCATCGGCGAGCGGGTCCGGCCCGAGGACATGCGAAAGGCGGTGCTCGTGTCGAGCGACCCCGGGCAACACGCAGCCTGGATCACGGAGCGCGCGGAGCTCGGCTTCGACGCCGTGCACCTCCACCACGTCGGCCAGGAGCAGCGCGAGTTCATCGACGTCTTCGGCGAACGAGTGCTCCCGCAGCTCGAGGTCACGCGGCCATGAAGATCACCGACACCTCGGACGTGTGGTGGAAGACGGCGGTCGTCTACTGCCTCGACGTCGAGACGTTCCTGGACTGGGGAGGCAACGGCAAGGGCGACATCGTCGGGTTGATCCAGCGCATCGACTACCTCGCGGAGATCGGGGTGACGTGCCTCTGGCTGATGCCCTTCTACCCCACCCCCGACCGTGACGACGGCTACGACATCACGGACTTCTACGGCGTCGACGAGCGGGTCGGCACGCACGGGGACTTCGTCGAGCTGGTCCGCACCGCGCGCGATCGGGGGATCCGGGTCATCGTCGACCTCGTCGTGAACCACACGTCTGACCAGCACCCCTGGTTCCGATCGGCTCGGTCGAGCCGCACGTCGCGCTACCGCGATTGGTACGTGTGGGCGGACGACCCCCCGAAGACGCCCGCCAAGGACGTGGTCTTCCCCGACCAGGAGACCAGCATGTGGCAGTGGGACGAGAAGGCGGGGCAGCACTACCTGCACCGCTTCTACAAGCACCAGCCCGACCTGAACGTCGCCAACCCCGCCGTGCGGGACGAGATCGCCAAGATCATGGGGTTCTGGCTCGAGCTCGGGGTCTCCGGCTTCCGGGTGGACGCCGTCCCCTTCCTCATCGAGACCACCAAGGGCGTGGCGGGGCCGGCTCCCCTTCCGGATCCCCACGCCTTCCTGCGCGAGCTGCGTGCCTTCCTGGGCCGCCGCTCGGGCGATGCGATCCTCCTGGGCGAGGTGAACCTCTCGCACGCGCAGCAGCGACGCTTCGCCGGCGACGAGGACGGAGACGAGCTCACGATGCTCTTCGACTTCATCGGGATGCAGCGGCTCTACCTCTCCCTCGCTCGCCGCGACGCTCGGCCGCTGGCCAAGGCCCTCCTCGACCGGCCGCAGCTCCCGCGCGACTCGCAGTGGGCGACCTTCGTCCGCAACCACGACGAGCTGACGCTCGACAAGCTCACCGAGCGACAGCGCCAGGAGGTGTTCGACGCCTTCGGTCCCGATCCGGACATGCAGATCTACGGGCGCGGCCTGCGTCGGCGCCTGCCCACCGATGCTCGACGGCGATCCCCGCCGGATCCGGATGGTGTACAGCCTCTTGTTCTCGCTCCCGGGCACGCCCGTGCTGTTCTACGGGGAGGAGATCGGGATGGGCGAGGAGCTCTCCGCCGAGGGGCGCTCAGCCGTCAGAACGACGATGCAGTGGTCACCCGATCGCAACGGCGGCTTCTCCACCGCGCCCCCGTCGCGACTGGCCGCACCCACCGTCCAGGGTGGGTTCGGGCCGGCCCACGTCAACGTCCAGGACCAACGACGGGATCCGGACTCGCTGCTCAGCTTCGTGAAGCTGCTCAGCCAGCGCTACCGCGAGGCGCCCGAGCTCGGGTGGGGCGAGCTGGAGGTCCTCGAGCAGCCGCACCGGGCGGTGCTCGCCCACCGGCTCAGCCACGACGGCGCCAGCACGGTCGCGCTGCACAACCTCGATTCGACCGCGTGCGGCGTCCCGCTGCGGCTCGCTGACGTCCCCGAGGGCACAACGCTCGTCGACCAGCTGTGCGACGGCATCACCGAGCTCGACGAGCGGGGCCGGGCCGAGGTCGAGCTCGAGGGCTACGGCTACCGCTGGCTCCGGGTGTGCCCGCCCGACGACCGCCGCCTCAGCTGACGTCCCAGAGGTGGTGCTCGATGTCGTGGAGGTAGTAGCGGCCGATCGAGTCGACCGTGAACGAGGCGCCGTCGCTGCGCCTCCCCGTGCGGCTCCACCCGTCGCCCGACACGCCGGCGAAGAGCGATGCCAGCTCCGTCCCCGCCGCGGTCAGCTCGCCGGCCACGACGGCAGGGTCCTGCTCCGCGTAGCGGTCCTCGACGGCCGTGGCGTCCTGATCCCAGTTGTCGTAGTACGGGTCGATCTCGTCGAGCATCCGGCTCACGCGGCCCGCGTAGACGCGGTGCACGTCACGCACGTGGCACGCGTACTCGAGCGGCGACCAGGTCGCCTCGTCCGGGCGCTGCCGCACGTCGGGGCGGCCGAGGACCTCCTCCCAGGCACGGGAGGTGGCGGCGATCCGACCGGGCAGCTCGTCCCGGTCGACGGCGGCGGTGTCGAACCCGCACTCGGGGCACACGCCGATCCAGCACCCACGTCCAGTCCTTCTCATCCGGCACGATCGGCATGGCGCCGAACCTACCGGCGCCCCGAAGAGGGGCGCCCAGCAACTGCGGTACCCTCGGAGCATGACAGGGGGTCCTGCGCTGCACGTGCCCACGCATCCGGTGCGGATCGTCACGGCCGCGAGCCTCTTCGACGGGCACGACGCCGCGATCAACATCATGCGGCGGATCCTGCAGTCGCAGGGCTGCGAGGTGATCCACCTCGGCCACAACCGGTCGGTGCAAGAGGTGATCACCGCCGTCGTGCAGGAGGACGCCCAGGGCGTGGCGGTCTCGTCGTACCAGGGCGGGCACAACGAGTACTTCCGCTACCTGGTCGACGAGCTGCGCGCTCGCGGCCTGGGTCACGTGCGCATCTTCGGCGGGGGCGGCGGCGTGATCATCCCGAGCGAGATCGCGGAGCTGCAGGAGTACGGCGTCACCCGGATCTTCTCGCCGGAGGACGGACAGCGCATGGGCCTGGCCGCGATGGTCAACACGATCGTCGAGGCGTGCGACGTGGACCCGGTCGCCGTGCCGCTGACCGCGGTGGACGAGCTCCTTGCCGGTGACCAGGGCGCGCTCGCCCGCGCCATCACCGCCCTGGAGCTGGGCCGGCTCGACGCGGCGTTGCTGGACCAGCTCCGCACGGCGGCCAGCGGCCGGTCGGTCCCGGTGCTGGGCATCACGGGCACCGGTGGGTCGGGCAAGTCGTCGCTCACCGACGAGCTGTTGCGGCGGTTCCGCCTCGACCAGGAGGACAAGCTCCGGATCGCCGTGGTCGCCGTGGATCCGACGCGGCGGCGCGGCGGTGGTGCGCTGCTCGGTGACCGGATCCGCATGAACGCCATCGACCCGCCGCCGGTGCTGTTCCGCTCGCTGGCCACCCGCGGGTCGAGCGAGCTGCCCGAGGCCCTCGATGACATCCTCACGGCTTGCCGAGCGGCGGGGTACGACCTCGTGGTCGTGGAGACCCCCGGCATCGGGCAGGGCGACGCCGGGATCGTCGACCACGTCGACGTGCCGGTCTACGTGATGACGCCCGAGTTCGGTGCCGCGAGCCAGCTCGAGAAGATCGACATGCTCGACTTCGCCGAGGTCGTCGTCATCAACAAGTTCGAACGGCGAGGAGCCGAGGACGCGCTGCGCGACGTGCGCCGCCAGATGGCTCGCAACCGGGAGCGCTTCGACATCGACCCGGAAGAGCTCCCGGTGTTCGGCACCATCGCCGCCCGGTTCAACGACGACGGCGTCACCGCGCTCTACCAGCACCTGCGCGGCCTGCTGCAAGAGCGAGGACTCCCCGCCACCGAGGGCACCCTGGCGCCGGTGGCCGGCCGGGTGAGCACCAAGATCGCCTCCGTCGTGCCGCCCCAGCGCAGCCGCTACCTCGCCGACGTCGCCGCCACCGTGCGCGACTACCACGCCGTCACCGGCGAGCAGGAGAAGGCGGTGCGGGCGGTCGGGAACCTGCTCGGCGCCAAGGACCTCGTCGCGGAGCAGGGCGGCGGCACGGCGGACATCGACGCGGCGCTCGAGCGCGCGATGGCGGCCGTCGACGAGTCGAGCCGGGTCCTCCTCGACGGGTGGCCGGCCCAGGTCGACGAGCTCACCGGCCCGACGCACGCCAACGGGTTGCCGCTGGTGCGGGAGTCGCCGTCGGGCACGTTCGTCCCTCGGGTGGCGCTGCCCGGCCACGAGGACCCCGGCCCGCTCCTGCGGTTCCTGCGCGCGGAGCACCTGCCGGGGCACTTCCCCTTCACGGCCGGGGTGTTCCCGCTCAAGCGAGACGGTGAGGACCCGGCTCGGATGTTCGCCGGCGAGGGCGACGCCTTCCGCACCAACCGTCGGTTCCACATGCTCGCCGACGGCCAGCCCGCGACGCGTCTGTCGACGGCCTTCGACTCCGTCACGCTCTACGGGTTCAACCCCGACGAGCGGCCGGACATCTACGGCAAGGTCGGCAACGCGGGCGTGTCCATCGCGACGCTCGACGACATGGAGGTGCTCTACGACGGGTTCGACCTGTGCGACCCGTCGACCTCGGTGTCGATGACGATCAACGGCCCCGCCCCGACGATCCTCGCCATGTTCCTGAACACGGCCATCGACCAGCACCCCGAGCTCGACCGGGCCGAGGTGCTGCGGCGCGTGCGGGGCACCGTCCAGGCCGACATCCTCAAGGAGGACCAGGGCCAGAACACCTGCATCTTCTCCACCGAGTTCAGCCTCGGGCTGATGGCCGACATCCAGGAGTGGTTCGTCGAGCACGAGGTCCGCAGCTTCTACTCGGTGTCGATCTCCGGCTACCACATCGCCGAAGCCGGCGCGAACCCCCTGTCACAGCTCGCGTTCACGCTCGCCAACGGCTTCACGTACGTGGAGAGCTACCTCGCTCGCGGGCTCGACGTCGACGACTTCGCGCCCAACCTGTCGTTCTTCTTCTCCAACGGCATGGACCCGGAGTACGCGGTGCTGGGCCGGGTGGCCAGGCGCATCTGGGCCGTCGCCATGCGCGATCGCTACGGCGCCGACGAGCGCAGCCAGAAGCTCAAGTACCACGTCCAGACCTCGGGCCGGTCCCTGCACGCCCAGGAGATGGACTTCAACGACATCCGCACCACCCTCCAGGCCCTGATCGCGCTGTACGACAACGCCAACAGCCTCCACACCAACGCCTACGACGAAGCGGTCACCACCCCGACCGCCGAGTCCGTGCGGCGCGCGCTGGCCATCCAGATGATCATCAACCGCGAGTGGGGCCTCTCGATGAACGAGAACCCCAACCAGGGCAGCTTCATCATCGAGCAGCTCACCGACCTCGTCGAGGAAGCCGTGCTCGCCGAGCTCGATCGCATCTCCGAGCGAGGCGGCGTGCTCGGGGCCATGGAGACCGGGTACCAGCGGGGCCGGATCCAGGACGAGTCGATGAAGTACGAGCACGCCAAGCACGACGGCACCCTGCCCATCATCGGGGTCAACACGTTCCTCGCACCCAACGCGGAGGCGGACGCGCCACCACCCGTGATCGAGCTCGCCCGGTCCACCGACGCCGAGAAGCAGAGCCAGATCACCCGCCTCGAGGCCTTCCACCGCGCCCACGCCGACGAGTCCCCCGCCATGCTCGCTCGCCTCCGCGACGCCGCCCTCGCCGGCGACAACCTCTTCGCCGTCCTCATGGACGCCGTGCGCGTCTGCAGCCTCGGCCAGATCACCGACACCCTCTTCGAGGTCGGCGGCCGCTACCGCCGCAACGTCTAGGTCAAACGCTCGCCTGCGGTGTTGAGACCACGCTGCTGATCCGCACGAACGTTCTCATAGGCTGCGGCGCGACAGCCGAGGGGGGACATGTACGGCGAGCTGATGAACCCGGCCTTCATCGACACGAGCCTGGACGCGCGGGCGGCGACGTTCGAGAACCCCACGGGCGCTCGGGGGGCGGGCGGCACGGCGCACGGCGGCCGGAAAGGTGCGCCGAGCCGCCGCATCGAACCCGGCGAGCGGGTGGTGCTCGCCGACCTCGAGGGCCCTGGGGTGGTGCGTCACCTCTGGGTCACGGTGCCCCCGGCGCGGCCCGAGCGCATGCGGGCGCTGACCCTGGAGGTCCGCTACGACGGTCGGACGGAACCGAGCATCGCGGCGCCCCTGCTCGACTTCTTCGGCCTGCCCCACGGGCGGCCGGTGGCGTACCACTCGATGCTGACGACGGCGCAGGAGGGTCGTGGCTTCAACTCGTACCTGCCGATGCCCTTCCGGGAGCGCATCGAGATCGCGTTCACCAACCACAGCGAGCGCGCCACCACGCTCTACTACCAGGTGGACTACACGCTGCAGCCCGAGATCCCGGCGGAGCTCGGCTACCTCCACGTTGCGTTCCGGCGGGAGAACCCCACCGTGCAGCAGCGTGACTTCGTCATCACCGAGGGCCTCAAGGGACCGGGTCGATTCCTCGGGTGCGCGGTGGGCGTACGGGTGATCGATCACGCCAACTGGTACGGCGAGGGTGAGGTGAAGGTGTTCCGCGATGGCGACACCGACCTGCCCACGATCTGCGGCACCGGCCTCGAGGACTACGTCGGCTCGGCGTGGGGCATGGGCCAGCACGATGCGCCCTACGCGGGCGCCCACCTGGTGCTCAGCGGGCAGGGCAAGGAGGCCGAGGGCATGGGCACCCAGCCCGACTTCGTGAGCTTCTACCGCTGGCACGTGCCCGACCCGATCATGTTCGAGACCGACCTCCGGGTCACGATCCAGCAGATCGGCGCCATGTTCTTCCTGCAGGGGCAGGAAGCCGAGCAGGAGGCGTACCAGCGGACCAACCCGGTCGCGGGCGAGGGGTGGCGGACCGACGGCCCGCCCGCGCTGCTCGCCTGGGGCATCTGCGAGCGCGTCGACGACTACTCGTGCACCTCCTACGTGTACTGCCAGGAGGTGCAGGCCGTCCCGCCGGTCGACGTGGCGGCCGCGATCGCGGACATCGCGCGGCGTCCCTATGAGGAGCGCGACCGGATGGAGGTCGTCGCGGAAGCCGTCGAGGGCCCGGACCCGAGCTGAGGCGCGGGGCGGTCAGTCGACGGAGATGCGGGCCATGAGGTCCGCCTTCTGCTCTTCGAAGTCCTCGAAGGAGATCTTCTTGTCGTCGAAGAGGCGATGGATCTCCTCGACGCGGGCGAGGAGCTCGCCGGCGGACAGCTCGGTGCCGGGCTCGGCGGGCGCGAGCGGTGTCAGCTCGTCGGCCTCGGCCTCGGTCTCGTTGCCCTTCTCCAGGCGCTTCTCGCGCTTGGCGGCCTGCTTGGCCTTCTTCGCTCGGTCGCGCTGGAGCTTCTCGAAGCTCGTTCGTTGTGCGGCCATGGGTGTTCCTTTCCTTTAGACCCCCGGCATGACGGAGCCGCCGGCACGAGTGCCGGCGGCTCCGATCAAACGGATTCGGGACTAGATGACCCGGACGTTCTGGGCTTCCTCGCCCTTGCGGCCGGGGGCCACGTCGAACTCGACGCGCTGGCCCTCGTCCAGGGTCTTGTAACCAGACCCCTGGATGTTGGAGAAGTGGACGAACACGTCGTCGCCCTGCTCACGGGAGATGAAGCCGAAGCCCTTCTCGTTGTTGAAGAACTTCACGGTTCCAGTTGCCACGATTTTCTACCTATCTGCATTGCAAGCAAGTCCGACTGACTTCCCTGTTCGAGGTCCCAGCCTAGAGCCTCATCGTGACGAAGGCGACATCCCTGCCTGACAGACTGGCCTCGTGGACCCCGCCCCCGCCCTCCTCCGGACGCGGGGACTGACCAAGCGATACCCCGGTGTCACGGCCGTCGAAGGGCTCGATCTCGACATCCCGGCGGGCCGCATCGGCCTCGTCGGGGCCAACGGCGCCGGGAAGACGACCCTCTTCCGGATGATGCTCGGACTGAGCCATCCCACCGAGGGAAGCCTCGAGGTGTGCGGGATCAACGTCGCCGACGATCCGATCGGGGTGCGCAGCCAGCTCGGCTACATGCCGGAGCACGAGTGCCTTCCGCTCGACCAGAGCGCGGCGGACATCGTCGCCACCTTCGGGGAGCTGAGCGGGCTCCCGCCCCGCGACGCCCGCCAGCGCGCGTCGGACGTGCTCGACCTGGTCGGCCTGGACGAAGCGCGGTTCCGGCCCGTCGCGGGCTTCTCCACCGGCATGCGCCAGCGCACCAAGCTCGCCCAGGCGATCGTGGCCGACCCGGAGCTCGTGCTGCTCGACGAACCGACCGCCGGCCTCGACCCGATGGGTCGCGAGGAGATGCTCGACCTCGTCGCCCGGCTCGGGGGGCTCGGCATCTCGGTGCTGCTCGCCACCCACCTGCTCGACGACGTGCAGCAGGTGTGCGACCACGTGGTCATGCTCGACGGCGGGCACCTGGTCGTCTCGGGCGCCACCGGATCCCTCCTGGAGCGCACGGGGCTCCTCACCGTGGACGTCGGAGCCGACCGCGACGCGCTCATCGCTCGGCTCGAGGAACGGGGGCTGACGGCGACCACCGCCGCCGGGCTGGTGGAGGTGCAGGTCGCCGGCGACGCCGACATCGACACGGTGCGCGATGCGGTGGCCGACCTCAGCCTCCCCCTGCACCGCATGACCACGCGCCTCACCTCCCTCGACGACGTGTTCCTCGACCGGGCCGGGCGGGGCTGATGACCGGCGCCGTCTACGACCGGGGCTATCGCGCCTACGAGGGCGAGCGCGGCGGACGCGCCGCCGCCCGGGGGGCGCTCTTCCGGGCCTCGGTGCGTCGCGCCCTCGGGCTCCGCCGACCCTGGCGGCAGAAGGTCGCCCCGTTCGTGCTGCTGGGTCTGGCGACGATCCCAGCGATCGTCTACGTGGGCGTCGCCTACGTCACCCGCGACACGCCGGTCACCGACTTCGAGTTCATCACCTACCGCGAGTACGTCGGCGTCTCGAACATCCTCCTGGTGTTCGTCGCCCTCACGGCCCCCGACATCGTGTGCCCGGACCGACGCCAGCACGTGCTGCCGCTCCTCTTCGCCCGGCCGCTCACCGGCGTCGACTACGTCTTCGCCAAGGTCGGGGCGATGTTCGCGATCCTCTTCGCCTTCGGCTTCCTGCCGCAGGTCGTGCTCTTCGTCGGCCAGATGCTCGTCAACGACGACGGGGCGCTGAAGTACGCCCGCGACAACGCCGAGGTGCTCTGGCAGGTACCCATCGCCGTCGCCCTCCTCTCGCTGTTCTTCGCGTCGATCGGCGTGGCGATCGCGTCCCTGACGACCCGCCGGATCATCGCGGGTGCGTCGATCATCGGGCTCTTCCTCGTCACGTCCATCGTCGCCAACGCGCTGGTGGGTGAGCAGACGGCCAGCGAGTCCGAGGGCGGTCAGTTCGGAGGACCGCCGAGCACCGTCGTGACACCGAGGACGGCACCACCGTGGTGGTCCCGGGAGGGAGCTTCGAGGACGGTCAGGTGCTCATCCTCGAGCGAGACCCCAAGCCGGCCGCGCTCATCAACCTGATCGACCTCCCGCTGGTGATCCGCGACCTCGTGTTCCTCGGCGAGGTCGAGGACACCCATCCGATGTCGGGACTGGCCAACGGAGGTCTGTACGCGATCCTGCTGTACCTGGCCGTCGTGCTGATCGCGCTGGGCACCCTCCTCTTCCGCTACAACGAGGTCGAACGGTGAGCGATCTCCCGCCGCCGCCCCCGCCGCCGGCTCCCCCGGCGCTCGACCCGGCCTTCGTGGCCGACGCCACGGTCACCGCCACCGACGTGTCGGTGTGGTTCGGGCAGAAGGTCGCGCTGTCCGAGCTCAGCTGCTCGTTCGGACCGGGGGTCACGGGCCTGCTCGGCCCCAACGGGGCCGGCAAGACGACGCTGATGCGCGCGATCACCGGCCTCATCCCGGTCAACCTGGGTCAGGTGCACGTGGCGGGCCGCTCGCCCCGCGCGGATCGGGAGGTGTACCGACAGCTGGCGCTCGTGCCCGAGGACGAAGCCGTCCCGCGCGGCCTCACCCCCCGCCAGCTCTGCCGCTACGTCGCCGACCTCCACGGTCTCACCGACCCCAACGTGGTCGACTGGGCGCTGCAGACCGTCGACATGGTGCCGGCGGCCGACCGCAGCATGGACGGGTTCAGCAAGGGCATGCGCCAGCGCAGCAAGGTGGCGGCGGCCCTCGTGAAGAACCCGCTGGTGCTCGTCCTCGACGAGCCGCTGAACGGAGCCGACCCCGTGCAGCGCCTCCGCCTCATCGAGCTGTTCCGGCGGCTCGGCGCCGAGGGCCGGACCGTCATCGTCAGCTCGCACGTCCTCAACGAGGTCGAGTCGATGGCCGACCGGGTGATCGTCGTCGTACGAGGCCGGCTCGCCGCCGCGGGCGGGCACCGGGCGATCCGCGACGCCATGGACGATGTGCCCCGCCACGTGCTCGTCCGCGCCCCGGGCGGGCGGCGGCTGGCCAGCGCCCTGCTCGGGAACGAGGTCGTGTCGGGCATCAACGTGGACGGCGACGACCTGATCATCTCCACCACGCGGGCCAAGGAGCTCGCCGTGCTCCTGCCGCAGGCCGCGCGCGACCTCGGCGTGCACCTCATCGAGGTCCGCCCCCTCGACGACTCGCTCGAGAGCCTGTTCCGGGAGCTCGTGCGATGACCGACACCGTCACGACCGCTCGGCGGCGACGGCCGGCGATGGTCGCGCTCGTCGTCTACACGCTCCAGGCCTGCCTGCCCGGCAAGCGCTGGATCGGCGCGCTGGTCCCGGCATCGGCGGCGATCCTGTTCGGGTTCATCGCCAGCACCATCGACGACACCGCCGCGCGGGCGTTCGCGGACGTGGCCGCGGACTCCCTGTTCGGCCTCGTGATGCCGGTGACCTGCCTCGTCATCGGTGACGCCGTGCTCGGCTCGGAGGTGCGCTCGGGCACCTTCACGTTCACGTGGATGTCGCCGGTGCCCACCTGGCAGATCACGCTGGCTCGCTGGCTGGGCGGCAGCCTCGCCTCGGCGGGTGTGCTCGCGATCGCGTTCGCGCTCGCCGCCGTCGTGGCCGGCGACTCTGGGAGCGCCGGGGCGATCGCACTCGCGGCCGTCTTCGGCGCCCAGGCCTACGTCGCCGTCTTCCTGGCCATCGGGTGCATCACGAAGCGGGCCGCGGTCTGGTCGCTGGCCTTCGTGTTCATCGTCGAACGGCTGCTGGGCGCCAACCTCAGCGGCATCGCGCAGCTCACCCCGTCGTGGGTGGCCCGATCCGCGTTCGTCGGCCTCACCGACGCCCAGGAGTCCCTCGTGCGCGAGGGCATCCCCCACGGCACCGGCGCCCTCATCCGCCTCTGCTTCATCTCCGCCGTCGCCCTCATCCTCACCAGCACCAAGCTCCGCTCCCTCAAGCTCACCGGCAGCAGCGACTAGCGCGCCAGGCAGGCTCAAGGCCAGGTCAAGGGCAAGGGCGCGCCGAGGCGCAGCGCTGCCGTCGGTGCCGCCACGCCTGCGCACGGTCGCCCGGTTCCGGCACCTCCTCGACGCAACTCGGGTGCGAAGTCGCGGCGTTCCTGCGCACTTTCGCACCCGGGTGCGCGAGACGACTCCGCAACTCGGGTGCGAAGCGCTGTCGACTCCTGCACGCTTTCGCACCCGAGCTCGCGCTCGAGGGTCGACGACGACTAGCCGCGCTCTTTTCTGCTGGCGAGCATGGCGCCGACGATGACGAAGCCGACGCCGGCCACGGCGAGGGCGGCGACGTGGTCGTTCTTGAAGACCACGCCGAGCACGAGCGACACGCCCGGGATGAGGTAGGTGATGAACGAGGACCGGGTCGGCCCGACCCGGGCCACGAGGGTGCCCATGAGGAGGTAGGCGAGGCCGGTGCCGATGATGCCGAGCACGAGCACCGCCGCCAGGGGCCGGGCCTCCACGCTCGACCCAGGGATGCCGACCAGCCCGTACGGGAGCGTCCAGACGGTGGCGAGCGCGAGCATCCTCGCCATCACCGGTCGCGACCCGTAGCGGACCTGCAGCGGCGCGGCGAGGTTGGTGGCGAGGCCGTAGCAGAGCGTCGCGATCAGCACGAGGCCGACGCCGAGCGCCTGCGACGAACCCTCCGTGAGGCTGGGGAGGCTGATCATCACCACACCGACCAGGCCGACGCCGAGGCCGAGCAGCTGGGGGCCGGTCGTGCGTCGGTTGAAGAGCAGCACCGCGAAGATGGCCGTGAACATCGGGACGGCGCCGTTCAGCAGCCCGGCCACCGCCGAGTTGATGTGCTGCTCAGCGATCGGGAACAGCGTGAACGGGATGGCGACCCAGATGACCGACAGCGCGGCCATGCGGAAGCGGTCCTCGCGCTCGAGCCGCATGCGGGCGCCGGGCAACAGCGCCAGCGTGGCCGCGCCCAGGCTCACCCGCGCCGAGGTGATGACCCCCGGCTCGAAGCTCTCCAGGCCGATGGCGATGAAGAGGAACGACGCGCCCCAGATGAGGCTGATCGCCGAGAAGATCGCCCAGTCCTCGCCGGTGAACGCGGCCCCGGTGGTGGACGCCGCGGGGGTGGGAGCGGCCGGCGCGGTGGTCACCCCCCATCTCTAGCCGGTGTGACGACCGACGCGGCGCGGGTTACTCGGGGTTCGTGAGCAGCGCGGTGATGGTGCGGACGACGGTGGCCGTGGCACGAGGAAGCGACACGCCCTGTCCCGATCGCAGCTGGTCCCACGCTTCGAACGACAGGACCAGCTCCACTGCGGGGGTGATGTCGCGGTGGGCGGTGGCGAGCTCGGGGGCGAAGACGCGCTCGACCTCGCTGCGGACCCAGCCCCGCGCGCGGGCGAGCTGCTCCTGGAGGGCGGGCGACTCCGGGGCCGCGCGCAGCGCAGCCCGTCGGATCGGCGCGACCGACTCGTACAGGCGGGCGTTGATGTCCACGACCTGCGCCACCCGCTCCGGCAGGGTGCCCGTCGGCATCACGTCGACGAAGAGGTGGCGGATGCGGCTCAGCTGGCGCGCCGCCGCGGCGGCGTTGAGCGTCTCGACGTCGTCGAAGATCCGGAAGATCGACCGCAGCGACACGCCCGAGCGCTCGGCGACCTGTTGCGCCGTCGGTCGCAGCACGCCTTCGCCGAGCAGGTCCAGCAAGGCGTCGACGGCGAGGTCTCGGCTCCGGTTGCGCCTGGCCCGACGGCCATCGACCATCGGCGCCGGATCAGGCATCGACACAGTCACCCCTTGACCGTAGCGGTGGATCCGTCCGATTCTCACCAACCTAGGCTCGGAGGACATCGGTCTCGAGGGGGTCTCATGGATGCTGCACCGACGGTGCGCCTGAACGACGACGAGGTGCGCGGCACCTGGAGCGACGGGATCGCGCGCTTCCGAGGGATCCCGTACGCGACCGCCGAGCGCTTCGCGCCGCCCGTGCCCGTGACGACGTGGGGAGATCTCGAGGCGGCCGAGTTCGGTCCGATCGCCCCCCAGGTCGCGGGCGCGCAGTTCCAGCGGGCCGACTTCGAGCAGGACGAGCAGTGCCTCTCGCTCAACGTGTGGACGCCGGCCGCCGACGATGCGGGCCGGCCGATCATGGTGTGGATCCACGGCGGGGCGTTCCGCACCGGCTCCGGCGCCAGTCCGCTCTACGAGGGCACGACGTTGGCGGCCCGGGGCGACGTGGTGGTGATCACCATCAACTACCGCCTCGGCCTGCTCGGGTTCCTCGGCCACCCCGACCTCGCCGCCGACGCTGGCGGCCCCTGTGCGAACTGGGGCCTGCTCGATTGCGTCGAGGCCCTGCGATGGGTGCAGGCGCATGGCGCGGCGTTCGGCGGCGACCCGGGCGACGTGACGATCTTCGGCGAGTCGGCCGGCGCGGCTGCCGTCGCCCTCTTGTGCGCCATGCCGATGGCACGAGGCCTGTTCCACAAGGCGGTGGTGCAGAGCGGTGCGCCGCTCACGTCCCGCATGGAGCGTGCCGTCGAGCTGGCCGAGCGAGCGACCGAGCTCGCCGGCGTGTCGAGCGTGGACGAGCTGCGCTCGCTGCCCGTCGAGCAGATCCTCGCCGTGCAGCAGCAGGTGGAGGCCGACGGCGCCGACCGCACGTTCATCCCGGCGGTCGACGGAACGGTGGTGCCGACCCTGCCGGGCCGTGCGCTCCGCGACGGGTCCGCGGCAGGGGTCCCCATGCTGATCGGGTCGAACGTGGACGAGTGGAAGCTGTGGGCCGCCGCCGACCCGCACAGCCGCGACCTCGACGAGGACCGGCTGCGTTCGCGGCTCGCTCGGTTCTTCCCCGCCGACGCCCTGGAGGGTCTGATCGCATCCGTCCGTGACGCGCGCACCGGCCGGGGCGAGGCGGCGGCCCCGAACGACGTGTTCTACGCCGTCGAGACCGAGCGCACGTTCCGCGTACCGGCGCTGCGAGTCGCCGACACCCAGGCGCTCCACGCGCCGACGTTCGTGTACCTGTTCGGCTGGGGCTCGCCGGCCATGCGGGGCTGGCTCGGTGCCTGCCACGGCCTCGAGATCGCCTTCGTGTTCGGCAACCAGGGCCGCGGGGAGCTGGCCGCCTTCACCGGCGCCGGCCCGGAGGCGGACGCCCTCGCCGAGCGGATGATGGACGCCTGGCTGGCCTTCGTGCACACCGGCGATCCGTCCACGCCCGAGCTGACGTGGCCCGCGCACGATGCGGCGACCCGCCCCACCATGGTGTTCGACGCCACGACCCGACTCGAGCACGCCCCGCGCGACGAGGAGCGGGCGACCGTCGACGCGCTCGTGAACCGACCGCGCTCAGCGGTAGGCCCGGCGGGCCACCCGCGCCCCGTCGACGACCTGCGCCATGAAGCCCGTGGTGCCCTCCTCCAGGAGCTCGCGCGCCGCGGCCGCCACCGCCCCCGCGGCGACGTAGCTGAAGGCACCGCCCACGGAGATCCGGCGCACGCCGGCCTCGGCCAGCTCCGCCACGGTGGGGCCGCCCGGCAGGAGCAGCACGTTGACGGGCCGGTCCACCTCGCGGACCACCTGGGCGACCTGGCCCGCATCCCGCAGACCGGGGGCGTAGAGCACGTCGGCCCCTGCCTCCTGGAACGACTGGAGGCGCTCGATCGTGTCGGCGAGGTCGGCCCGGTCGTGCAGGTAGTTCTCGGCGCGAGCCGTCAGCACGAACGGCACCGGTCCCGCGTGCGCCGCCTCCGCGGCAGCCGCCACGCGCGCCACCGCGGCGGCCCGCTCGTAGATCGGCTCGTCGGGTCGGCCCGTGTAGTCCTCGATCGATCCGCCGGCGAGCCCCGCGTCGATGGCCCCGGTGATCGTGGCGGCCACGTCCTCGGGGGCGTCGCCGAACCCGTTCTCGAGATCGCCGTTGACCGGGAGGTCGGTGGCCCCCGCGATGGCCGCGGCGTGGTGCAGCGCCTCGTCACGGGTGACCCGGCCGTCGAGACGTCCGAGGCTGCCCGCGAAGCCGCTGCTCGTGGTGGCCAGGGCCCGGAAGCCGAGGTGGGCGAGGAGCCGGGCGGACCCGACGTCCCACGGGTTCGGCATGACGAGCGGCTCCGGCCCGTCGTGGAGCTGACGGAAGCGGTCGGCCTGATCGGCACTGGGGGGCATGCCCCAAGCCTAGGTACAGCTGGTGGGGGCTTCCTCGCCGGCCAGGCGGGCATCGATCCACTCGAGCATGTCGGGGAGCGATGGACCGATGACCCCGGCGTGCGACTGCCCGGGGTAGGTGCGGCGCTCGACCACCTGGTCGATGCCGCACATGCGAGCCAACAGCAGCTGCGAGCTCACGACCGGGATCTGCTCGTCGTTCTCGCCGTGGATGATCAGCACCGGCGACTCGCCGACGACGAAGCCAGGATCGTTCTCGACGAGCAGGGTCTTCCACGGTTCGACGTCGTTGGGATCGGTGGTGATGAGGTCTTCATACGGAGCGTCGTTCCAAGCCGCCGCGAGGTCGCCCGCGCAGGCCTCATCGACCTCGTCGAGGAGCTCGATCCCTTGCGGCGAGAGCACCAGCGACAGGTCGGCCTCCGGGTAGGCGGCGTTCCAGCCCGCGGCCGTCATGCCCAGGTAGAAGCGATAGGGGCTGTCGCGCAGGGCGGTGGCGATCAGCGGGAGCTGCGACGGCGGTGCGCCGGCCACGGTGCCGACCACGTCGAGCTCGGGAGCCCACGCCTCGGCGATCTGGTTGGCGAACAGGACCGCGTGCCCGCCCTGCGAGTGGCCCCAGAGCACGACCTCGTCCGACGCGCCCGTGATGCTCTCGAGCTGCTGGGCCGCGCGCACGATGTCGAGGGTGCCCCGGGCCTCGCTCTCCCCGACGATGTACGGGTGGCGGCCGGGGGTGCCGAGGCCCTCGTAGTCCGTGGCCGCGAAGACCATGTCGCGCTCGAGGAACGGGCCCACCAGGGCGATGTCCTGGGCGCCCGGCTCCTTGCTGGGTGCGCACTGGTCGGCGATGCCGGTGGTGCCGTGCGCCCAGGAGAGCACCGGGCGACCGCCGTCGGGTGCGTCCCCCTCCGGCACGACGATGATGCCGCTGACCGCGATGTCGTCACCCTCGAGCGACTCCGAGTGGTAGAGGACCCGGTAGGCAGTGCCGTCGACGTCGAGGCCGGTGACCTCCTGGTAGGCGATGACGTCTCCGGGCTCGCCCGGCTCGAAGTCCTCGGCGAGCGCGTAGAGGTCGTCGGACGGCGCCAGCTCCTGCGCGACGGCCTCGGTGGTCGACGGGGCATCCGCCGACCGCGGCGCCGGGATCCTCGTCGTCGGAGCACGCCAACAAGGCGGGCAGGATCGCGAGGAGGACGAGGTGTCGACGCCGGATCACGCGGTGGCTTGGGCCGCCTTCCACCACGTCTCCGTGGTGGCGGTGAGCCGGAACGCCTCGGGCTTGTCGTCCTGGGTGAGCACGTCGGTCTCCAGCCAGAGGCGCTTCAGGTGTCGGACCGCGCCGGCCTCCCGGTCGTCGGTGTAGGCCTCGCGTGCGTGGAGCACGTGGTAGTTGTTCACGAACTGCATGTCGCCCGGTTCGAGCTGCATGGAGAGGTGGAACTCGGGATCGGCGCACATGGCGTCGACACGGTCCATCGCGGCCGCGGCGGTGGCGCTCGGCAGGGGTGCGTCAGCGTGACGTCGCGCGGCGAGGATGTAGGGCCGGATGTAGCGCACGAACAGGCGACCGCGGCGCTCGGTGAACAGCGGCATCAGGTACCAGGGCCGGCTTCCTGCCTTCTCCTCGCCCCGGAAGTCGTAGGCGAACTCGTCGTAGAGCGCGGCGGCCAGCTCCGGCTCGGTGCGCACGAGCTCGTTGTGGATGGTGACCGCGTTCGCCACCAGGCTGGCCCCGCCGCCCGCGCCGGCGTTCAGGCAGAAGAGCCCCACCAGGTCGGAGCCGTCCGAGTGGTACGGGAAGGCGACGCCGCCGATCTCGTTGCCGCGGCTGGTGGGGTCGTCGCCGGTCTTGCCCTGATCGGTGACATCGCCGAGCAGGTGGCCCTTGTGGTTCTGCGGCCAGGGCCGACCGAGGTGCCGCCCCATGCCCCAGTAGACGGCCGAGGCCCGATCGGGACCCAGCTCGTCGACGGGCACGCCCCGGATGAGCGCGACGCCGCGGCCCTCGATGAGGTCGCGAGCCACCTCCCCCAGGCGGGGCCCCAGGGTGGGGAGCGGGAAGAGCTCGGCGGTGATGTCGAGGGTGTGCTCGGTGTGGGCTTCGGCGTGCTCGAGCGCCGCCTGCAGCTCGGCCCGGTCGGCGTCGGTCAGCTCCCAGACGTAGGAGTCACCCATGTCGTCGCGGCGCCAGGCGCAGCGCTCCTCGAGGACCGTGGGCGCCGTCATCGGGCGGGAGCCGCCGTGGCGCCGCGGAGCAGCCGCCCGGGGAGGGCGTCGGTCGGTTCGCCGTTCCGGTAGGTGACGTGCCCCTTGACGATGGTGGTGTGGTAGCCGTCGGCTCGTTGCAGGAGGCGCTTGCCGCCGGCGGGGAGGTCGTGCCGCATCTCCGGCCGGCGAGGGCGCAGCGCGTCGTAGTCGATGAGGTTGATGTCGGCCCGGTAGCCCGGCGCGAGCACGCCCCGGTCGAGCAGCCCCACGGTCTCGGCGGTGTCCTTGGTGTGCTGGCGCACCAGGTAGGCGAGGTCCATCCGGCCCTGCTCACGGTCACGGCCCCAGTAGGAGAGGAACGTGGTGGGGAAGCTGGCGTCGCAGATCGTGCCCACGTGCGCTCCGCCGTCGGACAGGCCGGGGACCGTGTGCTGGTGGGCGAGCATCTCGCCGACGCCGTCGAGGGTGCCGTCGAACCAGTTGATGATCGGCACGTAGAGGAACGTGCGGCCCTCGTCCTGGGCGAAGAGGTCGTAGGCGAGGTCGAGGGCGTCCCGTCCGTCGCGCGCCGCTCGGGCCGCGATGCTCGTCGACGGGTCCGGCTCGTAGTCGGGCGGGTCCCCCAGCTCGAACATCCGGTCGGCACCGCCCAGCGGCTTGCTGGCGGCGGCGAGGAACCGCTCCTTGAAGCTCGGCTCGGCCATGGCGCGGGCCTGCTCGGCCACCGACAGGGCGACGATCTCCTGCCACACGGGGTTGCCGGCCAGCGGGTTCACCGTGCACTGCAGGCCCACCAGGATGCCGATGGCCCGGGCGGCGGCCTGGCCCCGCATCCGCACGCCGTCGCGGTTGGCCTGGTCGAGCAGCTCGAGCTGCCGCGGGTACTTCGCCGGATCGATGCCGGCGAGGGAGAACGACAGGGGCCGTCCCGACGCCTCGGCCATCGAGCGGAAGAGCCCGAACTCGGCGTCGACGTCGTCGAAGTCGGACACGACCTGCAGCACGCCGGTGCCCGTGGCACCGACGGCCCGGGCGATGCCCAGCAGCTCGTCGGCGTCGGCGGTGAGGGTGGGCGTCAGCTCGCCGTTGGAGCTGCGGTGGTTGCGGGTGCGAGACGTGCTGAAGCCGATGGCGCCGGCCTCGACGGCCTCCCGCGCCAAGGCCGCCATCGCCTCGATGTCCTCGGGCGTCGCCATCTCGCGCTGCGCGCCGCGCTCCCCCATCACGTTGAGGCGCAGCGCGCCGTGGGGGACGTGGGTGGCGAGGTCGACGTCGTAGTGGCGGCCGTCGAGCGCGTCGAGGAACTCGGGGAACGACTGCCAGGTCCACGGCAGCCCCTCGTGGAGCGCGGCGCCGGGGATGTCCTCGACGCCTTCCATGAGCTCGATGAGCCGGTTGTGGTCGGCCGGCCGCACCGGCGCGAAGCCGACCCCGCAGTTGCCGGCCACGACGGTGGTGACGCCGTGCCAGGACGACGGGATCAGGCGGTCGTCCCAGGTGGCCTGGCCGTCGTAGTGCACGTGGATGTCGACCAGGCCGGGCGTGACGAGCAGGCCGTCGGCGTCGAGCTCCTGGGTGGCGCCACCGTCGACCTGCCCGACCTCGGTGACGACGCCGTCGCTGACCGCGACGTCCGCGGTGCGGGCGGGCGAGCCCGTGCCGTCGAGCACGGTGCCCCCTCGGATGATCAGGTCATGTGCGGCCATCGGTCCCCCCGGACACTCGCAGGATCAGACCAGGATGCGCTCGTCGGGGGCCCGGACGCCAACCACAGCCATGGCGCGGCCCAGGCCGAGGAACATCCCGCAGCAGATGATCAGGTCGGCGACCTCGTCATCGGTGAACGTCGCGCGCAGGCGCGCCCAGAACTCGTCGTCCATCGCCTGGTGGTCGAGCGCGAAGCGCTGGGCGAACTCCGCCGCCAGCTTCTCGCGCTCGGTGAGCGCATCGGAGGCGGCCCAGTCGGCCACGGCGGCGTAGAAGCCGTCGTCGATGGCGTGCGCCGCCGCCTCCTTGGCGCGGGTGTCCTGGCAGACGACGCAGTCGTTGATCAGCGCGATCGTCCAGCGGGCCGCCTCGCGCTCGCGGAGCGGGAGCTGGCTGTTCGCGTAGACGGCCTCGGAGAACTTGCCCATCCCGATCGCCATCTCCGTGCGGTGGAGCGACCAGTCGACGTGCTCCCCCATCCCCGACGCGGCCGGGGCCGTGATCCGTCCCATGCCGTGACCTTACGTCCTGGCCGGTGTCATTGGCGCGGGCGGGCGACGAGCTCCTCGGGCGGGCGGACGTCGTGGAAGAGGGCCAGCAGGGCGAGGTCGTAGGTGATCTTGAGCAGCCCGGCGATGATCAGGGGCCAGCCGAAGTCGGTCTGCTGCAGCAGCCAGCCGGCCGCGAGCGGAGGGAGGGCGGAGGCCAGGCTGCGGGGGACGTTGGTGATCGTGGCCGCCGCGGTGCGCTCCTCCGGGTCGACCACCGCCATCACGTAGCTCGTGCGGGCGGGCACATCCATCTGCGAGAGCAGCGCCCGGGCGAGGAGGCAGGCGACCGCGAGCCCCGCGGTCGGCATCAGCGCCGCAGAGATGAGCAGCAGGCTGGCGGGGATGTGCGTGAACACCATCGTGCGGATCAGGCCGATGCGGCCCGCGATGCGCGGCGCCAACAGGGCCGAGCTGGCCGTCAGCAGGCCGCTCCAGAAGAACACCGCGCCCGACTGCGCGGTGGAGAGCCCGAACCGGAGCGAGAGCCAGAGCACCAGGATCGACTGCACCGCGAAGCCGCCTCCGAAGGCGTCGAGGCTGAACAGGGCCGAGAGGCGGATCACGATGGCCCGGGACCGACCGAGGCCGCTGCGTCCCAGCCCGGGGACCACGACCGGCGGACGGGGCGCGAGCCGTCGGTAGGAGACGAGCAACGCCACCCCGACCAGCGCGTAGAAGAAGAACACGCCCTGCAGGGCCTCGAGCTCGGAGAGCACGGTGTGCTTCGCGACCCATCCCGGGATCCCCGCGGCCAGCGCGCCGAACGCGCCGGCGAGGGCGGCCACGAGGCTGTAGCGGGCGAACGCGTGGGTGCGCCGTGCGGTCGGCACGGTGTCGGGCAGCAGCGCCTGCTCGATCGGCAGGAAGGCGCTGACGTCGCCGGAGGACGGGTTGAGCGTCCCCACCGCGGCGACCACCAGGAGCACCCCGAAGGTCGCCACCAGCCCGAAGGCCAGCCCCGTCAGGATCATCAACCCGGCCATCACCTGCAGGAGGTGGATGCGATCGAAGCGCCCGCCGCGCAGCCCGATCGTCAGGCTGACGGCCGCGGAGCCCAGCAGGGTCGCGGTGACGATGGCTCCCACCTCGGTGGCGTTGAAGCCCCGGGCCAGCAGGTACGCCGGCAGCACGACCGCCACGAGCCCGTCCACCAGCGCCCGCAGCCCGCGCGTGCGCAGCAGCCGCGGCGCGTCCGGGCTCGTATCGGTGGCGGCCATGCGATGAGCCTCGCAGGGGGCAGACGCCCCGTCCTTGCAGGCACAGACAGCTAGACGCTGATCAGCTCGCGGTCGGCCTCGGGCTCGTCGTCGTCGAGCTCGGAGAGCTCGTCGGGGCTGCCCTCGATGTTGATGGTGGGGAGGATCCGGTCGAGCCACCGCGGCAGCCACCAGTTCTTGTCGCCGAGCAGCTCCATGGTGGCGGGCACCAGCAGCATCCGGACGACGGTGGCGTCGAGGAAGATCGCCGAGGCGAGCCCCACGCCGAACAGCTTGAAGGTGCGGTCGTTCTCCAGGACGAAGCTGCCGAAGACGAACACCATGATGGCGGCCGCCGCCGAGATCACCCGGGCCGTCGTGGCGAGGCCGTTGGCCACCGACGTGTGGCTGTCGCCCGTGCGGTTGTACTCCTCCTTGATCCTCGAGAGGAGGAACACCTCGTAGTCCATCGACAAGCCGAACACGATGGCGAAGAACATCATGGGCGCGAAGGTCTCGATGGGGCCTGGTTGCAGGCCGGTGACGTCGCCGAGCCAGCCCCACTGCACGACGGCCACGGTGATGCCGTAGGCGGCGCCGATCGACAGCAGGTTCATGATCACGGCCTTCAGCGGCACGAGCAGCGATCGGAACACGACCATCATCAGCAGGAAGGACACGACCAGCACGGCCAGGAAGAAGTACGGCATCCGCGAGCTGAGCAGGTTGGAGAAGTCGACGGTGGCGGGCACCTGCCCGGTGACCGCGACCTCGCTGCCCAGCGCCGCCTCGCCGTCGACGAGCACCTCGTCGCGCAGCCGGTGCACGAGCTCCGTGGTGGCTTCGTCCTGCGGCGAGGTCTCCGGGATGATGAACCACCGGTAGGCGGTGGTGTTCTCGGGGTCGTTGGGCTGCGCCGGCGAGACGACGACGACGCCCGGGTCGGCCGCGACCGCGTCCGTGATGCCCTGCAGCACTTCAGGGTCGGCGGGGCCGTCGACCTGTGCCGCGAGGAGGAACGGGCCGTTGAACCCCGGTCCGAACCCTTCCACCAGCAGGTCGTAGGCCTGGCGGGTGGTGGTGTCCTCGGAGAAGTTGCTCTCGTCGGAGAACCCGAGCCGCAGCCCGAGCACGGGGATCGAGAGCACGAGCAGCACGACCGCACCGGTGATGGCGGCCGGCCAGGGATGGTGCTGCACGAAGCGGCTCCACCGGTACGCCCGGGTCTCGCGGATCGGCTTCGGCGGGCGCCGGGGCACCTCGCGCTTCAGCGGCGGCACCACGAACCCGGCCAGGACCGTGAGCACGGCGAACAGGAGCCCGAAGGCCGGCGAGGGGATCGATCTTGAGGCCCGCGCCGATCAGACCGAGGACCAGGAAGCCGGTGGCCACGACGCCGCGCAAGCGCGTGACCTCGACCCGGTGCCCGGCGAAGCCGAGCAGGGCGGGGAGCAGCGTGAGCGAAGCGACCACGGTCATGGCCACGACGACGGCGGCGCTCACAGCCAGGCCCTGGATGAAGCTGATGCCCATCACCACCATGCCGAGGAACGACACGACGACGGTGACGCCCGCGAAGGCCACGGCGCGGCCGGCGGTGTCGATCGCGATCGACGTCGCCTCCTCGGGCGTGTGCCCGTGGTGGAGGTTCTCCCGGTACCGCGTGACGATGAACAGCGCGTAGTCGATGCCCACGCCGAGGCCGATCATGCCGCCCAGGAACGGCGCGAAGTCGGGCATGACGAGCAGGTTCGACAGGATCGTGACGATCACCGAGCCGGCGAAGATGCCGGCCAGCGCCACGCCGACGGGGAGGCCCATCGCGAGCACCGATCCGAACGCCAGCACGAGGATCACGATCGCGAACGCAAGACCGAGGGCCTCGGTGGAGGGCTCCTCGAACTCGCCGAGGGCCGCGCCGCCGAGCTCGACCTGGACGCCGTCGACGGTCGGCAGGACCTGCTCCAGCGTGCGACCGATCGTGCCCGCCTCCTCCCAGTCGTCGCCGGGGATCTCGAGGTTGGCGTACGCGATCAGGCCGGCGTTGTCGCCCTGCGAGGAGATCTGGCGACCCGTGGGGTCGTCGTAGGGGCTCGCGAGCGTGATCCCTTCCCAGGTGCTCAGGTCGGCGTCTTCGAGCACCTGCAGCGCGTCATCGTCGAGGTGGGCGAAGGCGGGGTCGGATGCCACATCGACGTCGGGGTCATCCGCGATGGTCTGGACCATGGTGAACAGCTGTTCCATGGACTCCTGGACCGCAGGATCGTCGACGCCCTGCTCGGCACGGAACACGATCGTGCCCTGGGTGCCGGAGCCGACCTGATCGTCGAACTCGTTCTCGAGGACGTCGAGGCCGCGGGTGCTCTCGAAGCCGGGCGGTTCGAAGTCCTGACCGAAGTTCCCGCCGATGCCGCTGGAGATGCCGCCGACGACGAGGACGGCGAGGACCCACAGGACGGCGACGCGCCGTCGCTTGCGGAAGCACCACGAACCAAGGCGAGCGAACATGCGGAGTCCTCCGGGGGGAAGGGGGCAGACGGGTGTCGAGGTCGTCCGCCGACGACAGGGATCAATCTAAGGCGACGGTGTGACGGTGCAATCGGGGATCACCCTGGTTGTGACGGATGTCATCAGGGCTTCTCATCGCCGTCACTAGGGTTTCGTCCGCATGATCCAGGACCGCTTCCAGCTCGACGACAAGGTCGCCATCGTCACCGGCGCGGGTCGGGGCATCGGCGCCGCCTCCGCGGTCGCGCTCGCCGAGGCCGGGGCTGACGTCCTCCTGTCGTCTCGCACGAAGGAGCAGCTCGACGCCGTCGCGGCCCAGGTCGAGGCGGTCGGTCGCCGCGCCGTCGTCGTGCCGGCCGACCTCAGCGACCTCGACGCCGTCGCCGGCCTGGCCGAGATCGCGCGTCGGGAGCTCGGGCGGATCGACATCGTCGTCAACAACGTCGGCGGCAGCATGCCCCGGCCGTTCCTCGACACGTCGCCCGAGCGGCTGATCCGGGAGTTCTCCTGGAACGTGGCCACCGCGCACGCGCTGACGCGGGCCGCGGTGCCCATCATGCTCGAGGGTGGCGGCGGCGCCGTCGTCGGGATCTCGTCGATGATGGGCCGGGCCTCGGGCCGCGGCTTCGTCGCCTACGGCACCGCCAAGGCCGCGCTGTCGCACTGGACCCGGCTGGCCGCGCAGGACCTCGCGCCGCGCATCCGCGTGAACGCCATCGCCGTGGGATCGATCGCCACGTCCGCGCTCGAGATCGTGCTCGAGGACGAGAGCCTGCGCACCGCGATGGAGCAGGGCACGCCCCTCAAGCGGATCGGTGACCCCGAGGAGATCGCGGCCACGGTGCTCTTCCTCGCCTCCCCCGCGGGCGGCTACATGACCGGCAAGGTCGTCGAGGTCGACGGCGGCATCGAGCAACCCAACCTCGACATGGGCCTCCCCGACCTCTGAAGACAACTTCTGTGTGCGCTGGTCACCGCATGCGATGCTGAGCGCCACAGAAGCGGACGGCCGTAGGCTTGGGCGCCGATGGATCGCCTCCAGTACCTGCTGTTGATGGGGGTCTGCGTGCTGGTCACGCTGCCGCTGGAGCTGTACTTCGGTGCCCGCGTGTGGCGGCAGCCGCGCCGGCTGGCGATCGCCCTCCTGCCGGCGTTCGGGCTGTTCGTGGTGTGGGACATCTGGGCCACCTCCACGGGGACCTGGGACTTCAACCCCGACTACACCGTCGGGCTCACGCTCCCGGGCGGGATGGCCGTCGAGGAGCTCGTGTTCTTCACCGTCATCCCGATCTGCGGCCTGCTGACCCTCGAGACGGTGCGCAGCATCCTCCGCCGCCAGGCGCACGCCTGATGCCGATCTATCCCACCTTGGCCGTCACGGCAGCCGTGGTCGTGCTCGCGCTGGAGCTCCGCGTGTTCCGCTCGGGCTTGCTCCGCGAGCCCGGCGTACTGGATCTCGATGGCCATCTGCTACGCCTTCATGATCCCGGTGGACGGGTGGCTGACGAAGCACTCGGCACCCATCGTCGTCTACCGGCCCGAGGACACCAGCGGCATCTCTCCCATCTGGGACATCCCGCTGGAGGAGTACGCGTACGCGTTCGCGCTGCTCACGCTGGTGATGCTCGTCTGGGATCGCTTGGGTGAGCGTGCCACCGCCACCCGAGCGCGGGAGGATGTGCCGGCATGAGCCCCGTCCTCCTGGTGATCGGCGCCTTCGTGGCCATGGAAGGCGTGAGCTACGCCACCCATCGCTGGGTGATGCACGGCTTCGGGCTGGGCTGGCACCGCAGCCACCACGCGCCCGCCACGAACCGCTTCGAGCGCAACGACCTCTTCCCGGTCTGCTTCTCGGCGGTGGGCGTCCTCTTGTTCGCGCTCGCCTCGCTCGGCCTCGACGCGATGTGGTGGGTCGCCGTCGGCGTCACGAGCTACGGGGCGTGCTACCTGTTCGTCCACGAGGTGTACATCCACCATCGGCTCCCCGTCCGAGTGCCGCGGCTTCGCTATCTGGAGTGGCTGCGCGACTCGCACCGCGTCCACCACCAGACCGGCGCCGAGCCCTACGGCATGCTCCTCCCGCTCGTGCGCGAGCCGTCACCCACCCGCACCCCCGCCACCGACCCGCTGGAGCGCTCCGTCCACGTCTGACCGGCTCACGCCGCACCTCAGCTCCACCCCGTCGACTGGGGCGAGGACGCGTCCGGTCGCCTCGACCCGAGTCGCGGAGTCGAGCTCAGCGCGCCGTGCTGCGCTGCGAGCGACGGGTGAGGACGCGCTGGGCGCGTTGGCGGTTGTAGCGCTGGATGGCGATGAACGGAGCGTTGACGACGACGCTGTAGGTGGCCATGAGGACCAGACCCATGAGCGGGTTCCAGAGGGCGAACACCGGGGCGAACGCCATCGCCAGCCAGTGGCCGTACTCCGCGCGGCGGGTCTCGGCCGCGAACCGCTCGAGGTCGCCCGCCAGCCGGCGCTTGCTGACCCCGCCGGCGAAGAGCGCACCGGCCTCGGGGAGGCGATCCTTCCAGCGTCGGATCCGGAGACGCTCGTAGAGGCGCCCGCCGCGCTCGACGGGGCGGGCGGCCAACAGCCAGCCGTCGCGCTCGAGCCGCGTCGAGCGGGAGACGGTGGGCGACGTAGCCGGTGCCGGCGTGGACGCACCCCGCGCCGACGACGTTGGCGGCGAGCAGGCCCCATCCCGACAGGTCGACGAGCAACGGCAGCATCACGAACCGGTCGCGACCCGGCGCCCTCGCCACGTCACCGGCCGCCGCGCCAGACGCGTGAAGCAGGACCACGCGAACAGCGCCACGAAGGCGAGCAGCGGGATGGGGAACAGGACCGCGGTGAGCCAGTGGAACGAGCCGAGGCGGCGCAGCATCCACCAGAGCTGCGTCGCCATCGCGGTCCACGCCACCGCCACCGTCGCCGTGGGCTCGGTGGCGGCGGCCAGGAGGACCGACAGCCCGGCCGTGACCCACAGCACCGCACCGATCAACGGCCACGCGCGCACCCGGCCCGCGCCGCCGGCGAGGCTCCTCGTCCACCCGGCCACGAGGGCGCTGAGTCCCTCGGGGTACATCCGGAACGCCACCGTCGCACCCCCGCCGAGGCAGGTCACCGGCCGCCCCGCGCCGCGGAAGGCACGAGCCAGGGCGGCGTCCTCCACGAGCTCGCTTCGCACGGTCTCGAAGCCCCCGACCGCGGCCAGCACGTCCGCCCGCACGAGGAGGCACGGACCGAACGCCACGGACGGGCGCGGGGCCGGCCCGGCCATCCCGCTCGCCAGCACCGACACCACGTTGCCGACCGCGGAGAGCTGCTCGTAGGGCCGCTCGACCGCATGGAAGGGCTGCACGGACAGGAGTCCGTCCGGAGCGAGCTGGTGGGCGGCGGCCAGGCGGGCGACGCCATCGGGGGCCAGCCAGGTGTCGGCGTCCAGGAACAGGAGGCGCTCGCCACGGGCCACGGCCGCTCCCTGGTGACAGGCCCAGGGCTTGCCCAGCCAGCCGGGCGGCGGCGAACCCGACTCGACGACGACGCATCCCGCGGCCCGGGCGACGGCCGCCGTGCGATCGACGGAGTCATCGTCGACCACCAGCACCTCGAGCGGGGGCTCGGTCTGGGCCTGCAACGACGCGAGCAGGCGAGGGAGGTTGTGCTCCTCGTTGCGGGCGGGGATCACGACGGACACCGACGCGGCCAGCCCGGACACGGTCGTGGCGCGAGGGGTGCGCACCCGCCACAGCAGCACCGCGCCGGCCAACCAACCGACGACCACCACGGTGATGGCAGCTGTGGTCACCCGCGAGGAAGCATCATCCGGCCGGCGAGGGTCGCCTTGCGCCACGTGGGCACGGTCGCTCGGTGGGTGAAGACCTGGTAGCCGGAGGCCTCGATGCGATCGAGGATCTCGGAGTACAGCGTGCGCGCCGCGAGGATGCAGCGGGCCGAGGTCGGCGGCAGCATCGACACGCCGAGGTCGGCCGATCGGTAGAGGGCGCGAGCGCGATCGATCTCGAAGGCCATCACCCCGCGCCAGGCCGGGTCGGCGGTGCGGCGAGCGGGATCGGCTCCGAACCGGTCGAGGTCCTCCTGCGGGAGGTAGACGCGCCCGCGGTCGAGGTCCTCGGCCACGTCGCGGAGGAAGTTGGTGAGCTGGAAGGCGTTGCCGAGGTCACGCGCCGGTTCGAGCGCGTCAGGCGTGAGCGGCTCGAGGATCGGCAGCATCATCTCGCCGATCACCGCCGCCGAGCCGTCCATGTACCCGAGCAGGTCGTCCCAGGTGGCGTAGGCGCTGATGGTGAGATCCATCGCCATCGACCGCAGGAACCGGCGGAAGCAGTCCGGATCGATGTCGAACGCGCGCACGGTGTGGACGACGGCCTTCAGCACCGGGTCGTCGGAGTGGCCGGCTTCGAGGTCGGCGAAGAACCGGTCGCCGAAGTCGTCCAGCGCCTTCTCCCGCACATCGACGTCGACCGGGTCCGAGGTCGTCCACGATGTCGTCGGCGTGCCGGCAGAAGGCGTAGAGCGCCCACACGTGGTGGCGCTTCACCCTCGGCAGCGCGTAGGTCGACCAGTAGTAGGTGGTGCCGTACCGCTTGTTCAGCTCGCGACACCGCGCGTAGCTCTCGTCGAGCGTGACGTTCATCGGACCTCCATCGCCTGGACGCGCTGGGCGGCGAGCGCACCCGAGATCAGCACCATCGGCACCCCCACCCCGGGCACGGTGCCGGAGCCGGCGAACACCAGGCCGGGTGCCCGCTTCTCGAGGTTGCCCGGCCGGAACGGACCGGTCTGGAGGAACCGGTGCGAGAGGGCGAACGGGGTGCCCCGCTCCATCCCCTGCGCCTCCCAGTCGAGCGGGTCGACGAGCTCCTCCACCTCGATGGCCGTCGGGTAGCCCAGCCGGTCGAGGTGGGCGTAGAGGTCGTCACGGGCGCGGCTTCGCTCGCGGGTCCAGTCGACGCGGCCGTCGAGGTTGGGGGTGGGCTCGAGGACGTACAGCGCGTGCGCCCCGCTCGGGCGCCATCGTCGGCTCGTGCAGGGATGGGACGCTGACGAGGAGGGAGGGATCCGGCATGCGAACGCCGTCCCGGAGGATCGCCCGGAAGGCGCCGTCCCAGTCCCGGCCGAAGTGGATGTTGTGGTGTTCGGTGCCGGTCGGCAGCTCGCCGCGGACTCCGACGTGCCAGACGATGGCCGAGGGCGAGTAGTCCCCTCGACGCGCCGCGCGCGGCATCGGCGTGCCGGGCAGCAGCGTGCGGTAGGCGACCGGTAGGTCTGGGTTGGCGATCACGGCGTCGGCCTGCACCACCTCGCCGTCAGCCAGTCGCACCCCTGTGACCTGGCCCGACGTGCCGTGGGCGAGGAGGATCCGATCGACCCGGGTGCCGTAGCGGAACACCGCGCCGGCCTTCTCCGCCGCGGTGGCGAGGGCGACGGGCAGCGCGTGCATGCCGCCCTCCGGTACGAACACGCCGTTGACGGTGTCCATGTAGGTGATGACCGCGTAGATGGCGAGCGCCTCGTACGGGGCCAGACCCGCGTACATGGACTGGAAGGTGAAGATGCGCCGCAGCCGCTCGTCCTCGAAGTAGCGGCCCACCACCTTCGCGAGGCGGCGGAAGCCCCCGAGGCGGATGAGGTCGAGCGCCGGCCGCAACGGCGCGGCAAGGTCGACCGGGGAGTCGAAGCTGCGCTCGATGAACGTCGGCATCTCGAGGTCGTAGAGGGTGGTCAGCCAGTCGCAGAAGCGTCCGAAGGCCTCCGCGTCCCGGTCGCCGCAGACGAGGCGGATCTCCTCGGTCATCGCCGCTCGGCCGTGGCGTACCCGCAGCTCGGTGCCGTCGGCGTAGCAGGCTCGGTACATCGGGTCGACGGGCCGCAGGGTCAAGCAGGTCGGCGCCGTCGACACCCGCCGCTTCGAAGCAGCGGTCGATGAGGTGCGGCATGGTGAGCACGGTCGGTCCGGTGTCGAAGCGGAAGCCCCCGCGCTCCAGCGTGCCGGCCCGACCACCGGGGACGTCGGCCGCCTCCAGGACCGTCACGTCGTGGCCCGCTCCGGCGAGGTGGCAGGCCGCCGACAGGCCGCCGAGGCCGGCGCCGACGATCGCGACCCTCGTCATGCCCGACGGCAGATCGCGAGGTCGGCCAGCTCCGTGAGCGCAGCACGAGCGGGCGTCGGAAGCCCGTCGATGGCCTCCAGGGCGACGGCGTGCCGGGCGGCGATCAACGCCTCGATCGAGGCCAGCGCGCCGGTGGCTCCGACGATGCGACGGACCTCGGCGGCGCGCCCCTCGTCGAGGTCGGGATCGCCGAGGCTGGACCGCAGGACCTGCCGCTGCGCGTCGTCGGCGAGGCGGAGGGCTCGGAGCACGAGGAGCGTGCGCTTGCCCTCGCGCAGATCGTCGAGCGCGCTCTTGCCGGTGACGGCGGAGTCGCCGAAGAGCCCGAGCACGTCGTCGCGCATCTGGAAGGCCATGCCCACCGCGTCGCCGTAGCTGCGCAGCGCCGCCGCCACCCGGGTGCCGTCGTCGGACGGGGCGAGCGCGGCGCCGAGGAGCAGCGGCCGGGTGACGGTGTAGCGAGCGGACTTCAGGAGGGCGACGTGGCGGGCGCCCGCTTCGGCCGCCCGGTCATCGGCGGCCAGGACGAGGTCGAGGTACTGCCCGGCGATCACCTCCCGGCGGAGCTCGGTGAAGACCGCCCGCGCCCGAGCGACGGCATCGATGGGCAGCGGTGTGCTGTCGAACAGCTCGTCGGCCCACACGAAGGTGAGATCGCCAGCGAGGACGGCCGCGCTGCACCCGAACCAGTCGCGGGTCACCGATCCGCTGCTGGCGCACGTGGGCCGCCGCCGAGCGCGGTGTGGGCGCTGGCCCGCCCACGACGTGTCGCTGATCGGTCCATCACGTCGTCGTGGAGCAGCGCGAACGTGTGGAGCAGCTCGATGGCGGCGGCCGGTCGGAGCACGGCCTCGTCGTGCGCCGCGCCGGTCGCCCGATGGCCCCAGTACACGAAGGCAGGGCGCAGCCGCTTGCCGCCGGCCGCTACGAGCGAGCGGATCTCGCCCGTCATCTCGCCGAGCACGGGGTCGAGCGCCACCGTCTCCGCCGTCTTGTCGGCGAGGAACCGGTCGAGCGTCGTGCGGAGCGGACCGTGGACGACGGCCAAGGCCCCACCGCCTCCGTTCGATGCCGTCCCCACCGGTGTGCTCGCGGTGGTGCCGAGCGGCCGATCCAGGAGCGGTTCCGCCAGCTCGGCGTCGCGCCCGGCGAGCCACGCGTGCGGGTCGAGACCGAGGTCGTCGAGCTGCCGGACCTGCTCGACGGACCACGGGCTCAGCGACGAGGGTTCGCGCTCGACGCGCTGGACCACATCCGTCCACGGCAGCCACAGGAGATCGTCCACCTCGTCGGGGTCCGGGGTCGCGGCGCCGGCGACCTCGGCGATGACGACGGGGCACAGCTCGTGCTCGACGGTGCCGTCCGGCATCTCCGCTCGGTAGGCGAAGTCGGGCAGCGCCACCGACGCTCGCACCACGTCGAGCCCGAGCTCCTGGCCCACCCGACGCTGCACGGCCTCGCGCAGGGTCTCGCCGAGCTGCGGGTGGCCGCAGCACCCGTTCGTCCAGGCCCCCGGCCACGTGCGCTTCGTCAGCGCCCGCCGGGTGAGCAGCACGCGACCGTCCGCGGACACGACGTGGCACGAGAAGGCCAGGTGGAAGCCGGTGGCCTCCGAATGCGCCGTCGCCTTGGGGGAGGTGCCGATCGGGCGGCCCTCGTGGTCGAGGAGCACCACGTGCTCCACATCGGTCGCAACCCTCGTGCTCACGGACATGACCGTGACTCTACAAGTTGTCGAGGTATTCTCCATAGCGTGTCGAATATCGAGGCGGGCCTCACCATCTCCGCGGCCGCGGCGCGAACCGGGGTCAGCGTCGCCGTGCTGCGGGCGTGGGAGCAGCGGTTCGGGTTCCCCCGTCCCCAGCGACTCGAGGGCGGACACCGCCGCTACGACGACGCCGAGATCGAGCGCATCTCCCAGGTGGTGGTCGAGCGCGACGCCGGACGTTCGCTCGAAGCGGCCATCGCCCTGGTGCTCCAGGGCACGCCCACCCTCCCGGACGAGGCCGACGCCTCCGTCTTCGCTGGCCTCCGCCGGGCCCGTCCCGACCTTCCTGTCAACATCCTGAGCCGTCGCGCCATGCTGGCGCTCAGCCGGGCGATCGAGGACGAGTCCCTGGCCAGCAGCGATCGGCCGCACCTCGTCGCGGCGTTCCAGACACGGCAGGCCTACCGGGCCGCCCACGCGCGCTGGGACGAGCTCCTGGCGTCGGCGGCCTCAGCGATCGTGTTCGCGGACTTCCCCCGCGCCCGACGCCACCGCAGGGCGCTCGAGGTCCCCATCCGCCCGGGCGCCCCCCTGCGCCGGGAGTGGTCGATCGTGAGCGACGCGCCCAGCTCGGCCGCCGTCATGGCCGGGTGGGAGCGGGCCGACGGGCGCTTCGAGGTGGTGTGGACCGTGGAGGCCGATGCCGTGCGCACCGCCACGGAGGTGGGGCGGCGCCTGGCCGTCGATCACGCCCCCCGGCTGTCCCTCCCCGACTCCCCACCACCGCTCGCCGGTCCCGACCCAACGGCCACGATCCGTCGGGCCACCGCCCTCACCAACCGGGTCGTCGCGTACCTCGACTGACCAACCAACAGACACCTTCTGTGTGCGCTCAGCACCGCATTCCGGTGGTCAGCGCACACAGAAGCAGGGGGTGGGTCAGGCGGTGGCGCTGTAGACGGGGAGGTCGAGCATCGTGAGGATGCCCGGGGCGGCCTGCACGACCGACGGGATGGCGTTCACGACGTGCATCGCGGTGGCCAGGCAACCGGCGTGGTTGTGGTCGCCGACGTCGGAGCTGAGCTCGAGCTCGATCTTCACGTGCGGCTCGCCCTCGATGAGGATCCGGTAGCCGCCGCCCTGGGGCCACTCGGGCGCGTCCCCGTCGCGCAGGCGCGTGACGTGCTCGACCACGATGCGCTCCTCGCCGTCGACCATGCCGATGATCTCGAAGCGCATGCCGGAGATGGTCCCCTTGGCGACGGTGCCCGACGCGATCGTGATGTCCTCGTCGGCCCGGAGGATCTCGTGCGTCTCCTCGACCGAGTCGAGCTGGAGGCCGATCGCCGACGCCACCAGGTGCAGCACCGGTCCCCACGCCAGCGAGATCGAGCCCGGCGACAGGAGCAGCGACTGCGACGGGTCGTCCTTGCCGAACCCCATGATCTCGAACATCGTGAACGGGTTGTCCCAGGTGGCGTAGTTCACGATCTCGAGCATCCGGACCTTGCGGACCTCCTTGCAGAGGGCCAGCGCGTGCACGGTGATGCCGGCGTTGCCGAAGCCGGGGTCGATGCCGGACGTGTAGAAGCTGGTGCCGCCCGCCAGGCAGGCGGCGTTGATCCTGTCGTACACGCCGTCGCCGGCGGCCTTCGGGAACAGCAGGGGCACGTACGACGTGTTCACCACGTTCTTCCCGCCGGCGAGCATGCGGCAGATGTCGTCGATGACGCCGTCGGGGCGGAGGTCGGAGTTGGCGGTGTAGCAGATGCAGTCGGCCTCGAGGTCGAGCAGCGCGTCCGCATCCTGCGTGGCGACCACGCCGGCCGGGGGGCCGCCGCACAGCTCGCCGGCGTCGTGGCCGGCCTTGCTGTCGGAGTGGACCCACAGCCCGGCCAGCTCGAGCTCGGGATGGGCCACGATGGCGGGCACGGCGTGGATCCCGACGGTGCCCGTCGCCCACTGGATCACTCGGTAGCTCACGGCGTCCCCCTCGTCGACGGTCGGGCGGAACGTAGTCGGTTACGTTGCGCGTCATGAAGCCCCACCCGTGGAACACGGCCTTCGAGTGGACGGACCACACCGGTCCCTTCGAGCAGCTCACCACCGACCAGGTCCGCCAGTTCGACGAGGAGGGCTACGTCGTGGTGCCCGACCTGGTCGACGCCGAGACGATCGCCGCCGTGCGCGCCGACCTCGACGTGTTCGAGGCCGAGGTCGACGCCTTCCTGCAGACGCGCGAGGACGGCCGCTTCTCCATCGCCGAGACCGGTGCGCTGACCGTGGCCCTCCACGCCGTGACGCGGTCCGAGGCCGCTCGCGCCCTCAGCGCCCACCCGGCCGTGGTGGGCCTGTGCGCGGACCTCGTCGGGCCCGACGTCCGCCTCTACTGGGACCAGGCCGTCTACAAGAAGACGGAGAAGCCCCGGCGCGTGCCGTGGCACCAGGACAACGGGTACACGTACGTCGAGCCGCAGGAGTACCTCACGGTGTGGCTCGCGCTCACCGACGCCACGCTCGACAACGGCTGTCCCGAGGTGGCCCCCGGGTGCCACCGGCTCGGCACCCTGGCCCACCACTACGTGGATCCGCTCGGCTGGGAGTGCCTGCCCGAGGGGACGGACTCGGTGGCCGCGCCCGTGGCGGCCGGCGGGGCGGTGGTGTTCTCGTCGCTCACGCCGCACCGCACCGGCCCCAACCTGACCGACTCCGTGCGCAAGGCCTACATCCTCCAGTACTGCCCGTCCGACGCCGCCGTCCTCGAGGGCGACCCCGTCGAAGGCGACCCCACCGGCCGCGTGCCCTGCACCAACGACCGTCGCCAGTACGAGGTCCTCCGCGCCGGCGACCCGGTCCCCGTCTGACCCTCGCGACGTCTGTCGTGCGGACACGCCACGTGCCGCGCAACGCTGTGGCGACGGCTGTCGCAATCCGCCAGGAATCGCCACGAGTTGCGGGGTCAGGGGCGGACGGGGACCGGCAGCGGGAGGTCGGCGATGGTCTGCTGCGGGTCCTGGACGGGCTCGTCGGCGACCAGGCGGAGCGGGACCACGCCCGCCCACACGGGCAGGTCCATGTCCTCGGCGTCGTCGATGGGGCCGCCGCGGCGGACCTTGGCCGACCCTTCGGTGATGTCCAGCCGCAGCACCAGCGTGGTGCGCAGCTCGGAGGCGTTGGTGGGGCGGGCCACCGTGCTCCGGCCGGGCAGCACGTGCTCGACGATGGTGTCGAAGGCGTGCCGCTTGGCCGCCTCGTCCTCCACCTTCGTGGGCTGTCCGAGGAGCACCACCGAGCGGTAGTTCATCGAGTGGTGGAACGCCGAGCGGGCGAGCACGAGGCCGTCGAGGAGCGTGATGGTGACGCACACCTCGCTGCTGGTGAGCGCCCGCAGCATGGCGTTGCCGACCGCGCCGTGGAGGTACAGGTGATCGCCGTCGCGCCCGTAGGTCATGGGCAGCACGCGGGGCGACCCGTCGACCACGAACCCCACGTGGGCGATGTAGGCCTCGTCGATCACCGCGTCGATCACGTCTCGCTCGTAGCTGCCCCGGTCGGGGAGGCGGCGGACCTTGGTGCGATCGGTGGGGGGCAGCTGATCGGGCATGGCGTCATGGTGGCAGGCGGGCGCGGCACGGGAGAGGAAGATTCGGCTAGGAAGTCCGGCCATGACCATCCTCGTCACCGGCACCATCGACTTCGACCCCGCCAAGCGCGCCGACGCCATCGCCGCCGTCACGGCCTGCATGGCGGCAACCCGCGCCGAGGAGGGCAACGAGGGCTACGTGTTCAGCGGCGACCTCGAGGACGAGGGCCGCTTCCACGTGACGGAGCACTGGGCCTCGCAGGAGGCGATCGACGCCCACATGACCACGCCCCACATGGCCACCCTGATGGGCGCGATGGGCAGCCTCGGCGTCACCGCGCGAGCCTCACGAAGTGGGACGGCGCCACCCCCTCCAAGCTGATGTAGCCGTGCTCCGCGGCACGCTGATCGCCGAGAGCCTCCGGCTGGATCAGCCGTTCGACACCGACACGCTGCGCGTCCAGTCGGTGCGACGAGTCGGACCGCTGGACGGCATCGCCGCCGACCAACCGGACGTCTGGACGTTCATCGAGTTCACCGCGGACGACGCGCGAGGCGGCACGCTCGCTGATGCCCTCGCGGCCGCCCTCAACCCCGTCGGCCACTGGTACTGCGACTTCCGCTCGGACACGGAGACGTTCGTCGTCTTCGCCGACCACGTCTTCCGGTACCCGCGGGGCGCGCGGAGGGACGTGCTCAGGCGGCCAGCTACGCCCGGACCATCGGGGTGCCCGAGGCGCAGATCGACTGGCCCGAGTAGGTCAGCTGACGCAGAGCTCGTTGCCCTCGGGATCGGCGAGGGTGACCCACGTCTGCGGGCCGACCTGGCCGTCCCACAGCTTGGTGGCGCCGAGCCCCAGGAGCTGGTCCACCTTGGCCTCCCGCTCGCCCTCAGGCGTGTGGATGTCCAGGTGGACGCGGTTCTTGGCGGTCTTGGGCTCGGGCACCACCTGGAAGAGGAGGCGACCGGAGCCGTCCGGGGCCCGGGCGGCGGCGTACTCGCGCCAGGCCCGGCGGCCGTCGACCTCCATCACGTCGTCGCTGTCCTCCGGAACCTGACCGGCGTCGATCAGCCCAACGATCAGGTCGTGGTGGTCCTCGAGCTCGTAGTCGAGGGCCACGGCCCAGAACCGGGCCTGGGCGTGGGCGTCCGTGCAGTCGAAGGTCACCTGAAGAGCCATCCCTCGACCGTACGCAACGCCCACTGACACCGCGTGTCAGCGACCGAGGTCCGGCGGCGCCGTCGTGCGGGGGGCGTCGGGCGCCTGCTCGTCCAGCGACTGCCGGTACCGCACGCAGCCGCTGATGAACTGCGGCCACTCCGGGACGACGGGTACGGGGTCGGTGGCGTCGGGGAGCAGACCCCACAGCGCCGGGTGGTGCCAGCAGAGCTCCTGCCCGGAGCTGTCTCGGTGCTCACGGATGCCCTGCCGCAGCCGGCGCACCTCGGTGACGAGCTCGTCGCGCGACATCTGGTCGAGGTCGGTGTCCATCGCTCCATGCTGCCGTGGCCCTGATGGCCGTGCTCAGGCGGCGGGGAGGTCGCCCCAGAAGCCGGTGACGCGCTGGAGGCGCCCGTCCGCGGCGAGCTCGGCGACGTCGAGGCCGGCGACGATCGGGGTGCCGTCGGCGCCGTTGAGCTCCCAGGCGAACCGCAGCTGGTCGCCGAACCGGTCGACGCCGGACGTGCGGGCCATCTGGAACCCGGGGAACCCGGCATGGACGCCGGCGATCATCTCGACGAGCTGGGCGTGGCCGATGGCGTCGGCGTGCTGGTCGACGTGGCGGGCATCTTCGGTGAAGGCCTTGGCGACGAGGTCGGCTCGCTCGGCGGCGTCGGTGGTGCGCCACATGGCGAAGTAGGTGTCGAGGATGGTGTCGGTGTCGTTGGTGGTGGTGTCAGTCATGGCCCCCACCATGCGGCCGACGGAGCCGCACAGCGATTACCTGCCAGGTAAGCGCCCGCGCGCGGGACGCTCGGTACGGTCGACCCATGAGCACCATCTCCGCGCCGATCGGGATCGGCGACCTGCTGCGCGACTGGCGGCAGCGCCGACGGCTGAGCCAGCTCGACCTGTCGAACGAGGCGGCCGTGTCCGCCCGCCACCTGAGCTTCGTGGAGACGGGTCGGTCGAAGCCGAGCCGCGAGCTGGTGCTGCACCTGGCCGAGCACCTCGACGTCCCGCTGCGCGAGCGCAACTCGCTGCTGATGGCCGCCGGGTTCGCGCCCGTGTACCGGGAGCGCTCCCTCGACGACCACGAGATGGACCCGGTGCGCAGCGCGCTCGACATGATCCTCGCCGGCCACGAGCCGTACCCGTCGGTGATCGTCGATCGGCTGTGGAACCTGGTGACCGCCAACACCGCCGCACTGGCGCTGTTCACCGCCGGGGTCGCCCCCGAGCTGCTCGAGCCCCCCGTCAACGTCGTGCGCCTGGGCGTCCACCCCGACGGGCTCGCCCAGCGCACCAAGAACCTGGCCGAGTTCAGCGAGCACCTGCTCATCCGGCTGCAGCGCCAGCTGGCCGTGTCACCCGACGCGGACCTCCAGGCGCTCTACGACGAGGTCCTGACCTACCCGGGGGTGAGCCTCGAGTCACCCGTGGTCACCGACCCCACCACGCTCCTGTTCGTCCCCCTCGTGTACGAGGCGCCGAACGGCCAGGAGCTGCGGTTGTTCAGCACCCTGGCCACCTTCGGCACCGCGCTCGACATCACCCTGGCCGAGCTCTCCATCGAGTCGTTCTTCCCCGCCGACCCCGCCACCGAGGCCTACTTCCGAGCGACCTGACATTCTGTGTGCGCTGAGCACCGCATGCCGGTGCTGTGCGCACACAGAACGAGCAGACCGGCGATCGCGGGGTAGCAACGAGGCATGACCGAGCTCACCGAGAAGCAAGCCGAGCTGTGCGAGACGAACACGACCGACTTCAGCGACCTGTCGGCGCTGTTCCTGAGCTGCACGCTGAAGCGATCGCCCGAGGTGTCGAACACCGAGGGCCTGGCCGAGATCTCGATGGAGATCATGCGCCGCAACGGGGTCGCGGTGGAGCTCGTGCGGGCCGTCGACCAGCAGATCGCGACCGGCGTCTACCCCGACATGACCGAGCACGGCTGGCCGAAGGACGACTGGCCGGCGCTGTTCGAGAAGGTGATGGCGGCCGACATCCTCGTGCTGCTCACCCCGATCTGGCTCGGCGAGAAGTCGAGCATCTGCACGCAGGTCATCGAGCGGCTGTACGGCAACTCGAGCCAGCTCAACGAAGCGGGCCAGTACGCCTACTACGGGCGGGTGGGCGGCTGCCTCGTCACCGGCAACGAGGACGGCATCAAGCACTGCGCGATGAACGTCCTCTACTCACTGCAGCACCTCGGGTACGTCATCCCGCCGCAGGCCGACGCCGGCTGGATCGGCGAGGCCGGGCCGGGGCCGTCGTACCTCGACGCCGAGGGCGGCGGGCGCGACAACGACTTCACCAACCGCAACACCACCTTCATGACGTGGAACCTGCTCCACCTCGCGCGGATGCTGAAGGACAACGGCGGCATGCCGGCCCACGGCAACCAGCGGGCCGGGTGGGACGCCGGCTGTCGCTACGACTTCGAGAACCCCGAGCACCGCTGAGCCAGACGGGTCAGTCGATCACCCGCTGGAGGAGCACGAGGTCGAGCCAACGGTCGAACTTGCGGCCCACCTCGGGCATCCGGGCGACCTCGACGAACCCGAGCGCGCGGTGGAAGGCGATCGACCCCTCGTTGGCGGCGTCGACGGCCGCCACCAGCACGTGGACGTCGCGCCGCGCCGCCTCGTCGATGAGCGCGTGCAGCAGCTCCCGTCCCACCCCCTCGCCGTGGTGACGCTCGTCGACGTGCACGGTGAGCTCCGCCGTGTGCCGGTAGCCGGGAAAGCGATGACCGCCGCGGAAGGACGACCAGCACGTGTAGCCGACGACCGCTCCGTCGACCTCGGCGACCAGCACCGGGTACCCCTCGGCGTGCTGCTGGTCGAACCAGGTGGCGATCTCCTCGACCGTGGCCTCGTGGTCACGCCAGGCGACCGTGGTCGTGGGGATCAGCGCGTTGAACAGCTCCCGGATGGCCGGTAGGTCAGCGGCGGTCGCGTCACGGACCAGCATCGGCCGAGTCTCTCAGGCGGTCGCGAGCTCCCCGTCAACCGACTCGGTCGTGCTCGGCGCCGCAGATGAAGACGGCCAGCACGGCCGGCTCGCTCCCCGCGTTGCTCCACCGGTGGCGGGTGCCGTTCTGCACCACCGTGTCGCCGACGCCGAGCGTGACCTTGGCGCCGTCGTCGAGCTCGAGCGTCACCGAGCCCTGCAGCACGACCTCGAAGTCGATGGTCGACGTGGTGTGCATGCCGGGATCGGCGGGCTCCATGTGGCCGGCCAGCCCGGGGAGCTTCTCCTCGAACTCCGCCATGGCGGCCGCGAAGTCGAGGTCGGGCGGTGCACCGGCGCCGCCGTCCGGCGGGATCGTGAAGAAGCCGAACCGGAAGCCGCCGACCGGGGGGAAGTACTGCGTCGCCTCCGGCTGGCTGCCGTCGTCCGGGAAGTGCGGCGTGGCGTCGCCGCCCCACAGCCGGTGGAACTCGTTGCCCGGCAGCAGGTTCGGCACGATCGGCGCCACCGACGAGTCGCTGACGAACACCGCCTTCCCGTCCGCGTCATGCCCCGTGACCACCCGACGAACATCCATGGAACCCCCCTGAGGTCGTAGTGGAGCCGGACCTTAGAACCCCCGGAGCTCGGAGGAGCTCGCCGCAGGCGAGCGACGACGAACCCCTACTCGCAGTACACCTCGATCTCGTAGCCGTCGGGGTCGAGGCACTTGAGGCTGACGTAGCCGGGCTCGTCGTGCGCGTCGGTGATCGGCACGCCGGCGGCTCGCAGCTCGGCCAGGAGCGTCCGCACCTCGTCCGCCGCCGCGGTGCGGAAGCCGAAGTGCACCGTGGGAGCGGGCGGCGACGGCGGGACGCCCGGGAGGAAGGCGAGGTCGAAGTCGTCGCGGTTGCGGACGAAGCGGGTGTCGTCGCTGTACGTCTCGGGCCGCTGGTCGAACCCGAACCAGCGCGCGTAGAAGGCCTCGGAGCGCTCGACGTCGGCCACGGTGAGGTTGAGGTGGGCGAACGGCGGCACGGTCACGCCTCCGCGGCGCGGAGCCGGTACTCGTCCCGCAGACGACGCTTGTAGATCTTGCCGTTGTCGTCGCGCGGGAGGTGGTCGACGAAGTCGACGGCCCGCGGGCACTTGAAGTGGGCGAGACGCTCCCGGCAGAACGCGAGGAGCTCGTCGGGGTCGACGTCGACGCCGGCGCGCGGCTCCACGACGGCGAGCACGGACTCGCCCCACTCGTCGTCGGGGATGCCGATGACGGCCACGTCCGCGACGGCGGGATGCTGGAGCAGCACCGCGTCGACCTCGGCGGGATAGATGTTCACGCCGCCGGAGATGATGAGGTTGGCGGTGCGGTCGGTGAGGAAGAGGAAGCCGTCCTCATCGATGCGGCCGACGTCGCCGAGCGTGAAGTGGTCGCCTCGGTAGGCGCCGTCGGTCTTGTCCGTGTCGCCGAAGTACTCGAAGCGGGCGGCGCCGGTGCCCTTGATCCACACGAGCCCCTCCTCGCCCACGGGGAGGGGCCGGCCCTCCTCGTCGCCCACGTGGAGGTGGGCGGGATCGGCCTTGCCGACGGTGCCCGGCTTCTGCTGCCACGTGATCGGGTCGACGACGGTGCCGGCACCCTCGGTGGCGCCGTAGTACTCCCACACCACCGGACCCCACCAGTCGAGCATCCCCTGCTTCACGGTGACCGGACAGGGTGCGGCGCCGTGGAGCGCGACCTTCATCGACGACGTGTCGTAGCGAGCCTTCACGTCGTCGGGCAGGGCGAGGAGCCGGTGGAACATCGTCGGCACGACGTGGGTGTGGGTGACCTGGTGCCGCTCGATGAGCGCGAGCGTCTCCTCGGGGTCCCAGGCGTCCATGTAGACGGTGGTGATGCCGCAGGTGAGCGACGCCTGCAGCCCGAACACGTAGGGAGCCGTGTGGTACAGCGGTCCGGTGACGAGGTGGACGTCGCCGTCGGTGTAGAAGAGCGCCGACGCCGCCGCGACGAGCCCGTCCGGGTCGGGGTCCTTGCTGACGCCCTTCGGGTAGCCCGTGGTGCCCGACGTGTAGAGCATGGCGGTGCCGAGCGTCGGATCGTCGATGTCGCTGCCGTCCTCGGCCGCGAGCACCTCGTCCCATCGGTCGAAGCCGTCGATGTCGCCGCCCACGGCGAGGCGCACCTGCACGGCGTCCGCGGGCGGGACCGACGCCGCGCAGCCCGCGTCGGCGACGAAGGCGCGCGCCTGGCAGTCGCCGACGATGTAGGCGGCCTCGTCGGGGGTGAGGTGCCAGTTGACGGTGGTGAGGCGGAACCCCGCCCGGGTGCAGGCCGCGTAGGTCTCGGCGAACTCGGCCCGGTTGGACGACAGGATCGCCACGCTGTCCCCCGCGGCGAGACCCTCACGACGCAGCGCCCGCACGAGCCGGTTGGCGTTCGCGTTCAGCTCGGCGTAGCTGCGGTCGCCCGTCGGCGCGATGACCGCCGCTCGCTCGGGCGTGCGGTCCGCCGCGAACGCCACCGCCATGCCCTGCCGGGTGGCCGCCGCCCATGCGTCTCTGTCCATCTCCATGCGGCGGGACGGTAGCGGCGCCGTAGGTTGCGGGCATGGCGGAGCCCTCCGAGACCTACACCCACGGCCACGCCGAGAGCGTGCTGCGGTCCCACCGCTGGCGCACGGTCGACAACTCGGCCGCCTACCTCGCCGGCCACCTGATCCCGGGGGCGGAGGTGCTGGACATCGGCTGCGGTCCCGGCACGATCACGATCGACATCGCGCGGCGAGTGGCGCCGGGGCGGACGGTGGGCATCGACGCCGCCCCCGACGCCATCGCGGCCGCGCGGGAGGCGGCCGACCTCGAGACCGGGCTGAGCAACCTGTCGCTGGCCGTCGGCGACGTCTACGCGCTCGATCACGCCGACGATTCCTTCGACGTCGTCCACGCCCACCAGGTGCTGCAGCACGTGGCCGATCCCGTGGCGGCGCTCCGCGAGATGCGGCGGGTGTGCCGACCGGGTGGCGTGGTCGCGGCGCGTGACAGCGTCTACCGCGCCATGAGCTGGTACCCCGATGTCCCCGCGCTCGACCGCTGGTTGGCGATGTACTGCGCCGTGGCCGAGGCCAACGGGGGCGAGCCCGACGCCGGCAGCCACCTGCGCCACTGGGCGCTCGACGCCGGCTTCGGCACCGTCGCGGCGAGCGCGTCGGCCTGGTGCTACGCCACCGACGACGAACGGGCGTGGTGGGGCGGCCTGTGGGCCGACCGCGTCGAGACCACCGCGCTCGGCACCCGAGCCGTCGAGCTCGGCCTCGCCACCCCGGCCGACCTCACCGAGATGGCCGCCGCCTGGCGCGCCTGGGCCGCCACCCCCGACGCCTGGTTCGCCGTCCTCCACGGCGAGATCCTCGCCACCCCGTAGCCGTCGCCGCCCGCCCGCCGCAACCCTGCGAACTCGGGTGCGAACGGCCTCGTTCCTGTCGCTGTTCGCACCCGAGTTGACCGGCGGGCGAAGCCTGTTCTGCGGCACTTCACCCGCAGGTTGCGGGGGTGGTGGGGGTACGGTCGACGGGGTGAGCACGTGGGAGCACCTCCTGGTGGAGGACGTCGAACCGATCACGCGGATCACGCTCAACCGGCCGGAGCGGCGCAACGCGCTGTCGCTCGAGCTGATGCGGGAGCTGCAGCAGGCCCTCGAAGGGGCCGCGGGACGGGTGGTCGTCCTCGCCGGGGCCGGTCCGGCCTTCTCGGCGGGGCATGACCTCACGGAGCTGACCGAGTGCGAGGGCGACGACGCGTCGGAGCTGTTCAGCCACCTGCAGCCGGCTGATGACGACCGTGCAGTCGATCCCGCAGCCGGTCATCGCGCAGGTGCACGGCGTCGCGACGGCCGCGGGCTGCCAGCTCGTCGCGAGCTGCGACCTCGCCATCGCGACCACCGACGCTCGCTTCGCCACCCCGGGCGTCCGCATCGGGCTGTTCTGCTCCACGCCGATGGTGCCGCTCACGCGGTCGATCGGGCCGAAGCGCGCCATGCAGATGCTCCTCACGGGCGACCTGATCGACGCCGCCACGGCCATCGAGTGGGGGCTCATCAACGACGCCGTGCCGCCCGACGAGCTCGACGCCGCCGTCACCGCGCTCGCCACCCGCATCGCGGAAGCGAGCCCGATGGTGCTCGCCCTCGGCAAGCGCACGTTCTACGAGCAGACCGGGCTCCCCCAGGCCGACGCCTACGAGCTGGCCGGCAAGGTCATGACCGAGAACGCCGCCACCGACGACGCCCACGAGGGCATCTCCGCCTTCCTCGAGAAGCGGCCGCCCACCTGGACCGGCCGCTGACCCTGCGGACGGCGGGTTGAGCGGCCGAGTAGAACGGCCGCGTGCACGTCCGTCCCTACCTGGCGACCGACCTCGATCGGCTGTACGAGATCTGCCTCCGCACCGGAGCCGCGGGCGAGGACGCGACCGAGCTCGTCGTCGAGCCGCGGCTGTTCGGTGAGCTCTACGCGGCGCCCTACGCCGTGCTCGAGCCGGAGCACGCCTTCGTGGTCGACGACGGAGCCGGCACCGCCATCGGGTACTGCCTCGGTGCCCTCGACACGCGTGCGTTCGACGCCCGCTGCGAGTCCGACTGGTGGCCGGCGCTGCGAGCGCGGCACCCGATCGGCTCCGGTGGAAACGACCTCGACGAGCTGCTGATCACGATGCTCCACCACCGGCACCGGGCCGCCGACGCCATCGTCGACGCGTACCCGTCGCACCTGCACATCGACCTGCTCCCGGAGGCACAGGGCGAGGGCTTGGGCCGGGCGCTCATGGAGACGATGCAGGACGCGCTCCGCGCTGCCGGGTCGACCGGCGTCCACCTCGGCGTCAGCGCCCGCAACCAACGAGCCCTCGCGTTCTACGCCCACCTCGGCTACGAGACGCTGTCGTCCGACGCCGTCGGCTCCACCCTCGGCCTCCGCCTCTGACCGACCCGCGCACCGTCGCGCCGCAACTTGTGGTCCGCACGCCTGTGCGATGCACGCCAGGATCCACCACAAGTTGCGGGGGTTGGACCGCTACGTGCGGAGGGCCTCGAGGAGGGGGCGGTAGGAACCGGCGGGTGGGACCGTGAGGTCGGGGACCTTGGCCTGGTCGTCCCAGCGGCGGAGGGCGACGGCGTCCGCCCAGCCGGGGTTGGCCTCGAAGGCGGCCACCTCGTCGGCGGACAGCGGGCCGCCCTGGCGCTCGAGGCTGGCCACGGAACCGGGCGAGAGCACGGCGAGGTAGCTCGGGTCGACGGCGCAGAGGTAGCGCTTGGCGCGCACGTGGAGCGCGATCGGCGCGGTGACCGCCGGCGGGAACAGCCCCGCCAGCCACGCCGACCCGCGGGCCTCGTGGCGCTGGTCGGTGGTGCGGTCGCGGGCCCCCTGGCGCTCGTCCACCTCGAGGAGGTGGCCGACGTCGTGCAGCAGCGCGGCGACCACCACGGCATCGGTCGCGCCCGCCGCCTGGGCCAGCGCGGCGGTCTGCTCGGCGTGGGCGACCTGGAAGATCTCCTCGTCGTAGAGCTCCGAGCCGTGCCGTTCGAACAGATCGAGCACCTCGTCGATCGACTGCGCCGTCATGTCACCGGCCGACCCTGGAAGTCGCCGATGAGCGACACGGCCGACCCGTCGCCGAGCTCGGCCCGCTTCTGCTCGTAGTACGCCGCCCGCAGATCGCCTTCGGACAGGGCGTTGTACGTGGGGTACAGCGCGCGGCGCGGCGTCGGACCGAGGTTGGGCCCGCTCCGATGCGGCGTGCGGGAGTGGAACCAGAGCGTCTCGCCGGCGCGGACCGGCACCGGCGCCCAGTCGAGCGCGGCCACGACGTCGGCGCGGATGCAGCCGGCATCGTCCATCGCGAGCAGCTCGTGGTGCCGGCCTGACACCACCTCGAGGCAGCCGTTGTCGATCAGCGCATCGTCCACGGCGACCATGCACGACACGTGGGTCTCGACGAACCGATAGGCCGGCGCGTCCTGGTGCGGCGCGTAGCCGGCGCCGCCGGGCAGCTTGTAGTTGATCTTCTCCTTGTAGAGCACGGCGGGCTCGCCGATCAGCGCGGACGCCGTGGCCAGCATCGACCCCGTCGTCAGCAGGTCGCGCAGTCCCTCGTGGAACGGCACGAAGTTCTCCGTGCGGCACAGCTGCGGCCCGGCGTCGGTGAGCTCGCGGTGGTGCAGCCACGGGCCGTCGTCGGGCCACGCCGCCACCTCATCGACCCACGCCGCGACGGCCGCCACCTCGTCGTGGCTACGGGTCAGGACCCAGCCGTGCTCGGTGAAGTGCTCGACCTCGGCGTCCAGCAGCGCGGCGACCATCGCGGGCGAGGCTACGAGGGCCAGAGGGCGGCGGCGACCTCGGCCCAGAGGGCGCGGTAGGCGCGGGTGGCGGCGCCCGAGGGGGCGTAGACGCCGACCGGCGCCCGCTCCAGGCCCATGCGCTCGATGATCGCCGCCGACGGGATGGCGGTGCCGAGCAGCTCGGGCCACTCCTTGGCGAGCGACTCGACCAGCTCGCGGTGCAGCTTCCGACGGCGGTCGACCATGGACAGCAGCGGCAGCACGTCGGGGGCGTCGACCTGGTCGTCGAGGAAGTCGACGAGCTGGGTCAGCGTCCGGCTGGCCAGGGTGGCGGGCACCACCGGCACGAGGAGCGCGTCGGCGGCGCCGAACACGCTCTCGCTGGCGAGGGAGATGCTGGGCGGGCAGTCGAGCAGGGCCAGGTCGTAGTGGTCGCGCACCGGGTCGAGCAGCGCGGCCAGCCGCTCGGTCGGATGCGATGTGCCCTCGAGGTGGAGGTCGAGGTGACGCAGCGAGAAGTCCGCCGGCACGACGTGCACGGGCGACAGGTCGGAGCCGCGGATGTGCGGCGCCAGCTCGCCCTTCGGCGCCGACGAGCTTGCGGCTCCCGCCCCGCACCTTGGGGCGCACGCGGAAGACGTAGGTGGCCGCGCCCTGCGGGTCGAGGTCCCAGACGAGCACCCGCACGCCCGCGCGCGCCGCCTCGAAGGCGAGGTTGACCGCGGTGCTCGTCTTCCCGACCCCGCCCTTGATGCTGTAGGTGGCCGCGACCTTCACCCGCCTGACACCTCGCGCAGCAGCGACTTGAGGGCGCGGCGGTTGGCCTTGGTGTCGTAGGCCGCGAACCGCTCCACGAAGTCGGCCCGTTCCTCGGCGCGGCGGCGGTCGAGGTGGTCGCTCAGGCGCCCCATGGCGAGCAGCGCGTCGGTGTCGACGGTCGCCCGAGCGTGCAGGTCGTGGGCCAGCTCGCGGAGCTGGGCCAGGTGCACCTCGGCGTCCTGGTGCGCACCGAGGTTGTCCTGGAGCGCCTTGAGCTGGGCGACGAAGGCCTTGCGGCCCTTGGTCGGGAAGAGGCTGCCGAAGCACTCGAGCAGGTAGCGGAGCTTCTTCGTGTCCTTGCGCAGGTCGTGGAGGCGCTCGGGCGCCGTGGCGGGCGTGATGGCCCGCCCGTCGGTGAGGACCTTGCGCTGGGCGCGGGCGATGCGGTCGGCCACGAACGGCCCGAGGCGACGATCGTCGGACCGGCGTCGACGTCGGGATCCGTGAGCCACGCGCGCCAGGAGTCGAGCAGCTCGCCGCACTCGTCGCTGCGCAGGGCGCGAGCGAGCTCGGCGTGGGCGGCGCGGCGCCGCTTCTCGAGCTCCGCGAGCACGCGGTCGAGGCTGCCTCGGTTCACCGTGCTGAGCGGAGCGGTGTAGTCGTCCCAGCCGATGACGTAGACGTCGAGGTCTCGGGCGGCGCCGGTGATCTGGCCCAGCCACCCGAACGACTCTCGGTACCGCCGCCGCACGTCAGCCGGCAGCACGCCCTTGCCCTCGGCGAGCACGGAGCGGGTGCGGCGCACGGCGACGCGGAGCTCGTGCAGGAACTCGACGTCGACGTCGTCGATGGTCCCGAGCAGGTTGTCGTCGATGGTGTCGGCCAGGTTGGCGAGCACGCGGCGAAAGCCGTCGAGCGCGGGCTCGCGTCGCTTGAGCGGGACCGTCGGGGAGCTCGTGCGGCCCCGCAGATCGTGACCCGCGGCCGTGGCGGCCGCGGTGGCGACATCGGCGTCCACGGATTCCATCCCGACCGCGGCCAGCCGGGTGAGCGACCGCTCGCGCTCGTCGTCGTGCCCGACCACGCCCGTGACCTCGACCAGCCACTCGGCCACCACGTCCCCATCGGCCGCCACCTGCTCGTGCACCTCGGCTCGCGCCACGACCTTGCCGCGGCGGTCGAGCCGGCGGGCCTCGCTCACGTGGGACGTGATCGTGACCAGCGGGAGCAGCGCCCGCTCCTCCGTGAGGTCCGCCACCCGGGCCCGGAAGGGCCCCGCGGGCAGGTCGGCGGGCCAGCGCAGCACCGAGCGCCACGCCAGCCGGGCCGGCGGGGCGCCGTTGCCGTCGATGAGCACGAGGGCGGCGTCGGGTTCGGCGCGCAGCTCGAGGCGGAGGCCGGCGGCGTGCAGGCGCCCGTCGAAGGTGTCGAGCAGCACCCGGTAGCTCACCCGCGGTGGATCGACCTCGAAGCCGGCCGCGCGAAGGACGTCGGCGGCAGCGGCGGCGGAGAGGTCGGGGTGGGTGAAGGTGGTGGGCATGCGTGGACCGCTCGCCGCGCCCATGATGGGGTGATGGCCAGCGAGATCGAGCGGAAGTTCCTGGTGCCGGCCGTGCCCAGCTCGCTGGAGCTCGGATCCGGTTCTCGGCTGCGGCAAGGGTACTTGGCCATCGACGGGCCGGTTGAGGTGCGGGTGCGGCGCTCGGGCGACGCCTCCGTGCTCACGATCAAGGCGGGGTCGGGGCTCGCGCGAACGGAGGTGGAGCGCGACCTGACCGAGGCGGAGGCCGACGAGCTCTGGCCGGCGACCGAGGGTCGCCGGGTGGAGAAGGTGCGGTTCACGCCTCCCCCTGCCGACGGGCGACGTCATCGAGCGTCGACGTCTACGAGGGCGCGCTCGACGGGCTCGTCACGGCCGAGGTCGAGTTCGCGGACGGCGAGGCGGCGACCGCGTTCGACGCACCCGACTGGTGCGCGCGCGAGCTCACCGGTGACGCGGCGTGGTCGAACGCAGTCCTCGCCGTGCAGGGACGACCCTCGTAGGCTGACGATCGTGATCGAAGCCGCCGGCGGCGTCGTCTGGCGTCGCGGTTCGAAGGGATCGTTGAAGGTGCTCCTCGTGCACCGCGATCGGTACGACGACTGGTCGTTCCCGAAGGGCAAGCTCGATGACGGCGAGTCCCACCACCACGCCGCGCTGCGCGAGGTGGAGGAGGAGACGGGGCTGCGCTGCAAGACCGGCGACGAGCTCCCCGAGGTGCGCTACGACGACCGCAAGGGACGCGCCAAGCGCGTGCGGTACTGGAGCATGGAGCCCGTCGACGGCTCCTTCGAGCCGAACGACGAGGTCGACGAGGTGCGCTGGGTGTCCGTCGCCGACGCCAAGGACACGTTGAGCTACGCCCACGACCTGCGCGTGCTCGACGGCCTCCGTCAGCTCCAGCTCAGCGCGTAGCGGGCTGCGAGTAGCTGACGACGCTGATCACCACGAGGCTGGCGAGCACGAGGCCGGTGAGCAGCACCGGTTCGGACGTGAACGACGAGGCGAGGATGAGGACGATGGCGATCGGCGGGGCGACGTCGCGCGCCACGCCCGGCCGCTTGTACGGGTAGTGGAGCGCCCACAGCACGACCAGGTAGACGACGGCGGACACGGTGACGGTCAGCCCGGCCTGCGTGTCGGTGAGGACGCTGTGGTGCTGCACCTGGTCCACCGCCACGGCGAGGCCCGCCCCGACCGCCGCCGCGGCGCCGAACACGAAGTAGTGGCCGTAGCCCCAGAGGAACGGGGCCCGCAGGTGCTCCTCGAACGTCTCCCGCACCCGCTCCACCAGGCGCTCCGCGGGCAGGTCGAAGTAGTGCCACCACATCGAGAACACGATCAGCAGCCCGCCGACGATGACGGTGAGGAGGTCCGTGAGCGGCACGTCGCCGTCGAGCGCCACCTGCACGCCGACGGTGGCGGAGAGCACGGACTCCCCCAGCACGATGATCGTGAAGAGGCCGTACCGCTCGGCGATGTGGCCCGGGTGCCAGGTCGTGCGGCCGGCGCGCTCGGCCCAGATCGGCACGGCGAGCTCGGCGACCACGAGGACGACGAAGCTGACGATGCCCGCGTTCCCGTCCAGCGTGAGGCGCGCGATCCACATGAGCTGGCACGCCGTGATGCCCACGGCGTAGCGGAGCGCGCACGTCCGCCCCTCGGGATGGGCGGCGGCGGCGCGGAGCCACTGGGCGACCAGGGCGAGCCGCATGATGACGTAGCCGGCCACCCCCACGCCGAAGTCGCCGTCCTCCATGATCCGCGGCACGCCCGCGGCGAGCACGAGGACGCCGGCCATCTGGACGAGCACGGCGATCCGGTAGATCGCGTCGTCGGTGTCGTAGGCGGAGGCGAACCAGGTGAAGTTCATCCACGCCCACCAGATGGCGAAGAACACCGCCGGGTAGGTCAGGAGGACGTCGCTGGCGTGGCCGTCGACGAGCCCGTGGTGGAGGCCCGCGGCGGCCTGTGCGACGGCGACCACGAAGGTGAGGTCGAAGAACAGCTCGAGCGGGGTGGCGGTGCGATGGTCCTCACTGGGATCGCGGGCCCGCATCGCCTGGCGCAGCTGCATCGGCCCATGATTGCCGCCGGTAGCCTCCCCCCATGGCCAAGGACCCGGAGCGCGTGAAGCGGCGCGAGGCCGAGGCGGCCAAGCTGGGCATGACCGAGGACGAGCTGCGCCAGCAGCGGGCCGCGGACGACGCCGCCAACCTCGAGCGCAAGGCCCAGGAGGCCGGCGTGTCGGTGGAGCGCTACCTCGACGAGCGCCGCCGGGCCCGCAACAAGAGCCGCCGGGCGCGCTAGCCCACCCGTTCTGTGGGCGGTGAGCACCGCATGCCGGTGCTGAGCGCACACAGAAGCCGTATGTTGCCGGGATGGCTGAGGGGACCCGGGACGTGGACGTCGTCGTGGTCGGCGCGGGGTTCGCCGGCCTCTACATGCTGCACAAGCTGCGGGAGCAGGACCTGTCCGTGCAGGTCTTCGAGACCGGCGACGGCGTGGGCGGCACGTGGTACTGGAACCGCTATCCGGGTGCCCGCTGCGACGTCGAGAGCATGGAGTACTCCTACGGGTTCGACGAGGACCTGCAACAGGAGTGGGAGTGGAGCGAGAAGTACGCGCCGCAGGCCGAGATCCTCTCGTACGCCAACCACGTCGCCGATCGCTTCGACCTGCGCAAGGACATCCAGTTCGAGACCAAGGTGACCGCGGCCACCTTCGACGACACGACGAGCACCTGGCGGGTGCAGACCGATCAGGGCGACGACCTCACGGCCCGCTTCGTGGTCATGGCCACCGGCTGCCTGAGCGCCGCCAACACGCCCGACATCCCCGGCGCGGCGTCGTTCGAGGGCCCGACCTACCACACCGGCAAGTGGCCCCACGAAGGCGTGGACTTCAGCGGGCAGCGCGTCGGCATCATCGGCACGGGATCGTCGGCCATCCAGTCGATCCCGATCATCGCCGAGCAGGCCGACGAGCTCACGGTGTTCCAGCGCACCGCCACCTTCACCGTGCCGGCCTGGAACGCGCCGCTCGACCCGGTCGAGGTGAAGGAGATCAAGTCCGAGTACGCGCAGTTCCGGGCCGAGAACCGCCTCATGGCGACGGGGTTCGGGGCTCGCATGGAGCGCGGCGAGCAGTCCGCCCTCGAGGTGAGCGACGAGGAGCGCCGCGCCGAGTTCGAGCGGCGCTGGGAGCGGGGCGGCCTCCCGTTCCTGGGCGCCTACACCGACCTGCTGCTCGACAAGTCCGCCAACGACCTCGCGGCGGAGTTCGTGCGGGAGAAGCTGCACGAGGTGGTCAAGGACCCCGAGGTCGCCCGCAAGCTCACCCCCGACCAGGTGGTGGGGTGCAAGCGACTCTGCGTCGACACGGGGTACTGGGAGACCTTCAACAAGGACCACGTGCACCTCGTCGACCTGCGAGAGACACCGATCGAGGCGATCACGCCGTCCGGCATCCGCACGACCGCGGGCGACCACGAGCTCGACGTGATCATCTACGCCACCGGCTTCGACGCCATGACCGGCGCCCTCCTGCGGATCGACATCCGGGGCCGCGACGGCCGGGCGCTGCAGGACGCGTGGGCCGCGGGCCCCCGCACCTACCTCGGGCTCGGCGTGGAGGGGTTCCCGAACCTGTTCACGATCACCGGCCCGGGCAGCCCGTCCGTGCTCACCAACATGATGGTGAGCATCCAGCAGCACGTGGAGTGGATCGCCGACTGCATCGGCTACCTCGACGACGCAGGGCCACGCCACCATCGAGGCGAGCCTCGACGCCCAGGACGCGTGGGTCGACTTCGTGAACTCCGTCGCCAGCTTCACCCTCTTCCCCACCTGCAACTCGTGGTACCTCGGCGCCAACGTGCCCGGCAAGACCCGCGTCTTCATGCCGCTGCCCGGCTTCCCGACCTACGCCGAGCAGTGCGACAAGGTGGCCGAGGAGGGCTACTCCGGCTTCGTGCTCGCGGGCTGACGTCGCCTGCCCTCGCCCGGACGCGCACGAGCCCACCCCGAGGGGTGGGCTCGCGGCGACCAGCTGGCTGCCTGGGAGGGCTGTGCGCCAGCCGATCAGGGGGGACGATCAGACGCGACGGCCGCGGCCGAGCTGGTACCCGCCGGGACCGACGAGCGCAGCGGCCACGAAGAGCAGCAGCGCGAACAGGAGCTGACCCTGCAGCAGCTGCACCACGCCGATGATGACGAGGATGACAGCGAGTAGCCAGAGCATGACGGGGGACCTCCTGGGAAGCGGTTCAGCCGGTTGGCTGGCACCTCGTCTACCCACGCCCCTTCAGCGCTAACCGTCCGCGTGGGAGGATCCGGGATGGCCTTCGGTCAGCAGTCCGGACCGCCGGCGTCGCACAAGCAGATCCAGTACCTGGAGTCCTTGCTGCGCAAGGCGGGTCACGACGGGTTCCGCGACGCCCGCGGGCCGCTCGGGCTCACGCAGCGCCAGGCGGGGGGCAAGTTCACCAAGGACGAGGCGTCGACGCTGATCGACCAGCTGCTCGCCGAGGATCCCGAGGTCGAGGCCCCGATCGGCGCCGGCCGGCCGACGATGGAGCAGAGCTCGGCCGCCGACCGCCTGGAGGCCGAGCGGGTGCAGGCCCTCAAGGGCATGCCCGCGACGCTCCTGGCCGACGAGCTCCAGCGCCGCGGCTGGACGGTCCAGGAGCCCTGAGGCTCGAGCCTACTCGTCGAGGGCGCTGAGGTCGCCGGGGACGTCGACGGCGTGCAGCTGCAGGGCCTCCAGGGGCACGATCTCGAGCGCGCCGACGTGGGTGGAGGCCAGCACGACCGGCGCCGCGCACCCGTCCTCGTAGGCCCGGAGCCAGTTGATGGCGGTGACGCACCAGCGATCGCCCGGCACGAGGCCGGGGAAGTGGTACTGCGGCATCGGCGTGCCGAGGTCGTTCCCGATCGACTGCTGGTGGTCGAGGAACTCGGAGGTGACGACGGCGCAGATGGTGTGGCTGCCGGCGTCCTCGGGACCGGTGGAGCAGCAGCCGTCCCGGTAGAAGCCGGTCATCGGATCCGTGCCGCACGGCTCCAGCTCGTCGCCGAGCACGTTGCGGTCCGTCATGACGTCGAGTCTCGCGTGTGCGAGCTCAGGGGTTCAGCCGCCAGCCCTTGCGCTTGCTCAGGGCGGCCCGGGCGGGCCACTCCTCCTTGGGCAGGGGCTCGACGCCGAGGGGCGGCGGGGCCACGAAGCGGCCGGAGATCTCGCCGCCGGCGGTGATGCGGATGGTCTTGGTGGCCGGGTCGTACTTCCAACCCTGCGAGCAGGGCTTGAGCGCCTGACCCGTCTCCCACGTGACGGCGATGAACCAGCCGGGGCAGTCGATCGACGTGCAGCGCTGGCGGGCACCGGTGGTGCGGCCCTCGAGCTCGCCGGACTTGGACAGGACCTGGAGGCCCTCCTCGATCTTGCCGGCCTCGTCGAGGGGGAAGTCCTCGGGCCAGCGGCCGGGGCTGGCCTTGTGGGCCTGGGCCCGGCTCCGGGTGGGCACCTTCGGGGGCAGCGCGCCGAACTGCATCCAGGTGCCGCACACCGTGCAGACGTATCCCGGCTCGCCGTCGCGCCGCTGAAGGCGGAGGTGGGCGTCGGTTTCGCACTGCGGGCAGACGGACATCAAAGCTCCTCAGACGTGGAAAAAGGGCGGCAAGCCCCTCCACCAGATTGGCCCAAATCGCTCCGGAACGCCCCATCGGCGACCGAGCAGCGTCTAGGTGCGACCACCCGCGGTGGCATCGGAGAGCCGCTGGGCCAGGTAGACGGGGATGATCATCACGATCACCACGAAGGTGGCGGTGACGTTCACGAGGGGCAGGCTCGTGTCCCGGAACATGTTCGCGAAGATCCACAGCGGCAGGGTCTGGAAGCCCCCCTCGGCCGTGAACGTGGTGACGATGATCTCGTCGAAGCTCAGGGCGAAGGCCAGCAGGGCGCCGGCCAGCAGCGAGCTGGCGAGCAGCGGCAGCCGCACGTGCCAGAAGGTCTGCAGCTGGTCGGCACCGAGGTCGGCCGACGCCTCGTCGAGGTTGGGCGACAGCTGGCGCATGCGGGCGCCGATGTTGTTGAAGACGATCACGATGCAGAACGTGGCGTGGGCGACGGCGAGCGTGCCGGCGGACAGCTCGATGCCGAGCCGGGCGAACCCGGAGTTCAGCGCGATCCCCGTGACGATGCCGGGCAGGGCGATCGGCAGGATGATGATGAGGTTCAGCGAGTTGCGCCCGAAGAACTTGTAGCGGGACAGGGCCGCGGCGGCGAGCGACCCGAGCACGAGCGCGATCAGCGTGGCCCAGAAGGCGATCATCACCGAGTTCATGCAGCGCGTCGCGGGGCGCCTTGCGCATGGCGAGCGTCCGACCAGTGGTCGAGCGTGCACCCGCTCGGCGGCCAGGCGAACCCCTTCGAGGTCGCCACGCTCAGGCGCGCCACGTACAGCAGCGGGAAGTAGAGCACCACGAGCACGAGGCACATGAAGACCCGCAGCGCGATCCGGGTCGGGCGCGAGATGAACACGCCTACAGCTCCTCGAGGGCGCCGGCGGCCCGGGCCAGCATCAGGTAGGCGACCATGATCAGGATCGGCACGCTCGGCGTAGGCGGCGGCGAGGGGCAGGTTGACGCCGAAGTTGCTGTAGATGTTGTTGCCGATGAACTGCGTCGTGCCGCCCAGCAGCCGGTTGACGTAGAAGTCGCCGAGCGTGAGCGAGAAGGTGAAGATCGACCCCGCGATGATCGACGGCACCAGCAGGGGCAGCACCACCGAGCGCGAACGTGCGCCCGGCCTTGCCCCCGAGGTCGGTCGACGCCTCGAGCAGCGAGTTCGGCAGCCGGTCGAGCCCCGCGTAGATGGGGATGACCATGTACGGCAGCCAGAGGTAGGACAGCACGACGATCGTGCCCCAGAGCCCGTAGCCGGGCGAGCACGCCGAACACCTCCTGGATGAGCCCGCTCTCGGGGTTGAGCATGCCGCGCCACGCGTAGCCCTTCACGAGGTAGCCCGCCCACAGCGGCATGGTGACCGCGATGACGAGCTGCGCGGCGCGACCGCGTCGTCGCCACCTTCGCCATGTAGAAGGCCACCGGCAGCGCGATGACCAGATCGATCATCGTCACCGCGAACGCGGCGCCGATGGTGCGCACCGCGACGTCCTTGTAGACCGGCGTCTCGACGATCGTGCGGAAGTTCTCCAGCGACGGGTCGGTGCACCAGGTCTCGGTCGCCACGCCGACCGTCTCGTTGTGGTACAGCGACGTGATCAGCAGCGCGATGAGCGAGCCGATGTAGGCGACGAGGAGCCAGAGCAGCGGCCCCGACAGGGTGAGGCCCAGCCGGAGCCGCGGCCGCAGGGCGAGGTACCGAGCCAGCCCCCGCCGTGGCGACGAGCGGGGCCGGGGCGTCGCCGCCCCGGCCGTCCTCCGTCACGCGTCCCCCGATCGGGTCAGCCCTTCACCTCGGTCCACGCCGCGACCCACTCGGCGTAGTCCTTGCACTCGACGTCGGTGCGCCCGTCGAGGCACTGCTTGGTGGGGGTGGTCCAGTAGTGCAGCTGGTCGTAGTACTCCTGATCGTCCGCGTGGTACTGCTCGCAGTGGGCCGCCATGTCGGCCTCCTCGCACGCGGCCAGGTTGGCCGGCGCCTCACCGAAGGTGGCGGCCACCGTGGCCTGCACCGGCGGCGGAGGTGATGTAGTTGATCCACTCGTAGGCGCAGTTCGGGTGCTCCGCGTCCGCGTAGACCATCCAGTTGTCCGACCACGCCGTCGAGCCCTCCTCGGGCAGCACCGAGCGCGACCGGGCTGGGGTCCGCCTGGAGCGTGTTGGTGATGATCTGCCAGCTCGTGCCCAGCACCGTGCTCTCGGCCCGGAAGTTGTCCTCGTAGGCGACGTAGTCGCTCCAGTACTCGGACAGCAGCGGCTTCTGCTCCTTGAGCAGCTCGATGGCGGCGTCGAACTGCGTCCTGATCGAGCGCGTACGGGTTCTCGATCCCGAGGTCGGGCTGCGTCGTCCATCAGGTACAGCGCCGCGTCAGCGATGTAGATCGGCGAGTCGTAGGCCGCGATCTTGCCGGCGTACGGCGAGTCCGGCGTCGAAGACGGCGCCCCAGCTCGTCGGGCGCCGGGTCGACGACCTCGGTGTTGTACTGCAGCACGTTGGCGCCCCAGCCGTGCGGGCACGCCGTAGACGGTGCCGTCGAGGCGTTGTTCCACGCCTGCTCCTTCAGGAACGGCGCCAGCTCGTCGTAGTTCTCGATCAGGTCGGTGTTGATCGGCGGCGGCGTCGCCGTCGGCGACGCTGCGCATCGACGAGTCGCCCGAAGCCGACACCACGTCGTAGTCGCCGCTGGCGAACAGCTGGTAGGCCTCGTCCGAGGTGCCGAAGTACTTCACCGTCGTGTCGCAGCCGGTGTCCTCCTCGAACGGCGGTGACCCAGTCGAGGCCGGGTCGGTGAACGAGCCGTCCTCCGCGTAGTACGGCCAGGCCAGCACCGACAGGGCGCCTTCGCCCTCGCCGATCGACGCCTGGGTCGCCGGAGCGTCCGTGGTGTCGGTGCTCCCTTCGTCGTCCCCGCTGTCATCGCCACATGCCGCGGTGATGAGCACGAGTGCCATGGCTGTTGCGGCCAGGCGCTGTCCCTTCCTTCGCATGTCCCCTCCCGGGTTGGTTTGTCAGTTGGTTGCGGCTGCCTCAGCGAGGGATGGACCCACTCGCTGTCGATCGGTGGGACGCCACGCCAGCTGCACCGAGTCGCCGACGGCGACCGGCGCCATCGTGGTGGTGTTGGCCACCTCGACCACGAGGACGGATCCGTCGTCGAGCTGGACGCGGTAGCGGGTGGTGGCGCCGAGGTAGTTGGTGGCGTCGACGGTGCCGGTGGCGCCGGTCTCGTCGCCGGTGGGCGCACCGAAGCGGATGCGCTCGGGCCGCACGGTGACGAGGCCGTCGCCGTCGGGCAGCAGGTTGGCCGTGCCGACGAAGCCGGCCACGAACTCGGTGGCCGGCTGCTCGTAGACCTCGCGGGGTGGCCCGACCTGCTCGACCTTGCCGTGGTTGAACACCGCGACGCGGTCGCTCATCGACAGCGCCTCGCCCTGGTCGTGGGTCACGAAGATGAACGTGATGCCCACCTGCTGCTGGATCTGCTTGAGCTCCACCTGCATCTCTTCGCGCAGCTTGAGGTCGAGGGCGCCGAGCGGTTCGTCGAGCAGCAGCACCTTGGGCCGGTTCACGAGCGCCCGGGCGAGCGCCACGCGCTGGCGCTGACCGCCGGAGAGCTGGTTGGGCTTGCGGGTGGCGAAGTCCTCGAGGCGCACGCTGGCCAGCGCCGCCTCCACCCGCGCCTTGCGCTCGGCCTTGGGGACCCGCTTCACCCTGAGGCCGTACTCCACGTTCTTGGCGACGTCCATGTGCGGGAACAGGGCGTAGTCCTGGAACACGGTGTTGACGTCACGGTCGAACGGGGGGTCGCGGCTGACATCCCGCCCGTCGAGCTCGATCGATCCCGCCGTCGGCAGCTCGAAGCCGGCGATCAGCCGCAGCATGGTGGTCTTGCCGGAGCCCGACGGGCCGAGCATGGCGAAGAACTCGCCCGGGACGATGTCGAGGTCGACCCCGTCGACCGCCGCGACGTCGCCGAAGTGCTTGGTCACCCCTCGCAATCGCACCGCTGTGCTGGTCACGTCCGCGCCGTCCCCTCCGGTCAGCGGCCTGACACTAGGCAAGCGGGCTGCCACCGCGCTGGGACAGCGGGCACCTCGTAGCCTCGCCCGAGTGCGGCTCGGCGTCCTGATCCTCCCGGAGCACCGGTGGTCCGACGCCGCGTCGATGTGGGCGCGGGCGGAGGCGATGGGGTTCGACCACGCCTGGACCTACGACCACATCGCCTGGCGAACCTTGCGCGATGGTCCGTGGTTCGCCGCGGTGCCGACCCTCACCGCTGCCGCGATGGCGACGTCGACGATCCGGCTGGGCACGATGGTGGCCTCCCCCAACTTCCGCCACCCCGTGCCCTTCGCCCGGGAGCTGATCACGCTCGACGACGTGTCCGACGGCCGGCTCACGGCCGGTCTGGGGGCGGGCGGCGAGGGCTGGGACGCGACCATCCTCGGCCAGGCGCCGTGGTCCGCGTCGGAGCGGGCCGACCACTTCGACGAGTTCGTCCGCCTGCTCGATCTCGTGCTGCGCGGCCCGACCACCACCTTCACCGGGGAGCACTTCAGCGCCGACGCAGCGCCGAACCAGCCCGGTTGCGTGCAGCAGCCGCGGGTGCCCTTCGCCATCGCCGCCACCGGTCCCAGGGGCATGCGGCTCGCCGTCGAGCACGCGGACGTCTGGGTGACGAACGGGTCGCGATCGCACGCGGGACCCCCGCTCCCCGCGCCGGAGGGCGCGGCGCTGGTGCGTGCCCAGATGCAGCGCCTCGACGACCACTGCGCCGCGGCCGGGCGCGACCCGGCGACGTTGGACCGCCTCGTGGTCACGGGGTCGCGCCTGGACGGCGGCCTCGGGTCGGTGGCCGCCTGGCAGGCGACCCGCGCGGCGTACGAGGAGATCGGCGTCACCGACCTCGTGGTGCACTGGCCCCGACCGACCGAACCGTACGAGGGCGATCCCGCCATCCTCGAGCACCTCGTCGACTGAGCCGACTACGCGGACAGGCGGTGGACCGAGACGGCGTAGGCGCCACCCGGTGACCAGGGCGCGCGGTCCCAGGTGGCGAAGCGCTCCACGAGCACGAGACCGGCGGCGGTGGTGTGGGCGTCCCAGTCGTCGATGCCGTACCCGCGATCGAGGCTGAAGCCGGCGATCAGCAGACCGTCGGGGGCGACGTGGCGGGCCACGCCGGCCACCAGCGCGGCGTGCGTGCCGGGCGGCGTGAACAGCGGGACGTTGCCGGCGAGGACGACGACGTCGAACGTGCGCCCCAGGTCGAGCGCGGTGAGGTCGGACTCGACCCACGTGATCTCCGGGGCGAGTCGGCGGGCGGTGGCGAGCATCGAGGCGTCGACGTCGACGCCGACGACCTCGATCCCGTGGCGGGCCAGCTCGATGGCGACGCGGCCCGTGCCGCAGCCGGCGTCGAGCACGCTGGCGCGGCTCGTAGGCGCGCACGAACGTGGCCTCGCCGTGCACGTCGGCGCCCGTGGCCGCCAGCCGGTCGAAGCGAGCCTGGTAGTCGTCGCCCTCCCACTCCCCCGGCGGGGTCATGACCGGCGGCCGTGCTCCTGCATGAGCTGGTCGAACTCCTCCCACTCCAGCCAGCGGGCGGTCGCGTGCGCTCGGGGCACCCAGTCGATCGACCCACGGGAGATGCGCAGCTCCCCGAGCTTCTGGTCGCTGCTCGTGACCTCGATCACGAGATCGGCCGAGTCGACGGCCAGTGGCTTGGACGGATGGACGGTGATCCGGTGCGTCGCCATGGCCAGGGTCTACCGCGGTCTCGACGAGATCAGGACGGCTCGCGCCGAGCGCGGGCGCGGCGCTTGCCCTCGTGCATCGCCGCCACCCGTCCGACGGGGATGGCGGCCCCCTCCTCGACGAGCTCCGCACTGATGGGCTGCGGCTCCGGCATGTGCTCTGACCACGGATCACGGTCGCCGAGGAGGTCGAGCGCGGTGTGCACGGTGAAGTCGCCGGGCGTGATGTCGTCGAGCTCGTCCCAGCCGACCGGGAACGACACCGGCACGCCCGGCCGGACCCGCGGGCTGTAGGCCGCGATCACCGTCGCGCCGCCGACGCGCGTGCGCGTCGACGAAGACCCGGCCGCCGCGCTCGTCCTTCACGAACTCGGTCGTGGCGAGCTCGGGATCGAGGGCGGCGGCCCGCCCGGCGATGGCTCGGGTGGCGGCGGCCGCGTCCTCCATCGACGTCGAGCGATCGATCGGCACGAAGACGTGGAGGCCCTTGGCGCCGCTCGTCTTCACCGCTCCCGCCAGCCCGAGGTCGTCGAGGGCCTGGCGCACGAGCCGGGCCACCCGGACCACCACGGCAAAGGACTCGCCCTCGGGCGGGTCGAGGTCGAGCACCAGGTGCGTCATGTGGGCGGGATCGTCGGCCCGGACGAGGGCGGGGTGGTACTCGATCGCCCGCTGGTTGCCGAACCAGAGCAGGGTGCGGCGGTCGTTGCACAGCGCGTAGGACACGTCGCGCTTCGAGGCCTCCGCCCACATGCTGACCGTGCGGACGAAGTCGGGCGTGTACTTGGGCACGTTCTTCTGCATGAACGCCTCTTGGCCGCGATGCACGCGGATCACCGACAGCGGCCGGTCCTCCAGCGCCGGGAGGATCCGATCGCGGACGCCGTCGAGGTAGTCGACCAGGTCCCGCTTGGTGGCGTCGGCTCCGTCGAAGAGCGGCTGGTCGAGGTTGGTGAGCGACACGCCGTCGCGCGACTCGGCCTCCTGCTTCGGGCTCATGCCCCTCAGACGGTACCCACGGCCGAAACCAAGCGCCTTGACCCGCTGGTCAAGTCTGTCGTTGACTCAACCCTCGTGACCACGATCGACATCGATGCGCTCAAGCAGAAGTACGCCGAGGAGCGGGCCAAGCGCCTGCGGCCCGACGGGAACGAGCAGTACCTGCAGCTCAAGGACCAGCTGGCCCACTACCTCGAGGACCCGTACACGCCGCGCGTCGAGCGCGACCCCAAGACCGACCACGTGACGGTCGCGTTCATCGGCGGCGGCTTCGCGGGGCTCGTCACCGGCGCCCGCATCAAGGAGGCCGGCGTCGACGACGTCCGCATCATCGAGAAGGGCGGCGACTTCGGCGGCACCTGGTACTGGAACCGGTACCCCGGCGCCCAGTGCGACACGGCGAGCTTCGTGTACATGCCGCTCCTCGAGGAGACCGGGCACATGCCCACGGAGAAGTACGCCCACGCCCCCGAGATCCTGGAGCACTGCCAGCGCATCGGGAAGCAGTTCGGCCTCTACGACAACGCGCTGTTCCACACCGAGGTCACGGACCTGGAGTGGGACGACGATCGTCACGCGTGGATCGTGCGCACCAACCGCGGCGACGAGTTCACGGCGCAGTTCCTGGCCATGGGCACCGGGCCGCTGCACGTGCCGAAGCTCCCCGGCATCCCCGGCCTCGAGGACTTCCAGGGTCACTCCTTCCACACCAGCCGCTGGGACTACGACTACACCGGCGGTGACCCGGTCGGGGCGCCGCTCGACAAGCTGGCCGACAAGCGGGTCGGCATCATCGGCACGGGCGCCACGGCGGTGCAGTGCGTCCCCCACCTCGCCCCCGCGTGCCAGGAGCTCTACGTCTTCCAGCGCACCCCGTCGTCGGTCGACGTCCGCGCCAACCACCCGATCGACCCGGAGTGGTTCGCCACCATCAACACGCCGGGCTGGCAGCAGCGGTGGCTGGAGAACTTCACCGCCAACCAGGCGGGCGGCATGGCCGAGGAAGACCTCGTGATGGACGGCTGGACGGACCTGGCCCGGCGCATCCGCGGCAAGATCATGGAGCTCCCGCCGGACCAGTTCACCCCCCAGGGGATGATGGCGGCCTACGAGGACTCCGACTTCGAGAAGATGGAGGAGATCCGGGCCCGGATCGACACGATCGTCGAGGATCCGGACACGGCCCAGGGCCTCAAGGCGTGGTACCGGCAGCTCTGCAAGCGGCCCTGCTTCCACGACGAGTACCTGCAGTCCTTCAACGAGCCCGGTGCCCACCTCGTCCACACCGACGGCAAGGGCGTGGAGCGCATCACCGAGACCGGTGTGGTGGTCGCGGGCAAGGAGTACGAGGTCGACTGCATCATCTACGCGTCCGGCTTCGAGGTGGGCACGCCGTACGCGCGCCGGGCCGGCTACGACCCGGCCGGTCGCGACGGCGTGCGCCTGTCGGAGCACTGGGGCGGCGGCATGCGGACCAAGCACGGCATCCACGTGCACGGCTTCCCGAACCTGTTCATCGTGCAGCCCACGCAGGGCGCCAACCTGATCTCCAACGTCCCCCACAACCTCACCGACGCCGCCAAGACGATCGCGCTGACGATCGGCCACGCGGTCGACGGGGGCTACGACGAGGTCGAGGTCACCGCGGAAGCCGAGGAGGCGTGGCTCGAGCTCCTGCTCACCGGCCCCGGCATGATGCTGGCCAACCCCGACTGCACGCCCGGCTACTACAACAACGAGGGCCAGCCGATCCCGCCCGGCGCCGAGCTCTTCGTCGGCTACCCCGCCGGTGCGATGGCGTACTTCCAGTACATCGAGGAGTGGCGCAACAGCGGCGAGTTCGACGGCCTCGAGTTCCGCTAGCGGCAACTACGGTCGCCGCACTGACGACGGACGGGGTGCACGATGACTGCTGAGCGGATCGCGATCGACGGGTTCACGGGGGCGTTGTTCCACCCCGACAGCGACGGCTACGACGAGGCCCGCACCGTCTTCAACGGGATGATCGACCGACGGCCGGCCGTGATCGCGCGGTGCGCGTCGGTGGACGACGTCGTGGCGGTGGTGAACTTCGCCCGCGACAGCGACCGCCTGCTGTCGGTGTACGGCGGCGGGCACGGCGTGACCGGCTCGGCCGTGGTGGACGGCGGCGTGTGCCTCGACCTCCGCGACCTCCGCCAGGTCACCGTCGACCCGGCGGGCCAGACCGCCCGCGTCGCCGGTGGCGCGACCTGGGGCGAGGTGGACGCGGCGTGCCAGGAGCACGGCGCTCGCGGTCACCGGCGGCCGGGTCTCGGGCACCGGCGTGCTGGGCCTGGCCCTGGGCAGCGGGAGCGGCTGGCTGGAGCGGGCCTTCGGCTTCGTGTGCGACAACCTGCTCGAGGCCCAGGTCGTCACGGCCGACGGCCGGGTCGTGACGGCGTCGGAGCAGGAGAACCCGGAGCTGTTCTGGGGCCTGCGGGGCGGCGGCGGCAACTTCGGCGTCGTCACCGAGATCCAGCTGCGGCTGCACCCGCTCGGGCCGATCGTGTTCGGCGGCATGCTCATGTTCCCGGCGGCGATGGCGGGCGAGCTGGTGCGCTTCTACCGCGACTTCATGGCGAAGGCGCCCGACCAGGTCGGGAGCGGCCTGGCGTTCATCACCGCACCCCCCGAGGACTTCGTGCCGGAGCCGGTGCGGGGCCAGCCGGTGATCGGCATCGTCTGCGTCTACGCGGGCTCGGTGGAGGACGGCGAAGAGGCGTTCCGTCCGCTGCGCGAGCTGCCGTACCTCGGCGTCGACATGCTCGGGCCGATGCCCTACGTGGCCGTCCAGCAGCTGCTCGACCCGCCCAACCCCAAGGGCATGCAGAACTACTGGACGGCGGACTTCCTCGCCGAGCTGCCCGACGAAGCGATCGACACGATCGTGGGCCTGGCCACCAAGCCCGTGTCGCCGATGACCCAGATACTCCTCGTGCCGGGCGGCGGCGTGCTCTCCCGGGTGGACGAGGACGCCATGGCCTTCGGGCAGCGCCAGGCCCCGTGGAACACCCACTTCCTCTCGATGTGGCCCGATCCCGCCGACACCGACACCAACATCGCCTACACCCGCGAGATCGCCGCGGCCATGAAGCCGTGGACCACCGGCCGGGCCTACCTGAACTTCATCGGCGACGAGGGGGCCGGCCGGGTCGAGGCGGCGTTCGGGGCCGAGAAGTACGCCCGGCTCACCCGCCTGAAGCGCGAGTGGGACCCGACGAACCTCTTCCGCCACAACCAGAACATCCGTCCCGCAGCCACCGACTGACCCGGGGCAGGCGAGGTCTAGGCGACTGAGGACGACGGCCGCTGGGAGGTCCTCGAGCTCGGCGACCAGGGCGCCACTGGCGGCATCCCGTCGGATCGACTCGCCCAGGCGGGCGGCGCCGGCGCGGTAGGACGGGTCGTCGAGCACCCGCTGCAGCGCCTTGGCGATCGTCGGCGGGCGAGGCGGTCCGCTTGACGGCGAGGCCGGCGCCGCGGGCCTTGAGCCGGGCGGCGTTGTCGGCCTGGTCGCGGCCGTGGTGCAGCACGACGAGCGGCACGTCGGCGGCCAGCGCCCGCACGACGGTGCCGTGCCCGCCGTGGGTCACGACCGCCGCCGCCTCGCGCAGCACCTCGGAGTGCGGGGCCGCCGCCACGACGCTCACGTTGGCCGGCGCGTTGATCGTCGTCGGGTCGAGGGCGGGCCCGGTGGTGACGAGCGCCCGGACCGGCAACGAGCCGGCGGCGTCGACGATGCGCTGGAGGCAGTCGCCCTGGTCCTGGAACGTGGACGACAGCGCCACGAGCACGAGCGGGTCGTCGCCGGGCGGCGGCGTCCAGGGCGTGGTGGCCCAGGTGGGGTCGTCGAGCACCGCGCCGACGTAGCGGACGTTGGCCGGCAGCTCGGCGGGGAAGTCGAAGTCGGCCGAGGTGAGCACGAGGACCCGGCGGGCGTTGAGGATCCCCTCGAACACGCTGGTCTGCGGCGGCGAGGCCGTGCTCGGCCCGCAGGGCGTTGAGCCGCGGGAGCCCCTTGTTCCAGGAGCGGGCGCTGAACCCGGCGACGACGCGGTCGCGCAGCCGGCCGAGGGGGCCGGTGGCGGGCTGGAAGCCGAGCCCGAAGGGCGGCATCCCCGGCGCGGGGAGCAGGTAGGCGTTGGGGAACAGCACGTCGTAGGGCAGACCCGCCGCCTCCGCGCGCGACCATGGCCCCGAGGGCGAAGAACGAGGTCACGATCAGGTCGGGTCGGTCGTCGGCGACGGCGGCGAGCACGTCGGCCGCGTACGCGGGCGCCGGGCCGACGAACTGCTTGTCGAGCAGCCGGTCGAAGAGCTGCGACGGGGTTCTTGCACTCCCAGTCGCGGTAGGGATCGTCCTCGGCCCGGCGGCTGGCGCGGTTGGGCGCTTCGGCCCACGGGCGGTAGGTGGCACCGGTGGCGGCCACCTCGTCGCGCATGGACTCCTCGGCCAGCACGGTGACGCGGTGGCCGCGGTCGACGAGGCGGCGCACGGTGCCGAGCTCGGGCGGCACGGTGCCGCCGCCGTCGACGAGGGCGAAGAGGTAGGTACGGGGCGGGGTCATCGGTTGGTTCCTCTCAGGACGCCGACGACGAGGTCGGCCATGGTCTTCTCGGTCTCGGTGCGGCTCAGGTGCAGGTCGCGCCGGAGCAGCTTCCACGTGTAGGCGTCGGTGGCGGCGTGCAGGGCGTGCACGGCCCGGCGCCGGGCGGCGGGGGTGGTGGGCAGGCGGTCGCCGAACATCGTGACGAGCCACTCCTGGTGGGTGCGCCGGGCCTCGTCGAGCAGGTCGGCCAGCAGGTCGAGGCGCTCGGAGGCGGCCCAGCGGACGTTGGCGTCGCCCATGCGCTCGTAGTCCCCCACCAGGGCCCGGACCGCGCCGGGCACGTCGCCCGGGCGTGGCGTCGTACCGCGCGGACAGCGTCTCGGTCTTCAGGATCTCGGCGACGCCGAGGACGACGCCCTCCTTCGACTCGAAGTGGTTGAGGACGGTCTGGTGGGACACGCCCGACGCCTTGGCGATCTCGGCGAGGGTCACGTCCTCGTAGGCGTGCTCGAGGAACAGGGCTGCCGCCGCCCGGGCGATGCGCTCGCGGGTGGCGGCGGCGCCGGCGGCTCGGCCGTCCATCGTGTAGGTGCGGGTCGATTTCATTTGACCGCCACTCAAGCACGATGTTGAGTGACGGTCAAGCGAAATGTCGAAGCCTCCGCGGATGGGCCAGACTCCGACGCCATGACGACACGGACGTTGCTGCTCGCGCTCCACATCACGGCCGTCGGCGGTTGGCTGGGCGCCAACTTCGTGCAGCTGGTGCTCACGCCGCGCTTTGCGAAGGGGCCGATCGAGGCCGCGGCGGCGTGGACGCGCCAGATCATCTGGCTCGGCGAGCGCTACTACATCGCGGTCGGCGTCACCATCGCCGTCACCGGCGTGCTGCTCGTGCTCGACGGGGACTGGCCCTGGAGCTCCGGCTTCATCTGGGTCGGGATCACCGTCGTCGTCCTCGGAGCCGTGATGGGCGGCGCGGTCTTCGGGCCCCTGGCCAAGCAGCGGGCGGAGGCCCTGGAGGCCGGCGACGTGCCCCGCGCCGACGCCGCCCAGTCGCGCATGATGCCCTTCGCCATCCTCGACACCGTCCTGATCCTGACGGCCATCCTCGCGATGGTCGACAAGTGGATGGTCTGACGCCCGCGGTCAGGCCTCGCGGAGGACGGTGGCGGTGGGGTTCCGGCGGGCGACCGTGAGGGCGACGATGCCGCCGATCACCACCGCGAGCACACGGCCGCCATCAGGGCGGCCACCATGCCGGGTGAGATCGTGGCCTCGTCGACCACGGCCAGCGACTGTGCGAACAGCATGTAGACGCGCCGGCCGACGATGACGCCGAGCGGCACCCCCAGCACCAGCGCGCCGACGGCGAGCGGCGCCACCTGCCAGGCGGCCACCGAGTCCAGCTGCCGACGGGTGAACCCGACGGCGCGGAGCACGGCGAGGTCGCGGCGATCGGCTCGGGCGCGCACCCAGCAGGCGTGCACCACGACGGCGAGCAGGATGCCGAAGCTCGCCAGCCGGGCGACCCGCAGGTAGGGCATCGCGGCGTCGAGCTGCAGCAGCTCGGCCGGCTTGGTGTCGGTGAACCACGTGGTGGTGATCTGCACGCGGTCCTCGAAGCCCTCCGGGAGGTCGGCGATCACGGCGGCGGGGTCGGCGCCGTCCGCCATGCGCACCATCGTGAACTCGGGGCTGTTGTCGGTGCTGCCGCCCATCTGCACGTAGGCGTCGCGAGCCACCAGCGCCCCGATGCCGAGGCGGGGCATGTCGGTGCCGGTCTGGTTGACCGGAGGGAAGGTGGCCACGCCCACGACGCGCAGGTCGACGGGCGCGTTGTCCGGCTCGTCGCCGGTGCCGCTGGGCGCGAGCAGCTGCACGGACACGAGATCACCCAGCTCGGCGTCGACGCTCTCCAGGGTGTCCTCGCCGAGCACGATCTCGTCGTCGGTGAGCCCAGATCGACCGCTCAGCAGCGTGGGGGTGACGTCGCCCCGGACGGTGGTCGCCGCCAGACCCGGCACCGCGAGACCCTCGACGAGGTAGGAGCCGGTGATGAAGCCGGTGGCGGCGACGACGTCGTCGCGCTCGCCGAACGCCTCCTCCAGGTCGGCGGTGGACTGGTCGCCGTAGGCGTTCAGGGCGAGCAGGTCCGCATCGAACCCGTAGCGGGACGGCGTCTCGGTCAGCGCGATCGCGGACGTCACGAACGTGAGGCACACGGCCACGACGGCCGTGGCGGCGACGGCGGCCGCGATCCCCCGCCACACGCGGCCCCGCCGGTCGCCGGGTCGGAGCGCCAGCGTGAGACCGGCGACCGCTGCCGGGCTCCCGACCGACCGCACCAGCCACGACGGGCTCTTGTAGCGCGGTCGCCCGGGGGCCCTCCGGAGCGAGGAGTACCCGAGCGTGACGAGCAGCATCGTGAGGAGGATCGCCAGCGTGCCCGCGCCCGCGACCACGAGGTCGAGCGTCGCGCCCTGGCCTGGATCGAGGTCGTGCAGCGGCCCGACCGGACCGAGGGGCGACGCCACGACCATCACGACGACCGCGCTCGATCACGGCCGCCACGGCGGTCAGGAGCGAGGTCGCCAGCTCCACGCCGATGATCTGGCCTGCCGTCATCCCGAGGGCTCGCAGCCGCCGGTCATCGGGTCGCCAGCCCTCGCGGACGCGCTGGATGACCTGCGCCGCGGCCAGGGCGGTGACGACGAACAGGAGCACAGCCGAGCGCGACCAGCACGATGATGAGCGGCCGCAGGGCCTGGTCGACCGACTGCTGCTCCTGGGTCCGGGCCGACTGCAGCTGGTGCCCGAGCGCACCGATGGCCGACGCCAGCTCGACGCGTGCGTCGGCCCCCGGGGCGAGGTCGACGTTGCTGACCGCGTAGACGGCCAGGTCCCGGTGCTCCTCGTAGAACGCCCGGCTGAGCACGACGGTGCCGGCGACGGCGGTCTCGTCGGTGACGGCCTCGACGGGCAGGGTGCCGATGCCGACGATCGTCACGACCTCGTGCTCGGTGGCGCCCGTGAGCGGGTTCGCGATGCGAAGGTCGAGGCGATCGCCGAGCGCGATGCCCCGCGCTCGGCCCCGCGGGCGGTGATGAACACCTCGCCGGGCGCGTCGGGATCGGGCAGCCGTCCTGCCACCATCGTCGGGAGCTCGAGGGGGAACCGATCCTGCGCCGACGCCAGCAGGCCCGGACGTCGCGACCGCGTCGATCCCGTCGGCCGAGCCGACGAACCCGACGTACACCCGCACGTCCTCGATGACCTCGACGCCCTTGCAGGGCCCGGGTCGGGTCTTCGGGGGGCCCGCTGAGGGCGACGGCGGCGTCGGGCGCGTCGGCCGCGGCGAGGATCCGCTCGTAGGCCGAGTCGGTGCGCCGCGCGGCGGCGAAGCTCGCGAAGCAGAGCCCGAACCCGAGGCCCAGGACCACGCCGGCCGACGACGAGCGCCAGCCAGTGGCGCGCGAAGCGCTGCCGGACCACGGTGACGACCGCCCCCATCAGCCCCCCGCCGCGCCTCGCCACGCCCGCGACTCTACGCCGTCGGAGCACGGCGGCAGCCCTGAGGTGACGGAGGCGGTCGTAGCCTCAGGTCATGACCGGTGAGGCCGTGCGGGGCCGACGGATCCTGGTTGCCGCGGCGCTGCTCGTCGTGGCCGCCTGTGCCCGCGAGGCCTCCGGCGCCCCCGCCGTGCCGTCGACCGTCACCACGACGACGCTCGCCCCGACCACCACCGTGCCGCCGACCACCACCACGACCGCTGCCCCGCCCGCGGACGGACACCCGGCCCGCGTCGTGCGCGAGCAGCCGTGGACGCCGTTCGCGACGGTCGGCCCGGTCACGCTGCACCACCCGGCGGACCGAGTCGAGGCCATCGGGTTCCACCAGTCCGGCCAGGACGGCGCCCAGGCGCTGACGGCGGTCGACACCGCGGTGCGATGGTTCACGATGGCCTCCCGCGGCCGCGACACGGCCCGCCAGGGCGCGGCGGACATCGTGGTGGAGCCCGGCCGTGAGATCCGCTCCCCCGTCACGGGCACCGTCGCTGCGGGCCGGCACCTATGCCTTGTACTGCGACACCGTCGACCAGTTCGCCGTGATCGAGCCGGATGACCGGCCGGGCTGGCAGGTGAAGGTGCTCCACATCGAGGGCCTGGCGGTGGCGGCTGGGGACCGGGTCGAGGCGGGCGTCACCCGCCTGGCGGCCCACGCGCGCGTGCTCCCGTTCCCGTCCCAGGTGGAGGACGACACCGGTCGCCCGGCGTGGCCGCACGTGCACGTCGAGGTGATCGACCCGACCGTCGTCGATCGCCCCACCGGGCCTGGGTGCCCCTGAGCGGCGGCGGTTGCACGACGCGAGATCGGGGAACAAGGTGGGTTCCTGGCGGGCTGCCGCGAACCGAGACCCGATGCTCCGAACCTTCGCTGACCGCCTCCACGCCGGGCGTGTCCTGGCCGGCCACCTCGCCGAACGAGACCTGATCGACCCCGTCGTGCTGGCCCTCCCCCGCGGTGGGGTCTGCGTGGCGGTTCCGGTCGCCGAGGTCCTGGGGGCGCCGCTGGAGGTGCTGGTGGCTCGCAAGCTCGGCACGCCCGGCCAACGGGAGCTGGCCATCGGCGCCATCGCCGAGGACGGGCCCCGCCTGGTCGACGAGGACCTCCAGCGGACCCTGCGGGTGTCGGCCGACGTGCTCGACAAGATCGAGGCCGCCGAGCGCACGGAGCTCGAGCGGCGGGTGCGCCGCTACCGCCGAGGCCGGGAGCTGCCGATCCTCGAGGGGCGCGATGTGGTGCTGGTCGACGACGGCCTGGCCACCGGCCTGACCGCGCTGGCCGCGCTGCGGGCCCTGGCGGGCCATCACCCGCGGTCGGTCGTCGTGGCGGTGCCCGTGGGCCCGCCCTCGACGGTCACGCTCCTGGAGAAGGAGGCGGACGAGGTGGTGTGCCTCGTGCAGCCCCAGGACTTCGAGTTCCGATCGGTCGGGACCTGGTACGACGAGTTCCCCCCGGTCGCCGATCGCGAGGTGAACCGCCTGCTCGACCAGCGAGCGGAGGACCTCGCGCCGGGTTCACGGCGCCGCGGGCGACGGACGGCGACGGAGTCGCTGCGGTCCACCTGGCGACGCCGGCCATCCCCCGGTCGTCCCGCCCACGGGAACGGCGCGTCGTGAGGAGCGCACAGGTGGTGATCTGGGTGATCGCCATCCTGCTCGTGGGCGCCGTCGCCTGGCGGGCGTGGGGCGATCGCTGACCGACCCGTCGCAGGAGCGCCGGTCAGACCGCGCGAGCCCGGCGGACGCGGGCCTGGAAGTCGGCGACGCCCGCCTCGTGCCGCGGGCTGAGCAGGCCGTCGACGTAGGCGCCGGCCTCGAGGTTGCGCTGGACCGCCTCGCAGATCGCCTTGTCCTCGAGGCACGTCTCGGTCGACGAGTCGAGGTCGCGTCGGTTCTCGGCGGCCGCCGCATCTGACGTGTCGGCGAAGCAGTAGTCGAGCACGAGCTCGCACGAGGTGGGGCTGGTGGGCAGCCACCGCTCCACGCTCATGCCCCGCTCGTAGAGGTTCAGGGCCAGGTTGGGCCAGTGGTAGAGCCACACCCCGGCGGTGGAGGCGCCCTCGCGGGTCGTGGCCGAGTGCCGGATCCAGCCGTCCTCCACGTGGACCTCGTAGGACGACGTGTCGATCGCCCGGGCCAGCCCCGGGTGCACGAAGGGGATGTGGTACCCCTCGAGGTAGTTGTCGCTGTAGGTCTTCCAGTTGCTGGCGATGGGATGGGTCTGCCGGACGACCGGCGTCCACGTCTCCATCGGGAAGGCCGCGCACTGGGCGACGAACCCCTCGCCGAGCCAGTCCTCGATCGCCGGCGCGTCCAGGTCGAGGTTGACGAACAGGAGGCCCCGCCACTCGGCCGCCCGCAGCTCGAGGAGACCGAGCCCGTCGAGCTCCTCAGGATCGAGGCCGGCGTCGCGGGCCGAGCGGAGGCTGCCGTCGAGCTCGTAGGACCAGCCGTGGTAGCGGCAGACGAAGGCCCGGCCGGTGCCCGGTCCGTCGTCGACGAGCGGCCCGGCTCGGTGACGGCACACGTTGTGGAAGCCCCGCAGCTCCCCGGCCGCGTCGCGCACGACGAGCACCGGCCACCCGGCGACGCACTCGGCCAGGTACGAGCCGGCCGCGGCCACCGCACCCGCGGGGCCGAGGCAGAGCCACTCCCGCCCGAAGATCCCGGCCCGCTCGACGGCGTGCACGTCGGGATCCCAGTAGTCCCGCGCCGGGAGGGTCCGTCCCGCGCGCAGGTCACGAAGCGGTTCCACGGCCATGCGGCGCGCGACGCTACGGCATCCGATGCTCGGACGTGGGCCTAGCCTCGCCGGATGAAGACCACCCGCGAGCGCCAGGACCCTCTCGTGCGCGCGACCGTCGGCACGCTGGCGGCCGCCGCGGCGGTGCACGTGGCGTGGGGCCTGCAGGTGCAGATCCCGGGCGTCGACGGGGCCGCCATGGCCGAAGCCGTGGCCGGCGTCGGCGACCCGCCCGGTCCGCTGGCGTGCTTCGCCGTGGCCGGCGCGCTGGCGAGCGCGGCCGCCCTCGTGGAGGGGCTGCCCGTCGTCCCGCCGGCCCTCGTTCGGGCGGGCCGGATCGGTGTCGTGCTCGGCCTCGGTGGCCGGGGTCTGCTCGGGCTCACGGGTCACACCGACCTCGTCGCTCCGGGTGAGATCACCGATCGGTTCCGGCGGTGGGATCGCCGCGTCGTACACGCCGCTGTGCCTGGCGCTGGCCGCGGGTTCGGCCCGCGCCCTGTGGATCGACCGCTGACGCGGCGGCGCGTCGTAGCCCGACGCTCAGCGGCGGGCGGTGACCTCGATGGGCACGCCGCCCTTGGGCGTGAGGGTGGCGATGCCCGTCGGGCGAACGGTGGACCGGCGCAGGCGCCACTCCACCTGCTGCACGAGGCGGACCGCCATCACCTGCAGCTCGAGGGTGGCGAGGGCGAAGCCGATGCAGCGCCGGGAGCCGCCGCCGAAGGGCACGAACGAGTACGGCACCGGCTCGGGCGCGCCGGGCGCCCAGCGGGTGGGATCGAACCGCTCCGGCTCGGCCCACAGCTCCGGCATGCGTCCGGTGACGTAGGGGCTGTAGAGCACCAGCCGGCCGGCCGGGATCTCCATCCCGTGCAGCTCGCTCGGCGCGATCGACATCCGGGGGGCGGCGGGGCCGGGCGGCCACATGCGCAGCACCTCCTGGACGGCGCCGAGGGTGAGTGGCAGGCCCCGCAGGTCGTCGGTGGTCGGGACCCGGTCGCCCAGGACGGCGTCGACCTCCGCCCGCACGGCCGCCAGCGCGCCGGGGTTGCGGCCCAGCTCGAGGACCAGCCAGCTCGCCGCCCCCGAGGTGGTGTCGAAGCCGGCCGCCATGAGGCTGCGCACCTGGTCGAGCAGCTCGTCGTCGCTCAGGGCCTCGCCGTCGACCCCGGCGAGCAGGGCCGTGAGGGTGTCGGGGTGGGCGTCCGCATCGATGCCGACCGCCCGGCGGCGGGCCACCTCGGCGAGCACCAGCTCGTCGGCGGCGCGGTTGCTGCGCTGCACGCGGGCGTACGGGTTCACGCGGAGGTCGTGCTCGAAGCGCCCCTGGGGCAGGCGCTGCACGTAGCGCAGGCCCGGCTCGAGCAGGGCCCCGAACCGGTCGGCGTCGGCGCCGAGCTGCTCGCCGAACAGGGCCCGCACGACGATGCGGCGGACGGCATCGCGCAGCGATGCGCTGGCGTCGAGCTGGGCGCCGGGCTGCCACGCGGCGAGGGCGCGGTCGACCTCGGTGACGACGAGCCCGAGGTGGGCGTCGACGCGCTTGATCGAGAAGGCGGGCTGCACGAGCCGACGGCGCCGACGGTGATCGTCACCGTCGGACACGATGAGCGCGGTCGGCCCGTCGACGGCGACCAGCGCCTGCATGGCCTCGCCCCACTCGAAGGTGTGGGCGGCGGTGGACAGCACGTGCTCGTTCGCCTCCGGGCCGAACACCAGCAGCATGCGCCCGGACCCGTACCCGAAGTCGACCACCGGCCCGAAGCGGTCGTGGAGCAGCTGCATGACGCCGACGAGGTTCCCCGACGCCAGCTGTGGCAGCAGCGCGAGGTGATCGCGGAACGAAGGCCGGACCGGGGGCGCCACGCCGCCTGTCTAGTCCGGCGACCGTGGGCTAGCGCCCCGTCGTCGCGGGTACGACGGCAGCATGGCCAGCTACTCCGTGAACCGCGCGGCGGTGTCGCACGCGCGGGAGCTGATCGACAAGCATCAGTACGTGCTCGACAGTGACTGGGGCGACTCGCAGCCCAACGCCGAGGCGGAGAACGCCTACCTCGAACGACACGACTGGGCCGACTACGCGGCGTGGCACCTCGGCCTCACCGAGGGAGCCACGGACGAGACCAAGGCGCGGTACGCGTTCGTCTACGGCGACCTCCGCCGCGTGCACCGCAGCGGCCTCATCGCGTGCGTCTACCGGGCGTCGGAGTGGCGCCACAAGCAGGTCGAGCTGGCCGCCCACCAGCTCTTGCAGCACCTCGACGACGTGGCGGGCTGATGGAGGAGCAGGTGGCACGGGCTCCGCGCCGAGTGCAGCTGCAGCGCGCCCGGGGATGGCGGAAGCCCGAGGGCGCCGTGGTCGTGGCGCGCCCGTCCCGCTGGGGCAACCCCTACACCGCCGAGGACGCCGGGAGCCGAGCGGCGGCCCTGGTGGCGTTCCGCACCCGGCTGGCCGGCCCGCCCGAGAGCCGTCGCTACCCGTCCGACGAGGAGATCCGGGCCGAGCTCGGCGGGCGCGACCTCGCCTGCTGGTGCCCGCTCGAGGACGAGGACGGCAACCGGGTGCCCTGCCACGCCGACGTGCTGTTGGAGCTGGCCAACCCGGGCTGGCGGCCCTAGCCGGCTCCCACGAACGCCTCGATGGCTGCCGCCGTCTCCGCGTCGGACGGCATGGTCGCGATCTCGGCCGCGAGGCCGCGCGCGGCGGTGCGGATGGCGGGCGTCTCGAGGATCTGACCGATGGCGGTCCGCACCCCCGCCTCGCTGACCTCGTCGCCCGTGAGCGAGACGCCGGCGCCGACCCGGGCGAGGTTGGCGGCGTTGCGGAACTGGTCCGCCGCCCGGGGGACGCACACGAGCGGGATCCCGTGGGCCAGGGAGGCCAGCAGCGTGCCGGAGCCGCCGTGGCACACGACCGCCGTGCACCGCGGGAGCACCTCGTCCTGGGGCACGAACCGCTCCACCCGCACGTTGGCCGGCATCGCTCCCACCCCGTCGGGGTCGCCGGCGGGGCCGACCGTGACCAGCACCTCGTCCGCGACCGAGGCCGCGCCCAGCACGGCGGCCCGGAACCCGTCGTCCACATCGTTGAACACGGTGCCGAACGTGACGTAGACGAGCGAGCCCGACGCCGGCGTCCCGGACGGCGGGGCGCCGGAGCTGGACCTGGGGGATGTGCGCCATGTCCGCGGAGCAGAGCGACGGCGGGTAGATGTCGACGTACAGCCCCCGGTAGCTCCCCCCGTAGGGGTCGGGCGCCAGGCCCGCCGCCTCCCACGCCGGCGCCATCACCGTGCCGGCGCCCCGCACGGTCGCCTCGGGCACCACCTCGCCGAACCCTTGGCAGACCGACGGGATGCCCGCGGCCGCGGCCGCGAGGGGGCCGGCCAGCTCGGCCGCGTCGTGGACGACGACATCGGGCTGCCACTCCGTCGACGAGCGGTCGCACGACCTCGAGCAGCACCGGCGCCGCCAGCACGGCGAAGTGCACGCGGAAGGCGATCGCGCGGGCCTCGTGCGGGGGCAAGGTGTCGAGGTCCGGGTGCATGCGTCTGAGCTCGACCAGGCGCTGGGCCGGCAGCATGCCGGCGACGGTGCAATCGATCCCCGTGCCGGCAACCGTCGCCTCGACGCCAGGACCTCCCACCCAGTGCACGTCGTGGCCGCGCCGCTCGAGCTCGAGCGCCAGCGGGACGACGGGCAGGGTGTGCCCGAGGCCCCCGGTGGTGGTGACGAGGACCTTCACGTACGGACCATCACGACCAGGGGGTTTGCGGTCGGGGCACCCGTTCGCCGTCGATGATGAGGTCGACCTTCTCGTTGAAGAAGGCCACCAACCCCTTGACGCGAGGGCACTCCGGGATGGGATCCAGGTAGGTCCACGCCACGTCGGCGAGGGGGTCGTCGTCCTCGCGGCGCACCGAGAAGTAGCTGGCCGTGCCCTTGTAGGGGCACATGGTCACCGTGTCCGACGGGACGAGCAGGTCCTGGTTGACGTCGTCGAGCGGCAGGTACCAGCGGGTGGGGAGCGGGCTCTCGAACAGCGCGTGGGGTCGGCGGGACTCGGCCAGCACCTGCCCGTCCAGCTCCACGACGACGTGGCGGTCGCTGGGCACGACGTCCACGCGCTTGTGGGGATCGCGGGCGTGCACGTGCACCTCGAAGGCCTCCTCGAACCACGAGAGCCCCCGCTCCCAGGCGAAGGTCCAGTACCCCTCCACGGCCGCCATCTCGGGAGGTGCGTCGCGCACGAGCAGCGCGGCGCGCTCGACGACGGTGTCGTCGGTGCGCACGTCGTGCTCCACGGTGTGCGGCGTGCGACCTCTGGGCGACTCCGACGCGTGCAGCAGCTCGGTGCGCACGTCCTCGGCGGGCAGGCAGTAGGTGGGGAGCATGCCCGGGCCGTACCAGCTCAGCAGCATGGCCCGATCGCTCTCGGCCACGAGCGTGTCGCCGGCCCGCACGCGCACCCGCCGCGGCGTGGGCTCGACGTGGATCGGCGGCAGCTCCGTCCGCCAGGACGCCAGGTCGCTCATGCGACCACGGTAGGACCGTGGACCGCTCGTGTCAGCGGTGCCGTCAGGGCTGGGGCGGTCCGCCGTCCTCGGGCGGTCGCTCGTGCTTGGGGGGCTCGGGCGCCGGACGGCGGGCCCGGCCGATGAAGTAGGCGCCCCCGGCGACGAGCGCGGCCACGAGGCCGATCAGGAGCAGGTTGTTGTCGGAGCCATCGTCGTCGGACTCGGCCGCGGCCGCTTCCGCCCCCGGGAGGGTGGTGCCGCCCGGTGCACTGCTGGCGTCGGTCGCCGGGTCACCGCCGCCGGCCACGCTGCCCTCGCCGCCCATCTCGTCGGGCGGGGGCGGCGCGGTCGTCGTCGGCGTGTCGGTCGAGGCGGTGGTGGTGGGCGGCGACCCGCCGACCCCGGCCAGCGTGACGGAGAAGTCCTCACCGTCGCTCTGGCTCGCGGTCTCGGACACCGTGAAGCTGCTCGTGTCGGTGTACGAACCCTCGGCGCCCGGCACGAAGGTGTAGTTGACCGTGCAGGACCCGCCCGCCGGGAGGGTGACGGCCTGGCAGCTCTGCGAGGCGCCGAACTCGGCGGTGGGCGGCGCGCCCCCGAAGATGTTGATCGGGCCGAAGGGATCGCCCCCGGTGTTCGTGAGCGTCACGGACACCGTGGCCGACGACGCCCCGACGGCGATGCTGCCGAAGTCCACCGCGGTGATGTCGATCGACATGTCCGTGTCCACCGCCGCGCTCGGGCCGGCCAGCGGGCCGACGAGCGCGACGGCGAGGATCGTGGCCCCCAGCACGCTGCGTCGCCGACGCGCTCGGGCGCCTCGAGTGGGTGAGCTGGTGCCGCCGCCGTCCTGCATGGGGACCTCCGCCGTGGATCGCCGAGATTCTCGACGGGTCGGGCACGAGATGGAAAGGCCCTTGACCCTCCCGTGGGGGGAGGCCCGAGGCTGGACACATGGCTTCCATCACCATGCAGATCCCCATCGCCGCTGACGCCGACACCGTGTGGGCGGCCGTGCGCGACGTCGGCCACCCCCACCACCTCTTCGCCCCCGTCCTCACCGACGCCCACCTCGACGGCGACGCCCGGGTCGTCACCTTCGCCAACGGCATGACGGTCCGCGAGCAGATCGTCGACCTCGACGACGAGGCCCGCCGCCTCGCCTACTCGGTGGTCGACGGGCCCTTCGAGCCACCACCACGCCAGCTTCGCCGTGCGCGCCGAGCCCGACGGCTCCAGCACCCTCACCTGGATCAGCGACCTGCTGCCCGACGAGGTCGCGCCGATGGTCGAGGGCCTGATGCACCAGGGCGCCGCCGCCGCGCAGGCGACGCTGGGATGCTGACGACCATGACGGTGCACCTCACCATCGGCGAGTTCTCCAAGATGACGTACCTGAGCGTGAAGGCGCTCCGGCACTACCACGACGTCGGGTTGCTGGAGCCGGCCGAGATCGACCCGTCGAGCGGCTACCGGCACTACACCGCCGACCAGGTCGCCACCGCCCAGGCCATCCGCCGCTTCCGCGACCTCGACATGCCCCTGGAGCAGGTGCGGGCGGTGCTGCAGGCGCCCGACCTCACCACCCGCAACGAGGCGATCCTCGACCACCTCGAGTCGATGCAGCAGCAGCTCGAGCGCACGCACAACACGGTCGCCTCGCTCCAGGCCCTCCTCAGCACGCCGAGCGCGCCGCGGCCCGTCACCTACCGCACCCTGCCCGCCACCACCGCCGCTCACCGCGCAGGCCGCCGTCGCCTTCGACGACGCCGCCGCCTGGCTCGAGGCGGCCTACGCCGAGCTCCACGGACGGCTCGACGGGGCCGGCGCGACGGCGGCCGGACCCGACGGCGCCCTCTACCACGACGCCTTCTTCACGGAGGGCGACGGCGAGGTCGTGGCCTACGTCCCCGTCGCCGCCGACAGCCGGCTCGAGACCGTCGAGCTCCCCGCCACGCGGGTGGCGGCCATGGTCCACGACGGCCCCTTCGACGACCTCGACCAGACCTACGGCGCCCTCGGCACCGTGGTCGCCGAGCTCGGCCTCGGCGTCGAGGGCCCCATCCGCGAGATCTACCTGGCCGACGACCGCGCCGAGGTCTGCTGGCCCGTCACCCAAGGAGACCCCCGATGACGACGACCCTCATCAACCTCACCTTCGACTGCGCCG
>CAVRKU010000015.1:0-19995 GCA_963721695.1 uncultured Microthrixaceae bacterium
ATCTCGCATCGATCCACACCCGAGACCGCTCGGGGACGATCCGGTAGCGCGTCACCAGCGCCTACATCTCACGGATCTTGAGGTACCGCGCCAGGTCTGGGAGCGACCTCACGATCAGTGCGGCCGCCAGCGCGCCCACGACGGAGGTGACGAGCTTGCGGATCGCGTGCACCGGAACATGCCTAACCCAACGTCGCCTGTGCTGTCGATCGGTGCCTTTCCCACTGATGGCGCGCCATCGGAGGGTGTCGTACGGTGCCCGGTCGAGGGGGTCGACCCATGCCAGACGTGACGTCGACGACGAGCCACGAGGAGCCGCGAGCGTCGCGGTTCGAGCTCGCCCCGCCGCGGCGGTTCGTGCTCCCCGCCATCCTGCTCCTGCTCTCCGAGGAGCCCGGCCACGGCTACAGCCTCGAGAAGGACCTGCGGGAGCTGAACTTCGGGAGGATCGATCGCCCGACCGTGTACCGCGCGCTCGCGCACCTCGAGAAGGACGGGCTGGTGGAGTCGCGTTCGGAGGCGCCGGCCTCGGGCCACGAGCGGCGCGTGTACGCCATGACGCCGCTCGGCGAGCGCGTCCTCGGCGTGTGGATGCGGGTGATCAAGGAGGAGCGGGACCTCCTCGGCCGGGTCCTCCGGCGCTATCAAGCCACCGGGACGCCGGACGCGATCCTGGCCGAGGTGGACGGTGGATGGGCCGCGGCGCTGGGGTCGGGCTGGTCGCCGGTGTCGCCGACCTCGGCCGCGCAACGCCACCTGCGTCCCGTCGGCGCGGATCTGTTCGATCCCCGTTGCGACGACGAGGAGATCCTCGCGCTCCAGCCCCGGACGGTGGCGGGGCCAAGCGAGCTTCGCTCGGCGCGACCGTCCGCGAAGCGCTTCCGCCTGGCGCCCGATCGGTCTGTCGTGCTCATCGAGGTCCGGTCCACGGTGGGCCCGATCAGCTTCGGCGCCATCGGCATCACGGGCTACATCGATGCGGCCGTGTCCGACGGTGTCATCGAGACGGCGATCTCCCCCTCCGCCCACGTGGAGATCGCGGTGGACGGCTTGCGCTCCGGGAACGGCCTCTACGACGCCGAGCTCCTGCGGCGCATCGATGCGGGCCAGTTCCCGATGGCCCTGCTCGACCTCACCGAGTGTGCTCCGGGGGCGGGGGGCCGATACAGCGTGTCGGGCGACCTCACGTTCCACGGCGTGACGCGCGCCGCGCACGGCACCGTGAACGTCGAGGTGGGCGCCGACCGCCGACTGGTCGTCACCGGCGAGCAGGTGTTCGACATCCGCGACTTCGATGTGCCGTCGCCGACGGTCCTCATGCTCCGCATCTACCCTGACGTGCGGGTCCACCTCCACGTCGAGGCCGACCTCGAGGAGGCATAGCGATGGTGGCGTTCATTGCGCTGGTGGTCGGCTACGTCATGGGCGCGAAGGCCGGCAGCCGCGACCTCGACCAGGTGACCAGCTCGCTCAAGCGCCTCGCCGAGTCGGACGAGTTCGCCGACGTCGTCACCGCGGTGCGGTCCCACCTCGGCCACACGCTCCGCGAGCTCGGCAAGATGGTGGACAGCCCGACTGAGGTGACGACGGAGAGCGGCGACCTCGTCGACCGCGTGCGGCACCTCTTCGTGCAGGAGGGCTGACCCGGTCCAGGGCTACCGACGACCGGTCACGTCCTGCCCGATCCCACGCAGGCCCACCACGGCACCATCGGAGCCGATCATCGGCTGGGCGCGCACGTGGACGAGGCGCTCGTCGCCGTCGGGGCGGACGATCCGGTACTCGTGATCGAAGCTTCGACCCGAGCTCACTGATTCCTCCATGCCGGTCCGCACCGCGTCGCGGTCCTCGGGATGGATCGTGCCGAGATGCCCCTCCCACGTGCCGTCGAAGTCGAGCGGCTCGACGCCATGGATGTGATGGAACTCGTCGCTCCACTGCACCGTCCCGGTTCGCAGGTCCCACAGCCAGCTCCCCACGTTCGCCAGCGCCTCGCTGTCGCGGACACGCGCCTCGATCTCGGCGAGGCTGGCCTGCGCCAGGCGTTGCTCGGTGATGTCGCGGCCGATCAACACGGACGCGACAGGGTCGTGACCGCCGTCGAACACCGGGCACAGCGACAACGAGATCGGCATGGGCATGCCGTCACCGCGTTGGACCTCCGTCTCGAGGTGGCTCACCGGGTCGCCGGCCATCACCGTGTCGACCGCGGCCTGCACGTCGTCCCGGACATGGGGAGCGAACAGCTCGGTGCAGCTTGCGACCGAGGATCTCCTCGGCGGTGTGCCCGAAGAGCCGCTCGGCAGACTGGTTCCAGCTGGTGATGCGGGAGCTCGTGTCGAGGCTCAGGATGGCGTCATCCGACGTCCCGAGGACGGCCTCGAGGACCCCTTGGGTGGCAGGAGGCCGGGAGGCCGTGAGCCGGCGCGCGGCGCTCGACGACGTCACCACGACATGCTCCCAGATGATCGGCCGGCGTGCCGGTGGCTCACCCAGGCACGGCGGCGCGGCGCAACCACTCGCACCAGTCGGCGACGCCCTCGCCGGTGCGCGCGCTCAGGGGGATGACCGTGGCGTCGGGGTTGATGCCCTTGAGGTTGGCGTAGAAGCGATCGATGTCGAAGTCCAGGTGCGGGAGCAGGTCGACCTTGTTCACGACCACCACGTCGGCGGCGCGGAACATCACCGGGTACTTCAGCGGCTTCTCCTCGCCCTCGGTGACGGCGTAGACCATCGCCTTGCGGTCCTCGCCGACGTTGAACTCCGCGGGGCAGACGAGGTTGCCCACGTTCTCGATGAGCAGGAGATCGAGCCGGTCGAGCGGGAGCCGTCGGAGGCCCGAGCGGACCATCACGGCGTCGAGGTGGCACTCACCACCGAAGCCGGCGCTGGTGTTGACGAGCGAGATCTCGGCCCCGAGCCCGCCGAGCTCGTCCGCGTCGAGGCTGGTGGCGATGTCGCCCTCGAGCACGCCGATGCGCAGCTCGTCGGCCAGGGCCACGAGCGTGCGCTTCAGGAGGGCGGTCTTGCCGGCCCCGGGTGAGGACATGAGGTTGATCGATCGCACGCCATGGCTCAGGAGGTCGGCCTGGTTCGCCGCGGCCACCCGGTCGTTCTCCGACAGGATCGACTCCAGCACGGCGATGCGTGACACGCCCGTGTCGACGTACCCGCTGTGGTCGCCCACGTCCCGGTGATCGTGATCGTCGTGGTCGTGGTCGTGCGCGTGCTCGGTCCCGTCCGGGTGCCGGTGGAAGCGCCCCATCAGCCCACCTCCTCGGCGACGTCGATCCAGGCCAGCTCGAGCTCGTCGCCGCTCCGCAGCTCCACGTCGTGGCTCTCGCAGCGGGCGCAGGCCAGCACGGGCCAGTCCAGGGTCGTGTCCAGGCGCGCAGGCCGCGCAGTGCACCACGGCCGGGACGTGCTCCACGACGAGCTCGCAGCCGGCGAGGTCGGACGACTCCGTGAGCATCTCCCACGAGAAGAGCAGGGAGTCGGGCACGACCTGGCGGAGGTAGCCGATGCGCACGTGCACTCGGCACACCGCCCGCTCGCCGGCGCGCGCCTCGACGTGCTCGAGGATCGCCTGGCAGAGAGAGAGCTCGTGCACGGCTACACCGACGCCCGGCCGAGCGTGACCGCGGCCTCGCGGTGGAGACGGCCGAAGTTGTAGTACGCCGCGCACGCACCCTCGGACGACACCATGCACGTCCCGATCGGCGTCTCCGGCGTGCAGGCGGTGCCGAAGACCTTGCACTCCCAGGGCTTGATCACGCCTTTCAGCACCTCCCCGCACTGGCAGGCCTTCGGGTCGGCCACCCGGACGCCGGGCACCGCGAAGCGCAGCTCCGCATCCCACGGCGCGAACTCGTCCCGCAGCTTCAGCGCGCTCTGGGCGATGAACCCGAGGCCCCGCCACTCGAAGTGGGGACGTAGCTCGAACACCTCGGCCAGGAACCGCAGCGCCCGGGGGTTCCCCTCGTCCCGCACGATGCGGGTGTACTGGTTCTCCACCTCACAGCGCCCCTCATGGATCTGGGTGAGCAGCATGGCGATCGCCTGCAGGATGTCGAGGGGTTCGAAGCCTGCGGTCACCAGCGGCTTGCCGTACTCCTGGGTCACGAAGCGGTACGGATGGTTGCCGACGACCGTGGAGACGTGGCCCGGGCCGAGGAAGCCGTCGAGGCGGAGATCAGGCGACTCGAGGATCGCCTTGATCGGCGGCACGATCGTGACGTGGTTGGAGAAGACGCTGAAGTTCATGACCTCGTCGTCCCGCGCCTTGAGCAGGGTCACGGCCGTCGAGGGGGCCGTGGTCTCGAAGCCGACGGCGAAGAACACGACGTCGCGGTCCGGGTTGTCGACTGCCACCTTCAGCGCGTCGAGGGGCGAGTAGACGAATCGCACGTCGGCGCCTCGTGCCTTGGCCTCGAGGAGGGTGCCGTTGCCGCCGGGGACGCGCATCATGTCGCCGAAGCTGGTGAAGATGACGTTCGGGGTCTCGGCGACGGCGATGGCGTCGTCGATGCGACCCATCGGGATGACGCACACCGGACAGCCGGGCCCGTGGACGAGCTCGACGTTGGAGGGGAGCACGTGCTCGATGCCATGGCGGTAGATGGTGTGGGTGTGGCCGCCACAGACCTCCATGAACTTGTAGTGCCGGTCGGTGCCGGCCAGCGCCGTGATCCGCCCCAGCACGCGGCGGGCCGCCACCGGATCGCGGTACTCGTCGACGAACCTCACGACGCCGTGCCCCGGAGCATCTCCAGCTCGTCGTCGAGGCCCGAGCCCATGAGCTTGAGGGACGCCAGCGCGACCGCGGCCTCCTCCTCGTCGATCTTGGACATGGCGAACCCGACGTGGATGAGCACCCAGTCACCGGGCGCGAGGACCTCGTCCTCCAGCAAGCCGACGTTGATCATGCGGCGCACGCCGGCCACGTCGACGCGGGCGAGCTGGTCGTTGTCCGCGTCCAGCTCGACCAGCTGACCAGGGATCCCGAGGCACATGAGCGGCTCCTAGCGTGGTGGGCGGACGATCACATCCGGCGCAGGCGGCGGTAGCGCGAGAGGTCTGGCAGGGCCATCACCAACAGGATCAGCGCGACGATCACGGTCGCGGCGATGAGGATGAGGAACACCGTTCCGAGTGCTTCCATCGTGGTTCACATCTCCCTGAGCTTGAGGTAGCGGCGGACTTCGGGGGCGATCTCGCGGGCCACCGCGACGGCCGCGCCGACGAGGCCGACGAGCAGGACTAGGCGACGGAGCATGGTGCGTTCCTCTCTGCGATGAGGTCTTCGACCATCTGCACGGCGGTGGCGACGGCCGCGGCGACGGGTGGTGACAAGCCGATGCCTTCGTCGAGGTCGGCAGGCTGGCAGCCGACGACGAGCACACGCTCGATGGCGCCGCCGAGCCCGGCGACCATGGCGAGCACCGCCTGCGGGTCGAGGAGGTGGGCATCGAGCGGCTCGGCGCCGCCCCCGGCCGGGTCAGGCTCCAGGAGGGTGACCGTGCCTGGCGGTTCGTCCCCGGCGAGCGCGTCGATGAGGACGAGGAGATCGCACCCGTCGAGCAGGTCGAGGGCGAGGTGCATGCCCCGGATGCCGTAGTCCTCGACCCGCACGTCCGGAGGGGCCGGCCGCTGGACCAGCTCCTGGGCCACCGCGCTGCCGAAGCCGTCGTCGCGGTTGAAGATGTTGCCGATGCCCGGCCACGACGGTGCTCATGCGAACGGCTCCACTTCGTCGGGGTGGAAGTACATGAAGCGGCCCTTCTCCTGGTGGAGGTCGGCGGCCAGGTCGTCGTCGAGGGTGACGGCGACGTGCTGCTCGCCGTCGACGTCGAAGAACACGCCTTCCACCGTGGCCGCCCGCCCCACGAGGAACAGGTCCTGCGCATCGGTGCGGCGACCGGCTGCCCGCCCGGGCTGGAGGCGCACCTTCGAGCCCTTCGAGACCGAGACACCCGCGATGACGATGGCGTCCTCCCACGGGTTGACCTCGGCGTCGACGGCCGGTTCCCACCACGGCAGCACGTCGGGGGCGGCGGCCCCGTCGCCGATCGGGCGCATCTCCCCGTGCAGGCTGGCGAACACGTCCGGCGAGAACCCCTCGATCCGATCGACGATGGCCGCGGCCCGCGGGTCGGTGCTGCGAGCGAGCCGCTTCTCGTCGTCGGTGAGCGTGAGGATCCGCAGGGCGAGGATCTCGTCGATCTCGGTGGCATCGCACATGTCGCCGGGGCTCTCGGCCGCCACCGCCGGGTGGTCGTAGAGGATGATCGGCGACGACAGCACCGTGGTCGGGTCGTCGGGGTCGCCGATGAGCACCGGGAAGGTGCCCTCGTTCGTGCACGCCTCCACCGCCGCCCGGGCGAACTCCGGCGGCTCGAGGAGCGAGATGAACCGGGCGTCGTCGGAGTGCAGGAGCGTGTGCACGGCGACGAGCGACCGTCGCATGGCCTCGTCGCGCGGCACGTCGGTCTCGGCCCAGTCGGTGACGTTCTCGACGGTCACCCGCAGGGTGGTGAGCGGGTAGGGGCCGGGGCTGTGCTCGGACTCGAGGCGCACGACGGCGGCGACGGGCCAGCGCTGGCGCACCACCCGGCCGGCGACGCCGAGGGGCTCGACCTCGCGGCCGCCGTCCAACGTGATCGGCACCTCACGGACGCTGGGGCGAGCGAGGTCGAAGCCCGTGATGTCGAGGACGTGCTCGACCGCCTCGTCCCAGCTGGCCCAGAGCTCGCCGTCCACGTCGAGCTCGGCCACCGCCTTGAACCCATCGCCGACCGCCTCTTCCACGGTTCGGGTCTGCACCTGGAGGTAGCGGAGCTTCACGTCGACGCTGCGCCTCGAGACCGAACTCCAGGACGCACTCGGTCTGCATCGTCCAGCGCTCGTAGCCATCGGCCTCGCAGTAGGGCTTCGGCGCGAGGACCCCGTACTGCCAGCGCACCTGGTTCTTGGCCGCGGACGCGCGGTACGGGTAGAGGACGTAGCCCTCCCACAGGACCGCGTCGGCCACCCGTTGGGCCTGCTCGAAGGGGTCGGGCGAGGTCATGGGCCGGCTTCCTTGAGGAGCCGCTCGACGGTGTCCTCCCAGGACGTGAGGGCGCGGTCGGCCTTGTAGCGGGTGAGGGCGTCGATCGTCTCCCGCCGGAGCCGGATCCACCCGCTGTTCGGGAAGAACGTGTCCATGGTGGCGCGCCACACCGACACGGGGAGTCGGTGGTCGGCCTCGACGTTCCAGGCGATCGGCTGCACGATGAGGCCGCCCGTCGCGGACGCTGAAGGTGGTGCCGTTGAACAGCAGGACGAGCGGGATGTCGCCATCGCCCAGCGAGTGCAGGTACTTCGCCGCCGCGACCTCGAAGTCGTACGTGCACGTCACCGGGAGATCGATCTCGGTGGATCCGGTGAACGCGGCGACCGTGGTCGTGACGTGAGTCCACAGGAACGGGCGCAGGGACTCCCCCCACTGCGGGGCCTCGCCGAAGAGCTCGAGCAGGCGCTCCTCCTCCTCGGGCGAGTACCGCCGGCGCTGCGGCTCGATGCGGATCTGCGCCTTGAGCACGATGGCGTGCACCGGCTCGGCCTCCGGGGCCTCGAGGCGGAGGCGGAGCAGCAGCGTGGGGACGGCCGCGTAGGGATCGGGCTGCGCCGACAGCACCGAGATCGTCGAGCGCGGTCACCGGGAGCGCTCCGCGAGGCGATCGAAGAACGCGTCCATCGCGTCGCGGGCCTCGGTGCCGCCGTCGAAGCCCTTCCAGAGCCGGCGGAGCTCCCCGACCAGCTCGTAGCAGGCGTCGATCGGCACGAGGTAGGCGTCGTCGTGGGCGTCGTCCCGTCGCACGATGAGCGCCTCGACGTCGGACTCCATCGTGCGGAGCGCCTCGTTGTCCGCGAGCAGGCGGTCCCAGGTGTCGAGGGGCAGGAGCGACTCGGTGGCCCCGGCGGGGCTCGGGTAGAACGCGCCGACGGAGCCGATGGAGGAGTTCACGAAGAAGAAGGCCACGCTGACGGGGATCTGGAGCTCGTCCCAGTGGCCGGGCGCGACCTGCAGGTCGAGGGCGAGGTAGCGGTCGGGGACGGCTCGGTACTTGCCGCCGCCGGCGCCGCTGCTCGTGAACAGGAGCCAGCAGCCGCGGCACGTGCACATCAGGTTGCGGGTGTCGGTGTTGACGACGTGCTCGTGCTCGTCGGGCACCAGCTCGCCGCACATGTCGCACCGCTCACCTGGCCGCGGGCGCGGCGGCGACCGGCGGAGACGTTGCAGGACGTCGAGCGGATCCGTCATGTCGTCGCCGTCACCGCGATGCGGACCTCGCCGCCGTCCTCCACGAGCGGCAACGGGTCGAGGTGCGTGGTGTTCCCGTCGAGGCTGCGTCCGGCACGCGGCAGGTCGTAGGCCGCGCCGCACACACCGCAGCGCAGCACCGGGCCGTCGACCTTGGCCGTGTCGAGGGCGTTCGCGCAGAGCGGGCACGCGCTGCGGTAGGCGTAGAGCTGCGTGCCGACCCGGCACACGATCAGCTTGTTGCCCTCGATCTCGAGCGGCCCGACGCGTCCCGGAGCGAGGGCCCGCAGGCCGTAGATCGGCGCCATGGCGGGAGCGGCGTGGGTGGGCTTGCGGCCGAGCGTGACCGGGATGGCGGCCGAGCCCGTGCTCGGTGCGTCGTCGGCGACCCCCTCCACGTCGATGCGGGTGATCTCGGGGGCGGCTTCCTCGATGGCCGCCTGCACGGCCAGCTCGAGGGTGACCGAGGACGACGCACAGCCGTCGCAGCTGCCCAGCATCCGGAGCGAGACGACACCGGCGTCGCCATCGACCTCGCAGCACCTCGACATCGCCGCCGTGCGAGCCGAGGTAGGGACGCACCGAGTCGAGCGCACGTCGCACCCTGTCGTCGAGGCTGAGCGGGTGGAGGTCGTGCAGGACGAGCAGCGACGCGACGAGGTCATCGTCGGCCAGACGCTCGCGGAGGTCGATCTCCTCGGGCGCGAGCTCGAGGATGCGCGCCAGGCCCCCGCCGTACAGCTCGGTGACGAGGCTGACGACGTCCTGGACCTCCTCCCACGCGCGCGCGTCGAGGGTCGACTCGAGGTGCCCGAGCAGCTCCTCGATGCGGTCGCCGACGACTCGGAGGTCGATGGGTGGTTCCAAGCGCCTCCTTCAGGTCGGTGGATCAGGCTTCGACGCTGGGCAGCATCGTCGGCGAGTGCTCCTTGCGGAGCACCTTGCCGTTGCCGAGGTACATGTGGACGCCGCACGGCAGGCACGGGTCGAAGCTGCGGACGGCCCGCATGATGTCGATGCCCTTGAAGTCGTCGATCGAGTTCTCCTCGAAGATGGGCGTGTTCATCACGGCGTCCTCGTAGGGGCCGGGCGTGCCGTAGCTGTCGGTGGGGTTGGCGTTCCACGGGGTCGGCGGGTACGGGTGGTAGTTCGCGATCTTGCCCTTCTTGATCACCAGGTGATGCGAGAGCACGCCGCGCACGGCCTCGGTGAACCCGCAGCCGATCGCCTCGTCGGGCACCTTGAACTCCTGCCACGTCTTGGTGTGACCAGCGCGGATCTCCTCGAGGGACTTGCGGGCGAAGTGCAACGCCGCGGCCGCCGCGTAGGCCTGGAAGTACGTCCGGGCCCGGTTGCGCTCGATGGTGTTGGACCACTCGGGGATCTTCCACTCGAAGGTGACCTCGGGCTTGAGGGCCGTCTTGGGAAGGTGGATCTCCACGCTGTGACCGGTGGCCTTGAGCTCATCGGTGTTCACCAGGCCCGAGAGCGCGGTGGACCACAGGCGAGCGATCGGTCCGCCGCCGGTGTCGAGGGCGAGGTGGTCGGTGCCGTCGAACCAGCGGGGCGACATCACCCAGCTGTACTTGTCGGAGAAGTCGCGCTTCTGGGGCTTCGGGTTCGTGTGCTGGTTCCAGGGGTGCCGCCGGTCGACCGGGTTCCCGAGCGGGTCCCGCTCGACGAACATCTCCTGGCCCTCCCAGTCGTCGTAGTACGACGAGCCGAGGAGGATCCGGATGCCGAGGTTGATGTCGACGAGCGAGTTGGTGACGAGCTTGCCGTCGACCACGACACCGGGCGTGACGTACATCGCCCGACCCCACTCGGCCATGTCCTTGTACTCGAAGTTGCACACGTCGGGGTCCTGGAAGGCGCCCCAGCAGCCGAGCAGGGTGCGCCGGTACCCGTTCATCTCGTAGCCCGGCATGGCCTGGTAGATGAAGTCGAAGAGGTCGTCGTGCATCGGCACGACCTTCTTCATGAACTCGACGTAGCGCATGAGGCGGGTGATGTAGTCGGTGAAGAGCTGGATGGTCGCGGTGGTGCCGACGCCGCCGGGGTACAGCGTGGAGGGGTGCACGTGTCGGCCCTCCATCAGGCAGAACATCTCCCGCGTGTAGCGGGAGACCTGCAGTGCCTCGCGGTAGAACTCACCCGAGAACGGGTTGAGCGACCGCATGATGTCGCCGATGGTCTTGTACCCGTGCGCCTCCGCGCTGGGTGCCTCGGTGCGGTTGGCCTGCTCGAGGACGCCGGGGTTGGTCTCGGCGACCATCTTCTCGCAGTAGTCGACCCCCACCAGGTTCTCCTGGAAGATGTTGTGGTCGAACATGTACTCGGCGGCCTCGCCGAGGTTGACGATCCACTCGCCCAGGTTCGGGGGTCGCACCCCGTAGGCCATCTGCTGGGCGTAGCAGGAGCACACGGCGTGGTTGTCGCCGCAGATCCCGCAGATGCGGCTCGTGATGAAGTGGGCGTCGCGCGGGTCCTTGCCCTTCATGAAGATGCTGTAGCCGCGGAAGATCGACGAGGTGCTCTGGCACTCGGCGACCTTTCCCTGGCCGAAGTCGATCTTCGTGTAGATCCCGAGGCTGCCGACGATGCGCGTGATCGGGTCCCACGCCATGTCGACGAGGCCATTGGCGTCCGCGGTCTTGGTCATGGCCATCGTGTCAGCTCCAGGTCTTCGTGTGTCCGCTGGTGAGCTCGCTGCCCTTGGTCCGCCACTTCGGCTCCTGGTTGACGGTCTTGTTCGTCATCCTCCGGAGGCCCCGCACCGCGGACCCGTAGAGCCCGCTCGCCTTGGTGGACACGCGGGAACCCGGCGGTTCGTCCATGAACGGCATGAACTTGTCCGGGAAGCCGGGCATCGTGCAGCCGATGCAGATGCCGCCGACGTTCGGGCAGCCGCCCACCCCGTTGATCCACCCGCGCTTGGGCACGTTGCAGTTCACGACCGGGCCCCAGCACCCGAGCTTGACGATGCACTTCGGCGAGCCGTACTCGGTCGCGAAGTCGCCTTGCTCGTAGTACCCGGCCCGGTCGCAGCCCTCGTGGACCGTCGCTCCGAACAGCCACTGGGGGCGCAGGGCGTCGTCGAGCGGGATCATCGGGGCCTGGCCGGTCGCCATGTAGAGCAGGTAGAGGATGGTCTCGGAGAGGTTGTCGCCCTGCACAGGGCAGCCCGGCACGCAGACGATCGGGATGCCGGCCTTCGACTTCCAGTCCCACCCGAGGTAGTCGGGCACGCCCATGGCGCCGGTGGGGTTGCCCGCCATGGCGTGCATGCCGCCGTAGGTCGCGCACGTGCCCACGGCGAGCACCGCGAGCGCCTTCGGGGTGAGTCGATCGAGCCACTCGCTCGTGGTCATGGGCTGGTCGGTGTCGGGGTCGTTCCCGAACCCGCACCAGTAGCCCTCCTTCTTGATGGCCTCGTTCGGGATCGAACCCTCCACGATCAGCACGAAGGGCTCCAGCTCGCCCCGGTCCGCCTTGAAGAACCACTCGAGGAAGTCGTCGGCCCCGCCGTTGGGCCCGCACTCGAAGTCGATCAGCGGCCAGTGGACCGCGATCTGAGGAAGGCCCGGCAGCGCGCCGAGCGCGATCTCCTCGATGCTGGGCTGCGTCGCGCCGGTCAGCGCGACCGAGTCGCCATCGCAGCTCAGCCCGGCGTTGATCCAGAGGACGTGGATCACGGTGTCGTCGGCCACGGGCAGACCTCCCCCGCGGGAGAGAGCGGGCGCCCCCCTGCGCCATCCCAATGTGCCTCGGCCTGACGAGCACGTAAACGGGTGCATTTCCCACCTAGTGCCAGGCCCGCCGACCGGGCGTACGGTCGCCGGCATGGCTGTGGTCGCGATCACGGCGACCGAGCGAGCCGCCTTCAAGCGCTGTCGGCGCTCGTGGGACCTCGGAGCGCGCGTTCGGCGGGGACTGGAACCGGTCGACGCGCCGCTCGTGGTCGAGCACCCGGCACGCGAAGCCCTCGCCGTCCACTACTTCCCGGGGATGTGGGCGTGGGATCGCTCGATCGTCCGCCCCCTGGTGCTCAAGGCCGCGGGACCAGCCGCCGAGTACGTCGAGCGCTACGTGGACTGGGCGGCAGGCGTCGACGACTTCGAGCCGGTGCGGGTCGAGTTCGACTTCGACGCGCGCATCCCGGATCCCCGGGGGGACGGTGATCTGGCCGCACCCGACGGGCGCGCGGTGCACTACCAGGGGCGGGCGCACGCGCTGGTGGTGGACGACGATCGGGCGCACTGGCTCCTCGTCCACCGCTTCGGGCCCTGGACACCGCCCGAGGTGCTCCGCCTCGACCAGGCGGCGGTGACCGCGGCCTGGGCGTGGGAGGCCACGTTCCTCGACGCCCGCATCCACGGCGTCCTGTACAACGAGCTCACGCACGACGGTCGGTTCCGGCGCACCCGACTGCGCCTGGCCCGCGGTGCCATCACCCAGGCCGGCGAGCAGCTGGCGCGGGAGGCGGCCGAGATGGTCGACGCCGGGCTGGCGATCTACCCGACCCCGGGGCCGGACTGCCCGAGCTGTCCGTTCCTCGCACCCTGCCTCGCGATGCAGGATGGCCATGACGGCGAGGACCAGCTGCATCGCGGACTTCCGGCCCCGAGCCCCGGAGATCCTCGAGGAGGGTCGCCTCGGCGGTGCCACCTGGGGGATGGGCCGCGGCGCCATGCCCGGCTTCCGGCGCTGAGGAGCCGGCGAGGCGCCTACGCCTCGCGCTGCGCCGCCGCGATGGCCGCCTGGCCGAGGCTGATCCCCGCGTCGTTGGGCGGCACCACCCGGTGGACGAGCACCTCCAGGTCGGCGGACGCCAGCGCCTCCTCCACGACCTCGCTCAGCCGCACGTTCTGGAACACGCCACCGGTGAGGGCCACCGTCGAGAGCCCCTGCGTGGCCGCCACCACGATGGCCGCTTCGGCCGCGGCGCGGCCGATCGACTCGTGGAACCCCGCCGCCACGACCGCCGGTGCCGTGCCGCGCGCACGATCGCGCACGAGCGCGCCCACCAGCGGGCGAGGATCGATGACGACGACCCCGCCGTCCTGGCGCCCGACCTCCACCGGGTACGACGGTGCCTCGGCGCGGGGCACTGAGCGCGCCAGCGCCTCGAGCTCGATGGCGGCCTGTGCCTCGTAGCTCACGGCTGGTCGCATGCCGAGCAGCGCCGCAACCGCGTCGAAGAGCCGGCCCATGCTGGAGGTCACCGGCCCGTGGCCCCGCTCGACGAGGTCGAGCACCGCCGACCGGCGCTCGTCCTCGAACGGATCGTCGACGCCGGCCTCGTGCGCCCACGCCACCCCCATGCGCCACGGTTCACGGATGGCCGCGGCACCGCCGGGCATCGTGATGGCCGCCAGGTGGCCGACCCGCTCGAAGCGCTGGAGGTCGGCCACGAGCAGCTCGCCGCCCCACAACGTCCCGTCGGTGCCGTACCCGAGGCCGTCGAAGGCCAGGCCGAGCACCGGTCCCGGGCGGCCGTGCTCGGTGAGGCACGACGCCACATGGGCATGGTGGTGCTGCACCGCGAAGGTGGGGAGGTCGAGGTCCATCGCCAGCTTCGTGGAGAGGTACTCCGGATGCAGGTCGTGGGCGACGACCTCGGGCGTGACGTCGTAGAGCCCGCGCAGGTGATCGATGGCCTGCAGGAACGACTGGTACGTCGCGAGGTGCTCGAGGTCACCGATGTGATGGCTCACCACCGCGTCGGACCCGAACGCCACGGCGACCGTCGCCTTGAGCTCGGCTCCCACGGCCAGGATCGGCCGGGCCGTACCCCGGACGAGCGGCACCGGCTGGGGCGCCATCCCCCGCGAGCGGCGGAGGACCTGGGTCCGTCCATCACCACGGGCGCGCACGACGGAGTCGTCGCACCGGATGTGGATCGCCCGATCGTGACCCAGCACGCCGTCAACGAGGCCGGCGAGGCGGTCGCGCGCGTCGTCGTCCGTGTGGGCGATGGGCTCGTCGCTGAGGTTGCCGCTCGTCATCACGAGGGTTCGGCCGACGCCCGCCAGGAGCAGGTGGTGCAGCGGCGAGTACGGGAGGAGGAGGCCGAGGTCGGGCAGCCCCGGTGCCACGGACCGGGCCACCGGCGCACCGGGTCGTCGCGGCGCCAGCACGATCGGCCGACCGATGGACGTGAGCGCTGCGACGGCCGCATCGTTCAGCACACACAGCTCCCTCGCCGCCTCCAGGTTCGGCACCATCACCGCGAACGGCTTGTCGTCGCGCGCCTTGCGACGCCGGAGCTCTCCCACAGCCGCCTCGTCCGTGGCGTCGACGGCGAGGTGGAAGCCACCGATCCCCTTGACGCCGACGATCCCGCCGCCGCGGAGCGCATCGACCGCCGCGGCCAGGGCTGCGTCGCCGCGGGCCGTCGCTCCGCCACCGTCCCCGAGGCGGGTCCACGAGAGCTGGGGACCGCACGCGGGGCACGCGTTGGGCTGGGCGTGGAACCGTCGGTCCGATGGGTCGTCGAACTCCGTCTGGCACCCCGGGCACATCGTGAAGCCGGCCATCGTCGTGGTGGACCGGTCGTAGGGCACGGAGCGGATGATCGTGTACCGGGGTCCGCAGTTCGTGCAGTTGGTGAACGGGTAGCGGAAGCGGCGATCGGCCGGGTCATCCACCTCGGCCAGGCACGCCGCACACGTGGCGGTGTCGACGCTGACCGGCGCCGTGGCCGCCGCCGACGAGGCACTGGCGAGGATCGAGAACCCGGTCCCTCCCACGACCGGGATCGGTTGCGCCTCCACGCTTGCGACGCGGGCCAGCGGCGGCGGATCGTCCACGAGGACTCGAGCCAGCTCGCGCACGGCAGGCTCGGCGCCCTCGACCTCGAGCAGCACGCCGGCGCTGTCGTTCTGCACCCAACCGAGCAGGCCGAGCCGACGGGCCTCGCGGTACACGAACGGTCGAAAGCCCACGCCCTGCACCGTGCCCGTGACCCGGATCCGGTGCCGCACCGGCGGCCACGTCAGGCACCGGCGTCAGCAGATGCGTGGCAGCGGGTCGCCGACGAGCATGTCGACGATGCGCGTGCCGCCGAACGTCGTGAGCAGCACGACGATGCCCTCGGGATCCGCCTTGATCTCCCCCACCACCGCTGCGTGGGCGCCGATCGGGTGCCCCTGGAGCGCGGCCAGGGCGGCGTCCGCCTCCTCGGGGGCGACGATCGCGACGAGCTTGCCCTCGTTCGCCACGTAGAGCGGGTCGATGCCGAGCAGGTCACAGGCCGCGCTCACGGCGGGAGCGATCGGGAGCAGGGCTTCGTCGAGGACGACGGCCAGGTTGGTGGCCTTGGCGAGCTCGTTGCACACCGTGCCGAGCCCGCCGCGGGTGGGGTCTCGCAGCCAGCGGGTGGCCGGCGCCGCCTGGAGGAGGGCCTCCATCAGATCGCCGAGCGGCGCGGTGTCCGAGCGGATGTCCGCCTCGAGCGCGAGGTCACCCCGCGCCAGCATCACCGCCATGCCGTGGTCGGCGATGGTGCCCGACACCAGCACGACGTCACCCGGCTGCACGAGGTCGGCGCCCAACGACCGTCCCTCCGGGAGCACGCCGACGCCCGCGGTCGTGATGTAGAGACCGTCGGCGGCGCCCCGATCCACCACCTTCGTGTCGCCCGCCACGATGGCGACCCCCGCGAGCCGGGCCGCCTCGGCCATGTCGGCCACGATGTCGCGGAGCTCCGCGATGGCGAACCCCTCCTCGATGACGAACGCGGCCGACAGCCACCGCGGCTGCGCCCCGAGCATGGCGACGTCGTTGACCGTGCCGTGCACGGCGAGGTGCCCGATCGAACCCCCCGGGAAGAAGCGGGGTCGGACCACGAAGGAGTCGGTGCTGAACGAGAGCCGATCGCCGCTGGGCAGGTCGAGTCGGGCTGCGTCCGCGAGGGGCGCAAGGACGTCGTTGCTGAACGCCTCGAGGAACACCGCGTCCACGAGCGCAGCCGAGGACTTCCCACCGGCGCCGTGCGCCAACGTGACGATCTCGTCGGTCAGGCGAGGGCGGCGGCGGCGGAAGGCCTCGATGCGTTCGAGCACCGCGGCCTCTCGGGTCTCAGCGGCCATCGGTCCCTCCTCGATCGAGCCGGCGCTGGACGCGCTCCCACAGGTCGAAGACCACGGCGCTCTGGGTCTCCTGGATGCGGTGCACGCTGTCGGAGCGCACGACCAGGCAGTGGTCGATCGTCCCTGCCACCGCCATGCTGCCGCCGTCGTAGCCCGCCAGCCCGACCGTGAGCATGCCCCTGCGCTCCGCCTCCTCGAAGGCGCGGAGCAGGTTCAGCGAGCCCCCGCTGGTGGACAGGCCGAGGGCGATGTCTGCGGGGTCTCCCGTCGCGATGAGCTGACGGGAGAACACGAGCTCGAACCCGACGTCGTTGGCGAGGGCAGTGAGGACGGCGTGATCAGCGACCAGCGACCGGGCGGGCAGCGGACGTCCGCTCGGCGGATGCGAGAACAGGGCGACGACACCCGCGGCGTCCGTCGAGCTGCCGCCGTTGCCGAAGGCGAAGAGCCGGCCGCCGGCCTCGAACCGGGAGGCCATCGCGGCGGCGGTCGCGTCCAGGTCGGCGTCCAGGCCCGCGAGGGTCGCGTCCCGGAGGGCGTGGCTGGTCGCGGCCTTCGCCTCGGCCGACGCGGCCAGATCCGTGAGCAGCGGTCCCGAGTCGCGCTCGTCACCTTCGATGAAGGGGTAGAGGAAGTCCGTCACGCGTCCACCAGGGAGATCGCCGTGCCGGCGTGGACGAGCACGAGGTCGCCGGGGTGCACGGGCCCGACCAGCAGGGTGCTCACCGTCTCGATCCCGGACGCAGTTCGGATCGTGGCGTCGTCGTCCTCGCTGCCGACGACCTCACCGAGGCGGCCCTCGTCCGAGCAGACGACGCATGCCGCCTGCTCGTCGTCGACGGCCTCGAGGAGCCCCGGGTGCTCGAAGCAGATGTGGGTGAGCTCCCAGAGGACGTGGTAGCCGAGCACGAGGCGACCGTCGTGGCGGGCGGCCGGATCATCGCTGAGCCAGACCACGTGCTGGGCCGTGCGATCGAGCGGGCGACGACCCACACCCAGGTGGATCGTGGTGAGACCCCACGCCTCGGCCCGCCGCAGGGCTCCCGCGATGGGCTGGTCACCGCCCGTGACAACGATGAGGGCGTCCCCGGCGCGGGCCATCGGCCGCAACGCCGTGGCCGCGTCGTCGTCGACGAGTGCCACCGCGGGTAGCGCTCTCGTTCCGACGATGACGGGGTGCACGAACTCGACGGCGACGTGCTGGGCGTGCTCCGGTGCGCCCGGCGCCCAGCACCACAGCGTGCCGCCCGCCGCGAACCGTCGCGCCAGCGAGAGCGCCGTGGACGCGAGGCTCGACGCGGCTCCGCCGAGCTCGTCGCCGTCATGACGATCCGTCATGTCGCTCCCCTCTGCCCCCGGTCGCCAGGGAGCAGATCTCGGATGGTATCGGTGCCGACCGCTGTCCGCCGTGGGACGCGAAAGCCGACGCTTACTTCCGCTCCTCATTGCACCGAACCGGGAGTCGCGTGATCGAGCAACTATCGGTCTGGACGAATATAAGCAGATACGCATATGATCGAGCAATGGACGAAACCTTCGACACAGCCAGCCACCTGCGCCTGATGAGGCGGGCGGTGCGCGACGAGGAGCGCGACGGGCGACCCGGTCGGACCGTCGTGGCCGAGCGCACCTTCGAGACCGCGATCGAGGATCTCTGGGACGCGATCACCTCCGCCGAGCGGATCCCGCGCTGGTTCCTTCCGATCAGCGGCGACCTGCGCCTCGGCGGTCGCTACCAGCTGGAGGGCCATGCCGGCGGCGAGATCACGGCCTGCGATGCGCCGCACCACGTGGCCATGACCTGGGAGTCCATGGGGGACGTCAGCTGGGTGGATGTCCGACTGACCGAGGTGGGCGGCGGGACGCACCTCGTGCTCGAGCACACCGCTCGCGTGACCCCCGAGTGGGAGGAGCGGGGCTTCGGACCCGGCGCGGTCGGCATCGGCTGGGAGATGATGCTGCTCGGCCTGGCCCACCACGTGCCGTCTGGCGAGGCGATCGACCCGGCGGAGGCGATGGCTTGGCAGAGCTCCGACGAAGCCCAGGCGTTCATGCGCCTCAGCAGCGACGCCTGGTGCGCCGCCGACATCGCCGGGGGCACCGCGGCGGACGTCGCTCGGGCGGCCGCCGACCGCACGATCGAGGCGTACACGGCGGAGGGCTGATGCACGCCTTCGACGTGCTCGGCGACCCGGTGCGCCGCCGGATCATCGAGCTCCTCGCCACCGGCGAGCACACCTCCGGCGCCGTGGTCGACGTGATCCGGGCGGAGTTCGGCCTGTCGCAGCCCGGGGTGTCCCAGCACCTCCGGGTGCTGCGCGAGAACGGCTTCGCCAACGTGCGTCAGGCCGGCACACGCCGGATCTATGCCCTCGAGGCCCAACCGCTCCAGGAGGTCGACGCCTGGCTCGATCCCTTGCGGAGCTTCTGGGAGCAACGCCTCGACGCGCTGGGCACGGAGATCGCCAGAGGCAAGCGTGCGCGTGCGACCCGCTGACGGCCGCCGGCGTCGGCCCGCGGTCGAACCTCGTGGTGGGTACGGTCGACCGCATGCGCCGAGCCATCTGGACGAACGAGGGCATCGAGGTCGTCGAGGAGGAGCCGGGTCCGCTCGAGCCCGGGTGGGTGCGGCTCCAGGTCGAGGCCTGTGGGATCTGCGGCAGCGACCTCCACTTCTTCCACGGTCAGGTCCGCAAGCCGCTGGGCACGTCGCCGGGCCACGAGCTGGCCGGCACCGTCGTGGACGGGCCAGCCGGCCTGGCGGATGTCCGCTACGCCGTCTCCCCCAACGTCACGTGCGGAGGGTCGTGCGCCTTCTGCCAGAGCGGGCGCACCCACCTGTGCGGCAAGGGCGGCCCGGGCATCGGCCTCGGACGGCACGGCGGGCTCGCTGAGCTCGTCGATGCTCCCCTGATCAACCTGGCCCCCGTCCCCGACGGGGTCGACCCGGTCACGGCGTCGCTCACCGAGCCCCTGGCCGTCACGGTGCACGGGGTGGGGCTGGCCGACGTACGACCGGACGATCGGGTCCTGGTCCTGGGGGCCGGGACCATCGGGCTCTGCGCCGCCCTCGTCGCCCGTGACCGCGCCGCCGAGGTGGCGATCACGGCGCGGCATCCGCACCAGCGCGCCGCGGCCGAGCGCTTGGGCGTCACCGTCCTCGACGAGGCCGACGCCGTGGCCTGGGGCAAGGAGCATCGCCCCGAGGTCGTGATCGAGAGCGTCGGCGGCGTGGCCGACACGCTCACCGACGCCATCCGGGTGGTGGGCCGGGGCGGGCGCATCGTGCTGCTCGGTTCGTTCAGCGAGCCGAAGGCGCTCGAGCTGCAGCGACTCATGATGAAGGAGGTCGCGCTGCTGGGATCGTTCTGCTACGGCGGTGGCGGCCGCGAGCCGGAGTTCGCCACGGCGGCTCGGCTCACGGGCCGCTGGTCGTCGGAGCTCGCCGCCCTCACCACCCACCAGTACGACCTCGACGACGTGACGCCCGCGTTCACCACCGCCGCGGACAAGTCCACCGGGGCCATCAAGGTCACCCTCACCGTCTGAACGAAGCTGCCGACCGGTCCCCGACGCGATCGAGGGGCGGCTGCCGGGGCG